>CBFCZY010000042.1:0-3371 GCA_965602905.1 uncultured bacterium | reverse complement strand
ATTGATCTATTTCAAAGATCTGTTTAATCTAAGAGAATTGCGACAGCATTAAAAAGATGCCTTTCCAAAGAGAGAAGGCCCCACTTCTTCATTTATTTGGAAGTGGTTTACTGTCCATCAAACTGAAAACTCATTTTCACAAAAACCAATATGAAAGCAGTAATTTTAGCTGGTGGCCTAGGTACACGTCTCGCCGAAGAAACAGGTACACGCCCTAAACCAATGGTAGAAATTGGTGGTAAGCCCATTTTATGGCATATCATGAAAAGTTACTCTCAACATGGTGTGAATGAGTTTATTATTTGCTTAGGCTACAAGGGCTACCTGATTAAAGAGTACTTCTCTAATTACTACCTTCACCAGTCCGACATTACCTTTGATATGGTAAATAACAAGATGGAGATCCACCAAAACACGGCGGAATCTTGGAAAGTCACCCTCATAGATACAGGGGCCAACACCTTAACAGGTGGGCGTCTAAAAAGGGTAAAAGACTATTTAACAGAAGATGAAGACTTCTGCTTTACCTATGGTGATGGTGTTGCCGACATCAATATTACAGAGCTAATCGCCTTTCATAAGGCCCAAGGTACACTAGCGACCTTAACGGCGACCCAACCTCCAGGCAGATTTGGCGTCATTAAATTTAATGATCATAAAGTCTCTAGTTTCCAAGAAAAACCAGAAGGTGATGGGAACTGGATAAACGGTGGTTATTTTGTGCTTTCACCGAAGGTCATTGATTACATTACCGACGACCGTACCACCTGGGAAAGTGAGCCTATGGAAAAACTTGCAAAGGAAGGTCAGCTTTCGGCTTTCAAGCACAGTGGCTTTTGGCGACCTATGGACACTCTGCGAGACAAACAATACCTTGAAGCCCTCTGGGATGCAGGTAAAGCCCCTTGGAAAAAATGGTAGATGCAAAATTCTGGTCTGGTAAAAGAGTATTCTTAACAGGCCACACAGGTTTTAAAGGTTCTTGGATTTCCCTTTGGTTACAGTCTATGGGTGCGCAGGTTACAGGTCTAGCATTAGACCCACCCTCTAACCCCAGTTTATTTGAAGTTGCAGGCGTGGCTCAAGGAATGGACTCTAACATTGGTGATATTCGTGATCTAGAGTTGGTGAAAACTCTGATGGCCAAAGCCAAGCCTGAGATTGTGATTCACATGGCTGCCCAGGCGCTAGTGCGTTACTCTTACGATAATCCTGTAGAAACCTACGAAGTCAATGTAATGGGCTCGGTCAACATCCTTGAGGCCGTTCGCCAGACAGGCGGGGTGAAAGCCTTTATCAATGTGACCAGCGACAAGTGTTACGACAATAAGGAATGGAACTGGGGTTACCGTGAAGATGAACCCATGGGCGGTTACGACCCTTACAGCAATTCGAAAGGCTGCGCCGAGTTGGTGACCAGTTCTTTTCGTAAATCCTTTTTTAACCCAAAAGACTACGCAACCCATGGCGTTGCTGTGGCCTCTGGGCGCGCTGGCAATGTGATTGGTGGTGGTGATTGGGCCTTAGACCGCTTGATCCCTGACTTTATGAACTCCATTTTAGCGGGCAAACCTGTAGTGATCCGCAGCCCCACGGCGATTCGCCCTTGGCAACATGTCTTAGAGCCTTTGAGTGGCTATTTGTTTTTGGCCCAAGAGCTATATGAAAAGGGTGTGGACTACGCCGAAGGTTGGAATTTTGGCCCTACCGACGAAGACGCAAAACCCGTTGAGTGGATTGTAGAACGACTGATCCAACTTTGGGGAGAAGGTGCCAACTGGAAACTCGATTCCGAACCTCAGCCTCACGAAGCCCACTATTTAAAATTGGATACCTCCAAAGCCCGAATGCAATTGAATTGGCACCCAAGGTGGAGTATTTTTGATACCTTAGAAAAAATCACCACTTGGTATAAAGCCTATACCTCGGGGCAAGATATGAGAGCCTTTACGTTAGACCAAATTACAGAATACCAAAATTCACAGAATAATTGATAAGGAAAAGATGACACCTGATGAGATACGATCGCAAATCGCCAGCTTGGTTGACCAATATGCTAAGCAAGTTTACGCCCCCAAAACATTTGAGGCTGGCAGCTCTGTTGTGCCTCCTTCAGGAAAGGTCTTAGGCGCAAGCGAACTGAAAAATATGGTGGATGCCTCCCTTGATGGATGGTTGACCACAGGTAGATTCAATGATGCCTTTGAGAAACGACTGACTGAGTTTCTAGGTGTAAAGTATGCTCTGTCTGTAAACTCAGGTTCTTCTGCCAACCTCTTGGCCTTTGCGGCTTTAACCTCGCCTAAACTGGGCGACAAAGCCCTTAAGCCCGGTGATGAAGTCATTGCGGCGGCAGCAGGTTTCCCAACGACAGTAAACCCCATTTTACAGTACGACCTAACACCTGTTTTTGTAGATGTTGACCCTAAGACTTGCAACATTGATGTAAGCCAGCTTGAAGCTGCTATTACAGATAAAACCAAAGCCATTATGCTCGCTCATACCTTGGGCAATCCCTTTGATATCGACGCTGTTATGGCAGTTGCAAACAAGCATGACCTCTGGGTTATTGAAGATTGCTGCGATGCTTTAGGCTCTACTTATGACGGTAAAAAAGTAGGTAACTTTGGCCATATTGGCACGTTAAGTTTCTACCCTGCACACCATATCACCATGGGTGAAGGTGGCGCTGTATTTACCAAAGATCGGAAGCTAAAAAACATCATTGAGTCGTTCCGTGATTGGGGCCGAGACTGCTACTGTGGGCCTGGTGAAGACAACTCCTGTAACAAGAGATTTGATTGGCAATTGGGCGACCTTCCCCAAGGTTACGACCATAAATATACCTACTCCCATGTAGGTTATAACCTCAAGATTAGTGATATGCAGGCAGCCTGTGGCTTGGCCCAAATGGACCGCTTGGAAGGCTTTACTGCCACAAGAAAAAGCAACTTTGCTTACCTTAAAGCGAAGCTTGCACCTTTAGAAGAATTTTTGATCTTGCCAGAAGCCACCCCAAAGAGTGACCCTTCTTGGTTTGGTTTTCCCATCACCATTAAAGAAGGTGTAAAGTTCAAGCGTGTTGACCTGTTAAAGTTTTTAGACAGCCACAAGATTGGCTCAAGGTTACTCTTTGCAGGAAACCTAACTCGCCAGCCTTATTTTGTGGGCCAAAGATTCCGCAAGGTTGGCGACCTTCCAAATACCGACTTGGTGATGAACAATGCCTTTTGGGTGGGGATCTATCCTGGTTTGTCAGAAGAAATGTTAGACTTCATTGCAGCAAAAATTACTGAGTTTGTAACAGCTTAGTCTTTTAGTATCGTAGTTTTTAGCTGTGGTTTGTGGGCTAAGCGCCCGCCAACCACTAG
>CBFCZY010000041.1:0-4088 GCA_965602905.1 uncultured bacterium | reverse complement strand
CCAACCCAGACAAAATTAAATATCTCCCTAATGAAGTTGTACATATTTATCCTGGCGATGAGCTGGTTATCCCTGAAGTGGACTTGAGCGAAGAAAAGAATAAACCCTTACCAGAAAAGGCCCCAACAAAAGCAGATAAGCAAGCTAACCAGCCTGCAATTGAGAAGGAAAAAGAACAATTTCAATGGGACTGGAATGAGCATGTCTTTATTCGAAGGGCAAAAGGAGAAAGCCTAGAGGCCGTAGTAAAACGCTTTAACGGTTTAATTGAGGCTGAGAAGGGAGCGACATTTAAAGTAGAAGAGGTAATAGAACATAATGGTAAGGTTTATTTTCCAATAGAAACAGGGGGTTCTTGGAGTGAGGTATTTGTGCAGGCCCTTGTCATTGGTAGCCTTCACATTTTAGGCTTTGATCAAACAGCAGCTTTTTACCAACGTGGGTGGGGGAAAAATGCTTCCACTTGGAAAATTGAACCGAAAAGCAAAGAGGGACAATGGATTTTAAACAGCGTAAGCTTTCAGAAGGTAAAACAAGAGATTAAGGATAAAATTCAACTTAAAGAAGATTTTCAACTCGGCAACCCTTTACAGGGATCATTCTCTTTTAGTCCTGCCTTGGATTTACTACAAGACGAATGGAGTAAGTTATTGGATATTCCACAGATCGGCGCAATCGGAAAAATGGCATGGAAAGCTACCCCAAACCCAAAAACAGGGGTCTATGAGCTAATTTTAACCGATAATTTCAATTTTGAAAAAGGTAGGCGTGTGCTCCCATTGGAACTATTGACTTCCCTAGGCCGTTTTGCTGACTTTACCCCTTTCTCCATCGAGTTGCGAATGAAGTTGGACCCGATAGAATGGGGTTACTCTGTAACTAGGTAATTTTGCTCGTCGGTATAAATTTTACCTTCGTCAATGCCAATCTGAAGAAGCCGTAAGGCTTCTTCTTTATGCTCTCTATTTTTAACTTCAATAAAAAAGGTTATGCCGTTATAATAATCGTCATAACGGATATAGGTGTTATACATAAAATCCATGACCATTTCACGTGGCGTGCATTTCTCTAGATTTCCGCAGTCTACCTTCATTCCCTGTTTTCCACGGAAAATAATAGAGGTTTTGTATTGGTCGGGAGGGTTTGTTGAAATGTAATAATCCAAAAACGACCAAAGAGTAACAATGAGAATAATGCCCGCAGGAATTAATACAAATATCAATGCGCACCCATTCCCTTTAGCTTTGTCACCTGTCGTCATTGTGTACCTTGAGCAATCCCATTTTTTTGAGTAAATTTAAGGTATAATATTTTTTGGAAAGCTGTCTATATATCCATTCTCTTAGTGAATAAAAGCATAAGAGGCGTGGTAGATTTTGAAGGACTTTAAAGGAGGAATAATGGCTAAAACATCAAAATAAAAGCCGCAGACTTTTATAAAAAGATGAGTAAATGAAGACTAGAAGTTTACTCAAACCATTTACAACGGACCGACCAAACAAAGCCGCAGGCTTTAGATTTCTCTCTGCGGGCAAGATTTGCCAGTTTTTAAGGATATTAAAGGTTATCCACCCATTTAATAGGTTTTCCTTTTGTAATTAGTTCAACTTTGATATTGCTAATTATATTGAACCCTAGATGCGTAGTATTGCGCGATATTGTCACCATGAGAAACAACAACCTTTATAACAAGCTACTAAGGAGTACCTTAGGGCTATCGATATGTTTTACCAGCTTATTTTTAATTATTTCCTGTGAAAATCCCAAGGAAGAGTTAAAAGCAAGGGCGGTAGAAAAGCAAAAGGTAGTGGTAAAAAAAGTGGAGCCTCAAATTGAGCCGCAAATGGCCCCGCTACCTGCCCCGCCTGAGCCACCAAAATGGGAACCAGAGGAAGAAAAGCCAAGAAGCCCTGAGCAGGAAGTACTATTAAAAGACCTACAGGCCTCAGATTACTGTAAAATCGCCAATGCGCCTGAAGACTATTCAAAGCCTGAATTTGATCTCCCTACTTTCGTGATTGAAGCAAAGGAATGGGAAATCGCCTTAAAAAAAGGCCTCAAAGCGTACATAATTTTAAAAAAGAGGAATCCTAATATTCCTATGCAAGTCTATGTGGATGGCAAGTGGCAAGAATTTAGTTATTATGATCTTACTGTACATTACAAAAAACTTTGGCAAGAGGTTTGTAATAGCGGCAAATTAAACCTACCAGAGCTTTGGCATGCAGCAGACTTGATCCAACGTTTTGCAGGCGAGGTTGATGAGGCAATGCATTGGAACCAATACAAACAATTCAATAGTAATGCTCCTCGCAACCTCCCTGCTACCATTTCTCAGGAACTCCCATATGATTTAAAACTAGACCATAGGGTTTTCCATAAACTAGCAGCCATCAGCACAAAAAAGAGCGACCACGAGTTTTTTGCTCTTAAAAAGCTTTTTGAACCTGGAGACCAAAAAACCCAAGCCTTTACCGTTTGTAACAATATTAGCATTAAAAATGTGGATGTGCTTCATGAATTTGATCGATTAAGCCGCGGACCCTTGCACCCAGTTTACAGAGAAAACTTAAAGAGGAACAAAGTAAGAATTGAAGCCTATTATGACCTTAACTATAGCTTTTTTGACAATATGGTTTGCTACTGTAAAGATCGCTACCCTGACCCAAAAGCACAATTGATTGCTTTGCGTAAATACTACTTTGAGCAGAGAATCCAATGGGTTGAACCCCCTGCTAAAAAGTGGTTTGGATTTCAAAGCTTAATAAAAAACGATTTGTCTAAAATCAAATTTATACCCTTTGATAACTTTACCAACCACTCAGACACTAAAAAATGCCATAATACTGTTATTTTTGGTCTGAGAGAGAAGATATTAGATAATGAGGTATTTTTACTATCCAATTAAATTTAGTGACCATTGTCAGACCAATGGACAAAATCCTTTTGTTCTGGGTCTTTCAATTTGTGCACAGCAAAAAAGTACTTGGCCAAGGTGATTAAGTCCCTATTGTAAGCAATTGATCTTGGCCCTGAGAGGTTACCCCTTAAAAGAAACTTAACCTTTGGATTTTTAGGATCAAGGTCAATGATTTCAAAGGGAATATCATTTAAATATAGGTTCTTACTCGCAAGAGAGGGCTCCAGCAAGAGTCCAAACTTGGGGCCATCCTTTTTAAGATTTGTAAAAAACTTTTTGCCCTGTTCGGTGGTCACTTGGGTCAAAGTAAGCAGAGGCTCTGGTGATAAAGTTTCGATTTTAAAGTCAACAGCCAAGCCTAAAGTATGGAGGCTTTTTAAAGCAGGTTCATAGGTAATGGCATATTTTTCCACCATTTCTTGGGCTTTTTGTTTGCTGGTTGCTGCGTCCCCGTGGTCCCAGATGATCCCTAATCCATGCTCATCCTCTGGGAAGTGAGGGTAAGTAAATTCAAGTGCCTTTACTCGTTTTTGACCTGCAATGCGCCATGAATGGTGCATGAGCCAAGCTCGCTCAGGCGGTCTCAAAGTAAATCTACTAGCCTCATCAAATGAGCCATTTAGTTTCAACCACCTTTCAAAGGCAGTAAAGTTGGTTTTAAAATTACCTTTTAGAGACTCTAAACCTGTTTTTGGAAGTTTCTCGCCATGCCAACGGGCACCACTTAGATATTTGGTTACATAGGCTTCTAACTTGGCTGACTTTGTTTTGCCCATGGCCACCCCTAAATTTATTTTATCCCCAGCTTTTAACGCTGTTGTTTGTGGTTTATTCAGCTCTAAAATTTCATTTAAGCTTAAGGTAACTCCATATTTACGCCGCGCTGCAATGACCACAGGTACAAGGTTTGGTTTGGGCATAAAGCCTGAGCCTACAATGTAATAGTCTTCTGGGTTAATTGCAGGCTCTGCAGTTTTTGATTCCTTTTCTTGGTCTGTATTTTGTTTTTCATCTTCATTGGGCTGGCCTTGGGACGCTGCATTTTCAGCTTCCAGTTTTAATTTATGCTGCACACAGGGTAAGCTTGCCCCATGCTTCACCACCTCTTCAGGGATGCGGTCGGGGTGCATCACTAGCTGCCCCTTGTCATCTGTGCAAACCCAGTTTT
>CBFCZY010000040.1:0-4901 GCA_965602905.1 uncultured bacterium | reverse complement strand
TCCACCCCCAGCACAGCGACTCAATCACGACTTCGTTCCAGTTCACGCTCGGAATTCCAGATCCTTTCTTGAACATCTTGATCAAAAGTTCACTTTCGGAGGCATGGTTCGCTTGCAGCCACTTACTCAGATCTTTTGGTGACTTAAAGATCATCGTTTTAGGCGCATCGGGTTTAGGCATGAAATCAGATTCTCTTGGCATAGCAATTAATTATACGTAATAGAAACATTTTTAAATGTTTCTACATGTATTAACTAATTTCTAAATATAGTCATTAGTTATAGTTACTTTATTCATTCTAACCAACAAACAAATGGTCAAAATTTAATGACCAGAACAAACAAAGTGCATTAAGGGAATACTGACGAAACGCATAGCGGTTCATTAAGTGCACTTCGCCCCCTTTAATTACATACCTTCCAATATTGATTGAATGTTTTTTTCATGGCTGACAATTGTTCTACAAAGTTCATCAATATCATTGCGCTTATATTCTACGTTTTTAAACTTTAACATTGATTGTCCAGTAGTCTGACAGGTCGCTTCTTTTGCATGAGCTGCAGAGCCTCTTAAATCTAGTATCTTTGACCGATATGTATTCAAAAGGGATAGCTGTTGTTGTGATAACCCAAGATTTCCTTTAATAATTTCCAAAACACTAAATAGCTTTCCGCTCATCATGTTCTTGTTTTTCAGCAGTTCTTCAATCGGATTATTTTTTAATCTGGTTTGTAATGGTATACGCCTTGGAGCAATTAGTTCGACGGTTTTATTTTTAACTTCGTCGTTATGTACTGCACTGATAGCGCTATATTTGCAAAGTATTTCGATGATCATATGATCCATTTCGCAAACTGAGTTAAGAATTAGTCCTCGAAGCGTACTAATTTTATGAGATCTGTTAATAATATTCTCAATGACTGTATAGATGTCATTAACTAAATCCTGACGTCCAACACAGTTAATACCATCTACATTTTCTTTTGCTATTAAAAGCCTTAAGTCCTCAGGGGATAGTTTACCACTGTAAAACAGAATATCTGCTGAAGGTAGAGTGTTCCTAAACTTTTTGGCAATTTTTTCTCCTGTATCGATGTCTCCAAGTTCGTAATCAATGGCAATCAAGTCAAAACTGTTTGATAAGTCAATGGTATCAGCTAACCCAGATAACAGTGCTTCAAAATCCCCCTTCGCAACATCGGAATAAACATCGGTTACGTTTAAAGAGAATCCATTCTTTCTATTAAGTTTTCTGCTCAGTTGAAGCGAAGGATTCATTGCAGGGTCTTTAAAGTTATCATCTACCCACGCTATATTAAAACTAGTTTTCATCCTTTATCTCCACTAAAAATTTAGCCTCATTGCTAGAGGTTTTTAATAATTTAACGGAACCATTTAATTGCTTAAGCACAGATTTAATATGATAAAGACCGATACCAGAACCTTGGGTACCGCTATAGCCAAGATCAAAAATACGTGAGATATCAATCTCAGAGCCAAGCCCATCGCCATCGTCTCTTACGACAATATTAAGGACGTCATCTTTTATAGAAATTTTAAAATTGATGTGAGGTGCTCTGGCCTTTTTAGCATTCGATATAAAATTGTCAATTATTATTGAAAGTTCTAATGGTTTGAATGTCCTTGGAAATTCAATTCCTTTGTCAATGTCTACAGTTACTTCAATGTTTAAAGCGTTGGGGTTAGCAGAAACAAGTATATAGTCTTTTAAGAAGGCAACCATATCCTCAGTTATACCGTCTGATTGGTGTCGAAAGTTCGCTCTGGTTGCAAATTGCGAAGCCAGCAATATCTTTTGATTGCTGAGACCTATGCTCTGTAGTATTTGTAGTGCAACTGACCCATTGAAATGTTCAGCGTCTAAAGATATTCGCTCCAAAGCATCATTTACAATGTTTTTGATATTTGTTGCATCGTAAACGACTTGGTGGCTCAGGCCAATTACATCTTC
Organism: uncultured bacterium; assembly: GCA_965602905.1. Classification (GTDB taxonomy): domain Bacteria; phylum SAR324; class SAR324; order XYD2-FULL-50-16; family XYD2-FULL-50-16; genus JASJGK01. The sequence goes on along the minus strand of CBFCZY010000040.1, from coordinate 2,928 downwards.
CACGTCTACTTCTGTTAAGCTTTTTAGAAATAATGATCTTTGAATTTCAGTTTCTAATTTTTCCTCGGCTAACTTTTGTGCCTCTAATGCGGTATTGGCTTTGGCATTTTCTTCGGCAGCCGTTTTTCGTGCCTTGAGAGAGGCAGCATCAGCTTCTTTCTTTGCCTTTTCAAGTGCTGTGTATTTTAATTCTGCTGATTTTACTTGATTGAGTAAATAGGTATTTTTAGAAGCCGTAGCAATTTGTTTTAGATTTTTTATCGTACTAGTAAAATCATTTGATTTTTCATCAATAATATCGACCAGTTTTTTGTGATAATTAATAATTTCAATCTGATCATTACTAACTAACTTATTAATTAAACCAATAACACCAATCCGTGATTTTTCCTTGTAAATGCCAGAACTATCTTCCTTGTCCTTATCTGTAACATCTTTAAAGGTAATTCCAACTACATAAGCTTCAAGCCTAACTAATGCATTTATTTTGAAAAGATTTTCTAATTCCGAATAGGCAGCATTCTTTATTAATCCGCCATCACGACTACTAGGTTCAATTAAAGCAGGGCTATTCTCTAATATATTAATTTGGCCTAGCAGATCGCGAGATCCCAGATAGCGCATCTGCCCCTGACTTTTCCTTTGGTCATAACCAAGCATATCACTGCCACGAACACCATATGGCATGACCCTATATCCATTTTTAAACAAAAACACATGGCCAAAATCTAATGCGGTTATACCCATGAAACGAGTGAATCTAGTTTTAGCTGCTCTATTTAAAAAAGAGAGGTCGATGTTAATGGGGATATCATTAATGTGTTTGTAGTCAGATTTTTCTTCGGTTTCATAAATTAATTCACCACGATCTATTAGTTTAGTATGAATGGTTCCTTTGCGAAGTTTTACTTCTATTCTTGTTGTACTGAGTCCTATGGCCTCGTAAATATTATTACTAATCAATCCATTAACTTTGTTGAATTCAGTTTCTGTTTCAGCATCCTGATTTATATATTCTTTGGCATGAATTTCAATTTGAATATCTTTATTTTTTTCAAAAGGGTTGATAAGTTGCGCGAGTTCTTTTTTTAAGCTTTGGAGTTTTTTGTAATCCCAGTCATTTCTGAGGCCTGAAATTTCAAGAATAGTATTGGTAGAGTTAAGCCGAGATTTTATGTAGTCAGGTAGAGAATTGACTGTCGTCCGTTTTACACCAACATTTTCAAACTTTACCAAATCGTTATCTTCAAAATCATTCCAACTTATTTCAAGCTTATTGTAAGTCGATTGTTGGGGTGTTTTTGTATAAAGAGTAAGTTCTTTGCCTAGGCGGTCACAGGAAAAACGGCCTACACCTTTATTTCCACCCAATGCCCGTTTTCGAGTAGCTATTTTTTTTCTAAAGTCGTCGTTGAGGTTTTGATCTTCTATTCCTAGTTTCTTAGCAGAATATGCAACTCTCAGCCATTTTGATTGAATCTCATCTACATTCCCATCAACAAGCATTCCCTTTCCGTTATCAGCGATAATGATCAAATCATCCTGTATAACCAAATCAACTTTTGTTGCATGGGCGTCCAACGAATTTTTTACAAGCTCGAAAATGGCAACAAAATCATTAGTAATCAATTCCTGACCAATAATATTTTTCAGCCCTGAATCTACTACAAAATGATGGGATGGAGGGTTTGTCATGAACATTCTAGCCTTTTAATCAACACCCCTAAAACTTCACCAAGAAGTGGGGGTACAGCATTACCAACCTGTGTATACCGAGGACATTCTTGCGTCCTTCTTTCACCGCCTGTTGTATATTTACCTTTAAACTCAAAATCATCTGGAAACGATTGAATTCGCGCACTTTCCCTAACCGTTAATATTCTAGGTTCTGAGTAATGCAAAATATCATCTGGCAAAGTTGTTAATGTTTTAGACGGTTTGTTTGGATCTAAAACAGTAATGGCTTGTTTTCGAGTACCAATAATAACTTTTTCAGCATCATTTAATGCCAATCCTGGACGGCATATCTTATGTATTAATTTAAATTTAATAATAGTTGTATCTTTATGACGAGCTATACGCAAACTATTTGGTTTAGAACCATTTAATTTTTTACGCATTATCTTTTGATAAGCATTTAATTTTTTAGGTGGCACATAATCAATTTGTTTAAAACCACTAGCCTCTGAACCAGAGTGATAAACAAGTTTAGAAGAAGAAGTTTCAAAATCTGAAATGGCATCTTTCACACTAACGGGGTGTTCTGACAACCCTTTCTTTTTAAGAAACGTCCTCCTAACTTTTTCAAGAGCATCAAATGGGTTGTTTTCATTTTTGAGAACATCAGCTCGAATACCAATCATAATGAATCGAGTACGTTTTTGTGGAACACCAAAATTATGGCTACTTAAATAATCGGTAAAAACTGAATATCCTAGTTTTTCTAGTTTTGATTTCACAATCATTGATTGAGGAATTTTTCCTTTTATTCCCTTTGCATCTTTAAATGTAGCGTTAAAACCTCTTACATTTTCCAGCACAACATATTTAGGTTCAATTAAGCCCACCATCTTAATGTATTCATCTGAAAGCTTGTTTCTCGGATCATTCGAATTGCGACGACCAGCTAATGAAAAACCTTGGCAAGGTGGCCCGCCCGCTATCAAGTCGACCGTGCCATTTAAGCTTATTAATTCTTCTTTATGTTTTTTTAATAAGGTTTGAATTGTTGTTGCTTTCTGAGGCAACCACTCGGGCCAATCAAAGTGTTTGTATTTGCCATCAATTAAATTGTGTTTGAAGGTATCAAATGCCATAGAGTCTTTTTCAACAGCAAAGAGCCCCTGCCAGCCAGCGTTACCCAAGCCAAGTGAAAAACCGCCACACCCCGAGAACAAATCAATATATGTGCCCACACTTTTATTATTT
>CBFCZY010000039.1:0-5736 GCA_965602905.1 uncultured bacterium | reverse complement strand
AAAAAAAGATTAAAGTTTTTTGCGGAGTTTCCGAAAAGGAAACATAGCCGAAAGGCACAGAAAAAACAGGAAGCAAAAAGGCAAATTGCGCTTCTTAACTTATTTGAAAACCCTAGCGGGTTTAGCGGAGATTTAAAATGGGCTTAAAAATTAACCACAATGTAGCAGCAATGAACTCTTGGAGGAATTTGAAAGCTACTGATGATGCAATGAATAAGACCTTAGAAAGGTTGAGTTCAGGCTCAAAGTTAAACAGAGCGTCAGACGGACCAGCAAACATGGTTATCGCCGAGCAGATGAGAAGCCAAGTTGCCAGCTTAGAGCAGGCAACCAGCAACAGTGAACTTGCAGTGTCTTTAGTACAGACAGCAGAATCAAGCTTAAACGAGGTAAACAACATCTTGATTCGCATGAGACAGTTATCCTTACACGCTGCCAACGAGGGCGTAAATGATGACAAGATGTTAGCCGCTGATCAGGCAGAAATTGATAACCTTCTGCAAACCTTAGACGGCATCGCTTCCCAAGCACAGTTTGGAACACGTTCCCTACTAGATGGTTCCAACGGAATCAGCGGGGTTGCAGTCGGTGAAGGCATTCGCTTTGTAAAAGCTGAGACAGACACAGAATCAAGCCCCGCAGATGGCTACGAAGTAGATATTACTTCTGCCGCCACAAGGGCACGCCTAGAGGGCACAAGGCCTCTAAGTGAAGAAGAAACTAATGCCGGTGGGGTACAGTTTACCCTCCACGAAGGTGGCCGCAGCCTGACTTACTACAGTAAAGTAGGCGAGACAATGCAGTCCATCGTGAACAACTTAGAGCAGTTGATCAAACAGAACAACATGAGCATGGAAGTGGGTTCCACTGAAGACGGACGTCTTTGGGCAGAACACACCGAGTACGGCTCAGAGCCAAGTTTTGGCGCTGTGACCAGTGTTGAAGGTCTACTGACAGAAACAGCAAACACTTTGGCTGAATCAGTACAGGGTACTGATGTCCAAGGGACTATCGGAGGCGAATTGTCTCACGGTGATGGCAGATTTTTATCAGCCGCCCAAGGAACCAAGGCTGAAGGTTTAGTAATCGAATATGTAGGTGGAGTTAAAACCCAGCCTAAGACAGATGCCCAAGGCAACCCCGTGTTGGACGCAAATGGCCAGCCAGAGCAGCCAATGGACATCTCAGAAGGCGCAGCTTATGTGACTAACAACAGCTTAACTTTCCAAGTTGGGCCAGCACAGGCACAGTCTGCAAGGATTGATCTACCGAACATGAACAGTCACACCATGTCTCGGGACATGGATAATGATTCAGGCTTTAGCAGCTTGGGTGATGTAGATATTACCACCTTTCAGGGTGCGCAGGACGCAATGACCTTAATTGATCAGGCGCTGCATGAAGTAACCAGTGTAAGAGGTAATTTAGGTGCTTTCCAAAAGAATACCTTGGAAACAAATTTGAGCAACCTCCGCTACGCCAAGGAGAATATGACGGCCGCAGAAAGCGAGATCCGTGATACCGACATGGCAGCAGAGATGAGTAAGTTTACCAGACAGCAGATTCTCCTTTCCAGTGGAATGGCGATGTTAGGTCAGGCAAATCAAACACCAAAAGCGGTTTTGAGTCTTTTAAACGCCCAGTAAATGAGGTGTAAAGGCTAAAGCCTTTAGGGAAACTTAATGGCTCACGCAGTTAACGCTCAATAATTAATTAATAAGCTGCAAAGGATTGCAGCTTAAAAACTAACAACTAAGGTTTTACAATGGCACAGGGAAGGCCCTATCAGGCATATCAAAAAACAAGCGTAGGCACATCGAGCCAGAAACAATTAGTTCTGATGCTCTTTGACGGCATGAATCGCTTCATGAACCAAGGCATTAAAGCCATTGAAGAGCAGGATTTTGAGGCAACTCACATCGCCCTTCACAAGAGTGGCAAGATTCTTTTGGAATTGATCGCAACTTTGAGAGAAGACAAGGGTGGCGAGATCGCAAGAAACCTAAAGTCAGTTTATATCTTCTGCTACGAGCAGACAGTTATCGCTAACTTGAGAAAAGACGCCGACCTCATTCGTGAGATCCAAGGCATCTTAGGTAACATCTCTGCAGGTTTTAAAGAGATCAGCCAGAAGGCTAGCATTGTTGCTACTGGGAATCAGAAGATATCTGTTACTGGTTAATCGGCTCCGCCGATTAAGTTTTACCCAAGCCATTTATGGCTTGCACATAAAGGAAGCGAAGCTTTCAAAACAGAAGACCGATGAAAACAGACCAGCCTATTAAAAGCTGGAATAAAACCAGACCCATCAAATCGAAGGATTTGAAAAGTCTAAACAACCAGCCCAATAAAAGCTGGGATGAACAGAGAACCACTAGTTAGAATCAAGATGATACCAACTAGTTTAGCCAAATAGAAAAAAGCTCAAGCCCCATGAGGAGTAATCCCTAGGAGCGACAAGCAAAAAAGCGAAAGCTTCGTCACCAAGAGTCTAATCACTCCAGTGGCAAAAGGTGAAAACCTTGTGAACCCTGAATCCAAAGGATCAGGCCACAAAAAGGCGAAAGCCTAGTCACCAAGAGCCTAATCACTCTAGTGACAAAAGAATAAAACAGGCACCAAAAAGCCTGAAAGCGAAAGCTTAAAAACGAATATACTAAAGAGCGCTCCACCAAGTAGGCCCTACACAAGCCACTATAAATCTTAGGTGATGAAGCTCAAAAAAAATCAAGGACAGGATGCCCTTGGAAATACTGACAAGAAGTCAAAAGCTAAAAAAGTTTGGACAGGATGCCCAAGCTACACTGACAAGATGTCACGACAAAAATATAAAATTAGCCCGCCCCTCAAAGGAATGAGGCGCAGGCACTTAGGAGAAAACCATGTCTTTACGCATTAACCACAATACAGCAGCGTCAAATACCCACAGGAATTTGATCCAGAATGACGCTAGACTGACTAAATCCTTGGAGCACTTATCCAGTGGATTAAAAATCAACCGAGCCGGTGACGGCCCCGCAGCTTTAGTGATCTCAGAACAAATGAGGGGCCAAGTTGCAGGCTTAACCCAAGCAGTAATGAACAGTGAGAGTGCAGTTGCTCTAGTCCAAACAGCAGAAGCAGATCTAAACGAAGTAAACCGTCTTTTGATCAGTATGCGTGGGCTCGCCATCCATGCTGCCAACGATGGCATTAACGACTCAGGGATGCTGGAAGCCGATCAGGCCGAACTTGCAAACGCAATCGACTCTATCGACCGCATCGCTCAGATGTCACAGTTTGGTAAAAAGTCTTTACTTGATGGCTCAAACGGAATGAACGGCACGGCCTCAGGCCCAGACTTATCTTATGTCAACGCTACAACTACCACCAAAGGCAGCCCACAAAGTGGCTACGCTGTAACCATCGACCAAGAGGCCACTCAGGCTAAGGTTCAAGGTACAGTTCTTTGGACAACCGACATGATCGACACAGGTCAGGTTTTAAACATCCAAGAGGGTGACAAAACCGTACAGGTTCAATCAAGAGTTGGTGAGACTTTAGAAACCTTTGAAAACCGTTTAAACAACGAGATCAAAGATGCAGGCTTGAAGGTGAATGCTTACTTTGAAGAAGGTAAGATGACCATGGTCCATCATGACTACGGCTCAGAAGAGGGCTTTAGTGTGATCAGTTCCACAGCAGGTGTACTGTCTCAAAATGCAGACACACCAATGTGGGTACAAAACGGATTGGATGTTCGAGGCTTCATCGGTGACGAAGTAGCAGAAGGTGAAGGCCAGATTTTAACAGGTGGTGTTGGAACCAACGTAGAAGGCTTAGCTGTAAGGTTTACAGGTATCGCAGACCCACTCAAGCCCGAAGTAGGCCGAGTGAGTATCGATTCCAACGCTTTACGCTTTCAGATTGGTGGAAATCACATGCAGACAACCTCTGCCTTGATTCCCAATACATCTACCAACAAATTGGCTGTAAACGTAAACAATGAATCAGGTTATGAGTCTTTACGAGACTTGGATGTTAGAAACTTCCAAGGTGCACAGGATGCTCTACTTTTACTAGACGATGCCATTGATCAGGTAACTACTACTAGAGCGGAACTAGGGGCAGTACAGAAGAACACCCTAGAGAGTAACTTGAACTCACTAAGAGTAGCCAAGGAATCCATGCTCAGTGCTGAAAGTGTGATTCGAGACACAGATATGGCCGAGGAAATGAGTGAATTTACTCGAAACCAGATCATGACTCAGTCTGCGACAGCAATGTTAGCTCAGGCTAACCAGACCCCGAACAACGTACTTAGCTTACTCAAGTAATTGCGCAAGCAATAAGTTTCCCTAAGCCATTTATGGCTTACACATAGGGAAAAGTAACTAACTACACAAGTTCTCCTAAGGTGGCAGGGTGCGCCTGCTGCCTCAGGACTAACGGTTAAAAACGCTTCTTTGACAAACGAAGAAGCCAAAACCTTAAGGGGAAGAATGAAAGCCTATGCTTTTCAGGTTCCGAAGTTATTGGAACCCAGGAGAATCGAGCCCGGGTTATGGGAGGGGCCAGTTCCAGGAGTATCACCAGTTGCGAAACTGGAAGGATGTGTTTCCATCCTTCAGATAACAGGAGCCAGTCTCAAACACATGAGATCCGAGTTGAGTGAGATGGAGGCCTTTTTAACAACGAGCCTCAAAGACAAAACAAATGTTCCAGGGAGCTTAACCAATAGCTACTTGGTTGAAAGATTACGACAGATAAAAGCCTTAAGCGAAAGCGCAAGCTTCCAAGGGCGGGCACTACTCAACGGAAAAAGTGGGGTACTGGCCAATATAACAGGAGAGGGACTCCGCTTTGTAAGGGGCTCCGCTTTAGTACAATCATCAAATGCTGGCGGTTACCCCGTGGCAATTGAAAGGGCTGCAAAGCCTGCAAGTTTAGTGGGACCTGAGGTGGTAAACCCAAGCTCACTTACAGAAGAGGATATGCTGGTCATTGCCCAAGGGCAACAGGAAGTAAGATACAGGTTGTCTCAAACAGAAGACCCAAAAAGTTTGGTTGCAGGCCTACAAAGGGCACTGTGGCAAGCGGGGTTAGAAGTAAGCGCCTGCTTGAGTGTAGATGGGAGGTTAGTGCTAATGCATAACCGCTTAGGAAGTGGTGGAAACTTTAAGGGCATGAGCCTGAACACCAGAATCTTAAGTAATGAGCCTGGGGTTTTTACCCAAGCTGACCCAGGTCAAGACATTAAAGGCCGAATCGGAATGGAAAAGGCCATGGGTGACGGAGGCTTCTTAATTGGGGTTCCCGACTCAAAAAGGGTTGCTGGTTTAGTTCTCTATTATGGAGGGAAGATTGAGCATCCCGGTCAGATTGTAGGTTACGCAGATGTAACCCAAAAGGGAATTTTGGTTCCTTTGGATGCTACGGATGAGCGCAAAGAGCGCTTGAGCATCCCTGCTGTAAACCCAAAGACACTCAGTGTCGGGGTGGCAAACCAGTCTGGTTTCACAGCCTTGGAAGAGATTAAAGGCTCTAGTGAGATCGAGCGAATGGATTCGCTAAAACTGGTAAAAAACGCCCAGCAGGAGCTGACAGACTTAAGTGAAGAGTTGAAGTGGAAAGAAAACACCTATGTGGATCTAGCCATCAAACTACTAAGACAAGGCATTGCGCCACAAGAAGCTGGTGAAGAACTCTTAGAGCTCCGAGCCGATAAAGCCACTCAAATGGCACAGGACCTTAAAA
>CBFCZY010000038.1:0-6447 GCA_965602905.1 uncultured bacterium | reverse complement strand
AATTGCTTAATTGCTTAATTGCTTAATTGCTTAATTGCTTAATTGCTTAATTGCTAAAATTAAGTGAGCTTTGAAGCAAGCAGTACATCGTATGGAAGCCCAAATCTCTTCTTAACTGGTGAGGTAAAAGGATAGCAGTGGGTAGACAACCCTCATTAGTGAAAAGCGGAGGCATCGCCTACATAATGTATAAACTATGGGGTGATTTATTGGTTTAAGATGCTGCTATTATGTGGCTGGGTGTTGGCGATAACTAGCTTTGAGCGGTGAGGGTCAGTTTTTGCTTCTTTTTTCTGACAAAAAAGAAGAGAGAAAGCATCAATGAGCTTTGCGCATCCCAGATAAATTATATGGAAGGAAGTCCCCTAATTCAATGCCCTAAAAAGGTTTGAAGAACGTCTTTCAGAAGAAAAGGTCAAGAGTATAATCCCAAAGCGCTAAAGGTACAGGCAGGGGGAAGAGCTAGAAACGAAAAAACCGCCAGAGGGCGGTTTTGGGGAAGTGAGCTTGGCCCAAGGGCTAAAAGCTCAACTTTAAAGGGTAACTCGCTAGGGAGCAAGGATATAGCTTTAGTTAAATAAACCGTAAAATAGGCGCGAAGCCTATTCGATAACTTTGGGGACTTTGAAGAAGCCGTTTTCCATGTGGGGGGAGAAGTCTTCGGGTTTCACTGGGGAGACTACGTTTTTATCGGGGCGGTATTTTACCTGCTCCGATTCGTCTTTACCAGCTAGTTCGCCAACAATTTCAACTTCTTCTAACAACGCCACATAGCCAAGCACGGTTTTAAACTTTTGGCCTACAACTCGCTCTTCTTCGTCAGTTAGCTTCAAGCGGGCTAGTTTTGCTACTTTTTTTACGTCGATTTCTTCACTCATGGGGCCAATATTCTAAGGTAGTTAGATTAAAATTTCTGCTTCTAGCTTCAATTGAACGCCAGATGTCTCATAGACTCTTTTTTTAACGTGATCCACCAACTTTGCCAAGTCATCAATTTTTTGACCGTCAATATTCTCTAAAAAATTGGCGTGTTTCTCACTCATTTTAAAACCACCGACTGCAAATCCCTTCAGGCCAGCTTGGTCGATCAAGCGCCCAGCGGCCTCCCCCTCGGGGTTGGCGAATAGACTGCCGCAATTGTTGCTTTTTGTAGGCTGGGTTTTTGTTCTGTGGGCTTTATAATTATCTTCTTTGGCTTTTATTTCCAAGGCATCGCCTTTCGTGAGTTTCAAACTGGCCCCTATGACCACAGCAGGCATTTTTTTTAGCAAACTGGTTCGGTAACCCATTTGTAGGTCTTCAGGGTGATATTTAAAAATCTCACCACTGAGGTCCATGACTTCAATCCACTCACAAAAGTCGCTAATTTCAGACCCATGCGCCCCTGCATTCATGCGGATAGCCCCGCCTAGGGTACCTGGTATTGTGGAAAGGAATTCTAAGCCAGCCAAGGAATTCTCCCTTGCCACTCGGGCAATGGCAAAATCGCCAGCCCCTGCCCCGCAGGTTAACATCTCACCATCTACAGTGGCGGTCTCAAAGTCGCCGCCTAGGGTGATGACTAAGCCCTTAAACCCAGCATCAGAAACAATCAAGTTGGTTCCCCGCCCCAGTAAAAACCAAGGGAGGTCGTTAGCTTTAATGTAACCGAGCAGGTTTTTAAGCTCTGTAACATTGCTCGCTGTTGCGAAAATACTGGCAGGCCCGCCAAACTTGAGTGACGTCTTCCCACTCATGGGGACCTTGTATTTTAAAGGAATCAGTAATTCTGGAAGTGCGTCAACCATGCTTGGGCCTTAGTAGACTTGGGTTTTTAAGAGGTCGGAAATTTCTTCACGTCTGCGAATCAATTTTGCCTCGCCTTCTGCGGTAATCAAAACCTCGGCAGGCCTGCACATACTATTATAATTGCTGGCCATAGCAAAGCCATAAGCGCCAGTATCCCGCACGATGAGTAAATCGCCGACCTTGCATTCCGCCAGTTCTCTATCCTTACCCAAGTTATCACCAGACTCACAGACGTTACCAGTGACATTATAGGTCACCTTTGCGCCTTCTAAACCTGTCGCCTTAACAATCTCGTGGTAGGCTTGGTAAAACTCAGGCCGCAAGAGAAAATTGAACCCTAAATTTGTACCCGCAAAGTTCACCCCAGAGTTGGTTTTTACCGACTGAACTTGGGTCAAACAAACACCCGACTCGGCCACCACAAAGCGACCTGGCTCCATAGCAAAGGTTGGGGTTCGCCCAGTTTCTGTACTCCAATTTTTTAGCAAGGTTGTAAACTTAGCGCTAAAGTCTGCAAAGGGAAAGGGTTGCTCTGTCGCGCGATCGTAAGCCACACCGATACCACCACCAAAATCAATATATTCAATCTCTGGGTAGCCTTTGGCAATTTCTAATAGTTGCTCAATGGCATTCAGATAGGGGGTAGAATCAAGAAAAAGACTGCCAATGTGCACCATAAAACCAGTCACCTTGCAGCCCTTAGTTTTAGCCAGTTCAATAGAGTCATCGAGAAGACTCAAATCAATACCAAACTTTACCTTACCTGCGGTAACCACCTTTTCATGGTGGCCTGCACCTGTACCCACTCCCGGGTTCAAGCGGATATAAAATTCACTATTTGGAGCGACATTACAGAAGCGTTCTACCTGATCTAAAGAATCCAAACAGCAGGTGATACCCTCTTTGGTCACAGCCTCAATATCAGATTCTTTAAGATTGTTGCCTAGAAACAAAATCTCAGAATTGTCAAAACCAGCCTCTTTTTCTAAAGCCAATTCGCCGAGGCTCATAGCATCTATCTTCAAACCTTCTGACTTGATGATTTTTAGCAAGGCTATGTTGGTGTTGGCTTTAGCAGAGTAAAAGACCTCAAAATTTGGCAGATCCACCATAGATTTTAGGGTCTGGCAATTTTTGCGAATGGTCTTTTCATCATAGACGTAAAGAGGTGTTCCAAAATCCTCAGCCAATTTGGTGGCTGGGATTCCAGAAAAGGAGACTGCATTTTCAGTGACTTCAAACATATTAATCTAGGTAGCTTTCTACTAATTTTTTAAAATCGCCATTGTAACGTGGGCCAACCTGACTCACAACGATGGAAGCGGCAATAGAACCTAAGTCCCCTGCTTTTTCGGGCAAGTAACCGTTGGTAACACCGTAGAGGTAACCTGCGGCAAAGGAATCACCAGCACCAGTGGTATCCACGGCTTCGGTTGGAACAGGCTCAATATGAAAGATCTCGCCACCGTCCCAAATTACAGCGCCTTTAGCGCCTAACGTTAGGGCTACATGAGTAATCTTCTCGCCTAGCTTACGTAATGTATCCATTGGGTCGGTCAGACCTGTCATAGAGTTACCTTCTGTTTCGTTACAGAAAAGCAAATCAACATAGTTGTCGCAAAGGTTTTGAAATGCATCTTTATTGCGCTCTACACAAAAAGCATCCGAAAGGCTCAAGGCGATTTTTACCTTGTTTGCTTTGGCATGTTCCACAGCTTTCATAACAGCTTCCTGCTGGCTCGGTGTATCCCAAAGGTAACCTTCAATGTATAGATATTCTGAGTCGGCAATAGCATCTAAATCAATCTGAGAGCCTTTTAAGTCTTGGCATTTGCCAAGGTGAGTGTTCATGCTGCGTTCGGCGTCAGGAGTCACTAAGATCACAGTCGAGCCAGTAACACCCTCTTCTTGCGCCAAGTAGCTGGTTACACCTTCTGCTTCCAGTTGGGCTTTGTAAGTATCACCGAAATGATCGTTTCCAGCGTTGCCACAAAAGGTTGCCTTGCCACCGAGCTGCGCAATCATCACCATTGAATTTGCACAAGAACCACCAAGGGCTTCAGTTGCATCATAGTCCTTACAGCCTTCTAAAATATCAGCTTGTCTACGGGCATCCACCAAGTTCATGCTGCCTTTGGGCACATTTAAGGTGGTCATAATATCTTCTGGTACCTGTAAAATTACATCAATTAGGGGGTTACCTAGTCCAAATACATTATACTTCATTTGTTTCCTTAAGTTGTTTGAGTTGTTCTTCGCAAAAGGTGACGTTTTCCATCATCTTTTCTTGAAAGTCTTTCGCTGTCTGCACTTGCTCAGCTTTGGTTAGTTTTTCAGAGACGTAAAAAGGGTCGCCTAGGGTAATAATAATCTTGGAAAAAAACTTGGGCAGTTTGTGTTGGTCCCATGTTTTTTCTAAAAGCCAAGGTTTAGTGTATTCAATATGTAGGGGTATCAAAGGCCTGCCTGTCTTTTGCGCAAAGGCAATTGCCCCTGGCTCCAACTGGTACTTTGGTCCCCTCGGCCCATCGGGGGTAATGGCCCCCATTTGGCCGCCCTTGATACGCTTAATCATTTTTAATAAGGCTCTAGCGCCGCCGCCGCTGCTGCTTCCTCGTTCCACATCGTTGCCAAGTTTATGTACAACTTTGCTCACCCATTCGCCTTCATTGCTAGGGGAAACCATCACCACCAAACCATAGTTTCTAAGGAGGTAATTTGCTGTGCCGATGTTGTTATGCCAAAGAGAAAAAATCCAATTTTCGCCCTTCGCCTCTAGGGCGTCTAGCTTTTCTCGCCCAATCCAAATGGGTTTGCAGGTCATACCAATGGTCAGTAACATCCAGCGAATTAAGGTCGGCGCAACTAGGTAAAGAAACCTTTTTTTGAAAGACGAGCTATTGGCCATGGGTTATCGCAGCTAGTTATTGCTGTGAAGTTCCTCGTTTAGAGCAATTGCCTTTTTGTTGGTCAGGCATTCGATGGCCCCGCTGATGGAATTCCGTCTAAATAGGAGATCGTTCATCCCAGCAAGTTCGCCTGCCTTGGCTTTTTTCACTTCTTTGCCTTGGTCGTCAAGCACAGAAACCTTACTGCCGCCTGTTACGTAAAGGCCTGCTTCCACTGTGCAACGGTCACCAAGAGGGATGCCCACACCAGCGTTAGCGCCTACCAAGCAATTTTCGCCAAGAGAGATAATCACTGCGTTTCCGCCTGACAGAGTGCCCATAGTACTGGCTCCACCACCGATATCTGTACCTGTACCCACAACCACACCTGCTGAAATTCGGCCTTCGATCATGCCTGTGCCCAGTGTGCCTGCGTTAAAGTTTACAAAGCCTTCATGCATCACCGTTGTCCCTTCGCCCAAGTAAGCGCCGAGCCTGATTCTAGAGGCATCACCAATTCGGACACCAGCTGGCACAACGTAGTCTGTCATTTGAGGGAATTTATCTACTGATTTCACAGCAATAAATTTACCTTGGCCACGAGCTTCTGCCACTCGGCCTTTCAACTCGGTTACGTCAATGGGCCCTAAGTTTGTCCAAGCGACATTGGGTAGCTTTCCAAAAATGCCCTCTAGGCAAAGACCATGTGGCTTTACCATTCTGTGGCTTAACAAATGTAAGTGTAAATAAATTTCTGGAACTGTCTCAGGTGGCCGTTGCAACTCTGAAATCACCAAAACAATGGGCTGCACCGAAGACATCCACTCCATGCCTTGGTATAACCAAGATTTTGTTTCTGGGTGCTTATCTAACTTGTCAATCAGGTCGTTTAAGTCTTTGCTAAAAAGCTCAACCGTGGCATTTTGGCCCTCTGCTGATAAAGTGATGGATCTTAAATCGGTAAGTAAGGCTTCGCTAGGGTTGATCATGGGGAAGGGGTAGTAGGTTTCTAGCCAGTCTCCATTGTTGTTTTTTGAGGCGATACCAAAGCCGATAGCTACTTTATTTTCAGACATGAGAAATTTAGAAGAGGGTTAAATTTAAATTAGTGAGAGCATAAAAAAAATGTACTTTTTAAATGCTGCTTATCTATCTAAAGTAATAAAAAAAAAGGCCAAGGGCAAGCAGATTGCCACTTTCACCTTGATTAAATAAAAGCTACCCTAAAGAAGATAGAAAAAACGGAGAACCCTATGAGTGAAAATTGTATTTTTTGTAAAATTTCCAAAAAAGAAATCCCCGCTAAGGTGGTTTTTGAAGATGCAGAAATGTTAGCCTTTTTAGACCTAGAGCCCCAAGCGCCCTTTCACGCGCTGGTGATCCCTAAAAAGCATATTGTGAACTTGGACGACGCAAGCGAGGCCGACCAAGCTTTACTGGGTAAGATTCTGCTGCGTTGCGCCGCCATCGCCAAAGAGCAAGGCTTGGAGGGTTACAGAGTCGTGACCAACAACAATGAAATTGCAGGCCAGTCGGTTTTTCACATCCATTTTCATATCCTTGGCGGCAGGCGAATGAACTGGCCTCCTGGTTAATCGCGTAGCGATTAAGTGTCCATAAAGGCTTTAGCCTTTACACATGAAAACAAGCGAAGCTTTCTAATGGCAGCGGAGCGACTCAAGTGTCCATAAAGGCTTTAGCCTTTACACATGAAAGCAAGCGAAGCTTTCTAATGGCAGCGGAGCGACTCAAGTGTCCATAAAGGCTTTAG
>CBFCZY010000037.1:0-6761 GCA_965602905.1 uncultured bacterium | reverse complement strand
AATTAAAAAGTACTGGAGTTTTAGTAAGTATTGTTTCAAACGAAATGGTAAAGAGCGGCCCATGCTTAGATGCCATCGAGGAGTTTTGCACCAATAAAAAGTCAGATGCCAAGGTACTTAAGGTGATGAAAGAAAAAGTTGGACTAGAAAGCCTCCCATCAAAATTAAATCAGCTAATACCCTATGATTTATACGATACAGAAAATCAAGATCCAGAACAATCTGCTTTTTATGACTTTTTTGGACCTGAGGCGGAGAATGTATATTGGATGAAACTGGTAGATTTAGCTTTTGACATAAATGAATTATTATACGAACAAGACAATAATAGTAAAAAAATAAAGCCAATAATTGAAAGAAAAACAATCTACTTAGCTACTACAGGAAATGACCTAACCATTCAAAGAAACATTATTAGAAGGGAATTGCAGCGGCATGGTTTTAAAGTGCTTCCCGACCATAATTTACCTACGAAATTAGACGACCTCTCAGAATCAATAAACAAAAACCTAAGTAAAAGTGTATTTGGAATCCATCTATTAGGAAATTCTTATGGTGATATCCCATCAGGAAGTGACCGTTCAGTAGTTGATTTACAAAATAAGTTAGCCTCTCAACATGAAGTTGAAAAAGGCAAAAAGATGCAGCGATTAATTTGGATTAAGCCAGATCAAAAGAAGTCTAGTGATAAGCAAAAAGCATTTGTAGAAAACTTACAAAGAGATGTTACCGCACTCGAAGGGGCCGAAGTGCTTCAAACCCCGCTTGAAGATTTTAAAAATATTATGCGTGAAGAGATTTTCGCCAATGAAAATTTTGGAGTTCAGGCAGAAGAATCTTTTCACGTTGATTCTAAAAAACTCAATGTGTATTTGATCTACGATAAAATTGATAAAGACTCTATCACTCCTTATATTAAACTACTAGTAAAATCAGGATTAAATGTAATTGAGCCTGATTTTGATGACAATCTATTAGAAATTCGCAAAGGCCATTTAGAGAAACTAAAACAACTTGACCTCGCCATTGTGTTTCAAGAGAAGGTTAATACAAATTGGGTGAGAATGAAACTGCTTGATTTGCTCAAAGCACCTGGATTAGGAAGGGTGAAGCCCATTGTAGGCAAAGCAATAATTGGTGGTAAAGATGTAGAACTAAAAGAGGATAACTTCAAAGACTATGAAGTTGAATTAATTGAGTCGAGTGGTAAGAAAACGGCAGAAGATAAAGTCTTGGAGTTTATTAAGGGGCTAAACAAAGCAATATGAGTACCATAACTAGTCATATTGATAATCCATTCCCTGGACTAAGGCCCTTTCATATTGATGAAAGTCATTTGTTTTTTGGCAGAGAAGGCCAGACCGATGAGGTATTAATGAAATTATCCCAACATAGATTTGTTGGAATAATTGGACCTTCAGGCAGTGGTAAATCTTCTTTTATATACTGTGGGGCATTGCCTATTCTTTATGGTGGTTTTTTAACTGAAACAGGACCCAACTGGGAAGTAGTTGTTACAAGACCAGGGCATAACCCCATCGAAAATTTAGGAGAAGCAATTCTTGAACACGACCCTTCATACGATACCGCTAATTATGAAGATCGAAAAATAAAGAGGACCATTATTTCTACCCTTATGAAAAGTAGTTCATTAGGTTTAGTAGAGGCAATACAGCAAACAAGAAAGAAAACAGGTAAAAATTACCTTATTCTAATCGATCAGTTTGAGGAACTCTTCAGGTTTAAAGACGATACCCAAAACAAAAATTCAGTTAATGAAACGCTGAGCTTTATTAATTTATTAATGGAAGCGATTGACTATGAAGATGAGCCAATCTACATAGCCATTACCATGCGCTCTGATTTTATAGGTGAATGTGCTCAATTTGCTGAATTAACAAGAAAAATAAACGATAGCCATTACTTAATCCCAATGCTCACGCGTGAGCAAAAGCGTAGAGCCATTGAAGGACCTGTGGCTGTTGGTGGTGGAGAAATCGCTCCTAGACTAGTTCAAAAGCTATTAAATGACTTAGGTGACAACCCAGACCAACTTCCCATTCTGCAACATGCATTGATGCGTACATGGGATTATTGGGGTAAAAATAAAGAAGTTGATACCGAAGAAATGGACCTCAAGCATTATGAGGCCATTGGCACCATGGAAGAGGCGCTCTCCATGCATGCAAACGAAGCCTTTGATGAACTTAATGATTATCAAAGAGAGATTTGCGCCATTTTATTTAAAGCAATCACAGAAAAAAGAGGAGAGAATTTTGGTATTAGGAGGCCTACCCTACTTAGTGAAATTGCCTCTATTGCAGATGTTTCTGTTGAAGAAGTTTCGAGTGTAATAGAACGATTTAGAGAACCTGGCCGATCCTTATTAATGCCCCCATCTGATCAAATTTTACATGGCGATTCAATGATTGATATTTCGCATGAAAGTTTAATGCGAATTTGGGTTCGATTGAAAAACTGGGTAGATGAAGAAAATGAAGCCGTAAGCATGTACTTACGACTCTCAGAAGCATCCGCCATGCACCAAGTGGGTAAAGGGGGCCTTTGGCGGCCACCAGATTTGCAGTTAGCATTAAACTGGCAGCTTAAACATAAGCCAACCTTAGTTTGGGGACAGCGATACGACCTTGCCTACGAGCGTACCATGGTTTTTCTTGAGTATTCTAAAAAAGAATTTGAAGAAGAACAAAAAATTAAAGAGCTACAAGCCAAAAGAGCACTTCAGAGAGCACGAATTACCGCTTTGGTAATGGGGGGAGCTGCTGTAATATCTATTGTATTCCTACTATTTGCATTTGTCGCTAAAACACAAGCTGATGAAGCGTTGGTTAAGGAAGCTGAAGCTAAAGAAGAAGCCCAAACGAATTTATTGCAAGCTGAAATAAACAGAAAAGAGGCAGAAGCTCAAACCGAATTAGCCACTCAAGCTAAAGACGCTGCAGATTCATCTGCAGCTGCTGCCATAAGATCAGAGCAAGTTGCTCAACAACAGCGATCTGCTGCTGAAAGAGCAAAAGATAGAGCTGAAAAAGCGGAAATTAGCGCAACAGAAAATGCAAATCTAGCGAATCTAGAAAGTGATAATGCACGAAAAGCGGAAAGTGTAGCAAATGAAGAAAGAAAAAATGCAGAAAAACTTCGTTACCTCGCACTTTCAAAATCTTTGGCAATTACAGCCACTAAAAACATACCCGATGATCACTTAAAAGGTCTACTAGCAATGCAAGGGTATAATTTTAATGTGCAGCATGAGGGTCCTTCGTTTAATGCAGATATTTATGCAGGTGTGTATAATGCACTTAATCAGTTTGGAGATATTTCTACAAAAAGTTTACGCGGGCATTCACAGCAAGTAAATGTGGTTATAAATAATGGTAGTAGCCAACAAGGGTTATTCTCTGCTGATTCTGAAGGCAAAATACTACAATGGTCCGTAAAAAATGGACAAGTAGAAGCAGATACCATCATTGCTGCAAGGCAAGGTCATAATACAAAGGATTTAACTGGTGACCCAAATGGTAAATGGCTGCTAGCAGGTGGAGACTACCCCCTACTAGCAGATGGATCTTCGTTTATTAATTACTTTAATCTTTCTAATAATACAAACAGGCAACTTGAAGGGTTTAAAGGAATCGTAAAAAACACAGTGCTGCTCCCATCAGGAAATGAATTTCTAGCTTTGCAGGATAATGGAAAGGATATTGCAAAATATAATTTGTCAACCAATTCGCTTACTGAATTTATAAAGCCATCTACACGAATAAATCATCTATCACTAAGCACCAACGGTATATTATTAGTGGGTGCTGGCAATGATGGAAAAGTATTTGTTTGGGATTTATCAAATTCGAACCAAGAGACAGTTGTGTATGAAACAAAAAACTTTGCGATTACTTCTGTTCGATTTAGCCCAAGCGGAAAATATCTAGCCATTGGTAATAGAGAAGGAGAAGTAACCATAATAGAACCCGTAACTAAAACTATCAGAAGGCAGTTTTTTGAAATCCAAGCGACCATTAAAGATATTGAATTTAGCCCTGATGGAAAATATTTGGCAGTAGCCAGCCTTGATGGCACCCTAAGGGTTTGGAATATGGATAACTTAAAATTTCAGCCATTGGTTCTTTCTGGGCTAAACGATTGGGCCGCTGCACTTGATTTTACGACAGATGGTCAATACTTACTAGGTGGTGGATTTGACAATGGCGAGGTAAGAGTTTGGCCAACAGATATTACTCAAATGGCGAATAAATTATGTACACATATCACTCGAAATTTAACCGATGACGAATGGGAAATATATGTGGCAGAATTGGATGATATTAAAAAAGAAAAAACGTGTGAAAATGCACCTAATTAAATACCAAAAAATTATTCTTTTAACTGTACTAAATAGCCTGTTTTCAGGCTATTTACTTGCACAGGAAGATAAAAGTGAGTGTGTAATAAATCTAGAATTAGCGCAGAGCAAATACGATCAAGGCAGAATTCAAGACGTAGAAGCGCTGATTATTACGTGTATTGAAGGGAAGGATTTTGATAAACCTGAAAGAGTACATGCGTTAAAACTGTTGACGTTAACCTATATTTTTTTAGAAGAGCCTGAAAAGGCAGAAGCAAATATGTTGAAGCTTCTTGAAACAAATCATGAATTCGAAGTAAATGCGGCTATTGACCCAAGTGAATTTATAAATTTATATGAAAAATATCGGCATGACCCTATATTTAATTTAGGAGGGTCATTTGGATTCGTTTTTGCAAGCCCCATTATTACACATCTAAATAGTACGGCTGACCTAAATAATGACTCACGTCAATCATATGCTCCCCTTTTAGGCATTAGAGCAGGGCTACATATCGAATATGAACTATTTGAAAAATTTTATATTCTGGGTGGTCCTAGTTTTCAAATTCTAGAGTTTGAGAAAACGCATTCACTAATCAAAATTGTGAGTGATAGTATCAATGGTGGATTTGAAGGAGCAGAAGAAATAACTTCCATAGAACTCCCTTTACTAGCTCAGTATCATTTATTAGAAAGAAACAAATTAACATTATACGGGGGGCTCGGGTTAGCTCCACAATTTTTAATAAGTGAATCTTACCAAGGAGATGCCACTACATTTACTATTGATGATGGGGGAACCGTCACAACGAACACATTAGATCTCACGGAAGACAGACTCAAATTTAACGTTTCGGCATTCGCAGTAGCAGGGTTAAAATATAAGATTAACGAAGGCTTTTTAAATTTTCAAGTCAGGTATTCACATCAACTTTTGAATTCTAGCAACCCTGATAATTCACTCACTCCTAGCGACCCAAACTTAGTATGGAATATGAATGAGTCTTATGATGGCATTCGTCTGCAAGATTTCGGATTTTCTGTAGGGTATACTCATAACATTTACAAACCAAAAAAATTAAGATAGCATGCGAAGTGCACTTTTTATCATAGTCCTTTTATCATTTGGCAGTTGTGCAATAGAAAACCTAGAGCCAAACCAAACGGATACCTTTTTAAAGTTTTATAGTGAAACGAGTGAAATGAATAGCAAAGATTTAGCCGTTTTACCCGATGGTTATTTAATACTAGCATCCTATTCTGAAACTGAAACTCTTTTGCTTAAAACTGACCTCAACGGAAACAAGCTTTGGGCTCAATCATTTGATAATTTTAAAGGAAATACTCTAACTGTGATTAACGATGGTTACATACTAATCGGTGATAGTATAAACAGAGATAATGACACAACCTTTATGCAACTAATTAAAACCGATGCAATTGGAGAAAAGCCTGAACTTACAAAGTTAGGAAATGGCTTTCAACATGGTTCTGCTGTTACATCAACAACAAATGGAGAGGTTGTAGCACTAGGCTATTCTACCGCAAATGACTCCATCATTTTAATGGGGTATAATTCAGACTTAAGCCCTGCTTGGCAATCACAAAGAAATTATACGCATAACATTCCTTCTAAATCCATCTATGAATCAGAAGATGGCACCCTTAATTGGCTGGCTTATTCAGCTTCTTCTGTAAATTTTACAGGAGTAGAAAGGGATAACGAAGGAGTTGTTTACGACCCAGTTTTATTTGATGGATCAACCTATACAAATATAGATGGCGATTTTGTAAAAACTCCCGTAGGATTTTCAGCGGTACAAACTATTGTAGATATCAATGGCCTTAATAAAATAGGCTTAGTTTCCTCCATAAATGGATCAAGTAGTGGTAACGTATTAAATGTTGGTGATTTTACTACTGGAAATTACATGGCTAATTCTGTCACAAATAGTGGTTCTGTTGCTGGCATTTCTGAAGGACTATTAATCGTAGGAACTACGGATGACCAGCTGGATAATAAAGATTTGCTTTTACTAGAAGTAAATTATAATGGCACGTTAAAAACAGCTGGAATTAATAAAACATATGGTGGAATAGGTGATGAAATACCCGTAAGAGTAAGAAGGACCCCAGATGGAGGATATGCCATTTTAGGGACTTCCATAAACTCCAAGGGTGCACATCAAACATTCTTACTCAAAACAAATAACAAAGGCGCTTTAAACTAATTAGTTAATGATCAAGTCTATTTATATATGCTTTAAAGAGTTGTCATATACATTTTTATATGTATTCATTTTTGCAGGCATTATTGCATTGTCTTCGTTTGATAAGGCAATAGCTCAGCCAATAGTTACATCACCAACATTTTCGACTGTAAATAATGATGGGG
>CBFCZY010000036.1:0-8970 GCA_965602905.1 uncultured bacterium | reverse complement strand
CAGCGGTCGTTACCCCCATTGAAGCGATAAAATTATGAATATCGGCCTTTACAACAAGAGAATCTTTACTGATTTCAGTGCTGAAATTAATGGGGCCTTGTTTTTGGCAAGCGACATCTAGCTCATAGGTTAAGGTCCCTTTTGCAAATTTATTGGGCCCAAAGGGTACTTCAAAGGGAACCTTCAAGGCTTCAGGGTCAATTTTAATATTTAAATTAGGGCAGGCGACTCCGTCAATTGCATGGTTAGCTTTCACGTCTGCTGGTGTTTTTGCGGCCAAGGGTTTTGGGTTTGCTTCTGGGTTTGCTTCATTTAAATCCACAGCAGGCAGAATCAGTTTATGACCAGGTAAAATAATGACTATATCATTATCTCTATATTTCACCTTGTCTGGGTTGGCCTCGGCGATTTTACGCCATAAAAAGCCGCTGCCATAGTGGTTTTCTGCAATGCCCCAAAGGGTATCGCCTTCTTTGACTGTGTAGATGGTTTCGCCTAATACCTTTGTATTTTCCTCTGCTAGCCTTTTTTTATATTTCACACAAGCGAGGTCTGCACCATGTTTCTCTACTTCTGATGGAATGCGGTCGGGGTGCATCACTAGCTGCCCCTTGTCATCTGTGCAAACCCAGTTTTCAGCAAACTGCTTGGCTGCGGCTTTGGGGTTGTAATGGTGGTAGTTTGCAATTTGCCTGTCGCTGGCGGCCCAGATCGGGATTGATGGGTGATAGAGGTTTACTTTACCTAGTGTATTTTCAGGTTTCCCAAAAACAAAAATCACCTCTGGATAGTGCATAAAAAGGGTTTCTGCATTTCTCATGGAAAAATCCATCAGTATCGACTTTTTGATTTCTATTAACTCACCTTCGGACCGGCGACCCTGTGAGGCTTTGTAGTATTCGGCATCTAAGTCTCCCTGAAATTCCTCTGAAAATAGTTGTCTTGATTCCTCATAGACTCGTATGGTCTCGTTTTCGGCCAGACTGGCCAGACTGGCCAGCTCTGCTGAAGTATTAAATTCTATCCTGCTCATTTTTTCCTTTTTAGTAAAAGCCCTTGGTTTATTTTGAGGCAAATAAAACCTTCTAAAAATTTTATTGCTTCAGTTAGGAAATAAAAATAGGGAGCAGTATATAAGCTATTCTTTGCTATTTATCCTTTTGTAGTTAAAAAGGGTGATTTAAGGGGCATTTGTGGTTTAAATTGCTATAAATGTTTTACTTTTCAATTTTTGGCAGGCAGGCCCTAGTATCTAGCATTGAAGTAGACTGAACTTTAGGATCAAACCCACCATAGTAGATAAGCTTGGATCCAAGGACGAAATCCAAATGTGATACTTTGAACCTTTCCTGTCTTATCGATAACCACAATAGCCGGGATAATTTGGATTTCAAGTTTTCGTGACAGCTCGCCACCATCTCTGTAGATAGGAAAGTCAGTAGCAGTTCTTGTTCTAAACTGGTCGATTGTTCTTTGAGATTCACTCTGATTTACACCAATTAACTGTTTATCTTTTGCCAAAAGGTCGGGATAGATAGCGTTCAAAAGTGGGATTTCTAAGCGACAAGGGATGCACCAAGATGCCCAGAAATTAATAATCAAAGGCTTGCCCTTAAATTCTGATAGGTAGATTGATTTTCCATTTTCATCTTCTATTTTAATGTTGGAAACATCTGTACCGTAAAGAGAGGTTGCTCTTTGCCAGAGCGGGACCCAGGTAAAAGCTAACTGATAGACTATGAAACCGCCTAAAAAAATCTGAATTATGCCAGAAAAAGATATTTTAAAAGTTAGTATTTTCTTCATAACATCATAGCTTTGTAGTGATTGAGTCTAGAGTAATTAGCTCCCCTCTGAGTTTTTATAGGATACCCCATTGCAATGAAACAGAAAATGCCTTTCTGTTAAAATGGGCTTGGAGGTCTTTAAGGAAATGCGAGAGCAATTTGAAATAGAATTTACAGGTAGAAGAAGAGGCGAGGGCTCATGTTGTGAGATTATGTGGTTGTACGGCGATGAGTCAACAGGTAGGCTGCCTGCTGAGATTAGGCAAGGTCTATCTTAATCTTGAGCAAATTCACATCTAAGGATTTCATGGGGTACAATCCATAAAATTTCGCTGGATTTCAGATACCTGATCCATGTTATCTAGCAGCATAGCAACGCAATCAAAGTCCAACTTTTCCCCTGACATCTCACTCAGCAATTTTGTTGCCTGTTCATTTGACCAAGCATTTTTGTATGGGCGGACACTAGTAAGGGCATCAAAGATATCAGCTACAGCGACGATGCGAGCTTCAACTGGAATTTGCTCACCCTTTAGGCCATTTGGGTAACCTTTGCCGTCTAGAGTTTCGTGGTGAGCAGAAACAATATTACGCAAAATTGGCAAGGCGTCCACGGTGTAGAGGTTAAAAGTAGAAATAATATTATCTAGAATTTCCAACCCCCTTGTAGAGTGAGTTTGCATGATTTGGCGTTCAATCTCATTCAGCTTTCCTGGCTTTAAGAGCACTTCGTCTGGTATGGCAATTTTACCAATATCGTGAAGAGGGGAAAAACGAAAAATGCGGTTGATCGCCTCGTCATTTAAGTCGGCAAGACCAGATTGGGCTAACCCCTTGGCGATCAACTGGGCAAAGCGGCTCATTCTTTCCAAATGCTTTCCCGTTTCTGGATCACGATAATGAACCATGTTACCTGCCGATTTAAAGGCGGCCATCATGGTTTCAGCGGCCCCAATTCCATCGCCAATCAAATCAGTAATTAATGCACTAAAGAGTTGCAGCCAGTCCACTTTGTCATCTGTAAAACATTGGGGCTGATAGGAGTTAAAAAAAACAAAACCTAAAAAACGCTCATTCTTTAGCATTGGGTGAGTATAGCTAGAGCGATACCCAGCATCTAGGATTTTTTGTGTATGAGTTGTCTGAACATGGCTTAGTACCTGAAGATCGTTAATGACTCTTGGCTGACCTTTGTCCTTGAGTCTTTTAAGCGACTGCACTGAATCCAGTTGCACTTCGTAATATTCCAGAAGATTTTCATCTTGAATCACCGCCACATAAGTTTTTAGACTGTCGGCACCTTCGTCGTATAGTGCTACGGCAACACGATCAACTTCAGGGCATTTCCCCTTGATCGCTTTATAAAGTGTTTCCAGCTTTTGCTGATCGGAAATAGCGTTTTCAGATGAAATTGGTAGATTTGAAAGGGACTCAATACTTGGCATTTTACAATCTCTAATTTATATGGGCAAATTTTGGAGAAAGTTTAAATCGCTCCAGAGTTCGATTAAACTTTTTCTAAGCCATAGCATATCTACCCTGTAAATGGTAATAATTCGGATAAAGTCTTCTGCCTTATAAGATACTGTGATTAGAAGAAGGGTAAAAAACAGCCTTCTATTAGATCACACTCTTGATGGGATGGAGAATTTGAAAGTAAAACTTTAAACAAAAGGCGCACCTATAAATTATATAACATAGTTTCAGTAAAAAGAATCTAGAAATATTAAAAAAAAAGGAAGACTATAACAGGCTACACAATTTGTTTCACTGTTATTTTTTGAGGGGACTATGTCGAAGACTTCTTTTCCATTTCTGAAGGCTATCCTAAAGGCAATTAAAGAAAGCATTATCATCGCCGATAATGATTCCAAAATATTCTATGTTAATAATGAGTTCAGTCGTACTTTTGGCTATGAATTTGAGGAAGTATTGGGGAAGGATTTAAACTTCCTGTTTTCTCGAGACTACCAAGATACTAAAACCCAACAGATCGATTGGTTTTCTGGTTCATCTCAGCAAGGGCTAGTGGGGCGCAAATCCCAAATCGTTGTCATCCATAAGAAGGGGTTCACTTTCAACTCAAACCTTAAGGTGATTGAAAGTACAAATGAAATAGGGGAACGCTATTTTATCCTTTCTCTACAGCCTAATCTGAGCATCCCTTTAAAATCGGGTTCCAGAAGTAAATCAGGTGACAATTTAAAAAACCTACATACTGAAAAAATGGGAAGTTGGGAGTGGAATTTGATTAACGATCAAGTGAATTGGTCTGAGGAACTCTATCAGATTCTAGGTCTAGAAAACAATCAAATCGAAGCTAGTTTTTGGAATTATTTCGGCTTTGTATATACGCCCGATAAAAAGTTCGTCACTAAGGCTGTGCTGGAATCTCTCCGCAGTTACAAATCCTTTAAACTGATTCACCGTATCGTAAAGGAAGATTCCAAAATTTCCATCGTGCAGGTCATTGGTGCCTCTGTTCAAGAAGGGAATGCCAAGCCAACCAGTATGGTGGGCACTCTCCATGATATTACAGAGGAGATTGAACGAGTACGCCGAGTAATGACTCTTTCGAAGGTATTTGAAAACTCAGAAGAAGCTATCGTCATCACTGATGAGCATAATCAAATTATCGAAATCAATGCAGCCTTTAGCACCATTACTGGGTATCAACTACACGAAGTGGAGGGAAAGAACCCTGGTGTTCTAAAATCGGGCAAACATGACAAGGATTTTTATACAAAGATGTGGAGCTCCATCACCAAAGAGGGGGAATGGAAAGGTGAGGTTTGGGATCGCAGGAAAAATGGTGAGATTTATCCAAAATACCTTGTAATTTCCTCGTTTATTGACGAGTCCGCAAATGCTGTTAGGTACATTGGCGTTTTTTCCGATCTAAGTAAGGAAAAACGGGAAATGGCAAGGCTACGTGATCTGGCTTTCTTTGACCCCTTGACTGGGCTTTGTAACCGCTCCTATGCCATTGAGCTCCTGATTCAAGAACTGAAATATTGCCGCCGCAACCAATTATCTGTGGCCGTTTGCTTTTTGGATTTGGATAATTTTAAGGCAGTAAATGATACACAGGGGCATGCGGCAGGTGATCAACTGTTAAGCATGACCGCTGATCTCATGCGGGATCAATTTAGAGAATCCGACATCATCGCTCGCTTTGGCGGGGATGAATTTGTAATTGTGCTCAAAGACTTAAAGGAAGAAGACGACATCAACTTACTACTGAACAAATTTATCGACAAGATTCCCGCTTTAGGTAAAAAATGGAATATACCTATCACCTGCAGCGTCGGGGTAAGTCAATTCCCCCAAGATGGCGATAACGCAGAAACACTGCTGGCAAGGGCAGACCTTGCAATGTACGCTTCAAAGGCCAAGGGTAAGGGGTGTCATACCCTTTACCAGATCAGCATGGAAGATTCCCTCCCTAAGGGCAACTGAGCATGATCCTTCGTTGGGCACCCAGAGGATTCTTATTGTGGAGACATCACGCATGGAGTCCGTAAAACAGCTCCCCAACGCATATTTTTTATTGATGATGGTATCAGGGCTAATAAAGCGCCCAAGACTAGGGTTGCAGTATCACCCATTGAAGTAGATTAAGCCTGTGGAATCATCGGTTTCTTGGCCCTCGAAGGAGTCCCAAGGGCGTAGCCCGAGGTCGACGTGAGTAGCGAAGCGAGCTGGCGAGTTTTGCCAAGGTCAGTCGAGCGAAGCAAGTTCAACTCAAAAAATCTAAAGGTAAGTTTCCGTGTTTTTTTTACAACCTGATTCCAAATCCACCTCATTATTTACTTGCGCAGCGGCTGGGGCGGTTGCGGATTCTAGCGTGCACCTCCATTGTCATAAGTGATGAGTGATGAGTGATGAGTGATGAGTGTATTTTTAACTTAATGTCAGCCTTAAAAAGCAAAGCCTATAGATATATTTAAATAAGAACGAGCGGAAATATCATAAAGAGTTAAGTACTTTATATGCTGTGATTGATCTTTTGGCGATACATCGGCAGAAGTTTGATAATCATCAATTTGCAATTTATTGTTATACAGGCCTATATCTTTCATGATTTCAATTGCAAATTCAAAATCTTTCCATTTGTAAAAGGCGCCTATTCCACCGCCTACAGCAAAATGAGAAGGAACTGAAGATTTAACTTTAATGTCTGTATTATAACTATTATCACCAAGAGTGTAATTTTTTCTTGGATAATAAACTTCATGCTTTTCTAAGCCAACCCATCCCGCTAATGCTTGTAAATATATAAATTTAAAAAGCCATTTTTTCCCAAAAAATAAGGTTGGTTCATGGGAAGCAGTGAAATAAGTTTCTTCTTCCATGCTCCAAAAACCTTCCTCTGCTATGGTAGAGGTTTCTACCCTATTGAAAAAAACACCACGGAGAAATAACTGTTGGTCCTTATTTTGGTAACATTCCACCGATAAAGTGCGGAAAAAGGGGATATTCTCCCAAGTCGGCGCGCTATGCCAAGTACTTCCGCGCAATAGGCTACAAGTGCTGTCTTGTGAATTTGATCGAGTTTGGGCAATTAGCCCCTCAGAGAAAACAACTAGGAATAAGAAAAATATTGTTAGAATTTTCATTTTGCCTAAATATGTAACTTTGAAATTATTATATTTATCATAATTACCACCTTAGATTAATTGTGGGAAGTTTTACATGTCCTAATCTCAGCTCGATGTTAGACTTTTTTAAAGGTGGAAGAAGCCTATGGCTTACATGAAGTCTTTTGCGTCTTTGATGACCCTAGTCGCTCAATCATTTGCTACGATATGGGAAATGATGCAAAGCTCGTAAAAGAGACCCTCGCCCAAGTTGGCTTGAATTCGGTCATGGTTGAGATTCAATTGGCTCAACTTTCAAAGCCTGCCTTAGAGCAAATCGCCTCAAAAAAACTAGAAAAACTAGGGGCTTCAGCCTTTGCCTCGGCTGGGCCTTTTGATATTCGTTAGGGTTATATTTAGAAACTATATCCCATAGAAATATTCAGGTCAGTCCTGCTTGAGACATCATAAAAAGTGATCTCTTCAAGGTGTTTTTTATCTTCAATGTATTTAATATCCACCTCGCTGGAAACATGCGCAGCGGCAGTGGCAGAATCCTTTGGAACTTTTTAAACTCTAATTTTTATTCACTTCTAACATGGAAAGAAATTGTATATCCTTCCATGCTTCCTCTTCATTTTTTATTTGTTCAAGGTGGATTGTAAATTCCCCCGCTATTAACATAAACATTGCAATGGATTCTTTTCTATTTGCTTTAAATTTTTTAAAGGAGATTTTTACAATACCAGCTTTATTTTGTTTAAGAAACATTGAAGGTCAACAACTCCCATTGGGAATTAGGCCAACGGCAGTGAAGACTCCTTTGGAAATTTCCTGAAGCATGGATCCAGTTAAATAACTTGAGTAACAATCACAACTGTCATTCAAAACATATTTTTAACTTCTATTGTAGTAGCCATATTATTTTGCTAGTTTTAGTCAGTATTTACGAAAAATTTGGAGATCATTTGAAAAAATTGTCATTGACTATAAAAAGGCGTTTCTTTTGGCCTACTCTATTTAGTATTCTTTTTCTTTGCTCGATTCCCATTACGTCGCTAGGTCAGACTGCTGGCCTTATAATCGCTCTTCTGTCAGATGGAGGTGCAAATGGACGTAGTATGGTAGTTACATATGAAAATTATACTACGGAACAATATTGCACAGTATTTTTACCAAGATTTAAGAAAAAAACTAATGGAATTGGATTAATAATCACGAAATTTGGTCAATTTAAAGTCCAAGAATTAGGTACATTTACCTATATTAACGATGTGGTGATTGACCCTAAAACTGAAAAAGTAAGTGGTATTTACCGCCCTTACTCTGTGCATACCCTAAAACTTAAACCTGATATTTACTCTATAGATGCAACCTATTTTAACAGGGAGTATGCAGATTATAAAAACAAGGTAAAGATTCAAGGATTCAAATGCGTTGCAGGGCAAAAATTGTATATCTTTGCTCAGAAAATACCCATCAAGGGCGCCGGCTTTTTTGATGCTGTGAAGCATTTAGACTCTTTTAACATAGTGGATGCCACGAGTAAAAAAATACTTTGGAGTGGCTATTTGGAAAGAAAAAAAGATACTTTCATTGTTGATCTTTCCGATTTCTGATTTTTATAAAACCTCTTAAAATAAACTCACATCTTCTCCCAGCTTTGTAGATTTGACTCGACGAATCTACTTCTTAGAAAACGAAGCCACCTTGCTTATTTTAAATTTCTGAGCATCGAATTGTCGCCTAGAGCAATCCAGTAGAATAAATTCGGAAACAACCTTACTGTAACTATAATTTGGTAAAAAAGCTTTATCATAGCGACTAAAGCTTCACAGTAAGTTCATTTTTCATATTTGCCATCTCTAAAAAAACAAAATTTTTAATGTAGCATATTTAACGACTAGTCCCTCTTTAGTCTTTACTTCATATCTGGTGAACAAGAAATTTAAAATACTCTTAAATACAAAGCAAATTTGTCATTGAAAGCCATTAAAGTTACCGTTTTCTAATTTCCCCTATTTTATAATTAGATTTAACATCTCACTTTCCTTGAGCCCCCTTTACACCCCCTTCAATCGCAGCCGCAATAATTTCGGTTGATGATCTCGTCTCCTTAACAAACCAACTATCCCCAGCATACTCAATTGCCCCAGCAGCAAATGCAGAACCTGCAGCGCTCCAACCAAGTCCACCCTTCGCAACTGCAGCTCCAGCATAACCGCCAAAAACAATGCCTACAAACAACCAGAAATTAGGATCATGTAATGAATTATTGCCTGTTCTTCTAAAATCACTCACAAATTGCTCCCCTCTTTCAGAAACACTATCCACACTCCTCTGTAAAGCAAAGCTACCACCCCGTTTCCGTTTTGGAGCGTTTTGCCTTTCCATTTCTTTCTGATAATTATAAGACAGGGTAAAGTCATAAGCGTACTGACGCATACTCATGTTTAAGTGGACGGCAGAGGTAAAGGTGGATTTAAAAGCATTAGCCATTTCAATTTTCCCTTGTCGAATTAGATAGAGCCTGATTCGTTCTAATTCCACTAATCTTGCAGCCTCTGCGATGAAGGTTAAGGTTCCGGCAGCCGGGTCAAGAA
>CBFCZY010000035.1:0-10079 GCA_965602905.1 uncultured bacterium | reverse complement strand
TTTTCCCATGTGTAAACTAGGCCATCGCCTGTAAGGCCACCTGCGTAGGTCGTCCCGTTGCCTGCCCAAATAGTGGCTTCGGTGGAACTCTTAGAACTGGGTACCGTGGAATTTTCCCATGTGTAAACTAGGCCGTCACCTGTAAGGCCACCTGCGTAGGTGGTACCATTGCCAGCCCAGATGGTGGCTTCGGTGGAACTCTTAGAACTGGGAACCGTTGAGTTCTCCCATGTGTAAACTAGGCCATCACCTGTTACTCCACCTGCGTAAGCTATTCCAACCCCAACTAAAACGGTAGCCTCGGTAGAACTCTTAGAACTGGGGACCGTGGAGTTTTCCCATGTGTAAACTAGGCCATCACCTGTAAGGCCACCTGTGTAAGTAGTCCCGTTGCCTGCCCAAATAGTGGCTTCGGTAGAACTCTTTGAACTGGGAACCGTGGAATTTTCCCAAGTATAAACTAAAGCATCCCCGCTCAAGCCGCCTGCGTAAGTCGTCCCGTTGCCAACCCAAATGGTGGCTTCGGTGGAACTCTTAGAACTGGGAACTGTGGAATTTCCCCATGTGTATACTAAAGCATCCCCGCTCAAGCCGCCAGCATAGGTCGTTCCGTTGCCAGCCCAAATGGTGGCCTCGGTGGAACTTTTAGAACTGGGTACCGTTGAATTTTCCCATGTGTAGACTAAAGCATCCCCGCTCAAGCCGCCTGCGTAAGCGATTCCAACCCCAACTAAAACAGTTGCTTCGGTAGAACTCTTCGAACTGGGTACCGTGGAATTTTCCCAAGTATAAACTAAAGCATCCCCGCTCAAGCCGCCTGCGTAGGTTGTTCCGTTGCCAACCCAAATGGTGGCCTCGGTAGAACTTTTAGAAGAGGGTACCGTGGAGTTTTCCCAAGTATAAACTAACGCATCCCCGCTCAAGCCGCCAGCGTAGGTCGTTCTATTCCCAGACCAAACCGTGGCGACAGTGCTGTTTTCTGCAAGGGGAATTGTTGAACTTTCCCATGTGTACTTTGTCCCCGCCGAGGAGTTTTCCCCAAGGTAGGTGGTCATATCACCAGACCAAAGGGCGGCATCTTTGCTGCCTGCCACACTAGGGATGGTGGACTCATTGTAAGTCCAAACAGAGGCCTCGCCCGATTTAACGGTGGAATTTTGACTTAGGTCTACACCAGACTCACTAGAAGGCATGGTAGATTGCTCGTAAGCAGCTATGGCCCCATTTCCCGTTTTTTCAACAGACTGCCCCGTTAGTTCTGTGGTGGAATCGCTGAGGGGTTTCGTAGAGTTTTGGTAGACTCGCTCGCTTTGTTTGGTAGAAGAAAGACCTAAGGATTCAAATAGACCCATTTCTTGCGCACTAAGACGCTGAAAACTGAGAGGCTGAGCAAGGCAAGTTAAACCAAGGGTGAGGAGTAGGAATCTTTTAGTCTTCATTCTTATCTAGCATTCCTGTAAAAAACAAAATCGCCGCCTTCATGGCCCGAATTACGGAGGATACTATATTCAGGAACCTGCTCTGAGCTACCTGCAACAAACTCTTTCACCTGTTTATAAAACAAATTTTCCGCACTTACGGCAGTATCTTTATTGCGCTCTAAGGCCTGTAAAAATGCCCATGCAAAGATTGAATGACGGTGGTTTTGGCTGGAATCGCTAACAGGTTCATTGCCTCCGCTGGCCATCAAGGTTCTCGACTTTCGTGAGCTCACCTTTTGCAGGTAGCCTTCACGTTGTTCACTTTTATTTTGGAGACTACGGCTTAAGGTACCTGAATAGCAGGAATCGGCAACGACCAGAACATGCTTTGCAGGTAACCTTTGGATTTTGGCCGTTATGGAATCTGTGATCAACCAATTGGTATCGTCATCTCTGCTAGCGTCTAAAGGCAGCCAATAAGCCTTATTCACGCTTTTATCAAAGGTTCCATGGCCTGCATAATAGAGTATAAAGGAGTCCTCTTTTAAAAGGCTCTTTCTGTAACGATTTAGGGCTTGGCTAATCTCATTGCGTCCTGCGTTGAGTAATACTTCTGTTTTAAATCCGTAATTTTTTTGTAGACTTGCGGCAACGGCCTTTGCATCATTTAGCGGTGTTTTTAACTTGGGTAGGTCTTTGTAGTCATTATTTCCAATGACCAAGGCATATTGTCTGCCTTGTGTAGTAACTAAAGCTTGCTGGCCTTGGAGGCGAATGGTCTTTTTGGTTTGGTTGCCTGACTGGTCTTCTGCCAAAAATAGAATTTCATTTGCCCCTGTTTGTAGTGGCTGGTTGAAACTGAATCTACCATTTTGATCTAGCTCTATGGCTTTGCCATTGGCCCAAAGCAGTACCTGCGATTGGTCATCAGTTACTAGTCCAGACAAGGAAACTTGCGACTGTGGCCCTGTTGGCCTAGGTTCATTCCGAGCTGGCGCAACTGTGATGCCTCGAGTTCTGCCCTGTTCTATCACCAAGTTGGGCGGGGTTCTGTCTCTCACCTTGGCCACTCTGTTTGGGCTAGCTTTTGGAGCTGGGTAAGCATATAAGCTGCTTAAGTAGCTGGCAATTTTCAAGTGACCATTATCAAAGGCCAATTTATGAGCCGACTCTTTAAAACCATTGATTTTTTTTATATTGGCACCTTTGCTATAGAGATACTCCACCACCGAACTTTGCCCCGCTTTGGCAGCTAGCATGAGGGGGGTGTTTTTGTGATAGTCGGCACGCTCTAGCTTGGCACCGCGCCCAACTAAATAGGTAACCAAATCCAAATGCCCCTTGTAGGCGGCAATGGAAAGGGCTGTTTGCTGGAAACTGTTGACTCGCTCAAGGGAATCCCCTTTCTTAAGGAGTAGATCTATAATGTCTTTTTGGTTTTCTAATGCTGCCAAGTGAATTGCTGCATTTCCCTTAATGTCTTGCCTTTCAAATCGCTCCCCATCATTGATTGCCTGAGTCACTTTCATAGGGTCACCTGTAAGTACAGCTTGGTGAAGTTTTGGAGCGCAGGAGGTTAAAAATAAAAGGAGGGGAAAGTAAAAAAAAGCGATGGATAGTATATCTGCCGTATTTTTTAATTTTATAGTTCTATACAAGTTACCACCGAAGCAAATAATTAATAAAATTTTTTGATTTAAAATCTCAGAATAATAGAATAAAGATAATTAAAACAGTCTACTATGACATATTGCAGCGAAGCCTTATACTTTAGACTTCATTAATTACCCTATTAGAATGGGGCCGACTTAGTCCATCAATCTGTATCTATTGACATGAGACTGGCTGAAGTCTCCAGAAAATTTACCGAGTCATTCCCTATTGATTCAATCAATTACACTAGTAATCTTCATCTGATTTTTTTTAAATTACAACTACTTTGCCATTACAAAATTATGTTCTTAAAAGAGGGCTCAAAGTCCAAGTATAAACCTATTGTCCTTGACTGAAAGGGAGGCTTATAGCTTACATTAATTGGAATCAAGGAAAAATATAAAGGCTAAAAAAGTGCATATAAAATTCAAACCTTTTAGTGATAGATATATACTGCTTATTATAATTTTACTAAGTCAGGTTTTGTTTTCTTGCTCTTTAAAGGCCCCAGAAAAACAAATAGCCTCAGGCTTCCCCCAGTGGTGCATCAACCCACCCGACTCCCTAGATAACAGGTTTTTCTTTGTAGGGATGGCCCAAAAAGCGGCCAATCTACCCCAAGGTAAGGCCCTAGCAATGGACGATGCAAGGGCGCAGGTCTCACGTTTCATCGGCACAGAGGTCAACACCGACTGGAGCCAAACCATGATTCGGGAAAAAGGCGGCTTTGGTATTGAAAAATCCACAGTGGTGAAGTCCATGAACCGTTCGGTTTCCAAGCATCTTGTCCAAAGGCTTCAAGTTGAAAGAACCTTTGTTTTGCCCACCGATGAAACAGGTTTAACTAGCCTTTGCATCTTGAGTTCCATCACCCAAGATAAAATTGATCAGGCAGTAGAAGAGACAAAAAAGAGGGCCCAGTTAGCCCAACAACAAGATCTTCAAGAGCTTGAAACCTACCTTGTTAAGTCCAGTACATTTGTGATGCAAAAAAAGCCTCTAGAGGCCCTAGCGCTACTTTTGAAAGCAAAACAAAAATATAACAATAGGCCCAGCGCTGGCTTTAACTTTGCCACTTTAGAGGTAAAAATTCTAGAAGTTTTAAGTGAGATTAAACTGACTGAAATTAGCCCTCAAATACAAATGGGAGGCCGCAGTTACCATAGAAACAAAATTTCGGTGCAAGTTAGCTTTAGAGAGAAGTCACTTGCAAACTTCCCATTACTCATTTCAGGTTCAAATAAGGCGACTGAGGTCACGACAGATAAAAATGGGGCCGCAGGCCTGTTGCACCAAGGGACTTTTAAGGGGAAGGAACTCCAGTATAGAGTCGAGATAGACCGACAAAAGCTACTGGGAAAAGACTCCTATCCTAAAGGGAATTCAGGTGCCGTTATATTCACCATCCAAAAAAATCTAGACCCTGTTGGGGGCCATCTGAACCAAGACTTTGGTTTGCAGTTGCAGACAGCTTCAAGGAGCCTGAGCTTCAATAAGAATGAGGTCTTCAAGGTTAACTACTCCTGTTTAAAAACACGCTGTTATCTTAAACTTTTCGCCTATGAAGACCAAGGCCCTGTCGTGGTTTTAAAAGATAGTAAAGACCAAAGACTGATGGTAAAAGAAGTGCGAACAATTCGGCTATTGGGGGACAGCGCACCAAACACCACCACCGTCTATATTTTAGCATCGACCAAGCCCTTTGCAAAAAACTTTAAGGCCAACCAACAGCTTCCCAGAGAGGATTTCACCAAGATGACTGAGGCGATGAAGAGTACTGGGGCCAAAATATCTGAGAAAAAAATCCAAATCACCATTGAGGGTAAATGAAAATTTTAAACCTTTTAATAGTAATCCCCTTCTTGCTTTTTGGGAGCAAGGTGGAAGCCAAATCTGTACCCAGCTTAACAAAGGAGTTGGTAGAAGGACTAACGTCAAAGCTAGAAGTCGGTAATTTGGATGTTACCATTGGGTCTTTCACGTTAGAAAAGAGCAACTTCTCCAGTCCCTTTGGTTTAAACTTGGGCTTATACCTAGCCGAAGAATTAAAAACTCACCCCCAAGATTTTGCAACCGTGAAAAGGCAATCTCCCTTTTTAACACGTGGTTTAATTGCCCTCGATGGCGAGGAAACAGCCCCTGCTAAAACAACCCCTGTTAAACTGGAGGGGCAATATAGAGTAGCTGGCTCCCAAGTTTTTTTAAGCGCAAGGTTGGTCACGAGGTCAGGCAAAAAGATCGCCGAGCATGAGGTGCAAATTCCAAAGAGCGACATCCCTTGGCCCCTCAAGCCTAAGAATTTTAAAGTGGCCCGGGCACAGCAGAAAACAATGGAGCAGGTTGCGGTTCAGCCCAAGAAAGGCACCCCCTTTCAAATTCGATTAGAAATCAACAAGGGCAGCGGCGGAATATATAAGAACGGAGAACCCCTGTTGGTTTATTTTAAAACCACAGAAGACTGTTTTTTAAAGGTGTTATATCTAGATGCTTCCGGGGCAAAGACGTTACTCTATCCCACAGAACGGGACCCAAAAAGCAAAATGATGCATGGCGTTAGCTATAGCCTCCATTTGCGAAATCACTATAAAATTTCACCTCCCTTTGGCGCTGAGATTATTTTTGGAGTTTGTAGCCAAAATCAGATTCCCCTCTCTAAGGTTACAACCTTGGGAGGCGGCTACCAAGGTTTCAGGGCAAATCAAAGCTTAAAGACGATAGTGAAAGACCTAAGAGGCGTTGATGTTCAAGGCCAAAAAGCAGAAGCCACCCTGTACCTCACCACAGTCAATTAATATTCATTAATTTGATGGGTAAAGCGTGGGTTTGGGTAGTACGAGGTGCTCTGCCCTTGCTCGCACCTATCACCAGTCGTCCCTGCTTCCCTAATCAATCTTTTTGCTGCCCGAACGGGTGTAATGAAAACATATTGCCCCTAAAAAATTGGGCCCAAGTCTATTTAAGAAGTCTTAAAACAACTTACTTTTGCCTGATTTTCGCTCTAAAATTATTGTGGCAACCATAACAACCTTCCAGCATTTTTAACTGAAATGCCTGAGCTCTTTTTTCATCATTATTCCTAGCCGCATCCTTTACCCCTTTGGCAGAGTTGAGAACTTGATTCTCCCAAAATTTAAAGCTATCAATGTCCTTTCCTAAAAGCTTTTGAATCTGAGAACGCTCAGCACTGGGCACATTAGGGTGGTCGTTAATTTTTGCACGGGTGATTTTTGTAGCAGCAACCTTGATACCCTCTAGATCGCCAAAAACTAAAGCCATTTGAAGTTGAGCGGCATGACTGCCTAAACCTTTCATGGTTCTTTCCAGACGTTTGGTTTCTACAGCCTTTGCATCCTTGCCCTTGATATTCAACATATGAGGGAGGGTTAAAACTAAGATGGGAATAAAAATAAGTATT
The DNA here is from genome assembly GCA_965602905.1 of uncultured bacterium. GTDB lineage: Bacteria > SAR324 > SAR324 > XYD2-FULL-50-16 > XYD2-FULL-50-16 > JASJGK01. The sequence continues at coordinate 3,590 of CBFCZY010000035.1, read as the reverse complement.
TTTTTCATTTTTCGGCGCTCTGATTCATAGTCAATTATCCAATCCCAACTTTACCCAAAATGCCATTTTAAGAATAAGTCTGAATAACAGAAAGTAAAATTTTGATGAAACACAGAGCCACTGTCAATGTGAAATTTTATCTATTTTAGCAATTTAGATAAAACTACTTCGCTAAAAAATAGAGCAAAAGTACGTTCACGGCAAAAAGAAAAATACTAACCCACTTCCAGAATAATAGGGGCTCTCGCTCAATGAGGGGTACTTTTTTACGGATGAATTTTGGGTTGGGGTTGGAAAAATCATAAAGCAGCTCGGAGTAGCTTTCATATCTGTTCTCAGGCTGAGGTTGCACAGATTTCTTCAGGCATTCATCCATCCAAATGGGGACCGCTTGGTTGTATTTCCTCGCACTTATGTAGTGGTAGTATTTATGGGGCTTTGCTTGGCTCACTTCGCCGTAAGGAAAGTGGCCAGTGAGCATTTGATAGAGCACCACACCAAAGGAGTACATGTCTGTCTTTTCAGATGCTAGGTAACCTGCAAAGAGTTCAGGTGCTATATAGTTGGCCGTACCCTGCACATCATCTGTGCCCAAAGGGCTATAGATTTCGGTCAAGCCCGCCACCTGTACACATCCAAAGTCAATGAGCTTAATTCGACCATGTTCATCAATCATGATATTCTCAGGTTTCAGGTCTTGGTGGATCATCTCTTTACGGTGAAAGCCCCTCAGACCATTTACCACCTGTTTGGCAATGTCTCGAACATGATTTAAGTCAGGCTCTGGTTGGTCTAGCATCCACTGTTCTAAGGAACGCCCTTCTATAAATTCAGTAACATAGTAGAGGCAACTCCGTTTGGAATCCTGCTCTTTTACTTGCAAAACATGTTTATTTTTAATGCGCCTGCCTACCCACTCTTCATGGACAAAGCGTTCGATATAAACGGGGTCATCTTCAAAATTCACAGAAGGTGTTTTGATCACCACAGTCTCACCGCTAAGGTCATCCTTTGCCAGATAAACTTGGATGGTGGCGCTAGAGTGGATTTCTTTTAAAATGGTAAAGTGGTCTAGCCTGTTCCCAGCGACAAGAGGCGGTGGAAAGGGTAGCTTTGAAAGTTGACCTAATATCTCAAATTCTGATTTTAGACTTAAGTCTTCCACCTTTACAATTTGGCAGGTGAGGTTATCGTTGCTGCCTCCCTCTAGGGCTTTTTCTACTATTTTTTTAGCATTCTCTTTAAGGTCGTCCTCAGCAGAGGCAAGGTTGACTAGGTTTTCTTCTGTTATAAATTCATGAACCCCATCTGTGGTCAGGATGAAAATATCCCCCTTTTGAATTTCTAGCTGGCCAGTTTCGATAGAAACCGAAATATCAGCCCCCATGGCCCTTGCCAAATAGCCCTTTTTACCGTCCACCTTGAGGGTATGGTCTTTGGTTAATTGCTTTAGTTTCCAGTTACGGAGTAAGTAGATTCTTGAATCCCCAACATGGAAGATATAACCTTGGTTGGATTTTAAAACCAGTGCCGAAAGGGTAGTGACGTAAGCCGATTCGGACTGGAATCTTTCAGCTTGAGAGTAAGCCCAAGAATTTAGAGCTTGGATGACCTTCTGGCCTGAGTTTTTAGTCGACCAGGAATCAGGTGTAGAGTAGTAGTCCGATAAAAAACCTAACACGCAATTTTCTGATGCTTCTTGTGCCGCTTCAGCGCTCCCCACACCATCGGCGATAGCTATGGCAATCCCTTTCATACCTAAGGCTGGCTCTTCTGGAACCTTGGCCCCGCAGGAATCCTCATTTTGTTTTTTTATCCCAGCTGTTGAATGCTGACCAATTTCTACCTTCATTTTTTAAACTGTAGCTTCATATTTTGTAGTTTCATATTTTGTACCTTAATATTTTTAAGGTCAAAAGACCCCACCCAAAGGCAGGGTCGTTTTTGCTTTAAGTTAAAGCAATTTTTTCAAAAGAACCGTCTTCCTGTTCTTCATACATATGCCCTTTTGGTTCTTCTAAAAAAAGAAAAACACAAATTGCAGTAAATGCCGCCGCAGTTGCGATGGTATAGAAAAATAACTGAGGTGAAACAAAGGAAAAGGTTGTTAAAAAGGCCACAGCCCCAACATTTCCATAAGCACCAGCCATACCTGCAACTTGGCCCGTCAAACGACGTTTAACCAAGGGAACCATGGCGAAAACAGCACCTTCACCAGCCTGCACAAAGAAAGAACAAGACATAGTCACCAGTACCGCCACAGCAATGGGCCAGCTAGAAGTGATTTGCCCCATCAAAGTATAACCCACAATCAAGCCAATTAAAAAGATCATCATGGTTTTTCGCCTTCCATAACGATCAGAAATAATACCACCGCCAGGGCGAGCTATTAAATTCATGAAAGCAAAACCAGAAGCAAGGAGGCCTGCCGCAGTTTGGCTAAGGCCAAAGGTATCTTTAAAAAACAAAGGCAACATAGAAATTACTGCCAGCTCAGAGCCAAAGGTAACAAGGTAAGCAAGATCCAAAATAGCCACCTGCTTAAATTTATAGCGTTGCATTTCAGGTATTGGTTTGGCATCAGGGCCAAATAGGCCACGGTTTACACGGTAGATCTGTGCCGCCTGATAGAGGTAAAGGGTCACTAAAGCGCCATAGATAATCAAACTTTCAGCGGCATTAAAAAGGCCGATGTTCGCAGGGGAAAGCTTCCAAGTTAATAAAGCTAACGTTAAATATAGAGGCAAGGTCATAATCAGATATAAAACAAAGTCGCCCTTGCTGGTCACTTCCATGGCGCCCATTTGCTTGGGCTTAAAGTAGGTTGTGCCCTTTGGGTTATCTCTAACTTTAGCATAAAAGAAAAAGGAGTAGGCTAAGGCCATTACGCCTGTGGTTCCAACGGCATATCTCCAGCCTTCAGGCCCACCGAAATATAGAGCTAAGGTTGGTAAAGTCATGGCGGCAAAGGCAGAACCGAAGTTACCCCATCCACCGTAAACACCCTCTGCCGTTCCAACTTGGTTGGCAGGGAACCACTCAGCAACTAACCGAATTCCAACAACAAAACCAGCGCCTACAAAACCCAATAGGAACCGATAAAGTGCCAAGGTTTCGAAAGAGTCCGCCGTGGCAAAAAGAAAACATAAAAAACTAGAGATGGCGAGGAGCAAGGAATACATGATCCTAGGCCCGAATCTATCGACCAGCATCCCGATAATGATACGTGCTGGAATGGTTAAGGATACGTTTAAAATCAAGAGTACCTTAATCTGTTGGCCTGTAAGACCAAAGGTTTCTTTGATGGATGATAAAAGTGGAGCGTGGTTAAACCACACTACAAAAGATAAAAAGAAGGCTACCCATGCTAAATGCAGGGTTTGGGATTTACCGCTAAAAGAAAACAGATTAAATCTACTCTTGTCTGCGCTTGCGTTACTCATTTGTTCCTCTGGAAGATGTTTTAAATATAAATTGGTTATTTTCGTGACTTATGGAAGACCAATAAACCAAGAAATAGGAAAGACCTTTTAATTAGGTCTTTCTCATTATGGGAGGCCGATAAACCAAGAAATAGGAAAGACCTATTA
>CBFCZY010000034.1:0-12879 GCA_965602905.1 uncultured bacterium | reverse complement strand
CGACGTCTGTATCAAAGATAAAAATGCGGAGCAATTTTTCTTTGTCAAAGTCAGCGGAGCGGAGTGAGTACAGAACAGAAAGGTTCCGAGGGTGACTTACTTGATGCCCATATAAAAGGGGATGCTGGAAAAAACCTTGGCCATGTATTCTGTAGAGGTACTTAAAAACCAAGGTAGTAAAAGCATTAAAACAACCATAACGCCAATCATCTTAGGGATAATCGCCAAAGTCATTTCCTGAATCTGGGTTACAGCTTGGAAAATAGAAACCATTAAACCCAATACCAAAGCGACCAAAAGTAAAGGTGCCGAAAGTTTAAGAGCCACTAGCATGGCTTCGCCAGCAAAGGTGGTTACAAATTCAGGTGTCATATCTACCCCGTAAAGCTTTTGACAAGGCTATCTGTAAGTAGAAACCAACCGTCTACCAGTACAAAAAGCATGAGTTTAAAGGGGAGCGATATCATAATAGGCGGTAACATCATCATACCCATGGCCATTAAAACCGAGGCCACTACCATATCGATCACCAAAAAAGGAATGTAGATAATAAAGCCCATTTGAAAGGCAGTTTTTAGCTCACTGATTACAAATGCAGGGATTACCACCCAAATTGGAACTTCTGAAATATTTTTTGGTCGTTTGATCTTGGCGATTCGCACAAATAAGGCTAAATCCTTTTCCCGAGTGTAATTGACCATAAATTTTTTGATCGGTCGCGTCGCTCGATCCATTGCCACATCCTGACCTATTTTTTTGTCAAAATAGGGCTGCAAGGCTTCATCGTAAACCATGCCCCAAGTGGGAGCCATAATAAAAAAGGTTAAGAACATTGCAAAACCCAATAAAACTTGGTTTGGTGGGGACTGCTGGGTTCCTAGGGCGTTTCTTAAAAAGCCCAAAACGATAATGATTCGGGTGAAGCTGGTGGTCATAATCAAGATCGCAGGGGCCAAGGTTAAAACCGTTAACAGAGCTATGACCTGTAACGTACTGGCAACCTGATCGGGGCTAGAAGACCTACCAACTTGTAAATTAAAGCTGGGGATGGATACGAGTTCTTGGGCAAAAACCTGTGGTGCCGCCCAAAGAGCAAAAAAAGAAACTCCAGAGAGAAACAGAAAAGGTAATTTGGATTTGAACCGACTTGGTGTCATCTTTTTTTTATGTAGCTTTAATTTTGGGAAATTATTCTTTTGATCTTGCCAAACCTAAGGCTTTAGAGTCAACAAACTTCCCAAATATTTCTCTAATTTTTGAATTTTCTTTAACTTGGGCTTGTCCAAAAATTAGTATGGGGCAGGAAATAATATTTCGCTTAAATTTTTAATGATGCTGGTGGCAAATTTTTGCCTTGCGTGGAAAGGCTCAAAATAGATTTTATGGTCTAGGTTTTCTTTTAGAGCATCCCCTTTGGCCCGCTTAGATAATAAAATCGCCTCTAGTTTTTCGTCCCTTTCGCCCCCACGTTTTCCTCTTAGACGAAGGATCTCTCTTTCAGCCTGATAAAATTCTTTAATTTCATAGATGATCGATTCCCGCTCCCCTATAAAATCCCCTCGAAATTGAGGTCTAAAAAAGGGGTCTCTGCCAAAAATATTGCTCAGGTCCTTTTCAAAGAGGGGGCCCTTTCTTTTGGCTAAGGTCTTAGGCAACTGGCGGTGTTCCTTGGCCTTTTCAAATAGGTTTACGAGCAAGGCTTTTGGTAGCTCGATATTAAGAATGGACTCTTCATAGAAAAAATCTAATTTTGTACTGGAGGTGAGTACAAAAACCTCCACACCCTTCGGCTGCCAGACTTCAGGCAGCAAAGCATCGAAAGAAAGCCGCTTTAAAAGTAAGCCTACTTGGGTCTCGAATTGCCCATAATCATTATACTCAATGGCTAAACTGGATATTAATTTTATGGCTCTGAGGTTATATCTATTACGCTCCTGAGATTTAATGGCGACTCTGTAAGATTGGGAAATCTTTTTTTGTAAAATCAGAATCACAGCTTGGTCAAAGTCCGTATCTTGGTAGTGAGGGATAATCTCTTGGATGCGACCAGCAACAGTTTCGGCTTTTTGCGGGTGGTTTCGCCGCATCTGCTCGGTGAGCAGTAGCTTTAAAGCGTAAATATCTTTGGTGCTGTGGCTCAGTGTTTCCAATTCATAAAACCCTTTCAAGGAGGTGGAAGGATTGCTGTTATAAAGCTTTTCTCTCGCTTGCATGAAACGGTATTGGTCTAACCCCCAAGGGCCAAACAACAAGCCAACACAAAGGCTCAGGCCCAAGATGAAACTATAATGCAAACTAGCATGGGGCTTTTTTTGCTGGCTATTTTCCCCAAGGAGAAAGGCCAAGGTGACCAAACTAAAAAAGGGCAAGGCCACCACAATCATACGAGGTGCCACAGAAAAAAGGCCGTGAATAAAAAAGGAAAGCAAACCAATTCCAATGCCTAGGGCTAGGATCGGATTTTTCCCGTTTGGTTGGATTCCCTGCCAACTTTTCTTGAAGGTAAAAAACCAAAAAGTGACATAGGCAACCAAACCCAAAAGGCCACCTTCTTGTAAAAATTCTACTGGTTCGGAGTGAACATGGTTATAGCTTCGCTCGCTGTGAAGCAACAATGAATCGGGGCTGATAAAACTAAAATATAAATTGTAACTGCTGCCTAAGCCATGACCAAAATATGGGGAAATTAGAAAGCTTGCCCATGCGGCCTCCCAAACTTGTAGCCTGCCGCTCCAAGCTCGTGCAGTAAATAAGTTTAAAAAGCGAGTTTTGGGCAACTGGTCACTAAAAAACCACAGTCCAAGGGCAAAAAGGGCGGCAAAAATAACCAAGCCAGCAATGGTCCTAAGGGACTTTAAAAAATGCTGCCTTTGGCCCTCTACTTTAAATCGTAAAACAAAAAAGAGCAGCAAACCCAATAAAACGGCCACAATTGCCGCTCTGGTTTGAGCCGTAAATAAGGCCATGGTACCCAACCCAAAGGCCCACAGGGCCAAGGTCGTGGTTTTGCTGGTGGTGGTTTTGTCCCAAGGTCTTGCAAGGCTCAAGGCGACAGGTAGAAGCAAGATCAAAAAGCTGCTCATATAGTTTCTATGGCCAAATCCACTTTTGGGGTAAAGACTACCGCCTGATAAGGCCCAGTCGGCAATGGCCCAAATTGAAGCTACAGAGGTTGCAAGAAGAGCGAAAAAGAGAAAACTTGTCTGCGCCGCTGCCCCCTGCAAGTAGGAAAGACACAGATAAAACCAAAGAATCAGCAGGCAACCTGTCGCCAGTTCATAGTGGAGATTGTAGTTTGTCAGGCCCTCGCTAACCACTAAGCCTGGAAGGCGAGAAACCAAAAAAAATACAGGCAAGGCAATCCAAAGTGGGCTGATTTTGCGGGGAGTGAGATTTTTTTTGACTAAGGAAATGAGCAGTAAAATGGTTAAACTAACAAATAATAAGGCGAGTTTAAAGGAGTTTACCTGATACAAACTATAGGAAGTAGCTAGCGTGACCAGGGAAAAAATAAGGCCCAAATCGGCACCCATATCCCACACCCAAGGGAGACTAGCGCTTTTTTTACCCTTTGATTTTTTTTGGCTTTCAGGGGGTTTCTGCTCCCCTAGTTTTGTAGGGAAGATTTGCTTTGGCTGCGGCCTGCTTTGGCTGCGAATTTTACGTTTTTCTCTTTTTTCAGGCTTGGGCATTGATGGTTTGCAGCAAATTCCCTATAATCATTTAAATATAAAGAATTTTATTATGGGTTAAAGTCAAATCTGGCTAGCCTTTTGCTTGACTTGAATGTTTAAACTACAGTTGTTGCGCCCTTTTGTGCAACCACCTGTTTTTATAAACTGCACTTAGGATTAAACTTGATCGACACGGTTTTTCAACTTCTTTTTAGATACGCCGAACCTCTTAGCCAAGAGAAAATAGGCCTCACAATTGGAAACCCTAACGCTGTTGATGAGGTTGTCCCCCGCCTGAGCGAAGATGACCGCTTTATTTCCTTAGAGGACGAACATTGGCAGGCCGCAGCAATTGAAGACTTACTACCAGACCGAAATCTGGAAGATGTTGAATTTGTTGTAACAGATCTTGAAACCACTGGCCCAGCCAAGGGAACCGACCGTATTATTGATATTGCAGCCTTGAAGGTGAAAAATGGAGAGGTCGTTGATTCTTTTGAATCTTTAGTCAACCCTCACCAACCCATCTCTAGGATCATTACTCGCTTAACGGGAATCAGCGACCCCATGGTGGCAGACGCCCCTGTGATTGATGATGTTTTGCCTAAATTTATTACCTTTGCCGAAGGTTCCGTTTTTGTTGCCCACAATGCCCCCTTTGATTTTTCCTTTCTCAATGCGGAAATCAGAAGATTGGGTTTGCAGCCCTGTGCTGAAAAAGTGGAAGTTTGTACCTTTCGCATGGCGAAGAAATTGCTTCCTGGAGTTCGTGCCTGCGGCCTTGCTGGTCTTTCTGAGCATTATGAGTATGATTTTTCTGATCGCCACAGAGCCATGCCCGATGTCTTGGCAACGGTCCATTTTTTAAAGATCTTTTTAGATTTGTTAAAAGAGGATGGGATCACCACCCTTTACGAGCTGATTGAGTTTCAAAAAGAAGCTCTAAACACCAATGACATCAACCGAAAGATCAAAAAATATCTAAAAAAACTAGAGTACAAGCAGCGGGGAAAACGCAAAGAGGATCATGAATCTTGAGCCTCAACCCCTCTTTGACCAACTGATCAAAGAACTGGCCAAGGAAATTAAAAAAAAACCTGCTGACCTGACTGAGTTTTTTACCCAAAATACAAAAAAAGACCGCTCTGTTTTGGAGCAGGGAGAAAAGGCTAAATTATTTACGGCCGAGCAATATTACCGAAGCTTCGCCAAGGTTTTGAAATGTGAGTTTCACTCTGAGCTGCCCATGCCTGATTTGGACCTCCTGCAAGAATTCACAAATAAGATTCCCTTACGTTTCACCAAGAAGTTTCTTTTTTACCCCATTAGCCAAAAAGACCAAAAGATTTTATTTGCCGTTAGTCAACCTTGGCCGACTGCCCACCTTGAAGAAGCAGCCCAAGTTTTGGGCGCCAAGGATTTTAGTCTTGCTATCACCACCCCAGAAGCCCTTTTGGACGCCATAAATTTAGGTTACGACCGTAGTGGTGGCAGTGCCGAAGAAGCGGCGGAAATTTTAGAGGAAGACGAAGAATTAACAGGCCTTTTGGACTTGAGTGACGAGGCAGAAGACCTTTTAGATTCAGAAGACGAAGAACCGATAAAAAAGTTGATGAATTCAATTTTGTTTCAGTCGGTAAAAGAAGGCAGTTCTGATGTCCACATTGACCCCACCCCAAAGGCAACCATTGTAAAAAATCGGGTTGATGGCGTGTTAAGGCAGGTGGCGCAAGTTCCAAGGCAGGGGCATATCCCTTTGATCAACCGAGTTAAGGTGATGGCCAGCTTAGATATTTCCACAAAAAATCAGCCCCAAGATGGACGGTCTATGGTCCTTCTGGCAGGCAAGAAAATTGATATTCGTGTCTCTATTATACCGACGGTGCAAGGGGAGCGAGCAGTCTTGCGTTTATTAAACCAAAGCCAAGGTATCTTGGATTTGGCAAAGTTAGGTTTTTCTACTGAAATGGACGCTAAGATCCTAAAAGAAATCAACCGTCCCCATGGTATTGTCTTGGTTACAGGCCCCACGGGTTCTGGTAAAACAACCACGCTTTATTCTTGTCTGAAGATGATCGATGCTTCTAAAAAGAATATCGTCACCATCGAAGACCCTGTGGAATACCGTATCTCTGAATATGGTCAGATGCAGGTAAATGAAAAGGTAGGTGTGACCTTTGCCAAGGGCCTGCGTTCTATGTTGAGGCAAGACCCTGATGTGATTATGGTGGGGGAAATGCGAGATCCAGAAACGGCTCAAATCGCTATCCAAGCAGCCCTGACAGGCCATATGGTAATGAGCACGCTCCACACCAATGATGCACCCTCTTCTGTGGTTCGCCTTATCGACATGGGTATTGAACCCTTTTTGGTCGCCTCTACCTTGTCGGCAATCCTAGCCCAAAGACTGGTTAGAAAAGTTTGTAAAGACTGCTTGGAGGAATACCGACTCAGTGAGGTAGAAATGGATAAGTTAGATCTACCTAAAAATATAAAAGAAATAATTACACAAAAACCTCTAGTGCGAGGCCTTGGGTGCAAAACCTGCATTGGTTCGGGCTACCAAGGACGAATTGGTGTTTTTGAGTTGTTAGTGATGAGTGAAAAGGTGCATCAATCCATTGCCGCCGCAGAAGATTCTATTAAAATTAGAAATGCTGCCTTAGAAGATGGAATGCGACCTATGATCGAAGATGCCGCCTACAAGGTTGCGGCTGGACTTACAACTCTAGAAGAGCTACTTAGGGTGGTCTATGTTGATCAGTCAGGCAGTTAATAGCCTCACACAACATAAAAAACAGCAATTTTCTAAGACTAATATAGATTAATAACCTTTTGCCAGCAGGCGATATGACTGACAGACCTTCAAGAAGCTTTTCATTTTTTTTCGATTTAAAAATACTCCACAAGTGGCTGATCATATCTTCTTTGATCGTTGTCGGCTTGACCTTAATCTTTGGTTTGCTTCTGCAAGAGCAGCTTTCCGCAGAAAGATTAGGGGAACTGAAAAAAATGGGACGAAGCCAATCTTTGCTTCTAGCCGATTTGGCGCTAGACAGTATTTATTCTCGTGATCCAAAAGCTTTAAAAGTCAGTTTAGACAAGTTAGTGGAAGAAGTGGTTTCCCATGAAGCAGGCCTTTATGAGATTAGCATCATCATGCACCCTTCAGGGCTTTATTATGCCTCTACCAATGAAACCTTAGAGGGCCAAATGGCTCACCCCAGTTTGATTGCCAGTTTTGGTGAAAGCTTAGAAGGGGTTCGGGTTTCACAGATCCAATACAAACGAAAAAAGCATTTAACCAAAGCCTATCAATTTATCCATGACATTACCATTCGCCAAGGGGATGACAAGGCAAAGGTTGCCACAGCGCAGATCTTAATTGGTTACCAGAATGTGATCAAAGAAACCCAATCAAAGGTCTTTCTCTTTGGGTTTATCGCTTGGGTGTTCTCTTCTTTAATGGTTTGGATTTTTGCCATTCCTGTTGTTTCAGGCTTAACTAAAGTTTCTGAAGGCATGGATAGCGTACAAAAGAAAAACTTTGAACGCAGATTTTATAAAGAATCAGAAGATGAAATTGGCTCAATGCTATCATCTTACAACAAAATGGCAGAGAGCCTAACGGGTCTTTATGAAGAACACCAAAGCTTAAGCGCTAGAGTTGTTTCTCAAGAACCAGGCAACCCTGCGGCAGCGCTAAACGAAGCGACATTGCGCAAAGCGGATTTGACTTGTTTGTGTGCTAGAATGCCAGATGTACAGTCTGTGATTCATGAGGAAACACCTGAAAACATCGTAACCTTTGTGGAGGCTTTTCTTTCTAGCTTCTCCAGTAAAATCAATGAAAACGGTGGGCAAGTTGTTAAGATATTGGGCGATAAGGTCTACTGCCTTTTTGAAGGAATGAATTCTATCAATAATGCCATCAGGGCTTCGATCTATGTCAATCAGAACTGGCAAGAGATCAACCGTGAGCGAAAGGTGATGGATAAAGATGTCTTTGACTATGGTCTGGGGCTACATGCCGCCGAGGGAATTGCTGGGAATATCGGCACAGGTGCAGGCAGCTATACCTTTATCGGTGATGCTGCGAAAATTGCTGAATACCTTTGTTCTTGCGCCGAACCAGGTGATATTTTAGTGACCTCTTCTATGATGGACCGAGCAAATGGCTCGTACCAGCATCATGTTATGGATGAAGTGAAGGCTCATAACATTACAGATTCAGAAGAGATCTTCTGCATCACAGAAAACCTAATTTATGGTGATGAAAAGGTACTAGAGCAGCGCAGGCAGGTAGCAGGCAGTAAAGACCCCATTACCAACGCTATCAGTAAGCCTGTAGACTTTGAGGCAGGCATCCCTGATATGCTAGAAGAAACGCTAGAGACAAGCCCCTTAGAACTGGCAGCCTTGCAGGGGGATGATGATAACCAATGGTTACAAGATGTCCATGACCAAGCTCAGGATATTTTCTCGGCCCAGGAAGTGCCTAAAGAAGTCATTAAAAAAGACGAAGACGACACCGGTTATTAAGCCACATATATAAGGAGGCTTTCGCCTCCTTATTTTACTCTTTACTTAGAATACCAATAGAAGCCTTCGCTTCGGTTATCCCTCTATCTACTCTTTAACCTCGTTCTTATTCCATCCAGGAATCACTACAGTTACGTCTTCTGAGCCATCGGGAACAACGCAGCAGGAAAGGCGAGAGTTGAGCTTGATTGCTGGTGCCTTATCTAGGTAATCTTCTTCTCGTTCGCTGGATTCATTGCAGGTATCCAAACCCTTTTCAATGTATACATGGCAGGTGGAGCAAGCTTGTACGCCCCCACAGGTATGTTCGATTAATCCTTCATCGTGTGTAGAAACAATGTCTAACACAGATCCAGGTAGCCCATGGCGACTGTAAGGGATTTTATCTACTTCAACTTCCAGCTCAATATTGGCAGGTAGTATTGTCATTTTGTAATTTTTTGTCGGTGCTGGTGGGCAGGGGACTCTATATTTTCTCATGATGCCTTTTTTGGTTTTTCTATAAAATAACAGAGGTTGTTTTTTTTGTGAATAGCAGAACAGAGATAAGCTAAAAAATGGATATATTTAAATAAGAATATTAGAATAGTTTGACCTCTGCATGCTTTTGTAGTATTCCCTACCTAACCTTTATGAAAACTCTATTCCGCTGGTAACTATGAACTTTAAAAAAATATTCACACTATTATTTATTTGCCTTTACTCTTCTGTAGCCTTTGCTCAGGGAGAAATGAAACCTTTTATTTTAGCTGATTCCTCAGAAGTAAGTTTAGGCGCAGCTTACAAAAAACTTGAATCTAATATTAAAAAAGCTGGTTTCCAGGTGGTTGGCAGCTATGCCCCTTACAAGGGTGTAAAAATTCTTGTGGCTACAAGTAAAGACTTAAAAGCGCTGGCTGCTCAATCTGAAAACGGTGGTTTTGGTTCTATGGTTCGTGCCTCTGTTACCTTGATGGGTAAAAATGTTCAGACAGCCTATACAAATTTACGCTACAATCATGCTGTTTACCAAATGGAAGGGGACATGGCTCCCATTGCAGATGCCTTAGAGGCTGCTCTTGGTAAAAAAGAAGAGTTTGGCCCAAGTGAAGGTCTGACTGCAAAGGAACTGAACGGCTACCATTATAAAATAACGATGCCTTACTTTGATGATGTCGATGAACTTGCTGAATTTGAGAGTTACGATGCTGCTGTGGCAGCCGTTGAAGCTGGTTTGGCTGCAAAGGCAGGCGGTACAAGTAAAATTTACCGAATTGATTTAGAGGGCAAGGAAGAGAGTGTTTTTGGTGTTGCTATGACAGTAAAGATTTCTTCTGATGAATTTATCATGAAGGAAATTGACTTTAAAGACTTACGCTCTACTCCACACTTACCATTTGAGCTTTTGGTTGTTGGTAATAAGGTGATTGCTTTGAGCGCGAAGTTTAGAATTGCTTTAAGCTTCCCTGATCTTTCTATGATGGGTGCCAATAGTTTTATGAATATCATGGATTCCCCTGGTGACATCAAGGATGCTTTAACTGCCATTGTTGAAAGCAAATAAGCATTAAGGGTTTTCCCTTAAATTAAACTCAAAAAAAGGGCAGCGAAAGCTGCCCTTTTTTTTACCTGTTACCTTGGCTTTTACTTCTTCTTTTTAGATCTGACCTTCTGCAAGGTTAAACCTTCAAAGGCGATTAGAAAAACATCTTCATAGGTCTTAGCAAAAAAGACCTCGATTTTTTCTTTAATGTGGTCCGCTAGCTCTAGGTAGTCCTTTTTGTTTTGCGAAGGAATCACAATCCTCTTTAGGCCTGCTCTTCTGGCAGCGATAATTTTCTCTTTCAAGCCACCAATTGGCAAGACTTCCCCAACCAAAGTCAGCTCTCCTGTCATGCCTAATTTTGGCACTACGGGAAGATCCAGCATCAAAGAGATTAGTACGGTTGCCATAGTGACACCTGCGGAAGGGCCATCTTTTGGGGTTGCCCCTGCTGGAACATGAAGGTGGATGAAGCGCTCGTCAAAGAAGGAGATATCCCCACCAAAACGCTCGGCATTCGCTATGATATAACTATAGGCTATTTCAGCTGACTCTTTCATCACGTCGCCAAGTTGGCCTGTCTGCTTAAAGCCCTTGGCTTTTGCTTCAACCATGTTGGCTTCCATTGAGAGAATACTGCCACCCATGCTTGTCCACGCAAGACCTGTAACAACTCCAGGTTTGCCTTCGGCTAGGATCTCATCATCTTCAAAGATAGGATTTTTTAAATAGTCTACAACCATTGCTGGCAGGAGTGAAACCTTCTTTTCTAAGTCATCTTCCCTTACAATCTGGCTTGCTACCTTGCGGCAGATCCGTTTGATTTGGTTTTCTAAGTTTCTCACACCTGCTTCACGGGCGTAGCCGTCAATGACCTTTTTTAAGGCGGAAGAGGAGATGCTTAGATTTCCAGCTTTAAGACCGTGTTCCTTGCGTTGTTTTGGGATAAGGTACTTTGTGGCAATCTTCAGTTTCTCTTGGGTGATGTAACCTGAGAGGCGTAGGATCTCCATGCGGTCGAGTAATGCCGCTGGGATGGTATCTAGTTGGTTGGCTGTGGTGATAAACATAACCTTTGAAAGATCAAAAGGAATATCTAAATAGTGATCCACAAAGGCGTCATTTTGCTCTGGGTCTAAAACCTCCAGTAAAGCACTGGCTGGGTCACCTTGAAAACTGTTCCCAATTTTATCAATCTCATCGAGCATGATTACAGGGTTGGCAAATTTCGTCGTCTTTAATGCTTGGATAAATTTTCCAGGCAAGGCACCTATGTAAGTTCTTCTGTGGCCTTTGATTTCAGCCTCATCTCGCATGCCACCAACGCTAAACCTATAAAAGGGGCGGTTCATAGCTCGGGCGATCGATTTACCAATTGACGTTTTCCCAACACCTGGGGGGCCTACGAAGCATAAGATTGTCCCCGCGGTGGACTTCTTTAGTTTCATGGTGGCAATGAACTCTAGGATTCTCTCTTTAATATCCTCAAGTCCATAGTGGTCATTGTTAAGGATTTTCTCAGCCTTATCTAAATCTAAGTTTTCTTTTTTGATGATACCCCAAGGCAGGTTTGCCAGCCACTCAAGGTAATTCCTAGAAACGTTAAATTCTGGGCTCTGGGTATCGAGCAGGCTCATCTTACTCATTTCTTCTTCAAAGCGTTCGCTCGCTTCTGTTGAAAATTTGAGTTTGTTGGCTTTTTCTCGAAGCTTGTCCATTACTTGGACTTTTTCATCTTTACTTAAGCCCAGTTCTTTTTGGATTTCCTTTAGCTGTTCTTTTAAAAAGAATTCCCTTTGGTGATCGCTAATGCGGTCTTCAATCCTCTGGTTTATTTCTGCTTGCAAGCGGCTTAATTCCAGCTCTTTTTTGATCAATAGTAATGTTTTGCCTAACCTAGGAACAATTTCTATCGTCTTTAAGATATCTTGTAGGTCTTCTTTTTCGGCACTAGTAAGGGTTGCCGCAAAGTCGGCCAGCCTAGAAGGGTCATCGATAGAAATTTGATTAATAAATTGGTTTAACTCTTCCTTAATCAAAGGATTTAAACGAATCAACTCCTTCATGTTGGTGAGGATTTCTCTGGAGTAAGCTCGGATCTCACCGTCGATCTTAACGTTTTCTTCTTCTGTTAGATAAGTCACCTTGGCGAGCATTATGTCTTGCGAAGGGATCTCTTGGGTGATTTTAAAACGAGAAATTACATCTAGTAACACTTGTGTACTAGAATCATCTTCACTGAAGATTTTAGCTATGCGGGCAACCACGCCAACCTCATGGAGGTCGGGAATCGTGGGGTTATCTGGGTCAAACTTGTTTTTAGCTAAAACGACACCGATAAAACCATTGGAGTTTTTCTTGGCCTCTTGCAAGGTTGCCTGATACATTTCCCCTTCTACTACCAAAGGAATTACCATGTGGGGGAACAGGGGGCGGTGTTGCACCGCAATGATCCCTAGGGTCTCAGGTGGAGCTTCTGCCTTCTGAACCACAACTCCAAAAGGAGGTTCACCCTCCATTTCTTCAATAATCTCTGTAGGTTCAATTTCAGGGTTCGATTCGTTTTGGTTGTCCTGCATTTTGAATTTTTGGGTTTTAAGTCTTTGGTAAAAAAAATTAATACTATATAATTAAAAGCCTAACGTAAATTAAAAAACCCTGCAATCATTTGTCGGGCTTGGACATTTAATTTAGGTTTTTATATGTTTTTGTAGAACAAAAAAGGGTCTGTTTTTCTAAGAAACCTCCCCTGCTGAATTTAGAAGGATTTGGCAAAAAAAGCCCAAGGAATAAAGTTTTTTTACCTTCGAGAAATGTAAGAAAACGTAACAAATTTCTTGCAAGTTAAATATTTTTCATATATTCACTACGCTAACAACTTTTCTTTTTGGGCAATTCTTCTGCCTTGAAAAGTAAGTTTGACTTTCGGGTCAGGCTTAAGGGTTGGTTTTTATTTTCTTTCTTGAACCTCAAATTCGGAGGAAGCTATGGAAGCTATTAATCCAGATAAAGTCGCAATGAATGTTTTTTGGACGGCTGTTGTTTGTGCAGGTGGATTCTCACTTGTTACTTACATTGTAGTATTTTAAGCCTTTTTTATAAAAAGGGAGGAAACAAATTATGTTTTATGGAATTTTGCCC
>CBFCZY010000033.1:0-14768 GCA_965602905.1 uncultured bacterium | reverse complement strand
ATAAACCCTTACCAGAAAAGGCCCCAACAAAAGCAGATAAGCAAGCTAACCAGCCAGCAATCGAGAGAGAAAAAGAACAATTCCAATGGGACTGGAATGAGCATGTCTTTATGCGAAAGCCAAAGGGGAAAGGCCTACAACAGGTGGTTGATCATTTTAATCGGTTAATTGAAGGAGAAAAAGGAACAACATTCACCGTGGAAGAAGTAACAATGCATGATGGGAAGGTTTATTTTCCTCTAAAAACAGGGGATACTAAATCCGAACAAATACGCCAGGCGGATATTATTGATACTCTTGATTTTTTTGATCTACCTATGACTAAGAAGTTTTTTGTACGGGGAATGTGGAATGATGCCTCCACTTGGGTGATTAAACCTGAAAGCCCAGAGGGGCAGTGGATTTTAAACAGCCTTGGCTTTCAAAAATTAAAACAAAAAATTCAACCCCTACTATTAGACGGCAAGCCTCATAATAGTGGTTTTACCTTTAGCCCTTTTGTCATGGCAATAACAGAGGAGTGGAAGCTAAAAACAGATATTCAATTGACAGGAGCAATCGGTGGCTCTAGCTGGAGGGTAACCCCTGACCCAGAAACGAGGGTCTATGAATTAATTTTGACCGATGATTTTAATTTTGAAAAATCTAATCGTTTGCTCCCATTAGAATATTAACCACCTTAGGCCGTGAGGGGGACTTTACGCCCTTCTCCATTGAGTTCAGAATAAACTTAAGCCCTTTAGAGTGGGGTTATTCAGTGACTTCCCCTGGAACTATTGACTACTCTTTGCCCTTTGGCTGATTTACTTCATAGGGACTCGAAGGGCGTTGGGCTTTTAATTGCTTCGCAATTAAAAGCCCCCAAAGAGTTTAGCCATTGCCATAGGTGGAAAGGCTACAGGATTTATCTATATAGTTATTCGGTGACCAAATAATTTTGGTCATCGGCATAAACTAGGCCTCGGTCAATGCCATGTTGAAGGATTCTCAGAGCTTCTTCTTTATGTTCTATTTCACTAACTTCTAAAAGAAAAGTTTTACCTTTATGGTCGACCCTACATGGGACCATGGAATTATATAGATATTTCCAAGCCATTCTTTCTGGAGTACATTTTGATCCGTTATAGCAATCTACTTTCATGTCGGTTCTACCTTGGTAAACAACAGGGGTTTTGTATTGGCTAGGTGGGTTTGTTGGGAGGAAGTTAGCCCATGCTAGCAAAAGTAGTAATAAGAAAATGCCGAGAATACTCCCCACAGAAATTGATACAATTTTTATCAACTTGAGCAGTACGCTTTTTACTTTTTCCTCTTTTTTATCTGTTGTCACTTCCTGCCCTAAGAATTCAATTTTTAGTGATTGATATTATGCTATAATATTCTTTGGAAAGCTGTCTATCACACCGTTTTCTTAGAGTAAAAAAGGCACCGCAAGTTTAAAATAATTTTAAGAGGGGGAATAGTTGCTCCTTTTACCTTGATTCGCTTTGTAAATAACAAGCTTTTCAGGAAACTTTCTTTTTACTTTCCCAAGAGCTTAAAACCATTGGATTCGCTAGGCTTAAATTTTTAAATTGAGTTTCTAAATCTAGCTGACTTGAGGCTTCCACAAGGAAGACTCTTTTCAAATTGTTTGATGTGGCCACTTTAAAAACTTTTCTTTGCTCGAACTCTTGAGGCGAAGCCTTAAGGGTTCGAAAGTAGTTTTCAATTTCAAAATTTAAAACCTGAAGCAAAGCTTCAGTGTAAAATTTAGCTTGTTCCTGGTACTCGGCTACTTTTTCAGATTTAGCCTTACTCTTAAAGAACCTAGCAAGGTTTTTATAGTGCATTGCCTCACTACTCAAGGCGCAGATCGCCGCAGTCGGCGAGAAGCCAAGGGGATAATAAAGGCCCTGCTCTTGGGCTATGGCCTTTACAAATTCAAGTTTTTTGAAGTCCTGTTCGTCCATGTTTCATTCCGCAGCTAAAAAGGGCGAGACAATCTACCGCATCAAAAAGGGTGACACCCTTTGGGGCATTGCAGAAAACCACTATGTCAGCGGATTTTTATTGCGCAAAATCGCCGAGGCCAACCCAGACGAGGTTAAATACCGTGACGATGATATTGCAATTATTTTACCTGGCCATAAACTTATTATTCCGCAATTAGACTTAACCAAAGAGGCCTTGCCAGCTAAAGCAGACGACAAAGCAAAACAGCCAGTCCAAGAGTTAGGAGATAGCAAAGCCAATCAGCCAGCCCAAAAGGTTGTAAAAATTTCCCCATTCAGTAATTCATCTCTGAGCTTTCCATTAAAGGATTCGTTGTATCCATCCTCCCATGGGCTTCCTGGGGGAATGAAAAGATTTTTAACATTGAACTTTTCTAGCCATTCTCTAACAGCTATCGCAGTAAACTCAGAACCATTATCTGACCTTATGTGAGCTGGTAGTCCATACTTTAAAAAGAGTTCGCCTAAGGCTTCTACAACGTCTTTCGCTTTAAAACTTCTTCTGACCTTTAAGGCCAAGCATGTCCTTGAGAACTCATCAATTACTGTTAAAATTCTAAAGGCTCGCCCATTATGTGGGCGATCAGCTACACCCATTGCGAAGCAACATTAGAGTAAGACCAAACATGGTGTTTAAATAGGGGCCTTAGACTTACGCAGGAGCCATCATTTAGGCATAATCTTCTTCTTTTTGGTTGTTTTGAAGGGACTTTTAGTCCTTCGATGTTCCAAATTCTTTCAATCCTCTTGTGATTAAAATGCCAGCCTTCAGTCCATAAGAGGGCTTGAATCCTTCTGTATCCATAACATCCATACTTGCAGGCCAGATCAATGGTTCTTTGGGTAAGCTTCTCATTATATTGGTTTTTCTGAGGCTCATACCTTTGAGTGGTTCTATTTTGGGCAAAGATGGAACAGGCTCTACGCTTAGAAGTTTCCCTTGGTTATATCCTTTAAAACTGCATAATCTAGCGATAAATCTGCAACTAATCTTTTAAGACGTGAGTTCTCCCTTTCTAGGTCTTTCATCTTCTTAGCTTGAGAAGTTTTAAGACCACCATACTCCTTCCTCCATCTATAAAAGCTTTAAACTGTTACCCCAGCTTATCTTGATGCTTGCTCGACAGTCATTCCTTGGGCGGAGTGAATCTCGATTTCCCTTAAAATTTAAATGATTCTTTCAGTTGTAGAGTTATTCTTAGCCATGGCTCCTCCATTGGTTTTGAGTTAGAGAAACTAACTCAAGAGTTGAACCACGGATTGCGAAGCAATCTTGAACGGGGTCAGGCCACTCTGAGCTTTATGCTTTTACCCCTCCAAAAAGCTAAATACACCCATAAACAGGAAGTCTCTAATCTTCCACACTTAGATTCGCTACCAAGTCAAACATTCGACTACCATGCTTTCTTCACTCCATTATTCCTTCAGACATCCAAGCCTATTTAAGAAAAGGTTTCTTTAATTGAACTGGCCTCAAGGTAAATTGGGCAGGGGACAAGGGGCTATTTGCGCTAGAATCTTTATGCAATTATTCGACTGTTACAATCTATTTCTTGACAATTTTTTGCCGTTCAGTAGAAAGTACGAGAAATAAATGGAATAAAAATGATCAAACCTGTGGTTTCTTTCTTTTCGACTCTGCTCATTGTGGGGACTCTGGCATTAACGCCAGCTGTGTGCCAATTTTCCGTTGGTGCCGAAGAGTTTTATTTCGTTAGCGAGCAAGGCGTCCCTTTGCTCCCATTATGTACTACCGAAGACACTAGTGAAGAGGAAACTCATCAAAAAGGTGATTGTGCTTGGTCGGCTTTAAGCGGCTTAGACTTAAACACTACCTTAGATATTGTTCCTACCCCCAACTTTACTCTGTTCAAGGTGAGCTTTCGTCAACAGACGGAACTGCTCAAAAAGCTTTCTCGACGTCAGTCGGGTCGAGCACCCCCTAGACTTTCTTAGTCCTTATAATCTACAAGTTCATTTTGATTTTTGTATGCACTTCTGTGGCTGCAATGCGTCTAAAAGATTGATCTTTTAAGATTGTAACTCCCTAATTTCCTACAGCTTTGCCCTAGGCTTTAAAAGGAAATCCCAAACTCATTTTTAATTCGTCTCCTTTTGTGTGTTGAAGTTATCTCACTCAAAATTAGGCACAGGAACAACTATATAAAAACAATGAAAAAACAACTCATTAGCCTCGCTCTTTTTACTCTAGCCTTTGGGCAGCTAGGCTTTGCTCAAGAAGCAGCAGAAGAAATTAGTTTCGATGAAATTAGCGTAACAGCAAGCAGAAAAGCACAAAAAACAGCCGACTCTACCACTAACATTACCTCAGTCGGTAAAGAGCAACTAGAAACAAGAAGAATGGATAACGTGAAAGAGGCCCTAATCGGCATCCCCGGCGTACAAGCAGAAAGTAAAAACGGTGGTTATGACACACGCCTTACCATTCGTGGTGCAGGTGTAAAAGCAGCTTATGGTGTGCGTGAGATCATGGTGATGATCAACGGTGTACCTGTTACCGACCCTGACTCCTTTACTAGGCTAGATTTAATCGATACTGAGTTGATCGAAAGAGTCGAAGTGGTAAAAGGCCCAAATTCAACCCTTTGGGGAACCAATGCAACGGGTGGCGTGATTAACATCATCACTAAAGACGGCATGGGCAAAAAAGGTGGTGAGTTAAAATTAGGTGCTGGCGCTTTTGGTCAGCAAAACCTTCACTTTAACTACACTACACCAATGGGTGACTCATCGAACATCGGGGTAGGTGTAACCAACCGCAAAAAGGGCAACTCTTGGAGAAGATGGAACGAGTATGACGCTACTTACTTAAGCGCTACACCAAACATCATGCTCGACAATGGTGATATGCTTAAGTTTAACATCATGACTTCTGAGTCCAACTTGCAACTACCTGGTAGTTTGGATGAAACTATGTTTGAAACATACAAGTCTACAGGCGAAGCCAAAGAGACTTCTGGCCTTTGGCAATATTCAGGTCGTTATTCAAAAAATAACCTCATCAGCATGGTTTACGAAGGAACAATGGGTTCTTTGGACTTTCAGCCAAGAGTTTTTTACAACAAATGGAGCCACCATCACCCTGTTTACGGCAGAATTAATGATGCCGATACTACTTCAGCAGGCCTAGACCTACAATGGGGAATGGAACATGGCAGCGGTGAATTGCTATTTGGCCTTTCTGCCAAACAAGACACACAAACAACAGACTACTACGAGTATGGTGATGTAACCACCCAAAGAGTTGGCGGTTGGTCTGGAAGCTATAACAAGATCACAGCAGTAAACAGTGACCTTCAAGGCGACCACATGGAAACCCAAAACAGAAATACCAGTTCCAATGGCATCTTTGCCCAAGAGACCTTTAAGGGAATCGAAAACTGGATTTTTGAAGCAGGTGTTCGAATGGACACAATCAGTTTTGATATTAACGGTAACATGGGTAGCTACTTTAAAAGCAGCACCTCTTCTTATACAACCTGTAGCACAACTGCTACAGAATGCGATGGCATTGCCGTTTCTGGTGGTAACTTCGCAATTAACAAAACTTTCACTGCAACTAGCCCCAGAGTTGGCGCTAACTACAAGATGAACAGCAACTGGAACATGTACGGAAACCTTGCCAAGGGCATGCAAACTCCAACTGACGGCGAGATCAGCGAAAACACTGACCTTAAATTAGTTGAGTCTGTAAACAAGGAAATTGGTTTTAGAAGACGTGGTAGCGACTGGAGAATGGATTCAGCCTACTTCATTAACGACCTGACAAACGAAGTGGTTCAAGTTTTACAAGAAGATGGAACTACAGCCTATGACAACGCTGGTAAAACCCAAAAGAAAGGCCTTGAGCTAAGCTTTGGTTGGAAGCCAACCAAAGGATTAGATCTAGGTTTAACTTACGCACAAAACGATTTCAAGTATGTTGAATACTATGAAACTGGCTATGTAAAGGGTTCTGCAACTCAGTTGGATAGATCAGGCAACACAATGCCTTACACACCTGAAACAACCGTTGGGCTTTCTGCTGGATACAAGTGGGATGGCGGTCTTCGTGCTTCTTTTACCAGTGAAAACTGGGGCAAGTACCAAGTGGATAGCGAAAACTCAGAGACTTACCAAGGGAAAACTTGGGCTACCAATGCTTCTTTAGGCTACGGAACTCAAACTTGGAACAGTGCTCTTAAAGTGAACAATCTAACTGATTTACGCTACGCCACTGAGGTTAAAAAATCTTATGGTTCTAAGTACTATTCACCAGCTGAACCTAGAAGCTTCCTTGTAGAAGTTAGCTATAAGTTCAAATAAAAAAGGCAACTTAGCATGAAAATTAAATTGCTAACAATCCTCCTAGTAGCTTTGCTCCTAGGGGGGCTGGTACCCTTTGCGACCCTATTACAAGCAAGTGAGTATCTTCATTTAGGAACAAATCCTCCCACAGCTTCAAAGGAAAGCTTTGAGCATAGCCACAGGTCTAAAAAACTAAGAACCTATTGGCTGCAAGAAAAAACAGGCGAGCTTCCTTTAGAAGCTTGGCTCGTTCAATCTGACGGAAAATCGAAACCACTAGAGTTAAGCTATTCTGATCAAGGCACAAGCCTAGGTTTTAAAACCCGTTGGGGAGACGAAAGTAAGCATGGCCACAACCGTGTTTTTCTCGTTGATTCCTCTCAGCTTGATGGGATAACCTTAGTTCGCACAGCCCAGTGGCTGACCCTAAACCACTCTTGTGCTTGGGGCCATGACTATAAATTTGATGATAAACGTTTAGAGCTAACCCCTGATGGCAAGGCTCCTCTGGAGATCTCGCCCAAAGGGCTTTGGGACTCAAACTTCCACGATCAACTGGACTCAGCTCAAATGCTAGACTTTCAAATTTTGCACTATGGCAAGCCTGCCGGCGGGGCAAAACTATCAATCACAACTGGCAAAGGCTGGAAGCGTGAATTGTTGGCAGACGATCAAGGACTCATTTCCTTTCATTTGATCCGTGACCATTACCCACAAAGCTGGGCCGATTTTCATGCCTCTCATAACCAGAGAGTGCTGTTTGAAGCCAGCTATTTTAAAAGGGGAACCCACTACACGGCGACCTTGCCTTATAGATACGTCTCCAGCCCTTATGACTATAAATCATTCTCTCTTGGGCTTGGGGTAATTGTAGTTTCAATCTTTGGGTCGGTTTTAGTAATTGTATTGATGAGAAGAAGACGAAGAATCCGCTTTAAGGAAGAAGAATGAAACGCCTTAAAAGAGCTGTAAACAATCTGGACATTCGGTCCTTTAGATTCTGGGTTCAGATTGTTTTATTTGTAGTTATTATGTGGGGCGGAAGTCTATTCCACTGGGATTGGGGTAATGATGTACCCATTTTTTCTTGCCCTTACGTTGGCGATTCTCGTGTGGGAACCTGCTTTCTATTTGCCTTCCAGCATAGAATCAATATGCCTGCAGACCAAATCATCAGCTTTCGTGGCCTTGGTTTAGTCATTATGCTCCTCGGGTTTTGGGCCTTTCTTATCGTATTTAATAAGGCTTGGTGCGGCTTTGCTTGCCCTTTGGGCACGATCCAAGACTGGATAACAAAGTTACGTGTAAAGCTTGGGATTAAAGACCATGAGCATAAGGAAGAAAACTATAGCAGACTTTCAAAAGTCAAATGGGTCTTGCTGGCATTGCTCATTATTTTACCCTTCATGGTTTCCAATAGCTTTTTTGGGATGGGAAAACTAAGCCACGACTGGGGAACCCCCTTTTGCCAGATCTGCCCGAGCCGAGTTTTACTGCCCATTTTTAATGGCGACTTGGAAGGCCTAGCCATTGATTTTAGCTCAAAAACCAACATGGCACTAACCTTCTTGGGCTTAGTGGTCACAGGTGTTGGCTTGGTTGCATCCTTTATGAAACCTCGCATCCTTTGCCATCTCTGCCCTATGAGTGCAGCTCAGTTTATTTTCTCCAAAGCCAGCCTCTTTCGCCTAACTAAAAAAGGTGGAGACTGCACTCGCTGCGGAAACTGCTACAGAGTTTGTGAGATTGGAATTCGTGAGATCGCCGATGATGTGACCAGTAAAAACATACTCAAAGAAGACTGCACCCTCTGCATGAAATGCGTTGCCGTATGCCCCGAAGAAGGATGCTTAAGCGTGAAATTTGGGCCTTGGGATATTTATTCCGCAACAGAAGAAGGCTTTTACAAAAGACAAAACAAACAGGAAGAAAAATGGAAAACACGCGTCAAGAATTCGTAAAAAAAGCCACCAGAAAGCGTCTCATTGCCGAAACGGCGGAGACCTTAAGGCAGGTAAGGGAAGAATTACCAAAATCTTTACCTGAGATGGAATATTTTTATGACCGTCTTACCGAATTTGCCACAGGAAACATCAAAGCTGAAAAGCCACTCATTGGAACTATGTGCATCCAAGTCCCAGAAGAATTAATTTGGGGCCTAGGGGCACAAGTGGAGCGCCTTTGCGACGGTTCTCATGCCGCCGATCTGGCAGGAATGGAAAGCCTCGGTGGAAAAAGCTGCTCTATGATTAAAGCCAGCTTGGGCCGCATGGAAGCCTTAGCCGAGCCTGAAAACTATGCTGCTATCGTGATCCCTACAACTTGCGACCAAAAGAAAAAGCTCGGTGAGATTTTAAGAACACGAGGCTACGAGGTGATTTTTCTAAACATGCCTTCTGGGAAAGATGGCGATGCTGCTAGAAGATTCTGGCATGATGCCGTTGCTGAACTTTCAGGCAAACTAGAAAAAATCCTTAAAACCAAACTGAAACCTAAAAACTTACTGAACCACGCTCAGATCTTAGCCCAGGCGAGAAAGGAATTTCGTCGCTTTGAAAAGCTACGAGCAAAAAAACGAATTGTCCACAGCGCCGATGCCTTAATTTTAAGCTCCGTTTGGTTTTTCGACCAGCCGATTGAGTGGACTGAGGCCATGGTCAAACTCAATGATGCTTTAGATAAACAACCTGATCACAAGGGCAAAGAGCCAAGAGTGATTTTAACAGGTTCCCCCAACATCTTCCCCAATTTAAAAACCCCCATCTTGGCTGAAAAGGCTGGGGCCTGGGTAGTTGGCGACGAGTTTTGCAGTAGCCACAGGTTGCTTCATGATGCTGTGACCTTTGAAGAGGGTCACATCCATGATTTGCTTCCTGCCATTGCCGACCGTTACTTGAAACCTTGCACCTGTCCTTGCCTCAGTGACAATGACGACCGTGGTCGCAAGTTAATCAATATGGGCAAGCAGCTACAATTAGATGGGGTAATTTACCAATCACTTGCAGGTTGCAGCCTCTACGAAATGGAGCATTTGGTGATTGAGCCGCAACTGAAGGCCAACACACTTCCAAATCTGTACCTTGAAACCGACTATGGTCAAGACGACATCGGCCAAGTTGCCACAAGGGTGGAAGCCTTTATGGAATCCTTACAAAACCGTAAACGAAAGCAGGAGGCATAATGGAAGAGTTATTTTTAGGCGTAGATATCGGCAGTACAACCATTAAGTTTGCCCTTTTAGATGCCACGGGGAAGTTGGTTGCTACCCACAAAATTTCTAGCGCTGGCCGCATGGAAAAAAAGGCCAACAAGGGCTTTGAGGATATTTTATCTGAAAATGGTTTTACCGCTTCCCAAGTGGTGGCTTCAGTCGCCACAGGTTATGGCCGCAGGCTCTTTACCCAAGCTACCTCTATGATCAGTGAAATCACTGCCAATGCTGAAGGCGTAAAAAGGATTGAAACAGGCAATGGGCCAGTTTTAAGCCTGCTCAATATTGGTGGGCAGGATGTGAAAGCCTTGGCTTTAGATGAATCTAGTATTTGTACTAACTTTGTGATGAACGATAAATGCGCCGCTGGCACAGGCCGCTTCATTGAAGTTGCCATGAAAATTTTAGAGATGGAATATGAAGACCTAGCCGAGATTGATTTTTCAAAGGTTACCCCTGTTAACATCAACGCCACCTGTACTGTTTTTGCCGAGAGTGAAATTGTGTCTCACTTGGCCCAAGGCCACGAACCTGATGCGGTTATGGCTGGGGTCTTTTCTAGTATCTCAATGAGATTAGGCCGTTTATTAAGACGTGTTGGGATTAATGATCCTGTCTGCATCGATGGCGGGCCTGCTTTAATTAAAGGCATGCGTGAGGCTTTAGAAATGGAACTCATGCGGCCAGTAGTCGTTGGCGAGCAACCTCAATTTACCACGGCCATCGGTGCTGCCGCTTTAGCAATGCAAGAAGAACGAACTCCTGTTACCAGCGAGGCCACAGGTGCTTAGTATTACTGGCGTATTTTTAACAGGTCTTGCCAATGGCTACGGCCAATGTGGCTTAAGTTGCATGAGCCAAGTGGGGCCTTATTTGGTTGCCCAAGGCCAACCACCTAGAAAATCCATGGGGTTAGCCGCTAGGTATTTGGGCGGGAAGACCCTAGCCTACGCCGTATTAGGCTCTATTGCAGCAGTGGTGGGCCAAGGGTTAGATGTTCACCTAGAAGGTTTTGCTCGTTATTTTATGGTAGCTGCCTTGTTTATTGCCGCAGCCTTTGCGATTAAACCACGGAAGGCAAAATGCGCTGGCCC
Source organism: uncultured bacterium (assembly GCA_965602905.1). GTDB lineage: Bacteria > SAR324 > SAR324 > XYD2-FULL-50-16 > XYD2-FULL-50-16 > JASJGK01. The sequence goes on along the minus strand of CBFCZY010000033.1, from coordinate 4,161 downwards.
GCAACAAGATGCACGCCAGAAAAAGGGTGGTTTTCTACTCTGGGGTATCGCCTCTAGTTTTGTGCCCTGCCCAACTTTGCTGGGGCTTTTCGCCTTTGCGGCCCAAACCAACGACCCCTATCAGGGGTTTTTGTTGGGTCTGGTTTACGGCTCGGCTTTGTTTTTCTCTCCTGTTCTCTGGGCTAGTAGCTTTGCAGGCGGGATAGGTTTTCGCCTAGCGGAACTGCAATCTAAAGTTTTGCCCTTTTTACGCATTGGGGCTGCCATGGTTTTGGTTCTCTCAGGGGTTCAACTTTTACTTTGGGAAGACTAATGGAACAGTTAAAGGACCTTGTTGAGTATGGCGTTATGGGTATTTTGGGCCTCATGAGCTTAGCAAGTTTCACTATAGCGATTGAGCGATTTTTGGCTTACAGAGAAATTAAGGTGAGTGATTACCCCAGTTTGAAAACGTTGGAGCTAGCACTGACGAAGCGTTTGCACCTGCTCGCTGTCATTGGTAGTAATGCACCCTACTTAGGGCTATTGGGCACGGTTTTGGGCATTATGTTGACCTTTTATACCATCGGCCAAAGCCAAATTGCCGATACAGGTAAAATTATGACAGGCCTCGCCTTGGCTATGAAGGTTACGGCCTTAGGTTTGGTGGTGGCTATGCCAGCAATTATTATGTACAGCCTTTTAGGGCGCAGAGTGAAGACGTTACTCGTTGAATGGGAAGAGGATGCAAGAGAAAAGCTTTGATGAAATGAACGTGATGCCCCTAGTGGATGTCATGTTAGTGCTGCTTACCATTGTCTTAATGACAGCGAGCTTTATCCAAACAGGCAGCCTACCCCTGCAACTTCCCAAAGCGGAAAAGGGCACACAAGGGCAGCAACAGACGCAGACTCAGGTTGTTGAGGTGGATCACTTGGGAGTGATCCATTTTCAGGGCCACAACTTGAGTCTGTCTGAGCTTTTTACGAAACTAACACCAGCGAAAGCCCAAGACAAAATACTACTGCGCATTGATGCAAATGCCAAGGTGCAAGACTTTGTGAAGGTTTACCACGGTCTGCAAAATGGAAAATATAACAACATTCACCTACAGATACAAAAGTAGCTCGAAGCTACTGGAGGCGTGATATGAAAGTTAACAAAAGCACAAAAGGTTTTGTAATTTCCCTGGCACTCCACAGTTTGCTACTCTTGCCCTTTGCCCACTGGGCAACACAAGAGGATGGCTTAGGTAAAACCGCAGGCCCCATGGCCGCCAGTGGCAACGCAGGTGCGGTCAATTTGGCTTCGTTGCAGATGTTTACAGAGCCTGAAAAACCCAAGCCTCAACCTAAAAAGAAGGGCGTAGGTAAAAAGAAAAAAGTAGTAAAAAAGAAGATAACCAAAAAAGCCAAACCCCAAGTAGCGGCAACAGGCGCAAAAAAATCAGGCGAGAATCGACTTGGTGGCGAACAGGGAACGGCTGGAAAAATGGCCTTGGCAGCGATTAGAACCCAACTTAAAAAGGGGTTAATCTACCCCGATTCCGCCCGTTCTAGAGGCATGGAAGGCAAGGTTATGATGAGCTTTGCCCTTTCTAAAACAGGGGAATTGAGCGAGATTAGAATTAAAAATGGCTCTGGTTACGTCCTGCTCGACCGTGCCGCCATGCTCACCTTAAAGCGAATCCGCTTAGCCTTACAGCTTGATAAACCCCTAAAAATCACCATCCCCATCCTCTTTGCTTTACGCTAGTTTTTTAGCCAAGATGTGAGTTATTCCTGAGCTTATTAATTACGGAGCACCCCTTAAATATTCAATAAAATCGGACGATAGAGAAGCCCCCCAAAGATATTAAAAAATTCAACGAGAGCTATATTTATACGCACAGCGAGTATAATCAAAAAAGAAATTTCAGGAACAGGAGAGCTAGAACTTAGAAAAAGCCATAACTGGCTAAGGGAAAGTTACTGACCTCTTATTTCGAATGCTTCGCATAGTCTCTTTGTGTAAGCCATAAATGCCTTAGGGAAACTTAATGACATGGTCATTAATCCTTTTGTGAATAGTTACAGTTTGATATTGGTAGTTATATTAAAATTTAGATGAATAATATTTAGGCGTTTAGCGACATGAAAAGTAAAGAACTTAAGGGTAAAATACTAAGGGGCATTTTAGGGGGATCTATATGCTTTATTAGTTTAATTTTTACCATTAGCTGTGAAAAGCCCAAAGAGAAACCAGTAAAAGAACAGGTTATAGAAAAGTTAACCACGGAGGTTAAAAAAGAGGAGCCCCCAGAAACGCCACTAGCTGCCCCGCCAAGGCCCAGAAAGTGGACCGCAGAGGACGATAAACTAAGGACCCCAGCGCAAGAGGCATTGCTAAAAGACTTGCAAGCATCAGATTACTGCGTGATTGCAGCGAAGCCAACAGAATTGATAAAGGGAGAATATAAAGAACACCCAAAGGAGCAAGAGGAATTCGAAAACTTTAAGAAAAAGTTTAATGAGGATAGTAGTTACTATAGGCTAATTGTCCGTTATAAAGCCTCATGGATGGAGCTTTGCGACCAAGGAAACCTCAATTTGCCAGAACTCTGGGGAATGGCCCAAGAGATTAAGCATTCAGTTAAAAATCGCCTTTACTGGTCTAGAAGCCAGGGAATATTTGAATCCATTGCTTTAATTGCACCAGGTTTGACTATAGAAGTAAAAAGCGACTCTTCCAAAATCTTGGAACCCTATTTAGATTTTCATTTTGAACACAATGTTTTTGATCTATTAGCTAGGATTAGCACCAACAAAATTGATCATGATTTTTTTCGATTGATTAAAATGACAGAAAAAGGAGACCCAAAGGTAAAAGCCTTTTCCGTATGTTCCAGTATTAGTAAAAAAAATATTGAAGTGATTCGAGGTTATGAAAAACTCTTAGAGCAGGGGGTCAATGAAGCTTACTATGAAGAAATCCAAGCGAACATTGTTCGTATCAAATACTTCTACTTTGAATATATTAATAGAATCTCAATTTGCTATTGCCCCGATTTATACCCAGACCCCCTTAACCAACTTTTAGCTTTGCGAGAATACTATTTTAAAAGGCCTTCGCATTGGTTAGAAAATAGTTCAGAGAGGTTTTCCCTTTTAATGCACCAAGATGTGACAAAATTCCGATTAAAGCCTGTTAAGGAAAATGCAGATCCTGCCAGTGATACTTATTGCGCTCTAAACTATATTCCTACTTTATATACAGAAGACCCAGAGCCAGAAGGCCCTCATTAATGGCCGTTATCAGACCAATGAACATGGTCTGTTTGCAATGGATCATAAAGTTTTTTAACATCAAAAAAGAAATCAACCAACATAATCAAATCGTGATTATAGGGGATTGATGTCGAGCCAGAGAGGCCCCCTCTTAGGAAAAACTTTACCCTTGGGCTCACTAGTGGAGGGTCAAAAGATAACTCATAGTCAATTTGATTTAGATCCACGGGGATAGGTGGTTTGATTCTCCAAGGGCCATGATCTGCTTTTTTATTTCTCCATTCTATGTCATCAGGAAAGGGGTTTTTTTCTGGGGAAATCAGTTCAATATTTTTTGTTCCATCATAAGTTGTAAAGGGGGCGAGGTAGGTTTCAAGATATTTAAAAAATTTCTTTCCTCGCTCGGAGGTGACCTCATGAGGTGAAAAACAAACCTCTTGGTTTAAGTGATTGATAGTCAAGTCAACCGCTAGGCCTTTGGTATGGCGGGTTTCCAAAGCAGGTTCATAGGCAATGGCATATTTTCCCACCATTTCTTGGGCTTGCTGGCCTGTTGTTTCTGCGTCTCCATGGTCCCAAATGATCCCCGTTTTTTCCTTATCCTCTGGGAACTGAGGGTAAGCAAAGTCATCAGTAGTTTTTTTTATTTTTTTACCTGCTATACGCCATGAATGGTGCATGAGCCATGCTCGCTTACGGGGTCTCTTGGTAAACCTGCTTTTGTCGTCAAATGAACCATTTTGGCTTAACCAATTTTCAAAGGCAGTGAAGTTGGTTTTAAAAACACCTTCTAATCCTGCTAAATCAGTTCTTGGAGGGTTCTCGCTATACCAGCGGATATTGCCACTTAAGTGATCCTTCACATAAGCTTCTAAGGTGGCAGAATTTGATTTTCCAATGGGCACACCAAAATCCA
>CBFCZY010000032.1:0-14869 GCA_965602905.1 uncultured bacterium | reverse complement strand
AGCTCTTTTGGAGTCTTTTTATTCAGTGGTTTTATTGTTTATGATACCTTTAACATCTTAAACAAATACCCTACAGATGAATATATTTCAGCCACCTTGTCTTTATACCTTGATGTTTTAAACCTCTTTATGAGTCTATTGCATCTTTTAGGTGGAAGTCGAGACTAGCTAAAGTTGAGTTAGAATAGATAGAAGGGGCTTTTTAGCCCCTTTTTTTTTGCCTTTAATCCACCTTGTTACCCAGCCCAGACTCCTCACAAGGCCCAAGCCTTCATCCTGCTCACCTCACGTCACAGGCGAGCTTAAAAAAAAGCGGACCTTCTTCTGTCCAACTCCAAAACAAGCAAAGTACTTCCTTGAGTTTTCTCAAGCCTTTTAGGCCCCGAGAACAACGCAATGACTAAGGGTAACCCCAATATTAAAGACGGACGGAACAGAGGCTTTGGTCGGGAGTAGCTAGAAGTTACCCTGCAGTGGTAGATTCCCTAACCTTTTACTTTCGTGGCAGGCTTAAAAAATCTCTTTTGCTTGGTAATGCTTGAACTTGAAAACTTTTAAGTCTTTAACCAATTCCCCAGGCTCTGAGTAGGAAACCTCGCCTGAAAGAACCTTCACTGATTTCATGTTTCGCAATGCCTTTGCCAAGCCTTCAGAAGATTGATTTTTCCGCTTCTGTAACAAATGAGCTAGGAGTTGCAAGGTCTCATAACCGTAAAGACTGTAGTTGGTAGGCGGGCGGTAGTGAGCTTGGTAATTAAAAGAACCCCAATGGGACTCAATAAAACCACCCATTTTCCCTTCGTAAACCAAGGTAGGGTTGCCATCGACAAAGCGCACACGTTCCAACTCTTCTATAAGGCGTGCTTCTGTGGCGTTCACCTGACTGCCAGCTAAAATCCAAGCATCACTAGCATCAAAAAGATTGGTGAAGGAGGTAACGATATTCACTTGTTCCGGCATTAAGGGGGCGTAGATAGCATCAAAATCCACCTCGGGTTCGACGCGGTCACGAGTTTCATTGATCTCACTTTGAGCCTCTGGGGTCAAACGCTTGTAGCCTCCTGTCATAGCCTTAAAGCTCTTTTGAAAATCGTGCCTTTTCCCCTTCACTCGGGCAATGCCTACAATCGTTCCACCTAAGCTTTCCACTTCATTTTTAAAAGTCTGCATTTGCTCGAATCCCCTTTTACCACTGGGGTAAAAGATCAAAAAACGCCTAGCTTCAAGGTAGTCCATTGCATATCGAGCAATGATCTTAGATTCTTGGATAGTGGATTTTTGAAAACGAAACAAAAACTCATTGCCCTCGGCTAGGCCTTCGGTCATAGACAATGAAATTAAGGGAATGCGATATTTTTGCGCCGCTTCCCCAGCAAAGAGAGAAGCATTTTTTGAAAGGGGCCCAATAATGGCCACCACTCTTTCTTCCACTGCCAGTTCTCTAACAATATCTTTAATCTTAGCTTCGCTTTGCTGCCTTAAGCTCTTAGCTTCCAGCACCCTTTTACGTGACTTTTTTTGGTTTAGCCCAGAATCACGGATCACCAACTCAAAGGCCTTGCCCTTTAGCTTATGTTTTTTTAAAGCCACCTCTAAGCCCTGCAAAACTTGATCGGCAAGGTTTTTAAAACGCCAATGGGAAAAGGGTAGAATCACCCCAATTTTTTGGGGGGCATTATTTTGTTCGTTGTCTAAAAAAGCGGCCAAGGACTTTACTTCGGCGTAGATCTTAGGTGAAAGATCGTCCCTCGCAAGCAATTCTGTCACAAATTCTTTGGCTTTTTCTGTTTGTGAGTCGGCAAGGTAAAGGCGAATTTTTTTAACATAACCTAAAGACTTTACTTTTTTTACTTCGTAGCGGTCAATTAAGTCTTCTACATCTTCAACTGTCTTTAGCTTTTCAACGGCATTGGGCATCCACTTTTGATAGCCTGAGGCCAGCACACCCTTCTCTTCTTCCATGAATCCTAGCGCTTCTTGGACTTGGGATTTGTTCAAGGCGTCTTCTACGGTCAAGTCTCTAAGGCGAGCACCCCTAACCACAGACAAGGCGTGAAAGGTTTCATTGCTCACTTTAGCTGTTTCTTCCAAAGGTAAGTTTAGATTTACTAAGGCTACAGCAAAATCGTAATAGACCTCGGCAAAATAAGAACTATCGGGATACTCCCTGATGAAAGACCTAGCAAGACTGGTAGTTTGGGCATTTTGTCCGAGGCCAAAATAGGTTTGGATCTGAATATAATGGTATTCTTCTTTTTCTTTGCTACTGCTGTCACCATTGAGCTCTTCAATTTTCGGCAAACGACTCATAATAGCTAAGGCTTTAGTGTAGGCACGCTGTTTAATTAGAGACCGTAACCTTTTTAGAACCTTCTTGTTTAAAGTCGCAACTTCCCCGCCCTTAGCTTGGGAGTCGCTAAAAAAGCTACCAAAGCCAAGATTCACATCATAAGAACCCAACAAACGCCCCTTGCTCCCTTCTTCATGATTACTCAAAAAGGAAGAGGCCAGGCCGTTTGTGCCTAAGAATAGGCAAAAAAGTAAAAGAGTCGCGGTTTTTTTCATTAGTGATAGGTAATATGGGCGTCACGTCTTAGCTTCGCAATAAATTCTTTATACTTTGCTTCATAGAGGGTTTGGGTCGCCTCTTGCTGAAACTGTTTTTTAACCTTTTCAAAAGAATCTGATTCAAACTCTCGGCGCTCCAAGACTTCGAGAATATGAAAGCCATAAGACGTTCGAATGGGGTCAGAAACTTGTTTTAAAGGCAATGAAAATGCGGCCTTGGAAAAGGCAGGGACCATTTTTCCTTTGGCGAAAAAACCTAAATCACCATTATTGTACTTCACCGAAGGGTCTTCGGAATTTTTCAGGGCTAGAGCCGTAAAGCTAGCCCCTTTTTGAAGCTTTTTCTTTAAATTTACAAGTTTGGCTCTCGCTCGTTCTACTTCTTTTAAGGATGCCGTTTCTTTTACCATAATCAAAATATGACGGGCATGGGCTTTGATTATGAATTGCCCATCCTTTTCAAACATTTCCCTCAGCCTATCATCACTGATAATAACTTGAGTTTGGACTTCTCTCATCAAGGTTTGGTCACGGATCAATTTTTTTCGTAAGCCATTTTTATAGTCACTTACATTCTCACCACGCTCTTCTAAGAGCATTTCAAATCCCAGTCGAGTCAAACGTTTTTGGGTCAAAAACCCGTCAAGCTGCTCTTCTAGCATTTCTTCTGGAATGCTAATGTGCAACTCTGACCCACGGCTTTCAATTAGAGCCTCTTCTTCTAAGTCTTGTAGAGTTTCCTTATAAAGCATCTTTTTAATCTTAGGATCTTTTAAGCTTTTACCCCTAGAGGCCGCTAAAGTCTCGAGTCTCAAGTCAAGTTGTTGTTGGGTCACAGCAAAGTTGTTCACACTCACAACAATACGATCAAAAACTTGCTCTTTAACCTCAGCCGTTAGGGCAGAGGGGAGTAGCAAAAAGATGAGTACTAGTAATTTTTTCATAGTTTCCTTAAAACTCAAAACCTAAGGCTTTGTTTTCTCTTTATCTTTCTCAGGTGCTTGCACTTCTACTTTAATAGCATGGGCAAATTCTTTTTTATACTTTTTCAAGAGTTGGTTTTTCTGTCTACCTACCCCACGAAATTTCACTTTCACAACTCGAATGGACTTAAAAAGCCGACCATTAATATAGTAACCAATTTTTTGGGGGATAATTTTTCGTTTTTTGTCCCAAGCGCCCATCTTAATGGTTAAGGGGTAGGACTTTCCATCAATTTGGATGGACCGCTGTAATTCCACAACCCGAAAGGTAATGGGGTCAATTAGTATATATTCATCCTTGTAACCCATTTGGAAATAGATCTGCTGCGCCACTTCCTTTAATTTTACTTCCAAGGGTGCAAGCCCAAGTTCATTCAGGTCTCGAATGAGTTTCCAGTCAAGGCGAGTGTAAAAAAATAAGGCTGGGTGGGTTGCGTCTTCTTCTGTAAAGGGTCGTTTTTTATCGATTGATTTTTCTAATTTTCGATCCCCCTTTTTCATCAAGAGATGTAAAAGTTGTTTCTTTTTAGAAAAGGATTCAATGGCTACAAAATCATCTCTGGCAAAAACAATCTGCTGCACATAGGCTTTAGAGGAAATTTCAAAGGGCGGCGCAGGTTCTGTTTCTTGGTCAATGGGGCTATAGGCCTCAGGGTCGAAAACTGCAACTTCCAATGTCAGTGAAAAATAGTTGCCTGGTCGGTAGGCCTCTAGGATTTTTCCAATCAAATCATCTGGACTTGGCAGTTTTGCGTGTGCCGAACTTGAAAACATCAGGGCTACAGCAAGGCTGGCAAAGAATCTAAAAAAGGGTAAAATTCGCCCTTGAATCATCGGTAAACTTTTATATACAATAAATTTTAGGCCTCAATAGATTAGGGCCTTCTAAACAACAAAGTTTAACAATCATTTTTTAAGATGTCTCGCCAATTCGTACACTTACATTTTCATAGTCATTACTCTTTACTTGATGGCGCTATCAAGGTGAAAGGTCTTGGCCCTATTTTAAAAGAAAAGGGCTTTGAAACCAGTGCTTTGACAGACCATGGGAACATGTTTGGTGCCGTGGAATTTCACCACGAGATGAATAAGTCTGGAATAAAACCCATTGTAGGCATGGAAGCTTACGTTGCAGATGGCCACAGAACCAATAGAAAATACGCCAAACCTGGGCCAAACGCCTTTCATGCCGTGTTACTTGCCCAGAACAGGCAAGGTTATACCAATCTTTCCAAGCTTTCGAGCATCGCTTTCTCAGAAGGAAAATTCTACGGCCGCCCAAGAATCGACCATGAACTTTTAGCAGAATACAACGAAGGCATCATTGTGCTTTCCGCTTGTTTGCAAGGGGAATTGGCCCGCCGTTTACGAGATGGGAAAGAAAAAGAGGCCTACGAAGTGGCCCAGTGGTATAAAGACACCTTTCCAGGTCGTTACTACGTAGAGTTGCAAGCCAATGGCATTGATATCCAAAATAAAGTCAACCCGCAACTGATCAAACTTGCAAGGGACTTAGATATTCCTTTAGTAGGGACAAACGACTGCCACTATTTAACATCTGACATTGCCGAGTCCCATCACCTGCTCCAACTTATGGGCTGGCAAAAACGAGTGACCGACCCCGGAGTTAAGACTCTTGACACCAAAGAACTCTATGTAAAAACAGCAGAGGAAATGTACCAAGCCTTTGAGCAGGCAGATTTGCCTCTGGAAGCTTTGGAAAATACTGTTAAAATTGCGGCCCAATGTGAGTTGGATCTCACCAACAAAAAATATTACCTCCCCGACTACCCTGTCGCCGAAGGCAGAACCCTAGAAGAAGAGCTGATTATTGAATCCAGAGAGGGTCTGCAAGAAAGGTTGGATAAACTGGGGCCTCTTTACGGTTGGGATGCAGATGAAGTCATTGCCCAGCAAAATACCTACTTTACTCGCCTTGATTTCGAGTTAAAGGTAATCAACGAGATGGGTTTCCCAGGGTATTTCTTGATTGTCTCTGACTTTATCAAATGGGCGAAAAATAATGGCGTACCTGTTGGCCCTGGTCGTGGTTCTGGTGCTGGTAGTATTGTTGCCTACTCCTTAAAAATTACTGACATTGACCCCATTAAATTTGAGTTGTTATTTGAGAGATTTTTAAATCCTGATCGAATCTCCATGCCCGATTTTGATATCGACTTTGAAGTGGAAGGCCGTGAACGGGTTATCAACTACGTACGCCAAAAGTATGGCGAAAAAAACGTCTGCCAGATTTCTGCTATTGGGTCTTTACTCGCAAAAGGGGTTCTCCGTGGTGTGGCTAGAGTACTAGATATTCCCTATTCTGATGCTGACGAGATCGCCAAGCTCATTCCCGATGAACTAGGGATCACCCTAGACAAGGCCATTGAAAAAGAGCCTAAACTCAAGGAAATGAAGGAGCAAGGTAGCGAGATTGAAAAGAAATTGCTTCGCCATGCCCTAGCGTTAGAAGGCTTGAACAGTAACCTTTCCACTCACGCCGCAGGTGTGATCATCATGAATTCTGACATCACCGATGTCATGCCCACCTGCACCCCGACCAAAGGTGATGCGATTCAGTCGCAATTCACAATGAAGTATGCAGAGGACCAAGGTGCGGTAAAATTCGACTTCTTGGGTTTAAAAAACTTAAGTGTAATTGATAAAGCAACGGCTCTGGTCAATCGCAACAGAAAACCAGAGGACCTTTTAGATATTACCCTTCTCCCCATGGATGATACCAAATCCTTTGAATTGCTCTGCCGTGGCGATACCACAGGGGTTTTTCAGCTGGAATCCGATGGTATGAAAGGCTTGATCCAAAAGCTCAAACCCGATTGTTTTGAAGATATTATCGCTCTCGTGGCCCTTTACCGCCCTGGCCCACTGGGCAGTGGCATGGTCGATGACTTTGTGGAATGTAAGCATGGCAGAAAAGCCATCACCTACCTCCATCCTTTACTGGCTGATGTTTTAGAAGAAACCTACGGAGTGATGGTTTATCAGGAACAGGTTATGAAGGTGGTGCAGGTTTTAGCTGGATTTACCTTGGGCCAAGCTGATTTACTTCGTCGTGCCATCGGTAAAAAAATTCCTGAAGTTTTAGCTGAGCAACGAAATTTGTTTGTGGAGGGGTCCGCCAAAAATGATGTGAACCCAAAAACAGCTGGGGAAATCTTTGACCTGATTGATTACTTTGCAGGCTATGGTTTTAACAAATCCCACTCGGCAGCCTACGCTTTGATCAGTTACCAAACGGCATACCTCAAGGCCAACTACCCTGTGGAATTTATGGCCTCCTTGATGACTTGCGAACTCAATAAGCCCGAGGCAATTGTGAAGCTGATTGGAGAGTGCAAAGAGATGAAAATCGAGGTGATGCCACCGAACATCAACAGCAGTGATTTGATCTTCACCGCCAAGGGCAAGAAAATTTACTTTGGTATGGCGGCCATTAAAAATGTAGGTTCCGCAGCTTTGACTTCTATTATTGAGGCTAGAGGCGATGGGAGCTATACCGATTTAACGGATCTTTTTACCCGCATTGATGCCTCAAAGGTCAACAGTCGTGTCATGGAAGCCCTGACAAAGTCGGGCGTCTTTGACGAACTGGAGCCCAATCGTCACAGGATTTTTGAATCTATAGATATGCTTTTGTCCTTGGCTCAGGCTGAGAAATCCATGAAGCGGGAAAATCAGGTGAGCTTTTTCGACCAACTTCCAGAAGAGGAATTAGGGAAATCGAAAAAGGCCATCGAGCTGCCTGACCTTCCCAACTGGAAACCAAAAGAACGTCTGCAACATGAAAAGGAGGCCCTAGGTTTTTATATCTCAGGCCACCCAGCAGAGCCTTACATGCGTGAAATCAAGGCCTTTGCCAAGATCACCCCCAGTTATGAGATTAAAGATGGAGAAAAGACCTTTAAAAAGCGGGAACACCTCCGCATAGCAGGTGTAATTGCCACTAAAAATATCCGTATGACCAAAACGGGGAAATATATGGCAATCCTGCAGGTAGACGATCCCTATGGTTCCATTGAAGTTGTGGTTTTCCCTAAGTTATACGCCGATGTGGAAGCTTTGATTTCTACCGATGAGCCATTACTCATTAAGGGATTCCAAAATAACAACAATAGCAGCACAGGCCTAGTTGCAGACACCATTACCAGCTTACCTGCACTGCGGGCCCAGCATGCCACTCGCATGAAACTGCACATCAAAAGCAACCTAGAAGAAGAAAAACTGATCAAACTAAAAGAAATATTTGAGCGTCACCCAGGAAATTGTCTGATTCAGTTCAAAGTGGACGCCGACCCAAAAACCGTTCACCTCAAATTACCGCTCCGAGTTAGCCCGAACGAGCAACTCGTTGAATCTGTAGAGGAAGTAACAGGTTTGAAATCGCTGGAATTTGTGATTGAGTACAAACCCGAGCCCACTCAGCCCAAAGAAATGCCCCATGCTGCCGCTTCGTAGCGCTTTTATTTAGATAGACTTAAGTTCTAGGCCTTCCCTATTTTGCATTTTCTGAATATACTATAATATTATCGATCTTAATTGAAGAAAAAATGACTAAAAAATTTGATACTATAGAAGACGCCATCGCAGACATTGCCGCTGGTAAAATGATCATCCTTGTTGATGATGAAGACCGTGAAAATGAAGGTGACCTCTACTGTGCTGCCGATGCAGCAACGCCTGAAGCCGTTAATTTCATGGCAACTCATGGCCGTGGTTTAATCTGCTTAACCCTAGAAAATAAGCAGGTCGACCAACTGGGCATCCCCATGATGGCCACCAACAACACCAGTGTTTATGGCACAAATTTCACAGTTTCCATTGAAGCTGCCCAAGGTGTAACCACAGGAATCAGCGCCGCTGACCGCAGCCACACTATCATGACCGCCATTCGAGAAGATGTTACCCCTGCTGACATTTCTACTCCTGGCCACGTATTCCCCCTTCGAGCCAGAAAGGGCGGTGTTTTATGCCGCACAGGCCAAACCGAAGGCTCAGTAGATATTTCCAGACTCAGTGGCAGACACCCCAGTGGGATGATCTGCGAGATTATGAATGATGATGGCACCATGTCCCGCTATGATGACCTGAAAAAATTCCAAGAAGAGCATGGTCTAAAGATGGTTACCATCAAAGACCTCATCACATACCTGCTAAATAATGAATCTCAAGTGGTAAGAGAAGCAGAAGCGGAATTACCTACCAGCATTGCAGGCCACTTTAAGATTGTTGGTTTTAAAAATAAAATTAACGATGAGTCTTACATCGCTTTGGTGAAAGGCGAGTGGGGCCCTGATGAAGAGGTTATGGTTCGGGTTCATTCCCAGTGCCTAACAGGTGATGTTTTTGGCTCTGCCAGATGCGACTGTGCCCCTCAGCTTCACGCTGCTATGCGTCAGATTGAAAAGGAAGGCAAAGGCGTAGTTTTATACCTTGCCCAAGAGGGTAGAGGAATTGGAATTATAAATAAAATCAAGGCATATAACCTGCAAGATCAAGGGGCTGATACAGTTGAAGCCAATGAAAAATTAGGTTTCGGTGCTGATTTAAGAGACTATGGTTTTGGTGCACAAGTGCTTGTGAGTCTTGGACTTCACAAGATCCGCTTGTTGACCAATAACCCCAGAAAAATTGTTGGCCTAAAGGGTTACGGTATTGAAGTTGTTGAACGAGTTCCTGTTGAAATTGAACCAGGAGACGACAATTCAAAATACCTAAAAACCAAAAAAGACAAAATGGGTCACCTACTTAACTTACATGAACATCCATAAGGAGAACAATGGCAGCTACAATTATTGAGGGTCATTTTAATGCAACAGGGTTAAAACTTGCCCTAGTGATCGCTCGCTTTAATGATTTTATTACCGCTAAATTACTCGAAGGTGCGCAAGACGCATTTGTAAGAAATGGTGGTAAAATTGAAGACCTTACCCTAATCAAAGTTCCTGGTGCTTTTGAGATTCCAATCGCCTGCCAAAAACTAGTCCAAACCAAAAAGTTTGACGGTGTTTTGGCTTTAGGTGCTGTTATCCGTGGTTCTACTCCCCACTTTGACTATGTTTCTTCTGAAGTTACTAAGGGCGTTGCCTCTGTAAGCTTGGCTTCGGGGATCCCTATTTCCTTTGGCGTTTTGACCACTGACAACATTGAGCAAGCTATTGAGCGGGCTGGCTCCAAAGCGGGCAACAAGGGTGCCGAAACCATGACGGCATTGATCGAAATGTGTGATCTATTTAAGCAGTTATAAAAATTTCTGTTTAAGGCCCTTTTAGCCAAATTATTCCTCTTCGCATCCTGATTGTAGCTTACTGAATTAAACTACAATTAGGGTTGCGCCCAAATGTCTTTCCCTGTAATATTTCCTGCAAGTCTATCAAAAATAAGTCTTTTTTTCTGCACGAAGCCGATCAAAAGATTAAGACTCTTTAACCTTCAGGCTCAAAACTGCCAAGGTTATAAATAACAATAAAAACAAACACAACACAAAGACCAGACTTGGGTGAGGGACGCTCACCAAGCCTTTGACCCGGCTTTTTTGTCCCGAACTCTACGGAAAATTTTTTAAGGAAAACCTATTTAATTAGCACCCCATATATAAAACAAAATTTTTTATTAGAGCACCAAAGTATCTGTGTCCTTGAAAGTTAAAGGACCACAAATGGGAAAGAAAATAATCATTAATCATGCGAGGCACGAAATCCGTGTTGCCGTGATTGAAGAAGGAGTAGTATCAGAACTTTTTTACGAGAGAGAAAAAAATAAAAGCGTAGTTGGTAATATTTATAAGGGTAAAGTCCTAAAGGTGCTCCCAGGAATGGAGTCTGCCTTTGTGGATATTGGCCTTGAAAAAGCTGCATTTTTATATGTTGATGATATTCGCACCAAAGAGAATATAGACCTCGATGGCGATGACTCCGATTCCAAAGAAAAGCATTCCAAAAACAAACAAACCATAAACGAACTCATCAAAGAGGGGCAAGATATTATGGTTCAGGTTTCCAAAGGGCCAATTGGCACCAAAGGAACCCGAATCACCTGTAACATCTCGCTACCGGGGAGAAATCTGGTTTTTATGCCCCAAGTGAATAATGTTGGGGTTTCCAGACAAATTCGTGACGATAAAGAACGAGCACGCTTAAAAAAAATCGTAACCTCAGTCAAGCCGGAAGGCACAGGTTTTATTGTTAGAACCGTCGCCGCAGGTCGCAGTGAAGACGAATTTAAAGCTGACGTAAACTACCTCCATAGCACTTGGACCGATGTTACCCACAAGTTTAAGACCTACCGTGCCCCTGCAATTTTATACGAAGATCTAAACCTAACTTCTCGTACCATTCGTGATATGCTTTCTACCGACGTAGAGGCTTTAATTATCGATGATGAGCAGGAATACGAACGCCTAAAAAAGTATTTGGATAACTATCTACCCAAGTACAGCCCGATTTTACGCCTCTTTAAAAAGAAGCAGATCCTTTTTGATCACTATGGAATCACCCAAGAAATTGACCGTGGTTTAAATAGAAAGGTTTGGCTCAAGTCTGGTGGTTCTCTGGTCATTGACCAAACCGAAGCCTTGACTGCCATTGATGTAAACACAGGTAGCTTTACAGGTAAAACCAACCATGAAGATACCATTGTAACCACCAATTTAGAAGCTGCTGTTGAGGTTGTGCACCAACTTAAACTGCGTGATATTGGCGGCATTATCATCATCGATTTTATCGATATGGAAGGGGCCGACAATAGAAATAAGGTTTACAACGTCTTAAAAGAAGCCCTGAAAAAGGACAAAGCCCGAACCAAAGCCTTACCCATTTCAGAAATGGGCCTAGTGGAAATGACTCGAAAACGAAGCCGAGAAAACTTAGGCCGATTTTTACGCCAGTCCTGCCCCTACTGCGAAGGCCGAGCAAGGATTAAATCCCCTGCAACCATTACCTATGAAATCTTTAGAGAGATCCAAAGAATGGTTAAAGAGTCTTCTTGCCCTGAAAACCTACTCATCGGTGTCCACCCAGATATTGCTGACTATTTAGAAATCGAAGAGATGAATACTTTTAAATCCATGGAACGCTTGATTAAGGGAGGCATCTCTTTGCAAACCTCAGAAAGATACCATCATGAGCAATTTGAGCTCTTTGAGATTTGAGGTTGAAACCTAACACTTTTACAATAAGCGGCCAGTCAACCGACAGGTTAGATCTTTTGCTTTGCGAGTCCCCAGAAGTGGGCACACGTAGCCAAGCACAAAAGCTGATCAAAGAGGGGGCCGTAAAAATAAATGACCGAGTTATATCCAAGGCCAAAACTAAGGTTGAACCTACAGATGTGATCGAAGTCAACTATCAGCCTGAAATAAAAAACATGGTTGCCGTTGCCCATCCGCTGGACATTCGCTACGAGGACGCAGAGCTTTTAGTTGTCAATAAACCCAAAGGTATGGTAGTACATCCATCAGTAGGACATAGCGACGATACCCTTGCTAATTACCTTTTGAGCCACTGCCAACTATCGGACATCAATGCCGATCGACCTGGCATTGTGCATCGAATCGACAAGGACACTAGCGGTTTGCTAGTGGTTGCTAAAAATAATAAAGCCCATGACCATTTGGCCCAGCAGTTTGCTGCACGCCAGACCAAAAGGCTTTATACGGCAATTTGCTGGGGCAACCCAGTTACTGCTATGGGGAAGGTTGATAAACCCCTAGGAAGGCACAAGAAAGACCGAAAAAAGAGAGCTGTTGTAGCAGATGGTAAGCATGCTGTGACCCACTGGAAAGTGGTTCAGAGATATGGCGCTTTGACCTTGGTAGAATGTAAGCTAGAGACTGGCCGAACACACCAAATCCGAGTGCACATGGCCGAAATCGGTCATGCCCTTTTAGGTGACCCCCTTTACGGAAGGTTTAGGGATCATTCAAGAAAATTTGGGCAAGAGTTACATTTAGAATTAAAGGCCTTTCATGGACAAGCACTCCATGCTGGCTTGTTGGGTTTCACCCACCCAGTAACAGAAGAAGAAATGGAGTTTACAGCTGAACTCCCTGATGAAATAACTAATTTGCTAATAAAGTTAGAAGAACATTTATCATGAAAGTTGAATACATAAATCCCTTTATCTCTGCCACAAAAAAAGTCTTAAATACCATGGCTTTTGTGGAATCTAAAGCAGGCAAACCCTACTTAAAATCAGATGACGATAAAAAAGCCCTTGGGTTGATTTCTGCTGTCATCGAGCTTACAGGTGAGTCGCAAGGTTCCATTGGTATCAGTTTTAAGGCAGACTGCATTTTGCATGTTGCCGAGCAAATGTTTGGTGAAGCCGTGCCTGAAATCAACGATGAAGTTGTTGATATTGTCGGTGAACTTGTAAACATGGTCAGTGGTGAAGCGAGACGTGAACTAGCTAAATTAGGCTTTCACTTTTCTGCTGGTATCCCTGTCACCTCTAAGGGTGAAGGACACGACCTAACGCATTTTGTAACTTCAAGAGTAATTATCATCCCTTTCCAAACCAAAGGCGGAAATTACTTTATTGAAGCTTGCTTTGATAATTCTATGATGGGCTAGTTTATATTTCTTTGGTTTAGACCAAATTTTTCAAAAATATAGCCTTTCACTACTCCCTTCTCATTATTCCGCTTTTATTTCTGCTGTTTAGCAATCCCTCTCTTTAAGTCTACCTCGGTAGCTTTTCCACTCTTAACCTATCAGGATTCCACTAGTTTTTTAGGCTCTTAAAAAGGCTGCGATTGGCTGCGAGCGGAGTTAAGCTTAAAGCTAAACCTTAATATTAGTGGGTCATAGAGGCACGTTCAAGAATTCTTGTGGCAGCCTTGGCTAGAAGATCCCAGTAAAAACCCAGAATTTTAGGCAAAAAAAAACCCTAGTTTCCTAGGGTTTTCTTTTTGCTAAAATCTTAAAGCCCTAGACTCGGGCCATAAGTTCAAAAGCGATTCTTTAAAGAACGAGTAAGGCAGAAATTACTTCTTCCCTTGCAGGTACTTATAAAGAGGGGAGCTAGAATCAATAACCAGTCTAGTGTTCGCACCTAGAACTGTTTTATAAGACTCTAAACTCATTAAGAACTTATAAAATTCAGGGTCTTTACCGTAAGACTGACCATAAAGTCTGGTTACCTTGGCATCAGCCTCACCCTTAATCATCACAGATTCTTTATAGGCTTGCGATGTAATTCGGCTCAAGTCCTTTTCCATAGCACCTAAAACCTCAGCCTTAATGGCCTCACCCTCTGATCTTCTTTGGGTGGCGATTCTCTGGCGCTCTGAAATCATACGACTGTAAACCTTTTCCCGCACTTGGTTCGTGTAGTTTACACGCTTTACCAAAACATCTAAAAGCTCAATACCGTAACCTTCGGCAGTTTTTGCAACTTCAATTAAAACCAACTCGGAAAACTTATCCCGACCAACTTTAATCTTTAAACGAACTTCATCAGTCCCCTTTTCAGAAGAAGAAGAGTAGGAAGGGTCCCAATCAGAGGATTGAACAACTTCAGCCAGTACATTTTTAGTTACAAAGTCCCTTACAGAACCGTTAATTAAGTCAGAAAGACGTAAGTAAGCTCGGTTCATGTTGCCCATGCGCTGTAAAAACAGCAAAGGGTCAGCTACCTTCCAGCGAGCAGTAACATCCACCCAGATATACTTTTTATCTTTTGTTGGGATCTCATTTGGTTGCCCATCCCACTTCAAAATCCTGCGATCAAAGAAGTGAACCTTTTGGATAAAAGGAATTTTAAAATATAAGCCTGCTTCCACAACCTTTTCCCCAACGGGGTCACCAAACTGAGTGGTGATGGTCTGTTGGCCTTCGTTCACAACATAAAAAGAATTCATGCCGATAATTAAACCAAAACCTACAACAATTAAAATCAATATTTGCTTGTTCATCTTATCTCCTATTGATTTGCCGTGGCAGTAACGCCAGAGCTAGGTTTTTGGGGCCGAACAGTTGAAGCCGCCGCACCGATATTAACTAGAGGCATCATGCCCTTGCTACTTTGGTCCACAACAATCACTTCTTGTACGTTAGGTAAAACTTCACGCAAGGTCTCAAGGTAAATTCTAGTTCGAGTTACCTCTTTTGCTTGCCTGTATTCCTTTAAGATTGCATTGAAACGAACCACGTCACCTTGCGCCTTATTCACACGCTCAATAGCGTAACCTTTGGCTTCGTCAATCATTTGCTTGGCTACACCTTCTGCCTTTGGAACCTTTTCGTTACGTTCTTTCTGGGCTTCGTTACCAAGACGAATCTTATCTTGTTCGGCCTCGT
>CBFCZY010000031.1:0-17320 GCA_965602905.1 uncultured bacterium | reverse complement strand
GGGCAAAATTCCATAAAACATAATTTGTTTCCTCCCTTTTTATAAAAAAGGCTTATTTTAGAGTGTTAGCTCGTATGTATTCACTTGACCCTGAAGGGCCAAATCTAAAATAATTCTACCTTCCACTACACAATGCAGCGAATGGATAAAAGATATTCAAAAGCGGAAAGCTGCAATTTGCAGTAAACCAATCTTCAGCTTATGCTAGCCAAAATAGACAAGGCACAGCACTTTCGTTCATTGGTAACTATAGTATTTACAACTAAGATGCAAGAAATTAATTTTTATTTGCTTGGTTATTTTGACACAATCTTTTACTTTTTTTTCAACAACTTGTTTTGCAATGTTTATTTAATAATTCATATTATCAAAACTAACTTTTCCCGGCACAATCAAACCACAATCTAATTTATAAATATGAATGATAATTTTTCAGTAGCAATCATTGGAGGAGGGCTCGCTGGTTGCGAGCTCGCCCTGCAACTTGCGCAGAGGGATGTAAGGGTAACTCTATTCGAAATGAGACCTACAAAGCCCACACCTGCTCACAAAACCGAAGGTTTAGCGGAGCTAGTTTGCAGTAACAGCTTAAAGAGCGTTAGCCCCCAAAATGCCCATGGGTTATTAAAGGCAGAACTTGAAGGTCTAGGATGCTATCTCTTGGAAATGGCCAAGATTGCTCAGGTTCCAGCTGGCGAAGCCTTGGCTGTTGACCCCAATGTCTTTTCTAAAGAAGTGGAGGCTAAAATTGCAGGTGCTTCCAACATTACCCTAGTTAGAGAGGAGGTTGCAGACCCTGAAATATTACTCGAGTCCTTTGATAGAGTAGTAATTTCCTCTGGGCCTTTAACGTCCGACACTTTAATGAGGAAGCTTAGCGAGATGCTAGGAGAAGGCCTGTATTTCTATGATGCCATTGCACCTGTCATCCATAGAGACTCAATAGATTTCGACACAGCCTATTTAGCAAGTCGCTATGGCAAAGGGGAAGCAGCTTATATCAACTGTCCTTTGAGCCAAGAAGAATACTATATACTAATGCAAGAGCTAGTAAAGTCTAAAAAGGTAGATTTTAAAGACTACGAGCAAGCAAAGCACTTTGAGGGTTGCCTTCCTATTGAAGTGATGGCTGCCCGCGGGAGGGAAACTCTTTCTTTTGGCCCCATGAAGCCTGTTGGATTAGAGCAGGAAGGGAAAGGAAGGCCCTATGCTGTGGTGCAATTACGACAAGAAAACACAGAAGCCACACTATATAATATGGTAGGCTGCCAAACACGCATGAAATACGGTGAACAAAAAAGAGTATTTAGATTAATTCCTGGCTTGGAAAAGGCTGAATTTTCAAGATTGGGCAGCATGCATAGAAACAGCTACTTGAACGCCCCATTACACCTCAATGAAAGATCAGCCTTAAAAGTTAGACCTTATATATATGTAGCAGGTCAAATTGCTGGGGTAGAAGGTTATATGGAATCCATCGCCTCAGGTCTCTGGGTTGCCTTGCAGATAATGTCAGACTTCAAGGGCCTAGCTCCTCTGGCTACGGACTCCAAGACTATGCTGGGCGGGTTAATGTCCCACATGCACCAAGGTAGCCCTGGTAACTTCCAGCCGATGAACAGTAACTTCGGGCTTTTAGAAGGCCTAGGTCCTATCAGGAAAATGAAGAAGAAAGAAAAAAAGGAACTACACAGCAAAAGAGCTCTGGAGCAAAATCAGCTCTTCATCCAAGAGTTAAAAACTCTTAGATTACTATAGTAATATTAAGGGTTACTGGCCACTTCTAGCTTATTAGCAAAGCTTTTTTCAGCTCTTCTAACGGCGACGATGTATCGCTTTGTCTCTCGAGGAAGCTTCGCTACTGACTCTTTAAAGAAAGTATTTCCGTAGCGGTTGATCTTGTATGCTAGGCATTGACCTGACTGGCAGCCAAAAGCCTCTTTTACTTTCCTGTAGCCAGCATTGTAAGAGGCTAGGATTACATCTTTCTGTTTGCTTTTGTTTTGGATTTTTCTAGTGTGGTATGTAAGCTCGGCTAGATAATCGACACCTAGCTTGATATTAAGGTCTGGGTATTGAGTTAACCCCTTCTTGACCTTATGAAAGTCAGATCTGCCCCCATTTTTCCTATACAGTTCCCAAGCTGTGGCAGGCATTAACTGCATTAAACCTAAAGCCCCCTTGTGGCTTTCTGCTGTTGCCTCAAAAGCGGACTCTCTTTTTATAACACCCATTACTAAGGGGATAGATATTTTATTGTCTTTTGCATGCTGAGAGATCGAAGGGAAAAATCGCCCTATTTCGCTTTGCTCTTCTTCGCTGAAGCCATTTAGTACTTGAGGCTCTACTATGGGAGCCGGTTCAATTTTTTCAATAGAACTAAAAGTGAAGACCAAAAAGAATAAACTAAATGATACTAAAAATTGCTGTCTCTGTAAAAAAAGTCTTGCCATTGCCTATCCGATGTATAATTATTAAAAGTTATACTTTGGTATTAATTTTGTTTATCCCGAGAGACTAGCAGATTTTTTTACAAAAAAGCTAGAGTTTTTTTTAAAAGCCTGCCATCTTAATAAGTTAGCCTCTAAGTAAAGCCTGAAGAAATCATGACACACCCCCCTAAGCTTTTTGTTAGTCCCTGTTTAGGGGTTTTCCCCTGCCGCTACGACGGAAGCATATTAGATTTACACTGGACCGAAAGACTGTACGAACTAGTTGAAGTTATAGGTGTTTGCCCTGAGCAAGAGGCAGGATTCTCAACCCCAAGGCCAGCCATGAAATTCATTCAAAAGGCGGAGAATTTTCAACTTCAAACAAAGAGTAGTGACCAAGACCTAACAATCACCCTAGCAAATGCAGCCGAGAGAATAGCACAAAAGCTTCCTAATTTAGACGGAGCAATTGTGAAATCAAAATCACCGAGTTGCGCAATTGACGATTGCAAAGTCTTCAAAAGCCAAAAGGCAATTGACTCGATTGACCTTAGGGAGGGAATATTTACTGGAGCTTTAAAAAGAAAATTTCCCCAGTTGCCAATTATCGATGAGCAAGAAATAGAAAAACCAGAGAAGAGACTTCTGTTTTTTATGCAGGCCCTTCAAAGTTGCCAAATCAAGCAACTGGATTCATGGGATAAGGTGAAAGCCTTTCACCAAACGCAAAGGGCCTTTTTGCAGTTTTTTGACACAGATGGGCTAACTCACTTGAATCAAGCTTTTGCCCAAGAAGAACTAACGGAATACAAGAAAAGTTTCAAAGACTTGTTGCAGAATGTGCAAGATTACTCAGACGGCCCAAGTCAAAAAGACCTAATAAAAGCCACTGAGGGGCTAGCAAGGCTTGAACAAGCCTTTACTAGAAATTAAATTCGGGCCTCTATTGAGGCTCACCTTCTTTAGATGCTTTTTTACAATAGCCAATTGATCCAATTATACAGCGCTCTCCATCTACCCAGATAGCACCCTGCAAATCAGCATTTTGGATATCTACGTCTCTCAGATCAAAATCCACTAAAACAGCACCTCTTAAAAAACAACCACGGCATTCTCTGGTTTCTAACAGTCGAGCACGGTTTTTTTGCACATCATAGGATCTTAAATGGCGCAATCGTGGCTCCCAGCCGAAGGCGTCCTGGCCTACAAAAAAGGTTGTAAAGAAGCATAAAATCAGCATGCTAGATATATATGATTTCATTTATCACTATTCATTAAGGTTATTGGTAGATTACTCATGCTGTAAGTAATCCAAAAATTAAGCCAAAATCAACCCCAAGGCAAAAGATCATTTAAAATAGGTAGTATTTTCTGCTCTGCTTCCAGTAGATTATGAAGATTAGGTGACCGTAAAATAACATGGAATTCTTCTAGAGTAACTTCCAGATCATTCTTTTCCAGAGTAACTTTGCCTTCCCCTTTCGCAACTAAAACAAATCCTCTTGCCTTACCTCGTTCAATTACACCCTCTAAAGAAATAAATTCCTCAGGGGAGATATCAATCTGAAAAGGGGTGAAGCAAAAGGTTTTTAAAAGTTGAGAAAGGGCATGGGCATCTTGCAGCCAAATCTTCTCCAACTCTAAGTCAAAAACCAATTGGCCCATTTTTTTGTCCGTCGCTTCGTAGGAAATATGAAAAAAGCCATTTGGGAAAAAAAGCTCCCCTTCGTCGGCTTGTACTTCTACCTCAAATGATGCAAAGGCATGGGCATTGATTAAATTTGCGGCTAGTTTTTCGAGTTCAGGCAAAAAGAATTTAGGCAAATCACGGTTAACACCATAGGCAATCTGTTCCGTACTATAGTTCCCCCAGTGCTTGATTTGGGTCAAAACCTCCTTAACCCGCAGCATTTTGGACATTTTCAAAGAAAAAGACTTTAAGTTAATCCGAGCCAAGGGTGCAGCTGAAAAATCACTCAAGATAACTTGGTCATTTTCACCGCCCTGAAAAGAAATCTCAGGCTCCAATACCCTTTCCAGATACATTTTCAAAGATGCGAGGGACAAATCCCCCTGAACAAGAGCAGTGGGATCGCCAGAAAAAGCCAAAAATACTTGCCCGCCGAGAGCGCTTATATAAGGACGAGAACTTTTACCCCAAGAATCAAGATCTGGAAATTGAACCAATAAAGAGTCAAAGCTATTTGTACCAGAGGTGTTCGAGCTGGGGATATGACCGGCAAGAAGGAAGTGTTTTCCCAAGCTAGACCAAGGGATGTCTCTATCTTCAGGCATCATTGGGCAGTAAATAAAACTCTCTTTAGACTCTTTTAGCGCAGGTAAATCGGACTCAAAGTTAACCTCAGAGGTTATATTCACTTTAACCCCAAAGGCTCGCCTGCAAAATTTTGCAAAAAAAGCACACTCTGCTTCTGTTTCAGGAACTTTCGAATTGGCTATAAAAACAAAATTTGGGGGCATTTTTTCTCCTTAAAGGCTATGAAAGCAAGATTGAGACACTTGAGCAATCTACTTTTTCCTTGACCGAACTTTTGGAAAGGGGGATTCTGATATTTCAAATCAATTGTATATCTATATTAGTTATGAAACCAATCTTAACCAAAAGCTACCTAATGCATGCCCTAGTCTGTAGAGCAGGGTGGGTTTCGCTCAAAATTAAGGTTCATAGCTGAGGTAGTCTAATTGTTTGTAATTTTGAGGCCGCAGCATTCTCCTGTGGCAAAAAAAAGGCCACAGGTTAACTCTGCGGCCTTTTTTTTTGCCCAATTTTTTTCTAGGAGAATCCCAATGATTTTACTTTTATCTCTATTTTTTAGCCCCAAGTCCTCAATGACCTTAGTCAGAGCAAAGATCGCAACAAAAGCCCCACCTGATTTCTTTACGGGGGAGTTATGAATCGTAATTCAATCAGCTTAGTTTTGTTGAGTTTGAGTTTGGCCTGTGATTATTCGCTCAGGATACTAGCCTTTACAGCGATCCCTCTTTTGGCCATAGAAATTTCAGGGGATTCAAGTTTATACTCCGTTCCCTTTAGTGCTGTATTTTTTGTTGCCCTAATTGCGACCTTTCCTTTGTCGTTGGCAATGCAAAAGTTTGGCAGGAAAAGCGTGTTTGTTTTTGCATCAGGAATATCCACCTTAGGGGGCTTGATGATTTTGCACAGCATCACAACGAAAAATTTTACTTTATTAGTGGCAGGCCTTGGCCTGACTGGCATCCAGCTTGCCGCAGGCTTTTACTATCGATTTGCAGCTATCGAACTTAGCCCTGCGGGAAAAGCAGGTCGTGGAATCTCTATGGTGCTCGCTGGTGGAGTTATTGCAGCACTTTTTGCCCCTAGTTTTGGAATTTACTTAAAGGCAGATGGATTTTATCGACTTTTCACTGGTTATTCGGCCTTACAGTTTTTAGTTCTCTTTTTTATTCTTTGTGTAAAGTTCCCCAAATTGGAACCCGTCAAACCAACGATGAAAGCTTTCAAAGGTTTGATTCACAATAAAAAGATCTACTTGCCGATATTAGCTGGGGTTTTAAGCTACAATTTGATGACCTTTATAATGGTCGCTAGCCCCGGTGCAATGCACCACTCTGGAATTGACTACGAAGGTGTAAGCTTAGTAATCCAGTGGCATATGTTGGGAATGTTTCTCCCTAGTTTTTTCACAGGCAAGCTTGTAGAAAAGTGGGGCGAACAGAAAACCCTTTTTTGGGGCGGAGTAATTGGCCTTGGCTCCATTGCCGCCAATGTGTCTGGCCAGAGTTTGAGTTATTACTGGGTAGGCTTATTTCTTTTAGGCTTAAGCTGGAATTTAACTTACGTGGCTGCCACGGGTTTACTTGCTAAAACCTATAAGCCAGAAGAAATGACCATGGCACAAGGTATCAATGAAGTTATGATCTTAGGCACCAATACCTTTACCACCTCTATGGCCGGGATTATGGTAGCTTACCTAGGTTGGACAATGGTTAATTGGACTGTTCTTCCCTTTACGATAGGGATTATTGTTTTAGCCTACTATTTGCGTAAAGAATCTCACGCTTAAAAAATAGCCCCTTTCTTTAAAAAGAGAGGGGTGAAAAATCACAATCCCCCTCTTTACTCCCATACACGGGGGCAACCCGAAAACAATCTTGCTTCCCCTTAGAAAAAAGCATATAATAAGTATGAAAATTGACACTTAGAGGGATCAGAAAATGAAACTTGGTTTAGCAAAATTAGCCTTAGCTGCCCTAGGGGTTCTTTTTGTTTTTGGGTGTAATACCGATTCTGGAACGGTAATTCAACCTCCAGTAAGCAGCAAAAAAGAATTCACAAGTTTTGCTTTTCAAACTACACAAAACCCTAGCTTAACTCAAAGTGCGACAGGTAATATCGATCCCAGTACTAAATCTGTTAATTTAGACCTGCCTTTAGGTGCCGACAAAACAAAGCTCGTTGCTGAATTTAAATTTGAAGGGAAGCTCATAAGCGTAAATGGGACCCCGCAAATCAGCGGAGAAACTATTAACGATTTTACTTTCCCTGTGAAATATACAATCACAGCCGCTGACTGGACTGTGCGAGATATATTAGTTTCTGCGGAGTTTTTCAATGGAGGCTCAAATGTGACATTTAGTGAGTTTTACCTCGACCAAACCTTAAATCAAGATTTAAATCAGACTATCTACGGTGTAATTGACAATAATTCTAAAGAAATTCGCCTTAACGTGAACTATGGGGTCTACACAGGCTCACTGGTCCCAACTTACAGCTTATCTGGGCCTTCTGCCGTTTCTGTCGATGGAGCAGATGTGACAAGTGGACAGAGCTTTGTTGATTTTAGTGGCTACCCCACTGTTTTTACTCTTAGAGACATTGATGGTGAGTATGTTAACTACGCCGTCTACCTTGATATTGGGCTGCCTATTTTTTCTGGCAACTGGAACATCATTGATGGTTACCAAGAACAGGGACTTAACCACTCGGGTACAGCAAATGCTGCTGACGGTTCTAGCGCTTCCTTTGCCCAAAAGATATTCATTGCTTGGGTTGAATCTAACCAGATCCGCCTCACGGCAATGGATGAAAATGGAATTAATTTTGTCGATGGCGGCTTATCTACAGGCTTAAATTATAGCACAATCCAAATAGCCAAGCAGCCCACTCTAGCTGAATACAATGGAGAACTCTATATTGCCTGGGTGGAATCCAATGGTAGCGTTGACCAGATTCGGGTTGCTAAATGGAATGGCTCAAACGGCAGAACAATGGTTGACGGCAACGCCACAGACGGCCTAAATTACCTCCCCAGTGGGCTCGCACAGGACCCCCAGCTATTTGTATTTGGCGGAAGTCTTTTTGCCGCATGGGCTGAAAGGAATGGTTCGGTAGTAGAACAAATTCGCCTGAAGGAATATAATGGAACCAGTTGGTCTTGGGCCGATGGAGCAGGGCCAGATGGTCTAAATTATAATGTCGGTATGCCAGCGACAAACCCCAAGATGGCAGAGGATTTTGGTTCCTTGCTTATGACATGGGTTGAGAGCAATGGCACTCAGCCAAATGTAAGGGTAAAAAAATGGTCAAATAGCACATGGGGTTCCATTGATGGCGCTATGACAGACGGCCTAAATAACAATCCTGCTGCTTGGGCAAAGTCACCTGAGGTCTTTGTTTTAAATGGCCAAGTATATGTGACCTGGTCTGAAAATGGAGGGGCTGCTTACCAAATTCGTATCAAAAGGTGGAATGTTTCCAGTTGGTCATGGGAGGATAATGGAGGCATAAACTACAACAGCGGTATGACTGCAAGCGACCCCCATGTTATAATATTCGATAACAAAGCCCTTTTCACGTGGTCTGAATCTGATGGAACAGCCAATCAGATTCGTGTTTACCAATGGGATGGAACCTCAGCGGGCCAATTTGTAGATGGAGCAAATGTATCGGGTATCAACTTTAATGCTATAAAAAATGCCAATAACCCCTATTTACATTTTGGTGGAAATTCTATTTTCTTGGTTTGGCAGGAAACAAATGGCGGTGGCTTTGACCAGATTCGAGTGTCAATGCCCAGCTTCCAATAGATTAATGGCTTAAATCTTCTGAAAAAAACTGAACAATTTCTGTGGCGTCTCTTTTTGAGATGCCCTCCACCTTTTCCAACTCTTCTTGTTTCGCCGTTTTCACCTTAGACAAGCTACCAAAGTGCTTCAAAAGAAATTTTCTTTTCTGTGGCCCAATTCCGTCAATGGATTCCATTACAGATTTTAAGGTCTCCTTGCCCCTAACTTGTCTGTGGAAGGTGATTGCAAATCTGTGAACCTCATCCCTGATATTCTGCAGAAAATGTAAGGTTTTGGAGTTTTTTTTCAGAGGAATGGGGTTCTTTTGCCCTGGGCGAATGACATATTCATAATCCTCCTCTTTCATCACACCACGCCTTTTTTCAGACCTCCCCTTTGCTAGGCCAATGACATCGGTCTTGGTAAAATCCAATCGCAATTCATTTAAGACTTCCACAGCAGCGGAAACCTGCCCCTTGCCGCCATCAATTAAAATGAGATCAGGCGGTGTTTGGTCTTCTTCTATCATTCTACTGTACCTGCGAATCAAAACCTCTTGCATCGCTAAAAAGTCATTGGCCCCTTCAAAAGATTTAATTTTGTATTTTCGGAATTCGCTTTTTTTAGGCTCATTGGCCTCCCATACGATCATCCCGCCAACGTTGCTGGTTCCTGAAATATTTGAAATATCAAAACATTCCACCTTGTTAGGTAGATTTCTAAGGTGCAAGTAGGCCTGAACTTCTTTTAAAATCATGGCGTCTGCCTGAGCTTCTTCCATTTTAAGCTTAATGTTTTGCTCAGCATTTTTCAGGGCTAATTTTAAGAGTTCTTTTTTTTCGCCTTTTTGGGGGACAAGTAAATCCACCTTTGTGCCCCTAAGCTGGGTACAGTATTCTTGAATAATGGTAAGGCTCTCATCCGATTCTGGAACAATGATCTCTCTTGGAAGAGGCCGACCTGACTTTACATACTGCCGACTCAGCACAGACCTTAAAAGCTCTGTGTCATTGTACATCTCGCCATTCTTAACAAAAACAAAGTCATCACTGAGCAGAATGCCGCTGCGGATAAAAAGAATCTGGATACCAGCGAACCCACCCAGACGGGTTAGGGCAATGACATCACGATCTATTTTTTGTTTACTTAAAACTCGTTGCTTTTGTAGGGTCTTTTCCACAGCGCCCATTTGGTCTCTCAGTGCCCCTGCTTCCTCGTAAAGCATATCCTCAGCCTTTTGGTTCATTTCCCCCTCCAAAAGTTTAACTAATTCTTGTCCATTGCCTTTAAGAAGCTGGATTACTTTAGAAACCAACTGACCATAGTCCTCTACAGAAATTTTATTTGCACAAGGAGCAAAGCATTGCTTCATTTGGTAATTCAAACAGGGGCGATAGTCTCTAGTGCCATCTAAACTCATCTTGGAGCGACGTAAGGGAAAGTTTTTTCTAATCACATACTCCGCAGCCCGAGCCACCTTGACTGAGACATAGGGCCCAAAATAAATACTGCCATCTTTGGTGATCTCTCGGGTGAGGAATAATCTGGGAAATCGCTCTTTAATTGTGATTTTAAAGTAGGGGTAGGTTTTATCGTCTTTTAGTTCAATATTGTACTTAGGCTTGTGCCTTTTTATTAACTGCTCTTCTAAAATTAAAGCTTCCGTTTCTGTATTGGTAACTATCCAATCGAGATCTGTAATCAGGGGAACTAGGTTCTCTATCCTTGGATCGTAAAGCCCTGCAGGATTAAAGTAAGTACGAACACGATTTTTTAAGTTCTTTGCCTTGCCAATATAGAGGATCTTATTTTGGGCGCTATAGTAGCGGTAAACCCCAGGTTCCGTGGGCAAAAGTTTTAATTTTTCTTTTAATGTAGCTTGTGTGTCCATTTCTTTGGTCTTTTTAAGCCTTTAGGCTTTACGTTCCTGTCTAATTTCGTTAATTTTTAAGATCACTATAATTTTATATGAGCTTACTACTTGAGCGCTTTAACCACTTTGCCGATCAAAATATGATTACCGCTTGCCTTGATTTAGAAGGTGTACTGATTCCCGAGGTTTGGGTCAATGTAGCCGAAAAAACTGGAATTGAAAAACTCAAACTGACTACTAGGGATATTGTAGACTATAATGAGTTGATGACACTGCGTTTAAAGATTGTTGAAGAACATGGATTAACCTTACAAGACATCCAAGAAGTGATTGGGACTCTAAAACCCTTCGACGGCGCTGTGGAATTTTTGGCATGGCTTAGAGAAGAGTGCCAGGTGGTGATCCTGTCAGATACATTCGAGGAGTTTGCCCTCCCCTTTATGAGGCAATTGAATATGCCTTGTATCTTTTGCCATAAGTTGGTTGTTGATGAAGCGGGTCATATTAAAGATTATAAACTCCGCATAGACGACCCTAAAAGAAGAGCCGTTGAAGCCTTTCAAGGTCTAAATTACAAAATTATTGCTGCAGGTGACTCATATAATGACACCAGTATGCTTATCGCTGCCGACCAAGGAATCTTTTTTAAGCCCCCTGAATCTATAGCAGCTCAATTCCCACAGTTTCCAGTAGCTCGTGACTATGAGGCCTTTAAATCAGAAATTCAAAAGGCCATGGAGCGGCTCAAGTGAGTTTAAAAACTAAAGCTCTCTGGGTTACCTCCCAACCCCATAGGCTGTTTTTTGCCTCTGGCACCTTATTGATGATCGCTACTATCTTTTGGTGGGTAACTTATTTGGGGCACAAATACTTTCATGTAATACCTCAGTATACCTTTGACCCTAAATTACTCCATAGCCTACTGATGGTCTATGTCACCTTGACCACCTATATATTAGGGTTCATTTTGACCGTTTTCCCCAAATGGCTTGGTGGGCAATCTATAACTCGGTCTAAAATTTTACTCTTTTGGGGCTTGATCCCTATAGGCGGCATTGTCGCTTGGTGCGGGACAAGGTTAGGCCAACCAGCCCTACTTACGGGCTCTATAATGGTATCTTTAGGCTTTGCCCTGCTAGCTCAACATCTAGTTTTTATTTATTTTAAATCCAATATGCCAGATAAGCAGCAACCCCTTATGGCTCTTTTAGCCTTTATTTCAGGCGGTATTGGCTCTGCTTATTTTGCCGCCTATGCATGGGATATGGATCAGATTTTCTATTATCAAGTTTCTGTTGGAATTGGCGTTTACCTCTATCTACCCTTGGTAATCTTGTCTGTTGCCTTTCGAATGCTTCCCTTTTTCACTAATGTCTTAATTGGGAATGAAGCCTTAAGAGGCTTACCATGGGTTCTAAAGGCATGGGGCTTTTTATTAGCGGTAAAAGCTACTTTATATTTTTTAGATCTTAAAGAGTGGTATCTAGTTTCTGACTCCCTACTTCTCTTAGTGACTCTATGGCAATTTAAGCATTGGCGGTTTTTTGCCCCCAAACCAAAAATGCTACTCAGTTATCTATATATATCTCTTGCGTGGTTTCCTATTGGATTAGTATTTTTTATCATTGGCAGTATTGTTTCATTTAATGGTGATTTTTACCCTCCCATCTTTGAACTGGCAGGGTTACATTCTTGGGCAATCGGCTTTTTTTCTTCCATGATCTATGCTATGACTACCCGAGTAACCCTAGGTCACTCAGGTAGGTCTCTAGACACAACAAAATTAGAAGACAGCCTTTTTTGGCTTCTGCAATTTACAGCGCTTTACCGCATAGCTGTTGAGTTGGCAGGCCTGATTGATTACACTTATACTTTCTGGGCATTTGCCGCAGGTTCTACATGGTGTATCGCCTTTGGTCTTTGGGCTTGGCGGTACTTCCCTATTTATTTTAAAACTCGTTTGGACCAACCAGACGCAACCCCTTAAAAACTATGACTCCCTCTGAATTTCAAAAGTTTCTTAAAGAGAATTTATTAATCATCGATGGAGCCATGGGAACCATGATTCAGGCCTATGAGTTTGGCCCTGAAACCTATGGAGGGGAAGTCTACCAAATGCTTTCTGATCTCTTGGTATTTTCCAAACCCAATGCCATCAAAGAAGTCCATTTAAAGTATTTCCAGTCTGGTTCCAACGCCGTTGAAACCAATACCTTTGGGGCAAGCCCCTTGCGTTTGGCTGAGTTTGATTTGAGTGGAATTGATCTGGCCGATTTTCCTGTTCGTGAAGATGGGGTTAAAATCAACGACCTACCTTTAAACGAGTTTACTCGCCTCATGAACCAAGAGGCTGTGGAATGCGCTAAAGCTGCAATTGAAGAGTACAAATTAGACCCAACTTACGACGGGCGACCCTTATTTGTGCTGGGTTCCATTGGGCCCTCCAACTGGGTTTTATCTTCAACTCATGCCGACCTACATAAAGGCACCTTTGAGCAAATCCAAGATAATTTTAGGGTCCAAGTTGAAGGTTTGATTGATGGTGGGGTGGATATTCTTCTTTTTGAAACCCAACAGGATATGCTAGAACTCAAGGCTGCTGTTTTTGGGGCAAAAGAAGCCATGAAAAACAGGGGCGTTGAAGTTCCTATAATTTGCCAAGTTACGGTGGATCAATTCTCCAAGATGCAAATTTTTAATACTGATATATTAGCTGCACTGGAGACCTTACAACATATAGGTATTGATGCCTTTGGCATCAATTGCTCTATTGGGCCAGATTTGATGACTCCTACTGTGGAAAAACTCATCCAACATTCTCAAATTCCAGTTTCTGTAATCCCTAACGCTGGTCTACCTCAATCTGAAAACGGTAAGACCGTCTTTAAGTTGACCCCTGCTGAAATGGGTGTCTTTGCAAAGGGTTTTGCTGAGATGGGAGCAAATATTCTTGGTGGTTGCTGCGGCACTACACCTGACCACATTCGGGCCATTGCTGATGCGGTGAAAGGAATGAAGCCTAAAAAGAGAACTCTAAAAGAGGGGACTTTTTTATCAGGCCCACAAAACCTTGTGGAATTAGATTCTTCAAAGTCGCTGATTCGCATTGGGGAAAGATTAAACGTAAGAGGCTCCAAAAAAGTTCGCGATGCAGTAGAAAGTGACGGACCAATCGACCAAGATGCCTTAGAAGAAGTAATTACAGAGCAAATTCGAGATTTAGGGATAGAGGTTTTAGACATCTGCATGGATTCAAACCAAGTAGATACAGCTGAAACCCTAGTATCTGTTATCCAAGGTCAGACCGTCGATTTCAAAGGCGCCTTTTGTTTGGATTCCTTTGATGTAGATGCCTTGGCCCAAGCCATAAAGGTTTACCCTGGGCGACCACTAGTAAATTCTATCTCTATGGAAGAGTATACTGAAGGTGTAGATAAGGTTGATGCCGTACTAGAAGTTACCAAGGCACATGCACCTTTATATATCGCACTTACTACTGGCCCTAAAGGGCCAGCTGTAACGGCAGCCGAAAAATTAGATCTGGCAACACAGATTGCCACAAAAGCTAGAGACACGCATGGCATCCCCTTTGATAGCCTCTTGATCGATATCAATGCCTTCCCAATTGGCTCCGAATCGGATGAGGGAATGAACTTCGCTATGGAATCACTCCTTTCTATCCCACAAATTAAAAAGGCCCTACCTGGGGTTAAGGTTACCATCGGTGTTGGAAACTTAACCAATGGCTTAGCAAAAAAGCCTTATATGAGAAGGGTTTTGACCAGTGTCTTTTTAGATGAGGGGCGAAAGGTTGGCTTGGATGCGGCAATCATTAACCCGAATCACTATGTCCCTGTGGAATCTCTGCCTGAAGCTGATTATCAGCTCGGTTTAAAGATTGTACTGGAAAGAGACATGGATGCCTTTACTCAGTTGGAAGAAATTGCAGAGTTGAAAAAAGGTGGTGTTGTTAAAAAGAAAACCAACTTTGATGAATTGCCTGCTATTGAGTCTGTCTGTGCAAAGATTAAAGAGGGATATAAGGAGCGAGAAAAAGGCGAAATTGAATATGATGGGCACAATTACCCCTTTCAAGATCGCATTGTATTCCAAGTTAAGGAAATCCTGCTCGACGGAATTGCCCCACTGGACTTGATCAACGACCACTTAATGAAGTCTATGGAAGAACTGGGTGATGGCTTTGCCGAAGGCATAGTTTCTCTTCCCCATTTGTTGAAGTCTGCCGATGTTATGAAGCAGGTAATGGGCTTTTTAGAAAGCTACATGAAGCAGGGCCAAGGTGGCGACACAGGTGAAATTGAATATAAGGGCGTAATTGTTTTAGGTACTGTCTACCAAGATGTGCACTCCATTGGAAAAGATTTAGCCAAAACCCTATTAGAAAATTACGGCTACAAGGTGATTGATTTAGGGGTTCAAGTTCCCCTGCAAGCCTTTATTGATGCCGCAAAAGAACACAAGGCCGATGCAGTTGGCCTGTCTGCCCTTTTGGTTCAAACCTCCAACCATATGATCACCTTAGCAAAGATGATGAATGAGCAAGGCTTAGCAGACACCCCTATTATGATCGGAGGTGCTCCTGTAAGCTGGCGGCATGCCGCTTATGTGGCCATGGCTGGCGAAGATGCCAAAGAGAAAATGCGTTCAAATGTATTTTACTGTAACTCGGCTATGGATGGGGTGAACCTGCTGAATGTATGGATGGAGCCGAATAAACGTGAAAATTTACTTGCCGACACAGGTGAGAAGTTAGCACAAGCTCTAGAGCGAGGGCAAAAACAAGCCGCTGCGAAAGAGAAAATGTATCAGACTCTGCCTATGCGTGAAATTGAGCCACCTAAAGCTCTCAAGGTCACAGACCATGAGATTCACAAGGTCGAGATGTCCCTTAGGGACTTCGTGCCTCATATCAACCAAAAACTACTCTTTACATTAAACTGGAAGTTTGGTGGAAAAGGCGGTTGGGAGAAAAAAGGCGTGAGTCAGGAATCCTTAGAGCAAATGCTAATTGACTGGGTTGAACGCATTGAAAAAGAAGGGTGGTTTGACTTGAGTGCACTCTACTCCGTAGTTCCAACTAAAACGATCGCTGACAAGGTAGTTATCTTAGACGGTAACTCTGAAGTAGGAAGCCTGACTTTTAACCCCATCATTGGACAAGGTAAAAAAGATCAATTTACTTTTGGCCAGTTCTTCAACCCAACTGGTGACTTTGTGGGCTTACAGCTTTCTACAGCCGGCCCGAAGGTAGATGATGTCATCAATGAACTGAAAGTTCACGATCAAGAAGCTGCTTGGATTGTCCAAGGATTGTCCGACCGTATTGCTGAAGATCTCTCAGAATACACCCAAAAGATCATGGAAGAGAAATTAACTAGTGGCAAAACGGGCCTACGATGCTCTCCAGGTTACCCAGCTATGACCGACATCTTTAACAATAAGGTGATCTTTGATCTTCTTAAAGCAGATACAGGTTTAGGTATCAGGTTAACTGAAGCCGCTGAGTTTGAGCCAACAGGCTCCACTGGTGCTATCGTTACCTTCCATCCAAAAGCTAGTTTCAACTAGCGCCTCTTAGGCAGGTTTCACTACCTGCCTTTGCCCCCTCCCCCCTTTTTACAAAGCTTATCCCCCCCCCTTGTTCTTTACCATCGTATAACAGATTCCATGCACAATTTTCTGGTATGTTTTTATTCAAAATAACAAACATTGACTGGGCTTTGTTTTTTTTGAGAAATATTTATGCGCCCTAGTAGGTGAATTTTAAATTTTGGGAAAAATGAACCAACAAACGAAGGTAGTCAGGGATGTTTTTTTAGGTATGTAATATGAGATCGACAAGGTAACGCATGAATAGTATTCCCCTAACGATTGACAGAACCTTGGAGCATAACACTAAGTATGTCGACTGCACTAAAAAACCTAAAGTATTTATTTTGCATAAATGGGCACCATGACAGGTAAATCTATGAAGATGAACATAAGTGCCTTGGTCAAACCGTATCTTGCCCATTGGCTTACCCCTAGGTTACTGTATAACTCAAGCATATTTAGGGTGTGAGATTCTACATACACCCAAGTGATTGCACAACGATTTGAAAAACAGAGCGTGATAAAGAAATTGCTATTGGTTATCTTAGAACTAACGTCTTTATATAGTGAGGTTCTTGTTGGTGGTAATCGCAATGGATCGTACCTTGGCCCATCTAACGAAAATCTATTCAGATGATGTTACAACAGGCATTTTAGCTACTGGAAAGAACATGCTGGTCCAATTGAAGTTAATATCATTAACAATGGATTCTCAGACGCTGGGAACTTAGTTGATTGGTAGATGCAAATTCTAAAAGAATCAGAACAAAGTATTTGTTTATGCCCCCTACAGAGCAAAAAAAAAGAAGGTCCATTTACAAATTAAAAGAATGAACCTTCTATTTGCGTTAATTATGGTAATTGGATTGACTGCATTGATCCAAATTATAGAGAAACAAACAAAAATAGTGATACACATTTTTGACCAAAGCGAAAATTCTTGTAAATGGGCAATGGGTTTTTGATGTTTCCTTAACTTGTTGAATCCCCTATATGACAAAAATTAGACAGTTCATTTCTACAGGTTTTGGAAAAGAAACTTCTGATTCGTGGTGCAAATCACACTTTGGCTCCTTCTTGTAAATCTAGCAAATCACCAACCCCTTATTCTGTAAGACTTTAAATAAAAGTTAACAAAAAGCAAACAAAAGTGAAGAAAGTGCTTGCCATTAATTTTCAGCCAGGTATTCTGATGGAGTTCGCTGGGAAACAGGAAAGTTTCTGAAGCCCCATTGAATAAGACTTTAGATTATTTGATTTTGAATTTAATTCAAAAAAGATTAAAATAAAGCTTGACGAAGGCAACCTTCTTTGAGAAAGTGTCTTCTTACTTCGG
>CBFCZY010000030.1:0-19792 GCA_965602905.1 uncultured bacterium | reverse complement strand
GCTACTGCTACTGCTGCTGCCTCTGCTGCCTCTTCGGCTGCTTTAAGGTCTGCTGCTGCAGTATTAATATCCTTTTGGTAGTCAGACCAGAGATAGTGGCAGACACCGTAGGCACAAACTCCATCTTTTAACATCTTCCTTGAGGAACCCATAATTCTAAAAGATTCTTCAGTTGTTAATGCATAATAGGTCCCTTCTAGTTTTCTTTTACGCAGTTCTCGCCCAGTCGGGTCGGTATGGTTGATGGGGTTATTTTTTACATAGGCGTATCTGTTAAAGTCAGCGAAATTGGTGCCATCACCATCGATGATGGTATCGGGGCTGATAAAGCGCCCTAGGCTTGGGTCGTAGTATCTCGCATTGAAGTAGATTAAACCTGTGGAATCATCCTTCTCTTGGCCTGTGAAACTGGCTATGGGTTGTTTGTCGTCCTTGCGGCCTTCAATATATTCTAAATCCACCTCGCCATAGGGCAAGTGGCGGATTCTAGCGTGAACTTCGCCCTTATCGTTGGTCACAAGTGTGGCCGTTTGGTTGTGGTTAGGGTGGTAGTAGTATTTATTTTTTACCTTCCCCACTTTTCTTAAAACCATAATCTCGTCTTCTTCCAAGTCATCAAGGTCGTCCCCTTCAAGGTCATCAGAGTCGCTCTCTTCATCAGAGTCTCCATTACCCCCGCTTCCGCCCTCTTGGGTAAAGCCTGTGCCTTGGCCCGAGCCACCATTTGATTTGTTATCGGCGCAAGAAGTGACCCAGAACATCATTAGGATCATACTTATAGCCGTTAGTCTTCGGCTTAAGCCAAAGCGGCTTTGGAAGCCTCTATTGGTCTACATTTCCCTAGTCATAGCCAGTAAAAATGTTCCCAGTAGTAACAGGGAAAAGATGCTAAAAATACTTGGTAAAATCGCACGACTCACCCAAGGTTGGGACATGTGGCCTAGGCCACTGTAAAACTGGCCTGAAACCCAGCCGCCAGTGGAGCCACTATTAAAGATGTCGGCATAGGCGAAGTATTGCCCCGCTTCATCTTGTTTCTTGTAGACAAATTTTTCTTCAAAACTGGCCAGTTTGCCATGGCTACCTGCCGAAATGGTTTTGTTGACCGTAAAGGTATTTTTATTATGGTCGTGGCGAACAACCACCCCTGATGTGGGGTAAAAGGTTGTATGGATTTTTTTACTATTGTTTTTGCTGTAGACACGCTGGAGAATTCTCTGGCCTGTAAAGTCGTAGGCGTTTGTCTGCAGCAGGTTTCCATTTTTATGCACTTGGGCAAGGTGACCTAGGGAATTAAACTTATAACCCCACTGGACACCGTCTTGGTACTTTCCAGACATATTCCCAAGGCCATCGTAGGTGACTTCTAACCTTGTACCTGCGACCAACCTATCACCTTCGTAGGTTAGAGTTCGGTCTACCTTGGCGCCGATT
The DNA here is from genome assembly GCA_965602905.1 of uncultured bacterium. Lineage (GTDB taxonomy): Bacteria > SAR324 > SAR324 > XYD2-FULL-50-16 > XYD2-FULL-50-16 > JASJGK01. The sequence goes on along the minus strand of CBFCZY010000030.1, from coordinate 18,358 downwards.
TGGGTCATATTACCACCTAAATCGAAGGAATATGATTTACTACCATAGGCCCCGCTTGCTTGGGATAGGCGGTCTAGTAAATCATACTCAAAAATTTGGTTGGCGCTGAGTTTAGCTTGGCTATCTTGAAAGTGGCCATTTTTGTTTTTGTGCTCATCCCCTTGGGATTTATTTTCTTCATCGTCATGATGATCATCATCTTCATCGTCGGTGAAATATTGCGTTTGATCGTCAATTTTTGTAATGTTTCCAAGCTTATCAAAGGAGTAGTTTATATTTTGGATCTCACTCCCTTGGGCCGCAAACACCTGTACCTGATTGAGTTTGGCTAAAATATCATAATTGTAGTTTGTAACCACTTCTGAAGCTTGGCCTGGGTCTAAAGTTCTAGAGGCAGCCTTGCCTAAGGCGTTGTAGCCATCCCACTGAGCGTAAATAGCCCCATCTACCTTCACCTGAAATAGGTTACCAGCAGGGGTATATTCATAGGTTTGCACCGTGGCGGGCTCTGGCCCAAACTGAGGGAAAGTCTCGCTGCGCACTCGGCCAGCTTGATCGTAAACCCAGTTGCGAGTAAAAATCGCAGGTAAGTCTTTAAAGCGAACAGCCTCGTTGGTTTTTCGGCCCCTCTGGTTATAAGAAAATTCAATGGTTCGAGCGGGGTCAACGACTTTGGTTAACTTACCAATGCTGTTGGCAAAGTTGGTATCATCATAGAAAAATTGAGTCCGATTGCCTGCTGCTGATTTACGCTCGGTAATGCGGTTCAAGGCATCGAAGGTAAAATTCATGGTCTGACCGAGGTTATCTGTCACAGCTGTTTTATTTCCTACGGCATCATACTGGTAGGTCACAACCCCTATACTTGGGTCTTGCATCTTGGTCAGTTGTCCAAAGCTATTGAAGCTTTGTTTGAAAGATTTTCCACTGGGGAGATCAATTACAATTGGATTTCATTTCTTAGACGCGCAAGAATACACTTCGTCGAGCCTTGTAGATGGGGTTCACTTAGACAAGGGTCAAAAGCAGATTTTAGGGCTAAAGATAGCCGAACTTGTATCCACTATTTTGTAAGTGCCCATTTTAGCTTTTGCAGGGAAAGCTTTCAACTTTCCTAAATAAGCAATCAAAGCCATTTCTTGGTTTTACTAAACTCCACAAGCCTTTAACTACTCGATGAGGTTACTTTGCCTGCTTGGGGCGCCTATCAATTATAACAAAGAAGGCAGACTTGGCCCTGGCCTACAACCTCTTAAGATTATCAAGTTTTATACTCTATTTAAGTATATAAAATTATTTAGGTTTACGGTGATTTGTTGATTTTTTCTGCAGCGAATTCTCTCGGAACTGCCTTCAGGGGTTTTCTGTTTTTGTTGCTAATATTCAGTATAGGCTAGATTCGCTAAATTGCTGCAAGGGGTGAGTCGAATTTAAATAATAATTAAAATAATAATTAAAACAAAGTTGATTTTTACATTTCGATAATATATAGGTTGGTATATTATTCATTTTAAGACTCAACAATATAAAAAAGGAAACATTATGGCTCACCTCGATAAACAGCAAATTGAGAAGTTTTTATCATCCATTGATTTTCAAGCGGTAACCAAAGAAGGTTTAGTTTTATTGTCTCAAGACAGCATCGGGAAAGCTGCTAGAGCTGCATTAGAAGCGGAAATAAAACTTTCAGTCGTCGGTTTAACCTCAGATGACCAAAAGGGGCACCTTATCGTTGCTTTAGGGGAAAATGAGCCTAAAGAAGTTGCAAGTTTACTAGATGCCCCTAAAGATTTTTGGGTTGAAGAAGCAAAAAAGAATACAGATCTTTCTGGTGCCGTCATGGCCGTTCTTATGCGACGAAGTTAAACTAAAGTAACATTGGTCAATTCTTTAGGTCGAAAAACTGTACTCCTTTTAGATACAAAACCTCACTCGTCAGAGATCCATAATATTACGGATCTAAGCACCTTTCAAAGGTTCCAGCCTGAGTGTGAGGCCCTTTTTGTGCAAACTTCTTCTGGGGTTACAACTTCCGCCTGTGAGAAATACACATGCGACCAAGAGGGAACAAGGTATAGTTTTATATTGCGTGAAGACTTGGCCTTTGCAGATGGAAAACCTATCACTGGGCAAAATTTCCTAGATAGGTTTCTCCAAGTTGGGCAATTGCAATCTTCAGTTGGAATTCGTTTGAACTCAATTATCGGGTTTGAACAATTGCTGCGCAGTGGCAAAGCTCCTAGTGATTTTGGGGTTACGGCCAAAGGATTGACCCTTCAAATTTATCTTTCACAGCCTGATTACAATTTGCCGTGCAAACTGGCTCACCCCAGTTTATCGCCTCTAAGATTGGGCAACTACGTGCAACGTGCTTCAGGGGTGTACTATACCAGTTTTGAAAGTGAGTTATTTGTTGATATGGCACCCAACCCCTTTCATCGACATTATTCTTCAAAATTAAAAAAATTGACTTTTCAAGTTTGCAAAGAGCCGACCCAGGCAATTCACCTGTTTGAAGAAGGCCTTGCCCAAGCAACCCCAGCTTGCCTTTTCCCATACGCAGATAAAGCCTCTTTATCCCAAAAAGAGGGTTATATTGAAGATTCTCCACTATTTTATTTGGCTCTACTTCCTTTAAAAGAGGACAGTCGCAAGCTGCTTCTGCGTCATTCTTTAAATAACCAAATTGATCGGGATGACCTAGCAGAGGCTTTTCATGGGGGCGTTATACCAGTATGGAATTTTCATAGTGATCAAGTAGGGCCAAAGGAGCCATTGCTACCTAGTGAAAAAGAAGATCTTAAGATTTCTATATGCTATGATGACTATTACCCTAATCGGGAGATCTTAGAAAAATTAGGTAGACAGCTCAAGGCTCTTGGGATCTCCCTCACTCTGTTAAAAGATGATTTTGAAAACCCGGGTCAAGTTTCTGGGGATTTTCGACTGATTATTTTTTCAAATTACAGTGGGTGGCCAGCGCAGGCCTATCGGCAACTTTGCTACTCTACTTTGATCATCAATGATGACCAAGCTCTAGCTCAGTACCAGCAACTACTCAAAGAGTACGATATGACCCAGGAAGGCCAAGCCAGTATTCTGGATTCCCTATCCTCGATTCTTCGTGAGAAGGCCTTTGTTATGCCACTGGTTGCCATGCGCTCTCTTTATTTTGTCACGCCTTCGCTGCAAAACTTTCGGTGGAGTCTCCCTGAATGGGGAAAACTTTTTTCTGCAAGTGGGGCTGATGAGTAAAAGCCAAGAATGGATTCAGTTTCGAGGCGACCTTACAGTGCTCCTATCTAAGGAAGAGAAGCAGGTTGCATTTTATGACGGGTCTCAGGTTAAAGAAATTACTGATGTTAGGCCTGATTTGATGGAAGCCTTTTATCTTATAGAAAAGGGCTGCCCCCTAGAAAGGCTATACAAAGATTTGGGCTATTTTGATGCGAGTCTATTGATTCAACAACTTAGAATTTGGGGCTATGTAACAGATCAAAAAAGCGGCAAAAAAGAAGAAGAAATGTATAGTGACCAAGAACGTTTTTATGAAGCTGTTTATGGGAGTGCGTCAATCCGCCAAAAAATTTCCCAAGAGTCGATTGCTGTGATCGGCGTAGGTGGGCTCGGGAGTGAGATCTTGCGCCACCTCGTTTCGGCAGGCAGTGAAGATTTTTTCCTCATAGATCCAGATGTGGTTTCTGTCGGTAATTTGAATCGACAATTTTTATTCTCTAGCGATGATTTAGGGAAACCAAAAGTCGAAATTGCGGCCTCAGCAATGGGTAAAATAACCTCCAAGGCCAACTTTAAAACCGCCCAAACTTTCATAACAAAATCCGACCAGTTGGAAGAAATATTTCCACAAGACTCAGAACCCAGCCTGATTGTTTGTTGCGCAGATATGCCCATTGGGGATATTGAAATTGCCGTTATTGACTACTGCATCCCTCGCAAAACTACCTGTGTTTTTGTGGGGATGCACCTTGACCGTGGTTACTGGGGGCCGTTACTCGGGGGTAGGGACTCCCAAGAAAGAGCCAAAGAATTTTTTTTCAAAATTAGCAAATTGGGCCGAGAAAGGGCAGCTATTCGTGGCTCCAGCAGTTTTAATAATAGCATGTTGGCATCCATATTAGCTGATGACTTGATTCGGTATCTGGGCGGAGTAAAGGAGCCAAGATCTTTGAATAAACTATGGCAGGTCAAATTTGAGGAACTTTCAACCTCATGTTTGCACGACTTTGAAACAACCAAGAGGCAATGCGATGATTGATATTTTATTTGTTAACCCCGCGGCCTATAGCGGGCCAGCGAAGCGAGGCCCCTATGAGCTAAGTGTTTTAAAGGCACTGGCCGAAGCAGAGGGCGCAGTTTGCCAATTGCTTGATCTGCAAGAATTAGTTTCTGAAAACTTAATGCCCTACCCCATTGGATTCATTGAGGCGGCAGCGGATCAATTTAAAAAACTACCTGCAAAAAATTTATTGATAACTCTACGAACAACGGCGGGGCCTTGGGCGATTGAGGTCGCCAAGCAGTTTAAAAGCGTCAACCCCAGTGGGAAAGTAATACTCTTTGCACCAAGAATTGAGCAGGGAGTTGCAGCCTATTTTAAAAAAACAGATTTTTTGGATATTTTGTTCCTCACCCGCGGCGAAAAGACTGTGGTGCCCTTGGTGCGCGCTTTGCGGGGTGAGATTCCCATGAGTTCGGTTGGGTCGATTATCTATCGAGATGAAGTGGGAACCCACCAGACAGACTTGGTCAAAGACGAAATTGATTTGGAATCCTTGCCCCCTGTGCCTCCGTGGATCAACTCCGACAAGACAATTGCTTCCATTTATACAGGTCGCGGTTGCAATTATTTGTGTAGTTTTTGTAGTTCAAGGCAAACCTCTGGGAAGAGTGACCGTTACATTTCAGTAGAGCGCATTGTTTGTGAAGCCCAAAAAGCCTATGATCAACTTGACGGGAGCAAAACACATTTTGTGATTCTGGAAGCTGAAAATTTATTGGCAAATAGGCCCCTTATTGGCAAGCTCATTCAGTTGCGTGCTGAGCAAGGTAAAAATTTTCTTTGGGGCTGTTATAGTAGGCCAGATCTTTTGACAGAGGAACTGGTTGAAGAACTTTCACAGGGTGGCTGTCGCTATTTGTTTTTAGGGATAGAAAGTGGCTCAATGCCAATTTTAAAACGCCTAAACAAGATCTTTGACCTTAAGAAGGTAGTTCCTCTAATCAAGGCATTGAAAACAAATGGGATCTTAGTTCAAAATAGTTTTATTTTTGGTGTGCCAGGAGAAACCATGGCAGATATATTGTTGTCAGCAGAACTGATAGCAAATATCCTCTGGGCTGGAGGCAAAACTGACTGGACACCCCTGCGCATAGAATCTGGCTCCCCGATTCAAAAAGAATTGGGGCCAGAAGACTATAGGCTTCTGTCGAGCAGCTCGCAATACCAAGACCTCAGAGAGGCAGGTTTTACACCAGAAGACATTGATAAAAATATTGGCTACCGAATGTGGGCTGTTAAAGTTGAATATGATATTAATAAAATGTACCTAGTGGCAGAGTCATACCAAGATTTTTTAAGCCACTTCCCTGTGACAAGCTATTGCCTGGTAAGGGGTGCGGGGCTTTTAGCCAATAAACTCTTTTTGGATCTTTGGGATCAATATGACCCCAATAAGCGACTTGATAAACTGGAACTCATTGATTCATTAATAGAGCTGCAACCCCCAAGTATAAAATCTTTTTTATATGATATTCGTGATTTTGAAACAAGGGTCAAGGGGCTAGAAGCAGAGGCTAAAGGTACCAACAAATACAATGTTAAATTTGCCTACCTTGACCTCTTAGATGAACCAGAAAAAACGCCCTTATTTTTTAAATTGCCATGGTGGGAGTAGCCCTTATGATTGAACTTTTTCTGAACAAATCAAATTTTTAAAGATAAACATAATGCCAGAAATTCTATTGATCAACCCACCAAACCATGAAGAGGATTATTATGGTCATATTGGACTTGCAACCTTAAATCGAATTCTCATCAATGGGGGAGTCAAATCAGAAATCTTGAATCTGCAAGAGCTGATTGTAGAGGGAGCATTACCTTGGCCCCAAGACTTTTTTCTACATGCTATGGAACTGATTGATAGTTATGACGCTAATATTTATGGTTTCACAGCTACAAATGTGAGTTTTTGCTGGGCCATAAAATTAGCCCAGCTCATCGCAAAAAAGGACCCGGAAGCTAAGATAATATTCGGAGGCCCCCACTCAACCTTGCTGGGCGAAAAACTGATTGAAAAATGGCCGATTGTGGATGTTGTCGTTAGTGGTGAGGCGGAATATGTAGTTGTGCCGCTGGTTCAGTCGTTGTTGGCAGGTGGTAATTTGGATGAAGTAGGCAGTTTGGTCTACCAAGGGAAGTCTGGAGAAATAACCAAGACCAATAAAGTTACTGAGCTTTTTAATTTGGATGACCAACCCTTTTTAGAGTACAGTGACAGCTACTTTAAAAACATAGCAATGATCTCTTTAGAGGCAGGCAGAGGCTGCCCCTACAAATGCTCTTTTTGTTCGAGTAGCGCGATTTGGTCCCGAAAAACACGTTCTAAATCCCCCGCTCGCTTATTAGAAGAAGTAGAATTTTACCGCCAGTCGGCAAATGCCCAAGGGAACGACCCTATTGTCACTTTTGAATATGATGACTTTATAGCAAGCCCCAAATTTTTCAAAGCATTTGTGGAGGCTAAGCTAAGGGGGAAGCATGATTTTAAATATTTCATCTCCACTCAGATCAGCCACGTCAATGATAGGGTAATAGAGCAACTTGCTGAGTCAGGTTGCGTCAGTATTTTTCTAGGCCTTGAAACTGGATCGGCCTCGGTTCAGTCTGACTGCGACAAGCGTTTGAAGGTGTCTAAATTTGCTCCAACCATCTCTGCATTGCTAGAGGCTGAGATCTTACCAGTAGTAAATTTTATCTTTGGTTTCCCCGGTGAAACTCTTGGTGATCTACTGAAAACTATTGAGGTAATGATTGATCTTGCCTTGCACGGTGCTAAGGTTACCGTAAGCATCCTTTGCCCCGAAATGGGTTCGAAAATTTTTCTAGAAACACCTGTGGAGAGGTATGTGCTGCCTGAAGATAACTCCTATTTCAGAGAGCTGCGTGAAGCTGGTTTAGATATTGAAAGGCTAGAAATTGAAGAAATTTTTCATTCAGTGATGCTCGAAAATGATTCCTTTGACGTGCGTACTCTGCCACAATTAAAATCTTTAATGGAAGAGCTGATGTTGGATTTTCCTCTGACCCTGCAGGCTTTACAAGAGGAACTAGGAACAGAGGCACTGGTTGAAAATCTGGTTTCTTTAGACCAAACAGAGTCTAGCGGTTTTCGCCATGGCTGTGGCCAAAGGCTGATAGAACTCGTGCTAGAGAGTCAAGATAGAGCTAAATCACGATTTTTGGAGTTTTACCAATATGAAAAATGTCGAGCTAAGATAAAAAATGGGGAAAGTTTAGAGAGTGAAAAGGCTTTCTTTCAAGTGGACATGCCAAAGGCCTACTTTGACCTTTTAAAAAATGAGAAATCAAGCCGCCTTAGGCAGTGGCTATAAAATACCTTGAAGAGTTAAATTGAATGAAAAATATACGTGAACACAATCGATTAGCATGGGACAGAGAATCTGCAAATGGGAACCCAGCAACCATCCCTGTGCAAGGCTCTATCATTGAAGCAGCCTTGAAAGGCGATTGGAGTCTCAGTCTGACGGGCAACAGAAAAATCCCCAAAAGTTGGTTTCCCAAGTTGAAAGGGTCAAGGATTCTAGCTCTCGCGGCAGGCGGGGGGCAGCAAGCTTCTGTGCTTTCTGCTGCAGGGGCGGATGTGTTGTTGTTGGATAACTCACCCAGTCAGCTTGATCGAGATCGACAATTGGCAGAACAGTTTAAATTGCCCATTGAGATCCGAGAAGGCGATATGCGGGATTTAAGCGGGATCGGGAAATTTGACCTTGTCCTATTGCCACTTTCGAATCAATTTATTCCTGATGTAGGGTTGCTGTGGAAAGAGATCTATAAAGTTTTAGTCGATGGAGGTCGTTTGATTGCGGCTTTCGTGAACCCCGTTGACTACATGTTTGACCCTGAAAAGAGGGAGGAGGGTTCCTTGGAGCTAAGATTTCCTTTGCCCTATTCTGACCTTGACTCTGTCTCAGAAAAAGAAAGGGACCAATACTGGGGGAAGTTGGAGCCTTTAGAGTTCGGCCATACTCTGGAAAGTCAAATTGGCGGTCAATTGCAAACAGGGCTCTCTATCACAGAGTTTTTTGAGGATAGTAATGAAGATGACTTTGGCAAGCACATGGCGACTTACTATGTTACTATGGCAAGAAAATGGAGCAAGGAATAGTCACTAGCTAACCCTGCTAGACCAAACACCCCTGCTTCATGCCTAGGCTTGGTCATAGATAAAATGATTACCCCAAGACTTTAAGTAAAGCCATACTCACCTGTCCTTGGGTTGAGTTCTCAGTCTCCTAAATCACCTTGAATTCTTCTTTTCCGCTACCTGCAAAAGCAGAAAGTCAGGGGGCGCATTCAACCAAGTTTTACTAATTATCCACTAGTAGTTCATTAGATCATGGTCAGCCAAGCCTGTGGTTTAGAGTAAAGCAGATTCCTTTCAAGGGTCCGAGCCCTTAGGCTATTATAATCCTCTTCTCTCGCAAAAATGCCTTTCCTATTTCACTGTCAATCAAAATATTACTTTAGGTAAAAAAATAAATAGATAAATTTTATTTATACTTGATATTGAAAACAACGGATTAAGCCTATCTGTTTCATTGAAGTCCTTTTATTGGCTTATTTATGGCTACTATATGTCCCTATAAATATCTTGATAAATTTATAGGTTAAGCTAAAGTCCAGATATATTATTTTTCAAACCTGCAGAGATTTTATATATCCTGCATTCAGGAGACAAACATGCCATTCGGTAAACCAAAAATTAAAGTGAGCCTCAAAGCCCAAACCCCTTCAAAGCTCGATCACAAAGCCTTGAAAACTCAATTGGAAACTGTCGGGTTAAGCTGTAGTCAGCTAACCCCTCAGTTTCTAACCAATTCTATCGCTAATGTTCAATCACAGATTCCCAGTGGTTCCATTGCTTCTTTTGGGATCTACGCCCCCTCAACGGGTCCAGCTGCAGCAGCTATGGAGACTAAACCTGAACTCATTTGTCACTCTAACTTGGCAGCGACGGTTGGAACTTATGTTCAGGCAGCCAAAACATCTTGGGAACCCAGTGCTACGGGCGACGGCTTTTCTGGAAATCTAGAAGTGATCCAGCATCCTGGTCATTTCGATTACCTATATAAAAACAAAGGCGACAATGGCTTCACAGGCACCAAGATGCCGCAAGCAACATACGGTGGCAATTATGAAAATGCAACAGCTATCGAAAAGCTATTCGTTAAGGTCTGCACCGATGCCTCATCCGTTGTTGTTAAGGGTATTGATGAAGCGGCAATGAGTGCAACTTTAACCAGAATCATTGCTCCATTAGGGGATAAGAACATTTCCGACTATCACTCCGCAGACAGCCGAGTGATCTATCTTGTAGATGGCTACAATGAGAGTACAGGAGAAGTCGATGGAATCGGGGTTGTGACTGTCTCGTGGGATCTGACAATCCATGAATACAAGCGAAAAAGCAAAGACGGCGGAGACACCCATCCAACGTCGTTGGTAATCAATGCCAGCTCTGTCATGTATAGCGACCCTTCTGTCCTTTGCCAAAATTATCACGCTGTGCTCAAGCAATTTAAAATAGACCCTGCCAACGCGCCTTCATGCGATTTTTAATCATAAACCATTTTTTAAAATTTATAGGAGAATAATTATGCCATTTCCAGTTAAAAAAAAGACAGTACTTAAGATTTTTGAGGAAGTTCCTGTGCCAAGTGAAGAGACCTTCAACAGTGGGGTTCCCAGTAAGTCCGACGCAAATGTTGCACAGGCGATTATCCTGTATGCTCCAAACTTGCAGATTATCGCATCCATGGACAATACAAACTCTGAGGTCACTAGTAACTATACGACTTCTGTAACTCATGGCTTTTCTTTCAGCGCGAGCCAAACCCTCACCATTACCGAAGAGGTAGGGGTGAATATTGAGGTTGCTACTGAAAGTACCTCTGTCTCTTTTGCTCTCTCTTTTACCGAAGAGTGGTCAAAGTCTTCGACCAAGTCGATGGATTTTTCATGCCCTCCAGGCAAAATGGCTTTTGTCTATCAGGGAACGCTTCGGAGTAGAATTCTGCAACTGAATGCGGAAACAGCCCAATACGAGTGGGCTGGGGAGGCTTCCAAGGCCTTCACTCAGGTTTTACTGACTTCAGCAAAACCAATTGGTTCAGCACCTTCTAATCCCGTGACTATCGGGTAAGTAGCTGTTGCCTCAATAGCTGACCAGTAGAGCTGATCACAGAATAGGCTCCTGCTCTGCTGGTCTTTTTAATACAAACACCATAAATAGGAAGAGTAGATGACCCCCTCTGAACCCAAAATTGCCGTTGTTGGCTTGGCCTGTCGGTACCCAGATGCTGATAAACCTTCTGATCTCTTAATGAATGCCATTGCCCAACGACGCTCTTTTAGAAAGTTTCCAAAAGAACGTTTGTCTTCTTCTTATTTTGATACTTCTGGTCGGTTCCCAGATCGGGCATATGCCCAAAATGCCTCGGTGCTAAAAAACTTTGCCTTTGACCGAGAGGCTTTCAGGGTGCCCCTACCCAGCTTTATCAACACGGACATGACCCACTGGCTCGCCCTGACTGTGGCCACTGAGGCAATTGAAGATATTGATTTTCGTAAAGAGGGAGCAGGAATTGATGATGAAATGGTGCGGGTTGTCGTTGGCAATACCCTTTCAGGTGAGTTTTCTCGTGCCAACCTTTTACGCTTACGCTGGCCCTATGTCAGGAAAGTCGTTGCCAAGCAGTTGGAAGAATCCAATATTAATCTCTCGACTAAAGAGTTGACGAACTGGTTGCAGGATTTAGAGGTCCAGTACAAAAGCCCCTTCCCCGTGCCCAATGAAGATTTTCTGGCTGGGGGATTGAGCAACACCATCGCAGGGCGAATCTGCAATCATTTTGACTTTAATGGAGGGGGATACTCCGTGGATGGGGCCTGCGCCTCATCTCTTTTAGCCGTGACCGATGCCTGCACTGCCTTGAGCAACCATGACGCAGATATGGTGCTGGCGGGAGGAGTTGACTTGAGCCTTGATCCTTTTGAAATGGTGGGCTTTTCACGAACAATGGCCCTCGCCCGCAACGAGATGTTTGTTTATGATGAAAACTCACAGGGATTTTGGCCTGGCGAAGGTTGCGGTTTTGTCGCCTTGATGCGCTATGAGGATGCCCTTGCAAATTGCAATAAAATCTATGGGGTGATCCGCGGTTGGGGTGTGTCTTCTGATGGGCGCGGCGGGTTGACCCGACCTGAACAGAAAGGGCAGCAGATCGCCTTAAAACGTTGTTATGATCGCGCTGGTTACGGTATAGAAACCGTGAGCTATTTTGAGGGTCACGGAACAGGGACGAAGGTTGGTGATGCAGTCGAGCTTGCAGCTCTGACAGACAGCCGCCGTGAAGCTGGCGGCACGATCAATCGTGCTGTGATCAGTTCTATCAAGGCGAATATCGGCCATACCAAGGCAGCGGCTGGCCTTGCCAGCTTGATTAAGACCATGAAGTGTATTGAGGAGAGGGTTTTACCCCCCACCACTGGCTGTGTCGACCCCCACGAGATCTTTGCCAAGAACAACGATAATATTGTACCTTCCCAAAAGCCAGAGATCTGGCAGGCCAACGGGATTCCCCGTCGTGCTGGGATCAGTGCTATGGGTTTTGGTGGGATTAATACCCACATTACCGTAGAAGAGGCACCCTCACTAGAGAGGGAAAAAACGGCCCCCATACTGAGTCAGAATGAATCTTGGCCCCACCTTGGCAATCTACAGGATGCTGAAATTTTTGTTTTCTCTCATTCCAGTCATGCAGACCTTTGTTGGACGGTTCAGCATGTTGCTGATCTGGCAATTGAATGTTCCAGATCCGAATTTACCGATCTGGCAGCTGAGTTGAGCAAGCGTGCGGCAAGAGGTAGTCTTTCTACTTGGCGGGCGGGGACAGCCGCAAAAACACCCCAGGAACTGCATGATAAACTTTTAAAAATGCTTAAGCTGTTGGATGGTTTTTCTAAGGGTCTTCATTTAGATAAAAAGGAAGGAATTTACATTCTTGGCGACCGTAAACCAGGGAAAATTGGCCTACTCTGTACTGGGCAAGGCGCTCCTGTAAGGGGGCATGGCGGCTACGGCGCAAAGCGTTTTCCCGCCGTCCAAGAAATCTACGATCAAGGGGCACTGAGTAGCTACAGCAGCAAGGACAACACCGACTATGCCCAAGTGGCAATTACTCTGGCTAACCTCGCTGGAATGAAGGCATTTGAACAAGCAGGTGTGAAGGCTGAGCTGGCTGTAGGTCACAGTTTGGGGGAACTATCAGCACTCTATTGGGCTGATGTCATCCCCCAAGAAACCTTGGTTAAACTCGTCCAAGCCCGTGGTCAAGCCATGGTGCATAGGGATGCAGGAAGCTCTGGCGCAATGGCTGCCATTTCTTTAGACCACAAGGCTACAGCAGCAGCCATAAAGGCCATAGAAAACCTCTATCTCGCCAACTGTAACAGTTCAGGGCAAAGCGTCGTTTCAGGCCATCATGAGGCGGTTCACGCCTTTGTAGATCGCCTGCATAGCGAAGGTATAGGTGCGAAGGTTTTAAAAATCAAGCAGGCTTTTCACACTCCTTTGATGGAAAAATCTGCCAGTACCTTCAAGGGTTCTCTTGATGGTGAGAGCTTTAACAGCATTAATGGCAAAGTAATCTCGACTGTCACAGGTACCGAGATGCTTCCCCAAGCCTCGTGGCAGGACTATCTCAGTGAGCAAATTGTTCAGCCTGTGCGTTTCCAACAGGCTATTGAAGAGGCTGGTGAGCTTGTGGACCTCTTTGTCGAGGTTGGCCCTGGTAGCATTTTAACCCAACTAGTTGAAGATATTTGTGATAAACCAGCTATGGCTATGGATGTGAATGGCTCGAGTCTCATGCCCTATCTAAATACCGTGGCCGCAGCCTTTGTATTGGGTTGCACTGAGCATGTTCATGATCTATTTAAGGATCGCTTCTACCGACATTTTAGTTGGGGGGTGAAGTCAGAATTCCTAAAGAACCCCTGTGAAGCCGAAGAGGAAGATATTCAATTTTTGGATGCCGAGCCAGCCTTGGAGGCAACAATGGAAAGCTCAGACCAAAAGGAAAGCAACTTGGATTTAAGAGAGCAGTTGCGCGAGGCCCTAGCCCAGCAAATTGGTTTGCCTTCTTGGAGTATCCAAAACACCAATAGAATGCTCAACGATCTGCACCTCAACTCACTGGCCGTTGGCCGCATCGTTGCCGATGTTGCAGCGTCGGTAGGCTTGCCTCCCTTGATTGACCCAGCCGAGTTTTCAAACTCCTCAGTCGATGAGATTGCCCAATCTTTAGAAAAGCTCCATGCATCCAATGAAGGTGATTCTGAGGCGTCAAAGTGCTATATACAAGGGGCTAAACCTTGGGTGCGTTATTTCAAAACTAACTATGTGCCCGCCACTGCGCAAGAAATAGCGCAAGAAGATGTTCAGGGGAAGTGGGAGTTGGATGCGCCAGCCGACATGGGGCAACGCCAGTTCTGGCAGGATGCCCTCTCCAAGCTGCCTGATCAGGGGCTTTTGGTTCTTCTTGATGATTGTCTAGAGCCTGCAAAGACTGCAGAAAAGCTACTGACTGTCTGCCAGCGAGTCTTGGCCAGTTCTGAAGGCGGCAAGGGATTTCATTTGGCTGTAGCCCAACAAACATCGGTTGCCGAAGGATTTTTAAAATCCTTTAGTCAAGAAAACCCCCATATTACAACCACTCTGCTCACAGTAGAAACAGCTTTGGGTGAAAAAGCCCTTGCATCGGCTTGCCAAGTCATGGCTAATTCTCAGGCTGGCTATTCTGAATTTCAATTGGACAGCCAAGGCAACCTGACTACCCCCATTCTGGCCCCGATAGATCAATCCACAGAGGAAACAATTTTACCTGTAGGCGACCAAGACCTCGTTTTAATAACAGGTGGTGGTAAGGGCATCGGTGCTGAGTGTGCCTATCAATTGGCGATGCAAACAGGTTGCGCGCTGTTGATCATTGGTCGTTCAAACCCAACTGAAGATGAGGAACTGAGCCGAAATATGCTCCGTTTGCAAAATGCAAAAGTTCGGGCCTCCTATTTTCGTGCCGATGTAACAGACGCCAAGGTGGTTAAAAATGCAATAGCGAACACCATGGCTTATTGGGGTATGACCGACATTGCAGGGATCATTCACAGTGCTGGTGTCAATCAACCCAAACCTGTGCAGAGCCTCCAGCCTACCGATATCCACCATACTCTAGCGGCGAAGGTGGAGGGTTTTAAAAACCTTCTGACCTGCGTTAACCCAGATAAGCTGAAGTTACTGGTCAGCTTTAGTTCGATTATTGGCCGCATCGGCCTGAAGGGCGAAGCCGATTACGCCTTTGCCAATGCTTGCCTAAGTCGTGAAACTGAGGCTTTTCAAGCCAAACACCCTAACTGCCAATGCCGAGCTTTGGAGTGGTCTGTTTGGTCTGGCACAGGAATGGGCCAAAGGTTAGGCCAGATGGATGCACTGATAAAACAGGGTATCGCGCCAATTACCATTGATGATGGAGTCTCACATTTTCTCCATTTGATCTCTTGCTGTGACTATCCAGTCTCACTGATTGTCACTTCTCGCTTTGGCAACTCAAACAGCCCAGCAGGTTTGGCAGTGGAGAAACCAAATTTCCGTTTCCTTAGCTCCATTGAGGTATTTTACCCTGAGGTTGAGTTGGTGGCGCAATCTATCTTGACCCCAGAGTCAGACCCCTATCTTGATGATCACATGCTAGATGGCAACAGGATTTTCCCTGCTGCTCTTTCCCTAGAGGCTTTGTCTGAAGCAATATATTATTGCGCCCCAGAGCTGGCCAAAGGCAAGCAATTGGTTTTCAGTCAGGTGCGTTTTATCAAGCCCATTATCGTTCCCTCTAGTTCAAAAACGGCTCAGGGGCTGACCTTGCGAATAGCCATTGTTGTAGATTCAAAAGATCATATCTCCTGTGTCATTCGCTGCTCCGATACCAACTTTCAAATGAACCATATGGAGGCGAGCTGCGAGTTGCGCGCTAGCCGAACAGAGGTGCCAGCGAGGCTCGTTCATCACCAAGGAGAGGTCATGGGGGAAGGGGATGTTAAAGAGGCCCTTTACGACAGCATTTTGTTTCAGAAAGGCCGTTTTCAAAGGGTTGGCAGCTATAGTCACGTGGAAGCCGTTAACTGCGCAGCGCAGTTGCAACCGACTGAAGGCACCACTTGGTTCCACAGTGATGACCATGAAAATTTCACTCTGGGAGACCCAGGCCTGAGGGATTCCATGCTCCATGCTGTGCAAGCCTGCATGCCCAATAAAACATTGATTCCAACTTCAGTGAAGTATATTGAGGTAGGTTATCTCGACCCTAAAGGCAATTATCGTTTGGAAGCAATAGAGATTGAGGATAGGGGGGCAGAATTGGTTTTCGACCTAGCTTTATTTGATAAAGAGGGGCTGCCTGTTGAAACTTGGTATCATGCTATTTTCCGCAAAGTAGGTACGCCAAAAAATTTACGGATCTCCTCCCCAGTACTGCTGGCTCCCCTTTTACTGCGTCATATTCGCCCCCTCTATGATGATCATAGTCTGGTGGTGCAGATGACTCGTGAAACCGACCGCGGGAAGGACCGAGAGGGACAGGGCCGCAGCCATCGCCCTGACGGTAAACCAGATCAGACAAAGGATGGCAGCTATCTTTCCTACTCCTACTGTGATGGCTGGAAATTCCATGTTCAATCTAAGTTGGCCATAGCTTGCGATCTGGAGCTGGTAGACTGGGGCCAAGCAACCAATTGGCCTCAACTTCTAGGTGAGGAACGCTTTCAACTGGTCAAGCTGGTTGAGGAAATTGCCAATGAGGGGCAAGAGGAGGCGGCAACTCGCATCTGGACTGCCATTGAGACAATCAAGAAGTTAGGCCTTCCACCCCATACAGGTATCACTGTGGAGCCTGAGATTACCGATAACTGCCTGGTCTTCAAAGCAGACCAGGCAAAAATATTTTCTACAGCTAGCCTCCAAGGTCAGCAGGCCATGTATGTAGCCCTGGGGGTTTTAAATTGCACCTGATTTGTGGGTCGTTTTTTTGCTTGAAACTCAAGTTATTGGAGGTGGGGAAAAGTTCATAGGATTCCACCCTCCAGACTAATTGGGGGCGTTTCCTTTTTTAGTAAGGGCCGACTGCCCCCTTGACGGGGAAATTGCAAAAAAATGACCCAGCGAATCAATTACAACCCTATTTCTAAAGAAAAAATGAAAGAACTCATCGCCCTTTGCGGCCTATTGATTGCCTTTGTAGGTTTGCTTTTAGTTGACCTTGATTCTAGCCCAAAGAAGGCTGAAGTCACCCATAAGGCAACCAAAGCAAAAGTAAAAAGCAGCATCGAAGAAAAACCCACAAGCCTTTATGGGCTAGACATCTCTCACTATCAGGGAGATTTAATTAAAGACCTTGGCCCTAGTAGTCACTTGACCTTTGTGATCGTTAAATCCACGCAAGGGGCCTATTACCTTGACCCTAATTTCCATAGCAACTGGAAGGCGATTAAAAATAAAGGACTCATTCGGGGAACCTATCATTTTTATATTGCCAAGGATGACCCCATTGAGCAAGCAGAGCACTTTTTTAAGGCTGTTGGCAAACTAAACCAAAATGACATTGCCCCCATTGTAGATATAGAAACTCTAAGCCTTTCGGGTAAGCCTGCCCCAAAAAATATGACTCAGGAATTTAAAAGATTTTTAAAACATGCCGAGGCTCAGTTTGGCAGAAAGCTTTTTATCTATACCAGCTATGGCTTTGCCCAAGAGTACTTAAAGGATACTGCTTTAGCCAGTCACCCCCTTTGGTTAGCAGAGTATTCGGGTGATAAAGAACCAAAACTACCCGATTTATGGAAAAAGATCGGTTATAAAATCTGGCAAAAAAACGATACCCACCAGATAGACAGCATAGACACAGACTTTGACCAATTTTATGGCCTCAAATCAGAACTATTAAACTAACAAATAGAGAGAGATATACAAATGAAAAATAATAAGGAGACAGTCGCAAATTATTACGCTAAAAAGTATGGGTTTCAGATCATAGCACTCATGCTGATTCTCTTTTCTTTTTTCAGCAGCACTGAAAGTAAAGCCTATAAATTTGCCGAGACTGCACAAAAAAGCAACCTTGAAATTTTAGCCTCAGTTACCCTGATCAAGCAAACCCTGGCCTCTATAAGTAATTTGAAAATATATTTTGTAACGGGCGAACTCAAGGGGATGATCCAAACCATCGACAAGGTAGAAAATATATTGCTGGTATCCAGTATGGCCAGTGAGGTGCAGTTGGCCCTCCTTACCCTGAGTAAAAGCTCTAAGTTTGCATATATGGCCCTGCTTCTACTCTTGGGTACATTGTTTGGTTCGCAAGGGGTAGTCTTTAAAAAAATCTTAATCTTAGTTCTAGCCATAAGCCCCGGTTTGACCTTTTACTCGATTGGCATGCATCACCTCAGTCAAGATTTCACACGAGATTTTGGTGGGCAGTTTGAAAGCAAACTGGACTCGGTAAGCAAAAACATGAAGGCTGAGAAAGCCCAATTGATGAAGGCTCACCAAGAGCAATTGAAAAAGATCGCCAAAGGTAATAAAGTGGAGCATTTTTTCGAAAAACTAAAATCAGATGTGATTTACGATGTAAACAAAGCTGTAGATGAGGTTGAAGGCGAGGTAAAAACGATAAGAACCATATTAATGTTGGGTGGCTCTGAGTTGATGAAGGATGCTGTTTACTTTTCTTCAAAGGTGCTGATCTTTACTGTTTTCCTGCCTCTAGGTTATTTTTTATCCTCAGTATTTTGATAAAAAACATAAATGAACCTTCCCTGAAATTGTACTCCTCCAGTAAGTGACGAAAATTCAAAATCGTAGTTTCATCTGGCACTGAATGAGTCAGTAAATCCAGTTTTAAGAACTTTTGGAAGGTCATTCGGTCCTAGATTGTACGTCGTCAAACCTTTTGGGACAAATGGCCTCAAAAATTAAGAGAGACTTTG
>CBFCZY010000029.1:0-22192 GCA_965602905.1 uncultured bacterium | reverse complement strand
GGTACTGGCAGGTGCCTCTTCAATGATCTTTTGGTTTCTACGCTGGATAGAGCAATCACGATCCCCAAGATGAACCACGTTACCGTGCTTATCACCTAAAAGTTGAACCTCAATGTGCCTTGGCTCTTCAATAAACTTCTCTAAAAATACCGTACCGTCGTTAAAGCAAGCAAAGGCTTCCGCACGAGCAGTTTCATAGGCATTTACTAGCCCACTCATAGAGCGAACAATTCTCATTCCACGACCACCACCGCCAGCAGCGGCTTTAATGATTACTGGAAAACCAATCTTTTCAGCAGCTTCAATGAGTGCATCTGCACTTTCAATAGCATCTTTGGTCCCCGGTGTTGTCGGGCAATCTACGGCTTCAGCAGCTTTACGGGCTTCAATCTTGTCACCCATTCTTTTTAAGATCTCGCTACTAGGCCCAATAAAGTCAATTCCTGATTCATTGCACATATCCACAAAATCACCATTTTCGGCTAAAAAGCCATAACCAGGGTGAATTGCTTCTGCGCCAGTTATTTCAGCAGCTGCAATAATATGTGGAATTTTTAAGTAGCTATCTTTACTTTGAGCTTCACCGATACACAAAGACTCATCAGAAAGTTTTACATGAAGTGAGTTGGCATCAGCAGTGGAGTGAACTGTCACAGTTCGGATTCCCATTTCTTTACAAGCTCGGATTATTCGCACAGCGATTTCACCACGATTTGCAATCAGAATCTTTTTATACATAAAAAGGGGCCTTATTTAAAGTCATCAAAGAGTAACCCCCCCCAAGTTCTGAGGGGACATTTTAGGTAGCGCTTAAGCTTGTTTAATACCAAATATTTTAGCGCCGTAGTCAACAGGTTCTGCGTTGTTAAGGCAAACTTCTTCAATTACGCCATCAACATCAGATTCAATTTCGTTCATCAATTTCATTGCTTCAATAATGCAAATCACTTGGCCCTTTTTAACCTGATCACCAACTTTTGCAAAAGGAGGGGAGTCTGGGGAAGAAGAAGCGTAAAAAGTTCCAACTAAGGGAGCTGTTACGAAGTGAAGATCTGAAACTGGGGCAGCAGGTGCGGCTTCAACTGCGACAGCAGCGGCTGCGGGAGCGGCTACAGGTGCAGCAGGAGCGGCAACAACAGCAGAGGTAGTAACCACTGTTTTTTCGCGCTTCACAGTCAGTTTAGCATCACCATCTTCAATTGTGATTTCACTAATGTCGCTATTACCCATTAGTTTAGCGAGTTCACGAATGTTTTTTATGTCTTTAATATCCATCAAAAGCCCCTAAAGTAGTTTGTGGTCATTACAATAACCTAGCAAAAAGAATAGCCACTGGAATCACAAAATGCAAGCGATTTTACCTTATACATTGTTTTTATTCACCTTTTAAAAATGAGGCACCAAAATTACCTAGACCTTTAACCTATAGTGCCTCACGAGGCACTAGCGCCATTTATTCTGCCTCAAATTCACAGGAAATTAGTAGGACAGAGCAAATAGAACTCGGGTCTCAGAGGCTTTACCCGTGACCATACAAACACCCTTTTCTGGGGCGAGGTCACTGGGTGTGCATCGGATAGTAGCTTTAGTTTCTGTTTGGATTTTTTCAGCAGTCTCACGGGTTCCGTCCCAATGAGCGTAAATAAAACCAGCACCATTTTTAATCTGCTTTTTAAAGTCGTCGTAGGAATCAACGGTATAGCTATTATCTTCACGTCGCTGTACGGCTTTTTCAAAAAGGTCATTTTGGATCTGGTCTAAGATCTTAGGAACTTCCACAGACATATCAGCTACAGCAATGGGAGCCTTTTCTCTTGTATCTCTACGGACAGTCATACCACCGCCATTTTCCACATCCTTTGGCCCCACTTCAATTCGCAAGGGCACACCCTTTTGAATCCAAGTAAAAAACTTATCGCCAGGTCTCATGTCTTCACGGTCATCAATCTTAATGGATAAGGAATCTAACACCTTGGCAAGCTCCGCCTTAATGGCCGATGCGTGAGCCAAAACAGCTTCTTTATCTTCTTCTTTTTTAAATATGGGAACAATCACAACGGCTGTAGGTGCGAGTTTTGGAGGGATAATTAGCCCATCATCGTCACCGTGAACCATGATCAAAGCGCCGATCATTCGAGTGGTACAACCCCAAGAAGTTGTCCAGACAAATTGTTGCTCGTTATTACGGTCTAGATATTTAATTTCAAATGCCTTGGCAAAGTTCTGGCCTAGGTTGTGGCTGGTAGCCGATTGCAGAGCTTTATTGTCTTGCATCATAGATTCCACAGAATAGGTAACAGCGGCACCAGGGAATTTTTCATGCTCAGGTTTTGGCCCTGTGATCACAGGAATGGCGCAAATGTCTTGTAGGAAATCTTTATAGA
Organism: uncultured bacterium; assembly: GCA_965602905.1. Lineage (GTDB taxonomy): Bacteria > SAR324 > SAR324 > XYD2-FULL-50-16 > XYD2-FULL-50-16 > JASJGK01. The sequence goes on along the minus strand of CBFCZY010000029.1, from coordinate 19,808 downwards.
CCTGCAACATTTTTACTGTTTCTTCTTCCGCCTGTTCATAGGTTTCATGAGCCGTGTGGCCCTCTTGCCACAAAAATTCAGTGGTCCTTAAAAAGAGCCTTGTGCGCATTTCCCAACGGACTACGTTGGCCCATTGGTTAATTAAAACTGGCAGATCTCGATAGGATTTAATCCACTTTGCATACATATGTCCAATGATGGTTTCAGAGGTAGGCCGAACCACTAAAGGCTCTTCTAACTTCTTGCCACCAGCGTGGGTAACCATGGCCAATTCTGGCGCAAAGCCTTCTACATGTTCCGCTTCTTTGGTAATAAAATGCTCAGGGATCAACAATGGAAAATAGGCATTTTCATGACCTGTTTCTTTAAAAACACGGTCGAGGTAAGCCTGCATTTGCTCCCAAATAGAGTAACCACTGGGGCGGATAACCATGCAACCCTTAACAGGGGAATGCTCGGCCAACTGGCCTGCATTGATCACATCTTGGTACCATTTAGGGAAATCCTGCTCTCTGGGGGTAATGTTCTTCGCCATTTTATTCCTTTAATTTGGCTTTATCGCCGTAGTCTCTACTTGTATTTTTCCATCTTTCAAACTCACTACCAGTTCCTCACCGACCTTCACTTGGGCCACGGATTCAATGAGTTTATCCTCTTTATCTTGGGTCAGACTATAGCCTCTATCCAAAACTGCCAAGGGGCTTAAGCTATTAAGTAAGCTGGATGCTTCGGCCCAGGATTTTTCTGCCGCTCTTACGTTTTGTTTCATACCTAAATCTAACCTTGAAAAAAGGGCCTTCCGCCTTGTTTCTAACCGTTCCAACCGCAAAGTTGGCGCTTGGTGCTTTAGGTCTTTATTAATTCCAAGCAACTGATTTTCCAAAGACTTTAGATTTTTATCCATCGCCTGCTTCAGTCGTAAAGCCAATTCATCAACGCGTTGGGTTCTCGTCTGGATAATCCATTCCGGGCTTTTCAGGCGTTTTTTCAAGGACTTTAGCCTTTGGGCCGTCTGAGAAAATTGATTGGCAAAGGCCAAGTTGAGCCTGCCTTCTGTATGGGCCAATCCTTCAAGTAACTCATCTTTTATGGGGGCCACCAATTCAGCAGCAGCGGTAGGAGTGGGGGCACGGAGGTCGGCGACAAAGTCGGCCAAGGAAAAATCTGTTTCGTGGCCCACAGCGCTGATAATTGGCGTTTCGGCGTTAAAGATAGCCTCGGCTACAATCTCTTCATTAAAGGCCCAAAGGTCTTCTAAGGAGCCACCACCTCGGCCCACTATAATAACTTCAATATCTGGATTTTGATCTAATTTTTCAATCTGGCGAGCAATGGCTTGAGCGGCCCCATCCCCCTGCACCATACAAGGAGCAATCAAGACTGGGATAGAGTCAAACCTGCGGTCGAGAGTATTGAGGATATCTTTAATCACAGCGCCTGTGGGGCTAGTGACTACACCAATCCCTTTGGGGATATAGGGTAATTCTTTTTTGTGTCGCTCTTCAAACCAACCTCGTCGTTTTAATTTATCTTTCAGTTGTTCAAAGGCCAATTGCAAGGCGCCAACCCCAATGGGTTGCAGGCGTTCCACAATCAATTGGTATTCGCCACGGGGGCCATAAACAGAAACACGGCCTTCAGCCAGTAGTTCTTGTCCGTTTTCTATTTCAAAGGGGATTTTTGCAGCGTTACCCTTGAAAAGGGCAGCTTTAATCTGGGAATCTTGGTCTTTTAAGGTAAAGTAAATATGCCCCGAAGAGGGCCGAGCCAAAGAGGAAATCTCGCCTTGCACCAAAACCCTACCTAGATTTTCCTCTAGGAGGGCTTTGATTCTACGAGTAAGTTGGCTGACCGTTAATGGGCCTCGGGACATAGATAAAGCCTGTTACTTCTTTGTGAACATAGCACGAAGTTCAACACCAACTTTTTCAATTGGATGCTCAGACGCCTTACGTCTCAAGCCATTGAAGTTAGGCTGACCAACTTTGTTTTCTAAAAGCCAGTTTCTAGCAAATGTGCCGTCTTGGATTTCAGTTAAAGCTGTTTTCATAGCTGCTTTTGCTTCTGGTCCAATAACTTTAGGCCCAGTAACCATTCCGCCGTATTCCGCTGTTTCAGAAACAGAGTAATTCATTCGGTCGATGCCACCTTCGTAGAGTAAATCAACGATCAATTTTAGTTCGTGAAGACATTCGAAGTAAGCGATTTCTGGTGGGTAACCAGCTTCGGTTAAAGTTTCAAATCCAGCTCTTACCAAATCAACAGCACCACCACAAAGAACAGCCTGCTCACCGAATAAATCAGTTTCCGTTTCATCACGGAAGTTAGTTAAGATAACGCCAGCTTTTGTGCCGCCGATACCCTGTGCCCAAGCAAGAGCGACGTCTTGTGCTTGACCAGATGCATCTTGCTCAATAGCGATTAAGCATGGAGTTCCAAACCCTTCTGTATAAGTACGACGAACCATGTGGCCCGGGCTTTTTGGAGCAATCATAATTACATCCACATCCTTTGGAGGAACAATTTGGTTGTAAATGATGTTAAATCCGTGACCAAAAGCCAGTACATTACCAGCTTTCAAGTTTGGCTCAATGGATTCTCTGTAAATATCACCTTGTAACTGATCAGGAGCTAAGATCATGATCACATCGCCTTGTTTGGCGGCTTCTGCTGTTGAAACAACAGTAAGACCTGCTTCCTTTGCTTCTGCTACAGATTTTGAATCTTCTCTAAGACCAACAACCACATCCATACCCGACTCTTTCAAGTTTAGTGCATGGGCGTGACCCTGACTTCCGTAACCAATGATTGCTAATTTTTTTCCCTTTAAGAGACTTAAATTTGCATCCTTTTCATAAAAGATAGGCAATTTCATACTATTTTCCTTTGTTTAAAATATAAGGTTATTTGTGGATGGCAGCTTCACCAGTTCGCGCCATTTCCACGATTTCAAAATCACTAAATACTTCTGCAACACCATCGAGTTTTGAGGCTGTGCCTGTAATTTCGAAGGTGATGAAGTCGTGATTCATTTCGATCAGGTTCCCTTTATAGGCCTGCATCAAGGTTAAAATCTGGGGTCTTTTTCCTGTTCCTGCCTTAATTTTTAATACCATCAACTCTAGGCTGACCGTCTGGGCAGGCGCTAAAAGTTTGACTTCTAAGACATAAACAATATTGATTAAAAGCTTTAAAATCTTTTTAATTTTTTGGTCGTCGCCGCCTGTGACCAAAGTCATGCGGTGAACGCCGGCCTTTTCACTCTCGCCAGTACAAACTGAATCAAGGTTGTAACCTCTTGAGGTAAAAAGTTCAACTACTCTGGCCATTGCGCCAAATTGGTCTTCTACTAAAATTGAGATGATATGTTTCATAGTTATCCCTCAATGATGTCTGAAAATTCTTTACCTGCTGGGATCATAGGGTAAACCATTGCGTGTGAATCGATCATAAACTCTAACAATATAGGCCCCTTCTCCTTTAAGGCCATCTCTATAGTTGGAACCACATCCTTCATCTCAGAAATCCGCATGCCTTTAATACCATAGGCATCAGCGATCTTTACAAAATCAGGTGAGTCGGGGCTTAGGGTAGAAGCGTGTCTTGAATCCCAAAATAGATCCTGCCACTGCTTTACCATTCCGAGATTCCTGTTGTTGATCACAGCGATGATAATAGGTAAATTGTAGCTTGCTACAGTAGCCAATTCTTGGATGTTCATCTGAAAGCCACCATCGCCACAAAAGGCAATTACTTGTGGATGGTCTTTAGCAAAGCAGGCGCCAATGGCCGCAGGCAATGCAAAACCCATGGTGCCTAAACCACCAGAAGTGACATGGCCTCTTTGGCGTTTAAAATTAAAGTGCAGGGCTGTAAACATTTGGTGCTGACCCACATCACTCACCACAATAGCATCACCGCCTGTTTGTTTGGAGAATTCCCCAATTACATACTCAGGGCGCAGCTCACCGCTCTTGGTTTCTACATTATCGTAGTTGGGCAGAGGGTGCTCTTTTTTAATGGTTTTAACTTCTTGCATCCAACCGTTATAGTCTACGTGGGTTGCGCATTTGTTTAATTCTGCTAAAAAATCTTTTACATCGGCAACAATGCTCAGATCTACCTGCTTGATTTTATCGATCACACTGGGGTCAATATCCACATGTATGATCCTAGCATTGGCTAAAAAGGCATCTACCTTTCCTGTTACACGATCGTCAAATCTTGCCCCAACGGCTAAAACCAAGTCAGTGCGGTTCATCGCCCAATTGGCAACATAAGTACCGTGCATGCCCAGCATACCGAGAGATAAATCACTCGTTTCATCAACCACGCCTTGGCCGAGCAAGGTGGTGGTTACAGGGATGCCTGTGGTTTTCGATAATAATTCTAATTCTTCACCAGCGTGAGCAATATTTACCCCACCGCCTGCGTAGATCACAGGTCTCGCTGCATGCTTTAGCATTTCCCAAGCTTGCTGGACTGAAGTTGTAGCCACTTTTTCAGGCAGATTATAACCGTGAATCTCAATTTTTTCAGGCGCCACAGCTTCCGTTTCCATGGTCTGTAAGTCCACTGGAATATCAATCAAAACAGGCCCTGGCCTGCCGCTATTGGCAATAAAAAAGGCTTCTTTTAGTATTTTTGGCAGAAGAGCAAGATCCTTCACCAAATAATTGTGCTTGGTCACAGGCCTGCTTACACCAATCACGTTGGTCTCTTGGAAGGCGTCGGTGCCGATCACAGGGCTACGAACCTGACCTGAAATAATAAGCATAGGTTGGCTGTCCATTTGAGCAGTAGCAATACCTGTAATGGTGTTTGTGGCACCGGGGCCACTGGTTACAACCACTACGCCAGTCTTACCGGTCACACGGGCAAAGCCGTCTGCTGCGTGGGCCGCTGCTTGCTCATGGGCTACACGGATCAAAGCAATTTCAGGGTAGTTTAAAAACTCATCAAAGAGGGGAATGACACAGCCACCGGGGTAGCCATAAACTTCATTCACGCCATGCTCTTTTAAAGAGTCTAAAATTATTTGTGTTCCTCTACGTTTCATTGGCTGTATTTCTTTTCGATGTTTTCCATCCATTGACCAATAATGTATTGGTTATATTCTGGCATTTTATAGCGTTTTTCTGAGATAAATCCCGACAGATAAGGTCGTAAACTTAAAAAATAAAGTTCCTTAAAGTTATCTGCCACCTCTAAGGTTACATCCTGTTCTATCACCCCAACACCCAAAGAACGCTCAAAAGATTTACGAGCAGGCTTATTGCCTTCGCTCACAAAAAATAGGCTCACCGACCTAGCTTCACTAGGTAGAGTCACCGAGTAGTTACCTTCTTTATCAGGCTGGACTACTCTAGCAGTGGATGTGGTTAAATTTTGAGACCTTCCGGGCATATCACTGCCGCCTGGCAAAAAGGTTTGATCCTGTTGCTCAACGACGATAAAAACGCCAGCGCTAGGTGTAACCTTGCCTCTGATTTCTTTTGTAACCCAGCCTGCTTTATAGTTAGCACCACCAGAGCTACAACTAGCAAGGGTGAAAAGGCCAAATAAAATAAAAAATCTTTTTAACGTCAGGTTCAAAATTTTAGAATCCTAGTTTTAAATTACCTAAAAGCCAAAAGTTCCGACCTTAAAATGTAAGGCTAACCCCTTTTACTAGCTGGTAAAATGTAAACTTAAATCTTTGCAAGATTTATCATTGCTGTCAATTTAACAGGGCCTCTTTAAAAAATTGAATTATTTGATTACAAAGTGATACAAAGCAAAGCTTTACAGGCTTAAGTTCTGGGGATTATAATAAATAATAACTCAGGAATCAAAAATGAAGAAAATTTACCTCCTATTTCTAGTCTTTTTACTTAGCTTCCCGCCCTCATCTATGGCCTTAACCAAGGTCTACTGCCTTGGTGACTCCCTAACCTCTGGCGCTGGGGTGGATGAAAATGATGCTTACCCCGCAGAGCTACAACGAATGTTTGATTCAGAGACCCCAAATAAGGTCTTATTTTTCAACGGTGGAATCAGTGGCAGTACTTCTGCCAGTGCCTATTCTAGATTAAAGTACGCACTAAAGACCAAGCCAGACATTATTATTTTAGCCCTTGGGGCCAATGACGGCCTTCGAGGCCAAAATCTACTGGCTATGAAAAAGTCCTTGGAAAAGGCCATTCGCTTGGCGCAAAAAAAACATGTAACCGTGCTCCTTGCAGGTATGAAGCTTCCCATCAACTACGGGGAAAAATACCGCATGACCTTTGAAAAAACCTTTTTTGACCTTTCTAAAGAATTCAATTTACCCATTATACCCTTCTTGCTTTTAGATGTTGCAGGGAAATCCGACCTCAACCAGCCTGATGGAATCCACCCTACGCCAAAAGGCCACAAGATTATCGCTAAAACCGTTTACCAACACTTAAAACCCCTAATACCATGAGTTTAACTTTTAAAAATCTCACCAAAACCTTCACCAGCTTTGACAAGAACATTGACGTATTAAAGTCCATTGATTTGGACTTAGAAGAAGGCAGCACCGTTGCCATCCTTGGCCAGTCAGGCAGTGGAAAATCGACCCTACTGAGTTTAATTGCAGGGCTAGACCACCCCACAAGTGGCAGCGTTTGGATCAGCGACCAGAATTTGACGGTCATGAATGAGGAAAAACTTACCCGCTACCGAGCTGAAAATTTAGGTATCATCTTCCAGCAGTTCCACCTCATGCCCCACCTCTCAGCCTTGGAAAACGTGCAACTTCCCCTAGAACTAACGGGCCAAAAAGATGCAGAAAAAAGAGCTAAAACCTTACTGAACGAAGTGGGCTTAAGTGAACGTGAGCAACACTTCCCCAGCCAACTGAGCGGCGGTGAGCAACAACGTGTTGCCATTGCCAGAGCCTTAAGCACAGGCCCAAAACTCCTTCTTGCCGATGAGCCGACAGGCAACCTAGACGAAGCCACAGGGGGGCAGATTATCAAACTACTTTTTGATATGGTTAAAAAAAGCGGGGCTACCTTGATTTTAGTGACTCACAACCTTGAACTGGCCCAAGCTTGCGGCCGCCAATTCAATTTAAGCGGGGGAAAACTCAATGAAGTTATGGGTTAAACTAGCTTTTAAAGAAATCATAAATAACAAGGGTTTCAGCTTATTTTTTATCTTGAATTTAAGCCTCGGCTTGATGGGTTTTATCGCCTTGGATTCTTTTAAACAAAGTCTCCACGACCATATTCAAGGTCAATCTAAGAGTCTACTAAGCGCAGACGTTAATATTACAGCCTACCAAAAACTTGCCTCTAAAGAAATTGATTTGGTAGAAAAGCAACTGGGTAAAGTTACGGCCAAGACCTCGCAGATTCTATTCAACTCTATGATTGGCAGCGCCCAAGATTCTAGGCTTGCTGAAATTTCTGTAGTCAACTCAGGCTACCCCCTTTACGGCCAGCTAATTTTAGAAGGCCTTGGGAAAATTGGCCCAGAACAGGCTGCCCAAATCTTACAGAAAAAACCCACAGCTTTAATACAAAAAGAGTTGATGGCAGACTTGAAAATCAAAACAGGGGATGAGGTTAAGATTGGTCAGATGACCTTTACCGTTGGCCCCGCTTTAATTGATGCCCCAGGGCAAAGTTTCTGGAATGCCCGCATCACCCATAAAGTTTTTATTGGCTGGGAATGGGCCAAGCAAACGGGACTTTTAGAATTTGGCAGCCACAAGCGCTATAATTATTTGTACAAAATCCCCAATGACTCTGATGCGGCAGCCTTGGCTGCAAAGACCAACAAGATCATCAAAGAAAAATATGGCACCAACCCCAACTTTCGGGTTCAGCCTCACAACCGAGCCAACCCACAGATGTCTCGCCTCATGGGTTACTTGGGCGACTATCTAGGTTTGGCCGCTCTAGTGGCCCTGTTTTTAGCAGGTCTAGGGACGGCTTACTTGTTCCGTGCTTACTTGAGTCAAAAGACCAAAGAAATGGCCCTACTCCGTAGCCTAGGCGCAACGGCAGCCGACACCATTACCTTTCAATTGATTCAAATTGCAATTTTAGGCACCTTGGCTGCAATTCTTGCGGGCTTCTTTGGCTGGGCTCTATTGCCCCTTTTAAAGTGGTTGCTAGCAGGAATTACCCCCTTGGGCTTTGAACCAAACCTAAACCCCACAAGCCTCCTCTTGGCTTTAGGCTTAGGATTGCTGGGTTCCTTACTCTTTTGTCTGCCAAGCTTAACCGAATTATTTATCATCAAGCCCCAAGAGCTTTTCTCTGAAGAACGAGAAACGACACCAGTAAAACCAAAATCGACACTCCTTTGGTCACTGGCACCCTTACTTTTCTTTTGGGTTTTAGCCATCTGGCAATCGCACAGCTACAAGGTTGGTAGCCTATTTTTAGGCGGTTTAGTCTTGGCAGGTTTAATCTTGGGCGTCATGGGTTTGGTCTTACTTAAGTTTTTAGGCACCCAAAAAATAAAGAATTTAAACCTGCGTTTGGCCTTTCGTAATTTGAACCGTGGGGGCCTCGCAAGCCTTGCGAGCTTTGTGGCCATTGGCCTTGGGGCTTTGCTGATCAATCTTATTCCCCAATTGGAATTTGGCCTCCAGCAAGAGATCTCCCAACCAAAACGGGCGAAGCTACCAAGCTTTTTTCTCTTTGATATCCAACCGGAACAGGTTGGGGATTTAGGGACTTTTATAATTTCCCAAGGCTACAATATAAAGCAGGTTAGCCCCATGATTGCGGCCAAGCTTTATAGCCTAAAAGGAAAAGACCTAAACCAAAAAAATAACAATGAAGACTCCTTAACCAGGGAAGAACAAACTACTCGTGTCACTCGGCGCAGGGCGGCCAACCTTTCTTCCCGATCCACGCTTTATGACAGTGAAACCTTAAGCGGTGGCCAATTTTTCACCTCAGACTTCGACCCTGAAAGTGGCCTATTGCCTGAAATTTCTTTAGAAGAATGGTACGCAAAACGACTGGGTTTAACGGTCGGGGACAAGATGGGTTTTAACATCATGGGGGTTCCTATTGAAGGTCAAGTAACCAGCTTAAGAAAGGTAAAGTGGAATTCTTTCCAACCGAATTTCTTTGTGCTTTTCCAACCTAAATCCTTAGAAGATGCGCCTGCTACCTACCTTGGAACCATTGCAGATATTCCCGAAGATCAAAAAACAAATCTCCAGAACTCAATTCGAACAGAGTTCCCGAACATTGCTATGATCAATGTTGCCCGCATGGTGAACCGCATTTTAAAACTGACGGCCCAAGTGAGTTTAGCCATTTCGGCTATGGCTGTCCTAGCAATGTTTGCGGGCCTAGTGGTGGTTTATTCCATTGCCCGCTTTAACGCCCAAACAAGGCTTAAGGAAGTAAATTTACTCAAGGTTATTGGAGCGAAACATCGTGATCTGAAAATTATCAGCCTCGTCGAATTTGGACTTTTGGGGCTTCTGGCAAGCCTGACAGGCAGTTTCCTGAGCCTTGGAATGGCCAAGGTCATTGCAGAAATCATGTTTGACCGCTCCTTTGAGCCTTACTGGGGGCCAACCTTGCTTACCATTGTTTTGGTTAGTCTATTGAGCGCTCTCTTGGGCTTTTTAGGGGTGAGAGGCACCTTGGCTAAAAAGCCTCAATTTTTATTGCAGGCCGTATGAGTATTGTCCTATGAGAATCAAGCTTCTTATTTTTTTAGGCCTTATCCTTGGCGGCTGTAGCGTAATATCATTGGGCTATAGCTACCTCGACCAGATTATTCTCAACAGGTTAAACAACTACCTCGACTTAACAGAACCACAGGAAAAAAAGGCAAAGTTGGTCATCAAAGAACTGGTGGTCTGGCATAAAAACCATGAGATCCCAGCCTACTTGGCCTACCTCAGTCAGCTCCAGAGCCATCTAAAAGAAAATAATGTGGACCAAGGTTTGGACTATGCCTTTGGGCAATACCGAGTTTTACGAGACCGACTGGGGAATAAAATGATTTTAAATCTAGCACCCTTTCTTTTCAATGCTTCAAAAAGCCAACAGGCTCTTTTTTTTCAGACCCTGACAGAAGAGAATGATGATATCTTAGAAGACCTCGCTATCCCCAAGGACGAACGCATAAAAAACCGCCAGAAAGACCAACTGAAAACCCTGATCCAGTGGGTCGGAGAACTCACCCCTGCCCAAGAGAAGGGGTTTACAGGTTTTATTTCCAGCCTTCCTGATCTTAAAGCTTTGCGTTTAAAATACCGCCGAGACAACCAAAAAACCATCAAGGCCTATTTGAATGACCCCAATCACAGGGAAGCTGATTTTATAGATAGGGTTAAATCCCTAAGGCTGCCTACACCTGAAAAAGCCCATGAATACAACAAAAAGTGGGCTCTTATGACCACCCAATACTTTAACTTTTTCAAGCACTTCTTAGGCACATTGACTGCTAAACAGAGGGCGCATTTTATAGAGGAAATTGAGGACTTAAAGTTAGATTTAATTTCCATTTAGTAGCCTGCGTACAAATATCACTAGAAAAAATTGCATTCATCCTTTAATATACAGGTCATAAACTATGAGCTGGAAGAATGAAAATTTTAATCGTTGAAGATAATTTGCAAAATAGTCGCTTACTCCAGAAAATTTTGGAGGACTATGGAGACTGTCAAATTGCAGTAAACGGAAAAGAGGGTTTACTCGCCTACGAAAGCGCATGGGCCGAAAACAATCCCATTGATATGATTTTTTTAGACATTAAAATGCCTGAAATGAATGGGCACGAGTTGCTTTCTCTCATTCGCAAAGATGAAGAAAAAAGAGGCCTTGCCAAGGCCGACCGAGTAAAGGTAGTGATTGAATCGATTGTTTCCTCCCAAGAAAGTATTTTTAAGGGCTTTGATGCCGGTGCACTCTTTTATTTTGTAAAACCTTACGGAACCACAGAGTTAAATTCACTGATCAAAGAATTGGGTCTAGTAAAAAAGACAGCCTAGCTAAAAAACACCCCTCCCCAAAAGCTTATGAAAACGGCCCTCGTCCCTCTTGCTCAGGGAATTGAAGAAATTGAAGTTGTAACGATCATAGATGTCCTTACCCGAGGTGGCCTTCAAGTCACCACAGCCTCCATCACAGAAACCAAAGAAATCATCTGCTCAAGGGGCGTTGTTTTAAAGGCTGAGTTTCTTTTAGAGGCAGTGAAAGACCAGAACTTTGATGTGGTCGCTGTGGCAGGCGGAGCCCAAGGCGCCGAAAACTTTTCTAATTCTAAGTCCTTAGAAATAGTCCTTAAAAACCAAAAGTCAGCAGGCCGAATTTACGCTGCTATTTGCGCAAGCCCTGCAGTCGTTTTTAGTAAATTTGGACTGGTCCAGGACCAAGCCGCTACCTGTTACCCCAGTTTTGCAGACCGCTTAGAGGCGAAAGAAAAAAAGAATGAGACTGTGGTGGTTAGTGGGAACTGTGTTACAAGCCAAGGCCCAGCAACGGCCATGGCCTTTGCTTTAAAGCTAGTTGAATTATTGCAAGGCAAGGCCAAAAGGGACGAGGTTGCAGGAGGCCTGCTCTACCCCCACTAAACCCAATCGGGATAGGGCATAAATTCTTCGCCTGCCTTTACCCTGTGAAAACTCAACTGGGTTTCACTGCGCAGCCGCACCTCAATCACATCACCTGGCTTGATGGTACTGTCTAAAATTTTATAAGCCATTACATCTTCCAATTCTCGGCGTAATGTTCTTTTTAAGGGTCTCGCCCCAAATTCCACATCTGCGCCTTGCACAGCCAAAAACTGTTGTGCCTCAGGTGTAACCTTTAAATGCACATTGTGGCTTTGTTGCATTCTTGTGTTCAAACTCGCCACCTGCATGCCCACCAAATGGACCAAGTCTTTTAATTCTAAAGGATCAAAGGTCACAATTTCATCCAAGCGATTGATCATCTCTGGCCGAAAACGACTCAGTAAGATCTTTCGGGCAAAGGATTGCGAGATTCTTTTCTTTTCCTCATAGAGCTTTAAAATAGCTTCACTACCAAGATTGGTGGTGAGGATAATGATGGTATTTTTAAAATCAACTTGGATGCCTCTGGAGTCGGTTAAAATTCCATCGTCTAAAATTTGCAACAGCAAATGGAAGACCTCAGGGTGACCCTTTTCCACTTCGTCTAAGAGCACCACCGAATAGGGTTTTCTATGTACCGCTTCGGTTAAGATTCCACCTTCATCGTAGCCTTCATAGCCTGGAGGGGCTCCAACCAATTTACTTACTGTGTGCCTTTCTTGGTACTCACTCATATCCAGGCGGATCATAGCCTTTTCATCGTCAAATAAAAAGACAGCCAGAGTCTTCGCCAGTTCTGTTTTGCCAACCCCTGTAGGCCCCATAAATAAGAAACTTCCCCAAGGCCTGTTTGGATCTTGGATGCCTGTTCTGGCTCTTCTTATGGCATTGGCTACCCCTGAGAGAGCACGCTTTTGCCCAACCAACTGCTCGCTTAGAACTCGTTCCATCTTGAGCAATTTTTCTTGCTCATCCATCATCATTTTAGACACAGGGATGCCTGTCCATTTGGCTACTACCTTGGCTACATCTTCCTCATCCACTTCTTCTTTTAGCAAGCGACTTTGGTCGGAATTTGCAAGTAAGTTGTTGGCTTCGTCCAATTCTTTTTGTAAAGCGTCTAGAGTGCCGTATTTTAATTGCGCCGCTCTCTCTAAGTTTCCTGCTCTTTGCGCCTCTAATTCGGCCTGCTTTGTCCGTTCAATCTCTTCTTTTAAGTGGCGAACCTTGCTGATTGCCTCCCGTTCCGCTCTCCATTTTTCTTTTAGAGCCTCGGTTTCTACTTTGAGTCGTTTGATTTCTTTTTCAATATACTTAAATCTAGCTTTTGACCCGGCATCATCCTCTTTGGTCAGGGCTGCCTTTTCAATTTCCATCTGCATGATTTTTCTTTGGGCCTGATCAATAACAGTGGGTAAAGAATCAATTTCAATTCTCGTGGTACTGGCGGCTTCATCAATTAAATCGATGGCTTTATCAGGTAAAAAACGAGCGGTAATATAACGATCTGCAAGCTTTGCAGCGGCGATAATTGCGCTGTCTTTAATTCTTACTCCGTGGTGCACCTCGTATTTTCCCTTAAGGCCACGTAAAATTCCAATACAATCATGGATGGTAGGTTCCCCGACCTGCACCTTTTGAAAACGACGAGCCAAGGCTGGATCTTTTTCAATGTATTTTTTGTATTCATTGATGGTGGTGGCCCCAATGCATTTGATCAGGCCTCTAGCTAAAGCTGGCTTGAGCATATTAGAAGCATCCATAGCCCCTTCACTGGCACCTGCACCCACTAGGGTGTGGAGTTCATCGATAAATAATACGTGATTGCCGCCCTTTTGTTCCAACTGTTTGAGTAGGCCTTTCAGGCGGTCTTCAAATTCCCCTCTATACTTAGCACCTGCAACCATGGCGGCCAGGTCCAAAGATAAAATACTGGCACGCTTTAAACCGTCAGGCACATCCCCTTGGTAAATACGCTGGGCCAAGCCTTCAATGATGGCGGTTTTACCGACACCAGGTTCCCCAACCAAAACAGGGTTGTTTTTTGTTCTTCTGGAAAGTACCTGAATCACCCGACGAACCTCTTCATCCCGCCCAATGACAGGGTCAAATTTATTGGCTCTAGCTAGGGTGACAAAATCTTGGGTGTACTCAGTGATAATATCATCATCGGCCCCATCTACACCTCGCTGGGTAATGCGTTTTCCACCACGAAGTTCTTCAACAAATCTTACGGCTGTTTTGGAATCCACGCCCTTGCCACGAAGCAACATGCTGGCTTCTGTCGCTGTATTGGATAAAATACCTAAAAATAAATGCTCTGGGCTGAGGTACTCATCACGCATTCTGTCTGCTTCATACTCAGACTTTCTTATGCATTGCTCGCAGGAATAGGAAAGGTAAACGTCGCCCGTTTCAGACTGGCTGGGGTCAAGCTGCTTAATAAAATGATTTAACTCGGTCCGCAGCGCTGTAACTTCAATCTTTAAACTATCAAAAAGTTTTGGCAGCACACCTTCACCTTCGCCCAGAAGGACAAAAAGTAAATGCTCCGCTTCCATACGCTGCTGTTCTTGTTCACTGACAAGGCTATGAGCGCTGTAAAAGCATTCTTCCGCCTGCTTTGTAAAACGTTCCATGTTCAAACTCATGGATCTCCCCTTCAAGAATTTTTTGTTAGTGCAACAAAACTATCAGATCAATCATTTTTTAGCTAGATGCAAGAGAGGATCATTAAGGCCATAAGGTTTTTTTGAGTAAAAAGCCTTGCCATGTTCAACAAACAGGGCGTGTAGCTCTTGAAAAAGGCTCAAATCTGGGGGTAAAGATCCCAAAAAAAGTTCCTGCATTTGGGCGTAGCTAGTGCCTTCATTTGCCAAGCCTAAGGAGATAAGAAAGCGTTTTGTATAGGCATCAATCACAAAACTTGGGTGGCCACAGGCATAGAGTAAAATACAATCGGCCGTTTCAGGGCCAATTCCCTTAAGGAGCAGCAACTCCGCCCTCGCTTGGGCCAAGGGCATTTCCTGTAAAGTGGTAAAGGAAGTTTCTGCCATGAAGCTGCAAAAGTTTTTAAGATAGGCTGATTTTTGGTTAAAATAACCTGCACTTTTGATAATCTCCCCCAGCTTCGCTTGGGAAATTTGATTTATTTTTTCAACGGAGAAATAGCCTGACTCAAAAAGATTCTTTAAGGCTTTGGTGACATTGGTCCAAGCGGTATTCTGGGCTAAAATTGCACCGATAGAGATTTCTAAGCGTTGGTTATCGTTTTTTGGGTAGGAGTAGTCGCCAATGTGGTATTGGGGGCTTGAATTTGAGGTAGTTTGGCCTGAAAGGCTCTGACTGGGAAGTGCGGTGAAAAGGGAGATGGGCCACCAGCCCCGTGGCCCATACAACTTTAAAAGATGATCATTGAGGGTAGCGATCATTTATACTCTTAAAGCCCCTTAACTCTTTAAAAATCTAACGGTTGATTAACTCTTTTAGACTTTTTCCTGCTTTAAACTTTGGTACTTTTGAAGCTGGGATCTTCATTTCTTCTTTGGTCTGAGGATTACGGCCATTACGCGCTTGCCTTGTGGACGTGCTAAAGGTTCCAAAACCAACCAGTGTTATGTTTTTTCCAGCGATAATGCTATCACCCATGGTATCAATTAGAGAATTTATAATATCCTCTGCCTTTGACTTGGAAATTCCTGCATTTTCTGCAGCTTTGGCGGCCAATTCTGCTTTTGTGATGTTCTTTTTCATTGAGACCTACGAAGTATTAGCTTATCATTGTACTATAGCTAGTTAATCTTACACAAATTAACCTAAGCTTAATTTAAGCCAAGTTCGCTACCTTTGAGAATAGGGTAAAAACCCTAAAAATCGGTATTTAGAGACTTTTTTATTCTTAGAGCCCTGATAATACTAACCTTGCCAATTTAAAAAAATGAAAAAAAAGAAGATATTCTGCCTCGGTGCCACGGGTTTTATCGGTTCCAAACTTGTTCCTGCCTTGATGGCAAAGGGATACGAGCCCGTTTTGTTCTCAAGAAGACCTGAGTCAACCATCAGCCTCTACCCCAATTTAGAGGTGATCTCTGACTTAAATTCTATCTCAGAAGACAGCTCATTTTTTGGGTTTATTAACCTCGCAGGGGCAGGCATCGCAGACGAGCGCTGGTCAGACTCTAGAAAAGAAATTCTTTTAGCCTCTAGAGTAAAGCCCACTGAGGCTATGGTGAACTTAATCCAAAGGCTAAAGGTGAAACCCGAGGTGGTTGTCCAAGGTTCGGCTATGGGGTGGTATCCTTTTAGTGAATCCAGCGAATTTGATGAATCTGCGCCCTATGCCAAAAGCTACCTAGGGGAACTTTGCGCAAAGTGGGAATCGGCAGTGGAGCCATTAGAGGAGTTGGACCTCCGCACCTGCTTTGTACGCACCTCTTTAGTATTAGAATCCAGCGGTGGCGCATTAAAAAAGATGCTCCCTCCCTTTAAGCTAGGCCTTGGCGGTAAACTAGGAAGTGGCAAGCAATGGATGAGTTGGATCCATTTGGAAGACCAAATAGGGGGAATTTTACACCTTTTAGAAAACGCCAACTGCACTGGCCCCTTTAATTTTTCTAGCCCTGAACCCGTTACAAATAAGGAATTCACTAGGCTGCTGGGGGCCGCAATCAAGAGAATAACCCCATTTCCTGTGCCAGGATTCCTCTTAAGGCTGGCATTAGGGGAAATGAGTTGCCTATTATTACAAGGACAAAGGTTAAAACCGACAAAACTACTTGAATCAGGCTACCACTTTCAATACCCTAGTTTAAAAACTGCCTTTTCCAAGATCTTTAAACAGTAAAATTTCACATGATAAATCAGCTTACAGCCCTTTCCCCCCTAGACGGTCGGTATCAATCTAAAGTTTCCGAGCTAAACCATCACTTCAGCGAATTTGGCCTCATCCGCCGCCGCTTGCAAGTAGAAGTAGAATGGTTAATCGCCCTCGGTAATCTGCCTGAAACCAGTTTAAAAGCCTTCTCCAAGAAGCAGCAGACAGACTTGCGAAAACTTTACGAAAAAATGACCCCTAAACAAGCCTTAGAGGTTAAGGAAACCGAAAAGGTTACCAACCACGATGTGAAAGCTGTGGAATACTACCTAGGTGCCCGTTTAGAAGAAATGAAATTGGGTGAGTTAAAGCCTTGGGTACACTTTGCTTGTACCTCTGAAGACATCAATAACCTTTCCCATGCTTTAATCTTAAAGGGTGGACTGGATGAAGTGGTCATCCCTAAGATGAACGACGTCATTGAGACCATAGAAAAAATGGCCGCTGAATATAAAGCCACCCCTATGATGTCTAAGACACATGGTCAGCCAGCAACACCTTCCACTATGGGTAAGGAATTCCAGAATGTGGCAGAAAGATTAAAGAGGCAATTCAACAACATTATCTCTTTAGAGTTTTTAGGAAAGATCAACGGTGCCGTTGGAAATTTCAACGCCCACAAGGTTGCCTTCCCTGAAGTCAACTGGAAATCCTTTGCCAGAAACTTTGTTGAATCTTTAGATTTAGACTATAACCCCTTCACCACTCAGATTGAGCCTCATGATTACATGGCCGAGCTATTTGATTCTGTCCGTAGGTTTAATACGATTCTGTTGGATTTTGACCGTGATATTTGGGGATACATTTCTAATGATGCTTTCAAGCAAATCCCTGTTGCAGGCCAAACTGGCAGCAGCACCATGCCCCACAAGATCAACCCTATCGATTTTGAGAATTCGGAAGGGAATTTAGGCCTAGCCAATGCGCTGTTTGATCACCTTTCAAACAAACTACCAGTAAGCCGCTGGCAGCGTGACCTTACCGATTCAACGGTTCTAAGAAATATGGGTGTGGGATTTGGTTACAGCCTCATCGCTTACAAAGCCACCTTGGCTGGTCTTGGGAAACTAAAAATCAATGAAGAAGCCTTGGCCGAAGAATTAGACCAAAATTGGGCACTACTTGGCGAGGCTATGCAAACAGTGATGAGAAAGTATGGAGTTGAAAACTCATACGAAAAACTGAAAGACTTAACTCGTGGGAAATCAGTGGACGCAAAGTCGCTGGCTAAGTTTATTGATGGTTTAACCGAACTTCCTGATGACGTTCGTCGCAACCTGAAAAAACTTACACCTGCTACCTATATCGGTTACGCAAAAGACTTCTAACTTTTTTGTAGTCTTTGACTTAAAGACCTAAAAGGTCTTTGAGT
Source organism: uncultured bacterium (assembly GCA_965602905.1). Taxonomy (GTDB): domain Bacteria; phylum SAR324; class SAR324; order XYD2-FULL-50-16; family XYD2-FULL-50-16; genus JASJGK01. The sequence continues at coordinate 2,015 of CBFCZY010000029.1, read as the reverse complement.
CAAGGTTACTTAAAAGAGTAGTAAGCTTTTCGCTCTTGCCTCATGCTTCCTGCAAAATCAGGAGCGGGGCCAGAAACCAGCTTTTTGATGTGATTGAGTTGAGCCAGTGCATACTGCTTGGACTCTTTATTTCGGTGCGACTGCCTTAGAGTGTCAATGGACTCTAAAACCTTTTGCACCAAGTGGCTATTACGCTCCAGCTTTATTAGTGATGCTGGGGGGTATTTTAACTTTAATACTAGTATATTTCTTATGCTTTCATCGAATCGCATAGCGCCCTCCTTGGCGGTGTTACATGCAAGAGGATATTGAATAGGGAGAAGCCTTCCTTGGCTACCAAACTTGGCCCATACCTCTTATTTAATCAATTTCTCCCCATACTAATACCAAAAATATGCCAAGCTTCCCAAATGACACAAAAAAAATGATTGAAGGTTACGATTTTTTGTTACCTCCTGAATTCATTGCTGTTTCTCCAGCAGTCCCGAGAGACCATTCTAAGCTCATGTCCTTAAATAAGGGTAAAATCAGCCACAATCATTTCTATGATTTGTGCAACTTGCTACCTCAAAATAGCCTGATTATTTTGAATGATACCAAGGTTATTCCTGCTCGCCTTTTAGGCAACAGACTTAGTGGAGGAAAGTTAGAATTGTTATTGGTGAAAGAGCAAAAGCTCGGGGTCTGGCAATGTAAGGTAAAAAATTCCGCTAAGGTAAAAATAGGGGAAAAAATCTCACTGGCTGGCGATGCGTTTTTTGCCAGCATGGTTGAAAAATTGGATTCTGGGTTATGCGTGATTGAATTTGCCGAGCCTGAAGACTTGCTAAAAAACTTGGAGGCTTACGGCCTGCCACCCTTACCGCCTTATATCATCAACAAGGGCAAACGTAACAGGGAACAAGACTTGGAGGATTACCAAACCAACTTCGCCACAGAAATTGGCGCTGTGGCAGCCCCTACAGCAGGCCTACACTTTACCGCTCAGTTGCTGACCGCTTTAAAAGAGGCTGGCCATGAAACCTGTACCGTGACCTTACATGTTGGCCTTGGCACTTTTGAGCCCTTGAAAGAGAGTCAAGTTGAAGAGAAAAAGCTCCACAGTGAAACTTACGAGATTAGTGAAGAGGTGGCGGGCATCATCAACCAAGCCAAAGCAGACAAGCGGCCTATTGTTACGGTAGGCACCACCAGTTTGCGAGCAGTAGAGTCGGCCACAGTGGGCGGGAAAATTCAGGCTGGCCGCAGGGACACAAGTATATTTATCTACCCACCCCATGACTTTGCTATTCCAACCCATCTCATTACCAATTTCCATTTGCCAGCTTCCAGTCTTTTGATGCTAGTAGCGGCCTTTTGTGGGCAGGATGAGATCCTAAAAGCCTACAAGGTGGCCATGGAAGAAAATTACCGATTTTATTCCTTCGGTGATGCGCAGCTCATTGCCAAAAAATAACTAAAGCTTTCAAAAAAAAGCCCCTGAAATTCAAAATTTCAGGGGCCTGTTTTTAAGCGTTTGCTTGCTCAGTTATTCGACCAACCAAACCCACACTCTTTTGAACTTTCACCAATTTGACAAAGCCAAAAATAAAAGTTCATAATTACTCTTAGGAGAGTAATAGTTCTAGCAATTCAAAAACTGCTATTGCTACTGTAAGTAGCTGTTCAGCGATCTTCAATTTACCTCCTTTTAAGTAAATGTTACCTGCGCCAACAGGTAACATTTGGGTTGCTGTAATCCTGCGAAGGGTTACAAGTGACGTGAATGAGAAACCCTGCCCTTGGCGGGGTTTTTTGTTTGTAATGAACTTCTTTTATTCTTATATTAATCAGTTAAACGCTGTCAGCATCTTTTTTAGTAAAACCGAGGTTCACTAAAAAAGCACCACCTCACATCTCTATTCAAATTTATATCACAACTACAGGCCATCGTGCAAGTACCTGAAATCTAAACTAATTAAAACTAATTAAAACTAATTAAAACTAATTAAAACTAATTAAAACTAATTAAAACT
>CBFCZY010000028.1:0-25915 GCA_965602905.1 uncultured bacterium | reverse complement strand
CCCTTTCGTCATCGAAGCTCTGGAGCCTGCGGCGCTTCCCTAAAATATTTCGGTAGGCTTACGCCACTAAAGGCGCTTCCCCAAAACACCACCTAAAATTTGGACCCCATCTTGCTTTATATAGAGGGTAGAAAAAAGTTACGCCAAAAAAAAAGAGGGTGAAGCTCTAAAAGAGCAGGCTTTTTGCATCTACTATAGGGTAGCAGAGATCAGTCTCCGCCCAAATTAACAAAAAGTGATATAATTTCATGACTTTAAACTCAGCATTAGGAATCGGTAAGCTCTCTATGAGCGTGGCTCAAACGGGCCAGCATACCACAGGGCATAACATCGCCAATGTGGATACCGAGGGCTTTTCAAGGCAGGATGTACAGCAGACCACCAATGGTCCCGCTGTAGCAGGCCATGGTGGTGGGTCAAAGGTTCAGAATGTTCGCCGTATCCAAGATGGATTCACCAAAGAAAAGGTGGTTGGAGAGCAGAATGAAGTGGGGACATGGAACACTAGAGAAAAGATTTTAACAGAAGCAGAAGCAATCTTTACCGATTTAGAAGGCAAAAAACTACGTAATGCCTTGGATGAATTTTGGGGTTCTTGGGGAACCTTGTCTCACGAGCCTGAATCAGGCCCCATGCGTAAAGCTTTGTTAACTCGTTCAAAGGCTTTAACAGAACGCTTTCAACTCTATGATAAACGACTTTCAGGTGTGCGAGATACAATCAATTCCCAATTGAGCGCCCACGTTTTAGAGGTGAACCAAATCACAGAGCAGATTGCGAGACTCAACAAGCAGGTAGAGCAGTTAGAAAACCGAGGACGTGTGGCAAATGATGCCCGTGACCAACGTGAAGCCTTACTACAAAATTTAAGTGAATTGGTTGAGGTTCGTTCTTTTGAAAATGAGCGCAGTAACTTAGAAGTTCAGATTAAAGATGGGCAATCTTTGGTTCATGGCCGAAAAAGCTACGAAATGATGGGCATTAAAAGCGCCGAAGATATGAATGATGTTCGTTTAGGTTTAAAAGGGCCAAATGGTGAAGTTGTTGATGTAACCGAAGATGTTACAGGTGGCATCATGAAAGAATTGGTTGACCAAAGAGACGGCAACATCAGGAAATTCCAACAGGGAATCAACGAAATGGCCAAGGAATTGGTTTTCCGTGTTAACGCTATCCACTCAGGCGGAACAGGCTTGAAAGGCGTTAAGAGCAGTGAAACCAGTGCCTATAGCCTCAATGAAGAAGCTCAGAAAAACCCAATGCCCTTTTTAAAGGGTGGGGATTTTAAATTCCATATGCTGGATACCGAAGGTGCGATTACTGACAGCATTTTAGTTAATGTTGAACCAGGTAAGGACACAGTAAAAAGCCTTGTGGAAAAGATTAACCGAGCAGCAGGCGCTTACGAAACAGATGATAAAGGTGTGGAGACCTTAAAAGAAACTACACCCTTTAAAGCAACATTAGACCCTGAAGGCAGTGTGACTTTGCAAGCGGATATGGGTACCAACTTTACCTTTGCTGGCGACACATCCAACTTTTTTGCTGTCATGGGTTTCAATAGTTTCTTCCACTCTTTAGATGGCGCAAGAGACATTAAAGTAAACCAAGAGTTGATGGAAGATGAAATGAAGATTGCTGTAGGCACCGATTTGGTTCCCAGTGACAACCGAATTGGTGTGGAAATCAGCGATTTACAACGTCAGGCCGTATTAAATGACGGCACTATGAGCTTTGATGAGTTTTATAACGGTCAAACAACCGAGATTGGTCTTTTGGTACAAGATGCCCAAAAGGGAGCCAAAAGTCACGGTGAGATGTTAGGGCAGTACGAAGCATTACGAGATTCTATTTCCTCTGTGAATATCGATGAGGAAATGGCAAACATGGTAAAATACCAGAGGGCTTACGAGTCTTCAGCTAAATATTTGAGTACAGTGGATCAAATGACCCAGACTGTAATCAATATGTAAGGAACTCATGAGAGTCAGCGAAGTAACAAAACATAATACGGTAAGAGCCAACCTCAATACCAATGCCGCTGAGTTGCAAGATATTCAGACAGCAATGAGTAACGGGAAGATTCTAAACAAGCCCAGTGATGACCCTGTTGGGGCCGCATTGGTGCAAGATTACCGTACGTCTATCAATGCCGCTAAAAATATTGAAAAGAATATTGGCATGGATAAGGTTTGGTTAAACGCAACCGAAGGCACAATTGCGCACATGGTAGAGACCATGATGGGAATGAAAACTAAAGCAATGGAAGGTGGTACAGGTGGAGCCTCTGCTGAGCAAAGAAATGCCCTAGCTAACGAGATAGAATTGATCGCAAAAGACTTTGTGAAGCTTGGAAACAGTAAAAAGGGAAAATTATTCCTCTTTTCAGGCACAAAGACCTTCACAGAACCCTTAAAGCTAAATCCCAGTATCGTTGAAGCTGACGCTTTATACATGGGAACGAGGTTAAAGTCGGAAGCTAAAACCATTCCCTTGTTAATGGATAAGCCCATTATCGGCTTAAAGCCTGGTACCTTGGTAATGAATCTTGAGCCACCAAAGGCTGAGATTCCAGAAGGCGCAGAAGTCGCCGCAGAAGAAGCACCGAAAGAAGTAGTTGTACCCGTTCCAAAGTTAGATGAAGCAGGCAACCCTATCCCTAAGTTGGATGAAGAGGGCAAGGCTGTTTTAGATGAAAATGGTAACCCTGTATTTGAAATGGAAATTCCTGTAGCTGCACCCGTAGAGGACGTAGCTGCACCAGAGCCGGTAGAAGAAACACCAGAAGAAGCCGCAGCTAAGGCCGCAGCGAATCAGATTTCCGTTACCTTAAAGGGTACAGAGAGCATGAATGACATTATTAAGCTGATTAATGATGCAGCCATTGCCCAAGAAAAATTTGAGGAAGATGTTCACTCAGTGTCTGGTTTTAAATCTAGGCTTCATGTGGAAATGGGTGAAGACAACCATCTCTACCTTGATCCTGCAGCAGGGATGAAGTTCGATGTTGTTAGTGATAACACAGGCTTTTTACAAAAAATGGGCTTTACCTCCATTAAAGATTCAGGCCCCATAGCGACCTTCAATGAAATTGGGGATGCTATAGGCATAAAGGCTCCCACTGAGGAACCAGCAGTAGATGCCGAAGGCAACCCTATTGTGGTTAAAGGTGCCAATGAACCAGTTATTTTAGATTCTGACCTCTATATGGCGCAGTTTAAGGGCTATTCTAAAGCAGACTATGCTGTAAAAGTGGTTCGTGGTGGGGAATATGGAAACGCACGCTATGTTGTAAGTGATGATGGTGGGGAAACTTGGTCAAAGATCCAAGTTTTAAATCGCCAGAATGAAATTTATAATCCCGAAGGTAAGGCCAATGACAAGGTCTCTTTGCAGTTTGGTGTGACAGGTAACCCTTTCTTTAGAGAGGGCACAGAGTTCCACTTTAAGGGCAACGAATTTGTAGAATACTTGGGAAATAAACAAATAAAACAAGTACCTATCGATAATGGTATCAAAGTTGCTTTAAACATAACTGCAAAAGAGCTTTTGTTTGAAGATCCTAATGATGAGGATACTGTAAACACATTCGACATTATGCATCGTTTGATCTCGTCACTAGAAAGTGATGATGAAGAAGCGTTACTTGAAAGTTTGAATGAAATAGACACAAGCATCAACCAGTTACTAAATAAACAAGCTCAGGTTGGCTCAACACTTTTGGAATTAGAAGAAAGTGAGTCAAGACTAGCTGGAGAAATCGACATAAAGCAAACCGAGATCTCTGATATTGAAGATATAGATTTGGCAAAAGGAGCCATTGATTTGAACAAGGCAGAACTCAAACATAAGGTAGCCCTAGATTCGGCTGCTCGTTTGGTTCAACCAACCTTGATCAATTTTTTAAAGTAAAGCCAAGGTAGGCCTTACTGAAAACTTTAAGCAATCGCCATGGAGGGTGATCATGTTAATTTTGACAAGAAAACTGGGGGAATCTATCACCATTGGTGATGATATCAAGATCCAGGTCCTTGAGATAAAAGGTAAGCAGGTACGCTTAGGGATTCAAGCTCCTAAAAAGTATACGATCCACAGGGAAGAAATTTACCAAAGGATCCAAGATGAAAACAAATTGGCGGCTGAACAAAGCCCCTTGAGTTTGAAATCTTTTTCCGAAATTTGGAAAAAGAGAAAGTAAGTTTTTTAGTTCCCCCTATGTCGGTGACATAGTGGTTTTCGCCCGAAAGGGTAAACCTCCTTAAGAGGAAATACCATGAAGTTCGAAACCTCCAGATTTGGACAGATCGATGTGAAAGCGGAAGATATCCTCATCTTCCCTGAAGGCCCATTAGGCTTCCCAGATTGCACTAGATTCACTCTCATTGATGAAGAAAAGGCGCAACCTTTTAGAATGCTACAATCTTTAGATAATTTATCTTTAGCCTTTGTAGTTGTCGATCCTCTCGTAGTGAGGCAAAACTACCATTTTAACGTCACGCAAGACGACTTAAAATTGGTGAAAGCCGAGGCTACCGATGATTTGGTTGTCTATGCTATTGTCACTATGGCCGGGGAACTGGCTGACGTTACCGTGAACCTGCAAGGGCCACTGGTAATTAATAAAAAACATAAAATCGGGCATCAGTTTGTCTTGATTGATTCTGAGTATTCTACTCGTGAGCCGCTTGTTCAGCAGATGGAACGTCACAAAGGTGATGCTATCGGCCAAGGCGACAGTCTACAATCTGCTACTGCAGATAAAAAGAAAGCCGTATAGCTTCTTTTTGGGCTTTTAAATTGGGAATGAATCTTTAAAAAAGGATTTTGAAGTTCATTTATAAAAATTTATCTACGGGCCTAGACAAATCATTAGCAGCAGGCACCAATTATTGGCTGTAGCTGTTAAGGGGAATTGCCGTTTCTTCTTGGAGGGAAGAAACGGTTTTTTTTTGCCACAAACTCCACCTCTTTTCTGACCTTCCTGATAAAAAAGTCACCTTATCTTTCCAAAAGCGTTCATTTGTTTGACATTGCTACCTTTAAAGAGGCAAACTAACAAACAAGCCGACCTCTTTAACCCGATTAAGTGTACAGGTAATGGGTAAAATATTTGAAAATTATTCTGAATGTATTGGAAAAACTCCACTCGTTAAAATGGAGCGTCTTGCAGAAGGCGAGGGCATTATTTTAGCTAAAATGGAAATGTTTAACCCTGGTGGCAGCGTTAAAGATCGAATTGGCTTAGCCATGATTGAAGAAGCCGAGAAGGCTGGCAAATTAAACAAAGATAGCGTGATTGTAGAGCCCACTAGTGGTAATACAGGGATTGCTCTGGCTTGGGTTTGCGCCGCTAAAGGCTATAGATTGATTTTGACAATGCCTGAGACCATGAGCTTAGAGCGAAGAAAGTTACTTAAGGCTTTAGGGGCTGAGTTAGTTTTAACAGAAGGCTTAAAGGGAATGAAAGGCGCCATTGATAAGGCGAAGGAAATTTCTGCCGAATCTGTTCATAACTATATGCCGCAACAATTTCAGAATCCAGCTAACCCCGCTGTGCATCGAGCTACAACTGCCGAAGAAATCTTAGAAGATACAGATGGCAAGGTAGACTATGTTCTTTCTGGTGTGGGCACAGGCGGCACTATTACAGGTATTGGTGAACGCTTGAAAAAACATAATCCTAAAGTGCAGATTATAGCTTTAGAGCCTGAAAACTCACCTGTACTTTCTGGTGGTCAGCCAGGGATGCACAAGATCCAAGGCATTGGTGCTGGTTTTGTACCTGAGGTTTTAAATCTGGATATCATCGATGAAATTATTTTGGTTACAGACGAACAGGCTATGCTCGGAGCAAGATTATTAACGACCAGAGAAGGCGTGCTAGGCGGGATCTCTTCTGGTGCCGCAATTTATGCCGCCAATGAAGTTTCCAAACGACCTGAGGCTGCTGGGAAAAACATTGTGGTTATCCTGCCTGATACTGGCGAAAGATACCTTTCAACACCACTCTTTGATATTTAAAGAAATGTTAGGCTGATATCTAAAGCAGATATTTAAAAAAATGTTAGCCTGATATCTCAAAAAATATCAGGCAGCTGCAAGCAAACCAAAAAAATCTGATTTTAGAAATAATCTTTCACCAATAAAATTAGAACCCTCCTAGCCAGAATATCCCCGATAAGTCAGTCTTTAATTTGACCTAGCCCTAGCCTCAAGCTATAATTAAAAACGAACCTTAAGAAAAATCCAAAGCAATGAAAAAGTTTTTACCTTTACTACTGTTAAATCCACAATCTGTTTTTGCCGTAAACTATGGCAAAGCCATGCAGCATTATAACGATAACCAGAATGTCGGAATGGAAATGATCCATTTTGCTGGTATAACTGCCGTGCTTGTGATTATTGTTGGCGGTGCAATTTGGTGGATGAAGAATAAAGATTGAGACATCTTTAAAGAAAGTACAGTACCTCTCAGGAGAGAGGCACTGGAAATAGAACTAGCTTTAAGCAGCTAGTTGTTAATTAAGTCTTCAGCAATCTGAATCGCATTAAGAGCTGCACCCTTGTACAACTGATCAGCGACAACCCAAAAGGCCAGTCCCTTATCATTGGTCAAGTCTTCCCGAATCCTTCCCACAAAAGTTTCTGTAGTCCGAATTGCATCTAAAGGCATGGGATAGCCGCCTGGCTTATGCTCGTCGATGACAGTCAAATTTTCCGCTGCGGCAAAGAGCTCTTTGGCCTTTGCAACGGTAATTTTTTCCTCTGTTTCAATCCAGATCGCCTCACTGTGAGCCCGTTGCACAGGAACACGCACGCAAGTGGCAGAAACCAAAATGTCAGGTGCACCTAAGATTTTTTTGGTCTCATTGACCATCTTCATCTCTTCTTTGGTGTAACCATTATCTAAAAAGACATCCACCTGTGGAATTACATTGAATAAAATCTGCGCAGGGTAGGCCTCTACAGTGGGCTTTTTTCCAGCGGCAAATTCATGTGCTTGGTTTTCAAGTTCAGCCAAGGCTGCCGCACCGGAACCAGAAACACTCTGGTAGGTTGCCACATGAACTTTCTTGATTGGTGAAAAGTCATGAAGTGGCTTTAACGCCACCAACATCTGAATCGTAGTACAGTTGGGGTTGGCGATAATTCCCTTGTGTGTTCTTGAAGCCTGTGGGTTAACTTCGGGAACCACCAAAGGTGTATCCCCGTCCATCCTAAAGGCGGAAGAATTATCAATTACAACTGCCCCTGCCTTGGCGGCACTGGGGCAAAATTCCAGTGATCTATCGCCACCAGCTGAGAAAAAAGCATAGTCGACACCTGCAAAGGAGTCATGTGTCAGTTCGCTAATGGTAATTTCTTTACCCTTGAAGGTTAAGGTTTTCCCAGCAGATCTTTTGGAAGCTAGCAAAATTAGCTCCGTTACGGGGAAGTTCCGCTCTTCTAAAAGAGTTAAAATTTCAATACCAACAGCGCCAGTTGCGCCTGCAATTGCGACTTTCATGATTCCTATAAATGTAAAAGGGTTAAGTAAAACTTGGCTCTATTTCAGTCTTAAAATTCCAGTTCGTCAAGTTCCCCTAGGGGGTGAATGTGAAAAACTACATTATTTCTAAATTTTTTCAAATCTGCTAGAATAAAGAAAAGTGAATTGTTTGTGATTGAAGGGGGTAAAAATGCCAATAAAAAAATAGGTAAAGATAAATTAGAAGCCTTCACAGGGTTACATATTGAGCGAAAGTGTAAGATGTTTGCTATGCCAAAAGAGATGCAAAAGGGTTTGCCTCGATTAGCAGAAGAGGCTAAAGCGCAAAGACTTGAGACTAGTGGGATTCCCTATACCCTTTACCATGGTCTAGATGCTGCTAAGCTGACCAACCAAGGGGCTTTCTCCAGATTTTTAGGGATGTTCACCGAGGTTTGGCATTTTGATATGGGTTTTCCAGTTGTGGGAGAGCCTGAGGATAATGGAGAAATTAAGGTGGTTTCAATTGAAACGCAAGAAGTTGTTTCTGGCTTGCACATTGGGCCCTATCACAAAGTAGGTGCTTCTTATAAAGAGCTTTATCAATGGGTCTTTGAGCAAAAACTAGAACCCTTAGATTATTGTTTTGAGTTCTATCTTAACGACCCCCACATAACAGCTGCCAACCAACTAGAAACCAAAATAATTGTACCAATCAAAGTTTAGCTGGTTTGATGTAAGTAGGGAGGTTTATAAATTTGCTACTCAGGTAGAGTCAGCTGGATTTCTTCAGGGCTGGCAGGGGGATCTTCTTTTGGGCTTGCTGGGGCAAAGGTTTCGGTTGTGGTTTTTGGGAGTTGTGTCTCTGGCCTCTCAGATAAATTCATGGCGGGTAGGGCCTTGGCTTCAGGCTTTTTTGTGTCCTCAAGGGCTTGCTCCTCAGCTGCTTGTTCCAAATGTTCAGGCAAAGATTTTTCCGCTGAAGCGCCCAGAGTTTTTAATAATTTGGCCTTCCCCACTAAGTTACCTGCGCCAGAAGTGAGTTGCTTGTGGGCTTTTGAGTAGGAATCCTGTGCCTTACTGATATTTCGACCCACCTCTTCTAAGCTAGTTGCAAAGCCAACAAATTTATCATAAAGCTTGCCCGCCTCTGAGGCGATTTTTATAGCGTTCTTACCCTGGTCATCTTGCCGCCAGATTTGGTAAATGGTAGCCAGTACCATTTGTAAGGTGCTGGGGCCAGCAATCATAACTCTTTGCTTTTGGGCCTCTCTAAATAGTTGGGCATCATGCTGCAAGGCGACCAACATAGCGGGCTCAATGGGGATAAACATGATCACAAAATCAAGGCTGTTGATCTCTGCAATTTGGTGGTAGCTCTTGGCCGAGAGATTTTTGATTTGGGTTTTTATAGCTGCCACATGTTCTTTAAGATGCACCAGTGCCTCAGCGTCATCTTCAGAAGAAGAATATCTTTCATAGGCTGTAAGGTTGACCTTGGCATCAATGATAATCTGTTTCTTTTCGGGCAGAAGTATAATGACATCAGGTCTGGAGGTCTTAGATTTTCCCTCTTCATTGATTTCGCTATATGACTCTTCACGGAGATAGTTTTTGCCCTTAATGAGACCCGAGTCCTCTAACAACTTCTCTAGCTGCATCTCGCCCCAACCGCCTTGGCGTTTATTTTCCCCTTTCAAGGCTTTGGTCAGATTTTCTGTGGAGCTCGCCATTTGTTGGTTGAGAGCCTTGAGTAAATGCAACTCTTTGGATTCAGCGGCATGGATGCTTTCCACTCGCTCCTTAAAAGAGCCCAGTTCTTTTTGGAAGGGTTCAAGTAAAGTCTTGAGATTGGCATTGTGTGACTTAGAAAACTTTTCACTATTTTGGTCTAGTGTTCTCTGAGCCATGTTTTCCATCAGATCTTTAATGCGCTGTTCCTCTTTGTCGGCATTGCTCACACGCTCTTCTAGCCTCGCTCGAAGCTCGGCATTGGCTTCTTTTTGCAAGCCACAGTCTCTTTGCCATTGGTCTTTCTCAGCGCGCACTTCATCTAAAAACTGAGACTTTTCAGTTAAACGAACCAGTTCCCCACTGGTGAGTTGTAACTTTTCTTCCATTCCCTGCAAACGGGATAGCTCACTTAAAGATTGCTCAAATTTTGATTTTTTTATTAAAAATAAAACAAACCCAATCAGCAGACCTAGAAAAAAACCTAAGCTCAGTAGTAAATAGGGGAGTAGTGCATCCATGTGAAGGCCTATTTGGAGGTGAAGATAACTATAAAATTTAGGGAGAACTTACCCTTAATGCAATTGTCGCGGTTTTTTTAAAACTTACAAGTCCCAGTGGTTAATGTCTATTCTGCTAGAGGATTAAAGTTACTCAAGGCCTTTTTTAAGAGTCCGCAGAATGGTCTTCCCAAGCCTGAATCAATTCAGGGGGGATTTTAGGTCTGCCCGATTCGCTCAAGCAAGTGCCAATTATTTTGGCATCGAGTATTTGTTTTGAGCCATCCTTCAGCCAAATTTCTTGCTCAAAAACAAACCTTGCCTTGGAGTGGCGTTTGAAATTTAAGCCCACAATAAATTGGTCTCGTGAATGGAGGGTATTTTTATAATCCAACTCAGCTCGCACCACCACTAAACGCCATTTTTTTTCAAAGAGTTTGGCAAAATCCAAACCGATTTCAATTAGAAATTCATGGCGAGCATGCTCTAAGTAGCCTTGGTAGACTGAATTATTGACCATGCCTAGCAAGTCTAATTCGTAGTCTCGCACCTGAAATTCTTCTGTAAACTGGAACTGATTCATTTTCTTAGCTTCTCTGGTTTAAATTTGGTCGATATACTTCTGCAGTGCGATTCGGTGGGCGCTCTCTTTGGCTGCAAATTCCGCTTCAATCCGCCAATCCCCACTTTCGATCAGATTTTTTAAACGAGTTTTCTTTTCCTTATCTAGGTAGCGGCGAAAAAGCTTGGGGGTGATACCATCTTTGTCGTTATCCACAATATATTCAAAGGCACGAATTAGGCTACTATCCTTAAAGGAATTTTCTACTTGGCCCAAAAATATAACCTTTTCTACCTCAGGTGTGGTGTTGAGCCAATCGATAATGATCTGAAAATTCTGGTAACCAAAGTATCTTTTGCAGATCATCAAATAGAGCCAATCAGCCTTGGACTTACTTTTCTGTGCGCCAGAGTCATGCTTGGCGATTGCCTTGGCAATCTCGTAAACAATTCTGGGCTCAGCTTTGACTCGTTCTCTAAATACATTAAAAAACTTATCACTGAGCAGGCTCATAAAAACCATGGTCAGTTTTTTTTCAATCTTACTGGAATGGATTTTATAGTGATTGATCAATCGGTTAACGAGGTACTGTAAAAACCTGCCCTGAATCATGTTGGCTAAAAACTGGGCATTTTTAGCGTCCAACTCTGTTGGCTCTTCTGTAAACTGCGCCAAGCAGTTTAAGATAGCCTGGGTGTAGGGGTTGAGTGTTGCGGCAGCCATGGTTGAACCTATAAGCTCTGAATTAACTTTTTAAAGATGGGCAAGGACTTCTCAATTTTCTCAGTAGCAAAGCAGAAAGAAATTCTGAAATAACCAGCTCTTCCAAAGGCTCTACCGGGCACCAATAGTAAATTTTCTTTCTGGGCTAGAGCTACAAATTCTGCGTCATCTTCAAGTGGGCTTTTTACAAAGAGGTAAAATGCGCCACCAGGTTCGGTAACTTGGTAACCCATTTTCCGCAAACCCTTAACCAAAATATCTTTATTGGTTTTGTAGGGGGTGAGGTCGACCATAGCATCCCCAATCATGGGCAGCACACGCTGCCAAATGGCAGGGGCATTCACAAAGCCTAAAATTCTAAGGGCAATGACAACAGCTTGGATCAACAAGGTTTTTTCAGCGTGATCGGGCTGGACAGCCAAATAGCCAATCCTCTCGCCTGGCAGTGCCAAATCTTTAGAAAAACTGGTGATGATAATTGAGTTTTTATAAAAATTTAGGACGTTGGGCAGTGGGCCTACATAGGAAATTCTGCGGTAAGGCTCATCACTGAGTAAGGTGATGGTATGGCCAATTTCGGCTGATTTCTGCAACAACAAGTCACCTAACCCAGTGAGTTCCTCTTTTGAGTAAACTACGCCAGTGGGGTTGTTGGGGCTATTGATAATGATGGCCTTGGTCTTATTACTAATTGAGGCTGCAATATTTTCCAGATTTAGGCTAAAGTCCTCGTTTGTTTCAACTCGTTTGTGCACACCACCGTGATTACTTATATAGTGGTCGTATTCCACAAAGTAAGGGCAGAGTACGATAACCTCTTCTTCAGGGTTAAGAAGAGCCTTGAGGGCTGTATTCAAGCCACCCCCTGCACCGACAGACATAATAATTTCCTGTCCCGTAATGTCTAAACCCGTTTCGGCCTTTAATTTTCCTGCAATGTAGTCTCTGGTTTCAGGCAGGCCTTGGTTGGGCATGTAGCGGTGTAAACCGCCTGCATTATTTTGCGCCAGCTCAGTTAGGGCTTCATTGACCTCAGCTGGAGGCTCAAAAACAGGGTTGCCAATGGAAAAATCAAAGACATTTTCCGCCCCAATTTCCGCCGCTCGTTTGGCGCCTTCTTCAAACATCTTACGAATCCAAGAGGAGGCCTCTAAAGAGTCGAGTATTTTTTGTGAAATTCCAGTCATAGGTACTCTTCTGTTAAGGCTGTTTTCAAATACTCAAAGGCTTCTGTTGGTGAGTCACAGATCTTGAACATTTCTAAATCTTCAGGGCTGATCACACCCCATTTTAAAAGGTGCTCAGGGTTCATAAATCCTTCCCAAAACTCGTTGCCATAGAGCACGATGGGCATGGTCTTTTTGATTTTCTGGGTCTGAATCAAGGTCAATATTTCAAATAATTCGTCCATAGTCCCATATCCACCGGGGAAGACGACCAAAGCCTTTGCAAGGTAGGCAAACCAAAATTTACGCACAAAGAAATAGTGGAATTCAAAGGAAACCTGTTCTGTTTGGTAGGGGTTTGGCGTTTGTTCAAAGGGCAAATTAATATTGAGGCCAATGTTCTTGGCTCCTGCGAGCTCCGCGCCCTTATTGGCTGCCTCCATCATACCTGGCCCACCACCGGAACAGATGTAAAAACGTTTTTCTGGTTGGATGATCTGTTCTGACCATTCGGCAAGTAAACGAGAAAGCTCAACACCTTCTTCATAGTACTTAGAAAGCTTGATCCCCATTTGGGCAATATGATGTTGGTGTTTTAGCTCTTTGTTGTCGGGGTCATTTAAAAGCTGGCCTTCAATATGAAACAAGGCTTTTTCTGACTCAATCATAGGCTTGGAGCGGGCAGAGCCAAACATAACAATGGTAGAGTTGATTTGTTCTTCTTTAAAGCGTTCGCCCGGGGCAGACAATTCACATAGTACCCGAATCGGCCTTGCAGCCTCTGAAGCAATAAATTCTTTATCGCGGTAGCTCTTTTGGCGCCAAGTGTTATCAGTTAAATGGTCGCTTTCTAAGTGCGTTTGCTCCTCAAGTACTGTGCCTATTTTGTCTTTTGTCATCTTGCCCCTTGAGAAAGATTGGGTTCTGTGAAAAATTAAGTTTTATAGTATTTTTCCTCTCCTTAGATTTATATGTCAAATCAGATTATCAAAAATAAAAAAGCATTTCATAATTATGAAGTCTTAGATCGCTTTGAAGCGGGAATTTCATTGGTGGGCACAGAGGTTAAATCCTTACGGGAAGGCTCTGTAAAGATACTGGAAGCCTTCTGTAGGATTAGCAAAGACTTTGAATTGACCCTGCACCAGCTAGAAATTTCCCATTTTAAGCAAGGGAACATCAATAACCACGAGGTGACTCGGGTGCGCAAGCTTTTGATGCACAAGCGTGAAATATTCAGGCTAAACCAGAAGATGCAAGAGAAGGGTTTGAACTTAATCCCTGTAGGCATGTACTTCAAGCGGGGAAGGGTTAAGGTTGAGATTGCTCTTTGCCGAGGTAAAAAAATGCACGACAAGAGAGCATCCTTAAAGGAAAAGGATCAAAAACGAGAAATAGCCCGAGCTTTAAAGGGTTAAAGCGTGAGGCTAGATCCGATTTTAAAGGCCAGCTAAAATAGAGCTGAGTAATACTCCATCCTTAAAGTCTTCATTCATCAAGATATTTCCGCTGGCATCAATAACTATAGTGGTGCCCATGGTACCATCATATTTTAATTCTATTTCCCTTGCTAGATCCACTAGTAAGGTGATGCCTGCATACTCATAACCAGAAGAAACTAAAGAAATCTGGGAGCTACTGGTTGAGCCTGAAACATAATCAACTAAGTAAAACCCAACATTGCTAGTTTGCGGCATCACAGTGCTGATCATTTTATCTGTGTGTCCATTGCAGATAGGACACCACATGGTAAAATATAAAACTATAGCTTTATACTTTGCCCGTTCTGTATCTAGATTAAGGTCTTCATTGGTGCCATTTTGAACGGTAATGCCAATCTCTTTTGAGGCTGTAGTGGTTGTGGTCGAGGTGGTTGTGGCTACGCTTTTATCTTCACCGCTGGGCATCAGATCGTTCATGGTATCTTTGCAGCCACTGGCAAAAAGCAAGGTGATAAGTAAAAGTACCTTTGAAAAAGATCTAAGGCTAGAAAAGGACATTTGGTTAGTGGAATACATGAGTTAACCCCAAGCTAGTAGTGTTGGTAATGGGGAAGTTGCTTCCTGCCCCTGTTTGTTTCAAAGCGGCATTTAGGCCTATGGTCACAACCCAGCTTTGGTCCATAGTGGCATATCCTAAACTTAGGCCTTGCGACTGTTTGGCTAGATCTGTGTTGGGGTCGGCGGCACCGTTTATTTTGGCGGCACCTTCTGTAAACTGACTTTGGCTCAGATTTAAGGTTACTTGGTCTAACGAATCTAAAAACCATGTGTAACTCAAAGTTAATCCCATGGAAATTCGATTGCCCAACTGTTTTTTGTAAGGAGTTACGTAGTTGCCTGTTTCTCTGTTAATCATACGAGTTTTGTAGAGGGTGTAACCTCCATTTACTGAAACAGTATAGGGGTAGACGGTTTTTTCTACCAAAGCTGTAGCTTCCAATGCGTAAAATCCTCGGCCTGTGATATCAAAACTACTGTCCACGTCATCATAGGGGCTTAATCCTGTTGGTAGCGTCAAGTTCAAGCCAAAGTAATTGGCTGGTTGCCAATCTTCTGGCCTAGTGATTTCGTTGACGCAGGTAATATTATCAAAATTTTCATAAAGTAAACCAACTTTGGTGTCGCCAACTCCTTGGGTGTGACTTTGTAGACCACTATAGACATTATCATTTTTAACCCAAGAGGTTGAGATGTTCCCCTGCAAGTTAGGGGTCAAACGCTTGGCATAGGCAAAGTCGAGACGGGATTGGGTAAGCTTTGAGCCTACAGGGTCTGGTATTACTGCACCACTTTGATTCCAGTAGCCGTCATAGGTCTCCTGAGAAATTCCAACCTTTGCTACTTGAGGCATAAATTTTGGGATGGTCACAGAGCCACCGCCACTACCACCGCAACATGAAGCTGCGTAAAGATTGGCGCTGTAGAGGCTTAAAAAAAGGAGAAGGGTAAGTTTTTTCATTTATTTATTTGGGCTGAAAAGCCTAAAGCTGTTAAATACCTAAACCCCAGCGGCTTGGTTACTACGACAATGCTGCTGGGGCTTCGGGAGGAATTTTTTTTAAATGTAGTTTGTCCTTCCTTGGACATAAAACCAAAGGGGCAAGGGAAATAGGCCCCAAAGGTTTTGCTAAGCTACCTATTTAGGTGTAACTTTGAATGTTCCGTATGCGTTGGTGCCACTAGCAGTAGCGCCGTCTGTCGACTTCTGTTCGCCATTAATGGTTGCACGAACATAAAGAGTGGTTTGTGTGCCCGCAGTCAAGCTAAAGCTGGTTGTACTAAAAATACCGCTACCATCGTTGGTCATTGTTACCCAAGTGGTTGCATCTGAGCTGGCTTCAAGCACAATTGTTGATACTGCAAGCTGATAGCTTTTGCCACTGTTTAAGGTGGTGCTGGTAGTGACTGCAGGAAAGCTCATCATACTCGCTTGGGCGCTTACAAAAACCTTAAAAGTATTGCTGCTACCTGTAACCGTGTCTTTGAAAAGGTAGTAAGGACGTTTAACCGTAGCACCCATCATGTTTGTCATAGTATCAGCAACACCTTTTAGGGATACTCGTTCTGTATCTGTCATTGCCATGGCTACAGAGGGGTAAAATGTAGCAGTTTCTGTTGTCGTTCCCACTGTAATGGAAGGCTTTAAAGTCCAGTAACCCATGTTCCCACTGCTCATTTTACTTGCCATCAAGTAGTATAGAGTACAGCTCCAAGTCGTTGTTGTTGACTGCGTGCAACCTTTGATCGGTGTGGAGTGAGTTTTTGTTGGCATGCCCATTGTGGAGGCGAGAGAAACGGTTGGCGTTGTGGTTAAAGCGTTCCCATTTAAGTCTGTGATCGTAAGGCTAAACATTGATTTACCCTGCATTGGGCTCATGGAGCCTGGAACATAAACGACCTTGTAGCTGCTTGTGTAGGCAGTGTAGAAGAAGGGAAGGTCACCCATCCCAGCGTAGGTCTGACCAGATAGATTTTTCGTGCTGCCAGTAAAGGTAACTAAAGCGTCGCCGAATCTTTTTGCCATATCTTTTGGTAAGCTGCTGCCGTTTACATAAAGCGCTGTAGTTCCAGACATTCCGTCAAGAGAACCGTCACTCAAGTCTTGTCCTAAGGCCTTTAACATTTCTGCCTGGGTTGAAGAGCTGCCAGTCACATCGGTAGTTAATTGGCTAAAACCAGCAACCTTCATGCCTGCAACCTTTGCCGCTGTATTGGTAGAGGCGCTTTGGTCTGAAGAGGCAACTAGGGGAGTTACCGTCATATCTGGAGTGTAGTTGAAAGCATTATCAAAAGCTGTAGCTGCAGCGTCGTAAGCTGTGCCCAAATCAGTTACTGTGCTGTGGTGGCTGGCCCAGTTTTCTGTAGCAACAGCCAAAATCGTTGTTGATGGGGTGATATTCACTACGGTTGATGTGGCTGATAAGCTATTTGCTTTAACAAAGATACTCATGCCTTCTGAGCCTAGGGGGGTTGTTGCCCCTGTAGCTTCATCGCTATAGTTTCCACCACTGGCTTTAATATACATGTTAGAGGAAAGAGCACTGGTTAAAATATCTACAGAAAAAGTACCATTTGAGGTGGTCGAATTTGTTGAGACTGCCGTTCCACTTGCATCATAAGCGGTGATGGTTGCGCCATCTAGGCTTGAAGCTGTAGCGCTACCAGTAATGGTGGTAAGACTAGCGGGGTCAGCTGACTCTGATTTACAGCCTCCTAGAGCGAGAACAAAGCCCAATGCACAGATTGAGGCCCAAGTGTTGAATGTATTTTTCATAGTTTTTTTTATAAAAATGTGTTTTTGAAACGACAAAGGGTCGAGCCAAACAAAGGTAAATTTTAGAGAAATTTGCGTCTAATTTTGGGGCTAAACTACCGCACTAAAGGGGGTAAAGGGTAAGCACTAAAAAAGAGAGCAAGTAAAGGCGCCCGTGAGGGGCGAAGTCAGCTGTTTAAGCTAGAGGTGGCGCACGGCCAGAATTAAGGGCAACCAGTACTGTTTGGTTAGGTAAAACAGTTAAGGTTGGGGCTTCATATACCGCAGGGGCAATGAAATTCAGTTCAGGAGCTGCATCAAAAGCAAAACCTTGGGTTATTTGGCAAAAAGAACAGGCTTCGGGGCCGCATTCTTCTTTGTCACCCTCTTGGTTTGTCGCTGTGCGGCAATCTGCTAGAGAAAGGCCATAACCAGACTCGATTGCAGATTCAAATTGATCAAATGTAACACAGTTGGCGGCAGAAAAACCAATCCCAATCGTAAAAATCGCAATCCACCCTAAGGTGAAGAATTTCTGTAAAAGGGTTGCTTGTAGTTTCATCGCTCTGTATTTAATTTTTGTTAAGTTTTCTGGAATTTTTTGATCTATGGCAAGAAAAAAATTGTATCTAAGGCAATAGTTCCTGAATCACGGTCGACAGTTCTTCTTTTAATTCAGGATGATAGCCCTCATAAATCCGTATAATCTTTTTTTCACTATTAACCACAATTAGCTTAGGCATGCCGTAGGCTTCATAGATTATTTTAACTTTTTTAACGTCAGCAAAAAATAAAGGAATCTGAGTCTTGGTTTTTTTAATGAAGGTTTTTAACTTTGCAATCGCTGCTGGTGGGTCGAGGTTTACGTATAAAAATTGCACCTTTTGGGGCCCAAATTTAACTCGTAATTCTTCTAAATCCGGCGCTTCTCGAATACAGGGGATGCAGGTGACAGAAAAAAAGGCCACTACCATGGGTCTGTTTTTCTGTTGTAGCTCTAAAATAGACGATTTCTTGGCCCCTTTACCTTGGCCAAATATGCCTGAAATATCAGGCATATTGTCACCCATACCTAAAGCTAAGATAGGCAAAGGAATAAGTAAAAATAGAAAAATTAAAATGGAACGCATAGGCTTAATGGAAGGCCTCTAGAATTACCTGAATGGTTTTTGTTCTTGCCGACTTTTTATCGTTGAGCATGATCACAAAAGGCTTCCAGTGCTCATTATCTGTGTAGATATAGCCTGCAATATTTGAAACCCCATTTAAGGTGCCTGTTTTGGCTAGAACACGGATATCCTTGCCCTCTTTGGCGAGGCTATTAAAATGAGAAAATTTCAGTTCAGGGAGTAGATTTTTAGATTCCTGAAAGAATTCTAAAAGTTTAATCATACCCTGTAGGGTAATGTGGTTCTCTCTAGAAAGACCAGAGCCTTCTGTTACAAAAACTTCTTCTGGTTCCAACTTAACTTCGTTTTGTAAAAATCGATTTAAGAGGTAGACCCCTTCTTCTAGTTTTGCAGGGTGGCCAGAACGCTTTAAAGCAATTGCCATAACCAACTGATTTGCCATGTAGTTATTGGATTCGTGTAGCATCTGGCGAATCAATTCAGTCAGTGGCTTTTCTGACTCTAAAACCAAAATGGGTTTTAGGTCTGGCGGGGTTTGCCCAATGCGAGATTCTTCTGTAGTCACCATCCCATATTCTTTAAAGATGGCCATGCCCAATTCTTGGCTGTAATGGGTGCCTTCATTTGGTGTGTAGGCTACAGCGAGTCTGCGAATGCCTAGAGGGATCCCTCGGGCTTTTTTCTTTAACTTTGTAGTGAGAGGGGTATTTTCTAAAACACTGGTGATACGCCCACCTCTTTGTACTTCTACAATACCCATATTTTGGTTGCTCGCTAAGGCTCCAAGTGGAGCATCATATACCTGTAGGGTTTTTTCCCGACCTTCAAAATCAGGCCGAGTTTCAAAAGCTGTGGCATCAATGATTACCCTATTGATTGCCTGCCTCAGGTGGCCATTTTTTTGGAGAAATTTGGCTATTTTATGCCAAGAATGAGACCCAAAATAGGGGTCGCCAAAGCCCTTAATATAGAGGTTTTTTTCTCCATCTAGGTAAATGCGTGTTTCGAATTTATGGTCAAAGCCCAGATAGTGCAAGGCTGCTGCGGCTGTACCAATTTTTGTTAAGCTTGCAGGTGTGTAGTGGTTTTCATGGTAGACAAATTCTGGGTTGGCTAGTGTCCCTACCATCACGCCACCTTCTTTGATAATTTTATCTAATTGGCTAATGATCACCTGATCTGCATCTAAAGGTAGCACCTGTATTTTAACTTGAGCGACGGCAGAGGGCGATTGTTTATCTTTAGCGATATAATGAAATAAATCCGCCCCAAGGTAGTCTTTTAAGGGGCTGTAAATGAGTTTCCCCTCTTCAAAACGTAAAGTGCCATGTGCTGGCTCACTGACCACTTCAAAGGTCACCGCATCTCCTTCCGCATCTTCTGCCTTAAGGGCAACTTCAAACTCTTGGTTAATGAGGGTCGTTTGGGTAAGCTCAACGGCACGAGGGCCAAGGTTAACAGGTGACACCTCAATTTCTATTGTTGCAGACGGACCCTCACTTAAAGCGTCAGCGCTGCGGAAAGTAAAAGAGTCTTTGCCTGTAAAACCCAGATTAGGAGTGTAGTGGATAAAGGGCACTGCTCCTGTAATTTTACCCTCGCTGGGTCCTTCCGTTATTTCGTAATTTAAATAGTCTCCATCAGGGTCACTGGCATGAAGTGTAATGGCTTGCTTGCTGTTTTTACTTACAATTAATTTTTGGCCTAGTGCTTTTGGGGTATCATTTACAGGGCTGACGTTAAAGCTAATCCAAGCTGGAGAACTGGCTTTACCGTCTGTTTTTACGGTATATTCAATATGATCTTCGCCGTGGTAATTTTCTTGTGGCTGATAGATCAAATGAGGAAGGCTCCCCACCAGTTTCCCGTGGTCTGGGTGCTTTGAGATGTGAAAAACTACCTTTTGCCCCTGGGGCTTTGTTTTTAGAGAAAAGGCAATTTTGCTGTCTTCTTCTAATTTATAATTGGCAGAAATCGCCTCTGGTCCATTTTGGGAAAATACAAAAAAGATCACGCCTAAACTAACAAAGGCGGCAAGGCCGACTAGGGCCGCTGGAAATAAAGCCTTTAAGGTTTGCGTTGGGTTTGGCTTTTCGTCTTGGTCAGGCATAGGATCGCGTAATTTAGATTAGTGAACTAGGGCTTGGTTTGTGTTTTTTGGAGGGCAATATGGCGTGTCAAAATTAAAAATACCAATTTCGCACGTATGCCAAATAGCTAGAGTTAATAGGCTTATTATTAAAGGAGCCAGAAATGTGTTGCCGCCATGAATATTCTAGGCCCCCAATGTTACCTAAGCCTATAGTGGCGTATAAAGCGTAGCTGTAGCCTTCCCCTTGGTAGTATTCACCATCTGTTTGTTCTGACATATGGTAACTGGCATCTTCGCTGGCAAAGGCACGGTACATACCAAATTTACCACCAGTTTTTACCCAAAGTTTCTCCCAAAAGGGTAGCTTTTTAGAAAGATTTTCCCTTTTGCCAAAGTAGATTTCAGCGACAGCGTCAAAGCCATCCATAAAGAAAAAGGAATTGTTCGAGGTGGACTGCACACGGTAGTGGGCTATGCCATAGTTAATAAGGTCTGAAGTATCTTGCAGCGCCTGCACCTGAAAGCCATAGGCTTTTTTGGTGTTAAGATCTAAATTAAATGCAGGTAAATTATAAGCTTCTAAGTTTGTAAACATGCCCGCTTGAACGCTATACTTTTCTTGGGAAAGTCCAAGATTGGGAAATAGAAACCCAAAAAGAGCTAAAAAAAGTAGAGTTAATTTTTTCATAAATGGTAAATCCGAACTTTGGGGCACTAAATTTTCCTTTAAATATCTATGATTTTAGGTGAAATTGTCAATAGATGCCCAGTCTTAGCGCTTCGAATCGGGGGCTGAGGAGGTGTTTTTTGATGACAAGAATTTTAAAAACACAGCTTTGTTTTTAGGGGATCCACTGGCCTTTTCCATTGGAGATGCCTTGACACAAAGGCCTAGACTGGACAATATGGCCCTACGTTGAAGGAGAAATATGGATGAAATTTTAGTATTTTTGGCCAATATCCCCGGCTTGATTTTATTTCTGTTATTTGCAGGGGGTTTGATGATTAGTCTGGAACTAAAAAAATTATCTGGTATCGCTACGAAAGGAAAGTGGACAGGTCGGGTATCCTTCCCTCTGCTTTTCCCAGGGGTGGGCTTTTTTACCTTTGGCATTTTGCTAGTTTCTCTGTAACAAAGCTGTTAGCATAAAATAATTGTTTTACCTTTTTTGACCCTAATTTAATAAGTTAATATGGCCTCTAGAGAAAATTTACGAGTTTTAGTTATTGATGACACTAAAATGTCTCGTAGACATAGTACCCAAGTGCTTTCACAGTTAAAAATCACCCAAGTTGTGGAAGCTGAAGATGGGGAGATGGCTTGGGAGGAAATGCAAAAGGCGGAATTTGATTTTTTGCTTTTGGATTGGATGATGCCTAAACTTTCTGGGATCGATCTTTTAAAACGCATCCGTGCCGACGAACGCTTTAAGAGCTTAGTGGTTTTTATGATCACCGCTGAAGCGGACCGTGTGCATATTTTAGAGGCAATTCAGGCTGGTGTTTCTGACTATATCGTAAAGCCGATGAATCCTGTGGCATTGATTGAGAAAATCAACACTAGATTTAAATAGTCGCGGTTGAATCATTCACTGGGGCGTGAATAAAAAAAAGGCCTCTTAAGCCTAAGCTCTTAAGAGTCTGTTCCTTCTTTCGGTTCTGTTGTCTCTTCACTAGGTAGAACCTGATTTATAATATAGCTTGCCTGCCACATACAATATTCAATTTGTATATTGATCCAAAAAGAAGCGGGGATGTAGGTTAGGCGTTCTGCGCTATTACAATCTCGTGGGCTCATAGGCTGACGATTGGTAGTTAATGCAAATGCTTCTTTGGTCGTAATTCCAAAGGATAAAGCAAACTCCTGAATTGTTAAGTCATGATCTTTTAAAATCACTTCCTTGATAAACTCCCCCGGGGAGACTGGTTTTCGTTGTTGACTCTTTGCCACTTTTTCCTTCCAAAATTTTTATTTTATTGTAACTGAATTAGGCGGCTGAATCAATAGGTTAATTACTCCTGTTGAAATCACTAAAGCTTTATTCACTCGTAGCCTAGCAATAATTACTATAGATACTAGGCCCCCAGCGGCTGAATTTGCTAGCTTGGCTGGAGTGTCGTTGCTCACAAAGAGCCAAAAACCTCTTTTCACTCTATTGATTCCCTATATAATAACCCTAAAAATGAATAATTTTAAGCGTTATCAGATGGCGCAAATTTAATAGTAGAGGCCGAGATGGAAATTGTAAGATTACAAAAAGATGTTGCTATATTAGTAGATGGAAGCTTTTTTCTTAAGCGATTTGCCCTTATTTTTGGCGAAGATAAAAGCCCTAAGGAAATTACTACAAAGCTAGAAGAGATGGTTCGCTACCATTTGGCTGGTGACAATCTATATCGAATCTATTTTTACCATAGCTCCCCCTACTCTAAAACAGAGGTGAATCCCATCAACGGTGAGCCTGTGGACTTTAGCCAGAGCAAAGGGGTTTTAGAACTTGGGTCTCTTTTTGAAGAATTAAAATCTAGGCGTAAAATGGCTTTACGCATCAGTGAAATGCCAGAAAATGGGGATTGGCAGATTAAGCCAGACCTTACCAGAGCTCTGCTCACTGGAAAGTTGAGTCTCAATGATCTTACTGTAGATGCCGTTGAATTTGCTACTGCAAAAAAGGGAGGGGATATGAAGATTGGGGTGGATATTGCTACCTTAACCTTGAAAAAACTGGTTAACAAAATCATCCTCATTGCTGGGGATTCGGACTTTGTGCCAGCTGCAAAGCTAGCTCGAGATGAAGGTGTTGATTTTGTTCTAGACCCAATGTGGAGCCCAATAAAAGATGAGCTTTATGAACACATTGACGGCCTAAAGTCAGTTTGCCCTAGACCAGAAAGACTAAATAGTGAGAAAGAAAGAGTTGTAGCACCTCTTAAATTAAGAGCAAAACTCGAAGCTTAATTCCAGCCTGCTGCTGGGGGTGGCCTAGAGGCCACGTAACCCAGCAATTTAGACCTGATTTTAGGCTGTGAAGAAATGGAAGATTCAGACCTCGTTTACTCAAGCGATACGCCTTCAGAAGACCTGAGGCAAAAGGGAAAAAAGACAAAAGAACTTGTGGAAGTCACCCCTTCTGCCTGTCTTTTTAAACTCTCCATTGAAAAAAAAGGGCGCGGTGGCAAAGCCGTTTCTTGTATCAAGGAAATCCCCCATAATCCTACCTATTTCAAAAAATTCCTTAAAGAATTAAAAAATTACTGTGGCACCGGTGGCAGTCTGAAGGACGACCATCTTGAGTTGCAAGGGGAGCAATTGCCTAAAATCAGAGAATTTTTAACCAAAAAAGGCTACCCCTATAAAGGGTAAAGGGAATTATTATGGTAGAATTTAAACTGGATGCGAGACTAGAAGAGGGTTTAAACTATCTCTGTGATTTGGAACTTTGCCAAGTTCGGGTGCAGCCCGATTCAGAGTGCCCATGGGTGGTGCTCATACCCAAAAGGGCCGATGTAAAAGAAATATTCCAGTTAAGTACCGACGACCAGCAAACCTTAATGAAGGAAATTGCTCTCTATTCAAGCCTTCTCGCAGAGCAGTTTAAGCCAGAAAAAATCAATGTTGGCGCCTTGGGTAACCTTGTTCCCCAATTACACATCCATATTATCTCCCGCTACCAAACGGACCGAGCTTGGCCAGGACCAATTTGGGGCGTTGATGGTGAGACGGACTCTCAGTTCATTGCTGAAACCTTTGCGACCCTTAAAGGTCTACTTTAGTTATTTATTTTTTTGGTTTTTCAAAAAATCAAACCAACAGGATTTTCAGGCCCAAAAGAAACAAAACAGCCCCACCTAGGCGCTCGGCATTGCTCTCTAGTCTTGTCCCTGTGCTTTTTCCGACGTAGACCCCGGTTACACTAAAGCCAAAGGTGATAAGGCCAATAAGGATACAGGCATAAAAAGGCTCAAAAGCTAGGAGGTTTAAGGTGAAACCAGCGGCCAAGGCATCGATGCTAGTGGCGATTGCCAAAAGAAGCATCACTCGGTTACTTGTGCCCGGGCTCTCAGAAGATTCAATGTCATAGTCAATAGTCTCGTCTATGATACCTGTAAAAGACTCATAAAACATTTTTGCGCCAATAAAACTAAGCAGGCCAAAGGCGAAAATGTGGGCGTAATCAGCGACCCAGCCCAATAGACTTTTACCGCCAAGGTAGCCTATCAGAGGCATGAATGCTTGGAATGCACCAAAAAAAAGCCCTGCCTTGAGGGCCAAGCCCCCGAAGTTGGTTTTTTCTCTTGCCCCAAGCCCGATAGAAACAGCGAAGGCATCCATGCTTAAGGCGATGGCAAGTAAGATAACTTCTGTCATGGTTCTTTTAATATAAGACTGGAGATGAGGG
This sequence comes from uncultured bacterium, assembly GCA_965602905.1. Classification (GTDB taxonomy): domain Bacteria; phylum SAR324; class SAR324; order XYD2-FULL-50-16; family XYD2-FULL-50-16; genus JASJGK01. Next base: position 1,388 of record CBFCZY010000028.1, on the reverse strand, counting down.
CTTTATCAGGGCCGACTTGGAAAAGTAAAGTTAGCCCAATTCGGTAAATTTGACCATGTTATTAGTCCTTATTTGTGGGAAGTTAACTGGCTGTGTCTCTGGAAAATAACAATAGAAAGCTATGTTTCTAAGGTGACTTAAAAAAATAAAACCTGCAAACTATCGTGGAAAAATAGCTTACAGCTATTGGTAAATTTCCCCCGTGATTTTGGTATCTTGTCTGCATTCTTCTCAGTTGGATGTTTTTGTCAATTTTTTTAAAGGAGAAAAATGAAAAAAGCTTTTTTTGGAATCTGCCTGTTATTTTTAACGGCGATTTACGCTACTCCTGTTATAGCGGCCGAAGGTGGACACCAAGGTTGGTATTTACGAGCAGGTACTGCCTCAGATAACGATGCAGCAAATGAATCTCCCTCGACTCTAATTTATGAAGCTGGTTACAGATTCAATAATTGGTTTGGGCTGGAGTATGATATGTTGGCCCCAAGACAATATGAATCAGGTACAACCACAGTTACTGTGAATGTATCCAGTTTTTATGCTGTTTTTAGGTGGGAAGCCACATCAAATTTTGATATTAACTACAAGTGGGGTAAATCCGCTGTGACTGTTAATGTTGATGCCGATAGTGGAAATACCACAGATACGAATACCTATGGCAGCAGTGGCCCTGGTATTGAGTTCTTTATTGGTAACTTTATTCTTTTTGCTGAGCAAATTGGAATTAGTTCTGATGGCGATGGCCGAAGCGACACGACAATTGGTCTTGGTTACCAATTCTAGTGATTTTAGTTTAGCGTAAAGTTCCGATCAGAAAAAAGGTGGGGAAACCCACTTTTTCTTTTTGGACTTTACTCTAAAATTTCGGCCCTAATTTCTTTAGAGGCTTCTTTGTTTTTGGAGCTCCTCTCCAATTCTTCTCTTTAATTCCAATAGATTTTAAAAGATCGCAACTTCTAGGTTTAGAAGTAGAGTCCCAAAATTTTAGTTTCTCTGAATTTTTTATAAAAGATATCTACATCCCCGTTGATTGTCAGCTGCGAGAGTAGCTCAAAAAGAGGGATCAGAGGCTATACTTATTTTTTTACAGGGTAAGGTTGGGTCTAACCGATGTCGCCAACCTGATAGGGTTGTGTTTCTGTTCGAACGCAGAAATAGCTTTGGAGTGTTGCTATACTTAAAAAAAGAATGGGAATTTGTTCGAAGTAGATAGATGCATTAAATGCGGCCGAAGCCGCATCTAATTATGGCACGCCTAAGGGGATTCGAACCCCTGTCGCCAACCTGATAGGGAGGTGTTTCTGTTCGAACGCAGAAATAGCTTTGGAGTGTAGCTATACTTAAAAAAAGAATGGGAATTTGTTCGAAGTAGATAGATGCATTAAATG
>CBFCZY010000027.1:0-33047 GCA_965602905.1 uncultured bacterium | reverse complement strand
ATAATACTCCTATTTTGTGGTTAAAGTTGGGAGTAGTGTAACAGAGGTTTTAAATCATTTGCAGACTGGAAAGAGTTGGGTGGAAAATTGAACCAGATTAAGGGGGTAAAGCTAATAAAAATTAATGACTTAGATTCGATAGGTGGAGGAGAAAAGTGCTTAAAAGAGGGTAAAATGTCCCCAGTTTTTTTAGGGCTAAAGTAGTTTGTTCTTTTTGAGAAAAAACAAACTGCCTTCGGTGGTCTGCTCAAACTAATAAGCTCAAACAGGTGCTTCCTTCCATCTTAATTCTTGGCGATGTTGGGTTTCGTAAGAAGTTAAAAGGGGAATGTGATTCCCCTCAAGGCCACTCAAAATCACCTTCGCTTTTGTGAATCTATTGCTATAAAAAATGGGGTGATAGACAGTATCCTTAAATATATTATATATCTAATATCTTTACAGAAATAAGATAGCTTAGGGTGGATAATGACAATAGATAAAAAACTCCAGCATGGACTATTTAAGAAGCTATTGATATTTAGTGTTTTTTTGCTCCTATTACCAACTCACCTCAGAGCCCAGTCTCTAAATACAAACCTAAATAAAACATGGTTAGTTCGTACCCAAGTTCTGCCTGAATTGGGTCATGTCTTTTTAAGCGTAGAGTGGAGTTATCTAGACCTTTCAGGGAAAGAAGATGACCTCTTAAAACGTGATATTTTGGTCATTCAAAAAGAATACTTTTGGCAGAAAAAACGAAAACTAAAAAAGTCCATCACCCTTGAAGGTGTTAAGCTAGACTTAGAGGTAACCTCATCAAAAAACCCACATCCTTACCCAAATGCCCCTGACTATTTACCTCGTGTTGTGTTTTTTATTGATGGGAAAAAAAAGGGAGACTTTCATTTTGGGGAATATGACAAGGGAAGGCTATTTTTTGAAACTTTAGCCTTTAACATGAAGTTAGGCTACTGCCATGCAAGCATTGTTGAGTTAGTCGGGCATAAATTGGCCTTTGGACTTTCAAGCGCAAAAAGTTATTTTACAAGCAATGAGATGATTGGTGAAGAAGTTATTCGAAGTAAGATTTATTGGAGACAAAGAAAATGACTCGATTTTATATTTTACTATTTATGGCCTTATTTGCTGGTAGTAGCGCAAAAGCCACAACAGACCTTGGCCTCTTTGTCCTCATTGAAGAGCCTCACCTGGGCTACATTGAAATCAAACGAATCTCTGCTGATCTAGGAAGTGAGTTATTTGATATAACACTAGACAATCAAGGGACAAAAAGCCTTTCAAAAAACACTCAAATTATAGGCTTAGGGGCCCCATTTGAAAAAACCATAAAGTTGGGTAAGGATACAATTACTGTTAAGCTCAGCGGTAGATGGAATGGCAGTCTGACAATTTATGTTAATGGTGATGAAAAAATAGCACATATTGTGAAATCTTTTTTGCGATTGAGAATACACCCAAAGGCAGATATCATTGAGATAATACGTTATAATTACACTCAATTATCTCAAGGGGAAAAAGCTATGGAACTATACAAGCTCTCTTCCCCTGAGATTTTATATTACTAGTCCCTTGGTTCTATTTTGGCAGCTTCAAGAAACTTATTGATATTATAAGCATTTCTTTCATTAAAGCTAGGGAGGGAAGAATTATAGATACACTCCTCACTTGCCCCCACCCAATCACGGGCTTTTATCTTCTCTGGAAGGTTTGTCCAACTTAAAACTCCAGTAGTTCCTAGGTTAAAGGCCATGTTGATGAGTGCCGCCTTGGCAGGGCCCGGGAAAGAGTCAAAATCAGCTTTTTTGGTCTTTAATCCACTCCTCAACTGCTTTTTAACACTCTCATACTCAGCATCAAACTTTTTTTCAATGTCTTCATCATCTAACCCAAGTTTTGTAAACTTCTTGTAATTTTTAGATGACATATTTTTTGTTTGTTTTTGTATATGGCCATGTTCAGCCAAAATATCTTTTTTTGTCGATATCTCCCCAGCTTTTCTTAAAGGTGCTCCCTTTTTGCCTGTTCCGTAGCCATTTTTTCTATCCTCCTCTGTTTCATCTTCCCTCCATTTAAAAGGAAGTTTAATAGCTTCATTCTCGTTTTGAATATTAAAGCCTATCCCTGCCGTAACATTTGGTTTTTTAGCCGTATCAAGGTACATATGGGTGGCATGCCCTTCGAAATGAATAATTTTCTTTTTTAAATCAGCCTCGTCAAGTATAGTGTTGAAATTATTTGTATTTGTGTCATTTTTTATGGTCTTTAGGGGGTGCTCTTTCAGTCTCAGTTTGTAGTCCACACAAGGCAGGCCTTTTCCGTGCTTTACAACCTCGTCGGGTATCGAGTCTGGGTGCATAACAAGCTGACCCTTGTCATCTCGGGTCACCCAGTCATCCTCAAACTGGACTGATGCGGCATGAACAAAATAGGTGTGATATTCTGCAATTTCTTCTGGCTTGGCAAGCCATAATGGTTATTCGCGGAGAGAATAAGTTTCCCTAAGCCATTTATGGCTTACACTGCATAACTACGTTCATTGTCACTGGTCTGAAAAGGCTCCCCGTCCATAAAGATCACCTCAGGGTGCTCCAAAAAAATAACTTCGCAGTTTTCATCGGTAAATTGCTTGAAAGCAGCCTGTTGAATTCGTTTTTTTTCGGCTTTCGTAGTCCCTTTACGTACCGCTGCATTGATTTCCATTTCCATTTTGTTTTGAAAAAATCTTCTAAAAGTGGCAGTTAATTGCGAAGCAATTAAGTGTCCTCAAAGGATTTATCCTTTGCATATTGGGCCAAAAGCAACGGGCCTTTTCGGCTGCTGCTATACTTGCAAGTTCCCTTGACATATTTAAGGCCAATTTGTTCATAATACTCCTATTTTGTGGTTAAAGTTGGGAGTAGTGTAACAGAGGTTTTAAATGATTTGCAGACTGGAAAGAGTTGGGTGGAAATGCCGCCCTTTAAACTCTACGGGGTAAGGATTCAGCAGATATTTATCTGCCTAAAAGCATATGAATCAGTTTTTTTTGGCAGGGCTTTTTTAATGGGGACCAAGGGCCTAGTGCTAAGTCTTTTGAAAGAGGAAGCGAGTCTCACTTTCGGTGAGGTCCAAACTAAAATCTTCACTTAGAATTTTGCCCAATTGTAGGGGCTCGGTAATCTCTAGGATTTGGGTCTCTGTGGGGCTGATTTTGTGGTAGGCCTTGTTGCGCAAAGATAAAACTTGGGTAGGGGTTACTCGCGACACAACCAAGTTATTTACAAAGGCGGCCTGTGGGTGGGTGCAGGAATAGAAATTTCCCATCATGCAATCGGCTTCGGTGTAGATGGCGAAATTGAAGGTGTAGAGGGAGTAGTAACCTTCTGGGGTGTCCAGTTCCAATTGGAAGTCTTGGGTCTGATTTGTAACGATTCTGTAGGTCTGGTGGTCTTGGTATGAGTCTAAACCCACCTCGATTTTCATGGGCTTGGTAATGCATTTGGGGCCAAAGCCCACATCGACCAAGTAATTTGCGCCCTCCCATTCCAGCAAGGTAATGCGGTGGGTTCGGGGGCTATCGATATCTTGGTTATTTACAACCTTGGCGATAAGGCACCTCACCTTAAACCCCAAGGCCTGTAGGGCGTCATGGATTAATTTATTATGCTCAAAGCAATAACCCCCACGATTTTCTGTGACGATCTTTTTGGCTATATCTTCAATTTCGAGGGAAATGGGCTGGCCTAAAAGAACCGCCACACTGTTGAAAGAAAAGGCTGCAAGGTGTTTTTTCTGCAATTCTTCAACAAGGGCCAAGCTTAAGGGCGCCTCTTCTACCTGTAATCGTGTCAGATAGTCCTGAATGTAGGGAGGGAGGCTCATAGTAGCGGCTAAAGCTCCCGAACTTCGATCTCAAAGGGGTAGTTGTCCTTATCGAAATCAGGCTCTTTGATCTGGATGAACCATTGTTTGGTTTCAGGTTTCCAGCGGAAGCCTGCCTCTTTTGCCAAGTCCTTTTCTGCAAAGCTGACCTTAGCAATGACCTCTAAAGTCGTGGCCTGAGCGCTAATGGCGATTTTTTGCATATCATAAAGGGCCAAAAGCTTGAGCATAGAAAGCACATCCGTTACAGCTCTGTGGCTGAAAGGATTCACAAATCCGTGGACAGCAGAGAGATAAATCAGGTTTTTTTGTTTCATGTGTTTGGGGTAGGGCACATCCTGCACAGTGTCTATCCACGGTTTATCGGGGAAGACCTCTGCATTTCGCTCATAAAACTTGGTCATGAAACCTCGATCAAAGGGGGCGTTGTGGGCAACAAAGTAGTCGGCCCGCTCAAACATCCAACCGAGATCATTAAAAAGCCTGCTCGTGGGCTTTACGCCAAAGGCTTGCAAGGAGTCAGTGTCGATGCCTGTAAGTTGAGCGATTTCCTTGCTCACTTCCATATCTGATTTTTCTAAAATCATCTCAGAGAAGATTTTTACAGGGATTTTTTTTTCTACATCCCAAAGCACAGCACCAATTTCGATAACAAAATCTTTTTCGCTATCTAGCCCTGTGGTTTCTACATCTATCCCTAATACAAACATTGAATTCTCTCTTTATTTTTTAATTTTAATAGTTACGATTACAGTTTTTCAATAGTAATCTCAAAGCCCACACAAGGGTCGAGGGCGTGGATCACCACCTCTATCATCTGGCGGGTGGCCTTTTCATTTTTATGAACTTGCCCCAGTAAACAATAGGAAAAAATTCCCTTTGGGTGAAAATTCCAGTCTGTCGGTGCGATAATATCGTAACTCTTCACCTTCTGGTCAAGGAGCTCGACTCGGTGGATCAACTTGCCACGGGCCGCCTCAATTTGGCTTACGCCATGAGTGGCAAGGGCACGAGGTTGCCCAAAGAGGTGGCTTGCTAATGGTTGTTCCAGGTCTTTTTTTAGCTCGTTGCAGCAAAGGGCCGTTTCCACCAAGCGGGAAAGGAAGCGTAAAAATAAACCATCGCCAAATTGTTCTTTCATGTCTTTCATCAGGCGGTGGCCCATCATGCGTGACATGGGTGTAGTCTCAAAGATAGTCCCAGCCAAGGTGGGCTGTTGGGCGTATTCTTCGGCTGAGCGAAATTTTAATTCTTCTTTGATCTCTTTTAAAGTCAGCCAGCCTAGGCCTGCAACCTTACCTTTTCCCAGTTCACTGTAACCCAGTCCAGACAGGGCACGAATCATCTTTGCCCCTTCAACATCTGCCTTTTTAATCCAATCTAGTAGATTTGTCGTAGGCAGGGCGAGCCAGGAAATGGGGTGAATCCCAAAGACGTGGGTCTCTAAAATAGCTTCTAACTGGAGCAGCGCTTCCCTAGCCGCAGGCAAATCAGGCTCAAAGCCCCTTTGGTTAAAGGCAAAGGCCAAACCTTTTGGGTCGACAGCTTCACGAAAACGAGTGAGCAGCTCTTGCACTTGCTCCACCACTTCTGTGATCGGTGGCTCACCTAAAATGCGGGGCCAATCGTAAAGCAGGCGCAGTAGGTGTTCATATAATATCTCTGACTTGACCATCAAATTACGCAACACCATGCTTTTATCTAGCGTGCTCAAGCCGAGGGCGCTTTCGAATGCCGTAACGGCGGCGTAGCTTTGGGCTGCCGAATTGGAGGCGTAAAGGCGGGGTATCATAGTCAATACCTCGTCTGTCGAGCGGCCCTTTAAAATGTTGGTCAACTGGTAGGGGCGGGTAGAGCGGACAGATAGCTTGGAAATGAGCCCTGATTTTACAGAAACCTTAATTTTTAAAATCCCGTCAATTCCGTCTGCAATATCTAACTGCATTTTTATCCCTCAAAAAACGTCTATGAATACTAATAGCTAGCTTAGTTGGTTTAAAGAGCCTTGCAAAGAGCCTTTGAAAAAAAAGTGAGCAAATGGGGTTTGGAGCGGCATTACCCCACTTCAGAACTTTTATAATAGGCGGCGTACTCCCCTTGAACCAGTTCGTAGGGCTGGTAGGCAAAGAGGAAAAACTTAAAAGAGGCCATCTTCACAAAACTATAAACAGGTGTGGCAGAAAGGCCTGCCACTACAATCCTAAGGACAGGGTTTTCGATGTAAAAGAGTGCGCCTGCAGGAACGATTGCCACAAAAAAGACCTCTAAAACCAAGCGTAGAAAAAAGAAAAGGTAGCTTTGTACAAAGACTTGTCTGTTTAAAAAGAGCAGTAAAAAAAGCTGGAATTTTTCCTTAAAGCTACCTTGGTTGATCACGGCCAATTTACTAGAATAAGAAAGACCAGCAAAGCCCAAGGGGAAAAAACTCCCAACCAGTACGCTCAAAGTTGCCAGCCCCAAAAGGTGTGAGGCACCACCCCAGAGGGAGAAAGAAATTAAGAAACTGATGCTAGACCAAACTGCGCCCAGAGAAATGAGCAGGCTCAAGGCCAAAGCGTCCCAAAGCAATTGGTCCCATTTTAAAGCCTTGAGGCTGGTGAGTAGGCCAAAGGCTTCCCGTTCCGAGCGGTGCATGCGCCGCATGTCAGAAGAGGGCCAAAGGCTAATGGCCTGTTTCATTATAAATAACCCACCTAAAACAGCAAAGGTTCTGGGGTCACTTAAAAGGCCCAAAAGTAACAGGGGTAGCTCTGAAAAAATATAATTCGCCAAGAGGGGCAAGGCCGTGTGGAAGTCGCTGCTCAAGCTGGAAAGGCTAGGGATTTGCAGTTTGGAACGGTCGACCTTCACAAACAACTTGATCGCTCGGTCTGCCACAAAGAGCAAAAATACCAAGAGAAAAAAAGATTTGTACTTTAATAAATCTTTGAGCGTTCCGCCTGCAATGAGTCTCCAAAGGCGTTTCAAGGACTCTCCTCTAAAGCTTTTTGTATGTGAGAGGTATCTTTTTGCTTCATTCTAGGCACGCTGATGCTGGTTAAGCTTGGGGAAGGCTCGATCTCAATCTTGAGGGTTTCTTTAAAGACCTCAGGTAGGTGTAAAGAAACTCTGTGATTCAGCTCGCTGTAATAGCCCTTTTTATAGATCTCAAAGTGAAGCTCTAACTTATTTTTGCTCCAGGTGTGAGTGCTGTAAAAATTATGGAGTACATTGGGCAAACCAAAACCTCTGGCATCCACTTTTACATAGGCTCGTGAGCTGCCCTTATCCCAATAGATCTTATCTGCTTCCCATTCAAAATTACTTTTAATTTTAAGCTGGTTTGTCTCTTCTTTGATCACAATCTGGTGGTTATAACTGCGGAAATAGGGCCTTCTGGTCATTACTGCTGCAACAATTAGAGTCAGGGCCACAGCTGTAGCCATCCCAAAGGTCATTTTTTTGGTAAAGCTGCCTTCAAATAGTTGTTCTTCCCGTTGTTCCTCGCCTTTGATTACAAAATAATGCAGCACCGTCGCCGTGAGCCACAAAACCCCTAGCGACCAGATGGTATCTTGCAGAAAGTGCCCCCCTTGGACGATCCGAGCCATGGAAATTAAAATTCCATAGCCAAAACCAAAGCCGCCCCCAATATAGGCAATGAGTTTGTTTTTTCGGCGCACAAAAAGCAGAATGGTAAATAAATATCCCATGGTGCAGTGCCCACAGGGAAAGGATTTCCCCTTGCCAGGTATCCCCGGTTCGCAAACCTGTTTATATTCCCAAAGACCATTAAATTCAATTGTTTGTCTTGGCCTCGGTCTGCCCCAGTAATCTTTTAGCAGGCCATTTACAATGATGCCCCCACCGATGATTGCCGTTAAAAAAACCAGCAAAAAATAGCGGCGGTAGCTCCGTAATTTTCCCACGAAATAACTTGCAAACCAGCCTATGAGGCTAGTTAGGGTTAGGAGTATTCCAGGCACAGTGCCCCACTTGTAAAGCCACAGCCAAGGCTGTTCTTCCTTGTGGAGCCAGCCTAGTTGAGCGTCGAAAAAGAGGGCTGAAAATTTAGGGTCAAGGCGGAAGATATGAAAAACTAAAGAGACAAAAAAGAGGGCTAAAATGAGGCCCACTATGATAAGGGCTCCCTTTTTTTTGATTTCTTTGTTACTTGGAATTTGGATTTGATTTACCAAAGCGTCTTGAATCCTAGTTAGTTTTCTAATTTGTTTTTTAGCTATTGTTCGGTCCAAATCTACCAAAGGCGTGATTTTATGTCTATCCTTTGGTCTCCTGCGCAGGGATAAAAACAAAATTAGAGCTATTGCTCTAATTTAGAAGTCTTGTTATCTTCAAGGGGAAAGATGACTTTCCCAAAGCTGCAACCTGAACTTCTACAAAAGACCATGGCACTCAATAATACCAAGTGGAACCTACTCCGCTACAGTCTCTACGCCCCATTTTATAATATGGTAAAGCCCCTGTTCCAGCAGGCGAGAAGACAATCCATCTTGCGCCTTGGCCTAAATCCTGGGGATAAGGTTTTGTTGGTCGGTTGTGGGACAGGCTTAGACTTGGAATTTTTGCCTAAAGACTGCGAGATTTTAGGGATAGACCTCAGCCCCGCCATGGTGGAGCGCAGTGCAAAAAAAGCCCAGAAATTGGGTTTAAATGCCAAGTTTTTGGCCATGGATGCGGAAAAATTAGACCTTGAAACAGCCAGCTTTGACGCTGTGATTTTACATCTGATTTTAGCTGTGGTGCCCAAGCCAGAGCCTACCATAAAAGAAGTGAGTCGAGTTTTAAAAGAGAAGGGTAGGCTGGTAATTTTTGATAAGTTTTTAGCCGACGATCAGGTGGCAAGCTTGGGCCGAAGGTTCGTAAATGGGATTGTCAGCTTTCTCTTTACCGACATCAACCGCCAACTGGGTCCCCTTTTAAAGGCAGGTCGCTTAAAAATAACAACCCAAGAAGATTCAATTTTAAGGGGAGCCTTTAAGATTTTTTTAGTGGAGCCTTTAAAATGTTTTTAGTGGACAGGCCCCAGAGCTTACCAGAATAAAAGGTAAATATTATAGAGAATTTGGGGAGTGGGAACAAGAGGGGGGTGATTGCCGACCTAAACCCATAGCGACGGGGGAGGTTTAGGCCGACTGCCTACCGAAGTAGGCTAATAACTTACATTTACTATAGGGGAATTTGTTACAAAAGAAAAGCCCGCAGATGGCTCAACCACGCCTTTTTTTGCTTTTTTGGGTCAAGAAACTGAGGTTATTGGCTATCTGCTTCAATGAATTCTTTCATGTAGCTTCGAAGCATACCAATGGCTTTGGTACGGAGCTGGCTCACCCTAGATTCTGTGAGATCCAAAACAGCGCCAATTTCTTTTAGGTTCAATTCTTCGTTGTAGTACAAAGCCAAAACCAATTGTTCTTTTTCAGGCAGTCTTTCCACAGCTTCACGAACCACATCTTGGGCCTCTTCGCCTAAGGCCGAGGTAAAGGGGTTACTTTCCTCTTCTGTCGTAAGGGTTTCTGTGAAATCCAAACCATCATCGTCGCCAGATTTGGCCCCTAGTCCTTCAATAGAAAGCATGGGAATGGGCTTGGCCTTATCTAAAAATAGGGCGAGCTCTTTTGGGGCTACTTCCAATTCTTTGGCTAATTCTTTGTCTGTGGGGTGATCTTTTCCCTTGGCACGTAGGCTTCGAAAGGCCGTTTCTAACTTGGTTGCCCCTTCTCTTACAGAGCGTGGAATCCAATCTTTGCTTCTTAGGTCATCGAGCATTGCGCCCCTGACACGAATTTCCGCATAGGTTTTAAATTTTACACCCTTATCTACGTCAAATTTATCGGCTGCTTCCAGTAAGCCAATCATACCCGATTGAATCAGGTCGTCTCGGTCGACGTTAGAAGGCATCCGTGCAGCCAAACGGTTGGCAATATGCTTCACAATGGGGGCATATTCCAGAACCATCTGTTCTTTGCTGTTTGTTTGCTGTTTTGCGTAAGGATTCACCATGTTTAAAACTTCTTTTTAAAGAGCCCAACTCGGGTAAAAAATCCAACCTCGGCTTTCATTTCTTCGCCTGGGTTGCGGTCAATATGCTGGGCAACAAGGCTAAAGGCCTTTGCTGTTGCCGATGCTGGTGCCATTAAGCTTAAGGGTGTTTGGGCACGTACAGCTTTGGTAAAGTTGGCATCTTTTGGAATAAAACCTGTGAGGATCAAGCTCACAGGTAAAAACTGGTCAAAAACCGTTTGTAATTTGGTATGGACCGATCTCGCTTCTTTCATGCTGGTCACTTGGTTCACGATCAAATTAAAACGTCTCACTTGGTACTTTGTAGCCATAATTTTCATTAAAGCATAAGCATCTGTTAGGGCCGTTGGCTCGGTATTGGTAATGACACAAATTTCATCGGCAGCAGCATTAAAACGCAAGACCGATGAGGCAATGCCTGCACCTGTATCAATTAATATATAGTCATAGTTTTCTTGCAGACCACTCAACTCGTTAATCAAAGCCATTTGTTGGTCTGAATCCAACTCACTCATCTCGCTAACCCCTGAAGCCGCTGGCAGAATATGCATGCCCAAAGGCCCCACCTGTAACACTTCTTCAATGGTTCTATTTCCCATTAAAACATCTTCAATGGTGTGCGAAGGTGTTAAGTTTAACAGGATATCAATATTGGCTAAGCCAAAATCAGCATCGATCAACAAGACTTTTTTGCCCATTTTACACAATTGAACAGCAAGGTTCACCACAATATTGGTTTTGCCCACTCCACCCTTGCCGCTAGTAAAACTTAAAGAGCGAACCTTGCCCGTTAGTTTTTTGCCCTCGCCTTCAGGTTTGTTAAATTGTTCTCTTAGGCCTTGGGCCTGATCTCGGATCATGATTTTGTATCACTAATTTGGTTAAGCATTTTTCTTTTCGTCACCCAACTCACCAGAGATATTCAGCAGTAAATCTACTAAACGTTCACGGCCTGCCGTTTCAATATCTTCTGGAACATTTTGCCCTGTAGTCAAATAGGCTAAAGGCAACTTAAACCGAATAGAATGGTTGAAAATTGACCCGTAACTTGTGGATTCATCAAGCTTAGTAAAGATTACTCCGCTTAAGGGCACAATGGCAAATCTCTTACTCATTTCCATAAGGTCTTCGTCCTTTGTAGTAGAACTTAAAACCAAGAGGTTGGTAAAGTCGGAATATCCTTCCATTAAATCTTTTAATTCTCGCAGCTGAATTGCATCCCTCTGGCTTCTTCCTGCCGTGTCAATGAGGATCAGATCCATGTCTTTATAAGACTCTAATACAGCGTCTAACTCTGTGTGATCATGCACCACTTTGCAGGGTACTTTAATGATCTTTGCATATTCTTTTAGCTGGGCCACGGCTGCGATTCTGTAGGTGTCTACAGTGATAAGTCCGATTTTAGCGTCAGGATTTTTTAACTTTTCCCCTGCTGCAATCTTTGCCAGGGTTGTGGTTTTACCGACACCTGTTGCCCCAACTAGGGAGATAATTCTGGGGCCTTTTTCAGGCTTTTTAGTGGGTTCTTCCATGAGGTTGATCACCTGCATAAACATGCGAGCGAGGTAAACCTTTACATAGGCGAAGTTGTTTAACTCTGCGGTAGGGACTTTTTTGTTCACCTCTTCACAAAGCTTTTTGGCAAATTTTTCCTCAACTCCGTTAAAGCAAAGCTGCTGGTAAAGGGCCACTAGGTTTTCATGGAGGTTTAGGTCTTTAATGTCACCTGATTGGGAAACCAAATCACTAACCATGTGCTTTAATTCATTGAGCTCGTAGCGTAAATGGGTCACATTTGCTTCGTCGTTTACGTCTCTGCGAACGCCTTTTCTAAGGTCGTGGATTAGATCTTTTAACTCAGTGATATCATCTTGTAAGTTGCCATAGCTCTTGGTTTTTTCTTCTTTCTTTAAGACTCTAGGCGTTGTTGGTGAGTTTTGTTGTAATTCCCATTGGTAGTCACTTAATCCATCAGGTTTTGCCCCTTGCTGTTTCTGAGGTGCCACATTTATAGGTTGGGCAGGAGCCAAAGAGGGCGTAGGCACAGCTTTTTTAGGTACAGATTTAGGGAAGGCGGCAGCTTTCGCGTCTTGAGCGGCAGTCACCTCTAAAACATACTTTCCAAAAAGACCAAAAGCGCCTGAGCCTTTGCGTACCTTTCTTGTAGAAAGGATAACAGCTCGGGGACCCATCTCTTCTTTAATCATGCGCACAGCTTCTTGCATGTCCTGTGCGATATATTTTTTTACCTGCATGGCGACTTTCCTTTATGGTTTTCTAACCCAAGGGTAAGAAAGTTTCATGCCATATTTTCATGTTACAACCAATTGAATCAAAAAAACTCTAGCCTTTTAAGGCAATAGGCAGTTAAATTAGGCCTATGAGCGAGAAAAGAGATTTTTTTAGTAAGGTGGGTCAAGTTGGCTCCATTACCTTAATTAGCAGGTTTTTAGGTCTGGTCCGAGAAATGGCCCGTGCCCATTTTCTTGGCACCAGTCTTTTTTCCGATGCCTTTTCCCTAGCCTTTTCTCTGCCCAACTTATTTCGCCGCCTGACAGCAGAAGGGGCCATGTCCAATGCCTTTATTCCTGTCTATTGTGAAATTAAGGAAAAAGACTCTAAGGAACGTGCTTTAGAATTTGCCAAAAACTTTTTTTGGGTCTTGAGCCTGATCTTGGTTTTTTTAGTTGGAATTTTTATTTGGCAAGCGCCCTTTTTTGTTTCTCAGTTGTTTGCCCGTGGGTTTACTGGGGAAACCTTAGAGGCGACGGTTTTTTTAAGCCGCCTCATGTTTGGTTATGTTCTTTTGATTTCTCTCTCTGCTGTCGCTCAGGGGATTTTAAATAGTGAGGGGGTCTTCTCTATTCCCGCCTTTACACCTGTTTTACTCAATCTTTCTATTATTGCTGCGGCCTTTGGCCTGAGTTCCTATTTTGCCAATCCTGCGGTGGCCTTTGCATTGGGCGTGATGGTCGGTGGATTTTTACAGCTCTTTTTTCAGGTGCCTGCCCTCAAAAAAAAGGGCTTTTCCTTTTTTGGCGGCATGAAGAGTAGGGGCATTAATCTAGGCGACCCCAAAATAAAAGATGCCTTAAAATTATTGGTGCCCACGCTGTTTGGCGCTGGGGTTTACCAAATAAATATCATCATCTCAAACCTCATAGCAACGACCTTAGAGGGGGGCAGCCTTTCCAGCCTGACCTTTTCAAACCGCCTCTTAGAATTGGTGTTAGGGGTGTTGGTGGTGAGCCTTGCTACAGTGATGTTACCTAAGTTGGCGGGCTTTTTTCACTCAGGGGAAAGGGAACAAGCCTCTGCCATGATCAAGCAAAATATTGAGGTGATTTTATTTGTCACCTTGCCTGTCATTGGCATCACTCTGGTGATGGCTGAAGAGATTGTAGGCCTTTTGTTTTTACGTGGGTCCTTTGATTTGAATAGTCTGCAAATGACGGCAGGGGCATTGCGCTTTCATATTTTAGGTCTGGTTTTTATTGGCATTAACCGCATCCTACTGGCTTCTTACCAAGCGAACAAAATGATTTCCTTAACAGCTTGGATCGCCTTTGGGGTGATGCTTGCCAATGTGGGCATGGCCTTTTATTTGAGCAATTTTTTAGGTCACTTGGGAATTGCCTTAGCCTCGTCTTTGGCCCAAGCCATACAAATGATAGCTCTATTCTTCTTTCTAGGCCGTTTGGGCGTTAGTGGCGCCTTGCCCATTGCAACCAGCCTTCGGATATTGGCCTTTTCGGTGCTTTTGTTTTTAGAGTTGTGGTTTCTCAAAAAATACCTAGGGGCAGAGTTTGATTTTTCTTATAGTATGCAATTTTTTATACTTTTTTTGAGTTTATTCCCAGCTTTGGTTTTGCCTCTTTTATTGCTGGCCCAAAGAGAGCTAAAATATTTAAAAAAATACCTTAAAGGTAGGGGTAAGGCTTAGCTTTACAATTGGCCTTTCCTGCCCTATCATTCTACAAACAGATAGAATAACAACAATACCCCTATTGAGACCAAAAAAACAAAGATGAAAATCATTAATTTAGAACGTTTTATAAAAAATAAAACTATCCGAGAATGGAGCGAGGCACTACTTTTTGCTTTGATCGTTGCATTCATATTTCGAACTTGGCTTTTTGCTCCTTACCGTGTGCCTACAGGCAGCATGATTCACACCATAGAGATTGGTGATCATATTTTTGTAAATAAAAACTCCTACGGTTTTGTGATTCCCTTTAGTGACGCAAAATTGATGAAAGAAAGGGTGAATCGAGGCGATATTGTTGTCTTTCCCTACCCAGAAGACCCTTCTATTGATTTTATCAAGCGAGTGGTGGCTGTTGGTGGCGATCACATCCGCCTTGTTGGTGAAGATGTTTATATCAACAATGAAAGAGAAGAGGCTGACTATATCTTTTTTGATCCCAATCTTTTAGGGATGCCTCTAGAGCGAGAATTTGTTGTGCCTGAAGGTAAGCTTTGGGTTATGGGTGATAATCGCAGAAACTCAAAAGATAGCCGCTACTGGGGTTATGTTGAAGAGTCGAAGGTAACAGGCAAGGGTATGATCATCTACTGGTCACACAACGCCAATCTCAGTTTACTTGAAGGTTATAGATTTAACCGCATTGGTAAATTTTTGGAGTAAAAATGAAGCGTAGCGTAAGGGTTTCTTTTATTCTGTTTGTTCTGTTTTTTGTGTCTTTCTTTTCTGGGGCGACCTTTGCCCAAGAGGGAGGCGATAAAAAGCGCCAGATTAATAGCGGTATCGTTAACTATGGCTACATTGAAAACGTTTACGCTCAGTTTTCAGGACGGGACGACCTCTTTGAAAACGGCCAAAGTCCCGTTAGTTATTTTGGTAATTTTTCTTTGCAAATCCTAGAGCCACTTCCTGACTTTGAGTACCCAACAGGTTATTCTTACGGGTTTGAATTGATGCAATTTTCTTCTGATTCGGCCTCGGTTTACACTGGTGGTGACGATGTAGTTGGCCCCAGTATCAACATGAATATCCAAGTTTGGAGCTTTACCCTTCGAGCCTATTTTTCAGATTTTTACTCAAGCACAGTGCAACCCTTTTTGGGGATTGGTTGGGGTTGGCTTAACGGGGAGTTTAGCTCTGTTGACTCGACTGTAGGCGTTTCTGCTAGAACCAATTTGATTGGTTTAATGACCTACCAAACCTATGGCGCTATTGTAAATATCCAAGATAATTTTGGTGTGACTGTAGAATTGAGGAATTTAAGGGCAGAGTCTATTCAGGCTTCTAACGACCCCTTTGGTCAATCCTCTGATGGCAACTTACTTTTAAACTTTTCTGGAACCATGTTGAACTTTACGGCCTTCTACCGATTTTAGTTGAATCCCTTTAGTTTTAAGCTCTAGCGGCCCTTTAAGGTAACTCTGTTGCCTCTTCAATCCATTTCCCATAAGCAGCACTGGCATCCACAATGGCTAAGGATATAATTTGTGGGTTTTGGTAAGAGTGCTTTTCTGCAATAAAGGCTTCTAGGTGCAGGTAGTGTGTCCCTTGGGTTTTTATGGAAAGCCGCCACTCAGGCTCTTCTTTTGTTTCCCCCTCCCACATATATATACTGGTAATTTCTTGGATTTGCACACAGGCGGCCAGTTTGGCTTGGATGACCAAGCGGCCTAATTCTTTGGCCTCGGCCTCGGTGGGGCAAGTGGTTTGGACTTGGATCAGTTGGTTCAATGGGGCTCCTAAAGGTTTTTCCCTTTAGCTATAGCCTGTGCAGAGGGAAAAAGCAAAATCTTGGCCTAAGTTTTATCCCTCGTTTTTCTTGAACTTGTCAAAAAAGGCAGCTCGGGCATTTTTAGCGGCCACTTTTTTGGCTGCAACCGTTGCCTTTCCAAATGGAGGGATCTCAAAGACACTGGGGTCGATTTCCTCTAAAAACCTGCTCGGTAAATTTCGTTGCTCTTCGCCATAGTAGCGCCTTGTTTCAGACATGGATAAAATTAGTGCGTGTCTCGCTCTAGTGATAGCCACATAAAACAAGCGGCGTTCTTCTTCTAAGTTGCCTTCAATCACAGACTTTTCACTGGGGAATTGCTTGTCTGTCAGACCGACCAAGGCCACAAAATCGAACTCTAGCCCCTTGGAACCATGGACTGTCATGAGGCTGACTTGGTCTTTTTTATCGTCCATTGTGTCTTGGTCGGTAAAAAGCGAAACATATTCTAAAAAGTCAGATAGGGTTGTGGTGGCTTCTTTTTTCTGACCGTAGAGATACATGGTGTTTAAAAATTCGAGGTAATTGTTTACCTTTTTTTCTCTTGCCTCTTCTACCTTTTCGGTGCGTTCCAACTCTTCTTTGAGGCCCACTCTTTCGAACAGATCTTTGCAAACCTCATAAAAGGGCTCTGTATTTAGCCTTTGGATATACTCCTCTAGCAACATGGCAAAGGCTTCTACATTGCCCAATTCACGGGGGCCTAGGTCGCAGTAGCTGGAGGCATGGCTCATGATTTCAAAAAAGCTTAAGTCTGTGCCTGTGCGGGCTTCACCGATGCCTGTAATGGCTGCCTGACCTAAGCCACGGCGAGGGTAATTTAAAATCCGAAAGAGGCTGATTTCATCTTTGGGGTTGTGGAGAAACCGCATGTAACTTAAGCAATCTTGGATTTCTTTACGGTCGAAAAACTTGGTGCCGCCGATCAATTGGTAGGGGATGCCTTCATTTCTAAGGGCCTCTTCAATGACTCTCGACTGAAAATTGGAGCGATATAAAAAGGCGCAATCCTTCCAGAATTTACCGTTGCTTAAGCGGTAATGCCGCAACCGCTGCACAACCTCTTGCAGCTCTTCTTCTGCCGTTAATTGGAATACCCATTTGACCTTGGGGCCATCTGTGGTGTCGGTCCAGAGAGTTTTCTCCATGCGATTTGTGTTATTTGAGATCACGCTATTGGCGGCCCTTAAAATAACATCGGTAGAGCGGTAATTTTGTTCCAGCTTGATGGTGGTCACATCGGGAAAGTCCTTTTTAAAATCCAAGATGTTTCTTTGGTCAGCGCCACGCCAACCGTAAATGGACTGGTCATCGTCGCCCACTACACAGAGCTGCTTTCTTTTTTCACATAAAAAACTAACAATTTTATACTGCACACGGTTTGTATCCTGATACTCATCAACCATGATATAGTGGTAACGATCTTGGAGCTCTGCTACTTCGGTATGATGCTTTTGGATCAGATCGAGGGTAAGGTATAAAATATCTTCAAAATCCAAAGCATTACAGGATTTTAGTAGTTTGTTGTAGTCTTGGTAAACTTTCCCCATCTGCATGTTTGCAGGGTTGGCCGTCTGGTTTAAAAGGTCGGCTGGCTTTTGGCCATCGCCTTTGTATTTCATGATCTCGTAAAAAACTGCCTTTACGTTGGCTGTGGAACTATCTAGGCCATGCTCTTCCATGATGGTCTTCATGCATTGCAGTTGCGCAGTTGTATCGAAAATGACAAAGTTTGCTTCATAGCCCAAAATTGGGATGTACTGGCGCAAGATGCGAACGCAAAGGCTGTGGAAAGTGGTGACTAAAATACCACGGGACAGGGTTCCTAGTAGCTCTTTAACACGTTCCCCCATCTCCTGTGCAGCTTTGTTGGTAAAGGTTAAAGCCAATACCCACCGAGCAGGGATGCCCTTATTTTTGATTAGATTGGCAATGCGGTAGGTGATCACACGAGTTTTACCACTGCCAGCGCCTGCCAAAAGCAAAAGTGGGCCATCGATGGATTCCACAGCTTGACGCTGTTCCTTGTTCAAGGTGTTAAAATCCATAGGCTCAATGACTTTTTTGGGCTTTTTGGGAGCCTGATTTTTTGACTTGGGCTTTGCGGGTTTTTGCGGCTTATAATCGTACATTGATGTTTGGCTAAAAAAGCCAACCTGAAGAATATTAAAAAAGGGTAAAGAAGAGCAATGACTAAACCAGAATTATTAGCACCAGCAGGGAATTTGGAAAAGCTGAAAATTGCTTTTTCCTATGGGGCTGATGCAGTCTATCTAGGGTTTCAACGCTTTGGCCTCCGTAGCGGTGCCGACAACTTCACCCTTTCTGATTTGGCCGAGGCCAGAAGAATTGCCGACCGACTTGGAAAACGAATCTATCTGACCGTCAATTCTTATCTCCACGACTTTGAACTTGCTGATCTTCCTGAATTTTTGGGGCAGATTAAAGATTTTATGCCCGATGCTATCATTGTGGGCGACTTAGGTGTCGCCACGGTAATCCGCCGCCACACAGATACTCCCTTTCATATTTCCACCCAAGCCAGCGTGATCAATGTGGCCCACGCCAAAGCCTATAAGGCGCTTGGGGTAAAACGAATTGTTGTGGGCCGTGAATTGAGTTTGGCTGAGGCGGCTAGTTTGAAAAACGAGGCTGGAGTGGAGGTGGAGATGTTTCTCCATGGGGCATTGTGCATGTCCTATTCAGGCCAGTGCACCATATCCAATTACCAATCGGCACGAGATGCCAACCGAGGCGGCTGTGTGCAGTCTTGCAGGCATCATTACCGTGTCGCCATGCCAGAGGTTTCAAGTGCCGAGCCAGAGGCTGCCACCGAGGCGGCCACCTATTTTATGAGCAGTAAAGACTTAAAAGGTTTGAGCCTGCTCAAGGAATTTGTGCACTTTGGTATAAACAGCCTGAAAATCGAAGGGCGCATGAAAACGGCCTTGTATCTGGCAACGGCGACCAGAGCTTATAGGGCTGCTTTGGACGAGTTGTTTGCCGGGGCGCAAGTATCTGGAAAATGGGAAGCAGAGCTAGAGAAATTGCCTCACAGGGGGTACACCACAGGCTTTTTAGATAAAGAAGCAGATGGCGACGACACCTACGACACAGACAGACAATCGACAGGGGAATATGAAATGGCAGGTCAGGTGGTGGATGTTGATTTAGCCTCAGGCCGCTTTGCTATGTTGTGCAAAAATCGCCTTTACCAAGCCGAATCCATTGAGTTGATGACCTTCTGTGGTCAAGTTGTAGATGTGAGTTTAAGTGAGATGCAAGGTTTAGAAGGTAACGACCTTACCTTGGCGAACCCTGGCCAAATTATTTGGTTATCCCCTCCTGCTAGCTCTGTGCAAGCAGAGGCGCTGATGGTGGCTAGAAAAAAGGTGGTGGTCGCTAAAGCTGTTACTTTAAGCTTAGTTTAAAAATAGGCTAGACCCTTACTTTTCTTGCTCTTTACTGGAGTCTTCTAGTGCCTTGTCCCCCATGGGCTTAGTATAATTCTCGTGGTGTTTGCCCTCAAAACCGTTGTAATAGTCCTCGATGATTTTAAAATCTGCCTCAATGTTTCCTGTTGGTTCTAAGGTAGGCCCGAAAATCACAGTCTTATTGGGGTAGTCTACCGAACAAAGCTGGATGGGCACCTTGGCGCCTAAGGCAATATAATAAAAACCTGTTTTCCAGCGGTCTTTTTTGCTTCTTGTGCCTTCAGGAGCATTGACCAAGACTAAGTCTTCAGACTCATTAAAGAGTTGGATCATCTGGTCTACCATGTTATGGCTGGCGTTGCGCTCAATGGGTATGCCGCCAGTCCAGTTGGCGAGGGGGCCTAGGGGCGACTTGAAAACGCTATCTTTCACCATCCAAAAAAGCTTCAAATTCTTTTGGAATGAGGCGATGACCATATAGATAAAATCCCAGTTGCTCGTGTGGGGCGCACCGACAAGGATGAGTTTTCTAGCGCGGTTTGGCTCCCCTTGGAACTTCCAGCGAGCAAATGCCACCCAAATAGTGGTGACGACATTAAAGACCCCGCAAAATATGGGGTTTTCGTAAGCTGTTTTTCGTTTCATCTTAGGCCTTCTAAGTTATTAACTTTTGCAAATAATAACCAGTCTATGACAATTTGCCTAGTCTTTGGTTTAAAAAGTTCTTGTGTCTTTAAAGTGCCGTGGGCTTGGTAAGAAGCCAATGGACGTAAGCCCAGACAAATAAATTGAGATTTGGGTTTGATTAGTTGCATAAAAATCCCTATACTTATGGCATTTTTCGAATGTTCTTTTGTGGGGCCATCGAGAGTTGTTACTTGGGGGAATATTCCAAGTTAAAAACTAGACCCACATGATAAAAACCTGTAGGCTCACACTTGAAAAGAAAGACAACCTACACTAAAAAACTGTAAGGAGTAAAAATGGCCAGAAATAAAATCGCGTTAATTGGCGCGGGGATGATTGGCGGTACTTTGGCCCACCTATGCCTAATCAAAGGCCTAGGCGATGTGGTGCTGTTCGATGTTTTTGAAGGCGTTGCCAAGGGTAAAGCTTTAGATTTAGCGGAAAGTGGCCCTATTTTGGGTTTTGACTATACTGTCACTGGTACCAACGACTATGCCGATATTGAAGGCGCTGATGTGGTTGTTGTAACTGCAGGCTTCCCTAGACAACCCGGCATGAGCCGTGACGACCTTTTGGGTAAAAATGCAGAAGTGATGAAAGGAGTAGGGGAAGGAATTAAGAAGTACGCCCCAAATGCTTTTGTTATCTGTATCACCAACCCTCTAGACGCTATGGTGGCCCTTTTACAAAAATATGCAGGCATCTCAGACAATATGATCTGTGGCATGGCTGGAATTTTAGACTCAGCTCGCTTTAGAACCTTCATTGCTTGGGAATTGGATGTTTCTGTGAACCAAGTAAACGCTTATGTTCTTGGTGGTCACGGTGACTCTATGGTTCCTTTGACTCACATGTCCAATGTTGCTGGTGTCTCTTTAGAGCAAATGGTTGCCAATGGTTCTTTAAGTAAAGAACGTTTGGAAGCTATTATTACCAGAACGAAAATGGCTGGCGGTGAAATTGTTGCCTTACTAGGTCGGGGAAGTGCTTTCTTCTCTCCTGCAAACTCAGCGATTAAAATGGCTGAAGCCTACCTTGGCGATAAAAAGAATATCTACACTTGTGCCTGTAAAATTACTGGCGGGCAGTATGGTGTAAAAGAGCATCTCTTTGTTGGCGTGCCTTGTAAAATCGGCGGTAAAGGCGTTGAAGAAGTGATTGAAATCGAATTAACCGAAGACGAACAAACGCAATTAAATGCTTCAGTGGCTACCGTTAAAGGCCTAAATGATGCTGTTGCTAATTTAAACCTGTAATTTCTTAAAAAATATGAAAATACATGAATACCAAGCGAAAGCTATAATCGCAAAGTACGGCGCTGCCGTACCAAAAGGCCACATGGTCAAAAGCGTTGATGACGCTGTAGCAGCTGCCAAAAAATTAGGCGGTGAAGTAAATGTTGTAAAGGCTCAGATCCACGCAGGTGGTAGAGGCAAAGGTGGCGGAGTTAAGGTCTCGAAGGGTCTTGACGCCGTTAAAGCCAGTGCTGAAGCTATCTTAGGGATGCAGCTTGTAACTCACCAAACGGGGCCAGAAGGCCAATTGGTGAAGACGTTACTTGTTGAAGAAGGAATGGATATCAAACATGAATTTTATTTTTCTGTTTTGATCGACCGTGACCGCAAAAAAGTTGTGATGATTGCCAGCCGTGAAGGCGGTATGGATATCGAAGAAGTTGCAGAAGCAACTCCTGAGAAAATTTTAAAAGAATGGATTGATCCTGCATTGGGACTTAGGTCTTACCAAACTTCACGCTTGGCTTATGGCTTGGGTTTTGATGAGTATGGTAAGGATGTAATGAGAGCAGCGCAAAAGATGTTTGTAAGTCTATATAATGCTTGCATCGCCGAAGATTGCGACCTTTTAGAAATCAACCCCTTGATTGTTACAGGCGACGGCCGTGTATTGGCTTTAGACTGCAAGATGTCTTTCGACTCAAATGCCCTTTACAGGCACCCAGCTACTTTAGAGTTGCGTGACCTAGACGAAGAAGATGCCGCAGAAGTAGAAGCAAGCAAGCACGACCTTAACTTCATTAAGCTAGATGGCGAAATTGGTTGCATGGTGAACGGTGCTGGTCTGGCCATGGCTACCATGGACTTGATCAATGATTACGGCGGAACTCCTGCAAACTTCTTGGATGTAGGTGGCACAGCTGACGAAGATCGTGTGGAAAATGCCTTTAGAATCATTACCCAAGATCCAAATGTAAAATGTATTTTTATCAATATCTTTGGGGGTATTGTTCGTTGTGATGTTATTGCCAGTGGAGTTGTCGCTGCATTTAAAAATGTAGGACTAGCGATTCCAGTTGTTGTCCGTTTAGAAGGCACCAACGCTGACGAAGCCCATGACATTATTGAAAATAGCGGCCTTTCTGGGAAACTGGTAATGGTTGCTGGCTTTGGTCCTGCTGCTAAAAAAGCAGTTGAGCTAGCTAAAGCTTAACACACCCCTTGAGAGAGATAACAGATGACTGTACTTGTCAATTCAGACACTAAAATCATGGTCCAAGGCATCACAGGTTCCCAAGGGAGCTTGCATGCTAGAGGCTGTAAAGAATACGCAAACACTAAAGTCGTTGCAGGGGTAACACCCGGTAAAGGTGGAAGTGAGCACGAAGGCGTACCTGTTTATAACAGTGTACGTGATGCAAAAGAAAAATCAGGCGCGGATTGCTCTATGATCTTTGTTCCCCCTCCATTTGCGGCGGAAGCGATTTTAGAGGCAATTGAAGCTGGCGTTGAGCTTGTTGTGGCCATTACTGAGGGCATCCCTGTCCTTGATATGATCCGAGTTGGCGAAGCTTTAAAGTCTGCACCTGGTACAAGATTAATTGGGCCAAACTGCCCAGGAATCATTAGCCCTGGTCACTGTAAAGTGGGAATCATGCCCGGTAAGATTCACCTTCAAGGTAAAACAGGCCTTGTGAGTCGCTCTGGAACCTTGACCTATGAAGCCGTTGCTCAGTTAACAGCTTTAGGCATTGGTCAATCTACCTGTATTGGTATTGGTGGTGACCCTTTAAACGGCACTAACTTTATTGATTCACTTCGCTTGTTCCAAGATGACCCTGATACTGACTCGATTGTTATGATCGGTGAGATCGGTGGTTCTGCGGAAGAAGAAGCAGCTGAGTTTGCCAAAGACTATGTAACCAAGCCAATGGCTTCTTACATCACTGGGCAAACTGCACCTCCAGGACGAAGAATGGGCCACGCAGGCGCAATTGTTTCTGGCGCAGGCGGTACTGCTGCTGGTAAAATCGCGGCTCTAAAGGCTGCGGGAATTGCTGTTGCAAAAACGCCAGCTGACATTGGTCAGACCATGTTTGACGCAATCAACAATAAATAAGTTTAAAAAATAAGGCTGGGTGGTAACACCCAGCTTTTTTTTTCACTTTTTTTTTGGGCTTTAATTCTAAATCCTAAATTCTGTTCTGCCTTTTTTAGTTCCGAGGCTCCCAATGCCTCTCTTTTCTAAGCCTATCTCCTTTCCCCCATTGGATGATGAAAAAAAACTTACCTCTATTATTTCTCTTAAGTCTTGTGGCTTTTACCTTTACTTTCAGCGGCTGCGACGCCAAAAAAGAGAAAAAACCTATCGTTCCCCAACCACCCGTCTTAGAGGTGCATGCCTACCCTGCAACCACCACACTACCAAAAGATATTAAGTGGGAAACGAACAGCGAGGCCAACTTTGCCGACCCAAAAGCCCAAAAAGGAGGCATTTTTAACCTCTCCATCCAGACCTTCCCCCTGACTTTTAGGCTCTACGGCCCCAATAGTAACTCAGGTGGTTTTGTCGGTTATAATCGCTCTTATAGTATGTGGGGCCTGACTACTGTCAACGCCCAGACCAATCAAATTCTGCCGCTCTTAGCCACTCATTGGGCAATTATGCCCGACCAGAAGACGGTATTTTATAAGCTAGAACCCATGGCCAAATGGTCTGATGGCAAAGCCATTACGGCAGATGATTATATCTTTGGTTTTGAGTTTATGCAGTCGAAAGTTATCCCCATTCCCTTTTATAACCAATATGCAAGGGATCACTTCCAGTCTGTGGAAAAGGTGGATGATTACACCTTGAAAATTGTTTCTGTAAAACCCAGCTGGCGCGTTTTAAGAGAGCTAGATATTACCCCTCTGCCTCGCCATAGAATTAAAGTAGATAAAAAATGGGTGAAGGATTACAACTGGTTGCCTAACGTTACTGCCAGCCCCTACGTGCTAGATCAATATAAAAAGGGTAAGTCCATAACCTTTACCAAACAGGAAAACTGGTGGGGCAAAGACCTCCCTCGGTTCAAGGGTCTCTACAATTTTGACGCCATTAAAATCTCAGTTGTGAAGACCACAAAAGTGGAATTCGAACTATTTAAAAAGGGCCGATACGACCTATTTTCCGTTGGCGACGCCAGCAGATGGGTGAAGGAAACGGATTTTGTAGAAGTGCAAAAGGGTTGGGTGAAAAAACAGAAGATTTTTATCGAAAGCTCCGCAGGCCTAAGGGGCATATTCTTTAACCTAAAAGACCCAATATTAAAAGAGTTAAAGGTTCGCAAGGCCTTGCAGCATCTTTTGGATTTTGCCTCCATCAACGAAAAATTTAATTTTGGCCTGGAAAAGAGACAAGACCACTTTTTTGATGTCTTCCCCCCCTACCGAGTGGAATCGGCCCGTCAGCCCGCCTTTAATGTGAAAAAAGCCAACCAGCTTTTAGACGAAACAGGTTGGTCAAAAAGAAATGAAATGGGCATCCGTGTTAAAGCTGGTAAGCCCTTAACCTTGGTGATTTCTGTGGGAACCCAGTCTTGGGTGAAGTTCTTGGCTTTTTACAAACAAACGGCCTTAAAGGCGGGTGTGGATGTGCAAGTGAAGTTGCTCGATGGGGCAGCCCTGTATAAATCTTTTGGAGAGCGCAGTTACCAGTCTTTGGTCGTCGCTTATGGCGGTGGGAGTTTCCCTAGCCCAAGGCAATTTTTACACAGTGAAAACGTGAAAAAAGGCACCAATAACCTGTTTCAATATGCCAATAAGGATGTTGATAAACTCATCGAAATTTATGAATTTGACCTAAACCAGCCTAAGCGCATCGCCGCAATCGAAGAGATTGAACGCTTGGTGAAGCGCGACGCTTTAATGGTTCAGTTTTGGCGTAAAGACCATGCCCGACTCCTGTGGTGGGACTACATAAAAGGCCCTAAAGGCTTTATTAGTAAACAGGGATTAGAAATTGACGCCCTTTGGATTGATCAGGCTGCCAAGAAGGCTTTAGCCCAAAAAATGGAAAAGGGAGAGGCATTTGAGCCCTTACCTATCGTCGCTGACCCCTACGGTTTAAAGTAATGAGACGGTTGTTTTATTTTATTCTTCTGGCGAGCTTTTGTTTTTTATCTTCCTGTAGCACAGGCGGCCGAAATAGCGGTGGGCAATTTAGTTTGCTCGATTCCAACGAGGCAAAAAATACCAAGCTCCAAGAAACCCTAGAAGCTAAAGTTAAAAGTGAGTCTATTTATTTAGACTACTCCACACAGATGCAGGTGGATGCTCTTTACCAAGACCTGATTTACCGTATTGCCTACGCCAAAGAGCTGAGTGAAGTTTACTATTTGGCCGACAATGCCAAGGCTAAAATTTGGGCCGATCATACTAGGGAATATGAAAACTTTTATACCTTTGTGGTAGTTTTGTACCCCGGTAGTAACAAAAGGGTGGATTTTGGCAAGCCTTCGGACCAGTGGCAAGCCTACTTGAAAGACGACGAGGGGGATTTACTTCGCCCTGTTAAGATCAAAAGGCTAGATAAAAGAAATAGAGAGCTGAGTTTTCTACATAAATACTTAAGACCTTTAGACCGCTGGTCGCAGACATATTTGGTGCAATTTCCCAAGCTACACCGTAGTCAAGTTGAGGGTTCGCAGGCTGTGCGGCTGATTATTTCTGGCATTAAAGGCAAGGCAGTGATTAAATTCACCGATCTTTCGCTCTTTGTGCAAGATCGACAAAATTACCAGTTAGATTAATTTTTACGCTAAACCTTGGCTGTGGTTATGTTAAAAGGAGATTTTTGTTGACATCTTCCCTCAATTCACAGAAAACTAAACAATAGAATTTCATGCTATTGCTGTGTCTAGGATTTTAGTCTCTAAAATCGCCCTGAATTAAATGAGGGGAGACCGCACATTGTTTGGAACGAGAGAATTACAAAGCAGCTTGAGGCTAATCGCCACCAAGCAAATCGCAATCGGAGATACCAAGTGTTAAAAGATCGCTTCTTAAAAGGCCCCAATTACTTTCACCCAGAAAAGCCTAGTGCTGTTGGGAGTCGAAACTCGATTTACCGTGAAGGTAGAGTAGAGTACCAAGAGTCTTCTTTATTGGTAGACGAGGAAGTAGATAAAATTTTAAATCACGTCTCTTCCAAGTTACCCCCTGAAGTTTTAAGTAAAATTGATGTAATGGGTGGAGTTAAAACTAAGATCCACAATTACTATAACTTAAATTTCCAAAACATGCTGAACCGCTATATGGTTACAGCGGAAGACGAACTGGCAAAAAAATACAGAGACATGGTTGGCCGTGAGGAATACCAACAGCTAAACCGTTACACACCTCGTGTGGTTTCTGATTTGATCAACAGTTTGGGCCAGCCTGATTTTTTCAACACAGAAGAAATTGAAAAGTCCATTGCGAGTACCTACGTTAGTTTACAGAGCAACATTGAGCGTTCTGTTGCCAACTTAGAAAAAAAGACCAACGCCTTACTTTTACAAAAAACAGATGTTGGTGCCTTCTTGGCCAGCGATAAGGCTTATAACCTTGTTAAGTGTAGTTTTAAAAATTCAGGGCAAAAGCCTAGAACCGTTGTAGACATTAAAATGGCTGTCAACGTGTTGGATTCAGAATTAGTGAACCCAATTTATCACTACCAAAAGCCCATTCAAGACCTGCTTAAAGAAGTGATCAGCAACCACATCCACCAAGAAATTGACCAAAGAATTGAAGCCATTAATGTTTCAATGGTTAAGGATGAAAAGCTAGAGTTAAACAGCAGTGAAATGCTATTTGAAAAATTCAAGGCTTTAGAAGCTTACTTGGATTTTGATGGTACCGAAGATTCAGAAGAGTCAAAAAAATATCAGTTTGTTTCCAAGGCCACATTAGATGCACTGGATGCTGCAAATTTTGCCTCACCTGATGCAACTCACGACCCTAATGCCGTTCGTTCTAACGTAAAATCAATCTTAGATTCAGAACGAATCCAGAGCAAAGGATTTAATAACGTTGTGGGTATGCTCACTACCATTTTAGATAATTATAAATTGGGTTACCAGTATATCAACAATCTAAAAAATGCTAGAAGCTGCACCATTAACGAGTATAGCCCCTCTGACCCAGGTGAATTACCTGATGAGACCTTTGCTATTAAAATTTCTTACAACGACTTGAATCAACTTAAGGAATCACAAAAGGCTTACGACGCCCAAGCGGGGATTTTAACCGAAAAGGTACAACAGCTATTTAATGTAGTAGAGAAGGTTTACGACCAGTATACTGCCGATAATAAAGTTGCAACCTACCAAGATTTAGCTCAGCAGTTCATTAAGAAAAAAGACGGTGAAGGCACTAAGGAAAATGATAGCGCCAATGACGGTGAAAAGGGTTGGAATGAGTTGGTATTTACCTCTAAGCCAACAGAAGAAAAGGTTTCTACAAACCAACAGGCAGTTCACAATATTAAAAGTCGTTTAAAATTGGCTGATGAGCGAATTGCCGAGATCTTTTCTGGGACTTACCCACACGAGCGTTTTGTCTTAGAAGAAAGATTGACCTTTTTAAGGGGCCAGTTTTCTAAGTTTACAGCTATGATCAACCCACACCACATTCAACAGGGATTGGTGATCGAAATGGATGTGACTTCTGTGAAAAAGAATCCAACTACCTTGAAGTCCATTTCGAATGTGCTCAATGAGTTGCTCTTTAACATCTCTAAGAAGTTTGTTGACCAGAGTATGGTTGACTATCATGTTGAACAGACAGTTCAGCCTGAGCTTTTAAATGAAAGATTTGCCAATCTTTTAGATAAGATGGATGCTTCTTTAGCTAAAGCTGAGCTTTAATAGTTTAGTTTGAGTATAAAATTAAAAACCCGCTTCTAGCGGGTTTTTTTTTGCTTAGTGATCTCGCCTGATAGTTTTGAGAAGGAGACCAGAGAATATGAGTTTTTTTGCTGCACCCCTGCAGAGCGCTATGTCCTAGTTCAAGAAAGGTCGCCAATGCTATGGGACTTAGTCACCCAGTAGGACATCGCCCTCTATTTAGGGGGCACCCAAGTTGCCTTAAGCAGAATCTTAAAGCGCCGACTCTAGGCCTTGGAACCATTGGCGCCTGTTGTGTTATTCTTCCTGTAGAAAGTGAATTCTGGTTTCCTGCTATTTTTGCAGCCGCATACTGGTTATGGCGATGGTTAGGCCACCTAATCCCTGTTCAAAGATATGCCAAAGGCCATTTTTAAATACATAGCTTAAAGATTCTCCGTGGGCGCCAGCCATTGCCAATTCGTGAGGAAAGACCCATAAAAAGCCCATAAAGAATCCAAAGAACAGGCCACTCTTGAGGCTATCTTCCCTTGCGTCTAGTTTAAAATAGGCGAAGCTCATTAAGGCCCCTAATATATAATATGAGATGAGTATGATCCCAACCCCTCCATGGTCAGCAGTGGTTTCATTTTGATAAAAATGCTTCATGATCACTTGGTGCCAAAGGCCAGCTATGACCCACATTATGGTAGAAGAAGTGAAGGTTGCTAAAAAGAGTTTTTTAAAATTCATTGGAAAGCCTTTAAAAGGGTTGAAGGGAAATTTGAATGGTTGTTTCTTCTTCTTTGATTTCAAAAGCCGCATCTCGAAACTCAGGTGGGCCAAAGGTTTGGGGTTTTGCTTGATTGGAAAATCCAATGGTTTCTTTAGGAGGGCCGTACCAGTAATGGTCAGGTTTCCCATTGTTGTTTTCATCATGAAAAACAAAGATGGCGTAGACTCCATTTTGTAAACCATCGCAGTGAAACAGTAATTTATTTTCCTTCTTAGGCGGCATTGACTGTTTGCAAATGGGGGGGTGCCCATTTAAGCCAAAGGGAAAGCCTCCCTTTGCGCCTTGGTCAAATAGTAAAAGTGAAATCTGGCCTTTTTTGCTGGGGATTTGGTCAATCATTATATTCAAGTCTGCTGCCCATAAGGGCTGCAAGGGGAGCAAAAAAAATAGCCCAATGAGCAGTCGGCGCAAGGGGAGTAAATTCTTTTTATAGTCCATTTTGACTCCAAGGGTAATTGAAAAATACTGTGGCCTCTGTCCCTTCATCGCCATGGGCAATGTCGAAACGATAAATCTGACCTGATTTGGTTAGAAAGCGTAAGCCTACGCCTGTAGAGGATCTCTGTAGCTTCCAGAGCTCCTCTTTGGTTTCGGCAACCGTTCCTGCTTCATGGAAAAAAGCCAATTGAATGGCTTCTTTGGTATCTTCTAGGAAATACCAATTGATATCTGTCGCTTTTGTGCTTAAATTCCAACGCAATTCCGTTCCCATGACTTGGTAGTGTGCCCCCTGAAATCTACCATTGGGGTAGGAGCGTAAAAAACCTGGGCCCCCTAGGGTTTGCACTGTTCCATTTTTATTTGCTTTGATGGTGTTGCTGAAGTCATCTAAAATAGCCGCTTCGCAAAGGCTTTGGTTGGGGGTCGTTGCGCAGTATGCCAGAGCCTTTTTTCCTTTTAAAGATTCTAAGTTTGTATCTCCCTCCTTTTGCATTTTAGCCTCAGCTGAGGCATAGAAAAAAGACCAAGTACTATTTTCAAAGACAGGGACATAGGCCGAGACCTTATTATAAATCTCCTTGAATTGCGGCGCTCCTGCATCGGGAGCGGTATTCTGTAATTCAATTTGTTCTAAGCGGATTCCTTTTCGTGGGTCATTATAATCATCGGTAAAGTCGAACATCATGCCCTTGGAACGAATTTCTTTTGTAAAGGGTTGGCCTTGGGTAAATTCGGCAAGGGGTTGATCTTGGTAATTCTTTATTGCATTTACCTCACCATTGGTATGGTCAACTTGCGCATAGATTTCGAAATGACGATCCAAAAAGGTTAAGGTGGCTCTTCTGACCTTGGATACAAACAAATTCCCCACCATGATATTAAAGTCATTCTTTTTACTTTCCATCCCCCGCTTTTGGTAACCATTCATCCCATACTTGGTAATGGTTAGGTTGTTGGCTGAAAGGTAAAAGGTTTCAGGAATAAGGTAAAATTCATCAAAAGATACCATTGCCCCTTCAGCATCCCCTGAAACATTAAGTAAAACGATATCTGTCTGGCTCTCATAAAAATTTCCAGCGTAGCCCATGACCATCAGCCCCGTCCCTACGCCTGGAAGGTCGTAAGGAACAGGGACAATGAGATGGCCAGGGCTGGAATCAAACTGGTCTTTTCTTCGCTCAAAGGCGGATATACTGGGAGTAAATAGTGAGAACAGGATGAGTACTAAAATGATTTTATTCATCTTTTTTCTTGTTTGTTAAGTTTGAGGCTGTTATTTTATTTAGGATATTATTACCCTTCAAACTTTTAGGTGTCTTGACTTAAGGCGCATTTCCTTTACCCTTTTACGCATAAAATTGTGAAATCCATTTCTGCTGGTCTGATTAAAATGATGTTGAACTTTGCGGAGTCGCAAGGTGAAGATACCAAAGAATTGGTTCAAAATCTTGGTTTAGAAGCTATTGGTGATCGTGAGGAGCATATGAGGGTTCCTCTGGTTTGCTATGATCAACTATGGGCGACTCTGGTGGAGAAAACAGGCAACCCCCTCCTTTCCTTAAAATTTGCCCAAGGCTTTTCAGGTCAGGGGCAAAACCATGTTTTTTATTTGATGATTCTCAAATGTTGCAATGGGTTGCAGATTTTAGAAAAACTCTGTCGTTATCATGATGTGATGAGCAATCACCTACATTTATCTACTAAAGAGGAAGGGGAAAGGGTTTTATTGGTTCTTAAATCTCAGGGAACCAGCCTAACCCAAAGGCTATCTGTGGAAGCCTTTAGCGCTGTAATTTTGGGTTTATTAAGCCATGTTAGTAAAAATCATATTCTGCCCCAGAGGATTGGTTTTCAGCATCAGGCTGCCGGCGCTGTAGCCGATTATAAAAAGGCTTATGGTCTCAGCCCTGACTTTAGTGCCAAAGAGAATCATTTGGTTTTTAATCGCTCTGTCATATTAGAGCCCTTGCATCCAAGTGACCCAAAGTTACTCCTAGCCATTGAAAGTTATGTCCAAAATCTTTTAGAGAATATAACGGGAAATATAGGTTTGGCAGGTAGGGTGAAAGAAATTTTAGTGGATTCTTTAGGGGGGCGGCTCCCGACCTTGCAGGAGGTTGCTAAGAAAATGGCTTTAAGCCCAAGGGGCCTACAACAAAAATTGGCCCTTGAAGGGAGTAGTTTTAGGAAGTTGGTCAATGAGGTAAGACGGGAAATGGCTGTCTATTGGCTAAGAGAAAGCACGATGAGCATGGGGGAGATTACCTTTATGCTAGGGTTTGCCGAGCAAAGTGCTTTTGTTCGTGCTTTTCACAGGTACGAAGGAGTTGCGCCAGTAAAATTTAGGGAAGAAGTAAAGCCCAAGAAGCTTTAAGCTTTTTTCACTTGCCTGGGGAAAAGTCCCATATTGAAATTTGGGGATGATCAAGGCCATATTTGGAGAGTGACTCTATTGGTTTTGCTCTACAATTCTATTGGTTCTATTCTGTAATTCTATTGGTTTTGTTCTGTAATTCTATTGGTTGGGCATGGTGATTCTATAGGCTTTTCTTTTTAGGCAAAATTTTTTCTGAGATTTATTTGTAAAGCAGTGATATTTAAGTGCCTAAAATTGATATTTATTGCATGAAATGACAATTTGGTGCCAAAAAATATCACTAAATGCGAGAGATTTTTTCTTGGGTATTTTTTAAAGGGTCGGTCAAAAAAGGGAGGCAAAAAAATCAGGTTTGATTTTTCGATGAGAAGAAATTTGAGGTTGAAAACCAGCCTGCTCAAAAATCCCACCCTGAGCAGGGTGAAGTTTTTTTGAAAATCCCCCACCGCCTTTTCTAAAATATTGGGACAGGTAAAGGGGTAATCTTAACGGTTTATCGTTTCTTTGGCGCCATTTAACTGGTAATTCAGTAGTTTGGCTTCTAGCTTATGGATTTGTTTTGGTGGGTTGAAAAACAAAATCTGAAAATCCAAATGTTTATCAAAACCGCTTCCCATCTGAATGGGTGAAACTTTACTAGAGCTTTTTAATTCCCTTAGCAACTCTCTTTTACTGAAAACAGCAAGCTGACTTTGTGATAGAACTGGGCCTGCAAAGCCTTCAGCTGAGGCAACCTTACGGTTGTTCTCATTATAAAGAGAACCTTGAACCTTGATATTTCGAATGATATTCCCTTTTTCGTGGAGGTTTTTTACTGTTCCTGTAATTACGAAAAGGTTGTTTTTAAAATTCGAATTTTTAATTAAAATGCCGTCAATATTTAGCAGAGTTAAACGAGGAGTTTGTTTTGTCTTTTGCTTTACTGACCCTGTGACTGGTGCTTTAGCTGGTTTCTGAGACTCTAGAAAAAACCAACCGCCAGCAATTAATGCCAATACAATAAGTAAGATAGGCAAAAGTTTCGACTTCTTTTCTTTGCTTTTTTTCTCAGGCTTTTTTGTGGCTTCAGGTTCGTCGTCCCCAACTCCATCAGACTGTAGAAATAGATCTTGGTCTTCTAAGGAAAGGTCATCAGAAACAGATTCGACCTCTTCATCGCCTAGGCTTACTGAGTCCATATATTCATCGTCAGCGCTGGCATCTTCTTCTGGGGATTCTTCGGTTTCATCTTCAATATCAACATCATGATCGTCGTCAAAAGAAAGCTCATCGTCATCTTCAAAGCTAAGTTCGTCGTCATCATCGTCGCCGAGATCCAACTCTTCGTAAGATTTAGTTTCAGGTTCATCATCTGAGCCCAAGTCATCATCACCTAAATCCCCTAGTTCGTCGTCTGAGCCGAGGTCGCCCAAGTCATCATCATCTGAGCCTAAGTCCAGCTCTTCGTCGTCTCCCCCAAGGTCTCCTAGGTCGTCATCATCTGAGCCTAAGTCCAGCTCTTCATCGTCTGCGCCGAGGTCGCCTAAGTCGTCATCATCTGAGCCTAAGTCCAGCTCTTCGTCGTCTCCCCCAAGGTCTCCTAGGT
>CBFCZY010000026.1:0-35832 GCA_965602905.1 uncultured bacterium | reverse complement strand
GGCGTGACAATCTACCTTGAGGTTTTTGATAAAATAAATAATAATAACGAAAATACGGCACAAGAGGCGAATCTTTCACTAACACAATGGCAGAGTAGCCAGAATGAAAGTTGGAGTTTCAGTAATAATAGCGACCTAAATTTTACTAAGAAGGTAGTATTTGGAACAATAACGACGATTGGCCTTGGAGTCTTAGTTCTTTCAACTTTGCCTTTATCAGTCTCAACTGCTGGTGCAGCAGGACTAATAACTTTTTACCACTTCACAGAGAATTATCCAGAATGGGGGCACCTGCAAAAGAATATCCACTTGATAGACCTTTAAAGAAGAAAAGAGTTCAACTTTTTAAGTTAAGAGGTTGGGTGCTAGTATTGCTAGCACTTGACCTTCTTATAGAATGTGTTTCAGCCTATTTCGACTTTATCAGTGTCCCTGGGTATTTTGTCGAGACATCGAATATTTTCGAAATGACCGCTCTTAATCTGATATGTATCGTAGTATTAGTAACAATGAAGCCTGCTAATTTGATTACAGTGCTGGGCAAGCTTATATCAGGCCTTATGACGGCTTTGTTTTACGGGAGAAGATTTTACTTTGCTGAGGAATGGCATTTTTACTATTTTAAATTCGCCATGTTAACTAATATTGTGCTTGCTGTGGTTCTTATGGCCTTTTGGGCCTTGTACCTTGCCTTTCTGATTGATTTTAATAGGTTCACTAAAATCAACAATTTCCCCCGCTTATTTTTAAGCTTTAGGTTCCTTTCCTCGAAAGAGAGTAATAATCTACAAGAGGAAGAGTAGTTTTCTTCTGTAATCTCTCAGAAGACTCAATTAATTGAGCTGGCCACTCTGGTACCATGAACAAAATTTAGAGCTGAGCCCCATGGCCCACCAAAGTACCAAGAACAACTCATTGAAATAGAATTGGAGGCCATTGTAATGGCGTTACTATGAAAACCAAGGGTCATTGCAATGGTTCAAAGAACCATTGCAACCCTGCTAGGTAAAAGCCGACAGACTTTTACAGAAAAGAAAACTCATTTTCATTTCAATGAAAATGACGGCTATTTCAATGCCGTTGCAATGGATTTAACCCTCATTTCAATGAGACCGTTTGCCGCTAGGCTTCAATTTTTGCCCACAAGCAAAAATTGAGTTTCTTTCAATTGAACTACGGCCAGCTCAAGCAGATCGCAAGGGTTCAACTTGACTATTGAGCAAATCGCCAAGCTTGTCTTTTGCAAGTTCGAAGTCATAATGAGCTTGCAAGCGAATCCAAAACTCCTCATCCATACTAAAAAATCTGGAGAGTCGCAAAGCTGTATCAGGTGAAATTGACCTTTTGCCTTTAATGATCTTGTCTATTCTAGCAGCATCAACACCGATAGACTTTGCAAGCCGATAGGGTGTGATGTCTAAGGCATCAAGAAACTCTTCTTTTAAGTATTCCCCTGGGTGAGTTAAGGGTATTTTTGCGTCAATCATAGCAACCTTAGTGATAGTCTGTTATTTGTACGTCCCAAGCATCACCTTGATCAAAGCGGAAAATAATTCTCCACTGGTCATTGATTCTGATACTATAGAAGCCTTTTAAATCCCCTCCTAAAGCTTTCAGCTTGTTGGAAGGGGGTATTTCTAAAGAAACCAATTCAGAAGCCGCATGAATTGCACTCAATTTTGCCCATGCCCTTTTTTGGATTTCAGTAGGCAATTTTTTAGAAAATTGCCTGTTCCAAACTTTTTTAGTTTCTTTGTCTGTGATCTTTTTAATCATATCTTTCTTTTTTTCTTAATATTAGCGCATGACGCTAATAGCGTCAAGCACTATGAAGTTTTCTTTTTACTTTCCCAAGAGCCTAAAACCTTTGGGTTAGCTAGGCTTAAATTACTAAACTGAGTTTCTAAATCTAGCTGACTGGAAGCTTCCACAAGGAAGGCTCTTTTCAAATTGTTTGGAGTGGTCACTTTAAAAACTTTTCTTTGCTCGAACTCTTATCGTTGATTTGTCTAAAAATATAAAATTAGAACTGGTAGTGGAAGGAGAATGGAACAAGTGGAAAATTTATCTAAAACAGGATGCTCTACAATCCATGTGTTTTGCTATAGCAAGCCACTGAGCTCAGAGCAATTAAAAGAGTTTTTAAAAACCACTTCACCAACAGTTGCAAATAAAAGATGAGCCTTTTATTAAAAGGTTTAAAAACCTAGCACTTGCCCTTTCAACTGTTCCTGAACCACCGAATAAAAAAGTGTGTAGAACCACTTTTCACAGTGAAGCCTATCAGGAATTCTCGTAAAATTCCTATTCAGGTAATTGGAAAACTTAGTTTGATTTTTCCGCTTCTATTTTGAAGTCTTTAAATGCAAAATACTATAATTTTAAAAGTTAAGAGAGGTGCAAATGCTACTGAACTAACACGTTTAAGGGCTCTCAAGAAGAAGCAAAACGCAAAGAAAAGGGTAGTGAACATTGGAAGAATGACTTATAATTAACCCTTCTAATAAAATAACAAGCATTAATTCTTCTTAAAATTTTTACCTTTTACTGGTGAGCCATAAAATACGAATAAGTTGATGAGTATAAAGCGTACCCTTTTTGGTCTATTCGCCTTTGTGGCATTGATCCTTTCTCAAAATTCTATCTTTTCCTTAGCGGCTGCCCCGCTCAAACAGGAAGCGGCACTTGAAGCACTAGCAATTGACCTAGAGCACCAACATACTACTTTGGGCCTCCATAGCTCCTATTTAGTT
This sequence comes from uncultured bacterium, assembly GCA_965602905.1. Taxonomy (GTDB): domain Bacteria; phylum SAR324; class SAR324; order XYD2-FULL-50-16; family XYD2-FULL-50-16; genus JASJGK01. The sequence goes on along the minus strand of CBFCZY010000026.1, from coordinate 33,079 downwards.
TTAGAAAATACCGAAAAAATAGGGATTAAAGAGCTGTTAACTCCCCAGTATCAATCTCGATTTCAACGTCATCAACGTAAATACCCCAATTTTGGATTTGATAATCGAGTGTACTGGTACCAGATTCCTGTCAAGAATAGGAGTGATCAAACCTTGCAGCGAGTTTTTACTACGGGGTGGCCTGGTTTGGCTTCTGATGCCTATTTATATTTCCCAAAAACAAAAACCGTTACCAAATTACCTCCCTATCACCCCGAAAACTGGCATCCCCTTTACCTTGCTCATTTTCCCCCAAAGGCCGAAGCAGTGCTTTATTTTTCAACCTATTACCCTGATGAAGAAACTCATGTTTTAAAACTTCGGTTGATGACTCCCCAGGCCTATTGGAAATCAGAGATTAAGTACCACCTACTTACAGCGATGTTTTATGGCGCAGCATTGATCATGGTGGCTTATAATTTATTTTTGTTTTTCTCTACAAGAACCAAAGTGTACTTATTTTACTCACTCACCTTACTTGCAAACTGTTGGTATTTGCTCGGCGTTGATGGTTTAGGGATGCAGTACATTTGGGGGGTCAGTAACAGTATGGAAATTACTCATTTTGGCTCTGCTATTTATGGTTTTTCATTGATCGTTTTTAGTCGGTCCTTGTTAAGCACAAAGACCAACCTACCCCTTTGGGACAAAATCTTGGTTGTGGCCCTTTATTTCTACGGATTGATCATTGCCAGTGTCTTTATCATACCCATTGATTTAGTTGGCTTCATTAACGTTATTGGCGGAATTTTGACCCCATTACTGTTTTTCGTAACAGGGGTAAAATCAATCAAAAAAACAGGGCGCATTGCCGTATTTTTTGTGGTTGGATGGTTTTTTGCTTTGCTCGGTATCATTAATATTTCATTGGTTTTAAGTGGACTTCCAATCTTTGACATGAGCTGGATGGAAACAAATCTTTGGTATAAATTAGGGGCATTTATAGAAGTCACTTTCTTTGCGCTAGCTTTGGCTGATCGCTTTAATCGCTTACAACGAGAAAAATTAGAGTCGAAACATGCCTTATTAGAAGTCAGTTCCCAGCATGCCCTTCAACTTGAGCAAAAGGTAAATGAGAGGACAAATGAATTAACTGAAGCCAACAATATGAAAAATAAGTTTTTTTCTATTATTTCTCACGACCTACGAGGCCCCATGGGTAGTTTAGCATCTTTATTTAAGGACGTTATTCAAAAGCCAAAAGACCTTGATGAGGATTTACTATCCACAGTACGCCACTCTACCAAACAACTCTATAGCCTTTTAGATCAACTTTTAAACTGGTCTAAAAGTCAAAGTGGGAACATGGAGTTGGAAAAACGGAGTTTTTCTATTGAAAAAACCGTGATCGAAATGTTGGATGTGATCAAACCCCAAGCGCACCAAAAAGAAATTCAGATTACCCTTGAGCCTATGAGCGACCTTTTTGTCTACGCAGATGTTGAGACTGTTACGACTGTGATCCGAAACCTACTGGGCAACGCAGTTAAATATACCCCCCAACAGGGCGAAATTAGAGTCAGGGGAATAGAACAGGAAGGTATGGTTCGTATCGAAGTGAGTGATAACGGAGTCGGAATTGACCCCAAACAAAAAGCCAAACTCTTTAAAATTGATGAAAAAGTACACTCAACCAATGGGACAGCCAACGAGACAGGCAGCGGATTGGGGTTGATTTTGGTTAAAGAATTTACAGGGAGCAATGGCGGTGAGGTAGGAGTTTCAAGCGAATTAGGGGTTGGGAGCAAATTTTGGTTTTCCCTTCCACGTACCGATAGACCTAACAACGAAAATTTCCATGTGGTAACCCAGTTACCCGAGGCAGTTCAAAGCGTCTTAATAGTGGACGATGATCAACTCCATCAAGCGGGCGCCAAGCAAGTTCTTATGCAGTTCGGGGTTCAGTGCGATTTTGCTTTTAACGGGGAAAGCGCCATTGAGATGGCCCGCAAAAGCAATTACCAAGTGATTCTTATGGATATTGGTATGCCTGGGCTCAATGGGGTAGAAACGACTACTATCTTAAAGCAGTTAAAAGGAACATTTAAGATCATTGCGCTGTCTGCCTATAGCAAAAAAGAGGTAATCGAAAAATTTAAAATAGGGTCCTTCGACGGTTATCTTAATAAACCCTTAGAGGCCGATAAGCTGTTACAAATGATGACCCGCTTGTATTCCAGTTAGACTGAATTCGAATGAAACAGAATTTTTTTAATCCAAAATAATCAGTTAGAAAATAGTACAATTGAACTTCTATGAATTTGGACCATATAATTCATAGGCTGGTATTTTTTCTTTTAGTGTAGAAATTTCAACTAGTACATCGCCCCATTGTTGCTTAGTAACTTTCCTTTAGTAATCTGTTGCAAGGAATTGATGGCAGGAAAAAGCCCTATAAGACTTACTACTGTGATTTTCAACAATACCGAGTTTATTGAAAATTTAAGCTAGTTAATGTTAATGGATGCAGAGCTTACTGAAAGCTCCCTCTTTTCAACATTTACTACTAGAGTCCCGCTATGAAGCAGTCTATATTTTTGCTTATTTCAATCTAGACCTGCTTGCTAATCAATTTCGCCTATTAGTACCACGCACCGTGCCTGTTATTATGTCTACTAGGGACAATCAAAAGATTTGGGAATAAGTCAGTACACACTTTAGGGTCGACCTTGTTTGCATATAAGACTGCTGAAGTACCATACCGATTTATAACGTGAGCTATTTTAAAATCTTTACTAGCAAAAAATTTGGCATTTGCTCCAATTAAATCTGAATGGCCATCCATTACAAAAAAACATTTTTCTAAAGTCCCATTTTTTAACTTTTCTTTATAAGTAGTACTTATTAACGTTTTGCGATCAGTACACATTTTAGAGTCTGCTTTGTATGCATATAAGGTTGTTGAAGTACCATTACGATTTATAACATGAGCTATTTTCAAATCTTTCCTAGCGAAAAATTTTGCATTTGCTTCAATTAAATCTGAGTGGTCACCCTTTAGATAAAAACAGGGTTTTAAAGTACCCTCGTCTAACTTTTCTTTAAAAGTACTATTTGTTAGTGTATTGATATCATGTGTAGTAAATGGATGGATGTCCAGACCAAGCTGTAATAGATTATTATAGTTGTCATACATGTAAAATGACCACATCCAGGCTAAATCATAGGCTGGGATTTTTTCTGTTGCTTTAGAAATTTCAAACAATACTTCACGCCATTGTTGCTTAGAAACTTTTCTATAATATCCTGTTGAGTAAAGTTGGTGAAAAGAAAAAAGTCCAATAGCGCATATGATTATTATCTTTAACAATTCAGAGCTAACTGTGAATTTGAGTTGGTCAATCTTCAGTGATGCAGAGCTTATTATGAATTCCCGATTTTTAGTGTTTATTACTAAATTCCTTACTATATAAATACCATGTGAAACTAAAAGTATAAGTGCAGGAAGAACTATAATTGTATACCTTGGTTGCAAAATAGGCCTGGATGCCAAAGAATATAGATAAGGTAATAAATAACCAAAAATAAGCCATATCCATAAAACAAGGATTCCTGTTTTAAATTCCATGGTTTTTGAATTAAGACGAGAGAATCTCGCACCACTGACAAGTAAAAATAAAAATATCAAATTAAGGTATGCGCTATTTGCATAACTATACATGTAAGGAATAAAAAACCATGGATCCGGTGTTGCGATCCAAAAATCCTCCCTGTCTCGGTTTGCTAATATTTTGGATAAAAGGGGGTAGATCGAAACAAGAAGTATTATGCCTACAAAAATGCCCAAAATTATCAAATATGCACGTTTTTCTTTTTGCCTAAATATGAAAAAAAGAAATACTACAGCTTGAGTCCCTACAAGGATAAAGCCAAAATAATGCGTGTAAAGTAAAGCAACTGCAAAGGGTAAATAGAATAGACAATCTATTACTTTATACTTAGTTATGACCTTATAAAAGAAGAAGTATGATAGTACCGTAAGTAGGAATAGCAGGCTATATGATCGTGTTTCCTGAGAGTAGTTAACTAAATAATAGTTCATAGATGCGATCATAGTCGCATATAACGCAACTTCTTTATTGAAAAATGCTTTTGCTAATAAGAAGAGAGCAATAACCCCAAGGCAGCCAATAAGGGCAGAAAAAGACCTACCTGCATACTCAGTATAGCCAAAAATATTATACCAGCACCATAAAAGTATTTGGTAAAAGGGGGGGTGAATATCATCAAACATGCCAGAACTGAACAACATCTCCCTAAAGCTGAGTGAAGGATTAGAATAACCAACGCTTACTATTTCATCAGCCCAGTGGCTCTGCCTTGTTAAAAACGAAAAACGCAAAACAACAGTAATTAAGGAAGCGAATAAAAAGCTTAGGGTGATAAAGTTTTTTTCAATGAACTTTTTTATTTGAACTAACATCAATTCAGTTCCTTTTCTGGAGGTAGGAGGACGCAACTAAAGCAAATTAATTTTTTACAGAGATCCCCAATTTTAGGGAGAACTATATTACTATAAAGTTCCCTCGTAATGTATGTTTGTCAAGTTTTGAAAGGCTCGCCGCCGGACAAACATCTTTTTAAAGAAACTCTTTAGAGTCAGGCCTTATGAGACTGGTTTATATTTACAGATGTTCTTTAAAGTAAACATAAGGAAATTCAAATAGCCAGTCTACGACCTTAAGCAATAGAAAGTGTTTTAAAGGAGGCTTAGGGCCATCAAAAGTAGGCAAATTTTCACTTTACATACAAATACATTTGTCCCCAATACAGATACTCAAAAGCTGGCTATCAACCTTTACAGGTAGTGGAGGTCTCCCTACTGTTAAGCCGCATTCAAGCTAGGCAATTATGATTGCTCTTTAGTTTTGTTCCAGAATTTTTTCTTTCATTTGGCTGAAGATCATTTTTCCAAGGTACTGCGAGCCTATGCCTGTTGTATGCACACCATCATAGAAATGTCGGTCCTCAAAATTAGCCGAATGAATATCTATTGTGTTCTTTTTGCCACATAGATCCATCATCACTGCATTTAGCTTTTTGACCGAATAATCATAATCTAATCCACTAAATCCATCCCCGAGAACATTTGGAATGCCTTTAGCGGTACCTCCAATGTTTCTCAAAAAGCGATGAGGTTGGGTTACACATACAGGAGAAGCTCCCATTGTAGTGATCGATGCAAGAATGGATTTGAGGCGACCTCTAAAGGCTTCTGCATGAATTTTAGATTGCGCCTTGGTCTGATCGTTTAACTCTGTAATGGTGTAGTCAAGATCGGAAGGTTTCGTCGGATTATGACCAGCATAAGGTAACCGCTGCTTGCCCCCGCCGTCTCTTACAAATCGATATAGCGGATAGAGTGTCCGTACCAAAGATAGACTCTTTAAAAATCCCTTAATGGAGCCTGCCGTGTTGACGTCAAAACCCACATTTGGGCCGCCGATATTGAAGTTAGCATCATTGATTCCAATATAGAGAAGTACATATTGAGGCTTTAAGTTAGGGATAAGAGGAAACCAATCCTGAAATGCACGTATATGACCGTGAGTACTATGACCATCAAGCCCAGCATTACTTACGCATACTTTTTTTCTTGAGTGCTCACTGAGCAGCTTCTGTAGTGTTGATTGAAAGGTGTCTTTAAAAGCTACGTAACGTTGATCTGTTGTGGAGCCACCAATAGTCAAAATATCAATTTCTTGTGGGCTTGCACAGTCATCTCTCAACCCAAACTCGTTTCTTACATACTTAACCGTGTTGATCTCACTTTCATACAAACCATTCAGTTCATACTGATACTCAACATCACGGAGCAAATTAATATCCTGTGTTTTGGACCAAACATCACCAGACTCTTTTACTCGAAGGCCGACTTCAAATAAAAGGGCTACTAGCAAAAAAGAAATAGCCCAAGCAGTTAAAAGGACAACAAGCTTTTTAATCGAGTTCATAAGGTTCCATATCATTTTCTTTTAGCGACTGGTCTTGCTCCTTTTTAAGGAGCAGATAGTTAATAAGTCTAGCTCTACCCAAATCTTATAAAAACAGATGCAAGGCAAAGTATCTTAAGAGTAGATCTAAGGTTTTTTCACCAATGCCGAAACCTTCTAATTTGGGGCATCAATCACTGAGCGCAAATGAAAAGATGAGAGCAAGGTAGATACCTCATAAAAAGGGGGTAACCTCTCAATTAGATCAATATTACTTAATCAAGCTTGAACATATCTTTGTATTCAAGTTTTAGATCTTCTGACTGTTCTGATTTGATCATATAGCAGTTTTCTATCACCAATATCTCAATCCCCGTTCCCATAAAACATCTAAAAGCGTCGCTTGGTTGGCAAACAATAGGCTCGCCACGGACGTTAAAGCTGGTGTTAACCACAACAGGGCAACCTGTTTTATCGTTAAACTCAGAGATCAATCTATGATACCTAGGGTTGGTTTCAGCGCTCACCGTTTGGACACGAGCCGAGTAATCAACATGAGTCACGGCAGGAAGTTCGGAACGGACAACATTTAGTTTTTCAATTCCAAATAAAGCCTCTTGCTCGTTAGTCATGATCTTCTTTTTGTTTGCGTGAATATCGGCAACCATCAACATATAGGGGCTATCATCTTCCCCTAAATCAAACCATTTTGATGCCTCTTCCTCTAAAACAGAGGGGGCGAAAGGGCGAAAGCTTTCACGGTATTTAACCTTAAGATTCAAGGTTTTTTGCATGGATTCTGACCTTGGGTCACCTAAGATAGACCGCCCGCCTAGAGCCCTTGGCCCAAATTCCATACGTCCTTGGAACCAGCCGATTGCAAGGCCATCCTTTAAGGCTTCTGCTGTATTATTAAAAAGCTCGTCGTCGCCAAGTACGTGAAATTTAGCGCCAGCTTCGGTCAATTGCTTTTGCACCTCGGACATTTCAAAGCTCGGCCCAAGGTAGGAACCTTTGATTTGGTCTTTACCTTCGGTGACATGTCGTTCTCCACCGTTCATCATATGATAAACCGACAAAGCGGCCCCAAGGGCACCGCCAGCATCACCAGAAGCAGGTTGAACCCAAATATTTTTAAAGGCCTTATTTCGAAGTACCTTACCATTGGCCACGCAGTTAAGTGCAACGCCACCAGCGAGACAAATATTTTTTACGCCCGTTTCCTTGGCCAAGGAATCAGTAATTTTCAAGATGATCTTTTCGGTTACCTCTTGGATAGAAGCGGCGATGTCCATATGAAACGGAGTCAAGGGTTCCACGTCAGCTTTACGAGGTGGTTTGCCAAATAGCTGGTGGAACTTTTCATTGGTCATGGTTAGACCAGTGCAATAGTTAAAGTAAGACTGGTCTAATCTAAAGGAACCATCTTCTTTGATATCGACTAAATGTTCTAAGATAAGATCCGTGTATTTCGGGTCGCCATAGGGCGCAAGGCCCATAAGCTTATATTCCCCTGAATTCACCCTGAAACCTGTGTAATAGGTAAAGGCTGAATAGAGTAGCCCCAATGAGTGAGGAAAATGAATCTCTTTAATGATCTTTAAATCCTTCCCCTTGCCGTGGCAAACTGATGTGGTCGCCCATTCGCCTACGCCATCCATGGTTAGTACAAGGGCTTCTTCGAAGGGAGAAGGGTAAAATGCACTAGCTGCGTGGCTTAAGTGATGTTCAGAAAAGAAAATTTTGTCATGCCAGTCAATCTCTTTATTGAACTTTTTCAGTTCCTTGATGAGCATGTCTTTTTGGAAAAGTTTTTCTCTAATCCAAACAGGAATGGCCTTTTTAAAGGATGTAAAACCAAAGGGAGCAAAACTCAAATAGGTTTCTAACAGTCGTTCAAATTTTAAGAAGGGCTTATCGTAAAAGACCACCGAATCGATTTGATCCCAACCAATAGCCGCCTCCGCAAGGCAATATCCAATGGCGTTGGTAGGAAAACATGAATCGTGCTTAATTCTGGTGAATCGTTCTTCTTGGGCAGCTCCAATAATGTTCCCATCCTGAATCAAAGTGGCAGCACTATCGTGGTAAAAAGCTGAAATTCCAAGGATATTCACGGGCATTCTTAAAAAAGTGTGTAAATAAACGGTGCAACGGCGGAGCCTTGAGTCAAAACGATCAGACTACCTAAAAGTAACATGCTTACAAAAATGGGAAGCAACCAAAACTTCTTTCTGGCCTTCATGTAGGCCCAAAGTTCGCGAAAAATTGACATAGGGTTCTTTTTAAAATTGCCTTTTAAATGATTCTGGGTCCAATTCGGGAGTTTCTCGAATAGTCCAATAGCTGTCTTTATTCTTGTCAGGGTGTAACTCTAATGGTCTTTTCCCTAAACTCCGCATCAAAAGCGCAAGCGGGGTAACGATAAGGAAAAACATAACACCCATGATTAAAGGCGAGACGATCTTGTGTAACAGATTGCCAAACTTAAACCACAATAGATTGAAGGGGTAGAGTACCTTAGGAAAGAGCAATGCTGGAACTAAGAATACAACACTAGCGATCAAGGCGATCTTCATGATCTCTAAGTTTCCATGGTACCATTGGTAGCCGCCAACAAGCAGACAAACCACAAAGAAAACAAGCCCAAAGTTTCTATTGGAACCAAGGGTTACTTCGTGGTGCCCCTCGTGTGTTTCGATTGTATTCATCTTGAATCCTTAATTTAAGCAATTAATTTATGAAGCTGATGAAATCAGCCAATGCCTAAAGTTTGAGGTTAAGTTAGACCATTTTTTTTCAAAAACTTCAACCACATTATTTGCTCGCTTCAATCGACTTTAGGGGACTAAGCTTTCTTAGTTAATTTGCCAGCAAGAGGCCATATAGCAGGAAATTAGCCAAGTATGTAGAGAGTAAAGCTTGTTACTACGGAGTCATTAATTTTGAACATGCCCCTTTTTAGGAAGCGGTTAAATGAAAATTTCCCATAACTTGAAGTGTCACATTAAAAGCTGCCGCACCTAATATGAATCTAAGCAACGATTAAGCCTGCTTAACGCCTTTTGAGAGTGTAAAGATAGGCGGGTTGTATATTTGCTTAACTTGATCTAAAAGTTGATTGTAGGCCCTTTGGAGTGAAGCTAGTTATAATCAATCAAAAATTTAGATCAAATGATTTTGTGGTTGATCCATCTGATTTGGGTTCTCAGATTTTCTTTTTAGCCCTTAGGCTGAATCGGAACCCAAGTATTTGTATCGAAATCGAACTTTTTAATTGCACGAGCAGGCATGCCAACAGCAATCACATAATCAGGTAAAGAGGTCGTTACAACTGCTCCTGCCCCAATAATAACACCCTTGCCAATAGTCACGCCCGGTAGAATGCAAACTCGCTCGCCAAGCCAACAATCATCGCCAATCGAAATTGGAGAGGAAATTAGAGGCCGATCATTTGGAGGAACTAGAGGAGAAGACTGCTCGGGTCCATTGTAAGTTCCATGGCTATGGTCTGAAATATATACGCCACTTGCCACTAACACCCGATCGCCAATTGTAATTTTTTCAACTACGCCGAGGTGTAAATTATGATAAGCTTTAAAGTCAGAACCAATGGTTAATTCTGCGTCTTTTCCAAATACGTCCATTATAAGGCCGGGGCCACAGCTAAAACCCTTTCCAAGGGTAACTTGCCCCTCTCTTTGAAGGTAAAAAGGCCACCTTATAATCCTAGCGCCAGACAAAACGAATCTGGTCAAAACCAAGTCAAGGACTAGTTTTGTAACTCCTAATATCCCCAACGACCGAATGAGCTTAATAATTTTCATTGATTTTCTTTCATCCTTACGATTCTGCAAAACCAGTCTTCAAGAGCTTACTAATAAACTTTTACAACTGAGTGTAGTTTCTCTATCAAGCTATCCAAATCACCTGAAATGCAACGAGGTAATAAAAAGCGAACCAAGTTACCTATTTGGTTGGGATTTGGTATTCAGGTACAATTTTTTTAAGTGCTTCTCTTATGGCTTCCGCCCCTAAGGGAAGATCCTCATTCAGTTTACTTAGCATATCACCCAGTTCTTCCCATGAGTAAAAAGGTTCTTGACCATGGAAAATCTTAGGATGTTCTGTTGCTCGATTATGTTTTGGATTAATCAATAACTCTTCATAAAGTTTTTCACCTGGTCTTAAGCCAGTGATCTCTATTTTGATATCATCCCCAAGGGTTAGTCCGCTAAGTGATATCATTTCTTTTGCTAAGTCGTAAATTTTGATTGGTTCACCCATATCAAGGAGATAGATTTCACCACCTTCACCCAACGCACTAGCTTGAATCACCAAACGTGCAGCCTCGGAAACAGACATAAAATATCGAGTGATATCCGGGTGAGTTAGGGTAATGTCTTTGCCTTCGGCGATTTGTTTGCTGAATCTAGGAACAACACTTCCTGTGCTCCCTAAAACATTTCCAAAACGGACTACTGTATACTTGGTATGGTGTCCCGGAGAGGCAGCCTTTGCCTGAACTATCAATTCAGTCACTCTTTTTGATGTGCCCATAATATTTGTTGGTCGCACAGCCTTATCTGTTGAAATTAAGACAAAGTTTTTAACTTTCTCTTGTTCTGCCGCTAGCACACAAGCTAGAGATCCAAAAATATTGTTATCTACACCACTTTTTGCGTTAGCCTCAACAAGAGGAACGTGTTTGTAGGCAGCAGCGTGAAAGAGAGTATCTACTTTATGTTCGCGAAGTAACTTTGCTACAAAATTTTGGTCCCCCATACTTCCTAATGCACCCACTACGTTTAGATCTGGGTATTGCTCCTTAATATCCATTAAGATCGTGTAGAGTGCAAACTCCGATCTTTCTAGTAGGACTAAGATTGTAGGTTCTAAAACTGCTACTTGCCGACATAATTCAGAGCCAATTGATCCGCCAGCACCTGTGATTAAAACAGATGCACCTGTTACATTTTTATGGAGTAATTCTTGGTGAGGTGCAATCTCATCTCGCCCTAATAAATCAATAATATCAATTCCATGGATATTGCTAATTGTTACTTTTTCCGATAAGAGGTCATTTAAACTAGGAACTATTTTAATGGCTAAATTATACTCTTGGATTTCATCTACCAAGATACGTAAATTCTTTTTTGTTAAAGAAGGCATTGCAAGTAAAATACTGTCTAATTTGTATTTCTCAACTAGACCACCGATATCCATTTTATTATAAACACGGACCCCACCAACAGCGTGCTTCTTTAGTTGCGGGTCATCATCAATAAAAGCAAAAAGCCTAAAATCGGGATTTGTAGATATAGATTGTGCTAGCTGGCTTCCAGTTTCTCCAGCCCCGTAAATCAGTACATTTTCAACACTACTGGCTTTTTTACCAGGCAATATGACGTAGACTATCCAGCGAATAAAAAACCGTGATAACATGATCAAAAGAAAACAGATCAGAGCGTCTAAAATTAAAATTGACCTGGGAAGAGCAGGAAAAGAAAAGACATCAAAAATGCCAAATAAAACCACATTACTGCTAAAGACCGAAGCCAATACAATCAAAGAATATTCCATCCCCGTAAAACGCAACACAGCACGGTAAAGTCCAATTACCCAAAACAAGAAAATTTTAACAGGGAAAAAAAGAAGAAGTTGAGTTTGGTAAATTTGCAGGTAAGTCGGCACAGTAAAAATATCAAAACGTAGACCGAAAGCAAGGCTTACTCCGAACCCGATTATTAGTATATCAACCATCAACAGAATTATACGTTTTGATTGTCTTGAGATATTCTTTTTATTCTGCATCAAGGTAAACTAATTTGAGTTAAAAGAGGATCAATATTTGATTCTCATCAGTATTTTTATCGGAGGAGACCTTATGTAGTCAAGTAGTAATCATAAGGTTAATCGCATTTTATACGCTTTTAAGAGCTTCTAGAAAACCCTAAGACCATCTAACAATCAAGGCACAAATTCTATTGACTAAGCCAAATTCAAATCCTCTGCAAGAATCTTATGAGTAAGTCTTGTTGTTTTCTAATTTTTTTGGATTTAAAAATTCAGAAGTATATCATTCAACAAAGGGTGTCTAAAAACCTGGGCTAATTAGAGTCCCCTTTTAGCCATAAAGTTTTGATAAAGATTAAATGTAGGGGAGTATTTCCCCTGCATCATAAAAATAGGTACTATTGTTAAAATTGGAAGGACGTACCTGATATAGCTAGTGAAGCCAGGAGTAATAATGGCTATAATGCCCATGGGGACATAAATTATTGCTAAAAAACTAAGCCTTCGAAAAGTTACCCAGCACCAAATTTGTAAAAAAATAGATCCAACTGCAATGGGCAGAAACATCACCGTTGGGCTTGTAAGAAAAAAGGCCCCAGTTAATACAAAAAATGGCCAAATTATCGCTCTTAGCCCTGCGCCAAGTAGCCCATATTGGTAGAAATTTGGCACTTTATCAAAGCTACGGAATCGCATATCCACCTGCTTGGAATCTAAGATAAATGACACGATTTCAGGGTGCAAAGCAACATAGACACAAATAGGGGCCATAAGTAGAAGTATGTTTCTTCTCGTTATGAATGAAAAAATGTAGATCAAGCCACCGAGCCTAAAAAGTAAAACGGGAAGCCAACTGAGCACAGATAGTCGCCAACTTACGGCAACCAGCAGTAAACTTAAGATAATAAAAGAATCCTTGAGGACGTGCACAGCTAAGTGGATTCGGTAAGGATTAAACAACACCAATGCAAAAAGTAAAAAAGGGAGGAGGCCCTTTGGCTGGTTCAGGCGAAGGAACTGAGAAAAATAACTTCCTAAAATGACATTTGTGATTGAATAGATGGCGATATTAACCATGGTCACAGCGATTAAATCTGAGCCAAATAGGTTCACAATTAAATAGTAAGTATTATTTAAGGCTAATAAAGGGCCCTGTTGTAAAATAGCTTCAGCAATTAAACGAGAGTTACTAATGTAGGTATTGGCATCGGGGTGGAAATCCCACTCAATTCCAGCAAGTCTTTCTAATGATAAGGCTAAGATGCAAATCAATCCAGATAAAAGGAATAAGAAAATAGACTTCATATTTATAGCAACATTTGTATGGAGGGAAGGTTAAGTCTCAAAAATTGTAGGGCAATTGATTTCAAACACCGTGGATGCTTGAATTGTTGAGTTAGAATAGCTCGTTTGCTTCAAGCGGTCTATCTTAAATTAAGATAATTACTGTTTAGGGCAGGGGACTCAATCGGGTGTTTTTTTTTGATTCGAAGAATATATTGACTTATATTTCAGCCCTATATGAGTCTTCTTCTGGTAGGCTTTGAGTGTAGAATGAAAAGAGACTTGGCCTTATCAAGACTTAAACTCTACCTCCCCCTGCACCAGAGGCAATTTTACAAGTCGAACAGAAAAACCCAAATTCTAACTTAGGGGTTAGACTTAAAAGTGGGGGCAGAGCACCACAAATTTCCTTAATCGCAAACTTCGGCCTAGTTCTTTACCTTGATCTTTTCCAAAAGAAGCCTAGTATAATTGAGTGGTTGCAAATTTTTACAAGTTGCTTCAACTCTCGATCAAGATAGTTCAAGAAGTAGTCGGCTATTAGAATCGTGACAACCGTTGCTATCGCCGCACCTTGAATCCCATAACGAGGGATTAGAAGAAAGTTTAACAGGATATTTACAAACAAACCAACCGTTGTGCGAAAGGCAATTTTTTTCTCTTTCGATTCTGCTGTGAGATAGCGAGAAGTGACAGCATTAATCGCATACAAGGGTGCAGCAAAAATTATAACAGAAAGAGCAGGGAAGGATCCCAAGTAGGCTTTGCCAAAGGAAATAAGAATTAACCAATCACCAAAGAAAAAGATTATGCCTGCGGCAAGAAGTCCTGCGTAAAATAACGTAGCCATTATCTTGCTCAGGTAGGACTCATATTTAGCTTGATCGTCAACCTTTGCCTTTACAATTGAAGGCAGTAAAGAAATGGAAAGCACATAAGGGATGATGATCCAACCTTCATAAATCCTTGTTGCAGCAGCATAGAGGGCAAGTGGCTCCGTTCCTAACATTTTTTCTACCATAATCAAGTCAATCCTCATGTACAAAACGGCTGATAAGCTAGCTAAGGTCATGGGCCAAGCACTGTGCAGCATTTTTTTTGCTAATTGAAGATCAAAATGAAAGAGGAAGGGGCAGCGCCGATTAATAAAGTGGGCAAGGATTAAAAATAGGGCCGTTAAAATGTATTCAGCAGCAAAGGCTCCAGCTACCCAAAAAAGGCTATATTCGCCCCATACTAGGTAGGTTTTAGCTACAGAACTACAAATTAGGGCAAGACTCTTTGCAAAGGAAGAATTCCTAGCTAAAACCTCAGACTGAAAGGAATAATCAATGACATGAAACCCTTGAACCAAAAGGCCTAAGGAGATAATCCATATGCACATCTGAGTAACAGGGTGTAGCTCAAACCGCCAAGTATAAAGAACAAGGCCTATAAAACTAGAAATGGATACGATTTGAATGAGCCAAAATGATGTCCCCATATATTTAGAACGTTTGTCAGTGACTCCCACTAGATCACGCACTAAATTTGCATCCATGCCGATTCTAGAAACAACCATTAAAATGATCCCTAGGGCAAGGGCATAGGAAAGGTGTCCAAACTGCACTGGGCCAAGTTGCCGAGCTACGTAAATCCCTACAAAAACGCCAGAGAAAATTCGTAGAATTTGCTCAGTCAGCATCCATAAAGAACTTTTCAACTGGGCAAGCAATGCAGGTTGCTCTTTGAATTTTTTGAATTTTGCCAGCATTCTTATTTTTGCAAAAGCCCAATTCGTTGGTAACTACCGTCTAGAACATGTTCTACCCAAGGTTGATTTTCTAGGTACCAGAGAACAGTCTTGCGCAGGCCTGTTTCAAAAGTTTCAATGGGCACCCACCCTAAGTCTTTTTGAATTTTCCCCGCATCGATGGCATATCTAACATCATGACCTGCACGATCTTCCACAAAATGAATCAAATCTTTATACTGTGCAACTCCTTCTAACTTACTGGGACTCAACTCATCTAAGAGGTTACAAATTAAGGTAACCACTTCAATGTTTTCTTTTTCATTGTGGCCGCCAATATTGTAGGTTTCCCCTACTTTCCCCGTTGTAGCCACTAACACCAATGCTCGCGCGTGGTCTTCCACATAAAGCCAATCGCGAATTTGTTTACCGTCCCCATAAACAGGCAAGTGGTTTCCCTTAAGGGCATTCATAATCACAACAGGAACTAATTTCTCTGGGAAATGAAAAGGTCCATAATTATTAGAACAGTTGGTAATAATTACGGGAAGTCCATAGGTACGTGCCCATGCCCTTACCAAATGGTCAGAGCTTGCCTTACTCGCTGAGTAAGGTGAACTCGGGTCATAGGACGTCTCTTCTGTAAATAAACCACCTGAAGTCTCTAAGTCGCCATATACCTCATCAGTGGAAATATGATGAAAACGAAAAGTTGCCTTCTTCTCCCCTTTTAACTCATTCCAATAGGCTCTTGCTTGCTCTAACAATACGTAAGTTCCAATAATATTGGTTTGGATGAATTCACCAGGGCCATCAATTGAGCGATCTACATGGGATTCTGCAGCAAGATGCATGATGATATCAGGTTGACTCTCAGCAATGACATTTTTCATAGCGTCTGAATCAGTAATATCTAACTGTTTAAAGCTATACCTTGAATCAGAGCTCACAGATTCTAAAGACTCTAGATTGCCAGCATAGGTAAGTTTATCAACATTTATTACTTTATGAGAGGTCTCATTAATTAAGTGACGTATTACAGCAGATCCAATAAAACCTGCACCTCCAGTTACTAAAATTGTTTTCATTTTTATTTCTCTTGCAGTATGGCTAAGCAGGCTTTTAAAGAGTCTCCCCAATGTGGAATCGACAGGTCAAAAACTTCTTTTATTTTTTTCTTATTTAAGACGCTATAGAAAGGTCTTTTTGCAGGGGTAGGGTAATTCACTCCTTCAATAGGGGAAAGCTGACAATTGACTTTTGAAATTTCAAAAATTTCCTTGGCAAAATCATACCAACTGCAAACGCCTTCATTACTATAATTGAAAATTTCCGTAGCTAGACCCTCTTCCCAAAAGTCATCCTGTGACAAAATAGTAAAAATACACTGTGCTAAATCACCAGCGTAAGTAGGAGTTCCAACTTGATCAAACACAACATTAAGTGCGTCTCTCTCTGAGCCAAGGCGTAACATAGTTTTTACAAAATTTTGCCCAAACTCAGAATAGACCCAACTTGTGCGTAAGATCATTCCATGTTGAGGCAACTCTGCAAGCATAGCCTTCTCACCATCAAGCTTTGTTTGCCCATAAATCCCCTGAGGGCCTGTAGGATCTTCTTCAGTATAGGGCTGGTAGCTAAGCCCATCAAAAACATAATCAGAAGAAACATGAATCAATTTAGTCTGGCGTTGATGGCTTATTTTAGCGAGCTGCGCCACAGATTGATGATTTACTAAGTCACAAACTTCTGCCTCAGCTTCAGCCTTATCAACTGCAGTGTAAGCTGCCGCATTGATAATTACATCAAAATTTTGTTGCTCAAGATAAGATTCGAGTGAAGAGGGATCTCCTAAATCAAGATCGCTTCTAGATACGAATTGACAGGTGAATTGTGGGAATTGAGGACTTAGCTTGTGCAAAGACAAACCTAGCTGCCCCGTTGCCCCCGTCACTAAAACTCGATAATGCTTAGACGTTGAGGTTGTCATCAGATAAAAAATTCAAGTTAAGAAAAAATATTGGGAGAGATTAGTAAATATCCAACAGGAACTGAATTGGTAGCAATCCAAACGATTGTGAAGGCATATTAGAATATTCGTTTTATATACTAGGCTTCAGGGTACATGTCAACGAATGAAGCAAGGGTTTACGCCCACTCAATTTACGTGTTTTCTTAAAGATAGGAGTCTGATTTTTCCAGAAAACTACTGCCAACCTCATATTTTTGACTGCTGTATCAGCAGGAGTCAAAAACTAGTAAAGCTTATCTTGGTAATTGAAGCTTTCAGGCAGGGCAGAAAAACTCAACTGTGCAGTATCTTTCTTTGAAAGGAGCAAATCCTTAGTGGGTAATTGCCAGTCAATTCCAAGCGTAGTATCATCAAAGGCAAGCCCTCTATCATTCTCAGGGGAGTAAAAATTATCTACTTTATAGGCAAAAGTCGCAGTATCACTGAGCACGATAAAACCATGAGCCATTCCTCTAGGAACGAAAAGTTGATGCTTGTTCTCTCCTGAGAGTTCTACGGCAACATGCGAACCGAAGGTCGGGCTGCCAACGCGGATATCTACGGCAACATCCAAAACTTTTCCTTCAATAACTCGCACCAACTTACTTTGAGCAAAGGGAGCCAGTTGAAAATGTAGCCCACGGAGCACACCTTTAGAAGATTTTGATTCATTATCTTGAACAAAATCAACGGAATGACCAACAAATTCTTCCAGAAGATCTTTCCTAAAGGTTTCAACAAAGTAACCTCTATGATCACCGTGAACCTGAGGCTCAATCAAAATTACTTCTGGGATTAGTTGGGGGGTAAATTTCATAGTTCTTTATTCTGAAAGTCGTGCTAGTAGATATTGCCCATAGGGGCTTTTTTTAAGCTCAAGGGCCAATTTCTGTAATTTGTCTCGATCGATATAGCCCATTTCATAGGCAATTTCTTCAATACAAGCTACCTTCAAACCCTGTCTTTTTTCGATTGTTTCAATAAACTGGGAGGCTTCTAACATGCTATCATTTGTTCCCGTATCCAGCCACGCATAGCCACGCCCCATCGTTTGAACTTGCAAGCGGCCTTCATCTAGATACATCTGATTCACCGATGTAATCTCTAGTTCACCCCTATTTGAGGGAACAACTGCCTGAGCTTTTTTGATTACGTCATTGGGGTAAAAATAAAGCCCTGTGACAGCAAAATGGCTTTTGGGTTTTTCAGGCTTTTCTTCAATACTTATAGCTTTGTTCTGTTCGTCAAATTCAACAACCCCATATCGCTCAGGATCAGAGACTCGGTATGCAAAAACCGTTGCTGTTTTGTCAGCTTGTGTTTGCGAAACGGCAGCAGATAAAACCTTTGTTAACTCATGCCCATAATAGATGTTATCACCAAGCACCAAACAGACATCATCATCCCCAATAAAAGATTCACCTAGTAGAAAAGCTTGGGCTAGCCCGTCAGGTGAGGGCTGAATGATATAGGTAAATTTCATACCTATGGAGGAGCCATCACCTAGGAGGCGTTTAAACCCTGGCTGGTCTTCTTCAGTGCTGATAATTAACACTTCAGTAATCCCTGATAGCATCAAGATTGACAAAGGATAGTATATCATCGGTTTGTCGTAGATCGGAAGGAGTTGTTTAGAAACTCCTCGAGTAATTGGATAAAGCCTAGTTCCAGACCCTCCGGCTAAAATTATCCCCTTCATAACAATTCCATATAGTTAAAATGCGCGTCTCAACAGTTTATTCTAAAAATATTGTTGCAGAACTTTAGTTGAAAACTTTTTATTCTGTGCGAGTTGATGATTGTTTGCGTTGACTTTCCTGATAGATGTCAATCAATACTGCCAGAAAAATTGACCCTAGAAGCCCTAGAATAAACGCCACAACAATAATAAGCACTCTTTTGGATTTGTATGGAGTTTCAGAAGTTACAACTTTTTCAATTACTTTGTCCCTGCTGGAGCTAAGCACCCATGTTTTTGATTGAATCAATTGAATTTGCCGCTCCAAAAAGGGAATTTGACTTTGTTCGGTTTTAAAGATGACTCCTCTAATACTCTGAATGCGCTCGTTCAGATCATCTAGCTGACCAATTGTTTGTTGCTGTACGTCGTAAAAGGATAAAAGATTTGATGGCTTCATTCCCCTCATTCTTTTTTCAGCAGCTTCAAGAGACATGTTCCAACTTTCGTATTTAACAAGTTCTTCTTTTAATGACGGAATTGAATTGTTTTTTAAAATATCCAATTCATGTTGATAGTCCTCTAAGGATTCGGTGCTCACTCTGAGCGCACTAGAGTCAAGCACTTCTTGGATTTTACTGATAGCATGCTCATTAGTGTTGCTGATTACTGAAATCTTAAAAATTGCATTTCGAGCAGAGACAACAGTAGTAGGTAGTACTTTAGCTTTATTTGCAGTTACTGGAGCACCAACAAATTGGACATTGAGCGCTGCAATGATAATATTCATATCGGCAACGAAAGTTTTTGTGGTAGCTACCGTTACACCTTCTTCTTGAGCAAGTTCGAGGTAGTAATCAAGTTTAACCTCTACCGTAGATAAATAGTTTTGGGGCAATAAAAAAGCAGCGAGTACGCCTAGAAGGGCTGTTGCAATAGTAATTGATAGAATTTTTTTTTTTTCCATACATAAAGTGTTAAGAAATACAATAAGAGTAAAGAAATATTTTTCAAAAAATTTTGTTGTTTGGTAATCTTTCATGTGAAAATTTTTTTTGATTAAAATTGAGCCTAGGAATACAGAAGAGACCTTAAAAATTCGAAAGCTTAACTTAAAACTATAAATTTACTATGTCAAACCATTGAGAGCATGGAAAAAGGCTATTAAAAAATCGAGTTTAGGCGGAAAAAGGTGACCTTTAAAGTGAGTTTATGCATTTTAATTTTATACCTACAGAGTAATCATCACCTAGGATTCTTTTAAACCACAGTCAGTCTTCTTTATTGCTGAAAATTAGAACTTCAGTAATTACGGACGAGATCAAAATTGACAAGAATAATTTATCATAGGTTTAGATTAGATAGAAATGGGCTGTTTAAAAAGCTATTCTGGCAATGAAGTAAGAATTTGAGTAACCTGTGGGCTCGCCAAGATTAAAACCAACTGGGGTATGCTTTTACAGTTTTCAGATTAACCCCTTTATTATAAATGCGGTCATCTATCAAAAGCCTAAAAACTGCTTGGAAGACCAAAAATAAGTCCTTTCTTTTTTTTTACAAACCAGATAAATTTTGAAATATAAAAACCTAGTACCATCAAGAATCCAGCATCTCACTTCCCCTGCAAGATAAAGCACTTATTGCCCAGAGAAACAGTGACGATAGCTAAATATCCATAGCAGTATAACTGATCAAAATGAAAAAGATTTCCATCATTGGTACAGTAGGGCTTCCTGCTAAATATGGTGGTTGGGAAACCTTGACCGACCATCTGACAAGAAATTTGAGCACAGAGTATGAAATTACCGTTTATTGCAGTGCCAAGAAATACCCTGAACAACTAGCTAGCTACAATGGGGCGAAGCTGGAATACATAAACCTAGATGCCAATGGCGCCCAAAGTATTCCTTATGATATTCTCTCTATGCTCAAGTCACTCAAATTCGCTGATACCTTAGTGATTTTGGGAGTGTCAGGCTGTGTTTTTCTGCCTATACTTAGAATGCTCACCAAGAAAAAACTCGTCGTCAACATCGATGGACTTGAGTGGAAAAGAGCAAAGTGGGGGAACATGACCAAGAAGTTTTTAAAACTCTCTGAAGCACTTGCTGTCCGTTTTGCTGATATTGTTGTTTCCGATAATAAAGCCATCCAAGAGTATATTCAAGATGAATACGGTAGGGAAAGTCAATTGATTGCCTACGGGGCAGATCATGTAACGTCTGAATCATTAAGTGGTAGCCTAACCGCTCAATATCCCTTTTTGAACCAGCCCTACGCCTTTAAGGTTTGCAGGATAGAGCCAGAAAATAATCTAGATATGATTCTTGAAGCTTTTGAGCAAACCCGTAGTTTGCCACTTGCTATTATTGGCAATTGGTCAAATAGTCTATATGGTCAAAACCTTAAGGCGAAATATCAAGATGCCACAAATATCCATTTGATTGACCCAATCTACGACCAGCAGATTTTAAACCAGTTTAGAAGCAATTGTAGCCTTTATGTTCATGGGCACAGTGCTGGCGGAACAAACCCCTCTTTAGTTGAGGCTATGTACCTAGGCTTACCCATTGTAGCCTTCAGTATTGCATATAATGTACATACTACCCATGGGAAAGCGAAGTACTTCACCACTTCGCAAGATTTAGTAGAAATTATTGAATCTTCTAGTGAGGTCGATTTGCAAGCAATCGCTCAATCGCTGAAAGAGGTAGCTGAAGAAAATTACACTTGGAAGAGAATCTCTGAACAATATGCACAATTATTTTAAAGAAACTAGATGATTTTAGTAACAGGAGCAACTGGTTTTGTGGGCAAAGAAGTCATTGCAGCGCTTTTAAAACAAGGGGAGCAGGTAAGGGCTTGTGTGAGGCAAAAAACAGAACATTTACCTCAAAACATTGAGATAGCGAAAACTGGGGAGTTAAGTCCGAGCTTTAATTGGAGCCCCTTCTTAAGCGGTGTTCAGACTATTATCCACTTAGCGGCCAGAGTTCATGTTATGGATGATAGTGCCTCAGACCCCTTAAAAGAGTTTCGCAACGTCAACACCGAGTCAACCCTGAACCTCGCCAAACAAGCAGCGGAAGCTGGTGTGCAACGATTTGTATTTATTAGTTCCATTAAGGTCAATGGCGAAGAAACAGCCTTAGGAAGCCCCTATTCCCCTGAGTCCACCGCAAATCCAAGTGATCCCTATGGAATTTCTAAATTTGAGGCAGAAGAAGGTCTACTGCAAATTTCAAAAAAAACAAATTTAGAAGTGGTCATTATCCGCCCGCCTTTAATCTATGGCCCAGGCGTAAAAGCAAATTTTAGAGCCATGATCAAATTAGCCAATTTGGGCTTACCCATCCCTTTAGGGAATATCAAAAACAAACGAAGCCTTATAGCTCTTGATAATTTTGTAAGCTTTATCCTCTGTTGCGCCAAACACCCAAAGGCTAAGAATGAGGTGTTTTTGATCTCTGATGGGGAAGATGTTTCTACCAGTGAGCTGGTTTCAGCTCTAGGGAAAGCTCTGGGAAAACCAGCAAAGCTGTTTTCATTGCCCCCCGTATTATTTCTCTTGGCGGGCTTCATCCTTAATAAAGGTAACATGGTGCAAAGGCTAAAGGGGTCGCTACAGGTAGACTCATCTAAAGCAACCACCCTATTAGGCTGGAAGCCTACAGTTACAATGGAAGAAGCCTTAAAGAAAACCGTCACTGCCTACCTAGAGTGTTAATATGATTTTATATTTAAGTGTCACTTTTGCCTTGTCCTTTTTATTGACCTCTTTTTTAAGGTTCTACGCAATTAAGAAAAACCTGATTGATATTCCAGGCCATCGGAGTTCCCATTCAATCCCTACCCCACGAGGCGGAGGTGTTTCTATTGTCACTGTATTTGTATTAGTCTTAATCAGCTTTACAGCCCTAGGCTGGCTACCTCTCCACAGGGGGATTTTAGTTTTAATTGCCCTTACAATGGTTGCTGTTATTGGTTGGCTTGATGACCATGGGCATATTCGTGCTACAATCAGAATATCTATTCATTTGCTATCCTCTGGAATCATAACCTATGCATTCGGAGGCCTGCCTAGCTTTGAGGCTTTCGGATTTGCCCTTGACCTATCCTATTTTGGTTACCTGATTGCCTTGTTGTCACTCACCTGGTGCCTCAACCTATTTAATTTTATGGATGGGATTGATGGGCTTGCAAGTACTGAAACGATCACAACAACGCTCGTTGCAGGCTTTATTCTCTATTTTATTTTTGGCGAACAAACAGCGGCCTTACTACACTTTTTTTTAGCAAGTTCTGTTTTAGGCTTTGCTTTTTGGAACTTCCCCCCAGCAAAAATCTTTATGGGTGATGCCGCTAGTGGGTTTTTAGGTCTTACCCACGGTATGTTGATTCTTTTTACCTCTCATCTTCACTCTCAAATGTTGTGGGTCTGGCTCATCTTACTGGGAGTGTTCTTTGTAGACGCTACTGTGACCCTCGTTAGGCGTATGATACGTGGTGATAAGGTCTATGAGGCTCATAGAAGTCACGCCTACCAGTGGGCTTCAAGGATAGTTGGGAGTCATAAAAAAGTAACAGTAGCCGTATTTTTACTCAATTTACTATGGCTCACTCCCCTAGCTTTTTTAGTTGTTTATAACAAGTTAGATGGGGCTTTTGCCACAATGATTGCTTACCTACCATTAATTTTCTTAGCTTTAAAGTTTAAAGCTGGAATTCAAGAAGAGTAGTTTTTGTTAATGCAGTTTTAGTCCATAGATGGCAGAACCTAGCGTTCTCTGATCAGGGGACCCATAATCTTTCGGCTTCCATGTTCTCGATACTTTTATTTCCATTTTGTGTTGGCCTGGTCTAGCTAAAACGAGGCTAAAGGCCCTATCTTTTATTTTCGCAAAGTCCAATACAGCTACTAAAGTACCATCAAGTATGATTTTAATAGTGGTGGGGTCAAGTTCGGTGTTTTGAGGGTTGATCGACTGGACGTGTAAGAAAACATGGGCCTCACCTTCACTTTTAAAACGTATTTCAGCCTCTTTTGTACTCCATCTCACTGGGCCACTGGGCCACTGTTCCGCACCATAAAACCCATGGTATTCAAAACCCTGTGCATCTGTATCAGTTTGAGAAATTTGATATTTTTTTGTAAGATCAAAACCACCAAGATTAAAGGATACACTTCCAAGAAAGAAAACTAACAAGGCCGCAAATAGGATGACAAGTTTGTTTAGTTTAGCCTCAATTGTTTCATCAAAGGGTTTTAGTGTTAAGCCATATCCAATAATTAAAAAAGCTATGAACCAAATCACAGAAATATAGGCCATATTCTGAGTTAAACCATAGATATGAAAGGCGGCTAAAGATAAGGCCATGGATACATTAACCCCTCGTTTTTCTTTAAATCCAAAGTAGAGTAGCCCCGTTAAAAGATAGCTCACAATAGTCAACCAGAGTATTAACCCAAAAAAACCAGAACTGAGAATTAACTGAATATAGAAATTATGGGGAGTATCAAAAGACCCTGGAACTTCATATTGTTGATAATATAAGCTATCCGGTTGTTCGCTTAGTGTTTTTACCCAAAAGCGATAACTTTCAAAACCTAACCCGAGCAAGGGGGACTCCTGAATTAATAACATGGAATCTTGCCAGATTGCTATACGTCCCATGGGATTATTTATTCTTTTGGCACGATCATACAAAAATGTATTTTTCTCAGACTTTTCCACTCTTTGTTCAGAATTCCCTATTCTTTGCTCCGGATTTTTCACTTCTTGCTCAGCAGCCATTTGCTTGAACTGGAGTTCCTCTTGTTGGTCTCCCTTCTCCATTCCAGAAAAATAAGTACTTATGATTAACAGGCTAATGACTAAAGTGACCGGTAAAGATAAAATAGCCATTGCAATGGTTTTAAATACAACTTTTTTGCTCAGCCGAGATGTAGAAAGGTGGTTAACCCCATAAAAGACAAGCCAGCAAACTAACAAAATTAATGGGTAAATAACCCAACTGGTTCTTGAACCCGTTAAGATGATGGAAATTTCAGCAAGCAAGAGAGACGCAAATAAACCAACAGTCATCAACTTGGTGCGTTTAGGGTAAAAGAAACCTAGCAGAATAAAGGGTGTTGTTATAGAAATAAACTGCGCATACCAGCCAGGGTTTCTAAAAAAAGATTGCAGGCGAAAGACATTTTCCCTTGGAGCATAACTTTGCAGTGAAACCCAGCCTATATAATCAAATATCCCAAACACAGCAGCAACTAAAGCACCTACAATCAAACCACTGCCTATGAACTGATACAGCTTTTGTGCATCTTTATTCATGGATAGAAAACTAATGGCTAGGGTAAATAATACTAAGCGGTTGATCCCAACTATAGAGTATTCCACCGTTCCAGGTACTGAGGATAAAAAATTCACCATAAACTCTGCAGGAGCCCAGAAAATCCAACGATCAATGATGAGGTCTAGAGGCAACCAAGCTATAGAAATGATCATTGCGCCAGTAAACAAAAGTAACGTTTTATAGAGAAATGAGTTGAGAGGCCTAAAGGTTGTCTGCGTTAAGCTATTGATTGCCAGTGCCAGCGCAAATTGGGCTAAAAGCAACTCGAAAACTTGATTATGAGTGGAATAAGAGTGAGATCCAAATAGAAAAAGACTGGCTCCTAATGTAAAACTTGATAAAGGGAAAAAACGAGGAAAGAGATATAAACTTGGGGCAATGAAGCAGGAAAGCAATACGCCAAGCTTCCATTTACTCCCCAGTAAAAAAAGGCTTTGCCCAACAATAAATACTTCAAGACAGAGGTAAATCAGTGCAACTAAAATTAAAGCTCTTCGTTGCGGGAAGTCAGTCAAGTGAATTTTTAGGCCCATAGTTATTTGAAATATATAAATTCTAGCAAATGTAAACTTTTTTTTGTAAATATACCTTTACCTGACCTGCCTGAAGAAAGGAAGGTTTTCCTTAATGCTCTTACTAGGTTTAATCGCCCAAGTTACTCCGTTTTTTACTGAAAAAGAAGGTCATTCGAAGCTATAAATCAATATCAAATAGAAAATCCCAAATTAGGCGTAACCTACGTGAGACCTCAGCTTGTGTGGTTAAGGGGATTTGAATAGGAGTCGTTAAACTTTTAGGCTAGGGTTGCGCTATTTTGCTGAGCTGTGATTGCTGCTAAATACAAAACCCCAACCTTGGTTTAAAATTAGTGGGTAAGTTCCTAAAAGGTTAGAGAATGTATCTTGACAATAGCCTCCAATTTTGGGAATTGTTGACACAGTACACTGGTGGGAGGTTTTTTTAGCCCCTGATCTAAGGCAGTTTAATGATAGCCAAAATCTCCATGGAAGTGTCCTTAAAATATCTATTATAGAGTGCATCCATCAAAATGATTTCAATTCACCCTGAGGTACTTGTCTCCAACCGGGTTTGAAGTCGTCCATTCTATTTTTAAGTGCCTATAAATGCAGAGAATACCAATATGATTATTGACCTGAAGAAACATACTGAAATTAAAAAAATCGATGCTGATATTTGTATTATCGGTGGAGGCGCAGCAGGGCTGTCTTTAGCCCGTGAATTTGATAAAACAAACACATCAGTTGTAATTTTGGAAAGTGGAATAACTAAGTTCGACCCTGAGATTCAAAAATTGTACGAAGGTGATTTTACCTATTTTGGGTTTAACAGGGAAAACAAAACGAAGCACGGTTTAAGTAGAGACCGAATCCGTACTTTTGGCGGTACTACTTTCCACTGGGGTGGAATGTGTGCTCCCTACGACGAAATTGATTTTCAAAAAAGGTCATGGGTGCCAGAAAGTGGTTGGCCTATAACTCGCTCAGAATTGATGCCCTTTTATGATCGGGCCTCAGATTACGTGATGCTGCCTAAGTACGATTTCCCTGTTGTCCCCGACCAGGACCCAGCTAAGCCGCCCCTTAAGTTTGGCGGTAACTATGACATTGCGACCAAGATCTTTTATTTTAGTAAAATTGGTAATGTTGGAGTGAAATGGGAGCAGTTATTTAAGGACTCTAAGAATATAAAGGTTTATACCAACGCAACAGTTAAGAATTTAAATTTAAATGGTCAATCTGGTGAATTGGACTCTGTCACAGTTGTTAGAAATGATCTCAATCTACCTACAGTTTCAGTTACGGCAAAAAAGTATGTACTAGCTACGGGAGCCATTGAAAATGCCCGCATTCTACTAACTTCAGATGATGTCAATAAAGCTGGTGTTTGTAATGACAATGATTTGGTAGGCCGCTATTTCCAGGGCCATGGATATACAAACTGGCAAACGCAAGTGGTTATGCTTTCTTCTAAACCGAACTTAGACCTTTATAAAGGCAATCCCTTTGGAGTGCTCACCTTGTCTCCAGAACTACAGGAAAAATATAAAGTATTGAATTTTTGGATGGGAATTGATTTCTTTTCTACTCCCCTTCCAGATCGCCATGTTAAATATATACCTGATGTGCAGGATGAGTTTAAACTACTGGAAGATGACATTGGGATACCTGAGCATGAGGGAGAATGGCATAAAAGAAAGTGTTCCGTTTTCTGGGAACAGGAACCAAATAGGGATAACCGCGTAGAATTAATGGACGAAAAAGATTGGCTAGGTACTCGAAAAAGTAAGCTGATCTTAGACTTTAGCGCCGCTCAAAAGCATACAATTGTTGAATCCATGAAGGCCATCGCCCTTGCGATCGGCAAATCTTCTGCAGGCAAGGTACGTATCGATTCTGATAATGATAGTATTTTTAATAGCTTAGATGATGGTTGTGCAAGACACCACCACGGCACTACGAGAATGCATGAAAACCCAAAGCTAGGGGTTGTTGATGCCGATTGCCGAGCTCATGATGTTAAAAATTTATATATTGCAGGAGCTTCGGTTTTTCCAACGTCAGGCGCTACAAACCCAACCTTTACCATTGTAGCCTTGAGCATTCGTTTAGCAGATCACCTTAAAAAACAATTGGAGCATAATTATGAAACGAAGAAAATTTTTCTCACTAGTGGGCGCTTCGGCAGTAGTTGGTGGCGCGGGGTATTTTAAACTTGATTGGATCTTAAAATCTTTTTCTGCTCCTAATATCAAGGAGGGTTGTAATAAAATTGGAGTCATTGCTCGAAAAATTGTTACCGTTAATCAAAGTGAAATTAACCTACCAAAAGCAAAATTGAAGGCCATCATAGAAGAAGAATACGCCACTGGGAAAACAGTGGTGATTGGTTCTTGGCTGTATTCTGTAACGGAGGCTAAAATCGCAGCCTATCGCAATTCCATGTCTGAATGTAGCCCAGAAGTGTAGAGATATCTTTCCAAAATTACATGTACTGGGGCAGATGGTGGTTTTTGCCGCTTAGTTTTGCCACTGTGTTTGTTGTATAAAAACCGATGGATGTGACTATTGCTACAAAACGATAGTGCATTTGATTTTCTTTAGGCGATGTGAAGTCTATGGGAAATGTACCAGCCGAGGTTGCCCGCCACAAACTTTGGACCTTTACCAAAATACCCTATAGGGGTAAGGTGTTGTTTTGGATGTGTATTAAATGTCATAAGATCAACTTGGCCAGCGGTAGATCGATATTTTTCCTGCCTTAGCAGTGAAAACATAATGTAGTTCTCCTGCCCCGTTGCGTATCCTTATCGGTAATTTTCTTGCTATGGTTTGGCTCTGTAATCTTGGATAAGAAAAGCACTTGAGAAAGTACTCATTAAATAATAAGGTATCGAATGACTCACAAAACTATATTACTGACTGGTGCCACAGGTTTTTTAGGGAGCTCGATTGCCCATAGATTGATTTTAGAGGGCTACAAACTCACTATTTTAAAACGATCTACCTCCAATTTAAGGCTAATCGAATCTATCGTAGACCAAATTGAAATGGTAAATTTGGATGAAACAGATCTCCAGACGTTTTTTGACACAGCACCAAGGTTTGATGCTGTGATTCACACAGCAACTTGTTATGGAAGAAAAAATGAAGGTGCCCTGCAGGTCTTTAAAACCAATACCTACTTTGCTTTTCAACTTTTAGAGCTAGCAGCAGAGAAAAAAATACCCCTTTTTATAAATAGCGATAGCCTATTACCTAGGGATTTCAACCCCTATAGTTTAGCCAAAAAACAATTTTCTGAGTGGGGTGAGCATTACGCTAAGCGGAAAATGATTACTTTTATTGATATACAGATTGAGCATATGTTTGGCCAAGGTGATAGCGATACCACCTTTACAAACTATGTGATCAAAGAGTGTTTAAATAATACTGATTCCATTGATTTAACCCAAGGTGAGCAGGAGCGGGATTTTATCTATATTGAGGACGTGGTCAACGCCTATATGGTGTTGCTTAAAGAAGGTAATTCTCTACCCTCTGATTACTCCACCTTTGAATTGGGTTTAGGTAAGGCTATTAAGGTCAAAGACTTTGTTGCACTAGTTAAAACGATTGCTAAGTCAACAACGAAACTAAATTTTGGGGCATTGCCATACCGAAAAAATGAATTTATGTTTTGTGAGGCTGACACAAGAAAATTACAAGCCTTAGGTTGGGAGTCAAAATTTTCCCTTAAAGAGGGAATTTTAAAAACTATAGAATTTGAAAAGGAAAAATGAAACTATTAATAACTGGTGGATGTGGCTTTTTAGGAAGCAACCTTGCTGTTGACGCTTTGAAACAAGGCCATGAGATTTTGATATTTGATAATCTCTCTCGTGAGGGCTCGATATTAAACTTGGCTTGGCTCCGTGAGACAGACTCCTTTCAGTTTGTAAATGGAGACATAAGAAACACAAACGATGTAAACCGAGTTGTTGAATCCTTTAAGCCAGATGCTATATTTCATTTGGCTGGGCAAGTAGCCATGACAACCTCTATTGCCAATCCAAGGCTTGATTTTGAAATAAATGTGATGGGCTCTATTAATTTATTGGAGGCTGTTCGCGCCTACTGCCCAGAAGCCACTTTGGTTTATTCTTCCAGTAACAAGGTTTATGGTGACTTAGAACAGTACCAATACTCTGAAACAGAAACCAGGTACAATTGTACTGATCGACCAAACGGTTTTGATGAAGAAACTCCCTTAGAGTTCCATTCCCCTTATGGTTGTTCTAAAGGTGCAGCCGATCAGTATATGTTAGATTACGCTCGAATTTTTGGTCTCAAAACCATCGTCTTTCGTCATTCTAGTATGTACGGTGGCCGTCAGTTTGCAACTTACGACCAAGGTTGGATCGGTTGGTTTTGCCAAAAGGCCATTGAAGCAGCGGCGGGAAGCACAACCCCCTTTACTATTTCAGGCACGGGAAAACAAGTGAGGGATGTCCTTCACGCAGAAGATATGAAGCGCCTTTATTTTTCAGCCTTAACCGAAGATGTACCAGCAGGCAGTGCCTTTAATATTGGTGGAGGAATGCCCCAAAGCCTTTCTTTGTTAGAGCTTTTTGATCTACTAGAGAAGATCGTCGGAGTGCCCTTAAAATATGATAAATTGCCAACAAGAGAATCCGACCAGAGGGTTTTTGTTGCAGATTTGACCAAAGCGAAAAAACTATTAAATTGGGAACCACAGGTAACCTCAGAAGAGGGAATCAGCCAAATGGTTTCCTGGCTCCAGAACCTATAAGAGAAATATGACAAACCCAATCCAGTTGACTGTAGCCATTCCTTCTTATCTAGAGGCTGAAAATTTAAAGTTTTTGCTTCCCCAGCTAAAGGAAGCCTTGAAGGTTATCCCTTCATATGAGATTTTAATTGTTGATACCCCAGAAGCCAGAGATGAAACTCCTGCTGTTTGCGAGGCCGAAGGTGTAAGGTACATCAACCGTGATGGCGGTGATACCTATTCCGCCGCTGTGAAAACAGCCATTGCAAAAGCGGAAGGGGAATTTCTACTCTTTATGGATGGTGATGGTTCTCACGACCCAAGCCTAATCCCTGAGCTATTTTCTTATAAAGATGACTTTGATCTTGTAGGGGCTTCTAGGTACGTAGGTGGCGGCTCAACAGACAATAATGCTCTTTTGGGTATTATGAGTAAAGTTTTAAACCTCACCTACCGTGTTGCTTTAAACCTAGATGCTTATGATATTTCTAACAGCTTTAAACTCTACCATACTGCGCCTTTAAGAGAGTTAACTCTTTACTGTACTAACTTTGATATTATTGAAGAAATTATGGTGAAGCTAAACCGGGCTAAAAAATTAAAAATTAAAGAAGTGCCCTTTCATTTTAAAGAACGAGTCCATGGGACGACCAAAAGAAATTTGGTTACCTTCATCTTTTCTTACGCCAGTACTCTGCTTAAACTCAAGTTTGGTAAATAACAGGTTTATGAATGCTGTCGGTTATAGGGTTCTCTGGAAATCGAAATCAAAGCTTGCTGCTAGTCCCTATAGGATTAATTCAGAAGAAGTGTAATTCTTTACAATGTGAACTTATTTTGAACGGGTTATTTCTTATAGCCATTCAAATTAAAAAAATTATAACTAAAGATATAGACTAAAAATAATGAAAGAAAACTTTATAGATAAAACGGGAAACTCAGCCATAATCAGAATCCAGCACTATTTAACTCTTTTGTTGGTGTCGATTTTTTTAGGTGGCCTGTTTTTAATTGCTATTATTACATCAGTTTATTTGTTTATTGAACTGACCGATTCTATAACCCATATTCTCCAATGGCTGCGTCCTATTGTTCGTGATTTGGTACGTGGTTAACGCGCTGAATGGCATCAAACTTTTTGTGGCAAATGAACCAAGAGATAAGGGGGTAATTTTAAGCAGAGATTATACCAATCAAAGGGAACCACAGTGCTTGACAATGGGCTAGGCTTCAGTTCTCTTTTATCATCACGTAACCGATTTTAATCTATTATAATTTGAATTACCTAAAAAATATCTAGATTTTTAGGTCTTCCTTCCACTAAACAAATATATGACAAAGTTAAACCAAGCAAAAGAATATATAACAGAAAATATCCTCACAATCGGCTTGATTATTACTTTTCTGGCAGCGGTTGCATTGAGATTTAAGGGGTTGACTGTACAAAGTTATTGGGCTGATGAAATAGTTGGCATGTCTTTTTCTAAGCCGAGCAATAGTTTTTCGTTGATGTATGAAAAGGCTTTAAGCGAACCACACCCTCCTTTTTACCAAATGCTTTTGTGGGCGTGGTTTAAAATTTTTGGCTATACTGAATATGCAGGAAGGTCATTGTCTGCTGCTATTGGCTCATTGGCAGTTTTTGCTGTTTATTTTCTCGGTAAGCAGGTTTATAATAAAGAAGTTGGAATTTATGCTGCTATGATAGCATCTTTAAATTATTTTGCGCTTTTTTACTCACAAGAAGTGAGGTCCTACGCTCTACTATTTCTGCTTTCTACCCTATCATTTAACTTTTTTGTACAGGTAATTACTAAACGTACAAAGAAAGGCCTATTTTTGTATCTTCTTGCTACGCCAGTTTTGCTGTACACACATTATTTCGGCTTTTTCTTGGTTATGACTCAAGCCATAGTATTTGTTTTTTACATTATTCAGGAAAAGGAGAATCGTAAGCGATTGTTTGGCCTAGGCGTTGCCGCAGGAGTGGGAATCTTGGCTTCAATATCCCCCCTTTTAGATTCTATTATAAACAACAGCAATAAATCACAATTTTGGGTAGGACGACCATCAGCAGACTTCTTTATACAATTCATGAAAAACTATGTGAACAGCCATTATCTTGAAGTTATATTTCTAGTTTTGCTTGTAATGAGTCTGAGAGCGTTTTCAAGAAAATCAGAAAATAAAGAGCATAAAACGATGACTATTGTTTTATTGTTGTGGGTTTTCTTTGGTTACTTGTTACCTTATATCAGGAGTGTGACATCGACACCTATACTTGTAGATAGATATACAATGATCGTACTCCCAGCCTTCATGCTTTTGTCTGCATATGGGATTTTTATGCTGAAAAAGCCAAAGTTTAAGATTATTGCTGTGGTCATTGTAGTCTTCTTTTCAAGTCATCAAATCATAGCAACGGAATACTATACAAAGGCAATTAAGCAAGACTACCGTGGTATATTAAGTGATATCCTAATGGGAACCGAAAAAGTACCTGTCTATGAGGTTGTCCCCTTTTATTCATTATATCAAGAGATGCTACAGTTTGACATTTATATAGAGCCTGACACTGTTTTTCCTAAGATTTTTACAACGAAACTTAACAACGATAGCTTGGAAAAATGCTTTTTCTTGGTCGATGGTCATTCAGATTTTATTGGACCACATATGAAGGCAATTGAGAGTAAACCTCTAACCGCCGTCCATGTTTTCAACAGGAGTGGTACTTCTGCTATTTTGTTCGCAAATAATACAGATCCTCATGAATGTGCTAAGCTATATCCTCATCTCACTGTAAATCCTGATAGGCACTATAAAAGATTTGGGTCGTGGTATTAAAAGTCCACAGGTACCGTTCATATCATAAAGGGGTAAATCTCACTTAGAAGTTTTCCCTTTATATATTGATCTATTTCAAAGATCTGTTTAATCTAAGAGAATTGCGACAGCATTAAAAA
>CBFCZY010000025.1:0-38152 GCA_965602905.1 uncultured bacterium | reverse complement strand
TGAGCCTAAGTCCAGCTCTTCGTCGTCTCCCCCAAGGTCTCCTAGGTCGTCATCACCACCTAAGTCCAACTCTTCATCATCTGAGCCTAAGTCTAACTCCTCTTCTTCTTCACCACCTAAGGCCTCATCTTCAAGCTTTAAATCGTCTAAGTCGTCGTCCAGAGGTAGATCTTCCTCTTCAGTTTTTTCTTCTTCAAAGCCTAAATCGGCAGCATCATCCATGTCTAACGTTTCAGAAGGGGCCTCTTCTTGGGTTTCTTCCTCTGTGGCCTCATCTGCCGCTGAAACTTCCCCTGCCTTATCTACTTTAAAGTGGTGGCCGCAACTGCCACAGGAAACTTTAATTTGTTCCGATTTAAATTTATCATCGGGGATAGCATATTGGATTTGGCAATTGGGACACTCAGAAATAACACTATTGCTAATGGTTTCAGTGTCCTTTTGCACAGGAATGGGCTTCTGGCAATCCGAACAGCGGACAAAAGAATTCCCCTCTGGGACTTTATTCGTATCAAGTTGGTAGAGCGAACCGCAATGGTTGCATTGAATCTGCATAGATGACCTTAAATTATCTTCCTTTGTTAATTCATTACCCTATAAAATCAGGTTGATCAATTATTCATAGGAGAAAAAGGCATTTTTTTTTATTTTTTTGCAAAATTTTCCCATTAAT
The DNA here is from genome assembly GCA_965602905.1 of uncultured bacterium. Taxonomy (GTDB): domain Bacteria; phylum SAR324; class SAR324; order XYD2-FULL-50-16; family XYD2-FULL-50-16; genus JASJGK01. The sequence goes on along the minus strand of CBFCZY010000025.1, from coordinate 37,479 downwards.
AAAGATTTTTTGAAAAAAAAGCTTAAAAAATCAAGATATGAGAGAAAAATTAAAGTTTTTTCTTAAAAGGCAAGAAGTTTTTTTTAAAAAGGTCTTGTTTGTGCATAACGATGGGCACAGTTCTAAACGCCAAACTTTATTAACGCCCTAGGAGAAGTGATATGATACGATCGATTTTAACAAGGCCGAGCATTTTAGCTCTACTGGCCGCATTGCTGCTTGCATGTGATTTATTCGCACAAACAAGTGTAACTCAAGGAAATATCGTCCGGAGTATCAACGTTGTTCCTACCCCAGAAGGTGACTATGTTTTACAAATCAAAGGGATGTTTAATCCTCAGGTTTTAGGTAAAATCCGAGTCAGGCAAAAAGCAAACAGTACAAAATTTACCTTAAAACTACCACAATCATTGATTGACCCTGCTGGTGTACCCGGTAAAATGATCACCTTTGATGACGGTCAACCCTTAGAGAATGTTAAAATCTCAGAAGGATTTGCCAGTGAAGGTGGTTTTCAACTTACCTTAGAGGTCTTAAGTAGAAAGGTAATGAGAACCTCAATTATAGAACCCATTACTTCTTCCCTGCTCCAAGTAAAATTGATTGATCAGGCGAAAGCTATGGCCGAAGCCAATGAAGGTGAGAATATGTTTAGTGCTCGTGCGCTAAAAAGTGGTGGTGGTCAAACTGGCGTAATGACTGCAAAAAGACAAAAAGAACTTGAAGCTCAAAAACAAAAGGCTCTTAAGCAGGCAGCAAAAAATGCCAACGAGATTTTAAAACAATACCAGAAGCCAATTGTTATGCATATTTCCATTGTTAATGGAACAGGAGTGATGAGAAAGGGTGTTCAGTTAAATGTCTTTTTAGAAAAAATGCAAAAGAGAAATCTTGAGTCTAAATTAGGCCTGAAGATGGATGTGGTAAATACAGCCAATGCAAAAAAGCCAAATGTTAAAACCACAACGATTTACTATAAAGAAAACTTTTTGAAAGCAGCGTTGCTATTGGCTTCTAAGATAGAAGGGCCTCAACGTGTCTTACCCATGTTAGACCAGTATGAAAGAATTGGTGTAGATGTGGAAATCTATTTAGGAACGGATTATAAATGATCTCGCGTGACAAGGTAACAACCATGAAAGCAATTTTTAAATTTCTAATTGTTCCACTGGCACTAATTGTCATGGGGCAACAAAGTATTTGGGCAATGCCAAAATACACAGACCGAGAAACAGCCTTAAGCTTAGCCAAGGTTTTGGATAAAGGGCGCTTTAAACGCTTTACCATCTCGTCTACATACGTACAAAACAACTCTGCAAAAGATTACTATATTTCTGTAATCCTCTCTAACGGCACAAGCCATAAGTGGACAATCAGACAAGTCTTTGAGTGGAGTAGAGACGACAAGTTGCATTTATCTCGCAACAGGACTCTTTTATTCTTAGACCCTAGAAGCACGAAGTTTGTACTTTTAGACAAGAATGATTTCCATCGTCAGGCTTTAAAAGCCAATGTTTATGAAAAAGTTTACGGCGCAGGTGACCCTTTAGAAGGTCGCAAATTCCGTTTCCATATCAAGTCTTTTAACTTGATTGGGCCTCGTGAAACAGCATTTGGCCGAGACAAAAATGGAAGTAAGTATCGCTATGTTGTAGACCTTTATAATGGTTTGCAAGAGTTGCTTACTTATGAAGATGCCTATTCCGTTATGAAAGCGGAACAGTTGAAGGTTGAAAAGCAATCAAAACTAACAACTTTTGGCCGTGCATACCATGTAACTAAAATTCTATCTTACCCTAAAGGTGAGCCAGAAATGGGTGTTGCCCAGTTTGGAATTGAGATCCAATTTGATCAAAATATTCAATTAACAGGGGATCAGTTCCCAGTAGAAATCTACGAAAAATGGGTTTATGACCCTTATAGCAAGAAAAATAAAAAGCGCTTTGTTATGGATATAACCATCCCAAACTCAGAAAAAATCAACGATGTTAAACCTGTTGAAAGCTTAGAGTACTTGCATAATGTTCATATTACCAAGAGCAGCAATTACAAAAAACGCCTCTATTTGAGAGCTGAATTTAACCCTAAGGTAATGGATATTCCACCTTTGGTTTATAAAAACAGTGATAACTCAGTATATGTGAATTTCTTCCACATGATTGATCAGTCAGTGATCAGCAGAGGAATGCTCTTAGAAGATACTGAAATCGTGAAAGCCCAACGGTCAGCCAAACGTCAGATTGTTGTTAAAAAAGCAATCAAACGAGACAGTGACTTTGGTCGAGCCTTTATTGCAGCTTTGGAAACCCAAAAGCAATCACAGGCAATCAAGGATGCAAATACAAGAATCGAAAAGCTCTTAGAAGGAATCAGACAGTTTGAAGAAGCTGCCCTCTATGCAGAAAAGGATTCACAGTTATATAATGCTCTAAACAAGCGAAATGAATTGCGTGAAACAGTGATCATCTTAGTTGTTGAGTCTGTAAAAACAGCCTTAAACAAAGAAGGTCTCGGTGGAGCCAACAGTAGAACTCTAATTGACCAACTCGACCTAGCTGAGTCCTTCACAGACGAAGGAAACACGGTAAGAGCAATTACCGATCTAAGAGAAAAACTAATAGCATCACAACGCTAACTTTAAAAAAAGTGGATAACATGACGAACGAAAACCATACCTGTTCTATAACTCGAGACGAGTTTTTAGATTCCTTTGTTGAATTATATCATGCAATAAAGGATTATGAGAGTCTCTTAGTCATGTTCTCTGAGGAAGCAAGGCCAAATCCCCAAGAGGTAATGAAGATTCTTGAGGAACAAGTCAACCATTTCAATTTTGATGGAGTTAACTCCAAAGCAATGGGAATGATTGGGGCCTATATCCGCTTCACTTTGTCTAATTTTAAAGGGCCAAAGCTGACCTTTTCAATTCCTGATTCCCCTAGTGATGAATTTTTCACTGACGACCCTAGCATGGTTGGCATGTCTGATCATATCGAGCAGGTGGAAAGAGGTCTGATGGAAATTCAGGAGAAGGTTTATTACTTAACTAAAGTTTTACCTCCTAAAAATACCGAAAAAATACGTTTGCTTTTAAAGACCATTTCTAGTTTTTTCAAGTCGATTGTGAGGAAAGATTTCCAAGATATGGATAATCATGTTGCTCACATTCACCACTTGACTGCAAACAAAGAAAGCTTTTTTCTGGTTAATGAAATTGGCCGCACAGTAAGGGAAATCCACAATAATCTACAGGACTTTTCTGATAATGTTCCTGTTGACGGGATTGACTCAACTGTTGTTGATGAAATGCCTGATGCCATTGATAAGTTGAATCTTGTTATTCAGCGTATGGAAGAGGCTGCTAATACCACCTTAGACCAAACAGAGGCTCTATTAGATCGAAATGCTGTGAAGCAGGGTGATAATAGCAATATTCTGGCTAGTTTGGCAGAGGTACAAACGAAGCTAGATAAGATTAAAGCCGATAACCCAGGAAGTGCCGCAGAAATTGATGATGTAAAAAGTATTTTATCTGACTCCTTAGAAAAAAGTATCAGCTTACGTGCTGAAAACTTAAAAGAAGAGGAAGCTGTTTATTTTGAAATTATCGGTTCTCAGTCTTTCCAAGATTTAACGGGGCAGACTTTGAAAAAGATCATCAACTTCATTGAGCAGTTGGAATTGAGTCTTTTAAATATCTTACAAAAGTACTCTAGCCACCTACCTCCTAAAGCAAAAACAGAACCAGCCTCTAGCCCCTTGCAAGGTAAAGAACAGGATGGCCTTGTTTTAGAAGGACCGAGGGATAACGCCGACAGTGATTCTAAAGCGAAAAGCCAAGGTGATATTAATGATATGTTAGCTGGATTTGGTTTTTAAACTCTGAGAGTAGCGAAGCTAAATTTTAATATAGTAAGACTAAAAGACCCCGTAACGTTAAGGCATAAACCTTAAACTTTGCGGGGTCTTTTTTTTAGGCGTTCTTTTTTCTCATCACTCAGTTCAGGTAGTTTATTTGCTGTCACCTGTGGAATTGGTTTTGCTCTTTGTGGCGGAATTCCTCTGACTCGACTTGCATCCCATTCCCGCTGGACACTCATAGCTAAAAGCAGGGCTTCGCTTTTAGGGGGTTCTTGGCCAGGCATTTTGGGGTAGAGGTTTTTGGTCGGCAGCTCTTTTGCGAGACTTAAGGCCTTGTCACTAAATTCAAGTTGGTGCAGGGTTTCATTTTTTGGATCGTGAACAGAGAGATCACGCAGTATTTGCATCTTCTTGAAATCATCACTCATAGTTATCCAGTGATATCTAAAGTAATTCCAGGATGTTGTTTGAATGAATTGGCTAGCTTAACAAAGTCGGGCTCGGGGATAGTTTTGATTACCTCGCCTGAAACACGGTCGATAATATCGACATAGTCGGTGCCATCTTTAGCGTGGTGATAAAACCTCAGCTCTCTCCATTCAATTGCTCTTTCTAACAATTCATGAAGCGCACGGATAGATTCTGCGGCAGCATTCTTTTCTTGGATTTTTAGATCTCGAAACTGAGCTGCAATATCAAAGAGTTGTTCTCGCTCTTTGGTTTTTTCAGCTTGTGTCTCTTTCTGGTCTTGGGGGCTGGGGTGGCGATTTTTGAAGGGGGCAATGGATTGTTTTGATAAACGATCGATTTTCATGTCGTCCTTTGCTATTGCCCGTACCCACCTTTTGGTAAAGGCCGTTTGATTCGTGAGTTACTAGATACCAATTTTGTATTGGTTTTTCTATTTAAGTATCCAGTGAGTTTTTTTCCCTTTTCTAGCTGCTTCCGTTCAACATCCAAATCAAACATTTGACTTTCTAAGTCTAAAATTTGAGTCTGATTATTGTACTGGATGCCTTTAAGTAGGGCTTCTATCTCTAAGTCTAACCTTGTTGTTTCCCCTTTGGCAAGTTTACCTAATTCTTCACGACGCAAAGAAATGGCCTTATCATTGATTTTTAAATGATGTAGGGTTTTTTCTCTGAGGGAAATCTCTTGGTCTAGTTGCTGTTCGCTTCGAGTAATTCTAATGCGAGCCGATTGTTTTAAAAGGGCGGCAAGTAGCTCTTTCTTTTTTTCTAGAAGGATTTCTAAGGTAAAATCTATTTTTTTCATTTACTTTCCAATGCAAAAATTAGAAAAAATTTGATTGAGCATTTCGTCTGGGGTGGTCTCCCCAACTATTTCGCCTAAAGCCCTAAGGAGTTCTGCCAGTTCAAAACTGATTACTTCCTCCCCTACGCCAGCTCCAAAGGATTCCAGTCCTTGGATAGTTGCAGCTAAAGCATTTTTAGAAGCGACAATTTGACGTAAATTAGTAAGGCTTGCCTCTTCATGAAGCCCACTAATGTGGCTCTCTACATAGTCAAAAATTGCCAGTTTCAGGCTTTCAATATCTTCTGCTTTGTGTGCCGTAATGTAACTAATTCCAGCAGGAACAAAAGGCAGCTTCAAGTCGGGTTTGCCAGTGCTCAAATCCATTTTATTATAAATTACAAATATGGGCTTGCCCTTTGCCGCTCCAAGGGTTTCCTCGTTTAAATCTATAGCAGGCTGGGTAGCATCGATAACCCAGAGGATCATATCTGCCTGGGCCATGGCCTTTATTGAACGCTCAATTCCCATCTGTTCAATTTCATTTGTTGTGGCTCTGATCCCTGCGGTATCCAGTAAAACTAGGGGTAGCCCTTTTACTTCAATTGCCTCTTCAATGATATCTCGAGTGGTACCAGCAGTTTCTGTAACTATGGCTCGTTCTTCTTTTAAAAAACCATTGAGCAAAGATGACTTTCCCACATTGGGAACCCCCGCTAGGGCTAACTTAAAACCTTCTTTGACAGTCATACTCCCTGCGGAGTTTTTAATCAGTTGGGTTAGTTCTGTTTTGGTCCATTCTAGGCGTTCCTCAATTTCGCTATGGTGGGCAAAGAGGGTATCTTCTTCCGGGAAATCGATTGAAGCGTTCACAAGGGCTAAGACCCAACTGACCTTTTCTTTTAATTCTTGAATTTTATTTAAGAGCTTTCCCTTGAGTTGGTTGACGCTTATTTCTAACCCTAAAGCTGTTTTAGCTTTGGTAATATCGTCAATTGCTTCTGCTTGGGTTAGGTCAATACGGCCATTTACAAAGGCCCTTTGGGTAAATTCTCCAGGCCTTGAAAGTCTTGCACCGCCAGCCATTGCAAGCTCTAAACAATAGTGACTGACAGCGGCACCACCGTGGCAATGGACTTCAACCACATCTTCAGCCGTAAAGGAATGGGGGCCTGGCATATAGACACATAAAACCTCGTCTAAGTCTTGTCCATCTCGTTGTAGCCAACCGTGGGCAAGGGTTCTTGGTCTTTTGGCTATAGCTCCGCCAGTAGGGTGAAAGAGGTTTTTAGAAATAGTTAAGGCTTGGTCACCACTAATGCGAATAATAGATACACCTCCAACACCTGGGGCTGTAGCGATTCCTGCAATGGTATCTGTGAAGTCAAAGGACATTGCTCTCCTTTATTGGATGTCTCTTACAAAAATCTTGCGGTAGTCATCTAAGAAGAGTTCTGAAATTTGGGTTTGGCTGTCTTGGCGCATATTTTGTGCGACTAGCCTGCGTAAAATTTTACTTTTTTGAAAGATGTTCTGAACTGCATGGAAATGCTTGTTTTTCTTGTCCCAGCATTTGCTAATGGTTTTAGCCATGTAGACACTATCTTCAGAAGCATACCAAGCAAAGAATAATTCACTTTCTTTACGGGTTTTATAATAGCTTTCTAGGTAGTCTTTGGCTCGATCATGAAACTTAAAACTAGAGTGTATCCGAGTATCTGCGCAGCTTAGCTTAACTCTTTTTCTAGGGGCATCCGCTTCGTCTACCATCATGGTACAAGAGCTTAGAAAAAGGAGAGCAACCCCAATTGTGATTATCCAGTGCTTCATGTTTTGTTTCTGTCGTCGTAGTTTATAAATAAATGTCCCCTATAGTGATGCAAGGGGTGAACCTTTTTTTAAGGGGTCCCCTGAATTTTAAAAAGCCAGAGGGATTTAAATTTTACTTAAAAAATGCTCATCAATCTAGTCCATTAATTTTATTTACTTATTTTTCTTTTCCTCCCTTTGGGCTGACTTTGAATCAAAAGAAGTCTCTATATATACCCCAGCTAGTATAGATTTTGCTTTTGACTATAACTCTGAATTTGAGAAGTGCCTAAATGAGAATAAAGCAACTCCAATGCCTCTCTTCAATTAGGCGAGCCTTTTTTGTGAATTGAATAAAAATGCAATAGATTTTGAATTTGGTAAAGATTTTGCTTAACCACTGGCATTCGCAAAGTCTTTTGCAAACATAAAGGAAAAAATGGATTTAGCTGCAACATTAGGATTTGCTGGAGTTTGGGCGGTCTTCCTCTTTGGTACTATGTACGAAAATGGTGGACTCAAGCCTGAATACTTACAGTTTATGTGGAACGCACCTAGCGTAATTATTGTACTTTTTGGTACCTTCGTTGGTACTCTTGGCTCCTACCCTATGGAAATGATTGGGAAATTAGGATCAACCATTGGAAAAGTGTTCAAATCGAAAAATGTTCCCTTGATTGAAACCTTAGTGATCATCGTGGATGTGGCTAAAGTGGCAAGAAAAAACGTATTGGCAATTGAAGACAGTTTACCTTCGATTGAAAATGAATTTTTACGCAACGGTTTAAGACTCGTTGTGGATCGGGTCGACCGTGAACTGATTACTGAAATCATGATGAGTGAAATGAAGTATTCAGCAAAAAATAAAGAAGATGCCCAGATGGTGATCAAGCAGATGTCTGGTCTTTCACCAGGGTTCGGGATGATCGGGACACTGATTGGTCTGGTACTTATGCTCCAGTCACTCGATGATATTTCAACCATTGGACCAAAGATGTCCGTGGCCCTGATTACCACCCTATATGGATCACTCCTTTCCACAGGTATTTTCGTACCTTGGTCTAACACTTTAGAAACTGCCAATGCAGCAGAAGGCGTGTTAGATGAAATGATTCGTGACGGTGTGTTATTTATTGAAAAGAACGAACGAGCGGAATTTATTGAACAAGATTTAATGAATTACCTACCGCCTGCACTTAAAGCGAAGTACGAAGAACTTAAATTCTCAGCAGATAAGGGGGGCTAAATGGCCGCAGAAGAGGAATGCAGTTGTCCGAAGGTTGAAGAACGTGTGGAGTGGATTTATACCTACGGGGATATGGTTACACTCCTAATGTGCTTTTTCATCCTTCTGTTCGCTATGTCCAAATCAGAGGAAGAACTCTTTAAGGCAGTGTCAGCTAGTTTCGCTGGTGGGCCACCTGCTTCTCCCTTTATGTTCGCTGGTATGCCAACATTTATGGAAAGCTTGGAATCCAGTCTAAAAAAGAGTGAAATTTCAGAAGTGGCAGATATGACTGTCGATGACCGAGGTATTACCATTAGTTTTTCTGATTCTGTTATGTTTGAAACAGGAAAAGCTGACCCAACACCACAGGGCATTGAAATTATTGAAAAGTTTTCTAGAATCCTACATGCGATCCCCAATACTTTGATTGTTGAAGGCCACACAGATAACACCAAAACTATGGGTGGACGTTTTCCTAGTAATTGGGAGCTTTCAGCTGCAAGAGCGGGAAGCGTGGTTCGGAATTTAGAAATTTTTGGGATAAAACCCGCACGAATGGAAATCGCAGGCTATGGTGATACTCGGCCTAAGGTATCCAATGAAATTCCTAGTTTAAGAAAGCTAAACCGCCGTATTGATGTTCTAGTCAAACCTAGCGGTCTGTAACGGGTTCTTATTACTTGTCACCAAAGTACGTGTCTAAAGGCATTTGGTGGCAGGGAATCAAGTCTACTCGATCTACAATATCCCCTCTTTGCAATCTCAAATTTTCCATTTTAGGATCATTTCGATAGTCTTTTAAACCCTGCGGGCTTGGAAAAGACAAGAGATGAATCTCACCTGGTGGCGTTCCCTCTATATTGGCAATATAGGGCTCTAAAATCATTTCAAACTTACCACCATGGCTTTCGATAATAGGTTTTACTTCCTTTTCGTAGTCTCTCAATTCCCCTTTTTTGGCAGGGTTCAAATGCATGATAAAGAGACAGAAATATCTTTGTTCCATTGTATTACTCCAAATTTTTAGATGAGTTTAACTTGTAAAACTTCCTTTGGAAAGACTTTTACCTCTTTTCAGCGCCCACCCCTTGCTCCCTTGGGTTATTCAAGATACAAATGAGAATCTTAAACAAAAGGAAATGATGTTTTTTAGTAAGAAGAAAAAAGAAGAAAAAAAGCTACAGAAAGAGTTAGCCCAAGAGTCTAAAGAAAAGGCACAGGAGTTTTCAGAAAAAATTACCCAAGCCCATGAAAATTTGAACGCCCAAGGTTCTTTGCTAACCAAAGATCTAAAAGGTAGCGAGACAGTTGGAAAAACAGGTTTCTTTGCAAAATTGATTGCAGGTCTAGCCAAGACCAAAAGGTTGCTCGTTGGAGGCATTTTAGAGCTTGCTAGCGAAGATGCTGCCGATGCTGATTTTTTAGAAGAATTAGAAGAGCGCCTGATTGTGGCCGACCTTGGCGCTGCCACAGTGATGAAAATTATTGAAATGGTGCAGAAAAAATTAGATTTGGGAGAATTAAAGACCCAAGCTGATGTGGTAGAAGAGGTGAAGTCTATTATTTCTCACATCTTGGATCAAGGCGACCATGCAATGCCTTTCAGTGAAGAGGCACCTACAGTCTATCTGTTTGTCGGTGTTAACGGTGTGGGGAAAACCACTACCATTGGGAAACTTGCCGCAAAGTACAAGGCTGAGGGGAAAAAGGTTTTAGTTGCCGCAGGTGATACCTTCCGTGCCGCAGCCATCGAACAAATGGCTGAATGGTGCAGGCGGGCCGATATCGATCTAGTGAAAAAAGAGATAGGCTCCGATCCTTCCGCTGTTCTGTATGAAGCGGCTGAAAGAGCGAAGAAAGAAAATTACGATATTCTGCTCTGTGACACTTCTGGGAGATTGCACACGAAAGATCACCTTATGGATGAATTGAAGAAAATGAAGCGAGCCATTCAAAAGGTCTTGCCCACAGCTCCTCACGCCTCTATTTTAGTGCTCGATGCCAACACAGGGCAAAATGCTATTGTCCAGACTAAGGAATTTACAAAGATTGTAGATCTAGATGGATTGGTTGTGACTAAACTAGATGGTACGGCAAAAGGCGGTGTGGTGATCGGGATTGTAAATGAATTTGAACTACCCATTTACTACATTGGTGTCGGTGAATCTGTAGAGGATTTACAGCCTTTCAGTGCTTCTGAATTCTCTGAGTCTCTATTCGATTCCTAAGGGTTGCCATTTATTTTGGTTGATCAGCTTAAAGGCAACTTGGTTGAGGGCCAAAAGCTTTTGGGCCGCTTGGTCTTTCAAGGATTGATTTTTAAAGTCCCCTGAATCAATGGTATCTTTTAAGGTGTGGCGCAACCAACCTTCGTTGGTGACCAGTAGCATCAAGACTCCATTGCGCATCATTGCAAAGGGCTGTTCTCTTTTTTTGATTAAACTAGAACCTAAAAAGGCCCACTTTCCTTCGAGCCCCATCAAGTCAGCTAAGGTCGGTAGAATATCCAACTGACTGGCAACCTGTGCATCTAATTTAGGTGCAATGGCGCCAGGTTGGTAAATAATTAAAGGGGTTTTGAAAAAGCTTAAAAGGCTATCGGTTTTATCGCCATAATGTGGCAAAGCGTGATCTGCCGTAATTACAAAAATAGTGTCCTTAAACCAAGGTTGCTTTTTTGCCTCTTTGAAATACTCCCCAATCGCCCAATCGGTGTAAATTAAACTATTTTTAAAGCCATCTTCCCCATCTTTACTGTGGGGAAATTTCGCCATTCCCTTTGGTAGAAGGGGGTAGGGAGTATGAGTCGTGCTCGTTACGATGAAGTTAATAAATGGTGGTTTGAGTTGTGACGTCTTTTTTAAAGAAAACTGTAAGGTCTCGTGATCCCAACCGAACACAGCTCCATTAGGGTTCGGGTATTTTAGTAAAAGGGGGATGTCTTCTTTGCCATAAAACTGTTTAAAGCCTGCGAAACCAGCAACGGTTTCACCTCTAAAACTGCCTCGTTCCATTGCCTGAATATATAGGCTGTCATAACCGTTTTTGCCAAACATTTCACCCATTCTAGGGCTATTAGAAGGCACACCAACACCGATGGTTGGCAATCCAATCAAGGGTGGCAGACCTGTTAGAACGGCTTGAATCCCTTCAAGTGATCTTTGGCCTGCGGCGTAGTGGTTAGAAAAAAACCAAGAGTCGGCAACTATTTTATCTAAATGTGGGGTGAGGCTTGGAGAATGCTCATGATAGTAGCCAAGGTATTTACTGCTCAAAGACTCCACTAAAATAAAAACTAGGTTTTTTGGGTTGGGGCTTTGGGGGTTTTTCTTAAATTCTTGTAAAAATGGAAAATCTTGGCTCTGTTTCTCTGTGGGCAGAACCTTGGCTAGCGCCTCTTCCATGGTAGTGTACTCATGGGTGTACTTATTTTTAAAGAGCATGGCATGGCTCATAGAAAAAATAGCATTTAAGGTCAACTGGCCTGCTGGCGCACTGCCGCTGGCAAAAGCGTCAATGGTGGAGATGGGTTTGGAGGTGAACCCTCCACGGCCAAGTGTAAATAAGAGTAGAAATAAAAAGCCCCAACCCTTCCAAGTGACCTTGTATTCACAATGGAAAAAAAGTTTGTAGCCCAAATATAGCCAGGCCCACCCCAATGCTAAAAATAATGAAAATTCAAAGAGAAAGCCTTGTCCGATCATCTTTAAAATCCCTGAAATATCGCCTAAACCAAGTAGATTAAGCTCATAGGTCAGATGCCGATGGACAAAGGGGTAGTAGGCAAGGTCGCCAACAGGGGCACCTACAAAGACCAAACTAATAAAAAGTAGAAGGCTAAGCCAAATTCTTTTCCAAGTTTGATTATGGTTTAGAATGGGTAAAAAAAGCAGGAGAAAGGGGATAAAGGTAAAAACAGAAATGCTGCTCAGGTCAAAGCTTAGGCCAGCGACAAAGGTTGCAGCCTTTTGGGCTATGTTTAAACTGCTGAAATCCTTTGGGTAGAGTATGATTAAACCAAGCCTGCCGCCAATAAAAGGCAAGAGAAGAAATAGAATCCACTTGAGAAATAGTTTCATGAGTTTTTTTAGCCCGTCGCTTTATTAATTTGGGCCTTTGCCGATTTCAAATGGGTTGTTAAGCTTTGGTATCTTTTACAACTCTTTTGCAAAAAAGGAAAGGCAAGATGAAATTTCGCCCCTGCATTGACCTCCATCAAGGCATAGTCAAGCAGATTGTAGGCTCTAGTCTCACATTTGAGTCCCAAGAGTTAAAAACCAATTTTGAGGCGGCGAATCCCCCCTCTTGGTTCGCCCAAAAATATAAAGAAGATAACCTAACAGGCGGGCATGTGATCCAACTGGGTGGCGGTAATCTGGAGGCTGCCAAAGGTGCATTAGCTGCTTACCCGGGAGGACTTCAGATTGGTGGCGGAGTGAATTTAGAAAATGCCAAAGCTTGGTTGGATGCAGGGGCTCAAAAAATAATTGTAACTTCCTTTGTGTTTTCAGGGGGCCAGATTAATATGGACCGCCTCAAAGCCTTGAGCCAGTTAGTGGGGCCAGAAAGGTTGGTTTTAGATCTAAGTTGCCGCCTTAAGGGGGATCAATATTTTGTAGTGACCGACCTTTGGCAAAAGTTCACCGATTTTGCTGTTGACCCCAGCAATCTCGATCGTTTGAGGCCCTATGCAAATGAGTTTTTGCTACACGCTGTGGATGTTGAAGGAAAAGGCCTAGGTGTTGATGCAAAGTTGATTCAGATTATGGCAGAATGGGCAGGTATAGAAATGACTTACGCTGGAGGGATCTCCAGCCATAGAGATTTGGAAATTTTAAAAAACCAAGGTCGTGGGGTTTTAGACTTTACAGTTGGAAGCGCTTTAGACCTCTTTGGTGGAGTCGGTTTGAAATACAGTGAGTTAGTAAAGCAAGGCGAGGAGGGATTTTGAGCTTTACTATTGCTTTAGTGGAACCAAAAATTCCACCCAACACAGGTAATATCGCTCGCCTATGCGCCGCAACAGGTGCAGAATTGCACTTAGTAGGGGAGTTAGGGTTTGATATTTCAGAAAAGGCTGTGAAACGTGCAGGGTTAGATTATTGGGAACACGTTAATGTTACCCATTTTTTAGATGTAGAGGCCTACTTTGCTGAGTTGGAAAAAAAGAGATTTTTCCTCTATTCGACTAAGGCGAAAGTCCCTTATCACAAGCTTGAACATCAATTGGGTGATACACTAGTTTTTGGCAGTGAGACCCAAGGGTTAGCCCCTTGGATTTTAGAAAAATATAAGACACAAGCATGCTTTTTACCCATGCCCGCAGGTGCGGTGAGAAGCTTAAATTTAAGTAATACAGCAGCGATAGCGCTATTTGAAGCAATGAGGCAAACAGGATGTCTGTCAGATTAGAAATTAGCCCTTACGGCCCCCAAGCGAGAAAGCTTGAACAGGCTGTGAAGGTCATTAAAGACGGTGGAGTGATCATTTTTCCCACAGGTACAACCTATGTTTTTGCCTGTAGTATTAAGTCGAAAAAAGGCAAGGATCGAATTTACCAACTCAAAGAGATTGATAAAAAGAAGCCTTTAACCTTTATTTGTAACGACACCAGTCAATTTGAGCAATATACAAGGGGCATAACTACCCCTTTGTTTCGTTTGATCAAACAGGTGGTACCAGGGCCCTATTGCTTTATTTTTGAAGCTTCAAAATTAGTGCCTAAGGTGATGCAATGTCCTCGAAATACTATCGGTGTGAAGATGCCTGAGTCACCCATAGCCCAAGCGTTAGTGTCAGCTTTAGGTGAGCCTATTTTAACTAGCAGTGTGCCCCTAGAAGATGGCGAGATCATGCAAGAAGGTGGCTTGGTCTTTGACCAGTGGCATAAACGGGTTGATTTGCTATTGGACGGTGGTGAATTGTATGTTTCTGAGTCGGCAATTATTGATTGTTGCGGTGAAGAGCCAACAATTTTGAGAAGTGGCGATGCCGACTTAAGCTGGTTAATCTAAATTGTTTTTTGTTTGTTCCTCTGGGTCTTGTATTATCCAATAGTTGTAAATTCCTTGGCCCCAAGAAATGCAGTACCAAATGCTTAAGGCGAACATACCCCATTGCTTTTCTGCAAAGGTTTCGTAGAGCCAAAAAGGTTGGCTTGCGATTCCAAAAATATAGCCCCACCTGCTCCATTTTTCTCTTCGCCCTACAAGGCCAATGGCGATTGCGCTAAAAACTAAAATAAAAAACTGATTTGCATCGGCAAGCATACTATAACCTCAAATAAGAAATGTGAGGTTAATTTGCCCAAACCAGCCCAGCTTGGTCAACCTTCAGATTAGAATACTTTCTAGATAGATTTAAAAGGCTATATTTTTTAAACATAAGTTGCTAACTTATTGCAAAACAAAAGCTATATAAAGCTGAGGCCGATTCTTGAACGGTTTGTTTTGTATGATATTATTTGAATCTTTGAATCTAGTTTATAATTATGCCATCAGCTACTGATCAGAAAAGTTTTGAAAAAAAGGGATTAATCCGTATTTTTTTTCCTTATTTTATTCTTATTACTCTAACAGCCTTTTTTCTTAAAAGCGCCTATATCGATCATGAAATTCATGAGGTTAAGGAGAGCATGGAGTCACAGAGTAAAATCACTGAAATGGTGATTTCAAATGAGCTTAAAAGGATTATCCTAGATCTCTATTTTTTGAGTCGCTTTGATGAAATTAACAAAAAGGAAAGTAAAGCCGAGTTGAATGCCTTCCAGGAAGAGTTACAAACTTTTATGGAAATGAGCAAATCATACCGAGACTTTGCAATGTACTGGGAGGATGGCTCGCCAGCAGTTCAGGTGGTTCGAGGTGTCAATGGAAAAGGCTTGGTTATAGCGCCAAAGCTGATTCAAAATTTAAATGAGTCTGCCCCTCAATTGTTAGACCAATTGGCCGAATTACACTTGCAGGATTTATATATTAGTGGGGTTAAAGACAGAGATGGAGAAGCCTATTTGTCTTTGATAAAGCCATTTGGGCTAGAAGAAACAATAGGTTATTTAAAGCTAGATGTTGCCTTAGTAACCTTGATGAAGGGGCTCAATACTAGTGGCTTAGAAGAAAATCTTAGGATAAGCCTTCTCAACCGTGATTTGAATTGGATAGCGGGGTTTAACTCTAACGTACTTGCAGCCCTAAAGGCGCAAACTTCCTCAGAGGGTAAATCCTTTAAGTCTCGCTGGTTAGAAACAGAACAGGGCATACATTTCACCAATGAGTTGGTGATTTCGCAAGTATTGCATTCTACAGTTGGTAAAGGAAATTTAAAAGTAGGTGATGTTCTATACTTAAGTAATTTTGTTCCTAATGATGAGATTTATCAAAGTCACCAGTTTGTTCTCGCTCTTTTTTGGTTATCTTATGTGGCAGTGTTGATCTTTTCCCTTGGGGTATGTTGGGCCTTTGTCAGATTACAAAACCAACACCAAGAGATAGAGGAATCAACTCTAAAATCCGAGGGACCTTATCGCCAAATTGTAGAGGAATCACGTGACGCTATATTGATGATTAAAGATGAGGTAGTTATTTTTGGAAATGCTGCCGCCTCAGATATTTTAGAGTGCCCAATTGACGTTTTAGAAAACCAGTGGGCCTCTACTTTTGTTCATTCCCATTCATCAACAGATCTAGCAAATTTCTTACAAAACCCTGAGGAAGTAACGGCCAAAGGATTAAAAATTGATTTAAAAACCTTTAAAAACCAATCTATCACAGTAGAGATTCTTGCAAACGAGATTGAATTGGAAGGTGAAAAGGTGATTTTAACGACCTTTCGGGACATTACTGGAAGAAAAAAAGCGGAAGAAGAAATGTTTGAGTCTATCCGAGCCAGTGAAGAAGCAAGCCAATCTAAAAGTCGATTCTTGGCAAATGTGAGCCATGAAGTTAGAGGGCCACTCAATGTAATAATGGGAAATACTGAGCTTTTAGACCATAGTGGAATTAGCGGTGAGCAAAGTGGCTACTCTAAAGCCATTGTTAGCTCGGCAAAAAACCTATTGCAAATTATTGATGAAGTTTCTGCTCTTTCAAAAGTGGATGCAGGCGACTTAGAGCTAGATGAAGTAATCTTTGATTTAAGGCAAACTATTGACGAGGTGGTAGAAGACTATTCTGCGGAAGCAGAAGATCAAGGCAACCAGTTGAATTTTGAAATGGAAGAAACGATCCCCACCTTACTAAAGGGTGACCCTCTGCGTTTAAAGCAAATCATTTCAAACTTAGTCTCCAACGGTATCAAATATACAAGTAATGGAGAAGTGAAGATTTCGGTTTCCCTGGAAGAGGCTTTTAGTGATTTGTTTAAATATCGCTTTGAAATATCTGACACGGGGCAAGGTATTCCAGTTGAAGACCAAGATGATATTTTTGATAGTTTTAAACGCGACCAAACAAATCATGGTGGTACGGGTTTAGGTTTAGCTATCTGCAAATCTCTCGTGGTTGCCATGAACGGTGAAATTTTTATTGAATCGGAGATGAATGTTGGTACCAAGTTTATTTTTACCGTCTACTTTTTGCCAACAGCAGACGCCTTAGAGAATCAAGAATTAAATGAGGATAAAGGTTTATTGCGGCAAGATTTAGAGGGCTGTAAACTCTTAGTAGTAGATGATAAAGCTTTAAACCAAGCCTTAGTCAAGAAAATGCTTGAAAAATTTGGGGCTGAAGTTCATGTCGCAAGCAATGGCCAAGAAGCAATTGAATGGGTTCAGTCAGAAGGGTATAATCTGGTGATAATGGACGTTCAAATGCCTATTATGGACGGGCTAACAGCAACAAGAAAGATTCGTGAGACCACAAATGGGAGTTTAGACCCAGACATTCCTATCATCGCCTTAACGGCTCATGCTTTAAAGGATGATCGGATTGGATGCCTAAAGGCTGGGATGAATGACTATCTCACTAAGCCAGTCTATGTCGACCGACTACGTAAGATAGTAATCAAATATGCAAAGCCAATTGCTTCTTAAGGAGCTGGGGTTGGACTTGCTTCAGGAAAACTGCAGGTAATTGCCGCTGGCGTTACTTGGCATTCCAGATCATCTGTAAAGATTAATGTATAATTTCCCTCTGAGTTCAATGAGGGGTCAACCTGCGTAAAGGTGGGTAACTTTTTTGAATTTTTACTCTCCTTTAAACAAGTAAAAATTTTCTTAGCCTGGATTACCACGCAAGTTTGACCTTCTTTATATCTCAATCTCTTTATTTTATCGCCATTTTGTAGCGTTTTTACTTGAGTTAAGATCGGTCTACTGGTTGGCATACCCTCGACTTCTGAGTTAAAAGAAATCATCTGGCTGGCAAAAATACCGCCTAAATAAACAAGCCCAATAAATAGAAACTGCATTGAATTTACCTTTTTTTTAAGATGAAATAATTCCTTTTTTTCTAAGGAATTTTAAAAATTATACGATAGCAAAAAAAAACAACTTTTTTAAATTATGAAGGTAATTTAACAAATAAAAACATCACAAGCAATTTCCAATTTCCAATTTCCAATTTCCAATTTCCAATTTCCAATTTCCAATTTCATAGATTCATCATAAATGCTCAAAATTTACTATTTACGGGGAAATTTGATATTTATTTCTTTGTGAGCGGCTTATTTTATTTTTTCAAAGGTTACAGTTCCCATTAAGGCCGAGACTTTGCATCTATCCCTACAGAATGAAACGTGAAAAATTTGGAATTATTAAATGAATGCAAAAATGAATGAAGCTCCGCAAAGTGGAATGCTAGCAGAAAGTATCGCTCGCAAAGTACAGTTTATTTTCGAAAGGGAAATGGACTCTAATAAAGCAGGCCAAGAGGTTGCACAGTTGGTTTTTGAGTCTTTTTCTTCACCTGATAAACTGCCCTTTTTTATATCCTTTTTACGAAAATTGCTAGAAGACACCGAAACCCTAGTGCATGTACCCCCTGTTTTTAGCGCACTATCTTGGGCAGATACCCCCAAGAAAGAATATTTTAACTTTTTAGAAGACTCCTATGAGCGTTCGGCGAGAGGCCACTCAAAAAAGGACATGCCTGAGTATACCTATGAAGAATCTGGTAAAGTTTTTTCTTATTATGCTTACGTTTTAGGGGAAGCATTTATTCAGATTTTCAAAGACAATAAAGATAATTACGAAATAATTGGTGATGGTTTTTCAAGCATGATCCGTACGGAAATGGACTGGGAACAAGCCAGATTAGAGCAAAAATACAAAGATCAATTTAAAAAGAAAAAGGAAAAAGAAGAAATTCCTGCAAATGCCAAAAAGCTTTATGACGATATCTTTGATTATATTACGGAGCGGAGCATTTTTCGCAGTGAAACCTTAATGCAGGTGAATCCTTTAGAATTTATTGCAGATCTAACAGACAAAATGCGTAGTACCAGAAGGTACTGTATGCAAGATGTTATGAATAAAAAGGCCTTGCACAAAAAAAAGGAACTGGAAAAACAACTGAAAGAAAGAGAAGCCAGTGCTGAGGAGATCATGGCAACCTTTGTGCCCTTAAAGGCAGGCTTATCTTTATTCCAAGAAGCAAAACTATACAATGCCAGATATATGGATACGGAAAAACGTAGAGTAACCATGCAGATCTTACCTGTTTTATTTGCCACTGCTATACTAGGGGCTGCTTTTATGGAATTGATTGAATTGAGTATGGGGAGCTACTTAATCTTGGGGTTAATGATACTACTGCCGAAGTTTATTTTTTCTAAAGCGATAATGGCCAAATTTTACCCTGTCGATCAGACTTCAGAGCTGGAGGTAGAGCTAACCAACTTGATGGGTGTCTTTAAAAAGTGCTCACATCTGCAGTTAGTATCCTTGCTGAATCGAGTGGTCAAAGAAATGACCAATGTACCCATGATGAATCATCTCCCCGACTTTATCATCTATTGTTTTACAGTAATGCCAGACCGTAAGTCTGCCTTAATTAGTAAATTGGAACTGGATGAAGTGATGATTCAATTGCGCAGAACTGTTTCCTTTAGGCAAAGGCAACTACAGATGCTGGCTCAGTAAAGCTTGGCAAAGAGACACAGGAAATATAGAATGTATAGAAAATTATAAAAAGCAAGCAAGCAATGACTGATGAGAAAAAAGAGCCAATACAGCTGAATCAAAGCCATACTTTGAAGTCAGACCGAGATTGGGAGCGTGCGTTAAATGCGATTCATAAGTTGCTTTTATTTAAGTGGTACTACGCTGGTATTGTGTCTAATACTTTTGGTGGGATGTTAAACTCAGCAGATAAGAATAAATACAATACCGATCGCATCAAGGGCGATGTTAGTGCTGATTTTAAGAGCTTTTTCACAAATCATATTGGTCATATGAGGGCTTTAGCCACAATGATCCGAGACAATGAAGAGGAAAAAGGTGCAAAAGATGTTTGGTACCTTTCCAAAGACTGGGCAGATTTCCCAAAGGGGACCTGTGTTATAGAGATGCACCAAAAATACGTCGGGATAACGGGAAAAGGTAGAAGAGAAGCCTATTGTTTTTTGGATGGCTCTTGCAAACAAGAACACCAAGTCAATGCCATGTATGTGGTCAACAAGGTCTTGACCAATTATACCTACACTGAGCAGGTAAACGCACCCACCTTTTTAGTTGACCCTTCGGGCAAGGATGCGAAAAAGCCCAATAGAAAAACTGAACTGGGTCACAATTTAGCTATTAAGCTTAAAAAAGACTTTAAACTACATGCGCCACATTTGAGTATGACTGACAAGGCCACATTGGACCAATATTTTAAGTATTTAGAAACAAAAAACCAACTTACGGGCTCCTTAAAAGAGCTTCGGGAAAAAGTGGACTTCTACTTTGGGTCTGCAAAAGATAAGGATAAATAATGAGCACAGAAATCTCCTCCATAGTCTTAATCACAATAGGCGTTGCGATCAGCCTAGTGAGTTCTTACCAGTTGTACAAAAGTGGTTTTATATTATGGATGACCCTATTGATCATTGGGGTAACAGGCGTTAACTACGGATATAACAACCAAAGTGCAAATTTTGATGGTTTTCTAAATAAGATTAACGCTGGTGAATTGACTTCTTTTTCTAAAGAAAAATTGGAACAAGTTTGTGCGGGCCTTGAGCCTCGTTAATGGGTTATTTCCCTCGCCCCATTGATCAACTTCGGGCGACAATTATACTTCTTTGTAGTAGTTCTTTAACGGTCATGGCTGGCGCTACCATTGCGCCAGCGCTTCCTAGTATTGCTATTAGCTTTGCAGGTCAAGAATTACTAGTAAAATTACTCCTCACTTTGCCTGCCCTTTTTGTTGCTTTTGGCTCCCCTTTTGCCGGGTTTCTAGTAGACTCTTGGGGCCGAAGACCAACATTATTCCTAGGCTTTCTTCTTTATGCTTTTGCAGGGACTTCAGGTTTATATCTGGAGACATTATACCAACTCTTAGCTGGGCGAGCTCTGTTAGGGCTTTCTGTTAGTTTGATCATGACCACCTCGGTGACTTTGGTTGGGGACTATTTTTCAGGCCCGAAACGAAATCAATTCATAGGTTGGCAAGGTGGCGCTATGGCCTTTGGAGGCGTTATATTTTTGCTTGCAGGCGGTTTTCTGGCTGACTTGGGTTGGAGGATGCCCTTTTGGGTCTACTTATTCTCTTTAATTCTGCTGCCAGTGGCTTATTTTGTATTGCCTGAGCCTGTAAATACTGAAAAGCACCCTGGGAAAAACAGAGTCCCCTTTGGTTTGCTTTGGCCTATTTTTCTATACTCATTTTTTTACTATGTTCTTTTTTATCTGCTGCCAGTGCAGGTGCCATTTTATTTGAAAACTCTGGGTGAGTATCCTGATTCTTATGGTGGTTTTTCATTGGCAGGCATGACGCTAACAGCATCGGTCGTTTCTATTAACTACGGCAAACTCAAAGCTAAATTTTCCTATTTTCAGCTTTTTGCAATCGCTGGATTGGTTGCTTCGGCAGGTTACGCTTCTATAGCTCTTGCTGAGAACTTTATACAACTGGTTTTAGCCTGCGCACTTTCAGGTGTGGGGACGGGGTTGTTGCTGCCAAATATTAGTGCATGGCTTGTAAACACGGTTCCCCCCGAAGTTAGAGGTAAATCCATTGGGATTAACAGCTCTTTTATCTTCTTAGGTCAATTTACCAGCCCTATTTTTCTGAAACCACTTATGGTACATTTTAATCAAGCTACGACCTTTTTGATTGCTGGATTATTCTTAGGCCTCTCAGGGGTGTTATTTTTTGTTTTGAGTTTGAAGCCGAAAGTAATAAAAAAATAATTGAGGGTTGCTTCCAATTTGTAAGGAGAAATTGATGTACGCTACAAGACAGAAAGTAGGTTTATTTTTAGGGCCAACTTTATTTTTTCTAATATTGCTTTTGCCGACTCCTCAAACCTTGAGCACCGAGGGGTTTCGAGTGCTTGCTATAGCGGTCTTGATGTCTACTTGGTGGGTTACTGAAGCCATCCCCATCCCTGCGACCTCGTTGCTGCCCTTGGCTCTTTTCCCCACCTTGAGCGTGATGAGTGCAAAGGCTGCCAGTGCACCCTACGCAAATCATTTAATCTATCTTTTCCTAGGCGGATTTTTTATCGCGAGGGCTATGGAAAAATGGAACCTCCACAAACGAATTGCACTTCATACGATTCGAATTGTTGGCACAAGTCCAAATAGGATTATTTTGGGGTTTATGCTATCGACGGCATTTTTATCTATGTGGATAAGCAATACAGCTACGGCCATGATGATGGTTCCTATTGCTTTGGCTGTAATCGGTGAAACGGCTTTGGTCATCCAGCGGAAACAAGATCTCCACCCGAATGACCCTGAAGTCATGAATATTGATTCTAGGCCGACTCACTTTCGTTTTGGAAGCTGCTTGATGCTTTCTATTGCCTATTCTGCCAGTATCGGTGGGGCAGCCACCCTTATTGGTAGCCCTCCCAACACAATATTAGTGGGCATTGTGGAAAAAACATGGGGTATTCAAATCACATTTGCTCAGTGGATGGCCTTGGGTGTTCCTCTTTCCATGACTATGCTTATAGTTTGTTGGTATTATTTGACTCGTTTTGCCTTTAAAAGTGAAATTACCGAATTGCCAGGTGGTAAAAAACTGATTTTAGGCCAACTAGAAGAACTTGGCCCAATCACTCAACCTGAAAAAAAGGTCCTGTTCGTCTTTGCCTTTGTAGCGGCTTGTTGGATAGGCAAGGGATTCGTCAATATTGCCGCCTTGGCTATGGTGCATGATGCCACCATAGCCATTATCGGAGCCTTAATACTTTTTTCTTTTCCTGTAGATCTAAGTAAAGGCGAGTTTTTGCTCGATTGGGACACTGCTCAAAAGGTTCCTTGGGATGTTATTATCTTGTTTGGTGGCGGCCTCAGTCTAGCCCATGGTTTTAATGTTACTGGGCTTGCTCATTGGATCGGCGACCAACTTTCTATATTGAAGGGTGCAAATCTTTTAGTGCTTGTTTTTGCAGTGGTATTTTTAACAATATTTTTAACGGAAGTCACAAGCAATACAGCCACAGCTAGCATGTTGATCCCTATTATGGGGAGCACCGCAGTAGCCATGATGGTTCACCCCTTTGCTTTAATCATGGGGGCGGGTATTGCTGCTAGTTACGCATTTATGTTGCCCATTGCCACACCGCCGAACGCGGTAATTTTTGGGGCAAGGCAGGTAACCATTCCTCAAATGGCAAAAACAGGATTTCTGCTTAACATCATAGGTGGGCTTTTAATTACTTTCTTTGTGTTTTCCCTACTACCTCTAATTTGGGGCGTTGATCTCTACACAATCCCAGCATGGGCAAAGTAAATGATTTCTTCTCTTGATCATCTGGTTATGACCGTTCATGATTTGGCAAAGACCATTGAGTTTTATACAAATATAGGATTGAAGGAAATTACATTTGGAGAGGGAAGAAAGGCTTTGGCCTTTGGGTCTCAAAAAATTAATTTGCATAAACTAGGTGCTGAGTTTGCGCCTCATGCTTGCTACCCAACCAGTGGGTCTTTGGACCTTTGTTTTTTGCTCGAAATACCTCTCTCTCTAGCCAAAGAGCAGCTGGAACAAAAAGGGATGGAGATTTTTTTAGGCCCTGTGCCTAGAACGGGAGCCAGAGGCCCTATGAACTCAATTTACCTTTATGACCCCGATGGGAATTTAATTGAATTATCAAGTTATGACCTATAGATTTTTATTAGTAACACTCCTCTTTTGGTTTCCGTGGACAGCTTTCGGCTACGATGAAATTGGTTTAGACGAAAACAACGAATTCGGCGGAAAAACCATCTTTTTTCAAGCGCCAGAGCGTGGGATCTTCCGTGGACAAGATTTTTATGACAGCGGTGGCAATATTATGCGGCAGGATTGGAAATTTTCAGAAGAGAGTAGCCTTGCTAGGGGTGTCGCCAGAAAAGTATCTGAGTTCCTTTTTGACATCAAAACAAAAGAGACTATTTACTATACTCCAAAGTACCAAATTTTAAGAATGGTGAGTCACCAAGTTGACCACTTTGAACAAGCGACAGGTACTATAATTCGCAGGGAGAAGTATTTCGCTCAAAAAAAAATGGGCTATTCCGTTACCTTTATGGAGTTTGGAAAGCGGATTAAGCTAGAGTGGCATTACCCCAATAATTTAGAAGGTTACGCTAAGGTGATCACCTATTATGATAATAAAGGTAAAAAACCCGTTAAGATTGTGAACTTCTATACACCGCGATCAACCAAGCTTACAGGCAAAGTAAAAAACATCTATATAGAAAAAAATGGAAAAAAAGTTCGTAGAGAATTCTATTTTTCCGACGCTTGGGGCAAGAAGAATAATGGAGCTCGAATGAAAGTGATTGACTACCTCCATCACCCTTCTCAAAATATTCCTCCTCAAGTTAATTACTTAGATGCCGATATGGAAAGAATAGAACTGGAAAAGGAAACCGAGTTATAGTTTTCTTTGAATCTGGCGGGGCAAAAAGTCATTGAAATATTTTTTTATTTGCTTCAAGCTTAACCTATATAAAAACTTGCATCACTGTTGTTTTTTAAAGGGATTTAAAACAACCGATACACAAAAAGTTACAGGAATTATGAAAAAACAAATCTTCTTATTAATTACATTAATTATGCTTGCAGCCACTGCATCTGCTGTGGAATACGTTGCCAAAAGGGCAGATGGTTCTTTTATTTACAATTGTAGACCCAGCTCTTCAATTAAGGTAAAGGTCAAGTTAATTGGCGCGGGGCTTTACAAAGTGATCAGTGCTGGCGGAATTGGTGGCTATTCTGGAAATGTTACGGCGTCGAATGAAACATATGCTGCACAATACGGCTGTGGAGAGAAAAAACTCCCCCCTAAGCCAAAGCAGTAGCGGGCGTTCCTCTGATTCAGACTTTGAATGAAGATGCTTACAAAGGTGAAAATGAATTTTCACCTTTGTGACTATTTTTTTGTGTCTTAGACTACTTTTAAGGCAAGTCAGCTTAAAGCTCACCAACTTCAATAGAACCTGTGAGGACTTTATTTTCAATAATACTTCCTCTAGGTATGTGTAAACTTCCCTGTTGGCTCACTAAAATAACATTACCTTTCAAGGTGATTTGTTTGCCAAAATTTACATCACCGACAACCGTCAACAGGTCTAAATCTAAAATATCAGGAATGGATTCAAACCGCTCTAGATAGTCGTCGTACTTTGCAAATTTTTCCCCTAATCGAATCAAAGGAAGGCTGTTAAAGCCTCTCTCTTTGTTACGGACTAAAATCCCGTTTTCAATATCAAACAGATTTGATTGCACTAGAAGCAAATCATCTGTTTTTTTAACAGGTAAAAACCTCCTTCTAGGGACCGAGATCGCCTTGGAGCCTTGGAAGCAGTTAATAGCTCCACCGAGAGCCGTTTCTAGCTGCAAGACAGGAATCCCATCTACTGTTTTTGGGTTTATCACTACATCTAAGCCAATTTCACCTTGGTCGATTTTTTCTTTTAAGACTTTGAGGTTGATCCAACAGTTATTGGTGTTAAAAATTTGAAATTTCTTAACACTCTTGAAATCTTCTTTGTGATTCGCAGGAACTTGAGCAATTTCAAGTAAATTCAAAGGACCTTCAGGCGTCTTTACAAGGGTTCCGCCTTTGATATCGGCCCTTGTTTTGGGCGTGACTTCCATGATAAAAGGAATTTTGTTCCCGGCCATGTAATTTAAAATTTTCAAATCTATTGAAGACCCGAGGTTGTCAGCATTTCCAATAAAGGCCCACTCTTTTCCCTCACCTATCAATTGCTCCAAAAGGCCAGATTGCATGAAGGAATTGTAAAAATCACCATGTCCAGGTGGATAGTAGGCGGAATGAGGGTGGTTTTTCTTAGACAAGGGCAAAAGGCTGGCTTTACGAATGCGGGGCATTTGGTTTTGCATAAAGGTCAGAATTTTTAAGTCGCCACTGTATTTTTTAATAATCTTTTGGGTATCATCATCAGTATTAAAAGAGTTCATCAATACTAATGGGATTTTACTATTATACTTTTGGTTGAAGGAACAAGTTTGCTCCACAATTAAATCTAAAAAAGTCAAACCATCACGCACTTCGATAGCAGATTTTGGCCCCGTACAACCCATGCTTGAACCAAGACCACCGTTGAGTTTACAAACTACAAGTTTATCTAGAAGCTTTGTGGCTTTGGAGTTACTAGGGTCTTCAAGGTCATCATATTGGATAATCTGGTCAGGGCTGGGACTACTGATCTTGCTCCAGTTCAATTTTTTTTTGCGGCCTTTTAAAAAACCTTGGTAAAGCTCCTTAAATCGGGAGATTTCCTCATCCTGCCACCCGTGGTCCTTCATAAACTCTGCTACTTGTAAAAAACTGGAACTCATTTATCCTCCTGACCTTTAAGCCTGTAGCCCTTGGGCTAACTTATAGTACTCTGTTGATTTTACTTTGTTTTCTAATTTAAAAAACAGCCCGCCAAGTTTATGTGCGATACGAGAAGTTTCCCCGTGGTTGTTTTGTGATTTATGGTAATGGAAGAGCCATTCCAAATGGGTGACTGCTTCAACTATTTTTTGCATGTCCAAATAGATTCGTACCAATTGTTCTCGGCATGTTGCTGAACCTGCATCATTTTTTCCCTGAGCAAACAAGTTTGCTGCTGTTTCTAAGTGCTCAATCTGAGTAGGGCTCCCAGCTGTTTGAAGGAGGCTCAATGTTTGGTAAGCCTTTGCCGTTAAACCCTTTGGGAGGCTCACGTTTGGAAACTCTAGAAATCGCAAAATTGAGGACTCTGCTTCAGCAAGTTGGTGGTCTAGCAGTGACATATGACCGTCGATTAACCACAGAAAAGCCATCTGCTTTTTAGTCAAGAGTGCAGGGTCAAAATCAGCAGTCTCAAGTACCCCTTTGACCTTCCCTAACTCCCCTAATTCTAAGAACAACAAAGCTATTGAGATAATGTTTTGGTACCTGTCTTCATAGTGCTCTAAATCATTGCTCAGTTGCAAGGCACTGGTGAGGTAGGCAATTGCCTTTGGCTTACTATTCTGATCTGCATAAAGGCTCGCAATCTTTGTTTGGATTTCGACCACCATTAACCAGTTGCGGTTATTTTGAGCTTCTTCTAAAAACCACTCCAAGAGTTCGAGGGGGTTATAGCTCTGAGGTAATAATTCTAAAATATTCAATGTGGAAAAAAGACATTTTTCTTTTAGTTCCTCATCATCTGTTAAAAATGATAACTCCAAGCCAGTAATCACACTTTGGCAGGTAAGGTTTGGTTGATTCGGTAAAGCTGCTGCTAGGCGCTTGGCAAATTGAAAATTTCTTAAGATTACACCTTCTAAAAGCCCCAACTGAGAAAGACTCGAAAGGGCATATCCAAAACCTACCCTGATAAAGGCTACGTCATCTTGATTTTCTTCAAAGTATTCGACGAGGTTTTTTAATAGCTCCTTACCATGTGCTAGAGTCAAATCTGGGGCGATCAATTGAAACTGCTGAATTTTAGTGACCAAATGACTTGGCAGCCAAAATCTTGTTTGGTCAAGGTTACATTCAATAAGCTTAAACCTCATTAAAACTTCAATGGCCGCCGAAAAGTCCTCCTGTTTTAAAAGCCTTCCCAGAGTGTGTCTAGTGACTGGAACTCGCAGCAGGAAGAGAACCACTAGTAAGGCTTCAGCCTTTTGTGGCAAAATAGTAAGCAGCTTTGCAAAAGTGGCCTCATAAAGGCCCTTCAACTCATTCTCAGAAGCGGCTTTATGATATAACAGAGGGTCATTTATTTTAACGATGATCTGTAGGAGCGGTAAAGAGCGCATTTGAGGGGGGATAGACTCTTGTAGTAACCCTTCCCAGACCTCAGGGATTTCTTGGTCAAAGGACTCATTAAAGTCTGCATGGGTTATTTGGTCAGTTGAAATCACATCAGTGGGCAAATTAGTCACAAGATGATTATGACTAAGAAGAATAATTTGCCAGCCTTGAGCTTGTTTCTGTACCAACCAGTCTTCAAAGGCAGGATCAACTTTGTCTGGTGGATAGTAAACAGTTAAATATTGTAGGCCACGGTCGACTCCCTCTTTGAGGGTTATTAAGCTATCATCAAAATATTGTTGGACTCGTTTTTTTTCAAAAAGGCTATTTAATTTCCCTGAAAAATGAGATTGATTCAGATTTTTTTCTTGGCCTTCGTGGTAACCCCAACGCTGGTAGTAGATCACCTTCAAATAGAAGTTTTGGCCCCCAATGATGCGGCGAAGAAACTCAAAGAGTTGATCTTCAATCGCTTGACCCTCTAAGCTTTTTAGATTGGTAATTTTTCCCTGTGGTGCCGTTAACAACTTTAGGGTTAACTCTCTAAGGACCTCTTGGGAACCACAAAAACTGCTGTGTCTTAGGATATTATTATTTAAATTCCCCTCTTTTCTAGGCGATTGTCCCGAAAAGTAAAAGGGACGTAATGGGTCTGGGGTTTGGTTTACGCAATTGAGGTTGATGTTAAACTGTAAAAAACTCCAGTCCCAGCTAAGAGGGATCTCACTTTTTAGCTGATTTAGAGAATGCCTATGAGCCTTTAAAATATGACTTTCTTTGAGTAAGTTTTGGGTCAACTCTTTAAAATATACCTGAGCTCTTTTTCGTGTGACACGCCCGCCTTGGGTCAAGAGCAATGGTGCGCCAAAGGAAAAGTATTTTTTTGCACCTGTGTTAGATGTAATAAGGCTAGAGGTATTTACGATCAATAGTCTCAATCCATTGGCAGCAGCGTTATTAAAAGATTCACGTAAACTAGGGCCCAGTTGTTTGCCACTGGTTTCCAGCCCGTATAGGAGCCAACCGCCTGCGTTATCGTAACCAGAAAAGAAAAAGATATCGGGGTTGCGGGCAAGGCTCTGTAATATTTTTTGTCTGCTTGCCTGGCCATTTACTTCAAATGAAATTTTACTATCTTTTTCAAAAGGGATCGGAAGTTCTTCGATTTTTGTAATAAAAGTATTGCCCAGTTTCTCTTCCTTACTTCCCCCTTCGCCCAGAGGTGTATAGGAAAAAAGATTAACTTTTAAAGAATCGTTAAAATGGTTTGCATTTATTGCTCGCTGTTGAGGCGCCCCATCAAAAGCTCTCATGACACCCACAGTAAGGGCTAGAAAACTTACACCATCAAAGAGCAACTCAAAAGGTAGCTCTCGTAAAGTTGAATTGGAAGTATAGATCACAATGCCATTATGATCATGAAGTTTGCTTTTTAATGCGTTAGGAACGAGTGCATTAAATAGAGCTAGACCATAGGCTTGCAACAATTGCAGGGCTTCCCTTCTCTGTTCTTCGTCTGAACTGTGCTGTAAGCTAGGCGAGACCTTGAGCATACGGAATGTCTCTAGGGCCGCATGAGTCAGCTTCTCAGCAGGAGCGATGAAATCAAAAGCCAATTGATAGCTGTTGATTTTTACTTGGGTTTCGCTAAGTTCAATGATCAAGCTCATTTATAACCCTGCCCTACGTAAGCTACGCAGATCCCCTGTTCTTTGGGTTTTGCCTTGTTCATCAAATAGCTCTAAAATTAGCACTGCTTCTTTTCTCGAAAGATGTAATCGCTCTTTAAAGGTAATCACTGTTATTTCTTTATGATCTTGAAAATACTCATCTAAATTTTCCCAAGCTTGGTCTATTGCAAGGGCTGAAAAAAAATACTTCTCCTTGGTGCGGAGTAGCCATTTTTCTTCCACTGCTAAAAGAGTTAATCTTTTTAAGTCTTTTGAGTTGAGTTGAGTCAAATCCTTTAATTTTGTCTCGTTCAAACACTTAAACCCTAACTCTTTTAAGCTGCCAAGAACATCGCTTTTTGCTTTTTTTAAATTTACGGGTAATTGCCCTTGGAAGTTGGTTAGATGAAAGAATAGATCTGTTTTTTCAAAGAATTTTTCCTTTGCAAGCCAGTCTAAAATTTCCGCTATTTCTTTTTGCCCACAATATTTAGGGAACTTTCCAAAAAAAAAGTCTCCCTTGACTCCAACAAGTTCAGGTTGTTTTTGGTGGAATTCGGTTAGAATTTTAACACAATAGCCGCCCCAAAGCTTCAGTTGGCTGTGATGGTAGTATCGAGTTTCATTATCCTTTGTCGTTAAAATGCATCTCTTAGCTTGGAGGTCTTTTATCGCAGTAGTAATTTCTTTTTTACTTGCCCCTGTTTGAGCCGTAATTTCCAATGCAGAAAGTCCTCTAGCACCACTTAGGGCGGCCAATGAATCAACTCTTTCCTTGGTAGAGCAACTGCTTAAAGATGCAATTTGAGAGTGGGCAATAGCTTTATCTTTCAAATTTTTAATGGATTTTAAGGCGAGCACCTGAGCGCCTCCCCAAGTTTCATTCAGGCTAAAACTACGTAAAATGAAAGTGTCTTGGAATTTTAGAGCAAGAGGTTTTTTTAAAGTCACATGCCAAAGATTCTCTGGCCAATCGTGATTTCTGCGAATCACTCCTTGGGTTTCTTGCCCATTAACAAAAAGGCTTAAAGGTTGTCTTTTTTTTAGTTTATCTTCTGCAACCTTCAACCAACTGACTGTAACCCATGCTTCTGTTGTTATAAGTAATGCATTTGGGCTGGCTAAGATCTTTCCCCTTGCTGCTTCTGAGGGGGTTAGATTTTTAATGTTTAAAGCGACTCTCATGCCTGACTGTGCTTCTGTTCTTTGGTCATGCTGGCTTTGCATTCCTCTGATTTTTACAAGTTCTAGGTCAGGATAGAGTAATAGCTCTTGCCCTTCTGCATAGGCACCTTGGGCAATATTTCCAGCTGCTATAGAGCCAAAACCTTTTAAGTTAAAGCTGCGGTCAATGGGCATGACAAAGGGAGCTGAGGTTTTGGGTGTCAAATGAGGTAAGGCTAAAAGGGCAGACTTAACTTCGGCGATACCAACTCCCGTTTTTGTAGAGCAAGGGATTATTTGTGCTTTTTCCAAGAAACTACCTTGTATAAATTCAGTCACCTCTTGCTTAACCATGGCCAAAGTTTCGGGGTCACTGAGGTCGCTGCGTGTAAGTGCGATTACCCCTCCCTTCAGGCCTAAAAGATTCGCAATTTGGAAGTGTTCTTTCGATTGAGGCATCAAGCCTTGGTCTGCTGCAACAACCATTAAGGCCCCTTGAATGCCTCCAAGACCGCTGAGCATATTTTTAATTAAATCCTCATGGCCTGGCACGTCCACCAAAGCCACGCGTTGGTCTCCTTGGTCAAAAAAACCATAACCTAAATCAAGGGTTATGCCTCTTTTTTTCTCTTCGGCTAATCGGTCTGGATCAGTCCCGCTTAAAGCCCATACAAGGCTAGATTTCCCGTGATCGATATGACCTAAAGTCGTGATGATAGATTCTTGCAAAGTCGCCTTTAAAATTATACATAAGAGTTGAAAAACTCCTACAATTCACAGGCTGAAAGTATCAGTTTTTAAAAGGTTGCGCTAGACAGAAACAAGCGAGGGGGGACTTTAAACTTGATGTTTAAAGTCTCAATGTTGAAAGGGAAAAAGGGGCTGGATTATAGTCGTTCGCTATAAAACGACCCTTTAAAACCAGTGAACTGGCTTAAAATGCTAAGGATAGACCTAAGTGGGTTTGTTCTGTTTCAACTTCATATCTAAGAGTTGCAACACTGCCATCAGGATTGTAAAATTGAATGCCTACTACAGATTCATTTGTAATAATAGCATTCTCATAATAGTTTTGGTAGCCATCAACATAGACCTTAAACTCTTCTGTGATCAAAAATTTAGCTCCAGCACCAATTCTTTGGTTGTCTAGATAAAGATTAGCGAGAAGTCCGATTTTTTCAACTTTTAGAGAGGAGGCTAAAAAGAGACTGCCTGCGTTTCTTTTATTGTTGATGTCATCGGTGCTTAAGTCTTGGCTAAATTCAGTATTTTCTGAATTCCAGGTAACTCGTTTGCGACCACCAAAAGAAACCCCAAGGGCTTCAAGATTTACCAGCATCAATTTAGCATAGATATGACTTGAATGGTGAACGGCCTCGCTATTTGTTCGTAGATCATAACTAAGCTGAAAGTTATCTACAACCCGCCAATCATAACGAAATTTTTTCGCTGGAATATCTACATCAGTTAAATTTTTCAGCCATAGGAACATCTCGATAGACTGTGACGTTGAGTTTAAAAATGCAGTTGGATTTAAATCGATCCAAGATTCATTATGGTCATCACGGAAACGAGAAGGCGAGAAGTTATCACCAAATTTTGCCACCCAACTAGAGGCGGAATTCTTTGTAACACTTTTTGGACTCGTGCCAGAGAATAGACCTGCTGGTTGCTTCGATGGGGTAGGCTTGCTTTGAGGCGCTTTGACCTCAGGTACCTTTTTGGCAAATGTTTTTTTGCCTTCCCGTGCAAGATTTAGTACCTGTGCCGCAGCTCTGCCAGTTTCAGGGTGAACTAATTCAGCTCGGATAGTAAGTTGCTCCCCTTCAGGGGCAAGCTCGACCAATAATATATGGTCACTTTCAAGGTGACGGGTCACAGCCGCTTGGGCCTTTCCACCTTTACTAACTTCTGCAAAATCGAGGTTGTTTCTTTTTAGTGTTTCTGCAGAAATTACAGGGTCGGTAACTTGGAAGCTACGTAACATTTCTTCTGAGAGATTTTTTTTGATTTTGACTAAATCAAAACCCTCTTTGAGTTTTTCGCGGCCTTGCGTTTCAAAAAGGATAGTGACTTTTGGCTCGTCTAAACGTTCTGCTCCAAAATCTTTGACTAGGTCTTTTCTTAAACTTGAAAAGTCGTAGGCAAAGGTGAGGCTGAGGGGGACGATACAGCTTATAATTGTGATGATGAATCTTTTCATGACTACTCCAATAGTTTTATATGGCCAGAGTAATTCAAATTCCTTGCCTAAAAGGCATTTTTTTAAGCGTAATCTAAACTAATATCCAAAGCGTTTGGCGAGTGGGTTAACGCACCAACTGAAATCAAGTCCACACCTGTTCGTGCAATGTCAGCGACAGTTGCTAAGTTCACACCACCACTTGCCTCTACAATGGTTCTACCATTGATGATAGCAACACCTTCTATAAGCTGCTCAATAGTCATATTATCTAGTAAAATACAATCTGCACCAGCTTCAACTGCAGGTTCAATTTCTTCGAGCCGGTCCACTTCTACTTCAATTTTAACAGTATGACTTACTTTTTCTCGTGCTAGGGCAATTGCTGCCTTAAGGGTCTTTTTTTCCTGTCTAAGAAGTGCAACGTGGTTGTCTTTGATCATTACAGCATCAGCCAAGCAGTATCTGTGATTGTGGCCTCCCCCTTGTTTTACGGCATATTTTTCGAAATACCGTAATCCGGGTGTAGTTTTTCTTGTATCTGCAATTCTAACTTTGGGATTTGCCTCGTGGGCTAGTTTCACAAACTTAGAAGTCAAAGTGGCAATGCCGCTCATTCGTTGCAAGAAATTTAGTGCTACACGTTCCGCCTTCATTAATTGGCAGGCGTTCCCTTTCAATTTTACTAAAGTTGTTCCAGCAGGCAAAAACTCACCATCTTTTTTTCTGGCTAACCAACTCAGGCCTGGGTCTAATGTCTTAAAAGTCCGCTCGGCCACGGGGATGCCAGCGATAACACCCTCTTCTTTCAGTGTAAGGACCAATTCACAGGTCGCTTTAGGGTCGATCAGGTTATCAGAGGTGATGTCGCCCCAAGCTAAATCTTCTTCAAGAGCGCGTTGGATGACCTGTTGAATTAAATGTACTTCCATGTTTTGTCTTTTTAGTTATCTGCTCTGAAGTGACTTCCAAGGCTGATTTTTCGGCTCAGAGCAGCCTGAGTGATCAATCTTCCTAGAACAAGCATATTTTGAAATTCGAAATCTTCTTGGGTTTTTGTTTCTGGGCTATGGTATTCGGGGTTGCCCAGTGTTTTTAAAAGGTGTTTTAAATTGCCTTCATCTCTTATCATTCCCGCTTTATCCCACATCTCTTTTTGAAGGGTCTGGCGGTTCAAGTTGCATTTGGCTCTCGGTTGATTTTCTTGCGCTCTACTTTTGGATGCCGCATCTTGCCAAAGGGTAGGGGTAGTTTTTGCATCTTGTACAATTACACCTGCTACCTGCATCGCAAAAATTGCACCCTCTAACAGGCTATTGCTTGCTAAACGGTTTGCGCCGTGAACCCCTGTGCAGGAAGCTTCTCCAGCGACATATAATCCTTTCACATTACTTCTCCCGTAGAGATCAGTCTCAACGCCACCCATTAAATAATGGGCTACAGGTGTAACGGGAATTAAATCTTTACCGATATTCACACCGTGATTGAGGCAGGTATGGAAAATATTAGGAAAGCGAGCTTTTAAAACCTTATGGCCTAAGTGCGTGGCATCAAGGTAGACAGGGCCTTCTTTCATTTTTGCAAAAATTTCACGGCTAACAATATCCCTACTAGCGAGGTCGCCGCGAGGGTCAACGTCTTTCATAAAGGCATATTTATTGTGATCTCTAACGATAGCACCTGCGCCCCTTAAGGCTTCTGAAATTAAAAAATTAGGCGCTCCTGGAATATTTAGAGCTGTGGGATGAAATTGGAAAAATTCTAAGTCCTTAACCTTTGCCCCTGCTCGGTACGCAAGGATAATACCCTCACCAGTAGCTGTCGGTGGGTTTGAGGTAAACTGATAAATGTTCCCAGCTCCACCTGTGCAAAGAACTAAGTCTTTACAAGGCATTTCTTCCAGCTTAATCTTATGCTGGTAAAACTTAATACTTTCTAGTTGATTGTTTTTAGTAACAATCTGGGCAAGACTTGCATCTTCAACGATTGTGATGTTGGGGTGGCTTAAGGTTTCCCTGGTCAGGGCTCGCATTATCTCTGTGCCTGTGGCGTCGCCACCTGCATGGAGCACTCTAGGGCGTGAATGTGCACCTTCTAGGGCAAGGAGGTAGTCGCCCTGCTCGTCCTTATCAAATTGAACCCCAAATGTAATGAGTTGTTCAATAGCAGCTTTTGATTTTTCACTCATCAAGGTAATGGCAGCAGTGTTTCCGTATCCTGCGCCAGCTTTGATGGTGTCTTGAATATGCTCTTTTGCCGAGTCTCCCTTTGCCCAAACAGCGGCAATTCCGCCTTGGGACTGCTCTGTATTGGAGTCGGTTAGTTTTTTCTTGGTCAAAATTAAAACAGGTCGGTGCTCCGCTGAAATAAGGGCGGTTAAAAGCCCTGCTAAGCCACTTCCTGCAATAATTAAGGGGGTATTACTCATAGGGGTAGTCTCTATTTGCTAAGCTCTAACATTCGAGTTAACGCTTGCTTGGCGAGGGCTTTAGTCTTTTCCTCGACGACGATTTGGTTGATAATTTTACCTTCCAGTAAATTATCTAACACCCAAGCCACGTGAGCTGGATGATTGCGGTACATGGTTGAGCAAATACAAACATTGGGGTTTAAAACCTCAATATGCTTGTTTTCTTTTGGGCCAAGTTCCATGGCTAAACGGTGAACCATATTGATCTCAGTGCCAATGGCCCACTTGGTGCCAGGTTCTGCTGCTCTAACGATATCTAAAATCTTATTGGTGGAGCCTGAATAGTCTGCCGCATCTACTGTTTCTTCGGGGCATTCTGGGTGCACAATCACTTTAACATCTGGTATGCGCTTGCGAACTTCTGCAATGTGTCCCGCTGTAAATCGTTGGTGCACGGAGCAAAAGCCGTCCCAAAGTAAGATTTTGCTGGTTTTAATCTGCTCGTTAGTGAGACCACCATCATCCTTGAGGCGATCCCATAAAACCATTTGGTTGGAGGGAATTCCCATTGCCTTGGCCGTGTTGCGGCCCAAGTGCTGGTCAGGTAAAAAGAAAACTCTTTTCCCTTTGGAAAATGCCCATTCTAAAATTTTATTGCTGTTGGAACTGGTGCATACAACCCCGCCCTTACTGGCTACAAAGGCCTTAAGTGCAGCGGTGGAGTTGATGTAGGTGATAGGAATCAAACTTTCGTCTCCTGTCACTTCCATGATGTGGTCCCAAGCGTCTTCAACTGTATCCTCATCTGCCATATCTGCCATACTACAGCCAGCAGTAAGGTTTGGCAGGAGTGCAACTTGGCCTTCACGGGCTAGAATATCAGCGGATTCAACCATAAAGTGTACGCCGCAAAAGACAATGTACTTAGCCTTAGAGTTGGCTGCCACTTGGGCAAGCTTGAGGCTATCGCCTGCAACATCAGCAAGTTTAAAGGTATCGTTTTGCTGGTAATGGTGGGCTAAAATAACAAGATCATCACCAAGGGTTGCTTTGGCTTGCATACAGCGTGCGTGCAGCTCTGCACTGGGCATTTGGTAGTACTTTTTAGGTACTTCTTGAAATAAAAATTCACCGTGCTCTTGATTCATTCTGAGTCTTACCAAGGGGTATCAAGTTGTTTATTAGGAGCTGATTACGTTGCTCCTCTAAGTTACCCTACCCCCCCTATTTTATATTGAGCAAGCCTTTTTTGAAATGAGCTGCAAACAGAACAAAACCTTAAATTTTAACTAGTTATGATGATTTTTGTAGTCTTTCAGACAGTTTTTTTTCTAAAAAGGTACTGGAGGCGGCATTTTTCTTCTATTTTTAATGATCTAGATTACAAATTCCACATTTTCTTTGGAAGTTTTGGCTTTGGGCCGAGTCTGGGCCTCAGTGCCATAAAAGATGCAAAAAGGTGCAAAAGCCGCACGAAATAGCACGAATATGCAATAAATCCTAGAAAAAGGCATCCAAATAGCGCCACTTTGCACTGCCCGTGAATTTGGGTTTTTATCTATTTGGCAGGCCTTAATTTTCGCATGAGTGAAAATATCAATTTTTGGATATTATTGGACAAGTCTCTGGATTGCACCCATGTTATTTTTGTATTACGTTTATGTTATCTTTGAAAATGGGGAGAGATGAATAAACAAGAGTATGAAAAAAATCTGCATGAGGTTGTGAGCAGCCACATTTCGTGGCTTAGAAGTGGCTATGATTTTGGGACTCAAATGACTACCGAGGCCCTTAAACCATTTTTGGATCTCCATAAAAAATGGCTGGAAGCCGATATTGAGGGCCGCAGACTGGATTTAACAATTATCCCTCCTGATGATAGGTGGCTTAGTGAGGCAGATTTTAGTGGGGCTAATTTAACAGAGGCCAACTTAGAGCATTGTAATTTTAGTGAAGCGAATTTCACAGGTGCGGTTTTAGATAATGCTAACCTGGACAATTGTGATTTCATAGGAGCCAATTTAGAAGGATTGAAAATAGTTGGTGAGGAGCTAACAAGTGTAGATTTTTCAGAAGCGATGTTAGACAATTCAATTTTTCAAGTGGCAAAGCTTTCTAAATGTAATTTTAAACAAGCAACAATAAGAAATGCTGATTTTAGCATGACCGATTTAACTGATTGTGAATTTGCGAATACGGACTTGAGAAATGCAGATTTTTCTGGCGCAGATCTTACCGACGTTGGCTTCCGTCACGCCGATATGAGGGAAGCAGATTTAAAGGATGTAAAATTAAATGAGGTATATTTCCAGAATGCAGACTTAGGCGGAGCAAAACTTACAACAGAGCAAAGAGCTTTGGCTTACTCACAGGGCGCAAACCTTGGTCGTCTCAGCAGCGAGGAGAGGGAGGAGCTTTCGAACTGGCAAGCAGCAGAAGAAAAGAAAGAGCAGGAAAGGTTAGAGGCTGAGCGGCTTGAGCAGGAAAGGTTAGAGGCTGAACGGCTTGAGCGGGAGAGGCT
>CBFCZY010000024.1:0-40354 GCA_965602905.1 uncultured bacterium | reverse complement strand
CCTGCCCCCCTTTTACCAAAAAGGTGGCTTGAAGCTTTTAATTTTACATTTTTTCCAAGTTACTACTTCGGCAGACCAGCAATTTTTGCAGTTCAAGGCCATTAATGAGGAAGAGCGAGAGATCCGCATACTTTGGGATTTGTATAAACTCAATAAAACGATTGAATCCATTGACGTGATTTTTAAAATTCAAAGTACAGAAGGTTTTAACTCTATTTTTACAAAAGAAGAGCAAGTTAAGATCTTACAAGAATTAAAAACCGTATTTCGCCTGATGTTTCAAATGTGTGTGCAGCCTGCCCATCAAAAAGAACTCTACAGAGGCATTACAGAAGAGCACATTAGCCCTGAAGCGATTTTAAAGAGAAAAGAAGAGGGGAAACATTACCTTTACCCCCATGTGCTAAAAAAATTCAACTACCGAAACCACTTCTTTTTTATCTATTTCTACTCAGGAATGAAGGCTAAGATCGCGGGGGAGCTTAAAACCTTTACGTACAATTTCTTGGATTTTGAAATTTTAAAGCAGGAGTTTTTAATCCACTGGTTGACTAAAACCTTGAATGATAACCCTCGCAAGATGGAAATCTATTCAAAGTACAGTTACAATGGGCAAACTGTGGCAGATATCATTGCGGCCGATCCAGATAAAGAGATTGAAATTCTACAGCAGCTTCCCTTGAATGTTTTTAATGATTTGGCTGCCAGTATCAATTCCTTGGTCCCCAATGAGCTGGGTAGTGCCATTGAGGCTATGAGCGAAAACTTTGGCGAATTTTCTGAATATGTAGAGAAGTTCAAAGATGCTAAAAAAATGGCAAAGGCTAGTGTCGGTAAATTGAAGGAAATGGTCAAAGCAAAACTGGCTAAAAAGGAACAGGAAGAACCGCCACCCTTTGACGCAACAGCTGTACCTGATGCTGCGGCTGTGGAAGAAGAAGTTGTTTCCGTACCTGAAACCACCTTTGTGAAGTTAAAAAAGAAAGAGATCGATTTTCCATTTTTTGTGAAAACCATTGCTGATTTCCAAAAGAATTTGAATGTGCAAAGGGCGAGATTTGGAGCTGGTGGCTACAAGGAATTAGCTATGGATGTGACTAAAATTTTTAATAGTATTAGCGAAAGCTCATTGATACAAAGAAGAACTCCAAAATATGAATGGATTTTACCTTACTTGGTGAAAGAAAACACAGGCAAAGAAGAGTTTGAGCATTTTCTTTTGATTGGTGCCGAAGTGAAGGCTAAGCAGTTGAGTATGGGGTATAGTGCTTCTAGCTCTAGCAGTGGAGCCAAATATCAGTTTACACCCTTTTATGTTTACGGGCGCAATGTGGAAGATCCAAGCCTCGGAGCTTCAGTAGGCACCCGAAATATTAGAGGGAAAGTTTTCTATGAGTACAACGGGGGGAACCCTGATGTGATGGCAATATTCCAGAAATTCTTTGACCAGATCAAGAAGAAATAAAGCACCCGTTAAATTTTTATTAAAACAAACCAAAATAAACGATAAAGACCATGACAAAAGCACAGAAATTACGAAGCGCAACATCAACAGAAGGCCGCAGAATGGCCGGAGCCAGATCACTTTGGCGAGCAAATGGTATGAAGGAAGAAGATTTCGGCAAACCCATTATTGCTATTGTTAACTCCTTTACCCAGTTTGTTCCAGGCCACGTGCACCTACAAAATGTAGGGCAAGAGGTAAAAGAAGTGATTGATGCAAGCGGTGGATTTGGTGTGGAATTTAACACCATCGCTATTGATGATGGTATTGCTATGGGACACGCAGGTATGCTTTACAGCCTACCCAGTCGAGACTTGATCGCTGATTCTGTGGAATATATGGTAAATGCTCACTGCGCCGATGCTATGATTTGCATCTCTAATTGTGACAAGATCACCCCGGGGATGATGATGGCTGCCATGCGGCTGAACATTCCAGCCATTTTTGTTTCAGGTGGGCCTATGGAAGCGGGCAAGGTGGATAATGTTAAGCTAGATTTAATTGACGCCATGGTTGCAGGTGCTGATGATAATATTTCTGACGCCGAAGTAGATAAAATCGAACGCTCAGCCTGCCCAACTTGTGGGTCTTGTTCTGGTCTATTTACTGCCAATTCTATGAATTGCTTGGCCGAGGCTTTAGGCCTTGCCCTACCGGGTAATGGTACTGTGGTTGCCACCCATAAAAAGCGTTGGGGCCTTTTTGAGACAGCGGGAAAACGCATTGTAGAAATGGCAAAAAGTCATTATTTCGACAACAATCAAGATGTTTTACCAAGAAACATTTGCACCTTGAGCGCCTTTGAAAACGCCATGGCTTTAGATATCGCTATGGGTGGAAGCACCAATACGGTGTTGCATATTTTAGCTCTGGCTGAAGAGGCAAAAGTACCTTTTAAAATGTCAGACATGGACCGAATTTCCAAGGTCGTCCCCACACTTTGTAAGGTTGCACCTTCAAGCCATTATCATATTGAAGACGTCCACCGAGCAGGTGGAATTATGGGGATTTTAGCCGAGTTGGGAAGGGCTGGGAAACTCAAAGATGATGTCGTGACCGTTATGGGTACCAC
The DNA here is from genome assembly GCA_965602905.1 of uncultured bacterium. Lineage (GTDB taxonomy): Bacteria > SAR324 > SAR324 > XYD2-FULL-50-16 > XYD2-FULL-50-16 > JASJGK01. The sequence goes on along the minus strand of CBFCZY010000024.1, from coordinate 37,778 downwards.
CTTAAAAGAGCAAATTGCAAACTATGATTTAGTGACTGGTTCGGAAGTGGCAAAAGATTTATTTTCCGCAGCTCCAGGCGGCTTTTTTAACTTAAAGGCCTATAGCCAAGATGCTACATATGATAGTTACGATACAAACCGTGAACTCGGTTGCATTCGTGACCTCGATCATGCCTTTTCTACCGATGGTGGTCTTTGTATTTTATACGGAAACATTGCCCTAGAAGGTTGTGTAGTGAAAACCGCAGGTGTGGATGAATCTATTTGGAAATTTGATGGAAAGGCTAAGGTCTTTCATTCTCAAGATGATGCCTGTGACGCAATTTTAGAGGGAAAAATCGAAGCTGGTGATGTGGTGATTATTACCTACGAAGGCCCAAAAGGCGGGCCTGGGATGCAAGAGATGCTTTATCCTACCACCTATTTAAAATCAAAAGGCTTAGGGAAAGAATGCGCATTGCTAACGGATGGCCGTTTCTCTGGTGGTACCAGTGGGCTTTCTATTGGTCATGTTTCCCCAGAAGCTGCCGAAGGTGGTGACATTGCCCTTGTTATGGATGGTGATACCATCAAAATTGATATTCCAAATCGAAGTATCAATCTTGATCTAACTACCGCTCAGATGGACGAAAGACGAGCTGCCATGAAAGCAAAATCAAATGCATATCAGCCAAATCGGGAAAGGCAAGTTTCCACGGCTTTAGAAGCCTATTCTATGATGGTGACCAGTGCCGCAAGGGGCGCAGTTAGGGATCTAAGTCAGCTTAAATCAAAGGGCTAAATGCAAACATACCGTGGGTTAGGCGTTTCTGAAGGTGTCGCAATTGGCAAGGTTTTAAAAATCTACTCTGCCTTTGTGAACTATCCACGGATAGAATTGTCGGGCAAAGATAAAATTCCTTTTGAGCTGGAAAGGCTCGCCAAAGCTCTGGAAGAAACGGAAAGACAGCTCGACGAGGTTGCGAAACAGTCCAGCGATTTGATTCCCGATGAATTTCAGAATATTTTTTCCGGCTATCAACTCTTTTTACAGGATAAGCAATTTATCCCTGTGGTAAAAAAGAAGATTGAAAATGACCAAATCAACGCAGAGTGGGCCTTAATTCGGACACTGGCAGATTTAGAAGAAAAATTTTCAAAAATCCCCGACCCCTACATTCGTGCCAGATTTGATGATGTTCGCCAACTTGGCGAACGTTTGATGAAAAATCTCCAAAAGAAAAAAAGCCTTGATCTCTCCAGTTTGAAAGAACCTGTGATCATTGTTTGCCACGATCTTTCCCCTGCCGATGCTTTCCACTTGAACAGGGAAAATATCTTAGGTTTAATTACAGAGCTCGGTGGCCCAACTAGTCACTCTTCCATCTTAGCTCGTGCAATGGGTATCCCTGCTGTGGTTGGTGTTACAGATATTACTCACAGAGTTAATGACCAAGCAGTTATCATTTTAGACGGCAACAGTGGCGAGGTGATTGATGAGCCTACTGATGAGAAGATTGATGAGAAGGTAGACAAGCAAGAGCGTATTAGTTTTTATCAAAATGAGCTTGAAGAATTGATTGGTGTGGACTGTCAACTCTCTGATAATCACCCAGTTGATTTGGCGGCAAACCTTGATTTTATTGAAGAATTACCCTTGATTCGAAAGCTGAGAATCCACTCCATTGGCCTTGTTAGAACCGAGTTTTTATTCTTCTTAGAAGATCATTTACCCAATGAAGATGAGCAATACGAGCTATTTTTACAGATTGCAGAAGAAACCGACTGCGACCCAATTACCATCCGAACTTGGGACTTTGGGGCAGATAAAAGCTACGGTATTTTCGAAAAACTCTTAGAAGAATCTAACCCAGCCTTGGGTCTTAGAGCTATTCGAATCTGCTTGGCCCATCCTGACCTTTTTCGGGTGCAAATTCGGGCGATTTTACGGGTTTCCATGCATTGCCAAATCAAGTTGATGATCCCCTTAGTCACTAGGGTAGATGAGGTTACCAAGACAAAAGAACTGATAGAGCAGGAAATTTTAAATCTAGGCTTAGTAAATCCCCAGTTACAAATAGGCTGTATGATCGAAACCCCGGCGGCGGTCTTTTTAGTCGATGAGCTTTTGGATTCCTGTGATTTTTTATCTATTGGAACCAATGACTTGGTGCAATATGCGCTGGCTGTGGATCGTCAAAATGAACAGGTTGCAGAACTCTTTGCGCCCTTTCACCCTGCTGTTTTAAAAATGCTATCTATTGTGGTCAACAGGGCAAACCGTAGGAATAAACCTGTGGCCATTTGCGGCGAAATGGCAGCGGATCCGGTGATGCAAATGTTTTTACTAGGAGTGGGGGAGATTACCTTATCTATGAGCCCCAATATGGTGCTGCAAACCAAAAAAATCTTGAGTCAAGTGGACTCAGATGAGTGCAAACGAATTGCATTCCGCTTTTTGAATAAACATTCCTTGGAAGAGGCAGATGCGTTTGCCAATGAGCTCCGAACTAGCTATGCTATAGGTCTCGCCAACTAATAAAAAGAAGGTACAAAATGCTATTTACTCCATCCCAAGCAGTTGACTTTATAAAAGAAAATAAAAAAGTTGCTATCATTGGCCTTAGCCCAAAAGATGACCGTCCCAGTTACCACGTAGGGGAATTTTTAATAGGTCATGGTTTAGAAATTACCCCTGTTCACCCTGTACATGAAGAAATTTTAGGCTTAAAAGCCATAAAAAATCTAAGTGAGCTTGCTCCGGATCAAGTAGATTGGATTGATATCTTTTTAAACCCAAAGCGTTTGATGGATTTGTTGCCTGAAATTTTAAGGCTGCAACCAAAACTTGTTTGGTGCCAAATTGGTGTGGTTGATGAAGAATTTAACAGTGCTCTTTTAGATGCAGGTATCAATTTGATATTTAACCACTGCCCTAAGATCGAGTGGAGTTAAAATGCAGGATTCTAGTTGGTTGCTCACAGATTTAAGAATTAGTATAGACCGTTTGGATCAAGCCATATTAACGCTTCTAAGCGAAAGATTTCGGGTTGTTCAAAAGGTGATGGAATTTAAAAAATCCTTTGACATCGATTTTAATAAATCAGATGAACGCAACCAAGATATTAACTACCTGCAAACCTTTGCTGCTGATTTAGGCTTAGGCGAAGACTTTACCCTGTCTTTGTTTCAATTGTTTTTAGATGAATCTCTAAATTTGGCTCAAGGGGATTTGCGTCAAGCCGATTTTTCTGAAATAAAACTGGATTTAGCAGGCCTACAGGGTAGCTTAAAACATGTTGAGCTTTCTTTATTGTTAATCTTAACAGAGCGATTTCGCGTGGTGAAAACCATTGGAAAGCTCAAGGCCGAAAAGGGTTTGCCTGCCTTGGACCAAAAGAGATGGGAATCTTTGATGGCCCAAAAAAGGGAGCAAGCAGTAATGTTAAACCTGCCCCAAGCTTTTATCGAAACGCTTTTTACCACGATTCACACCGAAGCCTTGCGATTGGAAAGGGCCGAAAACACAAATGAAAAAGATGCCTAAAAGGCGGCTTACCCTCTTTGCCCGTGTGCCCAAAATTGGTCTGGCTAAAACCAGACTCATTGAATCTTTGGGGCCTGAAAAAACCCACCAGCTTTATCTAAAATTCCTTGCCCAAGCTATTTCTTTGCTTACCCAAACCCATAAGAATTTGGGTGTCGAGGTCGTTGTTGCTATAACTGGCGGGACGGTTGCAGAGATGATTCCCTTTGCTCAAGGTCTAGAAAGCATCCTTTTGCAGGAGGGGGAAACCTTAGGCGATCGTATGTACAACCAGTTTTTACACGGTGAAAAGGCAGGCGTAGAGGAGCATTTGATCATTGGTGCCGACTGTCCATTTTTGACCTTAGAGCATATTGAACAAGCCTTTACTGGATTGAAATCCAGTCCTTTGGTTTTTGGCCCTGCTACAGATGGCGGTTACTATTTGATTGGTCAAAGGTCGCCTATTGCTGAAGTTTTTTCCCATATCCCTTGGGGCACCGACGAAGTTCTCGCTTTAAGCTTAGAAAGGGCCAGGTTTTTGGGCTTGCCTGTCCATTTGATTTCTGAACTCAACGATATTGATGAACCTTGGGATCTGGCTCTTTTGCCCTCAGGTTGGCTTGATGAGTGAAGTCTTTATTTCTGTTGTGATCCCTAATTTAAACGAGGGGGAAGCTTTAATTGGCCTAGTTGAACAGTTGCTTGCAGGTGATGGCGCAGATAAGGTTGAGGTGATTGTAGTTGATGGCGGCTCTGACCTTAATAATCTGCAACCCCTTTTGGACTTGGGGACAATTAAATTGATACAAACCACACCACCGAGATCGAATCAATTGAATGCTGGAGCCGCTGAGGCCAAGGGAGAGGTCCTTTTCTTTTTGCATGGAGATTCACTAGTCTCTAGGCCCTGGAAAGAGGAAATAGAGGGAGTTTTGGCCCTGCCTGAGGTGGTTGCAGGTGCTTTTCGTTTTAAATTGGATACTGCGGGTTTCGCCTTTCGCTTTTTGGAATTTGGGGTTTCTCTTCGTTGCAAGTTTAAAAAAATGCCCTATGGCGACCAAGGTCTGTTTTTAAGAAGAAATGATTTTGAAAAGCTTGGTGGGTTTAAAGCAATTTCTTTAATGGAAGATTTTGAAATTATTGAATCTTTAAAGAAACTGGGGCAGATTGCAATCAGCCCGTTACCTCTGGTTACCAGCGCTAGGCGCTTTAAAAAACTGGGTGTGTTAAAAAGTGTTTGGGTGAACGCCCAAGTCGTAAAGAGATATAAGTCTGGTGAGTCGTCTGAGAGTTTAAGGAACTATTACCGAAGCTGGGTTGAGTAGCTTTTTCTTGATTGCATTGGGGCTTGTTTGTTTACATACATGCTTCTGTTTTGCCGCTGCAATCTATTACAAAAAAGATCCCTTTAAGAAGGGTTAAGCTTGAAAGCTTAGGCTGTGGGCAAGAGTTTTGTTACTATTTCCCGAATTTTAACAGCCTTTTCAAAGTGGTCAAACTTTTCCGTTAAAATCCACCATTGCGCCACTTCCATAAGAAGCTCTGGCTCATTGTTTTTATTAGCAAAAAAGGCATAAAAAGAGAGGCCTACATCGGGCCCTTTCTTTTGTATTTTTTCTTCACATACCTTTAAAATTTTTTCTATAATTTGACTGTTCATCTTTGCGAGTTGGAAAGTGATAACTTCTGTGCTTTAAGTTTAATCTTGAATAGTTTGTTTTGCTTTTACAAGGTCTTTCGCTTTGCTTTTTTTGGTATTCTGTTATTTTTTCTTGACAATAAATCAGCTTAATCTGTATTAATTATGATTGACGTGGGGGCTTAGCTCAGCTGGTAGAGCGCAACGCTGGCAGCGTTGAGGTCAGGAGTTCGACCCTCCTAGCCTCCACCATGTTAACAAATCTGTAGTTCTACAGTGCATAATTTCAAAGTCTTACAAATCAGTGAAAAGTTGGTGTAAAAGCACTAACACTTCGTCTTTTTCTATTATTTCAATCAGTTGGAATTTTATCTGTGGTAGTTCGACCAGAAAGTGGTGTGTGGTCGAACTCCTGAAAGTTTGTGACGTTTAGGTGAATGATATTAGATGGTTGGGTGTGCTAGGAGTTCGACCAGCTTTTGGGTGGTGGAGATCAGAATGAAGTACATTAATCTTAGTCTATAGGTCAGCGGGACTAAGTGAGATCAGTTTTTTGTGTAGAGAAAGCCTTTCTACTTTTACTGTAAATAAAGCTATCCGATATTGCTAAATAGAGGAGAGTTGGTCTGGTGGTTTTAAATAAATTAGTATATTGTTAAAGATGAAGATGTCGTAGTTTTATTTTATAAACGGTTAGATAATTTGGCTAAGTTGAAGGATATATGAATCGATTGAAAAAACAGTTAACAGTTAGGTATTTCTCACTGGTTTCTGAAGAGGGCTTTTTTGACAACTTTGTTTCTACTCATAAGGCAAATTTGGATGCAGACAAACCAGCCCGTATAACCAAAATTAAGGATAGAAAGTACTTAGTAAAAATTCACGAGAGTATAGAACTGTTTGGTTCAAACGCTTTTTTTATTTCTGTGTTGCGTGAACGTAATACTTGGCAACTGAAAGGACTGGGTACTGGTCAAATCTCAGGGATTTCCAACAACCAAGGGATTATTGGTGACCCCTATTATTTAATGGTTATTCCAGATGAGTCTACAGTTTTAGGGTTCACGACTGGCCCTATAGTCAGCTTAAAAAGTGTTGCAGAAAATGTTCTAAGTATTTTTAATAAGGATAGGTCTTTAAAAATAGTATTAGATAGAATTGGTGTGTCACGCGAACCTTCGGTGTTAAAAGATGTTCAAAGATTCAAAAAACTACATTTTAAGATTAAAACTTCTCTTTTAAACAGTTCCAACGATGATACCCCTGGATTGTTAAGGGATTTGTCCTCTGTCCCATTTATAACCAATAATTCTGAGATAGAGTTAACAATTTCAGAGCCTAGTGATCAAGGTATCCCTGAAAAAGATATGATAGATATGGTAGATTATCTTTCAGAAAGCGAGGGTTGTAGTGCACTTAAAGTGCAAGGGGTGGATACAGAAGGGGGCAATATAACATTGGATTTTGTCAATACATACGCATCTTATAAGACAACGGTCGAACTTCGGAACAATTATTTGGATGAAAAAATTGGGAAAAAAGTTTTAAATAGTGCTGTTGATCACTATTTTCAGAAAATCAAAACAACCTAAGAATTTCTTTTTTGGTTATCTCATGCATTCCCTCTAAAAGCTTACGTTCAAATGCAGACTGAAGCGAAGCTATAGATTGAATTCTTTCAAATTCAGGTAAGATTTTGTCAATTTCTATTGCTGTATCTCTAGAAAGGCCTAAATTGACCAAGTTTATAAACCTTTCTTCACACCCGCCTAGTTCAATATATGAATGCAATTTGACGCTATTCAAGTCTAAATTTTTGGAACTGATAGCATTTACTAGTAAGGAATGATAACACTTTAAGGCAGACGACATTCTAAATTGCACATCATTGTTTATGGTTTTGATAACCTTTCTTACACTAGAGTTGCAACTAGTATATTGTTTTTGGTCTTGATCGAATCTAATTTGTTCATTTATTATCGACTTCAATGAGTCCCCACGAATCCATTTTTTTGCGAGATTGCAGACAAAACGGATATTAAGATCTTTGTTAGGAATAAATATTCCAACATTATTTAGCAATGTGCATACTCTCTCTAAATAGTCAAAGAGTTCAGAGGACTTAGGGTGAGGTAAAGTGTATTCAATTAGGTTTGCTTCTTGTTGTAGAATTTTGTACAGTTTATTTTGCTGAATAAAACCTATGGATGGATTCCCTTCCAATGTAAATTTATCGACTTCAAGTTCTTCGAAAGCGTCCTTAAGAGTATTCTCTAAAGCGTTAATTTGTGGAGCAGAAAGCACTAGCTCTTTTGCAAGAAGCGTAGAGTTTAGCTCTGAATTGTCGTAATCTCTTAAAAGCTTATTTGCCACAGTATAGATGGCGTATTGATTAGACTGATTGTGATCATAGTTTCCTTGAATGGCTTGTAATACTGAATTGAAGCTTTCATTCAATAGTTTGAAGTATGTAGGTATTTTGTCGGCAAATTGGTCATCCTCTTCAAAGTAGTCCTTAAATGGCCAGTCTTCATATTTGACTAAAAAGATGTTCCCTGCAAAGTGCTCCACCATTCTGCCAGCACGACCTGTAATATTATCTAGTTTAACATTTTCCAGTTTTGTACTTGGTAAACCTATGTCAGTTTGCTGCGCTGGTTTTATAAGAAAAAGGTTTTTTGCAGGCAAGTTGACACCTTCTGCCAAAGTACCAGTACAAACGATATATTTAACATCTTTATTTCTTACCAGTTCTTCTATCATGGTTCGAACAACGCTGGGTAAAGGGCCGTAGTGAAATGCAACTCCTTTTCTTAAACAAGCGGCTAAACTGAACTCTTCATGGAGAAATTTTTCAACGTAGTCGGCGGCTAAACTTAATGAATTCCTCTCTGCCCCCTCGACTATTAAGTTTGAGATTTTCTTTGCTGTTTGCTCGCAGTAATCTGTTCGGTTCATGTATACAATATTGCTTTCATTTCTACCCAGTTTAAAGATTAATTCTGCATTGTCAGTACCTGTAAAACCTTTATTGATAGCTATCTCACCTTTAGCACCATTATGTTTTATCTCTATTTTTTTTCCTTTCAAAGAAACTTCCATAATGATTTTAGACACTGGTGAGTGAGCTGTTATGTGCTTACTAAAATCCACTTCATCAAAAACAGAATCGAAAGCATTCTGATACTTTGGAGAAGGCATACTTATTATTAGTTGAGGATTGCTTCCTTCCAATAATCTCTGGAGTGTTAGATGTAATAGTACGCCCCTACTTTGATCCGAAATGTTGTGAGCCTCATCGATAAACAAATAGTCGAACCTAATATCGCCACTTTGAAGAATTTCAAAAAGCCTTTCCTGCGTCATAACGAAAATGGTTTTCTCCTTAAAAGCACCTTCTTTAGGAATAGAACAAATCTCAATTGTATTCTCCAGAGACTTGGATTTCGCAATTTGATAAACTTTATTAGTAACTTCGGAAATTAAAGCCCTTGTTGGGACAACGATAGCTGCAAAAGCGGCATCTTCTTCAGAAAATCGAGATAATAAATATTGGAGGATTAAGTATGTTTTACCAGTCGACGTTGGAGCCGAAGTAATGACATCACTGTCCGAGTTTAAGTCTTCCCAAAGGCTTCTTTGATAGTCAGTTAAAGGTTCGCTAATAGATTCTACTATGTTAATTTGCGCACGAAGTTCCCTATTTACCTCTTCAAAAGTACTGAGCTTAATATCGAGCTTTTTATATTTTTTTTGGAGTAGTGTTAAGTTGGGAAAATCACCAGAGTAATGAAATATCGAATCAGCAACCGATATAAGTTCTGGCAAATGATCTCCTTGTAGTGAAAGCAGCATAGATAGAAGTATTGCTCCTTCTTTTTTAAAATCTTCATCGTTTGATCTATAAAAATATTGAATTGAGGTTGCAATTTTCCGTACCATACTAGCATCTAGGGAAAACTCATTGCCGACCATTTGGTGAACGTATGCGGAGAATAGATCTTTACAGGCTGATTTGAATTGAGGATTGTTTTTAATCCTTTGTGATAGGTTTAATGAAAAAGCGCTCATTCTCCTATCTCCATGTAGTCGATAAAACCTGACACTAAATCCGCTATTGATGAAAACGGTAGCAGAAGCAGAGCTGTTTTATCTACATCAACACCTTCCGTTTTTATTTTCGAATAAAAGCCGTCGACATGTTTTTCAGCTAACGTAGTATAGTTGTTTAAGTACTCTTCTTCACTATCACCGAAAACACTGTGCTCCTCAAACCCTATAAAACAGGGCGTATGTAGTATGTCATCAATATTGTTGTTTGTTGAAAAAGGATCTAATGTGCTCAGTAGTAAATCCGTTAATTCTTCGTCCATTTCAGGAAAATCCAGATAGCTTTCTATCAAATCCCACTCATCTGTATAACTTGTCGTTGATTTAGCTATCGATTTAGTAGCTTTCGATACCGCCGTATTAAAAGACCCATGTAGTTTCGATTCCCCAATGTATAAACGTAAAGAGCCATCTTTAAATTGTGCGTGGACAGCATCGGCCCCAAATACTGGCATTCTCCTCGAAGTCTTCATGGAAATTTTACTCAATATCTTGGGGGCTTTAAAGTATACATCCAACAGAGTAAATAATATGAGTTCACCTAGTTCACCTTGTGCAGTATGCTGACTTAGCTTCCTTACTGCTTTCTTAAATAAATCTTCAGACGAGTCGTTTGATTTGAATCCAAGCTTTTTTTCAATTTCTGAATGTCTAAAAACGAAGTTAGCCATCAAACTTGATTTAACGATTTCAAAGACGCTAGTTACGTCAGTTTTGCCATTGTTGTATGGAAGATAAATAAGCAATGTTTGAACAGATTCACCGCTGCCTAATTTAAAAGAAATCGAATGCTCGCGAAATATGCCTTTAACCTCTGATATATTTTTGATCTGTGGGGTTAATTTGTAGCTCATATTTTTAGATAAATGTTATTGGTGTGAGACTTTGTCGAATCTGCTTTGAAGCGAAGTATTAGATTATTGATACTTGAGGCAATTTTAAAAAACTACAGTCACTATTTCAATTATGAGTTTGCTTATTTACGGTTAAAAAAAGAAAAAACTCCACCGAGTATTTCGAAGAGAATGTCTATTTTTTTTGTCAGCTCGTTGGCTTAATGCACTACCAGCAGCGCTTTTTGATGTCTTGCTTGTGCTCTTCGAGGTAAGTGTCTTTGAAGCAGCTTTAGCTGCTTTTGGTTTTGTTACACGTTTTACCAATTTGGCTCCATAAGTTTTCAAGTCATAATATCAATAAATCCTCTTAAAATGCAAGGAAGTAGACTTCTTGGAGATTATTCGATTATAGCTTGATCTGCGGTGATTTATGTTGAAATTTAAACAATAGTTTTGGTGTTTTGAAACCTGTACAATAACTCAAAGACCACATAAACTCATAACATGAACCAACACACCAACCACTTTTGAGCCGTTACGGCACTTACCTAGTAAAACACTCCAACACCAGCCCCTTCTACTTCAGATCAATCATACCAAAAGATCTACAAGAGCATTTTAACAAAAAGGCATTTCTAATCAGTTTGAAGTCTGGTAGTTTGAGACCAGCAAAACGGATAGCAAAGCACTTAAATATTAAGACAAAAGAAATCTACAACTGGATAAGAACAAGCGACATGGACGATCTTACAGTAAAAGACTTGAAGGTAGTGTTGGGGCAGGTTATTGCCGCATTTGAGCAAAAAGAGAAAGGGTTTATACAAAAAATCATGATGATAATGCTATGATAGAAACCCTTCGTGATAAACTCTTTGATTTAAAGAAGCTTGAAAAGCAAATTCTAGTCCTTGGCGCTTTACACCCAAAGGTGACTTCAAACCTTGCTACTTCGTTGTTAGAAGGCAAAACTGGTGAAGAAGTAGACCGATTTTCTCCTGAGTACTTTGCTGCTTTAGAAGACATTGTAGGTATGCAAACTGAGAGATTGAAGAAAGGCGAACCACTTTTAGAGCCTGCAAAAACTAAAAAGCCTAAGAAGACAAAAGCTACTGAAATAGCAATCAATGATGCCCCTCAAACAGTAAATACAAATCATAACCAAACTAAGCACTCTATTAAAAGCATCATTGAGTCCTACCTAGTTGAGAAAGAAGTAGAAGAAGCCTTAACAGAAAAAAGCAAACAGCTTTACGTTACAAGCTTTAGTATTTTGGTAGAAATCCTCGGTGATATTGCAGTTGAAGATGTTGCTGCTCAGGAAGCTAGAAAGCTCAAAGAGGTTTTACTACAATACCCTAAGAACCGTACAAAAATCGCTGCTATTAAAGGTTTGACGATTAAACAAGTACTAAGTAAACAGTCAGAGCTTGATTACACTACGATCTCGGTTACTACGGTCAACAAACACATTAGTAGAGTTAGTAGCCTATTCGAGTGGTGCCAATTCAATGGTTATATAAATCAAAACCTATTTGCTAAGTTGAGAGTAAAGCAAAAGAAGACTGAATCTTTACGTGATGGTTTCACTGATGAAGAAATCAAAAGGATATTTGATCCAAAAGGCTTGTTTGCAGAACTTGAGAAAGTGAAACACAAAGAAAGCTACTACTGGATTACTCTAGTAGGCCTGTACACTGGTGCAAGGTTAAATGAAATTTGTCAGCTACATATTGATGATCTAAAGTCTGAGAAGGGTGTTTGGTATTTTGATTTAAATGAAGATGGTGATGATAAGAAGCTTAAGAATACTTCATCAAAGAGGCAGATACCAGTCCACAAAGATTTGATTGAGCTAGGTCTACTGTCATATCAAGCAAGGCTCAAAAAGAATGATACGGTAAGACTTTTCCCTGAATTAACTCGTGACCGTGACGGATATACCAGAGCAGTCAGCAAATGGTTTAACGCTAAGTACTTACCAGCTATTAAGGTAAAAACTGCAAAGAATAACTTCCATAGCTTCAGGCATTCATTCGCAAACCACTTTAAACAAAAGGCGATTAAGGTTGATTTTGTCGCTGAGGTGTTAGGTCACTCGAACAACTCGATGTCATACGGAGTCTACGCAGATCGCTTGAAGGTAGAAGTACTACAGGACGAAGTGATGCAGCACTTAGATTTTGATATTGATGTGGAAGGCTTGAAGACCAGCTTTTAGAAAAGTTGTGAATTCTCAACTTTTAGATTGACCATCGGAAATTGATAAGCCAAGTTTCTTACGGGAAACTTTACTACCAGCCAAAAACCCAGTTTGGCTCTACTCCATAAATTTTACACAAAGCTTCTACTTCACGATCGTCAATTGAACGTTTTTGATTCTCTAGGCGAGTCAAGGCACTTTGATCTAGCTTAATTTCAAAATCAACTTCAAGCTTTTCTACTACCTGCTCTTGCGATAGTCCTGAGTTGTTTCGAGCTCCCCTTAGTTTAGGGCCAGTCAGATTTCGTTTTCCTTCAACCACTTTTCGTTTCATTTTTTTGCAGTAAATGTATCTTCTGCAGACAATCTACCAGTTTGACCCGTATATAAATATGTGTTAAACACATAATAATTTTAACAAAACGGGGAATTTATGAATTTTAGAAAACAAATTTTAACGATATTGTTAGCGAGTTTTGCAACAGGGCTAGCAGGTTGCTCGTCAATGGAGCAGATCAAAGCAAACATTGAAAAAAAGAAAGCCGCAAGAAAAGAACTGCTTTCAAGGACAACAACGGTCCATAGCACAGGTAAAAAAGGCACCTTTTACCTTAAAGGGACACAGTTTGTGGCAACAGCCAAAAACGGTACTTGTAGAGTTGAACGGTTTGAGAGAAGAAAGGTGGTTGAATCAGCAGATATAAAATTCAACAAACATACTATGGGAAAATTTGGGCCTGTAGACCAAGAGTTTGGTAATTTCGAAGTTACCTATAAGCACTGGCGAAAGAAGTTTGTAGAACGGAGTAGATCAGGTGAATTTGTCGATAGGTTTAGATGGACTCATACTTGTACATTCGTAATACCTAAAGGCTTTGACCCTAAAGAAGAAATTGGCACAGCGATAGTAGCCTACAGAAAGGCGAACTTGGCAGAGGGTAAAGTGTTACCAAACACCTTTGAAGAAGCAGTGATATTTTTAGAAGTCAAAACGGAAAAGGAGCTTTTTGCCAATGTCCCTTACGATGTAAATGAAAATTACTACTTACTTAATGCAACCCTAGGCAAGGCGGTTAAAAAGAATAACTACGAAGCTAGGGTAAATGGTAACAAGGTTTTTATAAGATCAAGGTGGCAAGAATCAAAGGGTGTTTATAAGACCTTTGAAGAAAACTATCTTAAAGCACAACGAAAAGGCCAAAAGGTAACTTTGATTGCTAAAATAGGGAAGGTAGAAATTACCAAAACCAAAGAGCGTGTTTTGCATTTTAACATTACGGCTATTAAAGGCAGGGGGCTACCCAAGTTACAAAGGAAGTCGAAACAGAGAGGCAAAAGGAATTACTCACAAACCTTGTAAGCCTATAGAAGTTCATTGCAAGCCCCTTTTATCCTAGGTGACGAAAACTTGATTTTTAAAAGCAACCTATGCTATAATTATAGAACAAAACAGGTAACAATTATAACTTATAACAAAGATACAAAGACTAATAAACTTATAGTAATTAAAAATTTTAAGTAATTTATTAAAGCCCTTAGAGCATTGATTTTAAGGGCTTTTTTTTTGGTCAATTTGAGATTTCACTTTGACCATTTATATCAATGTTATTTTCGCCCTTACAGTACTGACTCTAAGGGCGTTTTTGTTTGATCAATTTGACAATGATGTTAATTGACCACCCCAAAAGGCTGCATGATTCATTGAAATCTATGTGGCCTTTGTTGTTTTAACTTAAAATACAATTTCACAAAGGAAATGGATGCCCTTAAAAATAGAAAAAATGCTAGATCGCTTAAATGCTACGATACTAGATATTAAAAATTACACTGCAAAGCATGAACAAACTAAAATCAAAGAACGTGTTAGCCCCGAAAAAGCACAAAAACAATTGAGCAAATTACTCACAGAGTTTGTGAATAAGAAACATGAGCTACTGATTATTCAGGCTGAAGCAGGCCTTGGTAAATCAACAGCAGTGATAGACAGCGTACTTAGAAAAGGTGAAGTAACCCTAGTTTTTGTGCCGACGCATAAGTTAGGCAAAGAGTTGTTTGAAAAAGCACAAAAAGAAAGGCCTGAGCTAACTGGTCTCGTAATGGCTGGCAAGGAGAGAATTGGTTGCAACCTAGCAGTTCAAGAAGGCATCCCTACTTCAAAAGTTAAATGTACATCATGTGAAGAGCTAGAAAGCTGTAAATTTACAGATCAATTTAAAAGGATGTCAAAAGCTGATTACGTAATACTGGCTCATGATTACTTAATTTACGGAATTTCAAAAGGTATTCAGGAAGAATTAGGGGTTTTTATTAAACCTACTCAAATTGTGATTGATGAGTCATTTTGGCAAAAGATGGTGCAAGTAGATATTCCTGTTGCTTTAGATGATTTAGAGTTGGCTAAAGCCAAGTTAAAATACTTTTACAAAGATAAAAGAAGAGACAGTAGACCGCATGAGCTTTTTACAACTTTGATCTCGTGCCTAAAAACAAATGGCTCACTCACTGAATCACTTGAAATTAATGGGGTCAATGACCCTGACATCGTAAAATTAGCAATAAAGGATTTTAAATCGGTATGTGAACCATTTAACATTGAATCCTATTTTTTTGGTAAATCTGTATATCGGCTCTTATTACTTTTGGAAAAAGAACTTCAAAAAGATAGAAGCGAAATTCATCAAATAAAGCTAGATGAAACAAATAAAGCTTATAAATTGTTTTTTATGAAAGACTACGCTTTTAAAAAGATTAACACGCTAGTAATTGATGCCAACGCAGACGAGATATTAACAACAAAGGTTTTGCAGTATTGGGGGGAGCAAAAATTTGAAAAGATTTCAGTAAAACGTAAAGGCCATATCACACAAATTGCCAGCAAAAACTTCAATACCAGCGGCTTTTTCACTAAAGATAAAACAGCCTCTAAAGAGATAGAAGAAATCAATTGTTATATTCGAGAGCAAAGGAAAACCAAAAAGGTTCTCTGTATTTGTCCAAAGAAAATTAAACACTGGATTGATAGCCCACATGTTGAGCATTTTGGTGCTATTCGTGGACTAGATCAATACAAAGACTTTGATCTTCTAGTCTTAGTAGGTAGAAATCAGCCACCAGTTGAAGCTGTAGAGAATAATGCAAGGGCACTTTTCGGCTCTGCTTATAGACCAATTAAATTCATAGCATCAGAAAATGAAGGCCGTTTTTGGCATCACAAGCAAAGCTACTTGATGAGAAATAACAAGCCATCAAAACAACAGGCATTAGTTCATTTTCATCCAGACTGGCGTTGTAACCTAATCTTAAATCAAGTTCGTGAGTGTGAGAGTGTACAAGCTATTTCTAGGCTGCGAGACATCTGGCAAGGTGGCAAAGAAATCATGATATTTTCAAATATACCGCTTGATTTGCCTGTTGATAAATTGATGCTTTGGTCTGATTTTACGAAAAAGGGTTCTATCATGGATCAACTTTTAGAGGCTGTTGATTGGCAGAAAGAAGTTTTCCCGATCACAGATGCTCAGTACTGGTGTGATCACGAATCAAATCTATTTCAAAATACTGACACTTTTAAAAATCAACTTAGAAAATATAGCCTGCTATCTGATGGTCGTAAGCTTCAAGAAACTCTACTTGAAAGAAAGCCAAGTTTACAACTGTATCAATATAAGAATCCACAACAAAAAAATTGGTCAAAAGCGACAAGCCCTTTCGATCTTCAAAGAACTCGGTTTTTGTTAAATGCTATGTACAATACAACCGAACTACAGGTCAAAGTTTCTAAACCTACAATTTCTAAAAGGAAGTCGATAGCTAGTTAGATCACTATGTTTATTTAACTACAAATTTTACACTTTATAAATCTCGATGATGTAAGGTACTACAGGAACCTTACATGCCATTTTCTAGGTAGAAGTACATTCTATATCACTTGAGTATTCTTTTCTTTGAGTTCCATCAAAATCATAGTAAGTTAACGTAGTAAAATTTAAAGAAGCTTACATTTTAGAGGACTAGATGAAAGGATCAATTGGACAAAAAGAGGCTTTTACCAAACAACAGGTAAAAACAATAAAGCGGCTTTTATTAGGTGAGGGTAATTTTCGGGACTTGTGCCTATTTTCGGTAGGTATTGATACTATGCTCAGAAGCAGTGATATACTCAAACTTACAGTCAAAGACATAAGCAACCAGTACGGAATCAAAAACACCTTCGAAGTGCAGCAGAAGAAAACGAAACAAACGAATAAGGTCATGCTGCAAGAAGACACTAGAAAGTACTTAGCTCAGCTGATTACTCTCACCTCTAAAGACGAAGATGATTTTCTTTTTACAGGGACCAAAGGCAAATTACCAATCAGCCACGTGCAGCACTCAAGGCTAGTCAAGAAATGGTGTAAATGGCTTGATCTCGATGTTGACCGC
Source organism: uncultured bacterium (assembly GCA_965602905.1). GTDB lineage: Bacteria > SAR324 > SAR324 > XYD2-FULL-50-16 > XYD2-FULL-50-16 > JASJGK01. Next base: position 21,063 of record CBFCZY010000024.1, on the reverse strand, counting down.
TACAGCACACATTCTATTAGAAGGACGAAAGCCTCTATCATTTATAGAGAAACTCAAAACATTGAAGTTTGCAGACAGTTACTTGGTCAAAGCAACTGTACCGCTACAAGTCGATATTTAGGCATAAGCCAAGAAGAGAGCCTAAGCATTGCTGCCAAGGTGATTCTCTAACCCCTCCAGATATCTTTTTCACAGCTCTTATAAATAAAGTAAACGAGGGTTACTAAAAACCAAAACAAGGTTCTTGAGTAACCGTATGGGTTCGTAAAGGAACGCATGAGACATAATGTCACTTCCTACTCCTTTACTTACTTTCAATCTTTAAACTTTATTATAAGCAGTAAACATGGCACTAAAACACACATCAAAATTTGAAGAACGATCTATACCTAAGACAATTTACCACAAAATAAACGAAAAAATCCTAGCAGGCTACGATCAGCTTTCAAAAGACTTTGTCACCTACATTTATGCTGCTTCAATCAAAAGCAAAACATCATACAAATCCATTCACAGTGATGAGATTAAGAAAGGCTTTAAGGGGGAAAATTACGGTGATTCGATGAAATTGTTAATCGAGCAAGGGATAATTGAAAGGGATTACTATATAAAAAAGGAAAAAGCATACGCTTATAGGCTGACGACAAAAATCTACGATCAGCTCATTAACCTCCAGTTTGACGAATCGCAGCTAATATCAACTCAGACTCTTGAGCCAATCAAAAAGAAGAAGAAAAAGACACAATTCTACAAGAAAAAGAACAACAACTATTACAGCGATATCATCAAAGATGGAATAATATCCTGTGCAAATACCAAAGTTAATTTTGAAGAAGTCCAAGCGACTGAGCAAAGATTGTTGAGAAAATACAGGAGGTCAAATGATGACCTTGAAAAACAAGAGATTAAGAAACTCTTAGATAACTTTACAAACCTACGACAGTATTTTAGCCAGCAAAAAGGTGATTTTACAACGGGTGAGTTTCTTGAAGCATACAAAGTTGGTAAAACAGGTAGAGTTTTTGGTTTTTTACAGCGCCTGCCTAGACCTATTAAGGAAGTGATTTTTACAGGTTTTAAAAACTATGATCTTTCAAACAGCCAAGTTAGGATTTTTTATCAGTTATGCTGTGATCATGGCATTGAAGCACCAAACTTTGAAGAATACCTAAGAAAACCACCAAAAGGGCAATCTTCAATCAGAGAAGAGATTGCAAGTAGATTAAAAATTAGTCTGCCTGATTGGAAGGAATTATTTTTCATGTGGCTATTTAAAAGAAAAGGTAATCCAAAAAACTACAAATCATCCTTGATGAGAAAAATGAGAGAAATAGTCCCTTGGTCAAGAAGCCGTTGCTGGGAGGATTTAGCAGACGAACGACATCAAGTGGCTGATCAAATCATTGATGAATTAAAACCTTACTCAGAAGAAATTGATCGTTGGACTGAGTTTTTACAGGTAAATTTTAAGGAATTTGGTGCCTTAAACAGCCAAAGAAAATTTATGGTTTTGAATGCCTGCCAAATGCCTTTTTACCCGATAATTAATAAAGAAAATGGCAAAGAGCAAATCAGTTATAGACAGGCCAAGTTGATGACGGCTCATTTGATTCAAGGCATCGAATCACACTTTATCTTTGTTATGTCGAAGCTAGCAAAAGAAGCTGGTTTGGAGCCAATTAACAATGAGTTTGATGGTTTAGTGGTGAAAAAGACTATACCACCTAGCCTAATTGGCAGAGCTAAAATGATCACAGGTTATCAATACATGGACTTAGTGCCAAAGGATTTTTGTAATAAGGAAGAGTTTCTATTACTGGCGGCATAAAAGATTTTTAATCTTATAAATATAAGTACATAAAACACTACCAAAGAACGTGATAAACAAGGGATTCACAATGAAAACAGAGCAACTAGAAGTAGTTCTAACAGAGAAAGCAGACCTGCCAAATAAATGGTTCAAGGGGGAGTACAAGAACGGCCACTATATCTTCATCCACAAGGGTATCGTCAGCTTCTGGAAGACTAACGGTAAGTCTTGGACAAAAGAAGCAACACAATCACTAGGGGCTAGATCAATGACCCAAATGAAAAGGCTTCAACTCTATATGGGTGAAGATTTATCGGCTGAAAATGTCCTAGTTCAACCTATCAGAGAGGCTTTAGTACCAGTTGATATCATCAGGGAGCACAAAGGGGCTGATGTTAAAAGTACAATCTACGAGACTAAGTCAGGGCAGAAGTTAAAGCGTTTTAACTTGTATTTAGATGAAGCTAAATTTAATGAGTTAGAGGCTGTGGTTGAGCAACAGCAATGTAAAAGGAGTGATTTGATTGCAGGCTTGGTGAATGACATGCTTGAAAAGGTGAAGTTGAAAAGAATTGAGGAGTAAATAATACACCCCATGTCTCTCTGCTGGAACCAAGGTATTGAGAATGTATAACTATACGCCCATTTTAAGCCTAATAGAGATCGGCAAACAAAACCAGATCACTGCAAATCTGGCCAACTAAACCTAAAAAACTATTCATTTGGATTAAAAGGTGTCATCCACAATGCTTCAAATGTTTGTTTATCTACTCCATCGTATATATCAACAGAAAAAATCCTTTTAGAAATCATTTTGAGAAATGCCAATTCACTTTTTTTCTGTGGCGCTAAAGAGTTCTCATTGTTCCGAGTGGTAATAGTATAACCAATATTATCATCATCTGCGAGTTTTTTGAGTTTGGAAAAAGAAAGCTTTTCTAAATTTGGGTCAGAAACTAAACCACTTAATAATTTTGCTGCTCGAACAGTTTTTGATGCATATTTTGTAATAGGCTGCAGGTCAATAACATTTGTTCTTTTATGAACTTTTGCTAAATTTGCATTTGAATGTTTCAAAATTTCTGAACTGAAATTAGCAATATTTTGAAAGGCATGAAGTCCAGTAATGTAAATATTCCCCTTTATCACAACAAAATCAAAGTCATTTTTAACCTGAAGCGTATCTCCCTCAAATGTTTCTATTTGCTCTCCAGATTTACTAAATATTGTAGCAAGAATTCCACTACGTTTTAGGGACTTTGATTGAGCTGCAGATTTAAACCCCCATATATGTTCTCCGTTTAGTGAAAACCTAAATCCGTAATAAGAGATTAATTCTGGTTTAAACGCAGCATTTTGAAGGTCTAAATTTTTAAGAGATGTTATATTTTTAATCCTATCAGAACCATTCCCATTTAAAGAGTAAACAAGGGGTACACTGGCTTTATCTGCAGGGTTGTATTTTTTAAACTTACTTTCTCCCCCCCAAGTATCTTTCCATGCCATCATTGCTTGTCGGCCGTGTTTCGTTTTGTTTTTTAGGGCCACTCTTACAGGTTTCGTTTCTGCTCCTTTCAAGGAAATAAAAAAATCAACTGTACCAGTTTTTATTATATCTGCAGATTTAGCCATTATACCTCTATGTAAATATTTCGGTTCAATTGTATTGTTTGAATAACTTCATCGTGTTTAAAATATGACCTTTTAGAAAGCAAAATTGGCATTATAGGCATATTATCTTTTTCACTAATATCAACTGTACCTATCTCATATCCTTTCTTGAAAAAGAATGGAACAAAAAAATAATTTCTGACCTTATAAAATAATAAATACAAAATAATCAACGCAAAAATATAAGCAACTAAATCAATTTGGCTTTTTATATTGACCTGATAAAATGGCACTAAATTCGCAAACAGATAGCTTACCATAGTTTCACGACCATCGTTCCATTTATGGACGGTTAATTCTGTTTTTTCATCCTCATCAATTCGAGAAAGAAATAAAACTTTTAACTGCCAATAAGGCAGTGTGATAAGAATAATACAGCCGATGCGAACAGGCCATTGAGAGTTAAAAGATAAATCTAATTTCTCTGCATCAAATAAAGATCCGAAAACATTATAAATAGAACTAAAAATAGTTATTTCTACATGAATACCCAGAATTGCTACTAAAAAGAAAAGCGGTGAAAAGCTGGATAAAGTAACCCAATGCCTTACTAGTCTGTCTCCAAAGCTATCTTTATCCGTTTGAGTTGTTTGGTTCATAGGAGAGTACCTTAAAAAGATGAATATTATAGTAAAATTTCACTTGAAATAGGTGCATAATACATATGTTCACCTCAATATTCAACATGTATTAACCTTTAATTGAAATTAGCATAAAATTTTAATTTTGCTTAATCTAGTTGGCTTCCAGTGTAAATCTCGTTCAATGCCTAAACCAAGTGGTCTTTGGATAGATTCCATTTCAACCAAAGAGAAGTAGCCAAGTTCATCTCCGCCAAGGCCAGTAACATAACCAAAAGCTAGGGCTTCAAGTGGATCGTATTCAAGCATATACCAATTAGCGGAACCACATGGGTCAAAGAACTTAGCTATGATCAGGGGGTCTTTTTCGTTCTCTTGGCTGTAGAGTGGGTAGGGTTTTAAAAGGTCTGCAAGTTCGGTTGTGATTAGTCTCAATTTGCCTCCATGTACAAGTCTTTTATTGTAACAAGAAGCAGGGGATGAATCTATTGGTGATTTTTCAAATAACAAATACCTTTTAAATAGCTATAAAATATGTCATACGAACTCAAAAATAAGTTTTGAGTTTAATTTTTAATAAAAAAGGGTAATAGTAAGAACAGATCCAGTTGTTAAGGTAGAGTGCTATCTTTTCCGGTTTTTTAAATATTGCCGATCAAAGATCTAAATATTACTTTTTGGATTAATTCATTACGCAAGGTGTTTATTAGATGTCAGGGAAAAGTGCTATAAAGGGATTTGATTTTCAATTTGATTTTGGACTATTTTTACTAATTGAAAATTTTAAAAAAAATGAGAAGTGTTTTATACAAAATGAACCTATTGGTGAGTATAATAACCGTGAACCATGGGATATTACACTAACTTTAAACAATGGGCGTAAACAAAATTGGCAAGTTAAAAAATCTAAAAGTGATTTTAGCCACAATCGCATTATAGAAATTTTTAAGGAATTAGTTGAAGATCATATTTTCCCAACTAGAGACCCCAAAAAGCTTAGTGAACTAATTTCACTCAAAGTTATTAAAAATTTAGACATTCAAGTGCCCAGTTTTGGGCTAGCAATTGAAGGAGGTATTTCTAATAAGTCCACTGTATTATCTGATTTTTTAATCAATTGCCAAAATGTAATAAACGAATCTTCAGAAGTTATGTCTACGTTATTATCAGAGTCTTTAAGATATGCTGTGGTTCAGCAGTTTTTAGAGGTCTTTTCTTTATCTAGTAGCTCAGATATTCGAGTCATTGCATCACTAAGTGCGCTATTTAAAATTTCTCAATTTGGTCAAAATGAAATAAGGCATACAATTATTAGAAAGCTAGATCTTGATTTAGGGGTAAGTATAAAAGGTAAAACCTATTGTGAACTATGCTCTGTGCCTTTACAGAAAATGAGGAGTGCCTTAGGGCGTCCTACAAAAGCCTCAAATTTATTAGCAAGCTTATTATCCGAATCTACATCTAACAGCGAATTGCTAGAAAGCAACTTCAATAATCTACCAGATTATAGAAAAGAAACAGTTTTTCAATCACAAACCTCAATAGGAGAGTTGTTCGTACATCAAAATGGAAAAGTATTTAATAGTACAGGAGGCTCGGAAGATATATCATCCTTTGATTGGCTAAAATCTGAAATTAGCAATCAAGAAAATTTTACAATTATATTAGGTGATTTTGGCTTTGGCAAAACGACTTTGGTGAAATATGCAGTTTCTAGTCTACAACAAGAATCTAACGCAAAAAGAAAAAAATTTTTATATCTTCGGTTGAAGGACGACTATGTAGAAGGATCAGAGCTGAGGAGTATAGTTCAGAAAAGTAATAAAAATTTGCCTTTGACGAAAGAAGTATGGGAAAAAAACCAATGGGTCATAATGTGTGATGGTTTTGATGAACTAACTCTTCGATTTGGCGATGAACCTAGATGGATAACGCGTAGTTTTACTCACCTTCTTCGAGAGTCTGAGGCTGAAAATGTTCAAATCATACTAACATCAAGGCCTGTTTTATTTTTAGATAACAATGATAAAATGCAAACCGTAAATTATTTAAAAAGGCTATACTTAGAACCGTTTTCTGAAGGTCAGATAAAAGCTTGGTTGTCTAATTGGTCTTTGAAAAATCGACAAATTAAATATGAGGATATTTGTAAGGGCCGCCTAAAAGAGATTGTAAAGATACCAGTGTTACTGCTGCTTTCTGCCAAAATCTTTCATGAAAAATTACAGAAGAAAATACTTCCAAACAGTTTAACTACAATATACAGCTATTTTTTTGATTGGTCGATTAAACACGAAGGCTCTTTAGGGGATATAGCAGCCCCTAAACACTTTACACCAGACAATTTCAGGGATGTTTTGGAAGAAGTTGCTTCTTTACTGTTTGATCACCCTGACAGTAAAAGTGGAATTTTACATTATAAAGTTATTTTAAAGGAACTCTCCAAACGCTATAATAGGGAAGAGTTGCTGTTAAATAAACATATTTTTGTAGCACATGCTTTTAAAGAGAAGTTTAGTCATGTAGAATTTATCCATCAAAGTTTACGGGAGTTTTTAGTCGCCAGTCTGCTATTAAGGGCTTTTGTCGAGGAAATTGACCTTGCCCATTTTAGGCCAAACTATGAGTTGATTTTTTTTGATCGCCCATTAACCCATGCAAAGGTTCAATTTTTTATTGATTTGGCTGACCAGCTACCGGAGTCCACTTGCTACAAGTTGCTAGAACTGTATAATAGTGAGTCATATTTAAAAAATATGCTTAAATTCCTAACTGATGATTTGGAGCACAGAGATTATTTTAATACAAGGAGCAATTGGTTTTGGCAGAATGAAAAAGCCTATAAATCTACAACCAAAAGAAATCAGTTAGTAATCATTGGGAATATAATGATGATTGAATGGTTTTTGCAAGTCAGGGTTTTTCAGAAACTACAGCAAAATCTTTCTGATGGTGATGTAGGATTGTACCAAGAGCGTATAGTCAGTAGATTAAAAGAGTTATTGCATTTGTTTGGATCAGATAAAAAATTTACTCCTCATATTGAGTTGATTCAAAAATTTGGTTTTGTGAATACAAGTTGGGTTGGTATCAAAATTAAAGACATTGATTTTAGTTTCTTTAATTGGAAAAAATGTATTTTTCAAGGAGGTATAATCACAAAGTGTAAAATCAGTTCATTCTCAATGGCAGAAATTCAATGGGGCTTTGATTTTCCGACTTCTTTAATTCAGTGTAAAGTGTCTAACGGAATTGTTATATTGCAAAATGTAAATATACTGAAGTGCGCAGAATCACAATTTGATAATATTAAATTTATTCAGCACTCAGAGTCGCAAATTTTTTTCTCTCAATGCATACTTGTAAATTGTAATTTTTTAGAAATTAAAAAAGTTACTTTTGATCGATGTATTTTGATTAACTGTCAAAGTAAAATTAAACTAGATCACCTACAAAAAGATAGCTTAATTGTTCATCACCCAAATTTTAATATTTAGAGTAGTTCTCTTGCAAAATACTGATATGAAGTCAAAATTGATAAGAACTTCTTAGCAATTTTGCTCAATCCCGTAACTATAAATAGAACATCAGATTATTTACTCACTATTTCAAAGTAGTAATCCCCCAAGACCTGCGCCCAATCCTTGTTAAATGAACCATCATCTTGTCCCTTAAGACAGGGATTTTACATCAGGCCAAAAAATAACTAACAGTTTTCAAAGAAAATCCTAATTGCTCCTGTATTCTACAGGAATTCAATCACTAACACTTCACACCATCAAGTGTTACTAAACCCAGCCACACACAAAAAGCTGGTCGAACTCCTGAACCACTTGAAATCTAACATTGAAACTCGTACATCCTTTCCAGTAAATGATCTACAGCTTTAAAATAACTAACATTTTGCACTAACAGTTGGTCGAACTCCTGATAGAAAAACTTAATAATATCAATTAATTAAATAAATGTGTGTAGTTCCTCCTAGCCTCCACCAATCCTTATTTTATAAGGGTTTAGGTTATTTTAGTGGTTTTTCACAAAGATGTCACACTCAACTGTCACAATTGAGGGATCTTATGAACGCTACTTACCTCGTTAAAAAGCCTGCTTCTTCTTCATACTTTTTCCGTGCTTCAATACCCCTAGATTTAAGGGAGTCTGTAAAAACCCAAGAATTTCTTATCTCGCTCAAGACAGGATTACTTAGCGAAGCTAAAAAGATTTCCTTTCGACTTCACGCCTATTTAGATGAGCTTTTAGACCAAATCAGGTTAGGGCAGAAGATGAGTTTGGAAAAGCTCAAAGAAAGCCTCAAAGCATACAAAGAGCGGCTACTTGCCGAACTGTCGACGATGAAACAAAACTCGACGACAGCCTTACCCCAAGCGACAATGCAGGAAGTTGACGAACTATTAAAATCCAAAGGTTTAACCTTAAAGCCTGAATCTATGGGCTATAAAGCTCTATGTTTGGCTTTTACGGAGCTAAGCAAAACAACTGAAGACCCAACCCAAGTACTTACAGAGCTTGTGCCTGCTGCCCAAAAGTCGGCGACGACGGGTGAACCCGTCGACGTTAAGGCAAATAAAGAGAAAATAATAACAAGGGGGGAATTAGCTTCCAAAGGAAGCACTAAAAAGGCAGAGCCAAAAACCTCTGAGGTAATAGAAGAATTTCTGACCGAAATGAATTCAACAGGGACATGGCGAGAGAAAACTTACTCGGAATACCAAGCCAAACTAGCCTTATTTATGAGGATTACAGGCGATATCCCAATCTCAAAACATGACTTTTCCACGGGGCGAGAATACAAAAAAAACCTTTTAAAACTCCCTGCAAATTTAAATAAAGACCCAAAATTCAAGGGGAAATCAATTTCTCAAGTCTTGAAAATAGAGAGTTTAAAGAAGATGAGCCCCATTACAATCAATAACCATTTTAAATGCTTGATCGCTTTCTTCCAATGGGCTGTTAGGAATGGGTATGTGGCTCAAAATTTCGTTGTTGGGCTAAAGGTAAAAATCAAAGTTCAACCCCAAGACCAAAGGCAATTATTTACAGACTCTGAACTTGCAAAAATCTTTGATCCTAAAGTTTTTAATGAGGCCACTGAAGGCAGCGACTACCGCTATTGGATTCCCTTGATTGCGCTCTATTCAGGGATGAGGCAAAACGAGATTGCTCAACTTTATTTGGATGATCTGAAGCAAATGGACGGGGTTTGGGTCTTTGACGTCAATGACGAAACCGACGACAAACAGCTCAAAAATCAGTCCTCCAAAAGACTTGTACCCCTTCATCCTAAATTGAGCGAAATGGGGTTGATCAACTATCACAATTCACTTCTCAAAAAAAGAGAGACAAGGCTCTTCCCTGAGATCCCACAAGGTCGAGATGGTTACGGGCGGTATGTTTCCCGCTGGTTTAACAAAAAATACCTTCCTGCTCTTGGAATCAAAACCCAAGGGAAATGTTTCCACAGCTTCCGACACACAACCGCCGACAAGCTCAAACAATTGGGAATCCCCTACTCCTACACCACGGAACTTCTAGGTCATACTGACAGAAGTGAAACTCATGGTCGTTACGGAAAAAGGTTTGCTCCAAAAACTCTACTAGATGAGGCGGTTTGTAAGTTGGATTTTAAGCTAAAATAGCTATTCTTTATTTAAAGTTTGTAGTTCTTTAAACAGAGCTTTGTCTATTATCAAAGTATCTTCAAGAATCGTATCATAAAGATTAGAAAAGACTTTTTTAGCATCGTTCGCAGTAGCATTCTTAGAAACAGCTAATTTGACTACTTGTTGGTAGTTGTTTTCAAGCTTATTAACTTTCGGTAAAATTTCAGGAAAAAAAGCATGTGCATGAAACTTTAACAATTGAAGACCTCCATAAAAATCTTCAACAAAAGCTCTTTTTGTACCAATGCCTAGTAAAAAATCAGCGGTTGATCGACGCATTTGAGTATTGGCAATGATCGCTTCCCTTGCAGCTTGAATTTTTTGATCATATCGTGATTGCCATTGAATAGCTTTATAGTTCTGAGTAGCTGTAATATAAGAACCTGTTAGTGCTAGCAAGCCACCGACAATGACCCCTATGATTTGGTTTTTCATAATTCTATCTGTTTGAGAGGTAGGCGTGAAAGATCATTTTTTATAAACATCGCCACGAGGGCCAAGGTGATCAATAAAAACTTTATGATTGGGTGTATCAATCCAAAAAATAATTCTCAGTTGCCCAACTCTCATACGAGACCAGCCAGCCCAATCACCACTCATAAGGCTGATGTTTTCAGATTCTGTGGGAGAAGTTTCTATTGAGTGAAAAGCAAGTTTAACAGCTTTTTGTAGAGTGGAAGGGAGCCTTTTGTAATATTTAACAACTCTTTTATGCAGAACAATTTGCCACATTTATAGTTGGTTTAACTCAGTATAAGAAGAGTAATCTTTTGAATCTCGATCTGACTTCGATTGCAAAAGGTCTTTTTTGGTATTCTCGTCTAAATCTAGACCGAGAACTTCTTCAATTTTTACAAAATCTTCCCAAGGAATTCGGACTTCAGTAGGGTGTCCTTCATGATCTTTTATAATTGTTCGATGAATCTCAAACATGACAGTATCCATAACAGTTGGTTTAGTTTCTCTTATTGTACCTGAGCAAAGTTTAAAGGTCAAAGACGAGGGAATTCCCCAAGGGCTCAATGAGTCCTTGGGAATAGAGTTTGGTGAGAGTTATTTATCTCGACCGATCATTATGATAAATCTCATACCACGCAAAGGCTTTCACAAGCTCAGGGACAATATCTAATGTCCAAGACTGACCAAAGCTAGTTCGACCAATCCAAATTCCATAATCATTTTTCAGATAGGGAATTTGAGCTTTATCCATTTTTTCGGTGAAGTAATCCGCTTCGAAGTTAGGGGCATAAAGCCACTGAAATACCTCTTTGCATTCTTCTTCGGAATTCCAAAAATTTTGGACATCCTCTAGGGCAAAAACTTCTTCTTTAAACAAACGTTCAACCAACATAGATTGGTTAAACAAATGCTCATTGGCAAAGTTATCATAATTTTTTGTATACTCCATGATAATGGGGTTAAATTCACTCAAACAGTGTTGAGCTTAGTTTTAGAATTAGCACACAAGTCAGCTAATTGTCACTTAAAGAGATTCATTTCATGAAAAGGAATTTCATAGGCTAGATCTCGATCAAAATCTTTAGCCTTGTCTAAGAATTCCAGTTCTAATTCTCTTTCCTTATTGTGCTCCCATTGTGCCACGGATTGTTTGAAATCCTCTAATAGCCCAAGTCGTTTTAGGCGGTATTTTTTCCCTGAAACTTGATCTAGGATGCCTATTGTTTTTCCTCTTACGTAGAGCTCATATCCAACATTTTTAAGCCATGAAGCAAATTCCTCTTCCCCAGTTGAATCATGCAAAATTGCCTGTAGTTTTTTCCTTACCCTTTCCTTTTTCGAGGGCTCCGCCCGACCCTTTCCAAAGTTTATCATATCACAGGGCTCTGCCTGTGCTAATTCAAAGTTTATCCTGCGATCTCGTTCAATCTCTGGATTGGATTTTTGTAAGGCTCTGCCTGAATCTTTTTCAAAGGCAATGGAGTGTTTCAACTGTGGGTATTTTTCTCTTTGGTAGGCTTCCAAATCAAGTTTGATCTCTTGGAACTGAGCTTTGTTTAAATGGAGTTTTTTGGCTTGTTTGAGTAGATTAGCAGAAATTACAAGATGAACATGGGGTGCAGATTGGTGGCTATGGATTTGTGCGTAAGCAAGAGCTCCCACCGCTCGTTTTTCTAAATAGGAGAATGTTAAATCCTCCAAAATAGCGGGAGTAAGTACTCCCTTGTCCTTCGGGGAAAAGGAGAGGATTTCATGGTAAAGCAAAACTCCATTTTTACGTTTTTGGGCGTAGCGACTGTTTCCCATAAATTCCTGTGCTATATCTTTTCTCTCACTGCTTAAGAGATTCCAAGTCAATCCTTCTGAGTCAGAATCTCGATCAAGATAGTCTAAAAGCTGCCTAAACCCTCCGCTCTTCCTGCTCATCGATTTGATGATCATCTATGGTTGGGTTAGTCCCTTTCACAAAGTTTATCACCTTTTCCTCACTGCTTTTAAGGATGCTTTTCACTTCCCAGAGCTCTTTTAAACCAACCTTACCCAGCCAGTTCGCTTTGCGGGCGATTTGGTTGAGGTTGTTTCCCATGCCTCGAAGCTGCAAAGTTAATGCATGGAGATTCTCTTCAATGCCTGCAGGTAGCAGAGTGCCTTTTAAGAGCTGAGCAAATGCAGCCTTTTTAAGCATGGTTGCGATGGGCAAGCCATGTGCTTTGGCTTTCTTCTTTAACCACCGCCGTTCTGAGTTACTCAGTGAACAATTAATGCGGTGTCGGCTTCTCTTTTTTGAGGGGGTTGAAGGGGGAGTTTCCCCCTCACAAGTAGTCTTTGGGTTCCCCATAAGCAATCTTGCGGGAAGCTTTGCTTCACTCTCGGCTTCACTTTTTCTAGGTTTCGCTTCTTCACTTCTTGGGATTTTGATTAGGGAATTCATGGTTTTTTTGTTAAACTAATTAATTATCATAGCAAAAAGAAACTTAACTCAATCTTAAATGGAGAAAAAGGAATTCACCTATCTGGATAAACAGAGCCTAGCCAAAGTGGGGGAGAATGCAGATTGGAGGCAGGTTTTTCAGGCCTTAGGTTTAGAAAAAAGTGAAACAAAAAGTAAGGAAGATGATTGGTGGGCTCTGTCCCCTTTTGCAGAAGAAAACACACCGAGTTTTCACTTGAACGACAGGGGCTTCTATTGTTTTTCAACAGGTAAAAATGGGGGCTTGGTTGAACTCGTGAAGGAGATCAAGGGAATTGATCCCTATGCGGCAGGAAGATGGCTCTTGGAGGTTGGAGCAAGTTCCTTAGATGGGCAGAGGAGTGAATTGGCGCAAGCAACCAAGGCAGTACTCAAGAAAAAGGAAAAAGAGCCAAACAAACCCATTCGTCAAAATCTAGTGCCTTTGTTGGATTTAACTGCTTCCCATGAGCAGTTTCAAAGGCGGGGAATAGGCCCTGGAATTTGCAACTATCTTGGTTGTGGTTTTTTACCCCAAGAGAAATCCCCGAAGAATTCTTCGTTGAGCAATCGAATTGTGTTTCAGGTTCGAGGTGTGCAGAAAAACAAAGGAGAATACAAAGCTTGCATCTTAAGTCATATGGGTAGGGCGACAACTGTAAAACAACTCGAAGAATCAAAATGGTGGTTTTACAAGGGGTTTGTTAAGACCCAAGAGTTTTATAATATTGATAAATTACTCCTTGACCCGCAAGCCAAGAAACAAACTCAAGAACAAGGTAGAATTGTATTAGTTGAAGGTTGTTTTGATGTGGCAAAGCTCGTGGAGGCAGGAATTTTAAACTCCATGGCTATGATGGGGGCTTACCTAAACCAAGACCAAATCCCACGGCTTGAATTGATTAAAAAGGAGTTAGGGGTTTATAAGGTTTTGCTCTTTCAAGATCGAGATCCTGCAGGCGAAAAGGCAAGAGTGAAAGCAGTGGAACTCTTGCAGGACTATGGGTTTCAAGCAGAGGTTTTTGATTGGGAACAGCAATTTTCTTCAAATAGTAGGGGGGAGTTTGGAATTTCAGAAGAGATCACTGATCCTTGTGAAATGAGCATTGAGCAGATTCAGTGGCTAAGGGGAAAAGGTCTATTGTAGGCTGATATAATTATTTTGTGATTTTCCTTTATTTTTAAATTATAGGGTGATATTTTATAACAAAATTATTTGGGAGAGAAGAATGACAAAAACAGAAGGTTTAAAAAAAGTTGCTGGATTCCTATGGGAAGAAGTAGCGAAGCCTATAATGAAGCAGGAAGCAGCCTTGTTTGCTGGTCAGGTTAGCTCCGAAGTAACTAAAGATGTACTGACTGAACAGTGTGTAAAGCGAAATCAAAGGGTAATTAGACAAAACCCTAATTCACGATTCCCTACAAATTCGGGTATGAGAGTTAGAGTGCAACCGCCACAAAGATATATAACTCTAGAGCAGAAAAAGGTAATTACTAAAGTTTCCTTGAAAGTCGGAACGGCAACGCAAGAAAAAACGCTTTCCTTTTTAGATGAGGCTTTTCCAGCTAAGAGACGAGCTATTACATATTAGTTTTGTTGCCCTTGCCCTAGAATCCGCTTCTTTTCCAGTTTTAAGGCTCTCATAATATCAAAAATTCCTTGGTGACAGCCTACTAAATATCTTTTTCTGGCATATGTGAATTTTGGTGTTAGGCCTTCGTATTCATCTAATTTGATGCTTGACCATTCTTCAATACGACCAAATAAAGCAATGATTTCTTTACGTGTAAATTCTTTTTTGTCCATGGCGTTTGGGTTAAGTTGAACTACCAAAGAATAACAAACCTACCTTCAACCTACAAAATACACTTAAGATTGAGTTAAGTTTAGAGCGACTCACCCTGTTTTATTCGGGTTACCCATTCTTGTTTTGTAACAGTGGGGATTTCTTTGTTTGGAGAGTGAAACCTCCACTGGTCGGCCCTAGCCTTTAGTTTTGCAGCCATTGCTAGCCGCTCTTTTTCTGGGCATTCCATAAAGGGTTTTTCAAAAGCACAGAGTTTAGATTTTGCTGTCCATTCTTCTGTAGATTCAATTGCAGCAATAAGCCACCCGCCTGTGTTTTTGACTGTACCCTTGTATTTTTCTAGGGCATTTAAGGACTTTTGAATCTTCTCAGTAGAGTGGGTTTGGAGTAGTGTCTTGGCTTTCTTGGATAGGATTCCTTGTTGGGTTAACTTCATAAACAACTCGTCGTTCTGAGGGGTGAACTCCTCTTTGACCTTTCCTTTACCGTAGGGATTGTTCTTCTCCCAGTGTAGGGGATTCGGTTGTATCTTAAATTTGATTGCTACTATATTTCTGTTTTCACGTTGCAGAAGGGGTGCTTCAATCCATAAGTCAGACTCTTGGTTGATTTCGGCAATAGAGGTTTTAATCACGCCTCGTAAAAAAGATTTGGTTTCTCTGTATTGACCTTCTTGCAAACCGCAGAGCTTGCGAATAGTGGAGATTTTTAAAAAAGGAGTTTCTCCTCTCTTGCGCTTAACATCGAAGTACTTTTGGCAGATTTCATAGATAGGAATAGAGTAGGCTCGTTTGAACTTCTTTTGCACCGCCAAGAGTAGCTTGGTGTAGGTTAGGTATTCATCTAAGAAATACTTTTTTAAAAGCGGGTCAAAGGAATACTCAATTATACCTTTTTTGTAGATATACCCTGCCAGTAAAGAGTGCTCCCCAAAGGAATCTTGCCCTAGAATATTCCACTTGATTGAGATGTCTCTCAGCTTCCCTAAAGTCTTTTTTAGGTAGTTGTTATTATGGCTGTCAAAACCTGTGAGATAGGCTAGATCGCCCACAGTAATGAAGTAAGTCTCTTGGGTTTTTAAGTTTGCTTGGGCCGTTAGAAGCAGAACATTCATCACCTTTCGCTCTAGTAAACTTAGAGGCGCTTCACAAAGGATAGCTAAATCTTTTTTGAGTAAAGTTTTGCTTTCAAGTTCTTTGGCGTTAAAGAATAGATTGGGTTGATAGCTTGATTTCATACTCTGATTTTATCACCACTCCCCCGACAATCCAAATTATTCCTCCCCATGAATGAGCACCTTTGAGTGTTCTCTTGCCCATAAAAAAACACTTTTAAAGCTCTGAATGCCCCATAAACCAACACCTTTGAGTTGAGTCCTAGAAACAAGGGCTGTGTAACCTGTTCTTTGGGTTACCCAAGTTTGATTGGTTCAACCTAGGCCTTCTTTGTATGGGCAGAATTAGCCTTTCCCATAAGTGAACACCTTTGGAGCCTAATCCCCCATAAAAGAACACCTTAAATCCGCTTAGCCTCTACGTGGAGAGCTTTAAAGAAAGGTAAAACTGATTAAAAACTGAAAGTTAAAACAACAGACTTGTTGTTTAGTTTAGAATTTTTAAAATCAGTGGTAAAAAAGAATCATAATTTAAGAAGATCCAGGCTAAAAGAAGTGAAGAAAAAAGGAATAAATAGAAAACAGGTTTCTCGAAGAAACGAGCTTCTTGGTTTGAAGGTTTTGACTCAGGGCTAGGTAGTGCTCCAAATTTTTGCTGGTAACCTGCAAGCATAAATTGAACCTGTTTATGGCTATTTTGAAGTTCGTTTATTTGGTTGTCTCGTCTTTCTAGCTGTTGATCTTTGAAATTAATTTGCTGGTCTTTAATATTTAATTGTTGAGTTAAAGCTTGCAAGGCAAAGTTGTCGGCGGATACTGACGAATGAGGCTTTTTTGTATCTTCAGTTGCTGGTTTTTGACCAAGAAGCTTTTGCAGTTGCTTTAAGTCCGCTTCTTTCAAATAAGAGCGGTTACCCTTTTTAGTAATTGCAATTTTGTGCTTTTTTAGTTGGTCGTAGAGGGTTGAGCGTTTGAGCTTCAATCTCTCACAAACTAGGGCGATAGCGATAAGCTGATATGGATATGGATATGGAAATGAATCAACATTCTAAAAATATAGGCTTTAAGAGGCAGTACAGCAAAAAAGATCCTGTCATGCAGTTTGTTGAGTTCCAAGGGGGCTTTTACATGGCTAGGGATTGCCATAGGCGCACGAGCATTGTTCGCTTTACTACTTGTTCAGAAGATAATCCGATTCTGAAAGGAGTCGCATTAAAGAGTCTTACCGTCGATATGAAAGCTGCTAAGGAATTTTACATGGTTCAGGCTGCAATTGAGATAAGAAACTTTAAACATTTAGAATTGAGAGCCAGTCGGAAGAAATCAAAAGTGAGATCCATCAAAGGTTCGAAGACAGAGAAATTTGATACGACTTTTGAGATCTTAAACAGAAAAACAAAAAGGAGCACAAGCTTCACTTCAAAAAATTTGAACGAACTATTTAAGTCCATTCAAAGCAAAACAGACCCAAGTGGTGTAGTTGCAAGCAAACTTTTTCTACTGGTTCTGGAGGATCACTAAGGAAGAGATAAAACAGGAATAGTTAACGACAAATTTAAAGGGGAACATGGAACGTCACGAAAGAATTCAAAGACTAATTGCCGATATGAGCGTAGGCGAAAAAAGATGGTTTGCTAGAGCTTTGAGTGGAATGATTTTAGCTGATGGAATCATTGATGAAGAAGAAATACAGGCAATGAAAGGCTTTATAGGACTGGTTCAGGACCAAGATATCCAAGATGAAGTTAATAGCATTCTCTCTATGAGAATGGATGTCACCTTAGAGCACGAAAGCTTCTCTCCTTCTCACGCTGTTCAGATCTTGATGGAAGTAGCTTCTATGAGTTTGGCAGATGGTCACTTTGCATCTGAAGAGGAAACCTTTATTGCCTACGTGGGTAAACAATTGGGGCTGAACAGAATGATTCAAACAGAGGCAATAAGGTTAGCTCAGCTTGAAGCCAACGTAATAGAGCAAAAAATAAACCTGATTGAACAGGCGGGGAAATGAGAATTTTAAGATTGATTTTTTTACTGGTTTTGGGCGGTTGTTCAGGCAGTTTTTTAAACCCTTATGAAAGTGAAAAGTCTTGTCCTTATATAGATAACGGCCACTGCATGAGCGTTACCAGAGCTTTAGAATACTCTAAAGGGAAAAATACAGAGATTGGCTCTGCCAGCGAAAGCGAGCTATTAATGACTGCCGTAAAAGAACGAAGTATTCGGCCAAGGGTAGGAGTCCCAGGTTTACATTTTGGAAAATCCAAAATGTCAAAGCTGGAGATCCACTATAAACGATTTGCCATACCTGGAGACGATGTCAAAAGGCAGTTGTTAAAAAATCAAGCCCAAGAAATGAACAATCTGATCAAAAAGCCAGGTACCCCCATTTTAACACCAGCTAAAGTAGTGCGAGTTTTGCTTCTGCCCCAGGCAGAAAATTCAGGTGAGATCATTACAATGGAAAGGTTTATGTACGTGATGATAAAGCGGCCAGAGTTTATTTTTAAAAATCCATACCTGTAAAAAATGAACTCATTCACTCAAAAATTAGAAGATTTGAAAGCTGTTTTTGGTGCACCGGGTGCGACTAAAAGAAGCTTTAAAAAAGAGTATCAACGCACTAGCTTTGAAGGCTTTTTACCATGGGAGGCCTACGATCCAAAGACCAAAGCCTTTTACCAAAGTGATGAGTCTGTTGGTTTTGTCTATGAGTGTTTGTCTCACTTTTTCACAGCAGAATCGACGGCCAGAGAACTTGAATCAATTTTTAGGGAATTCCTCCCCAATTTGAGTGTAATTAATTTCAGTATCTACGCTGACCCCTATATTGATCCGATCGTACGAGACTTTGTAAATAAGGACGTAACGGGCATCCCCCTTTTAAAAAATGCCGCTGAAGAGCTAGCAAGTTACTTTGTCAAATGTACAAAGGGGATGCCCCAAACAGGTGGTATCCCTCTGCGCAATTACAGATTAATTGTCTCCATCAAGCTGCCCCTAAAAGAAGTAGCCAAGGCAAAATTAGATCTTGGTGAATATTGTAACCAGTTTGAGGAAAAGCTAAACACGGCCAATTTTTGCCCAACGGTTTGGGGGCCAGTAGAGCTACTGGAAACGATGCGGAGATTTTTTAACCCAGATTTTGGTGTTAGAATTAGAGACTATGATGACGAAACCTTTATCAAACATCAGGTTATTAAAGCTGATACAGTAATTGTTAAGAGTAAGACAGAGATCCAAATTGGAGATAGGTATTTTCGCTGTCAAACAGTGAAGTCTCCCCCTAAAACTATCAGCATGGTTACCCAGAATAAACTCCTTGGTGGGATTGATGGTCCTACCACTGACAACATGCAGATCACAACACCTTACTGGCTAAGTTGTAGTTTGGTGGTCAGGGATTATGAAGCAGACTTTAAGGCGAAAGCCACTTTATTAGCATTTCAAAAAGAGACAGATACTACAGGCAAAACTTTAGGAAGCCAAAGGCATGAGCATGATGAAGCCTTAAGGCGCATCGAAGAAAACAAGGTTACCTATGTGGCAACGGTTCCTATCATTTGGTATTGGAATGACGATAAGGACAAGCTGAATCAGGCAGGATCTAAAATTAAAACCCTTTGGGAGAGTCAAGGGTACCAGATGCAAAGTGACGTCGGTATTTTAGTGCCTCTCTTACTAAATTCTTTTCCTTTAGGTTTTCAGAGCGACCAACAGTTTTTAACTATCCTGAGTCGAGACTATCCATTGCCTGCTGATTTAGCAGTTAGAAGTGTACCCACTCAGGCCGATTTTATGGGCTCTGGGGTCCCCACGTGTTTACTTGTTGGCCGCAAGGGGCAATTGATAACATTAGATGTCTTCCAATCTGGAACCAACAATTACAACGGAAAAACAATTGCTGGCTCAGGGGCTGGAAAAAGCTTCTGGAATAACTATATGGTGTTAAATCATTATAGCAAGGGCTGTAAGGCTAGGTTGGTTGATATTGGTGGTTCCTACAAAAAACTCTGTGAACTGGTGGGAGGCAAATATGTTGATTTTGATGAGAACTCTAAGATCTGTTTAAATCCCTTCGGTGGTGTTGATAACAGTACCCCTGAAAAGCTCATGGAAACCATCCAGACGGTTGTGCAAACTGTTGAAGAAATGGTTAGAGAAAATGGGCAAGAAGTAAAAAAAATCAATAAAACTTTTATTGAGGCAGCGGCTGTTTGGGCCTTTGAACAAAAGGGGAAACTCGCTGGCATTGATGAAATCCAATATTTTTTAAATCATGTGAATGAGCTATTTTTTGGAACAGGCGAGGTTGAAAGTAAATCAAATATTACTCCAAAGAAAAAAAGCGGAGGCACTGAACAAAGTGAGATTTTTAATCTTTTTGATGGAGATGCTTCAGAGGAACCACTTACCAATGAGGACACCCAAAATGAAGAAACTATAAGCTTCGACCAGTTAAATGAACCCTTGATAAATCATCTTGCCGAAGAAGCACCTGAGGGCATGGATGATGATGACTTTTTAAAAGAAGCCGAGAAACAGGATGTTGCTGAAAGGGAGAAACTTAAAAATCAGATAAAAAGTCAAATAAAGTACGAGCCCCAGTTCCAAAAAGGCGTTGTAACCATTTGCCAGTCCATGGCCGCTACCTTGAGTAAGTTTACTCGTGGGGCAGTTTATGGGGACTATTTTAATGGGGAAATGAACCTAAATATTGGAGAAGACGACTTTGTAGTTTTAGAGCTCCAAGCTTTAGCGGAAAAAAAGGATCTCATGCCTATTGTATTAGGCTTGCTGGTTAGCGCTATTACGAAAGATCTTTACATGTCAGATCGTAGCCGCCCAACACTTTGTATTTTTGATGAAGCTCATCAGTTTATGACAGATGGTTCCTTTGTAGGTAAAGCCATTGCTTTAGGTTACCGAGTAGCCAGAAAATTTTACGGTGGGTTTTGGATCGTAACGCAAAGCCCATTGGATTTTTTGCTTTTTAAAACCATTGGCACGGCCATAAATGCCAACTGTGATTTTAACATATGGATGAGGTCTCCCGATTACGAAAAAGCGAAGGAAGAGAAGCTGATCAATCATAGTGATTTTCAATTGGAGTTACAAAAAGGGGTCGATTCCCCGAAGGGTAGATACTCTGAAATGTTAATTGAGATTGGTAAAAATTGGGGGATTGGGCGTTTGGTGATCGATCTCTATAATTACTTTATCTATACCTCTGATGCGAAGGATGTAGCGGCAATCGAAAAATTGGTTTTGGATCTGATCAGAAGTCATATCTTTCACTGATTGCTGAGCGATTAGGCTAAGTAAAATATCCATGATGGTAAAATCAATTGGGTTAGAAGTTTTCCCCCTTCCAAATGCCATTTGGAAGGAGTCTTTTATTAAACTTTCTAGGCGATCAAAGCGGTCATCAGTAGGGGAAATTTTCTCTTCTATATTGCCTAAAAAGAGGTCATAAAAGAAGTAGATTTC
>CBFCZY010000023.1:0-40692 GCA_965602905.1 uncultured bacterium | reverse complement strand
CAATCACATCTTGAGCTTCCTCAACAGCGACCTCTTCTTCGGTAACTTCTTCCGTTACAATCTCATCTTGAGTTTCTACTTGTATGGCCTCAACAGCGACCTCTTCCTCTTCTTCTAAAAACACATCTTCTGTCGCTGCAATCTCTTCTGCAATAGATTCAGAATAGCCTTCAGGTTCAATCATATGGTCTACCTGTTCCGCCATGGCAGGTGCAGATTCACCCTGTTCTGTAATGACTTCGCTAGATGCAGATTCAGGGATTTCGTCAGGAGTTAAGGGGAGAGCTTCTCGTTCGTTGTAGCCTTCCATATCGCCCATGGCATCAAATGCCTGAATCAATTGAGAGGCGTCCTTACCTTGTGGTTTTGTATCGTCAGTCATTTCGTCAGTGGGGGTCGCTAGTTCGCTCATGCCTTTAAACTCATTGTGAGGTAAGGTTTTAGTAGTCAATGTAATTAAACCTAAGCTATTTTTTAAAGCTTTCGGGGTTTTGAATGGGCATTTATTTGTTAGAAATTGAAATGCCAAATCCTGATGTTAAATCCAAATGTTAAATTCAAACTTTATGTGGCTAGGGGCAACCCAGCCTTCACCGAGGCAACGCCATTGGTGTATTTGTTTAATACTAGTTATAGCCTCTTTGTCGGGCATGCGTCAAACCAACTTTCAAAAGTTTTTGAATCAGGCCAGACAAGCCTTAAAGGTGCTTTTTAGCTAGTTGCGCCAAGTGCACCTTTGCATAGTGAATTACATCTTTCGGTTTGCGATGTTCATGCATTCCTAAAAACTTGTTAAAGTCGCCAACCAGCATGTTGGCCCCCATGCGCTCTAGTCTGCGCTCTACATTAGTGTATTTTAGCCTTTGGGCACAGAGGTAACTTACAAAATGAGACCAACCTTGGGCCATTTTGTGAAAAGGAGTATCCCCAACTAACCCCTCTAGGCCGTAGGTGCGGCAAATATCAAAGGCTGCCATTTGGCCGACCATGCTGGCAATAAACCAGTCTTTGGGAATGGCAGGGAGCATGTAAAAAACTCCTCGCAAATAAACGATGGGCATGGCAAATAAAATAAACTCTTCAAAAAACTCGATCGGTGCTGGCGGTGGATTTCTGTCTTGCATGCCCAAAATTAATAGACTGGGCAGAAAAACACCCTTGATTTCACTTGGTGGTCTATGGCCAAGGCCTGCAAGGAAAGGCTCTAGTGGAGCCACGATGGATTTTAAATCGCTTTTATCTGTAATGACAGAAGGCTTGCAAAAGGAGCAAACCCCAGGGCCACTGGTGGTGGTCATGGAAACTTGTGGGAAGCGGCAGGTGAAACAGCGCTTTTTGGCATCTTTAAAACAGTTCAGGCAAACCACTTGGTTTTGCCCTGAATAATGGGAGCTACCTGCGGGGATGGAAGACGAGCACAAAATGCAGGTCATGGAAGGTTCGCTTTTTACATTAACACGGCAAAATTCACAGAGCATCCCGTGGGGTGGGGTTTCCTTAAGCTCTTTACCTGGGAAATTGCATTTTACGCATCTAGCGTGGACTCGGTAGCAGGAAAGGCAAACGGTTTGACCTTGGCCCTCATAATAGGATTGCCCGCTGGGCAGGGACTTTGAACAAAGATAACAATTCTCAGAAGACATAAAACTTGCAGCAGACAGAAACTCAGTAGGTATAAAAGTGGACCTAACTAATATTTAAGCTTATTGATTGAACAAATAAGATTTTTTTGTCAAAATACAACAGAACCAAAACACTAAATAAGAGAGGTCACCTTGCCATTCGACATCATTAAAATAACACAACGTGATTTAGAACGCTATCAAGATGGCGATGATTTAAAAAAAGATGCTGTACCTTACCAAGGCCAGCTGAAACAGCATAAAAACGACGAAGATAAGGTCTTTTTACTGCTAGACCCCCTTTCAAACAACTCCAGCATGCTAGAGTTCCAGAAGAAAGATGTGCTCTTTGCAGAAGAGTTAAAATCCATCTCAGGCGATGGACAGTCTTATATGCTGGCTAAGATTTGGTTGAAAAAAGGTGCCATGGGCATTAAATTAGAACCCTTTGTGGTTTCTGATCTTGCTGGCGCTTTTAAACATTACTAACAAGTTGCCGCTGCCTGCGGCAAAGAGCTAAGCCTTTTCTAGTGCCTCATAGAGTTCTAAAAACTCTTTGGGGCTCAGTTCTTCAGGCCGTTTGTTGCCCAAAGAGGTTATCAATTCCTCAGCGCATTCGGGGTAGAGCTGCTTGATCCGCCCTGCCAATTTTTTTCGTCTCGTTGTAAAGGCTTGCTGGAAAAAGCGCAAAAGTGGCTTTAGGTCAGGGACTTCCAGATCATTGGGAATCAACTTGATCACGGCACTATCTACCTTTGGTGGTGGCGAAAAGGATTCAGGTGGTACATCTACAATCCATTTTCCTTCAAAAAACAAACCTGACGATATAGACAAGCTCCCGTAGGCCTTACCGCTACTTGGGGCCGCTGTTAGCCTTAAGGCCACTTCTTTTTGTAACATTACTGTCCAGCTAGCAAAATGCTTTCTTACCTTCATCAGGGTCAGGAAGAGAGGAGAAGAAATGTTATAGGGTAGGTTGGCGATCAGTTTCACTCCCTCTTGGCCCTTTAAAAATTCGTGCCAGTCCATTTGCAACGCATCTTCGTTGAGCAGTGTGAAGTTGGGCAAGTGACCAAAGCGCACATTTAAGCTTTTGATTAAATCTCGGTCAATCTCAATGGCTGTGACCTTAGCGCCGCTTTGGAGCAGTAACTCAGTAAGTACCCCTTTGCCTGGTCCAATTTCAATTACATGGTCGGTGGAGTCGGGGCTGCCTGCGAAAATAATATCGCCAAGTACATCTTCATTAATAAGAAAATGCTGGCCGAAGCGTTTTTTTGTTTTTGACATTGCTCTTCTTTAATCCTTTGGGTTCTTTTTTTGGTTACGTAAACTCTGCGCCATAGCTCGGCTTAAAGCCCGCTGCAACCTAGTGTCTTTAATCTGGACTGTTTTTTCTTCCGCCTCTTTAAGGGCTTGGTCTTTGGTAATTCCCCGCTTTACAGGGGTAGGCTCAACAGGAGGGGTTGGCTCTGGTAAGGGGCTAAACTGGCCTGTTTCAAAGCGGATTCTACTGACTACGCCTTCACCACAGACATCTTTTGTGGCAATGATCTCTAATATTTGAGGGATGTAGTACTTTAAATGTTGGGCATAGGCAGGCTCGGTGACCTGAATGACTAACTCTTTATAATGTAAGGTTTTGGGCTTGGTTTTTTTTGCCAAGGGGCCACCGATAATCACTTCCCAGTTATGAATCAGGCGTGAAAGGTGGAGGATATCCCCTAAATTATTGTCAGTTAGAACCCGAGCGATTACGTCTTTAGACTGAAAGACCTTCTCACTCATAATGGTCCTGCTTGGCTAGATTGCCAAAGGCGGTGTACTTGCCAATAAAGGCTAAGGGGATTTTTCCTGTAGAACCGTTTCTGTGTTTGGAAATTAAAATTTCAGCAATGCCCTTATCAGCAGTATCCTCATTGTAGACCTCGTCTCGGTAGATGAACATGATAATATCGGCGTCCTGCTCGATCGCACCAGATTCACGCAAATCAGAAAGCACAGGCCGCTTATCAGAGCGACTTTCCAAGGAGCGATTCAACTGGGAAAGGGCCACAACAGGCACAGCTAAATCCTTAGCCAAACCTTTTAGGTTTCTGGAAATCTCTGAAATTTCCTGTTCTCTCGGTAGGTTGGGTCTGTTGCCACGCATGAGCTGGAGATAATCGACCATCACCATTGAAACGCCGCCTTCAAGCTCTTTATTTAGCTGTTTGCAGATGCTTACAAGCTCATAGGGGCTTAAACCTGGGGTGTCGTTGATGTACATGGGGGCTTGGCTCAAGGTATCTGTTGCCAGAGCGAGCTTATCCCAATCTTCAGGGTCAAGGTTACCTGTTCTTAGCTTATTGGAATCCACCTTGGCTTCGGTGGAAAGAAGTCTTGTAGCCAACTGTTCCTTTGACATCTCCAAACTAAAAAATACCACGGCGCCCTTATGGGGGGATTTGAGTGCTGCATACTTCATCAGGTTCAAAGCAAAGGCTGTTTTACCCATGGAAGGTCTGGCCGCCAAAATAATTAAATCAGAAGGTTGCAAGCCACTGGTAAGTTTGTCGAGGTCGCTAAATCCAGTGGGCAAGCCTGTAACTTCGTCTTGGTTGGCTGAGTTTTTTTCTAAAACCTCAAAGCTGGTCGCCAGTACATCTTTAATGTGAGCGTAACTTTTTTGCGTCGAGCGAGTGGCGATTTCAGAAAGTTTGGATTCGGCCTCAGCGAGCAAGTTGCCGATGTTACGGTCTGGACTATGGCTTTTTTTGGCGATCTCTGTCGCTGTGCTGATCAGATCTCGCAGGGTGGAATGCTCTAAAACAATCTTGGCATAGTGCGTCACATTGCCACTGGCAGGCACACAGTCGACCAATTCGGCCAAATAGGCATAGCCACCAGCCACTTCTAACTGTTCCCAAGACTTTAACTTATCACCAATTAAAACTTCATCAATGGGCTGGGATTCTTCTTCCAATTCCAACATAGCCCGAAAGATCTGCTGGTGGGATTTGGCGTAAAAAGAGAGAGAAGTGAGCATGGAGGCAACTTCAACCAACAAATCATTGCGGTAGATAATACTACCCAAAACCGCCTGTTCCGCTTCAAAATCCTGCGGGACACTGGGGTTACTAAGCTCTCTGGAATCGTTCATGGTATCTTTTTTTGAGTGCTAGACTGAGACGTTGGGCAAGTGGGCCAAAATGGAAACCTTAACTCTAAAAAATCTTAGGGCTAAAGTCAAAAAATAAAAAATAAAACTTAAACTAAAGGTAACAGTCGCGAAGTCCCTAATAGCTTGTTTTTTCAAGGATTTCTGCGATAGAGTTTAAGGTCACACTCTCGGAAACAGGCTTCATAATAAAGCGATCTACTCCCAGTTTGACAGCCTGTAATAGCTCTTCTCCCTTAGCTGTGATCATGATCACAGGGGTGGATTTTAGGTCCTCGTCACTTTTGAGAATTCCCAAAAGTTCAATGCCTGTCATATTGGGCATTTCCCAATCGAGTAAAACCAAGTCAAAGCTTTCTTTTTTTAAAAGATCCAAAGCAATTTGGCCGTCTTCCGCCTCAGTGATTTTGGTGATTTCTAGCTTTGCTAGAAGCTTAAGGATTCCCCTGCGGATGATAGCTGAATCATCAACAACTAAAACTTTCGCTTTTGGGTATTTATACATGAGCTTCTTTTGACCATAAAGGCGTTAATTTATGCAGAAATTTCTTCTAAACTGCGTAAAATTTCAGGGAGCAATTGCTTCTTGCGACTCAAAACTCCAGGTAAATGGAATTTTTGGTTCTCCACTTTTTTGTAGCTGATAACAGCTTCGCCTGGACCAAATTCAGTGCAAAGTAGCAAAGAGTCTTCTTTGATAATATCAGTAACCAGTAGCATTGCCCAGTTTAATCCCTTTTCCTGTTTTACAACTTCCAACTCAGCGTAAAGCTCAGCTTCTTTGGAGGGTAATTCTTCTAAAGTAACCACTTCAACTTGGCCAATTCCAACCTTGTAGACACCTTCATCAAAGGCTTTAAAGTCAGCATTGATAATGTCTGTTGCTGTGCGGCTGCTCATGGAGTCAGTACTAGAAAAGATCTTAATTCCCCATTCCTGTGGGTCAATGGCAAGCTGTGTTGAAAGCTGCGAAACTGCCAATCTATCTTCATCCGTTGTGGTTGGAGATTTTAAAATCACCGTATCTGTTAAGATCCCACTGAGTAACAGCTTAGCTATTTCATCGGAAAGCTCTACTCCATTCATCTGGTATTGCTGGACAACGAGGGTGCAGGTGGCGCCAACAGGTTTTGCATAATAAAAAACAGGGTTTTTAGTGTTAAACACACCGAGCCTGTGGTGGTCTAGGATCTCTAAAATCTCAGCTGTTTCAGCGCCTTCCACTGCTTGAGCAGGTTCATTGTGATCCATTAAGATCAAATTTGGTGCTTTCTTTTTTAAGATATCTGATTTGGTTAAAATCCCTTTTAAAATGCCATCATGGTCAACAACAGGTAAGGCCCCTGATTCTTCTTTAGAAAGCATGGCGTTAGCCTCTTCAAGGTCGTCTTCAATGTGGAATGATTTAGGGTCACTAGCCATAATAAATTTGGCAGGAACACTTAAGAACACCCGACGCATGGATTCGGCAGAATCGTGACGGCTGACAAAAACCCAACCTTCATAACCAGTAAAATCAATGCCCACATCTTCTCCCTCTTCCAAGCCAGTTAAAACTAGCAGGGGGATTTTTTTATCTACAGCAATGCGAATCAAGTTCTCACGGCGGCCCACAACAAGGGCAATCTTAGAAGTATCTTGTTTGGTTAGTCTGCTTTGGAAGCTTTCAAGACTCATGGCCCCGACTAAAACTCGGGCAGGGAATTCTTCAAGGGTACCCTTTTTGATAAATTCCCCCTCTAAAACTTCATTTAAGTTTTCAGGGCGAATCAAGTATTCTGGCATTTGGGAATTGGTACCACTGAGATAAAAATGAGTTAATTCAGGGGTCCCCACCATGCCTAAGAGTTTTCCCTCCTTGTCTGTAACAGGGGTATTTTTAATTTTGAAATCTTCCATCATCTGGAAGGAAACAGAAAGGGGCGACTCTGCCTGAATGGATTTAGGCATCTTTGTCATTACATCACCAACCTTTGCGTAGACATCCTTAACAAAATTGGGGGCTTTAACCTTTACAGAGTCAAAGATAAATTTTGTTTGGGCTGTCATGCTCCCGCAGCGGGCAGGAGTATAGTTGTTGTCTGGGTTGATGCGGTTTTTTAAGGCAGCGTAGCAGTGTGCGCTTACCACAGAGTCGGTGTCAGGATTTTTATGACCGATGACAAGGATGTCTTTCATAGATTATTTATTTTTTATGTTGTTAAATAATCTACAAATATGAAGCTTTTTGGGTATTCTGAAAAGGCTAAAAGCCAAAAAAGGACAAGAGCCAGAGGCTTATTCTAGGAAGCCTTTTTAGGGGGCAAGTAAACTATTTCTTTTCCTTGCCCTCGTCAGATTTACTCCCATCTTCTTTTTTCTTTTTTTCCAACTTGGTATTCAAGTGGAATCCTTTGATCAGGGCTGCTTTTTTATAAAGCTCTCTTTTATCAAAAATACCTAAAACATCAGTATAAATTTTTTGAAATTCTTGCCTGTCCTTCATGGGTAAAAGGTCGACCTTATCTTTGGCGTAGTTATGGAAATAGTCGATATAGTTGCCCATTTCTTCATCTTTACTGTGGTACAGTGCACCTAGTAAAAGAACCCTTGTGGCCCTTGCAGCGATTTTATCGTCACGGCCTTTAATGAATAAATTTTTGGCTATGCGGCAAGCCTCATCCAACTCTTCTTCTGCTTCTGTAACATTTTTATAGTGAGATTGGATGTCAGACATTTGCAAAAGTAGATTGATCAGTTTTGCCTGTCCTGCTTCACTGGGTTTATGGGAGTTGATTGCCACCAAAGCTTGGTAGGCCAACTTAAAACTCAATATTGCAGCTTCAGGGGAGCGGTCGATTGTCAACATGGCATCCTTGTGGCTACCGACAAATTCTTCTCTTTCTAGGGTGGTGTTGACCCAGCCTTCTTTAAATCGCGCATCTGCCAGTTCAGGCGGAGTCTTCGACTGCGGACCTGTTGCAAAATCTTCTTTGTGAATTGAAGCAAAGAGGCAGGCGGGGCAAACAATGACCCTTGCTAAATTATAGTCAATGGCGTCAAAGCCTTCATTGGGGCCATGGTAACTAGGAACCCCGAATATATTGGAGGTGATTTTTTGGCTCAAATGCTTGAGTTGGAACATGGGGATGTCGGCAGCGGAACCACAGGCAAAACAATGAACCTTTCTAATCTGGATTGCATTGTTATCTGGGTGCGTGGTCAAGATGCCCTTTGCTCGGTCTTCTTCGTCTTCAATGCTGGTGTTGAGCCTAACATTGTTGATCAAATCCATTTCTCTTTTTTTCCAAGAAAGGCGTTTGTTCATCCAGTCCATTAGTTTGTTATAGGCTTCGGCCTTCATGCGGCTCACATCTGTGAGAAGCTTAATGTGCTGCTGGGCAGCATAGGATAAATCACCACGGGAAACAGAAATCATAATGACTTCCATTAAGATCATAATCAAGGCTTGCTCATGCATGGGCGGCGCTCTTTTGATGGGCGGTCTATGCTGAAGCATCATATGGTTTCTAAGTAAAATCTGCTCTTCTTTGCTCTCTGTGGAAGCGAAAATGGCCTTTAAGATATTGATTTCTTTTTCTTCTTTGATTCCTTCATGGATCAAGGCTGCGATAATGGCATCAATGTACCATTTTTTTTGATCTGTATTGAGTTTAGTGAGGGGGACAATACTACTTTCGTCAGTTATTTTTCTCTTTGCCAGTTCTTGCTGGATTTCTTTAATGAGCACGCCATCACAAGCCCATTCAATGACATCTTTGGTGTAGCCAGGGTAAAAATCAAAGACAGCAGCAATTTTTTTCAGTAGCTTTTTCTCTGCTTCCTCAAACTCATTGTCGCTGATCACAACCTTGGTTAGAAGGATAAAAATCTTGGCTCGCAGTGTGGGGCTGAGATCTTTTGGTTGCTCCAAGGGAGGCTCAACATTTTTTTCTAAAAAGGAAACGAGGGTTTTCCTCTGGCCTTGGTCTTCAATACGAGAAAGAACCGACTTAATATATTTTAATTCTGAAGGGGTGATAATATTATCAGCTAAAACTACCTTGACTAGGAGTTTGCTATACCAAATCAGTTGTTCTTGGCTCAGTTCAGAGAAGAAAGATTCCATTGCTACCTTAAATATTTCTAAAAGACTAAAATACCAAGCTTTGATAGAAAAGTATATTATTAAGCTGTAGACTCTGATTTTTAGGCAAAAAAAAGGGACCCGAAAGTCCCTTTTAATAATCGAGTAAGTAACGAATTACTTAGCTGCTGCCTCGGCACCAGCTGCTTTAAGCTTCTCAACAACTTCGTCAGCTTCTGTCTTAGAAACTGCTTCCTTGACTTTACAGTCAGCGCCAGCAGATTCAACTAATTCTTTAGCTTCTTTTAGTCCAAGACCAGTTAAGCCACGAACTTCTTTAATGACAGCAATTTTGTTGCCACCGAAGCTAGTCATAACTACGTCAAATTCAGTCTGTGCTTCAGCAGCTTCACCACCGCCAGCAGCAGCAGGTGCAGCAGCTACAGCAGCAGCTGCAGATACGCCAAATTTTTCTTCTAATTCTTTAACTAATTGACTTAGTTCAAGTACGGACATTGTTTCGATAAACTCAACAACTTGCTCTTTAGTTACAGCCATGTGATTTCCTTTAAGTATTTAATTTTTAGAGTCCGCAACTGCCTGGACAGTTCGAACGAAACTAGCAGGTACCTCGTTTAAGGTACGTACGAAATTTGTGATAGGTGCGTTCATTACAAATAGTAACTTGGCAACTAATTCTTCTTTGCTTGGCAGATCGCCTAACTCTTTGATGCCTGAAAGATCTAACTTTTGACCAGCGCCTGAAGTAACAAGAACACCGCTTACTATTTCAAGCTTTTCGCTCTTTTTAGCAGCTTCAGTCATCACCTTAGCGGTGGCAACTGCGTCTGTTTCACTATAGACAATGGCACGAGATTGAACAAAATCATCAGACAGAGATTCAAATGGGGTATCCTTTGCCGCAATTCTGGCAAGACGATTTTTAAGTACGCGAATTCTTGCGTCCTTAACCCAAAGATTTTTTCTGATGGCAGTTAACTCGTCTACAGTCATTCCTTGGAAACTTACCAAGACAGCGGACTGAGCTTTGTTAAAGATCTCCTGAAACTCGGCAATGAGTGCTTCCTTGTGGGAGCGTTCCATGAGTATCCTATGCAAAAGTTTACAATAAACCCTAGAGGGATTATTTTATTAAATAGAAGATCTAAGGGAAACAGAAGGGAGAAACTTGTTTTGAAAAAAACAAACTAAACTTGAGTCCTAACTATCTCGGCAGGATGATTAAGAATGGCTTTTGACAGCGACTCCCCTACTTTCTCAGACAATCTCGGGATCAATGGGCTTAGAGCCCCTTGAGGTCTTAAGGCTATCTCATTGCTGAGATAGCTTTAATCTTACATCAACTCTTTGCGACTTTTAGAAAGTTGCTTTTTTTTGAGTTGAAATTTCTTTGATTCCTTTCGGAATCTAAAATTCTTAGCTCCTAACGGAGCCTAAAACATCTGGTTCCTAACGGAACATGTTCTCGTCAACTCTAACACCAGGACCTTGAGTACTGTTGATGGAAACACTTTTAATGTAAGTTCCCTTTGCGTTAGCAGGCTTTAACTTAACTAGAGTTTCCACTACTGCTTTCAGGTTGTCTGAAAGCTGGTCAGCTTCAAAAGACATTAAACCTAGTGTACAGTGAATGTTAGCGCCTTTATCATTTCTAAACTGAACCTGACCTTTCTTGATCTGAGAAATTGCACCTGCAACATCTGCGGTAACAGTTCCAGTTTTTGGGTTAGGCATTAAGCCTTTAGGGCCTAAAAGCTTACCAATTTTACCAACTACAGCCATCATGTCTGGTGTAGCTACAACACGATCCACATCAGACCAACCAGCTGCAAATTTTTCAGCAAGGTCGTCAGCACCAACATAATCGGCACCAGCGTCTAAGGCTTCTTTTTCTTTGTCACCTTTTGCAAATACAGCAACGGTTAAAGTCTTGCCCGTTCCGTGAGGAAGAACAACAGAACCTCTAACATTTTGGTCAGATTTTCTAGCGTCAATTCCCAAACGGATAGAAACGTCTAATCTTTCGCCAAATGTTGCAAGTGAATACTTTTTACAAAGGGCAATCGCCTCTTCTAAGGTCACTTTATCTTCGCGGCTAATTTCTTTTAACCACTCTTTCTTTCTTTTGCTATAGTTAGCCATCTCCTACTCCTATGTAGTACAATCGATGTTAATAAAAATGGGCTGAAGCCCTTTAGGGAATTTGAAAAGCTTAAAACTTAAGCTAATTCAACGCCCATGCTTTTTGCGGTTCCACGAACCAATTCTTTTGCTGATTCAATTTCGTAACAGTTTAAGTCAGGAAGCTTGATCTTAGCGATTTCTTCAACCTGTGCATCAGTCAATTTTCCAACCTTGATTACGTTAGGCTCAGATGAACCCTTTGTAAGGTTTAAGGCTTTTTTGATCAAAACAGGTGTTGGAGGCGTTTTGGTAATGAAAGTAAAGCTTCTGTCAGCGTAAACAGTGATTACAACTGGAGTAATCATCCCTTCGTTAGCCTGTGTTGCTGAGTTAAAACTCTTGCAAAATTCCATAATGTTAACACCATGCTGACCAAGTGCTGGTCCTACTGGAGGTGCTGGGTTTGCCTTCCCTGCTGGAATTTGCAGTTTTATATAACCTGTTATCTTTTTAGCCATGATTACCTTTAGAGCCGAAGCCCCTTTTGAAATGTTCCTGTTTTGTGTAAAAAACTTTTATTCTTCGATTTTAACTTTGTCAAAGGTGAGCTCTAATGGAGTTGAACGTCCAAAAATGCTTACCAAGACAGATAATTTATTATGTTCAGGGTCAACCTTGTCGATAATGCCGCTAAAGTCAGCAAATGGCCCTTCTACAACAAAAACTTTTTGCCCTATAGTATAGGTACTGTCAATCTCTTGCTGTTTAACGCCAGATTCGATCTGACCTCTAATAGCGTTAATTTCTTTGTCAGCTACGGGTAATGGGTGTGCTTGGTCTTGGCCAATGAAGCCTGAAACACGAGGCACAGAGCGAAGTACGTGAGATAACTCATCGGTCAACTTTGCTTTAATAAAGATGTAACCTGGGTAGTAGGTCACATTGCTTACCCTTACTTTATCTTTCTTTTTGGTCGTAACTTCTTCTGTAGGGATAAAAATCTCTTCTACCATAGAAGTTAAGCCTGTTAGTTCTAGTTGTTCTAGAATCAACAGTTTTACCTTTTGCTCATGTCCTGCATAAGCTTGTAATGCGTACCATTTCGGCGTTAGTTCAGTCACAATTTATCCAATAACAAGTTTTACAGCTTCACTGAGACCGTAATCTACAGCACCCAAAAACACTGCAGTAGCTCCAGAAAGAGCCAATACAACGCCAGTATGTTTAATGGTCAACTCACGTGTCGGCCAAGTTACTTTTTTGAACTCAGACCTAACATCGTTTAAAAATTTTTTAATACTAGCAATCATAATTGGTTTTAGTGATATTTTTTTAGGCTAAAATTAAGGAGTCGCTTGGCGAATACTTAAGTCTTCTCTGCCTTTTTTGTAGTCATGGCAGACTTAAATTACCTAGGTAACCTAACTCTTATTTCGCTGCCTTTACTATAGTTATTGGCAGGCCAGGGGGGATTCGAACCCACAACACCCGGTTTTGGAGACCGGTGCTCTACCAATTGGAGCTACTGGCCTATCAAAAAAATCTTACTTTGTTTCTTTGTGAACAAGGTGCTTGCGGCAAAACTTGCAATATTTCTTTAACTCTAATTTAGCAGGTTTTGCTTTTTTATTTCGAGTTTTGCTATAGTTTCTACGCTTGCAGTCTGAACACTGTAACTGAACGATATCTCTCATGTTTTTTCTTTAACCGAAGTTTTTGGTCTTTAAATAGTGTATATAAGGTCTGGAGCCTGGAAGCAGGATTGAACTGCCGACCTCTTCATTACCAATGAAACGCTCTACCACTGAGCTACCCGGGCCCAATAACTTAAATGGTGGGGAGAGAAGGAGTCGAACCTTCGAAGGCGTTGCCGTCAGATTTACAGTCTGATCCCTTTGACCACTCGGGAATCTCCCCAAATTATAGAGGCTCTTTATCTTACTAAAGTTCCTTAGTTATCTTTTTTCTGGTGCTGGCTGGAGGAATCGAACTCCCGACCTACTGATTACAAATCAGTTGCTCTACCAACTGAGCTAAGCCAGCACTTGAAAAAATGTAACTGAATAAGAAACTTTATTCACAAAGATAAACCTTGTCAATCCTATTTTGATAAACTAAAAAAAAACTTATACAAGAGTTATTCTTGTAGGACAGGAAAATAACTTTGGCAAGGGTTTAGGATAAGATATGAGTTTAAAAAAAATGGGTTTGGTTTCTTTAGTAGGGCGGCCCAACGTTGGCAAATCGACTCTACTTAATGCATTTGTGGGGCAAGAGATTGCAATTACCGCAAATAAACCCCAAACAACTAGAAACCAGATTAAGGGTATTTTGACCACGCCCAAGGGTCAAGTGGTTTTTGTGGATACCCCAGGAATTCACGAAGCCCAAACAGAATTGCATAGCAGAATTGTTTCATATGCTAAGCAAGGGGTTGGGGAAACAAGTGTTGCTTTGTTTTTAACAGAGCCGAGAGATGACTTTGAAGGTAAGATTTTCCCTTTGGATCAAATGGTTTTAGATCATTTGAGTAAATTAACCATACCTATAATCTTAGTTGTGAATAAATCAGATGCTCACGACAAAGAATTGGTAATGGAATGTATGAAGATCTACCAAGAGGCTTTTGATTTCCATAGCTGCATTAATATAGCGGCTATTAGAGATAAGGGCGTGGATAAGCTTCTAGAAATGGTTTTCGACCTCATGCCCGAGGGCGAGCCTGTATTTGGGCCTGACGAGCTAACAGACCAGCCAGAAAAACAATTGGCTGCGGAGTTTATTCGTGAGCAGATTCATAGAAGATGCCACCAAGAGGTACCCTTTGGTGTGGCCGTCGTAATTGAAGCCTTCCAAGAGAAAAAGGAAATTTTGAAGATCTTCGCTACTATATTAGTAGAGAGGGAAAGCCATAAAGGCATTATTTTAGGTAAAAAAGGTAGCATGATCAAAGAGATTGGTAAAAATTCTCGTATGAAAATGGAATTCCTTTTCGGTTCTAAGGTCTACCTCGACTTACATATAAAAGTAGCTGGGCAATGGTATAACGACCCTGCTCGCTTAGACGAACTAGGTTACGGTAAATAGGATTTTAGCCCATTACACATAAAAAAGGCCCCATGTTGTTTAAGCATGGGGCCTTTTTTTTTGGCTGCGCCTGTAATCGTTGCTTCGTTTTTCTTTGTGTCAGAGCTAAAGCTTTTAAGGAGTTCTATTCTTTAACGCAAAAATAAAGTGCTTTGCCTTTCTTTGTGTCAGAGCTAAAGCTCTGAGGGACACTTATTGGCTTCGCATTTCTTTACGTAAGGGCTAGGCACTTAAGGAGCTCTATTCTTAAACGCAAAAATAAAGTGCTTTGCAGTTTCTTTGTGTCAGAGCTAAAGCTCTGAAGGAAACTTAATCGCTTTCCGATTAACTATGCGAAAACCATTGCCTGCAACTGCTGCGTAATATGCCGATCATCAAATTCACCTAAGATCTCATCCATCCGAGCTTCCACGTTATCCGAAGTCAGACTACGCATCTTGCCTTCGGCGTTGATATAAGAGACCTGGTCACCCTTGATAAAAACTTCCCCAATTTCGAATATC
The DNA here is from genome assembly GCA_965602905.1 of uncultured bacterium. Lineage (GTDB taxonomy): Bacteria > SAR324 > SAR324 > XYD2-FULL-50-16 > XYD2-FULL-50-16 > JASJGK01. The sequence continues at coordinate 26,109 of CBFCZY010000023.1, read as the reverse complement.
TCTACTGAATGTGTGGAGTTTGCAACCTTTGAAAGCATGAGTGCTGTTTTTAGGGCTTCTTTAATTCTTTTACTTTCCACGTTTTCTCCTGAGTTCTAATAGTAAATCTTGGGCACTTGCCGACTTTGCAAAAATGCCTGTTAACTTCTTATCGGAAAGGAGAGGTAAAACTTTAAAAGAAAAGTGGGGTGCTTTAAAAAAAACTGGCAGAAAGGCTTGCTGTTTTTTTAAACTGGAGGGGTAATTTTAAATGGAGGCAGCAGTATAGCCTTTAAGGCCCTAGGAGCACGTCCATTAGAATAACCTGTAATATTAGAAGCATAACTACCCCAATGATGAGGTCTGGCTCTAGATTACTCAAGGGGCCTTTGGACCCATTTTGAGACTGTTGGTTCTGTTGGTCTTGTTGATTTTGCATTTTTCCCTTGATTTCACCTTAGAAATAATTTCTGAACGTGAGAAATATGGCCTTAGTTCATGTACACTCAAAGATAATTACTTAGTTGTTTTTTTTAAGTATCCTTCTTCCCTCGCACAGGTCAAAGCACAAAAAACAGCTCAGTTTTTTATTATCTGTAATTAGATTAACATTACTGGAGGTAAAAATCAAAGTTAAATACCTTTGCTTGGAATTAGGCAAAGCCTAGGCCTTGTTTCTGTAGGGAGGGCGGTAGCTTGAGAAGTTGTTGGATTTGAGGCAGAAGGTAACCCTATCAAAGGGGGATGAGCTGCTAAGGGAATGGTAAATAGGGGCTTAGTTTTGGTTTAACTGGGGCTTAGCTGAGGGTAATACCAGTTTAAGGGGGGTGCCTTGCTCAGAAAAAGGCTGAGACAGCCTTTTTTAGGGAATTCTGAAAGCTAGGAATTTCTGAGGGCTACTGCTCTGCCGCAGGCGGCATGTTATTAAATAAATTTAAACCCTTTGCGTCTCGGGTAAAAACTTCTTTTTTCATGGCTGAAATAATGCGCTTGTCTACATATTCAGAGAAGGTGGCAAAACCAAATCCATCTTCTTCTGCTTCCCAAGCTTCTTTTAGCTCTTCTTCTTCCAGAAGGTTTTTTCTAATTGCATCCCAGATTTTTTCGTTTGCAGCATCTTCAGTCATGATGGGTCTCTTATTTATTAATAGTTTTAGATTTTATCTCAACTTTGTTTCTTTAAGGAAAATGCAAAAACTATCCCACAAGGGTCTATTTATTCTGGCAATTCAGGGGTTTTGCCAAAAAAGTCATGCTGTTGGGCGATGTTGATCATGCGCTCTTTAATATTTTCGTCAGGTTCTTCTAGCAAAAACCCCGATTCTAAGGTGTCGTCTAAATCACCCATCTTTACCCAGCGGCAGGAGGCGATAATGTCAAAGGGGCCACCATCTTCTTCTGGGATGTTCAAAGTTAGCTTGTAGCGTTTGTCCTTGTCTGGGGCTTCTTCACCGATGATCATCATGCCTGTCAAAGAAAGATCACAGATATGGCCAAGCTCTTCATTTGTTTCACTGTCCACTACTGGGATTTCCCCACCTAAATGGTGTCGGTCATTGCTTCTAGTATTCATAGGTCCCTTAAGGAGTGAGTGTAAAACATATATTTGGGTCTAGGCTATCATAACTGGTGGCAACCGTCCCAACAAAGCTTGTAATATCTACGGTCATCATCAAGTGGGTTGTAGTAGCAAAAAATTGGGCTTTAGGTATGGCCAGTTCCAAGACGCTCCCTGCGGCAGCTGAAACAATGTTGCTGGTGCCTGTTATGGCCAGCGTTGGGCCATCTGAATATTCATCAAGTACAGAGGCACTTGTGGTGCTACTAGCATAGAGATGGGCTATTAACAGGCCTGTTATTTTGGTTGCTGTGGCGCAGTCACCATTGTAAGGCTGAATGTTGACATTAATATGAGAAAAATCTGCCGCAGCTGCGTGGGGCATGGTGATTGTTCCGGAAACATCAATTCGGGCATAGATATAAGTCACGTCTTCAGCAAAATAAACAGCTGTAATGTCTTGGTTGGCGTCGGAACCAGTCGTTTGGTCGCTCGCCTCATCTGTATAGTAACTTGTTACAGCGGCCCAGTCGGCCGTCTCTCCATCAGACACGATTGTGGCGGCTGGAAAGAGATTGGTGGTGGTCGTAGCGGTTGCTGTGGTCGCCGTTTTATCGGCGGCGCAAGAACCTAAAAATAGGAGCAAAAAAATAAAAACAAAGGGCATAGTGTAAGTCATTTTTAAAGTTTTTTTTAATCATAAAATAAAGAGCATAAGAATGCTAGTGCGAAGTTTAGACCTTTTATATATTAGACTCTGAGCCAAATAAAAAACCATCATCCCTGTGATTGACAAGCTGGCCCCCAAGCCTCAAAATAAAAATTAATCTAAGACTTAAGAATTATGAAAGAACTAAAAAATCTTGTTAGCCAGCTTAGGGGGCCTGATGGTTGCCCTTGGGACAAAAAGCAAACCCACCAATCCATGATCCCCCATTTGCTAGAAGAGGCCTGGGAGGTAATCGAAGAAATTCAAGAAGGTAGGCTGGGGCCAGAATTGATGGATGAACTAGGTGATCTACTTTTTCAAGTCATACTCCATGCTCAGATTGCAGAAGAAGACCAAAGGTTTAGCTTAGAAAAGATCATTGAAACCATTACAGCCAAAATGGTAGAGCGTCACCCCCATGTTTTTAGTGATGCAGACAAAGACCAAAGTGATGATGAGCTGCGTGCCCAGTGGGACGCTATCAAAAAGAAAAAAATGGATCGCAACAGCGTGCTGGAGGGCATACCTATCCATAGCCCCCAACTTTTAAGAGCCAAGAAAATTGGCGAGCGAGCGGCGTCCATTGGGTTTGAGTTCGAAAATACAAGGCAGATAATAGACAAGATAAAAGAAGAAATTGCCGAAGTTGAAGAAAGCTTAGAGCAGCAGGACCAAGCAGGGGTTGCCGAAGAACTGGGCGACTTACTCTTTGCCGTGACCAATCTTGCCCGCTTTGTTAAAGTGAACCCAGAAATCGCCTTGAAAGAGGCCAATGAAAAGTTTGGCCTTCGTTTTTTACGGGTTGAAGCGGCTTACAAATTAGCCAAGGCAGAAGGTAAGACCTTAACTTTGGACGAAATGGAATCTCACTGGAATCTTGCTAAAATCGCTTTAGCTAAATCGGGCTCAATAACTACGGACCCAACTAATATAGACGCAACAAAATGAAGAAAGTCCAAGACCATTATTATAAAAAAGCCAAACAAGATGGCTACCAAGCTCGTTCGGCCTATAAGTTAGAAGAAGTGCAGGCGAAAAATAAAATCTTAGAAAAGGGTTTCAAAGTTTTAGACCTCGGTTGTTACCCCGGCAGTTGGATGCAATATATAAGTCGAGTAATCGGGCCTAAGGGTATGGTCTTAGGTGTCGACCGCACCCAATTGACTATGGGGCTGGAGGCGAACATGCAGTTTTTACAGGCCGATATATTAGAGTTGGATCTAAACCAACTGAAGGATTATTCCCCCAAATGGGATTTGGTCGTTTCTGATATGGCCCCCAATACTACAGGCAACCGAGTAACCGACAGTGAAGGCAGTTGGAACGTCTGCGCTATGGCCATGGATGCGGCCCAGCTTTTTTTAAAGACTGGCGGAAGTTGTTTGGTGAAATCCCTACAGGGAGTGGCGCAAGAACGATTGATAATGCGCATGAGAGCGGAGTATAGTAAGGTCAAAACAGTTAAGCCTGATAGTAGCCGCAAGGAATCGAAAGAGGTTTTTGTTTTAGGGCAGGGGAAAAAACCAGTGCTTCAAGAAGAATCACAGGATCAAAATCAAGAGGAAGAATGACAACGATATTATCAGTAAGAACAAAAGGTAAGGTGGTACTGGGCGGCGACGGACAGGTTACCCTCGGCAATACGGTTATGAAGGCCAACGCAAAAAAGGTTCGTTTGGCTTACGGCGGTAATGTGATGGCAGGTTTTGCAGGCTCCACAGCCGACGCCTTTACTCTCTTTGAAAAGTTTGACGCCAAACTAGAAGAGTACAACGGTAATCTCGTGCGGGCAGCCGTTGAGCTTGCTAAAGAATGGCGCACAAACAAGATGCTAAGAAATTTAGAGGCCCTGCTCGCAGTAGCAGACTCTGAGGCCAGCTTAATTATTTCGGGCAATGGCGACGTGATTGAGCCAGAAGATGGGATTTTAGCCATTGGCAGCGGCGGTAACTACGCCCAAGCGGCAGCCAAGGCTCTGCTTGCCAATACCAACCTCAGTGCCAAGGAAATTGTAGAAAAATCCTTAGCCATCGCCGCAGATATTGATATTTACACCAACCCGCAACTGACCTGTTTGGAAATTGCAGAACAAAAGCCAGTGAAAAAGAAATAATATGGATCATATTTATAGCCCAAAGGATTTAATTCCTTCTCAAATTGTTGATTTTTTAGACCGCTACATCGTTGGCCAGAAAGATGCAAAACGCAGTGTTTCCATTGCTTTACGTAACAGATGGCGCAGGTTGCAGGTGGTGGAAGATCTAATTGAAGAAATCATGCCCAAGAATATCATCATGATGGGCCCCACAGGTGTGGGAAAAACTGAAATCGCTCGGCGGATTGCCAAGTTGGTGCATGCTCCCTTTATTAAGGTGGAAGCCAGTAAGTTTACCGAGGTCGGTTATGTTGGCCGTGATGTGGAATCCATGATTCGTGATTTGGTAGAAATTTCTATCAATATGAGCCGTAAGATAATGGCCATGGAAATGAGGCCTCAGGCGGAAGAAGCCGCTCGGCAAAGGGTGTTAGATCAACTGATCCCCCCTTCAAAAGTAGAAGAGGACATGGAGCAACAGATTCGAAATGATGACGCTTTACGCACCTCTTTTGAGAAAAAACTAAAGGAAGGCAAACTGGATGACCGAATCATAGAGATCAATACAACGCCTAAGCCTACAGGTGGCAATGTGGAAATTTTTCCCGTCATGGGTGGCAATGAAGGCATGGATCTCAACATCCGCGACCTAATGAGTAATCTCATGCCCAAGGGAAATAAAAAGAAGAAAACCACCGTCGCTGAAGCCTTGAAGATCTTTACAGAAGAAGAGGCCGAAAGATTAGTCGACCAAGAAGACTTAAAATTTGAGGCTGTAAAGCGAGTGGAACAATCGGGGATTATTTTCCTTGATGAAATTGATAAAATCGCCTCTAAAGAGGGCCGTTCGGGCCAAGGTGAAGTGAGTCGTGAAGGGGTGCAGCGTGATTTGTTGCCTATAGTAGAAGGCAGTACGGTGAACACGAAATATGGCCCTGTGAAAACTGATCATATTTTATTTATTGCTGCTGGGGCCTTTCATTACGCTAAACCAAGCGACTTGATCCCTGAGTTGCAAGGTCGCTTTCCCATTCGAGTGGAGTTGCATTCTTTAAAGATTGAAGACTTTGTACGGATCTTAACAGAGCCTAAAAATAGCCTCATTCGCCAATATGTAGAGTTGCTCAAGACCGAAGAGGTTACCCTAGAGTTTAAAAAAGATGCCATTGCTGAGATTGCCAAAATTGCCTTTGAAGTCAACGAGAAGATGGAAAACATTGGCGCCAGAAGGTTGCATGCCGTGCTGGAAAAATTGCTCGATGATGTGAGTTTCCAAGCGCCAGAAATGAAGGGGCAAAAGGTGACCATCAACCGTAAATATGTGAAGGACAGGTTAGACGATATTGCTGAAGACCAAGACCTAAGCCGCTATATACTCTAATTCGAGACAAGATGATAAAAAAAGTTAATGGGTTTTTAACCCTCATCAAATTTTCTCACTCCATTTTCGCTCTCCCCTTTGCCTTGACCGCCTTTGCGCTCAGTTGGCGAACAGGGTTGGGAACTTTAAGTTTTCTCGAAACCCTAGGCTGGGTTGTGCTGGCTATGGTTGGCGCTAGAACGGGCGCAATGGGCTTCAACCGACTGGTAGATATTCCCTATGATGCCGCCAATCCAAGGACAGAATCTAGGCCCAGCGTTACAGGGGAAGTGAGTAAGCCACTGATGGTGGCAATGATTTTACTATCTTATGCAGCCTTGGTTTACGCAGCCTATAGGCTGAGCCCCTTGGCCTTTTACTTGAGCCCTGTAGCGATATTTTTAGTCAGTTTTTATTCTTTTACCAAGCGTTTTACCTTCCTTTGCCACCTCTTTTTGGGCCTTGCCATTGGCGCTGCGCCTGTTGCGAGCTGGGTAGCCGTCACAGGCGAGATCTCTGCAACTTCGTTGCTCATTGGTGCAGGCGTGCTTTGTTGGATAGCGGGGTTTGATATTATTTACGCTCTGCAAGACCACGAGTTTGATGCTGGCGAAGGCTTGCATTCGGTGCCTGTTTCCTTTGGCGTTGCCAAAAGCCTTTGGTTTGCCCGAGGCCTGCATTTGGCTGCATTTTCCACTTGGATGCTGCTGGCAAAGTGGGAAGTGCTTGGAACCTACTATCTCGCCGCTGTGGCACTATCCACCTTGTTACTCGGCTATGAGCATTGGTTGCTTAAGGATGGCGATTTAAGAAAAATCGACATGGCCTTTTTTAATATGAATGCCTATATCAGCATGATCTTATTTATTGGGGTCGCAGTCGACTTATATATGAGTGGTTATGTTTAAAAGGAAAGGCTCCCCTGCGCACTCAGAGGTAATGGTTAAAAAGGCCTTACGAGAGATTGAAAAGCAGTTAGTGGAAATGGAGAAAGAGGGGAAAGACCTAACTAAATTGAAGTTGAAAAAGTACACAAAAACCCACCATGCAGGTTGCAAATGTACCAAGTGTTTAAGAGCCACAAAGGCGAAAGACCCAACTTTGCGGGGCCTCCGTGAGTATGGTTTTAAGGTCTATGTGCAAGAGGATGACAAAGAGGAAACCTGAGTTTAAGGGTTACTTGTTTGAACAGGCTCAAAGATTTTTCTTAAAAGACTTAACCTTTGGCCCTTTCCTCTCAAAAGGAAATAGTCTAAAATAAAGCTGAATTGAAGAAAAACCCCCATTTCATGACCAACATCAATCGTTAAAAGTTGCCTTAATGCAAAGCCGAAAAGTTCTATCTTACTGGTATGCTGCTGTCTTTTTGCTGGTAGTCTTTTTTATTTTGATGGGCAACTACATCTATCTGACCGAAGAAACCGAAAGTAAACTCAATCGGATCTTCTGGAAACAATCAGAGGTGATCAGTGAGACCATTGCCTTAAGTGCCCGCCAATCGATCCAATCTTTACGTCTTGAGCCAGAGCATCTTTCATATTTTGCCGAAAACATGGCGGAAAAAATTGAAGCTGCCCCTGAATTGTGGAAAGAGGGTGGCCAAGTTCGGTTGGAAGAGATCTTAAAAAAGAATGACATTGAATCGATCATCATTTTAAATGCACGGGGCCAAGTGGTTCTGCAAGCGCCGAAAGTGCAGCCAACAGCTATGGCAGGGCCGATTTTTGAACAGGGTTTTAAAAGTAAGTCAGGCGGGGTGATGATTTCTCTGGGGAGTTCTAAGATCTTTGATCTAAAAACTCGCTACGCTTTGCAAGAGCTAACAGCCCAGATTAAAAATCGAGAATTGGTGGAGTATGCCTCCTTTTACAATCACAACTTGGTCGTTGTTGCCAGCACCGACGCTAATAATATTGGCAAACGAACCCAACGAAAAGACATTGAAGACAGCTTGGCATCTAAGGCCAGCTACTTTCCCCCTAGCGACAAGTACCTAGAAGTAATCCACTATTTCCCCCTTTCCGAAGGTTTTTTTGGGGTTTTTCATGTAGGGCTTTCTTTGGAGGAAATGCAGAGAGCTTCAGCCGATTTTCGCAAAAACACCCTAGTGGGTAGTGCTTGGGTGATGGGTTTGGTGGTGTTGGTTGTGATATTGGTATTGCGATTTCAAGGCTTTTATTTAAAGCGTTTAGATAAGATGCAGATTGAGTTGCGTGAGCAAGAGAGAATGGTTTCTTTAGGAAATATGGCTGCAGGCGTTGCCCATGAGATTCGTAACCCTCTAAACTCAATATCTATTACCATCCAAAGGCTGCAAATCGAGTTTGAGCCAGATAAAGCAGAAGAGGCAGAAGAGTTTAATTCCTTTTTGGATTTGATGAGTAAAGAGGCCAAACGCTTGAACCAAATTGTCACGGATTTCCTAGGCTTTTCGAAACCCTTTGCCCCAAGGTCTGAGGCCTTTTCCATCAAGGGCTTTTTAAAGGAATCTTTATTATTGGTTTCAGAAGAAGCCAAAGAAAGGGGCTTGGAGCTTATCTGGCGGGAGCCTACCCTAGATGGAAATTATTATGGTGACGACGAAAAACTAAAGCAGGTGATCTTAAATCTTCTTGCCAATGCTATGGATGCCTGCGGGGAAAATGGTCAAGTGGAGCTGCGAAGTAGTTTGGATAAAAAAGGCCTTTGGCGCATCGACATCATTGACGATGGAGAGGGCATCTCACCTGAGAAACTGGCCCATCTCTTTGATATTTACTACACCACCAAGGCCCATGGGACAGGATTAGGCCTATATATCTCAAGAAAAATCATCCAAGCCCATGATGGCTCCATTGAATTGAAAAACAATTCTCAAATGGGCGTCACCTGTACCATTATCTTGCCAAAGCGCCAGATTCCAGCTAAATGATAACTAGTAAATTTCCACATTCAAAGCCTTAGTTTATGCCCCTAAATGCCAAGATCTTAATTGTTGATGATGAAGTAAGCCAAACGGAACTCCTAGAGGGATTCCTTTCCAAAAAAGGCTATACTGTCACCTCCACCAATAACCCTGAAAACGCACTGTCTTTGATTCGAAACCAAGAGTTTGATCTCTTGATTTCTGATTTTCGTATGCCTCAGATGAGTGGCTTAGACCTAATTAAAGGGGTGAGGGCCATCGACCCTGAAGTCTCAATGATTATGATCAGCGCCTATGGTTCTATTGAAACCGCCGTGGATGTGATCAAATCAGGTGCAAACGATTTTTTAACAAAGCCCATTGATTTAAAAGAGTTATTGCTGGTTATCGACAGAAATATCGACAAGAAAAAGTTGATGGTGGAAAACAGACAACTAAAAGAAATCATCCAAGAAAGATTTAAATTTGATAATATCGTTGGTAATTCTAGAGCTTTAGGCGAGGTCATGGGGCTGGTAAAGCGTGTTGCCGATTCCAGCGCTACTGTGATCATTCGTGGTGAGTCGGGTACAGGTAAAGAAATGATTGCCAAGGCCTTGCACTTTGCCAGCGTGAGAAAAGATAAACCCTTTGTAAAGGTCAACTGTGCGGCTCTGCCTGAAACCCTCTTGGAATCAGAACTTTTTGGTCACGTTAAGGGTAGCTTTACAGGCGCCATTGGCGACCGCAAAGGAAAATTTGCTGAGGCCCACACGGGTACGATTTTCCTAGATGAAATCGGTGAGATCTCTCTCACAACCCAAACCAAATTGCTGCGTGTTTTACAAGAGCGTGAATTTGAAATGGTCGGTAGCAACCAAACAGTCAAGGTGGATGTGCGGATCATTGCCGCCACAAATAAAGACTTAGAAGAGGCTGTAGCCATTAAAGACATGCGAGAAGATCTCTACTATCGTCTATCAGTTGTGCCTATTTACTTGCCTGCTCTTCGCTCTCGGCGTGAAGATATTATGCTTTTGGTAGAACACTTTATCGATAAGTACGCCAAACTCAACAATAGAAAAGTAGAAGGCATCACCAGTGAGGTGAGGAGTCTTTTGGTAAAATACGATTACCCCGGTAACATTCGAGAACTAGAGAACATCATTGAGCGGGCCATAGTTATTTCCCGTGATGATGTGATATCCCTCAAAGATCTGCCCTTAAGCGTGACCTCTGGTGGCCACAATGAAGATGGCGGAAAGGTTAGAGCCGCTGGTGAAGGCTTGCCTATGATGACCTTAGATGACGCAGAAAAACAACTGATTGAGCAAGCTTTAGCCATGCATAACGGTGTGCAAACGAGAGCGGCCAAGGAGCTTGGTATCAGTGAACGAGCTTTGCGCTATAAAATCAAGATCAAGGGCGGCGCTAAAGAGGAAGAAGACTAAGCTTCGCTTATTCTTGTCTTTCCTTAGTTCTTACCTTTTCTTCTCAGTCTATTCTTTTTGTTTTCCTTTTGATTCCTGAGTAAAATTTCTTATCCTTTTCCCCTTTTTCTTGGTCTTTACAATTGACCAAGAAACCCATTCTCTTTAAGATTGTAGACTTTGAGACTACACCGTCTGGAGCAATAATTTCAGACAAATTTATATCCATCACCGGTTCCAAAGGATAAGATGATCGAAGCCTATAATGCTGCTGCGGCAGAACGTGCCAAACAGGGCGTACCACCACTTCCACTAAATGCCGAGCAAACTGCTCAACTCTGTGATTTGTTACAGAATCCACCTAGTGGACAGGAAGACTTTATTTTAACTTTGCTTGTTGACCGTGTTTCACCGGGTGTAGACCCAGCGGCATTAGTAAAGGCTGACTTTTTAGCTGGCGTTGCCAAGGGCGCAAAATCAAGCCCTTTGATTTCAAAAGAAAAAGCTGTTGAATTACTAGGAACAATGGTTGGTGGTTACAACGTACAGCCACTTGTTGATTTACTAGAAGAGCCTGCACTCGCAAAACTTGCAGCAGACCAGTTATGCCAAACAATTTTGGTTGCTGACCTGTTTGATAAGGTTGCCGAACTTTCTAAAAACAATGCGGAAGCAAAAAGAGTTGTTGAATCTTGGGCAAACGCCGATTGGTTCACTTCAAACGAGTCACTACCTGCAACCATTGAAGGTGTGATTTACAAGGTTGACGGTGAGATCAATACAGATGATTTTTCACCTGCAAGCGAAGCTTGGTCTCGACCTGATATTCCTGTACACGCAAAATCAATGGGCGTTACTCTTTTCCCCGACGGTGTTGAAACCATCGAAGGTTTTAGAAAAGATGGCCTACAGGTTATTTTTGCTGGTGATGTTGTGGGAACAGGTTCTAGTCGAAAGTCGGCTTGTAACTCTGTGCTTTGGCACATCGGTGACGACATCCCATTTGTACCAAACAAAAGAAAAGGTGGTGTTATTTTAGGTGGCGCAATTGCCCCTATCTTTTACAACACAGCAGAAGATTCAGGCGCCTTGCCTTTGATCTGTGATGTAAGTGTTCTTTCAACAGGCCAGAAGGTTGTGGTTAACACTGCTGACGGAACCATTACTGACGCCAGTGGCGCTAAGCTTGTTGATGCTAAGGTTTCAGAAGTATTAGGTGAAGAAGTAAAAGCTGGTGGACGTGTAAACTTGATCATCGGTAAAAGCTTAACTACGAAAGCTAGAGCCTTTTTAGGCTTGGGTGAATCGGATGTGTTTTCAATCGCACCAACTCCCCCAAAATACGAAGGTGGTTATACTTTAGCTCAAAAAATGGTTGGAAAGGCTTGTGGCTTAGACGGTGTATTACCAGGCCAAAACGTATTGCCTGACATGACTACTGTAGGCTCACAAGATACAACAGGTCCAATGACTCGTGATGAGATGATGGAACTTGCATGTCTATCTTTTGAAGCTCCTTTAGTGATGCAGTCCTTTTGCCACACAGCGGCTTACCCAAAGCCTGCCGATATTTTAACTCACTCAACTTTACCTGAGTTTATTACCAACAGAAAGGGTGTGAGCCTTAGACCTGGTGATGGAATCATCCACTCATGGTTAAACCGTATGCTCATTCCTGATACCGTTGGTACTGGTGGTGATTCTCACACTAGATTCCCAATTGGAATCAGCTTTCCTGCAGGCTCTGGCCTTGTTGCTTTTGCTGCGGCTTTAGGCAAAATGCCTCTGGAAATGCCAGAAAGTGTTTTGGTTAACTTCACAGGTTCTTTAAACGATGGTATTACACTTCGTGACGTTGTGAATGCCATTCCTTACTTTGCTATTCAGTCAGGTCACATGACTGTTGAAAAGAAAAACAAAGTAAACGTTTTCAGTGGTAAGATTTTAGAAATCCAAGGATTACCTGATCTAACTGTAGAGCAGGCCTTTGAATTGACTGATGCATCTGCTGAGCGTTCTGCTGCTGCTTGCTCCATTGATTTGAGCCAAGCCAGTGTGGTTGAGTACCTAGAATCAAACGTAGCTCTTTTAACTAAGATGATTGCCGATGGTTATAGTGATGCTGCTACAATCCAAAATAGAATTGACGCAATGAAGGCTTGGTTGAAAAACCCAACTCTTCTTCGTGGTGATAAAAATGCAGACTATGCTGCTGTGATTGACATCAACTTGAATGATATTACTGAGCCAATCTTAGCATGCCCTAACGACCCTGATGATGTAAAAGTCTTGAGCGACGTTGCTGGTACTAAGATTGATGATGTATTTATCGGTTCTTGTATGACCAACATCGGCCACTTCCGTGCCGCAGCTTCGATTGCTGCCCAAGGGAAAGAGCAGGTGGAATCAAAGCTTTGGGTTTGCCCTCCAACTAGAATGGACGAAACTCAATTGAAGCAAGATGGTGTTTACAGTGCCTTTGGTACTATGGGCGCTAGAATGGAAGTTCCTGGATGTTCTTTATGCATGGGTAACCAAGCTAGAGTTAAGGATAACGCAGTTGTTGTTTCTACTTCGACTAGAAACTTTAACAACCGCCTTGGAACAGGCGCACAAGTTTACTTGTCTAGTGCTGAACTGGCCGCTGTTGCAGCTAAGTTAGGTAAAATTCCAACTACGAAAGAGTACATGGAATACTACACTGGAAAAGTTGCTGGTAAAGAAGAAGAAATTTACCACTACTTAAACTTTGATAAGATCGCTGAATACGACCAGTAGTCTTAAGTTAGTTTGAAAGGCAGGCCCTAGGGCCTGCCTTTTTTTATTCTTTATTTTAAAATTCTAAGTTCATTGCATTTGGAACCTTAGAAAAAGGAATAAAACCCTATTTTACAGTATTCAATAGAGGAATAAAACCCTCTAACCACCCCCACGTTTCTACATCAATTTACAAAGTATCTCATGGCACATCGCTTAGAAGTGGCCCTCAAAGAGGGAATCGAAGACCCCATTGGCAACCGCCTCCTGAAAGAATTTAAATCCCACGGCTACAATGCGAATTCCATTCGCACCATTGAAGCCTACTTAGTGGATAGCCCCAAGGTTACAGGTGCAGATCATTTAAAAGAATTGGGTGAGAAGTTGTTTGTAGACCCTGTGCTCAATGACTTTTCTATCGACTCACCTCTAGGTAAGGAGATCGGGTTTGATTGGTATGTAGAAGTTGGTTTTAAAGCAGGCGTTACCGACAACGCCGCTCGGGTTGCCAGAGAAAACTTGTCTCTCTTAACGAAAGAAGAATTAACAGAAAAAGACCCTCTAGCCAGCGCCAGAGCCTTTTTAATTAAAGGTGACTTGACCCGTGAAGAGGTTACCAAAGCTGCCAGTGAATTGATGGTGAACCACCTGATCCAAACAGAAATTTTGGTAGGTGCAGATGAGTGGGAAGCCCATTTGGATGAGCTTTATAAAATTCCTCACACCGCAGAAAACATAGAAGTAAAGGTTGAAAACCCCGATTGCAGCAGTTTAGAGCAATTGATGATCTTAAATAAAGAACGTTTGCTTGCTCTGTCGGAAGAAGAGGGCCAAGTGATTGTAGATTATTTCAGCCAGCCTGAGGTTCAAAAAGCGAGACTAGCCTCTGGTATGAGCGCTGGCCCCACAGATGTGGAATTGGAACTGCTAGCCCAGACTTGGAGCGAGCACTGTAAACACAAAATCTTTAATGCCCACATTGAATATACAGATGAAAATGGGAAGGTTACAGAGATTAAGTCACTATACAAGAGCTACATCCAAGCCTGTACCAAAGAAATTCGAGCGGGACTGGGCAAAGATGACTGGTGTTTGTCTGTCTTTAAAGACAACGCAGGTATTATAAAGTTTGATGAGGATTACTCCTTGGCCTTTAAGGTAGAAACCCACAATAGCCCCTCAGCCTTAGACCCTTACGGCGGTGCTTTAACAGGTATTGTTGGGGTGAACCGAGATGCCTTTGGTACGGGAATGGGCGCGCAGCTTATCGCCAATACCGATGTATTTTGTTTTGGCCCTCCTGATTACGATAAGCCCCTGCCTAAAAAATTGATGCACCCAAGCCGCATCTTTGAAGGGGTGCGTTTAGGTGTGGAACATGGTGGAAATCACTCAGGTGTTCCTACTGTAAATGGCGCCATTGTTTTTGATGATTGCTTTGTGGGCAAGCCTTTGGTCTTTTGTGGAACCTTGAGCATCATGCCTGCCAAACATGTGGGGCAACCTTCAGAAGATAAAAAAGCCTTGCCTGGCGACCATATTTTAATGACTGGTGGGCGTATTGGTAAAGATGGAATCCACGGGGCTACCTTTTCTAGTTTAGCTCTCGATGAAGATTCCCCTGTTTCAGCCGTTCAAATCGGTGACCCCATTACTCAGCGGAAAATGTTTGATTTTCTCTGGGTGGCAAAGGAAGAAAATTTATACTCTTGTATTACAGATAACGGTGCTGGTGGTCTATCCAGTTCTGTTGGAGAAATGTCTGAAGATTCAGGCGGTTGCAAGTTGCACCTTGACCGTGCCCCTTTAAAATACCAAGGCCTACAGCCTTGGGAAATTTTAGTTTCTGAGGCCCAAGAACGTATGACTTTATCTGTACCCCCTGCAAAGGTGGAACGCTTTTTGGCTCTTGCCAAAGCCATGCATGTTGAAGCAAGCGATCTTGGGACTTTCACAGATTCAGGCGATTTAGAATGCTTCTATGAAGGGAAACTAGTTTGTAAAATGTCTATGGATTTTGTTCATGACGGCCTGCCACCGATGAAGCTCAAAGCTAAGTGGGACGCCCCAAATATGACTGCGGAAATCTTACCTAAGGTGGATGCAAGCGAAGCGCTGAAAAAAGTGTTGGCTCGGCCAAATGTTGCCAGTAAAGAAAAGGTGATCCGCCAGTACGACCACGAAGTTGGTGGCGCTAGCGTAATTAAGCCTCTTGTAGGTGTGAATAATGATGGCCCTGGAAACGCAGGTGTCCTTCGTCCGATTTTAGCAAGCACCGAGGGAATCATTGTTTCCAATGGCCTTGCACCTAAATATAGCCCCTTTGATGCCTACCATATGGCAGCCTGTTCGGTTGATGAAGCCGTGAGGAATATTGTAGCTACAGGTGGAAGTTTAGAGCGTGTTGCAGGTTTGGATAACTTCTGTTGGCCCGACCCTGTGGAATCGGAAACGACCCCTGATGGCCAGTATAAATTGGCCCAGTTGGTTCGTTCCTGTCAGGCGCTTTATGATTACTGTAAGGGCTTTGGTGTACCTTTGATTTCTGGAAAAGATTCCATGAAAAACGATGCCAATTTGGATGGGCAGAAAATCTCTATCAAGCCAACCCTACTCTTTTCTGCCGTTGGTAAGATCAAGGACATTACGAAATCTGTGACCAGTGATGTGAAGAACTCAGGTCAAATGGTTTATATTTTAGGTGACACTAAAAATGAACTTGCAGGCAGTGAGTTTGCTACTGAGTATGGTTTAGCAGGTGGTTTGGTCCCCCAAGTGGATTTAGAAACAGCTAAAAAACGCTACGAGACTCTAAGCGGTTTAACTGCAAAGGGTGTTATTTCTGCCGCTCACGATTGTAGTGACGGTGGTCTCGCTGTTACTTTAGCCGAAATGGCCTTTGGTGGTGGTTTTGGAATCGAAGTTGATATTTCTGTACTGGCTAAAATGTCAGAAATTACCCCCATGGAATTGCTCTTTAGCGAGTCTGCCAGTCGGTTGGTGGTGATCGTTGATAAAGAGAACCGAGGTCAATTAGAATCGGCCTTTACAGACCAAGCAATTCACTTTTTAGGTTACTCCAATTGCCAACCTGAGTTGGTTGTGCATAATGGGGAAGAGACGCTCTTAGAAGCCTCTTTGGCAGACCTGAAAACAGCTTGGCAGTCTACGTTAGGCTAAAGTTTGAGCAAGGGGCAATTGCTGTTAGTCTCAAAATTTTTGATATAGCTTGCCATATGTGCCCAAGAGTAAGAAAATAAGAGAAAAACCTTTAGGGAGAAATGATGAGAATTCTAATTTTATCAATAGTAAGCTTATTTTTAGTCAATGGATTGGCTTTTGGTGCCGATTCTAGAGCGAATCGAGCAGAACGTGTTGGCTATATCGGCATATCCCCTGTGGGAATTCATATTCCAACTCTTTTGACCAACCCAGTGCAAGTGGGTTTTTTCTTAGGTGATAGCCTAATGGTTGGTTTGGAGTCAGGTGAAGCAAAATTTGAAGATACAGATTCCACAACGAACGCCACTTCTTCTGTGACCTATACAAACCAAGGTGCTTGGACCAGATACTTTGCTGGTAACTCCTTTAACTTTCTTTTTGCCTACAATAAAAGAACCTTTTCAGGAGATGCGACTGTGTCAGAAACCAAGTCAACCACTGTAAATGGTACTACTGTTTCAGCCACAGCAACGGCTGCTGCAGCGGTTGAAGCTGAGGCAAATGTTTTGACCTTTGGCATTGGTAACCAGTGGAACCTCGGTGGCTTCGTGCTAGGTGTAGATTGGTTAGTAGGCTCCTCTTTGAGTAGCAGTACAAATAGCTACACTGTTTCAACAAATACAGGAGTGGACACCGCTACAATCGAATCTGATTTGGACAAGTTAGGGAAAGATTTAAATGATATCTCTGCTCTGCCTGGTCTATTGATTCTTACCTTAGGTTTCTCTTTTTAGGGAATTGGCTTACAAATTTAGCTAAAAGTTTTACAGAAGCACTTGAGGTTACTACCGGTAACCTCAAGTGCTTTTTTTTTAGCCAAAAAATGTAAGTCTTTGTAGTGGGTTATATTGCCAAATTCCTCAGGCCAAGCTAGCATCTACACTTAGCCAAAATACTATAATCAAATCCTTAGACAAGAAAAATGAAGATGGAACAGTACCAACCGAGCCAAATTGAAAAAAAATGGTATGATTTTTGGGAGGAAAATGAACTTTTTAACCCTGATAAATCTTCAAGTGACAAGACTTATTCCATCGTCATTCCCCCTCCTAACGTTACAGGTTCCCTGCACAACGGCCACGCTTTAGTAAATTCTTTACAAGATGTTTTAGTACGCCATAAACGCATGGCTGGCTTTAAAACCCTTTGGTTGCCAGGCACAGACCACGCAGGAATTGCGACCCAGATGGTTGTGGAGCGTGAGCTTAGAAAAAAAGGTATTGAGCGTGAAGAATTAGGCCGAGAAAAATTCGTTGAAGAAATCTGGAAGTGGAAAGAAACCAGCGGTAACCAGATTTTTAAACAACTGCGTAGCCTTGGGGCCAGCCTAGATTGGTCTCGTGAACGCTTTACCTTAGATGAAGGTTTAAGTAAGGCTGTGGCAAAGACCTTTGTTGATCTTTATAAAGAAGGCCTCATTTACCGAGGCAGCTACATTGTAAACTGGTGCCCTAAAGATAAAACGGCACTCAGTGATTTGGAAGTGGACGCTAAAGAAACCCAAGGTACCTTTACCCACATTGGTTATCCTTTAGAAGATGGAACTGGTGAAATTATTGTTGCTACAACAAGGCCTGAAACCATGTTGGGCGATACGGCTGTGGCCGTTCACCCAGAAGATGAACGTTATAAACACATGATTGGAAAGAACTTAATCCTACCTTTAGTAGGACGAAAGATCCCAATTATTGCCGATGATTACGTAGACCCAGAGTTTGGTACAGGTGCGGTGAAAATCACCCCTGCCCACGACCCTAATGACTTCCAAATGGGCAAGCGCCATAACTTAGAAGAGATCAATATCTTCAATATCGACGCTACCATCAACGAGATCTTTCCACCCTTAGAGGGGCAGGACCGATTTGTTGCCCGTAAAAACCTAGTGGAGATGCTTAAAGAAGGCGGGTTTTTTAAATCCCAAAGCCCGCACATGCATGCCGTCGGTCACTGTCAACGCTGCGCTACCGTGATTGAACCTCGGGTTTCAGTACAGTGGTTTTGCAAGATGCAAGATATGGCTGGTGAAGCCATGGCAGCCATGAATCGCGGTGACATCACCTTTTTCCCTGGCAACCAAGGCAAAATTTTTACAGAATGGATGACCAATATCCAAGACTGGTGTTTATCCCGTCAAATCTGGTGGGGCCACAGAATCCCCGCTTGGTATTGCAACTCCTGTGATGCAGAAATTGTTTCTGAGACAACTCCCACAGAATGCCCCAAGTGTAAAGCCAAAGACCTAAGAGAAGAGACAGACGTTTTGGATACTTGGTTTTCTTCCGGTCTCTTTCCCTTTTCTACCATGGGTTGGCCAGAAGACACCCAAGACTTAAAAGACTTTTACCCCAATTCCACCTTGATCACAGGTTATGACATCCTCTTTTTCTGGGTTGCTCGGATGGTAATGATGGGCATTAAGTTAACAGGTGAGGTTCCCTTCCCTCACGTCTTTTTACATGGACTGGTGCGGGATGAGAATGGGGATAAAATGTCAAAAACCAAGGGCAATGTTATTGATCCTTTGGTAACCATTGAAGAGTTTGGTGCAGATGCTTTGCGTTTTACTTTGGTCCGCATGACTAGTGGTTCTAGAGATATTAAATTGAGCAACCAAGTGATTGAAGGCAATCGAAATTTTATCAATAAAATTTGGAATGCCACTCGTTTTGCCTTAAGTCATTATGACCGCCTAGGTGCACCTAAAAAAATCTCAGAGGTTCAGCCTGGGATTTTTGACCAGTGGATTATAGATAAGTTGGATCATGCGACCTTAGAGGTTAGCCGTTACTTGGATGATTACAGATTCAATGAGGCTGCAAAACAGCTTTATACCTTTTGGTGGAATGAGTTTTGTGATTGGTATGTTGAGCTGGTTAAACCCATGCTTTTTGGTAAACTGGGTACTGTTGCAGAAGAGGCCGCCTTGGCCACGCTTTTTTACGTAATTGAAGAAGGCCTTAAGATCTTGCATCCTGTTATGCCCTTTGTTACCGAGGAATTGTTTAGCCTACTACCGACAACGGAAGGTAGTATTATGCTCCAAGAGTATGGCTACATAAAAAAGAGTGACTGTGATCAAAGTCAGGCAGAATTTATCATTGAATTGGTTAGCTTAGCTCGGAATATTCGTGGCGAAAATAACATCAAACCTAATGTGAAACTGAACCTTACTGTTGTTAGTGTTCATGGCGATTTGATTGGCGCGGCAGAAGCTTACGAGGAAAATATCCAAGCTTTGGCAGGGATCAAAGAGGTTATTTTGCTATCTTCAATGACTGAGCCTGAAGGCTTGGCAAGCGCAGTGGGTAAAGGTTTTGAGATCTATATGGACTTGAGTGAAGCCCTGGATGTGAAGGCCGAAACAGCACGCTTGAGTAAAGAGCAGGAAAAGCTTACCAAAAAAGCCAAGCAATTGAGTGGCAAACTAAGCAACGAAGGTTACCTTGCCAAAGCACCACCAGCGGTGATTGAAAAGGATAAGGGCGAACTTGCTGAGATTGAAGAAAAGTTATCTAAGCTTGTAGAAAACTTAAATCAATTGAGCAAGCTTTAGGGCCAGCAAAAGAACGAGTCATGAGCGAGCCTAAAGCACCAATAACCATTGCTGAGATCTTTGAAAAGCTAGAGAGAGGAATAAAAAAATTTCCCGACGATGTGAAAGAAATCGATGCGACCTACCAGTTTCTGATTTCTGGAGACCAAGAACTTCAGGTTCATGTAAATTTAAAGGATAATCCACAGGTGCTTTATGGTGAATTCGAATCTGAATGCACCATACGTGCGAAGGATAGAGACTTTCTCAAGGTGTACAGAGGGATTACACCAGGTTTTAAAGCTGTGCTTTCAGGTAAACTGAAAGTCTCAGGTAAGTTAGAGTTAGCAACTAAGTTAGGTGATGTCTTTGACCGTGCCCGTGGGAAAAAGCGCTAGCTTTTAAATAATCCAAAGGCTGCAATCAAAAACACATAGTTTAAGCTAACGTAACTTAAGGTCCAAAGGCTTTAGAAGCGTAAATCAGAAACACTACCGCCATTAAAGAACTCATCAATGGCTCGTTCTTCTTTTCTTTCAATAAAACTGGAAAGATTAGAGCTGTTAGCACCCACTTTGGTTACTTCTCCACCACGTGATTTAAAATCTGCTAAGGCTTTTTCAATTTGCTGATGATCAGGATTAAAAGATTTTGTTTTTTTAGATCTTCTTCCTCGTCGCATGCCATTCATCGAGACTCCTATAGTCGATTGTTGTTGATTCGCAACCTATCAATTACAAGTAGCGTGCCACATATGACATTTGAGGCGCATGTTGCCTTGACTAGACTTTTTATACAAAAAGCCATATAAATCTCGACAATTTGGTCGAGTAAAAGTCTCCATTCGACAAAATGGGCGAATTTTGTTTTTTTGGCCCAAAGCAAGGGGAAGATTCTGTTCAACCCCTTTGTTTAACTTGACAAGGGGCTGAAAAAGAGCAAAAATTTCTATTTCGAATCGTCCCCCTTTTTCCCGTTGAACCAATGAATAAACTTACCCTTGAAGACATTGATGTTAAAGATAAACGTGTACTCCTTAGAGTGGATTTCAACGTCCCCGTAGATGAGAAACAAAGGGTAGATGACGATACAAGAATTAGAGCTGCCATCCCTACCATTGAAAATTTAACTTCTCGAGGTGCTAAGGTTATTTTAGTTTCTCACCGTGGAAGGCCAAAAGGCCAAAGAGTGGAAGAGTTTAGCTTGCGACCCATCGTGGATGCATTAGAAAAATTATTGGGCGAGCCTGTAAGTTTTTCCCCTGATTTATTTGGCCCCGTTGCTGAGGCTGCCATTGAAAATCTTAATTCAGGCCATTGCTTACTCCTTGAAAACATCCGTTTTTACCCAGAAGAAACCAGTAACGATGTGCAGTTTAGTAAAGAACTTGCCAGCCTTGCCGACCATTTTGTCATGGATGCATTTGGCACTTGCCACAGGGCCCATGCCTCAACAGCAGGTGTTGCTAAGTTTTTCAAAGAACCAGCCTGTGGTTTTTTAATGCAAAAAGAACTAAAATTTTTAGGCGGTTTGGTTAAAAGCCCAGAAAGCCCTTTTGTAACCATCACTGGTGGCGCTAAGGTTTCTGATAAGATCCAACTTTTAGATCGTCTGCTAGATATATCAGACCACTTAATTATCGGTGGCGGCATGGCCTATAGCTTTTTAAAGGCGCAAGGCTACACTGTTGGTGATTCTTTGGTGGATACAGAACACATGGATGTAGTGGAAAGAGTTCTAGCCAAGGCCAAGGAGTTGGGCAAAGGAATCCATTTACCTGTCGATCATATTGTAGCAGCGGGCTTTTCAGAAGACGCCGAGTTTAAAGTAGTGGGTCAGGATATCCCAGAAGGTTTTATGGGTTTAGACATTGGGCCTGAAAGTATAGCCAAGTTTAATGACTTGATTTTGACTGCCAAAACCATTTTTTGGAATGGCCCTATGGGCGTGTTCGAATGGGAAAATTTTAGCAAAGGCACCTTTGCCATTGCTGATGCTGTTGCTGCTTGCGCAGGTGTTACCGTCGTTGGCGGTGGTGATTCAGTGAATGCAGTTAAAAAGGCAGGATTATTTGATAGTATGTCACATGTTTCAACTGGCGGAGGGGCTTCTTTGGAATTTATCCAAGGGAATCTACTTCCAGGTATTGAAGCTTTAGCGGAGAAATAAAATGGCACGAACAACGATTATTGCAGGCAACTGGAAAATGAATTTGCTCCCTGATGATGCATGGGAACTGGTTGCAGGATTAAAAGAAGAATTAGTTTTAAAGGCAAACCTAGAAGTTGCTGTCTTCCCTCAGTCTCCTTTGCTGCCCTTAGTTAGCGGTTGGCTTGATGGGTCTTTTATTACCTACGGTGCTCAAAACTCTTCAACGAACAATTCAGGTGCCTTCACTGGTGAAGTTTCACCTCTACTTCTTAGGACTCTAGGATGTAAGTATTCCCTAGTCGGTCACTCAGAAAGAAGAGAGTTATTTGGCGAGACCAATGAAATGGTAGCAGAAAAAGCTAAGGCTTTGCTGGCAGTGGGCATTAAGCCTATCGTATGTGTTGGAGAAAGCCTTGAAGAGCGTGAAGCTGGCACACACATCGAAAAAATAACAACTCAAGTCAAGGCTGTTTTTGCATGCCTAGACCCTGAAGATTATAAAGACTTGGTCTTTGCCTATGAGCCTATTTGGGCGATTGGAACAGGCAAAACGGCCTCAGCCGAACAGGCTAACGAAATCCACCAAGTAATTCGTGGACAAATCAAAGAATCTGTTTGCGAGATCATCGCAAACTCAACTTCCATTTTATATGGTGGTAGCGTTAAAGGTTCTAACGCAAAAGAAATTTTAGGCCAATCCGATGTGGATGGCGTATTAGTGGGTGGCGCTAGTTTACAACTAGAAGACTTCACAAAAATCGTACAATCTTTTTAGAATATACAATGAACGGACTTTTACTTACTTTTCACATTATCATCTGCCTTTTTATCGTCTTTTCTGTACTCTTACAGATCGGCCGAGGGGCTGAATTAGGTGCTGCTTTTGGTAGCATGGGCCAAGCCAATAATCAGCGAGGCCAAGCGACCTTGATGAGTAAAATCACTACTGTGATGGCTGTTTTGTTTATGGTGAGTAGTTTTACTCTTACCTACAACTCAACCATGTCACAGAAATCTTCTGTATTGGACTTAGCTCCAGTGGCGCAAGAATCTGTAATGCCTAAGGCAGAAGCTCCTGCAGCAATGCCTCCAGTGGAAGCACCAGCTGCTATTCCTCAGGCTGCACCAGCTGAGTAGGCTTTGATTTATAAAGTTGTTTTTTATCACCCTGAGCAGGGTCTTGAGCAGATTTTATCCGCTCTGGCCTTACTAGGGTTTGGTAAAATAGGACAATATGACTCTTGGTCTATTGTGACCCCTGCTACAGAAAGATTTAGACCTCTAAAAGATTCTAAGCCTGCCTTAGGCTTTGAGGGGAAACTCCAGAAACAACATTTGTTTGCTGTAAATTTACAGTGCTATGAATCGGAGTTGAGCTTGCTGGTTGCAAAGATCACAGAGCTCCACCCTTTTGAAGTTCCTGCTATTGAAGCTTGGGGCTTAAGCATCCCTAAAGTCTAGCTCAAATCTAGTCCACGTCTAAAATCCCCCCTTAGCTTGCCCCTGCTTTTAGCTATTTCAGTTGAAAAAAATCTAAGATTATATCTGCGCCGCTCGCCGCCGAATCGCCTTTGAATAACCCTTTGGAAGCTTCTTCCATGGCTTTTAGTTGGGCTGGGTTTTGCCAAAGCTCATCAATGTTGGCCCATAAACTTTCCGGGCTA
The DNA here is from genome assembly GCA_965602905.1 of uncultured bacterium. Taxonomy (GTDB): domain Bacteria; phylum SAR324; class SAR324; order XYD2-FULL-50-16; family XYD2-FULL-50-16; genus JASJGK01. Next base: position 2,768 of record CBFCZY010000023.1, on the reverse strand, counting down.
AGGTTTTTTTGTTCCAGCAGAATGGCGGCACCTGCTTGGGTTAACTTTAAAGCATTTTGCCTTTGGTGGTCTCCAGACGCGTGGGGGATAGGAACTAAAATGGAAGCCTTTCCCATAGCGTTGAATTCAGCGATCATGCTACCGCTGCGAGAAATAATTAGGTCTAGGTTTTTGTAGAGGCCAGCCATATCATCGATGAACACCACTACCTCTGCATCTAGGTCAGGGTAGTTTTTGTAAATGTCACTTACCTCTTTAAGATCTAACTTCCCTGCTTGGTGGGTGATTTTTACTTTTTTATCTTTTAGTTGGTCTAGGAGCCCGCAAAAGGCACGGTTGATCACTCTAGCGCCTTGGGTGCCGCCAACAATTGCAATATGGAAGGTATCATTTTTCTGGGTTTGGTCTTGCCCCGCAGCCGCTATGATTTCTTTTCGAATGGGGTTGCCTACCACTACAGGATTTTTAAATAATTCCTCAAGGCCTGAAAAGGGGACTAAGGTCAAGGGCGCGTAGCGGCCCAAAAAGCGATTGGTCATGCCAGGGCTGGCATTTTGTTCTTGTAAAACGACCTTAAAGCCCAAAAGTAGAGACATTAAAAGCATGGGGCCAGAGGCGTAGCCACCGACACCTAAAACCAAATTGGGTCTGTAGGTTAAAAGAATCCAGAGAGACTGCAAGAAAGCAATGGGGAGTTTTAAGAGGCCGATTAATTTTTTGACCCTACCCACCTTATAAAGACCTGCCACTTGCAGCTTATAAAGATGATAGCCTAATTGGGGGATTTTTGTGGCCTCAATTCCTCTGTCGCTACCGACAAAGCGAATTTCCAAATTTATTTTTTCGGCCAAGGCTTGGGCGATGGCAATCGCTGGAAACAGATGGCCACCTGTGCCGCCACCAGCGACTAACAAACGCAGAGGTTTAGCCTCAGGGTTACTGACCTTTGGCATCTTGTTTGTCATTGTAGCGGGCAATGTTAACGAGTACGCCAACCATAAACATGTTGATCACTAGGCTACTGCCCCCGTAGCTAATGAATGGCAAGGGAATTCCCTTTGTGGGGAGTAGGCCCATAACCACACCAAAATTTAAAAAGCTTTGCAAGGAGATGAGCATGGTGATGCCAAAGCTTAAGTTTTTACCAAAATCTTCTTGGCAGTGACTCGAAATTTCAAAGCCCTTGATCATCAAGGTCACAAGTAAACCTAAAACTACGATGACCCCAATTAAACCTGCTTCTTCCGCTAAAATTGCTAAGATAAAGTCGGTATGGGCTTCTGGTAAAAAGAAAAGTTTTTGCCTTGAGTTGCCCAGCCCTAAACCAAATATGCCACCTGTAGAGAAAGCGATAAAGGATTGGATCAGCTGGAAGCCAGTATCTAAAGGATCAGCCCAGGGATCTAAAAATCCTGTAATGCGGCGCATTCGGTAACTTTTACTTACGATGAGCAAAAAGGCCAAGCCGCTGATGCCAGCAAGGCTCAAAAACAAATGACTTAACCTTGCGCCTGCCACAAACACCATTGCCAGTAAGGTGATGCTGATCAATACGGCAGTGCCAAAGTCAGGTTGTAATAAAAGCAAAAAGAAAAAGACCCCTAAAACTGTGAGTACAGGGAGTAGACTTTGGGAGAAGAGACCTAAAAGTTCTTTTTTTCGTCCTAAAAAGCTGGCAAGCCAAGCGATTAGGGTGAACTTTAAAAGTTCTGAAGGCTGAAAGCCGAATCCAAAAATCCGAATCCAACGGCGAGCGTTGCCTACTTCTGTCCCGATGCCTGGAATTAAAATCAGGAGCAGAAAGATGAAGGTGCTGACCATCAAAAAGGGAACCAGCTTTTTGTAGGTTTGGTAATCAACCTTTAAGCTGATTCGCAAGGCTACAAGACCAATGGCTAAATTAAATATTTGTTTGACTAAAAAATGAGAAGTATTTCCCCAGTTTCTAAGGGCATAGATCGCACTGGAGGAATAGATCATAATTGTGCCTATGCCCAGTAGGGCAAAGAGTACAATAAGAATGATCAGGCCAGGATGGTGTTCTGCTTTTGCCTTTTTTATAGCCATGGGCTAGTTATCTAGCTCTTCTTCAACAATCTGGTCTACAATATCAGGTAGCATGGATTGCAAAGTGTCTTTGATTGTTTCTGTAACAACGCCTTCGATCATACCGCTCAGTTGCTGTTTAAACTCAGGGGTGACTTCTTCTAAGTTCAAAGCTTTTTCTGCCTGAGTCTCTGGTGCTTCAACCTGAGGCTCTGGTGCTTCAACCTGAGTCTCTGGAGTTTCAACCTGAGTCTCTGGTGCTTGAGGCGTTTCAGGTGTCGCTGGCTCTTCTACAGGAATCACTTCAGAGGCATCAGGGGCACTCGGTGGCTGAGTCGTAGCTTCACTTTGGTAGTCGAAACCTTGAATCTGGTTGTCTACAGCAAGTCTGTTTCCTTCTGCCACTGAAATAATAGTGTCTTCTTGGAATTCAGCTTGAAAGTCTTCTTTTCCGCTAAGGAATTGAATTCCATTATCAATGTCATTGAAACTGTAGCGGTTTTTCACTCCCATATCACTAGGGAGTTTTAATTTTGACTCGGTTACAACTTCTTCTTCATGAAAGTCATCGCTCAAGGGTGCCAGATCCATTAGGTCTTCTTCATCCTCTAAATTCAGGTCTGAATCTTCCAATGAGATCTCTTCACGTGGCTCTTCTGTTGCGGCGGCCTGAGCTGCAGCAAAGGGATCGTCAGATGCAGCAGGAGTTTCTTCTTTAGCTT
>CBFCZY010000022.1:0-47408 GCA_965602905.1 uncultured bacterium | reverse complement strand
TATTTCTACATAAAACATTGGCCTTTTTTAAACGAGGTATGGGGAATGATGCTTCCACTTGGAAGATTGAAGAAAACAGTGAAATGGGGCAATGGATTATAAACAGCGTTAGCTTTCAGATGGCAAAAATTAAGATCAAAAAATCTATTAAAGAGCTAATTAGAAAAGGCAAACCGTTAAAGGAAGGTTTCTCTTTTAGCCCTAGTGTAAAGTTAATAGAAGAAGAGTGGAGTAAAATATTTGATATTCAACAAATTGGCGCAATCGGTAGGATGAGTTGGAAGGCAATCCCTAAAAAAGAAAAAGAGGTCTATGAATTAATTTTATTTGATGATTTTAATTTTGAAAATGCTAACCGATTTCTCCCATTAGAACTATTGACCACCATAGGTCGATTCGCTGATTTTACGCCTTTTTCTATTGAATTACGAGTGAGTTTAAACCTTAATGAATAGTCTTATTCTGTGACCAAATAATTTTGCTCATCGACATAAACTTTGCCATCTGCAATGCCTAAACGAAGAAGCCTCAGGGCTTCTTCTTTATAGATTATGTCATCAACAAAAACAATAAAATTCCTGTCGGTATAGGTGACCCCAATTATGATCGTTGTACGATCCATAAATTCCCAAATAATGCCTTCTGGAGTGCGCCCAGAATATATAAAATCTACTTTCATGCCTGGAACCCCACTGTAAATGACAGGAGTTTTGTATTGGTCAGGGGGATTTGTTGGGGTGTAGGTAGTTACCAATAACAGCAGCAAAAGGAAAAGCCCGAAAATACTACCCACAGAAATTGATAGGATTTTTATCAACTTGAGCAGTACGCCTTTTACTGTTTCCTCTGTTTTACCTGTTGTCACTTCCTACCCTAAAAATTCAATTTTTTATGAATGATTTTAAGGTATAATATTTCTAGGAAACCTGTCTATCACGGTATTTGCTGTGAGCAATAAATGACGAAGTAACTTGTGAATGACTTAAAAAAAAAGGGGGGGGGATAGGTTCCATTTAACTTTTTTACTATTTTTTGACAAACTGTGACTGGCGGATAACTCAAAAACTACCCATTGAAATGTCATTTCAATGAAAACAAGGTCTCATTTCAATGGTTCAAAGAACCATTGTAACCTTGCTAGATAAAAGCCGACAGAATTTTACTAAACACAAAATCCATTTTCATTTCAAGGAAAATAGCCCTTATTGCAATGGTATTTCAATGCCATTGAAATAAAATCGAGTAAAAGCCTGCGGCTTTTCTTTCTTTGTGTAAGCTATAAATCGCTTAAGAATACTTACTCACTTCGTGAGTAACCCTCATTTCAATGAGACAATTTGGCCTTTGGATCTCAATTTTTGCTTAGCAGCAAAAATTGAAATTCGAGGGCATCAAGCTCCTTACTTTTATGAAACTTTCCTTTTACTTTCCCAAGAGCTCAAAACCTTTGGATTAGCTAAACTTAAATTTTTAAACTGAGTTTCTAAATCTAGCTGACTTGAGGCTTCCACAAGGAAGACCTTTTTTGGCCTGTTCGGAGTGGTCACTTTGAAAACTTTTCTTTGCTCGAACTCTTGAGGCGAAGCCTTAAGGGTTCGAAGGTAGTTTTCAATTTCAAAATCAGAGGAATTTCAGGGAGACTTAGATTCCGAATTCTACATAGCCTCACAGGAGTGCGAGTCTGAGGATGAGGAAATAGAGGCCAAAAAGACGGTATTGCTCGATTTTTCCAAGAGAAATGCAGAAACCATTTTTATGCACTACCCAGAGGTGATTTTTGTTTATGGGAAACCTGAATCTTCACCGGATAAAGTAAACCTCTCTAACCCTTCAATCCCACTTTGGGCCGCCAGCGACAGGCAAATTGCAACCTACCACAAAAATAACCCCAAAGCCGCAGCCAAGCAGTTTGCTGAAAACTGGGTTTGCACAGATGACAAGGGGGAGCTTGTATAGCTTAGTAAAAGCCTGCGGCTTTTGCTTTCTTTGTGTAAGCCATAAATGGCTTAAGGAAACTTATTTAGCTCACGCATTAGTAAAAGCCTGCGGCTTTTGCTTTCTTTGTGTAAGCCATAAATGGCTTAAGGAAACTTATTTAGCTCACGCAAATAACCACCAGAAGTGGAAAAACATGGGGCAAGCTTACCCTGTGTGCAGCATAAATTAAAACTGGAAGCCGAAGCAAGTGGTAACCCCACCAATGTAGCAGCTAAAAAACTTGAACTATAGCATAGTCGCATAGGAAACAGTATACTAGAGACAGTAGAATATTTTTAAAAAGGCAAGGGAAGCTAAAAGATATGTACTTTGCTGGAAGAGGGTGTGGGATTCGAACCCACGAGGCTATGACACCTGACGGTTTTCAAGACCGTTCCCTTCAACCGCTCGGGCAACCCTCCAGCAAAGTAAAAGAGAATTAAAACCTATCTTTTGATAGATGTCAAGCCGCCCATATAAGATTGCAACACTTTTGGGATTTCAACTGAGCCATCGGCCTGTTGGTAATTTTCTAAAATAGCCACTAGAGTCCTACCTACTGCGAGACCAGAGCCATTTAACGTATGTACAAATCTAGGTTTACCACCTTCTTCAGGCTTGAAACGAATTTTTGCTCTTCTCGCTTGGAAATCAGTACAGTTGGAACAACTAGAAATTTCACGGTATTTATTTTCTGAGGGAATCCAAACTTCAATGTCATAGCATTTGGCGGCAGAAAATCCAATATCGCCGCTGCAAAGCTGCACAACTCGGTAAGGTAGCTCTAAAAGTTGCAACACCTTTTCGGCATTACCGACCAAATCTTCTAATTCTGCATCTGAGTTATCAGGGTGGGCAAACTTCACCAATTCCACCTTATTAAACTGGTGTTGGCGGATATAACCTTTGGTATCGCGCCCGTAACTACCTGCTTCACTTCGAAAACAGGGGGTAAAGGCTGTGTACTTGATCGGTAAATCACTCTCTTTCACAACTTCATCTTGGTGAATGTTGGTGACAGGTACTTCTGCCGAAGGGATAAGATACAAACCATCGGTAGTTTTAAACAGGTCTTCTTCAAACTTGGGCAGTTGGCCTGTTCCCGTCATTGCCGTGGCATTGACCAGTAAAGGCGGTTGAATTTCAAAGTAACCATGTTCTATTGTATGCAAATTAAGCATAAAATTGATTAAAGCTCGCTCAAGCAATGCTCCCGCACCCTTGACCAAAGTAAAGCGACTCTGGGCGATTTTTACGCCTCTAGGAGCGTCTAAAACATCCAAGGCCTCACCGACTTCAGCGTGGTGCTTCGGTTCAAAGTCAAATTCTCTAGGTGTGCCCCATTTTCTAACTTCAGGGTTATCATCCTCACTTTTCCCCTCAGGGGTGGAATCATCTAAGATATTAGGAATAGGCAAAAGGGCTGTTTCCAAGTTTTCTTCAAGCTCATTGACTTGCGCCTCAAGGGCTTTAATGGTTCCGCCAATTTCTTTGGTGCGGTCGATCAAAGCTTGTCTTTCGTCGCCTTCAACCAATTTTTTACCAATTTTACTTGAATTTTCGTTCCGTTCCCCTTTTAGGGCTTCCGCCTGAACCAGCAATTCACGTCGTTTCACATCCATTGCCTGCAGTGGAGCAAGGTCAATGTCACTGCCTCGTTTTTTCAAGCTGGCAGAAATGATTTCAGGGGTTTCTCTTAGTATTTTAGCGTCAATCATTACCGTACCTTAAAGTAAATCATCATGGCGATAACCAGCAGCAAAATAGAGCGCAAGTGACTGCTCCAAATGACCTTGTTATTCACCTGTTCTGGGGTTAAATATTTGTCTTCATCGTGAATTTGTACCAGCTTCAACTTGGTCATCAACAAATGCCAAACACTTTGGATATCTGGCTCTGACTCCTTAAAGGTAATCAAAACCTGTTGGTGATGGTGGTAAGGCGCCCGATAAAAAAGGCGATTTTTCTCGGCCCAAGACCGACCCTTTTTCCAAAGGGCAAACTTAAACCAAAGACGTTGTAATATGGCGCTCACGGCAGCCAAAACAAACACGCCGCCAACAATGGGCAAGTATAATTCAGCTTTAACCAAAACGTACATTGCGCAAATGGTAGCCCCTAAACCGAGACTTCCAATATCGCCCATATAAATACTAGCAGGGGGACTATTGAATTTCAAAAAGGTAAGACAGGCACTAATTAGCGCTATGGCAAAGATGGCAACCTCTTTAACGTCGCTGGAAACAAAGGGAATTTTTAGCTTAGCTGCCCATTCGATGTCGCCACCAATATAAGCTGCGGCAGCAATAAAAAAAGTAGTGGTCACAATAGGCACCGAGGCCAGGGAATCCAGACCATCAGTTAAGTTCACCGCATTAGCTCCACCAACTATAATCAATGCGGCAAAGGGAATAAATAAAAAATAGGGTAGCTCAGGGTGAAGGTTCTTAATGGGAACCCCTGGGATATTCAAGTGGCCATCGATCCCACCAGTAATGTAGTGAAGGCCTGCCAGTGCGATGAAGGTTGCTAGAAATTCAAAAAACAAGCGAAAGGTGCCTGAGATTCCATCGGCCTTATCACTGTATCCATTTTGCTCTTCCAAACCCTTTTCAATGCGTCTTTTGTGCAGAACTTTAGCACCGTCGTCGAGGGCACCAATGACAAAAAAGCAGAGCATAACCCAAAGTAAAGAGAGGGTATAAACATTGATCCAAGCCCAGAGTAAAACAGCAATGGCAATGGCTGGGATTAAAATCAAACCACCCATAATGGGTGTTGCCCCTTGGTAAGGCCCCCCCGTTTTGGTCACAGCCGTAAAGTCAGAGGTAATACCCTCTTTACGGAACAAACGGATCATCTTAGGCATCAGAATGTTCACTACCAAAAAAACGGTAAGATAGGCCATTCCACCACGAAAGGCGACAGATTTAAAGATCTGGTAGGGAAATAATTGGTATAAAAACTCAGCTAGCATTAGACTAAAAAGGGGTTGTTTTGTTTTTCAAATCCAATGGTGGTGGGCTCGCCATGACCGCTGTAAACTTTCGTTTCCGCAGGCAGGCCCAAGAGTTGAGTCTTAATTGACCTCAACAACACCTCATGATCCCCCCCCGGTAAATCAGTCCGTCCGATAGACCCATAAAATAGGGTATCCCCGACAAACAGGCTTGCGCCGAAATCCAAACAAACACCGCCTGGCGTGTGCCCCGGTGTAAGAATGACCTTAAAGGTTTCTTTGCCAAAGGTGTATTCTTTTCCTTCTTCAAGAAACTCGTCGATGTTGGGCACTTGGCCATCACCAAAGCCGTACATACTTTGACTGGCTTTCAGTAGACCTAAAACCATTTCTTCATTTTTATGCATCAAAAAGGGAGCGCCACTGATTTGTTTTAATGCGGCCACACCGGAAACATGGTCGACATGGGCATGGGTATTGACTAAATACTTAATCTTTAAGCCCTTGCTTTGTACATATTCCCAAATTTTCTCACCAACATCACCTGCGTCCACGACAATGCATTCTTGGGTTTCATCGCAGCTTAAAAGGTAGCAGTTTTGTTGCAAAGGAGAGACAACCAAAGCTTCAATATTCAGCATTACACCCCTAGCCTGCTTAAACCTTTTTTCAGGAGCTTCATACTTTCAGCCTTACCCATTAGCGCAAAAAATGGCCCTAATTTTGGCCCTTGGGCCTTGTTTAAAATCAAGCCATATAAAAAAGCGAAGAAATCTTTTGGGTTCAGTTCTTGGTCTTTGGCTAAAGAGAAGATTTTAGTTTGCAACTCATCACCTTGCATATCTTCCTCTAGAGATTCAATATGATTCACCAATTCTGAAAAGAGAGGCACAAATTGCTCATCAGGGGTAAACTCAAAGGGTGTTTTGCTTTTATTCACTTCTTCGGCCAGGGCTGCAACCTTACCTACTAGCTCACGGTAAAGAATTTCGTCTTCTTCCACGCGGCCATCATACTTAAAGGCGTAATCAAATAACATCTCTGGATCATATAAGTTCACAGCTTCGGCAACATTATAAAGCAAACTAAAACCAACTTCAGCAGTCAGCTCCTTGATGCTGGTCAGGGGTCTTTTCCGCACAGAATTTAAAAACCAAGCTGGCCCAAAGGCAACATCAGAGGCATCACCTCTCATAGCTTGTAGGTATTCATCCACCAATCTAGGCAAAAGGGGCATACCCATTTTTTTAGCCTTGTTTGGGTTCCCCAGTAAAAAATGCAATAGCGCTCCAAGTGGGGCAAACTTCAGCCACTGGTCCATGGAAATACCGTTACCAATCTTTTTAGAGATCTTGGCGCCATTTTCATCTAAGAACAATTCATACTTGTAAGGTGTTGGGGCCTTGCCACCTAGAATTCGGCAGATTTTCCCGCTTAAGGTAGCCGATTCCATGAGGTCTTTCCCATACATTTCGTAATCCACTCCAAACACAAACCAGCGTAAAGCCCAATCGACTTTCCAACCTACTTTCGCCGCACCGCCAAGGATGCTAGTGGTGTTTTCATGCCCACAAGAATTGTAGGTATCACTAGACTGGTCACAGGTATAACTAACTTCGTAGTTTGCAGGGTCAACATTGGTGACACGAGTGGTATAAATTTTCCCACATTTTTCACAGATCACAAAAAAGGGCGACCAAGCTTCTCTTTTGTTTTCAGCGATGGTTTTTACAAAGGTTTCTTTGATCTTACCATAGTTATCCATCACAGCCTTCAAGCCCTCATCAAATACCCCTGACTTGTAGCATTCTGTGGAACTTCGGTACTCGTAATCAAAGCCGTAAGAATCTAAGAATTCTCTTAATTTACCATTCATGTAACCTGAAAAACTATCCTTCTCCTCAAAAGGGTCGGGAATAGAAGACAGGGGTGCCCCAAGGCTAGGGCGCAATAGATCGTGGTTGGGTACATTTTGCGGCAGGCTACGAAGGCCATCCATATCATCACAAAAAACAATCAAACGAGTTTTCGCTTTTGGCTCTAGCTCCTTAACGGCTTCCAGAACATAAAGGGTACGAACTACCTCGGCAAAGGTGCCAATATGGGGTAAACCACTGGGCCCAAAACCCGTTTCAAATAGGATTTCCTTTTCCAAATCTGAGTGAGCTTTCAAAACCTTTTCGGCCTCGTTCTTAGCCCATGCAACTACTGCCATAATAACCTTGTAAAATATCTAAAAAAACTAAGCTTGTGGGGTTGAGTTCAAAAAATCAATCGCTTTCGGGATTTTCTTCTTCTTTTTTCTCTTTGAGCAAAAAGACTCCTAAATTATAAAACTGCTCTTCCTTACGTTCTAGCACCACCTGAATGCGCCTTAAATCCGTGTCTTCGTTGACTTGAAAGATGTAAATTTCTTTTCCTTGCTCGTAGGTGACCTCTAAATGCCCACCGACTTGTAACATGTCACCAAACTGGGCCCTCATTTGTCGGTCTTCCAGCAAAGCCTCTTTGGCAACTTGGTAACCTGCTGATTTTTCAACCTTCAAGGGAGTCAGGTTTACGTAAGCAGACCAAAGCACGCTGATTACCAACATACCGCCAATGGCCTTAATGGTTAAATGCCGCACTGCAGGTGGCCTTTTAACTTCCATGACCACTGTTTTTGCATGCCTGTCACCAAAGCGACGGCAGTAGGGGTCAAAGATCATTTTAATAGCTTCCACAGGCAGAATCAAAAGCCAGAGATTACGCAGTAACAGTTGGTTTGACGTTGCCACAGGAAAGGTCTCGGCCATCTGAGAAACATAAAGATTCATAAAGGCTTTCCCAATGGAGCGCCCACCGACATGATCTTTGAAAAAGAATAAAACCAAGCCAATTAAATAAACAGGGGCCAAGGATTTTAATACCTCTTCTGTCGGTAACATGTCCCAACGATCAGGTAAAAAGAGAGCCGAAAGGGCAGAGAGCATTAGGGTAATCACCAAATAATCCACACTAAAGGCGGCAATTCGTTTGATCGATGGTGCTGCTACAATTTGCACTCCATTTTCATTGATCAGACCTTCACCTGAATCTGGGGCTTCTTCTGCCTCTGACTTTTCTAGATCACTGGGAATATCAATATTTTTATTTTGGTCCGTTTTTTTAGTCATCACTTAGGGTAAGGGTTAAGATGTTATTGCTTATGTCAGCTCCGGCAACTCTGCCATTGCCTTTCAATTTTATTTTTAAATCATGAGCGCTGGCTAAACTCAAAGCCTCTCGTAAGCTTTTTCCAATTACCTTTCGACTAAGCTCAGAGGTGGTCAATTTATCTTCTGTCGCAGCCATTGCTTTTTGTTCCAACATAAAAGGGGCCTTTTCCTCTACCGCGGCATAGGTAACCTTACCCTCAAGAGAATAATGATCTTTAACTCTACTGGCGATCTCTTTAAAAATCACAGAAGCGGATTTAGACCCTTTATATCTCTGCCTCGGTTCATCGACTAATACAATTAAGGTTAGCTTCGGTTTATCGGCGGGGAAGAAACCGACAAAGCTAGAAGTGTGTAGGCTATTGGAATAGGCACCCAGTTGAGAGTCAAATTTTCTAGTTGTTCCTGTTTTAGCCGCAATTTCCAGGCCTTCAACATGGGCTCTAAAACCAGTTCCCCCAAGCTGAACCACAGCTTTCATATAGTCCTTAACTTGGGAAGCCACAACTGCAGAAACTACATCAACCTGTTTTTGTTTTGGAATGGCGATCACTGTCCCATCGGCCTTTTTCAAAGACTTGATGATTTTGGGCTGTACCCATTTGCCACCATTGGCAAAAACGTTAGTTGCTGCCAAAACCTGCATGGGGGTAGCGCTAATAGAATGCCCGTAGGAAAGGGTAGCCACAGTAATCTCGTTCCAGTTACCAAAGTGATGTAACTTCCCAGAAACTTCGCCACTCAAGCCTAGGTCTGTTTTTTGACCAAAACCAAACTTTTGAATTGTCTTGTAAAAAGTGGGACGGTCGATCAGTTGGGCGATTTTGGCGGCGCAGATATTAGAAGACTTTTGGATGATCTGCTCTAAAGACAAAAATCCATAAGGCTGGGTATCGTGAATTTCTCGGTCATGAATCTGGTAACTCCCATTTTCGCAAAAAAACAAATTATCCTTGGCAATGGCACCTGAGTCTAAAGCTGCCGCCATAGTCACTAGTTTAAAGGTGCTGCCTGGTTCATAAGAGAGGCCTACAGAGTTATTAAAAAAGGTTTGCTTGTTATATCTCTGGAAATTATTGGGGTCAAAACTAGGCCACGCAGACAAGCTTAATATTTCAGCAGTCTCACTGTTCATCAAAATAGCCACCCCGAATTTAGCTTTCATTGCTTGGGTGGCTTTACTCAACTCGGCGTCCACCAAATGCTGTAAGGTAGAATCAATGGTCAACTCAATGGAGCCACCGGAAAGAGGGTTCACCCTCGGGTCTTGAGCTAGGGGGTTCCAAGTTTCATTATGAATATTACTATTCATCAGATGTTTATCATATTTAGATTCCAAGCCTTCTAAGCCTTTGGAATCCATCCCTGTAAAACCAATCAGATGGGATGCTAGATGGAGCTTCGGGTAAAAACGCTCATATTCCTTTAAAAAATAGATGCCCTTAATGCCAAGACCCATAACCTGATCTCGCTCAATCGGGGTCACGTACCTTTTCACCCAAGTAAAACTTTTTTGCGAGGTCATGGCCTCGCTTAAATAGGCCTCGTTTATTCCCAATAAAGCAGACAACAAACTTGAAGCATCATAGGGATTTTCAATCTCTTGGGGAATGACATAGATACTGCTCATGGGCAAACTGACCGCCAGTAAAACTCCATTGCGGTCAAGAATCGGCCCCCGCTGTAAAGCTAAGCTCTTTCGTTGTAAGTATTGGCGCTCCGCTTTACTTTCTAATCTGCGATTTTCAAAGAGCTGTAAAAATACGGCACGACCAAATACCACAGCGGCAACGATTAAAAAGACCCCTTGGATCCATTTGACTCGCTTGGTAAAGGACTGTTGCTGCTGCTCAGGTATTTTCATGGCTTCACCTTACTAGGCTTAGACTTTACGCTGGTTTCTGCGTCTTTTTTCACTTCTGATGTTTCTGGGCCCACTTTGGAAGTGACTTCAGGGGTAAGGACTACTTTAGGCTTAGGGGGGGTAATAATTCTAAAACTCGCAGGGTTGATCATGCCCAATTTTCTTTTGGCAATGGATTCCACTCGGTCCAAACGAGTCAAGTAGCCTGCTTCTAATTTTAAGGGCAAAGTGGCTTCGATTAACTCTCTTTTTTGAAACATCAAGGCCTTAATTCCTCGCTCGGTACGAATGTATTCTACCCGCTGAACCACAAAAAACATAGCTACACCTAAAAAGATCACCAAGGCCATCACAAGAGGGACCAATTTATAGGGGTCTTCTTTTTGTTTTTGTCGTACCAATTTTCCTTGGGTACCCTTTCCGTAAGCGGGGAAATCTTTCATAAACTACGCACTATTCTCAACTTTGCACTTCTAGAACGAGGGTTTTGGGAAATCTCTTCATCAGTAGCAATGATCGGCTTTTTCTGCAAGGCCTGAGCAGTAGGTTTTAACCCACAAACACAGATAGGAATTGACTTAGGGCACTCACAAGGGTCAATAAGTTTTTTAAAGGCCCACTTCACTCTTCTGTCTTCTAAAGAATGAAAAGAAATCACCCCTAGCAAACCTTCTGGGTTCAACATAGAAACTCCCTTTTCCAAAAGATCATCTAGCTCCCCAATTTCATTATTTACTGCCATGCGTAAAGCTTGGAAAGTCTTAGTCGCTGGGTGAATTTTTTTAGGCCAGAGTTTACGCGGGATAGCCCTCTCTATGAGCTGCGCTAAATCCAAGGTAGATTCTAGTTCCCCTATATGCTCTTTAATCCGCAGAGAGATTTTGTAGGCAAAAGATTCCTCTCCAAAGTCCTTTATTGCCTTAGAAAGTTCCTCAACAGTTGACTGCTCCATAAATTCTTTGGCAGTAGGCCCCAGATTATCGCCGCTGCCTGAATTCATGCGCATATCTAAAGGCCCCTCACGCATAAAGGAAAAACCCCTTGAAGCTTCATCCAGTTGAAAGGAAGAAACACCCAAATCAGCCAAAATAAAATCAGCGTTTACACCCTGCTCATTCCAGTGAGTTAAGGATTCTAAAAAGCCACCTTGGAAGAGATGAACTCGGTCCATAAATGGCTCTAAGCGTATCCTTGATGCAGCTAAAGCATCTGAATCTTTATCTGACCCATAGAGAATCAACGAGGGATTTCGCTCAAGCATAGCAAAGGCATGGCCTGCTCCGCCTAAGGTCATATCAAAATAATTTCCTGCTGTGGGACTCAAGGAAATTATATCCTCAAATAAAACGGGAACATGCTCAAAGGCCTTCATAACAACTCCTAATTGCCCCATTTTGTCTTTAACCTTTTAAAAAAGAAAGCATTGTTTTTATAAACTTGAGCCAAGGCCTAGCAATTGCAAATGCTATCGACCTAATATTAGGAAAAAAAATTGTTAAATATTTTTGTTATTGATAAGATAAAATAGCGAAAACAAAAGGAAATGATGGATCTGTTTAAAGGAAGCGAAGAAAAACTAAAAGCCGAAATGGAGTCGCACTATGCCCTTGGTTTAGAGCATCTAGGCAGCAAGTTTTACAACCGCGCTATGATTGAATTTCAAAAGGCCCTAGAAATCAATCACGAGGAAATCTACCCCCGCCTTTTATCGGAATTGGATAACTTTACAGGTTCTGATATTGAGGCCGCCCTTTCCATCGGGTTAAACCTTCTTAAAGATAATCCTGCAGATTATGAACTGGCAAATAAACTCGGGAACTTTGCTCGGGAACTAGAAAATTTTGACCAAGCAAATAATCTCTATAAAATGGCCATGAAGGCCAACAAAAACTATGAGCCTGCATTTTACAACTTGGCCGCCTCTGGCGCCAAGGTAGACCTCTATGATGAAGCGGCAAAGTCCTCTATCGAACAATTTGAAAGCTTGATCGACTATATCCTGCCTGAATTTATTGGCGAAAACCCCGCCGAATTACTGGAGCAAAAACTTTTAGAGCACAAAGCCAAGGAAAAAGAAGAAAAACTCCAGTCCTTACACTCTGATCAGGAGCAAAAACAGGATCTCGGTGATGCTGTCGGTGCCAGTCAAGTGAGCTTTGAGATCTCTATGCTGGAAAAAGAAAAGATCGCCGTTACCCCAAGAGATATTATGGGCGTTTTAAAATCCCAAATTGATAAAGACCCCGAATCCCATAAAAATTTGCGTTACAATCTAGGCCTCTATGCCCTAGGTAATGGCGCCGCAAAGGTAGCCCTTTGGGCCTTTGGTGGGTTGGATGCAAAGGAATATGATAAAAAAAATCTTCTCGAAGCCATATCTTTAGATAAAAATGGCCAAATGGATGAGGCCATCGACAAGGTGACCAGCTTACTGGGGAAAGACGAATTCAGTAGATATAATAATGTAAATCTAGGCCTCATGTTCCAAAAGGCAGGCAAGAGATTTCTCGCTACCAAGTATCTACTTAAAACAGCCTCCCTATTGGAAAAGTCAGGTGGACACTACTCCATGAAAGCCGTGGTGCAGGCCGCCGATGCAGCCAAAGCCGAAGGCAATATTAAAAAGGCCCTTACCTTTTTTCAGATTGCTTCCACTGAAATTAAAGACAAACGCCTGTGGATTGAAATTGGTGAAATATTAGTGGAACTGAAAAAATACGATGAAGCCGTTGCTAACTACCGTGAGTTGAAAACAGTGGACCCCGATGGAAAAGAAGCCGACGATAACTTGAAAAAAATCCACGACTATTACGCCACCAAGGGCGATAGTTTAGAGCACGAGAGAAAATCTAAGGCTGCCATAGACTATTACAGAAAGGCCTTGAGCGTTGTAAAGTTTATAGAAACCTTAAAAAAATCTGCAAAAATATGCTCAGCATTAAACTTGAGCGACGAGGCCAGTCAATATTTAGATATGATTGATGACCTTGAAAGAGCAGCAAAAGAAGCAAAGGAAGAAGAAAAACGCCAAGAGTTTATCACAGAAGGGATAGACCTGATCAAGGCAAAGAATTATTATAAGGCCATTTCCTCACTGGAATCTGCCTTTCGTATGAAGCTCGATAAAAAGGTCTTTTTAAACCTAGCAGGGCTTTATAAGGGCTTAAAAAAGACTGACGACCTCAATAGCCTTGTGCAACGTTGGGGTAAGATGGTGGAACATGAAGAAAAATTGGCCAAGTTTAATAAGGCTGCAGCCAGAGAAAAGCAAGGAACATCGGACGACGTTTAAGGATAAAGGAGCCTTTAATCTTTCAGGGGCCACTCGTCAAACTGGGGCACTTGCCCACCAATATCGTCCCAACAAGCTTTGGAGCCGACAAAGATATGCTTACCAATGGAAAGACTAGGGTCATCATTGAGTGTCCCCAAGGTAATGCCAGCAATTTTTTGATCAAAGATACCCACTAATGTAGACCCGCAGTGACTACAGAAACCTAAACCAGCTCCCTTTTGTCCAATGTAGGTTTGTAAGTATTCTTCCCCACAGACCCACTGAAAGCTACCATTTTCAACCCTAGACATAGCCGAGCCGGCACCACTAAAGGCCTTTCTACAGCGGGAACAATGACATGAGGTCGCAGGTTGCACAGGGCCATCAAATTTATACTTCATCCCGCCACAAAAGCACTCACCAAAAATCTCACTCATGGTTTTTTCCTTTAGTTTAGCTTTCATCTTCTGCAAGAAGGATTAATTTATCATCGAAAGACAGCTCAAAAATTTCATCTTTATCAGGGATAATATGAACACCATAGTCGCATTCCTCAACAGTGGCTTCACTGTCAATTCGAACTCCAAAACAGACCTCGCCTCTCAGTTGAGCCGCCTTCATTAAAGTGCCAAAACTGACTTTATCGGGCACCACATCAAAATATAGCCGAATGGGTTTCAAGTAGATTTCACTGCCATCAGATTGAAAAAGGTCTTCATAAACTAAATTCACATCGGGCTCTTCGGAAAGTTGAGCCATAATTTTGCTGACAAACTGGTTGGAAATTAAAAAATCCTTCACCCCTGTTTGCTGGATGATTTCCAAATTTTCTGAATCCATCACTTCGCTTAAAAGTAGGGTTTTCACTTCCTCCCCTGTTTTTTCTTCCATCTTTTTAAAGTAGTGGCGAAATTTTAAGAGTAAACTAATGGTTTCACTATCGATAATTTCCACATTGTTTCCCTCGCCGCTCAAGATAATCACATTGTCATACTTTTCAGGTTGTTGTTTGAGCGGAAAAGCCTTTGACGCCATGTTAACTTGGGTTAAACTCATTTTCAAGTTAGGGTAAACCTTGCAAATCAGGTCAAAAGACTTCTGGATCAACTCAGAATTATGTTTCACCACAACATCAATGGAGCTACCAGGCATGATGTAGCTTGCGTATTCCCGAATTAAAATAGGGCTTTTTTTACTCCAACCGACAATCAAAAAGCGTTCTTGCTCCAGTGACACCTTCTCATTTGAGGCGGGGAAAATTTCTGGCTCCATCACAGGCTTAGGATAATAGACAATGGTGGAATCGTCTTCTGCCAAGATGATCAAATCATCTCCCTCTTCTAGCACTCTATCTTTTGGTGGGTTCAGTAAAATTGTACCCTCAAAGTCACGAATACCTAAAGGTACAGACTGTTTAAAGTAAAAGGCTGCATCTAAAAAGGAGGCCCCTAACATAGATTTTGGAGGTTCAGAAAAATAAACTTCATTCCCCATAAAACCGACCAAGTCAGAGTAAACTAAACTCAAACCAGGCTGGCGACTCGTTTGTACCAAGATCTTAGAAAGAATCATCTCTTCGTCTAAAACCAAAATATTTCCAGGGCTGATCTCTAAAGCCAACTCTCGGTTTCGAGAATAATATAACTGAGCTACAATGGGGGGAATATTATCGTCATCTGAGGCAGCTAAAATTGCCATGATGGTTTTTAAGACTTTATAATCTTCTTGGGCCTTTACTGAACCTGGGTCTGCTGGCTGAGCTGCGTTTAACACAATCACGCTCTTGCAAAGGGCAACGCCCATTCGCTTTAAAAAATTGGGGCTAGAAACAGAGCCACTTCGAGTGATAATTCTCGTAGTAGCCCTTTCTGTAAGGGTGTCATTGAAGAAATTATCCATTTCTTCTTTGTCGGTGTCACTTAAAACCACAACGGCAGCATCTGGCTCAGAATCATTGGCTTCGATGAGTTCTCTGATAATTTCTACCGAGCGAATGCCAAAACCTAAGATCAAAGTATGGTCTTCTTCGATCACATCACTACGCCCCTGCCTTAGATCTTCCAGTTTTTCTTTGAAGACGCTGGTCACAAATGCCAGCATGGTGCTGATTAAAGTCAGGCCTAGAATACTGGTCGTGATGCCTATTACTTTATTATAAATAGGACTGGCAGTATCATTTTCCATCCCGCCAATGTCCATAATTTGCAGCAGGGCGCTCCAAAGATGATCCGTTGCATGGTCAAAGTTGCCATCAAACCAGAGATTCACCAAGACCCGGATACCACCCATAAAAAGTAGTGAGCCTATATATAAGGAAACTAAGGCCATAAAAATGGCAGCGCCTCCACGGGCGAAAAAATTGTCTAATTTATATCTTAATCTTTCTTTATATGATCTTTTCCGCATTAATTTTCCTCGTCGTGGACCCATGTTGCCAAAACTTTGACCACAAGACAAACCTAAAATTATATTTTCCCAAAGCCAATTGACAAGAATTCTTAGCCCCTTCATGCTATGGGGTCATAGGAGAAAAAATGATTACTGTTCAAGACCTGGCCATGAATTTTGGCCAACAAGTTTTATTTGAAGATGTTGGATTCCAGCTAGATGCTGATAATATCTACGGTTTAGTAGGTGCAAATGGTTCAGGTAAGTCCACCCTGCTCAAAATTATGAGTGGTGAAGTCACCCCTGAGAAGGGCACTGTTTCCGTCCCGTCAGATTGCAAACTTGGCATTTTAGATCAGGATCACTTTAAATATGAAGAGGAAGAAGCAGTTAATGTTGTAATCCGTGGAAATGAAAAGCTATGGAATGCCTTGCTGGAAAAAGAGATGCTAACCTCTCAAGCTAAACTCAGTGAGGCCGAAGGTGTCCGCCTTGGCGCCTTAGAGGGTATTATTGCTGATGAAGATGGTTACCAAGCAAAAGAAAAAGCCAGTGAGTTACTCCAAGGCCTTGGAGTAATGAGCCCCAATGCCCTTCTTCGAACATTATCAGGTGGTTATAAACTGCGTGTTTTATTGGCCCAAGTTCTTTTTGGTCAGCCTGATTTTTTACTCCTCGATGAACCAACCAACCACTTGGACTTGGCTTCCATTTCTTGGTTGGAAGAACACTTAAAAACCCAGTGTAAAACAGCCTTGCTGATCAGCCACGATCGTCACTTTTTAAATCGTGTTTGCAACAGAATGCTCGATGTAGATTATGAAGAAGTAAGAGTCTACAAGGGAAACTATGATGAGTTTTTAAGACTCAAGGCTTTAGAAAACGCACAAAAAGAAAAGGCCATTGCAGGCCAGGAAAAGAAAAAAGCTGAGATGCAAGAGTTTGTGGACAGGTTTAAGGCCAAAGCCAGTAAGGCTCGCCAAGCAGGTTCGAAACAAAAGCAAATTGATAAGATGGAAGAAATTACCATCAAGCGCTCCAGTAGAGTTAGCCCCCACTTTAATTTTGTTCCAACCCGCCCCAGTGGCAAGGTTGCCTTTACCGTAAGAGGTGTTGGCAAATCCTATGGAGAAAACACTGTTTTAGAAGACCTCTCTTTTACTCTGCGCCGTGGCGCTTGTTTGGCTGTGATTGGTCCAAACGGAATTGGGAAATCCACTTTAGTAAAGATGTTAGCTGGAGAAATGGATTCTGATACAGGTGAAATTGAACCAGGACATGAGATCAAAATTGGTTACTTACCTCAAGATCACAAGGACATGATGCCAGATGGAACAACAGCCTATGAATGGTTGTATTCCTTTGACACTAGCCAGACCATCGGCCGTATTCGTGGCCTGCTAGGCCAGGTTCTGTTACAAGGGGACGATGTTCACAAGAGAACAGAATCCTTGAGCGGTGGGGAAGCAGCTCGGGCGATTTTAGCAAGCGTTATGATGAAGAACCCAAATGTACTCCTCATTGATGAGCCTACCAACCACATGGATATTGAAACCATTGAGGCCTTGGCAGGTGCAATCAAGAAATTTGAGGGGACAACGCTTTTAGTGAGTCACGATCGTGCTTTTATTGAAGAAGTTGCCACTAGTGTTTTAGAACTTACCCCAGATGGTCACACTCTTTTTGAGGGAACTTACCATGACTATTTGGAAAAGGAAGGGAAAGATTACCTCGACCGTAGCAGTAAGTCTAAAGAAGTTAACCAAGCGACAGAAGCCGCACCAAAGAAAAATGTCACATTACTTACAGGCCCAGAGGCTTATAAAGCTCAAAAGGAACTTAAAAATGTGCGCAAAAAGGTGCAAAACTTAGAAAAGCAGATCCAAAAAGCAGAAGAAGAAAAGGGTCAGATTGAAACTGATCTAAATAAAGCTTACAGCGGTGGTAGCCCTGAGGAACAAAAAACCTTGAGTGCTAAAAAAGCGGAATTGGATAAAAGGGTTGCCGATTTAAACCAAGACTGGGAAAAATCTTCACAAAAACAGGTTAGTCTAGCTGAAAAGTTAGGTGAGGCTTAAGGTCTACTTCAAACCATTAGGGCAAATAAACTAGAAATTCCAACTGTGGCTAAGTAAAGCCAAAGATGGTTGCCTAGTTTGAAGGCTCATTGGCTGTAGGGGTGAACCTAAAATGGGGTCTTTACTTTGTGGAGTGGAGTTAAAGGCCTGCTGTAATTTGTAAGCATATACCGACTTGGTTCCAATAGCGATACCCAACAAGGCTCCACCTACGAGGCCTAAACCAATGTATCTAGTGTTATCTCTCGCACTTGAACCTTGAAGCAGAGCAAACCAACCACCAATGGTGAGGCCTGTCCCCAGTCCATACATTATATTATCAGGCAAATACTGCTTATCTTTTTCTAGAGCTGCGGCAAGGTTGATGCCTGGCCCTTGGGCACTTCTTGCAGCTTCTTGGAAAGCTTGCACTTCTTCTTCCCCAACATACTCATTACTACTAGTATCTAAGGCAGAGTCTGCATCTGAGGGGTCAATGAAGTTATCCTGCTGCCAAAGGCTAGAACCATTATCTTCCATGTAACCCCCGCCAGTTTGAGCAAAGGCAGAGTTTCCCATTAGAATCAAGAGGGTAACAGAAAAAATAAATAGGTATTTTGTCATATCAGGTAGAAAATTGTCTTTTTTTTCAATCAAGGGTAAAGTATAGTTTCCTTGTTCGGTTCTTTATGAACCGCGGCTTTAATAATAACTTCTCATAACAATGCAAAGGATATGCAAGCTTTTTCCATACCACAAAAAACATCAAAAATAATCGAAAATAATCAATGTGAATTGGCCCAGCCGCAGTCTAATACTCTTAAGACAAAGCAAAAAGCCTTCCAAAGAGCGCAAAGAGGCTTTTCTTTGTTAGAGATTATGATTGTAATTGTTATTATGGCTTCCCTTGTTGGTCTGGTTGGCCCCATGCTTTTTGGCCGTTTAGACGAAGCCAAAATTGATCAGGCTAAAATCCAAATGAAATTGCTTGAGAATTCTTTAGATATGTACCGAGTTCACATGGGTGGCTACCCTTCCACGACACAAGGCTTGCAGGCTTTGGTTGAAGAACCTTCAACCGATGGCCCTGCTAACTGGCGTGGGCCTTACATTAAAGGCCGAATGCCTGTTGACCCTTGGGGCAAGCCCTATGATTATAGTTCTAATGGGTCTGAGGTGCAAATGCGAACCTTTGGAGCCGATGGTGTAGAAGGCGGCGAGGAAAATGACGCTGATATTTGGCTTGAGTAACCCTTTTTTTTAAGTTCTAAATGACCAAAGTTCGACAAAAGCAAAGGGGCTTCTCTCTTTTAGAGATGGGATTAGTGCTTTTTCTTTTTTCGATTATGCTTGGCTTTACTATCCCTTCCCTCCCTAAGATCTATGAAAGTGATTTGGAGCAAGACTCCAAAAGGCTTGCTTTAATCATTGAGAAAACTCGGGAAAATGCTCTTTTACAAAGTAGTGATTTTCGCATCCTCCTAGACCAAGAAGAGGCCCAAATTGTCATTGAAAAGCGTGACCCTGAAACTTACGAATTTGTAGTATGGGAAAACAAACGCAACCCCTACCCACTTTCCAAAGGCATTCGGTTACGCCACTTTAGTAACCAACCAAAAGTAGCCAGTAAATTTGGCTTTGAGCCCATTCGCTTTGAAAAGATTTTTGGTCAAAAATACTATATCAATATTGATTCTTCTGGGTTTGTCGACCAAGTGGAATTGGAACTGGCCGACTCTAAAAATTTTACCCAGTTAAAAATTAAGGATATCTTAGGAAATATTAGTTTATCTACCAAGAGGTCACTCTAACAAGCCCATGAGAAAAGCCTTTACCCTTATTGAAGTTTTAGTCTCCTTTGCGATTATGGCGAGCCTGCTCACCTTAATCTTGCAGTCCCAAGGGGAAATTGCCTACTTTTCTGTTAAAAATAAAAGGTCAGAAGTGGTGAGGCGTGAAATTGAAGCACAAATTTTAGCCTATGAGCGTGATGACAAGCGAGTGCTGTGGACTGCGGAAGAGGGCACCTTTAATGGCAGCCACCCTTTAAAAGGTTTTCAATTCAAAAGATCTAAAAAAAACCAAATGCTACTTGGCGCCATCCCTATCACAATTGTGAGCTTCCTAATCACTTGGGAAGAAAACAAAATAAAGCAGTCTTATGAATCCTCGATCATCACAGAATAATAGAGCCTTTACGCTTTTAGAGCTGCTGATCACCTTGGCTCTATTTGCAGGTTTAACCACCATGCTACTGGGCGGATTTTTTCAATTCCAGAAGGGCCAAGAATTTTTAGAAGACCAAGGGGACTTAAAAAGAAAGCTTTGGGTCGTTGAAAAGTTACTCAGTGAGGACCTAAAAAATGTCACCTTTGATAAGGGCTTCGCCACGCCGCAACCTGGGGAAAGGGCAAAACAAAGTGGTATTTTGGGCAAGAATAATTCCTCTGGTCGGTCTGACCTCGACGAAATTCACCTCCATGTGAGAGCGCCCTCAAAGTTTTTTCGGGGCGTAAACCGCAATCAAGACCCTGGCCTGCATGAAGTTAGCTGGTATGTGGAAGAGCAAGATGGTGTCACACACCTCATACGTAGAGAAGAATACTACCTTGATGACGACATCCAAGGGGGGCCACGAAGCCAAGGCCATAGCCTTGTCCAAGGTGTGGTCCGTTTTGATATTAAGTACTATCCGCCGAATAAAGACGAACTGGCGGAATCTTGGACATCCAGCCTGATCCAACCTTTGCCCAGTGCTATCATCGTGACCATAGAAATTAAAGACCCGAAAAAGGAAGGGGTAAAGATTCAATTCACCAAAAACTTGCGCCCCGAAATGGGCGCTGCTGTCTGGGCAGATTAGGTGGACTTAAAAATGAAAAAAGCAACCAAACAATCTAACCGCCAAAGGGGTGTGGCCCTGATCCTGACCCTTTCTATCTTGGCCCTGATGACTACAGCCTTGATGCAGTCCTTTGATTATCGGGCCACAGAAATGAGGTTTGTAAATGCTTCTCGTCGGGATTTTGAGATTGATGTTTTTGCCCGCTCTAGTTTTCGAGCTTTAGCCGCAGGTTTAAAGGACGCTGGACCTTGGGGTTTATTTGAATCAAAACAAGGCCTTTTTGACTACAGAGATATTGAAGACCCCCATTTTTACCCTCTTGCCCTCCCTATCGGTGGTGGTGTCATTGGCAATCTCAGGGTTCGCCTGTTAGACCACGCCTTTAACGTAAATCCAAATCGCCATTTTTCGGCCGACAGCCCCCAGCATTATGCCCTGCGCAATCTAATCACTAATCTTCACGCTAATGACCCCAACTTTTTCGCTGTCGATGTAGAATCCTTTTTAAGTGAATTGAACGACTTTATTGATGTCGATGACGAAATAGATGGGGCATTTTTTGTCGGTGGGGAACAATATTCGGGAATAACTCCAAGTTTTATGGTTAAAAACCGCCCTCTTTACCACCTCGATGAAATCAAGATTTTGCCAAGCTACGCAGGCTTGCAACTCAACCAGTGGCAGTTGAAAAACAATTTCCGAGCTTATGGCTCAGCTATGCTCAGTGCCATTGACGTTAATATGGCCAGCAAACAAGAAATTATCGCTTTTTTAGCTCGTTATGAAGGCATCAAGGATTATCCCAATGCCTTTGCGAGAAAAGAAGAAATAGCAGGTGTGATTGTTAAGGGCCGAAGCTCGTCAGAGCCGAAATACTTTGTACCTACTGGCAGTTTACATCATTTTTCAAATCTATTCTCCCAGGAATTAGAAGCGGCAGGCATCAAGCTAACCCCACAAGAAAAAGAGCTTTTTAAAACAGAAACGGAATTAATTGAGATTGAGTATCTAATCTCGATGGGGGGCCGCACCAAAAAAGTCAGTGCAATTTTAGGCTTCAAGTGGACATGGAAAGAGGATATTCCCAGTCTGACAAAAATGACCTTGCTCCAGTTTAACGCAACCTAACTAAAGCGCAGCTAGTCTTCTTTTTTATCTGCGTCTTTAGGCTCAGAATTTTTGGAATCCAATGATTTTAAGTCCACTCTTTTACGAAAGCGCTGGAAAGGGTCAAAGCGAAAGGGGCTAATTAATAATCCCATGGGGTCAGTAGCTTCGATCTGCAACTTTTCTTTAACTTCTTCAAGGCTACCGACATAGGGTAGTAATTCCCCATGAGCCGCCATCTGCAATTTTTTTAAATAGACCTCTTCGCTAGCTTTCAACTGGGTTAAGGCTTTGAGTAAGCCTCTTCTTGAAAGCTTTAAAAGCTTCGATTGCTGCAACTCTGCCATTTTGGATTCAATGGCCTTTAAGTTGCTATGGGTCATATAGGATTCGGCACGGAGATCCAATTCCACTTCCGACTCTTCCACTTGGGTGCCACATTTGTGCGACCTACCGTTGGGGGCAACGACTTCAGAGTATTCAATGGTTTCGCAAGTGGGGCAATAGAGCCAAACCAACTTTCCCCATTGCGTTTCCTCATTGGGCCCAAGTGGTTGCTGTTTTTCCTTCTTCTTGCGGAAGGCCTCTAAAGAAATAGGTTCAGCCATAATTTAAGGTAAGAATAGAACTTTTAAAAATAATACTGCCATCAAAGCAAAGGAGCCCTCTAAAATTGCAATTCCCCAATTTTGGTCTTCGTGAATTTCAGAATCTAATTTTTCACTAGGGATAATCACTCGATCCATAACAAACCTAAAAAAGGCCAATACAGCTGCCCCAACCACATACCAAGCGGCAAATAAGATCAAAGAATAAGAATGATGAAGGGGAACAGCGATAAGGAATCCTAAGGCCGCTAAGGACATACCAAAGCTAATGCCTGCTGCCACATTGTTTTCTTTAATTTCCCTTAAAAAGTCATAACCTG
This sequence comes from uncultured bacterium, assembly GCA_965602905.1. GTDB lineage: Bacteria > SAR324 > SAR324 > XYD2-FULL-50-16 > XYD2-FULL-50-16 > JASJGK01. The sequence continues at coordinate 24,812 of CBFCZY010000022.1, read as the reverse complement.
TGATCATCTGGTACAGAAAACCAAAAAGAATAAAACCCAGCTGGCCTAGTATAAAATAGAAGATGGTCACGCCTACATCTAAACTTAAGCCTAGTGACTCACCTGTAATAACGGCACGAACAATCAAGGCACTACCTAGATTGCCGCCTGCTTCGGCCACACCTACTGCCAAATTCGAGGATTCTAGTTTTTCACGCTTATTATCAATGCCCTTTAGGATTACCATATCATTGATTTTTTGGGCTAAATTTAGCAGAACAATTCCCACGATTCCCCAAACCAAAAGGCTCACCATAGAGGGGATTAAACCTTCGGAAGGACTTTCTAACACCCCTTCTAAAATCAGCGCCACGCCACTTAAGTAGCCTACAAATGCAATGGTCACAGCTTTGTTATCTGCCTTGACCAACTGGTGTTCAAGATCGAAACCACCAAAAAGCCCGTACAGCTTTTTTGCTAAATAGAGCAAAGCTAAAACCTCAACTAAAAATAGCATTGAGGGAAAGTCGCTTAGTGCTTCTACGCCTGTAAAGGAGAATATTTCCCCTTGGATTTCTTCCATTGATTCCACCTGTTATATATCAAAGTTCGTCACCCTTCTTTTTAGTGGTTCAGAGCCAGTTACGTCAAGTTTTACAGCTAATGGAGCCATGACTAAATTGGCCTAGTAATTGCTTAACAAGTTATGGATTCTCTTACTTGACCAAACCTAATGAGTGGTACATTCTATGAGACATGAACTAATGTTCTATAAATTACTTTTTTACTATATCTTTTTTTTAGCCAGCTTTGCCGTGCTATTTGTCAATATTCTACCAGAAAACATATTGTAGACTTGAGAAGTAGGTAATTGCAGAGGCTGCTAGTCCCTGTACAATGACAAAGAAACACAAGATCCTAAATAAAAATACCGCCATTCGTATTCGTGGCGCTGCGGAACACAATTTGAAAAATGTCGATATCGACATTCCCCGAGACACTTTTGTCGTTATCACAGGCCTTTCCGGTTCTGGTAAATCCTCCCTAGCATTTGATACTATTTACGCCGAAGGCCAACGTAGATATGTTGAAAGCCTGTCTGCTTATGCCCGTCAATTTTTAGACCAGATGCAAAAACCAGCGGTGGAATCCATCGAAGGTTTAACCCCCACCATTTCGATTGAGCAAAGAACAGGCAAGGCAACCCCTCGCTCTACCGTTGCCACCACCACAGAAATCTATGATTATTTAAGGGTTTTGTTTGCCCGTGCAGGCACGCCTTTTTGCCCTGAGTGCGATAGAGAAATTGCTTCGCAAACGGCAGAAGACATGGTCAATCACCTGCTAGATTACCCCGAAGGCACCAAGTTACATGTGCTAACTTCTTTGGTTCGTGGGAAAAAAGGCGAACATAAAGATGTCTTTGATTATATCCAAAAAGAAGGCTTCACCCGTGTAAGGGTTGATGGGATTGTAACACCCATCGACGAAGTGAAACCCTTAAAAAAGACCTTTGTTCATGACATTGAAGCTGTAGTAGACAGAATTTCTATCAAAGACTCCAGCCGCACTCGACTGACCGACTCTATTGAAACGGCCCTCCATTTGGGAGACGGTCTGATGATCGCCCTCCTAGACTTTAAAGATGGCAGCCATAAAGAAGAAAAATTTAGTGAAAAATACGCCTGCCCCGAACATGGCAGTGTTTTAGAAGAGTTAAGCCCCAGAGTATTTAGTTTTAACAGTCCTTTTGGCTCTTGCCCCGACTGTTTAGGACTGGGCAACTTGCTGGAACCTTCTGTTGATTTGGTGATTCCTGATCCTTCTTTGAGCCTCGATGACGGCGCTATTAAGGCCTGGAAAACCGCAGGGAGCGGTCTTGGGGGATTTTACGGCAGTGGGGTTAAAAAGATTGCCCGTGTGCTAGGAGTTTCTACCAAAACGCCTTGGAGCAACTTGCCCGATGAAATGAAGGAAGCTGTGCTTTATGGGCTAAAGCCTTACAGCCAAGGAACTCCAAAGGAAGGGGTCATAGCCAATCTAAAGCGAAGATTTCATTTAACAGATTCAGAAAATCAACGAGCGAAGCTGTTAGAATTTATGAGTTATTTACCTTGCCCCACCTGCCAAGGGAAGCGCTTACGCCCTGAAATTTTGTCTGTTAAAATCCAAGGAATGAATATTTTTGACATCAGCAATATGAACATTGCTCATGCTTACCAATATTTCCAAGACCTCGTTTTAGAAAAAGAAAAAGCCAAGATTGCCGAACCCATCAAAAAAGCTGTAATCGAACGCTTGGGCTTTTTGGTCAATGTGGGCCTAGACTATTTAACCTTGGACCGTGCAACCAATAGCCTCTCTGGCGGTGAAGCCCAAAGAATTAGGCTGGCCAGCCAAGTTGGGGCAAAGCTTGTTGGTGTGACTTATGTTTTAGACGAGCCAACCATTGGACTACACCAAAGAGACAATGACCGACTTTTAGACACCCTAGTTCAGCTTAAGGATCTGGGAAATACTGTGATTGTTGTGGAGCACGATGAAGATGTGATTCGACGTGCAGAATACCTCATTGATATGGGCCCCATGGCTGGAATCCATGGTGGAGAAGTTGTCGCCGAAGGCCTGCCTAAAGATGTATTGAAGGTTAAAAAGTCCCTAACTGCGCAATATCTAACAGGCTTAAGAGAAATACCCATTCCAAAAGAGAGGCGTAAGCCCACAAAGGGAAAAGAATTGGTGGTCACAGGGGCACATGAAAACAACCTGAAAAAGGTAACGGCTACCTTCCCACTGGGGCTTTTGATTTGCGTGACTGGTGTTTCAGGCTCTGGAAAGTCTAGCCTTGTTAACCAATGCCTACTCCTAGGCATGAAAAAAGAACTGGGCAACCACCGTATCGCCCAAGGGAAATGGAAAAAAATTAAGGGCGTGGAACAGGTAGATAAGATCATTAACATTGATCAATCCCCCATTGGGAGAACCAGTAGAAGTAACCCTGCCACCTATACAGGCTGTTTCGATGGCATTCGCCAGATTTTTGCTCAATTGCCTGAAGCTAAAATTCGTGGCTACACGGCAGGAAGGTTTAGTTTTAATGTAAAGGGTGGCCGCTGTGAAGCCTGCCAAGGTCAAGGTATCAAGACCATTGAAATGCATTTCTTGCCCGATGTCCATGTCCCCTGTGAAGCTTGTAAAGGCACAAGGTACAACCGTGAAACGCTACAAATTACCTTCAAGCATAAAAATATTGCAGAAGTTCTAGCTATGTCCATAGAGGAAGCGGCAGATTATTTTAGTAACCACAAAAAAATCTACCCTGGCCTAAAAACCCTTTGTGACGTGGGACTAGATTATCTAAAACTAGGCCAACCTAGCCCGACTTTATCAGGCGGTGAAGCCCAAAGAATTAAGCTTGCTAGTGAACTTTCCAAGCGCTCTACTGGCCAAACCCTATATATCCTAGATGAACCTACCACAGGTTTACACTTTCATGATATTGCAAGGCTAATGGAAGTTTTACAGCGACTGGTGGATCTAGGGAATTCTGTGGTGGTAATTGAGCACAATTTGGATGTGATCAAGGGTGCTGACTGGCTCCTTGACCTTGGCCCAGAAGGTGGGGACAAGGGTGGTATGATTGTAGCTCATGGCCCACCTGAAGAGGTGATCAAGTCTAAGGAAAGCCATACGGCCAGATACTTAAAAGATGTACTGGCAAAAAAATAGCAAAAAAAAGGGCTGTAACAGCCCTTTCCTTTTGTAACCTTTCCCAAAAGCTTACAAGTCTTTAAATTTACTTAACCAGTAACAGGTCTACTAATTATTCCCACTTCTTACCGTGGCAGCTATAACATGATGGAGCTTCGCCCCCACCTTGCAAAGTAGCGCCGTGGCAGGATATGCAGTTTGTTGATGCCTGCAAAAGCCCTGGGGCGTGCATAGAGCCGCCCTTATTTACGGTGTGGGTTGCCGGTAATTCATCATCATCATCGTCCTTACAACCAGAAACAGCGAAAATACAAACAAAGAATATAAGTAATAATTTTTTCATCATCAATCCCAAAAAATTAAATTTTTATCTACATCTAAAATAGTTGCTTTCTATTATTTTGAGCAAATGAATTTTAATTCATCTAGCCCCAGATAAAAAACTAAGCCAAAAATCATTATTATTGTTCGAACTAGCTAGGTTCCATTTTAATTCGAGAAATTTTCTATATTTACTTCACTGAATTTGATTTCAGTCTTTAGATTTAAAAAACTGGAAGGAGACTTGAGTTTGTAGATCTTAGAAAATTGAGGCTGTAAAAACCTCACTGACAATACAAGAAAGGAAGATACCCACTCTTTTTGAGTTGGTAATTCAAGGATAGAGCAAAAAAACAAAGAGTCCGCAGGGGGCTGAGATTGCGCCCTTTACCAGCAGGCAAATTCAACAAAAAAAAAGGGGACAAAGTCCCCTTTTTTTATGCCTTTGCTACTTCCAAGATAATTTAGTTATTCTAGCTACCAATAGAAATATGATCCTGTAGCAATGGCAAGTCTCTGGTTTTCCAAAATAGCTGCAATTACCTTAGGTTTGATTACCCTAAGTTAGAGTTCACAAAATCCCAGTTGATCAATTTCGCTGCAAAGTCAGCGATATAGTCGGGTCTTCTGTTTTGGAAATCTAAGTAGTAAGCATGTTCCCAGACATCAATAGTCAAGAGAGCTGTTTGGCCGTGAGCCATTGGCGTATCGGCATTGGTGGTTTTAGTCACCTTCAATTTACCTGAGTCGAGAACCAACCAAGTCCAGCCACTTCCAAAGTTCGTTGCAGCAGCTGTTTTGAATTCTTCGATAAAGGCATCAAAACTGCCAAAATCAGCATCAATTTTTGCAGCAATCGCACCTGTAGCAGCACCGCCGCCGCCAGCCTTCATACAATTCCAGTAAAAGCTGTGGTTCCACACTTGAGCCGCATTGTTAAATACCCCAGCCTTAGCCGCATCACCTGCAACAGCAGAAATGATCTCTTCTAGGTTTTTCCCATCTAAGTCCGTGCCTGCAATCAACTTGTTTAGGTTGGTTACATAGGCGTTGTGATGTTTGCCATAATGGAAGTCTAAGGTATTAGCAGAAATTACTGGTTCGAGGGCATCCTTTGCAAAGGGAAGTTCAGGTAATGTTATCGCCATTTTGTCTCCTAGGGGTAAATTGAAATACTATAATCCTATTCTGGAGCCATTTAAGAAAAAGTGCAATAGGCTTTGTATACATTTTTGTATAAAAAAGCCTAAGACTTTGTAAAGACAGGCTAAGATTTTTAATAAATCTTAGTAGGGAGCGTCAGCAGAGCCAAGTTCATCATGTTTAATCGTTGCTAGCGCATTCATCATCAAAGTAAAAATTAACATTCCTAGTGCTAAAATACCTAACGAGATTTTAACTTCAATAATATTTGGCCCATACTCAAAGATCTCCCCTATTGGAGTTGGGATGAAGCCTGGAATAACAAATCCCATTCCCTTTTCAATCCAAACACCAACTACAGCGAGACTACAGGCAAAAAGCAGGGTTTTATCGTTGGTTCTCGTCTTCTCCCACATTAGCAAAACTGCGGCTATAATATTAAAGGTTATGGCCGTCCAGATCCAAGGAACTAATTTAGTGTAGCCATCTAAACCAAGAAATAAATAGTGTGCACTGGCTGAGTGCGCCCCTGCGTTGTAAAATTCAGTAAAAAGTTCTGCCATTAACATCACTAAGTTGATTTGCATTGCAATAGCTACAATCACAGCCAACATATCAATGACCTTGTGGCCAATTTTAAAGATGTGCAACTTATGCATAATGGAGAAGGCAATGATAATAAAAGCTGGGCCTGAGGTAAAGGCACTTGCCAAAAACCGAGGTGCACTGAGTGCAGAGTGCCAGAAAGGCCGAGTTGTATTAGAAACAAACAAGAAGGCGGTAATAGTGTGGATTGAGATAGCCCAAAACATACTTAGTAAAGCCACGCCTAGAATAAATTTTTTGTTGGCCTTTGTTCCATGGTAGTCATGGTAAAGGATGTAAGCTGGTAGTAAAAGGTTTAAAAGTAGGTAAACCGTTAAAACAATCACGTCCCAAGTCAGCAAACTAGCAGGCCAGTTAAACTTCCCAACATAAGGCATCATGTGCCAAACCCTTTCAGGGTGGCCCATATCGACAGTTACAAAGGTGATACACATCACGCAGGCAGCAACGGCCAGACCTTCGCCTAAGATAACCACACGCTTGGCTTCTGGATTATGAAAGATATAAGCTGGAATGACCAACATAACAGCTGCGGCAGCCACACCAACAAGATAGGTAAAGTTGGAAACATAAAGCCCCCAAGAAACCTGATCACTCATGCCTGTGACGACTAAACCTTTGGTAAATTGCTCGTAGTAGGTAAAGGCTCCCATACTAATAAAGAAGGTTAAGAAAAAGATCCAATACCAGAGCTTTTCTCCACCTTTAATTGAGTTTCTTGCACAGAAACCAACAAAATCAGCTATTTTTTTTAATTCATTCATGGTTAATCCGCGTAGTACCAGAATTTAGGTTGTGTGTTCAAATCTTCTTTCAAGCGAAAGACAGCTTTATTTTCTAAGACATATCTAATTTCACTCTTAGGGTCTAAGAGATTACCAAAAACCCTTGCACCAGTGGGGCAAGCCTGTTGGCAAGCGGGCTGCATTCCTTCTCTTGTTCGTTGCAAGCAGAAGGTGCATTTTTCCATTACGCCTTTTTCCCTTGGGCGATTTGAAAGGTAGTGGGTCTTAGGGTTAATTTGTTCTTTTGGTAAATTAGGTTCACGCCAGTTGAATTTTCTAGCCCAGTAAGGGCAAGCATTTGCGCACATGCGGCAACCGATACACCAGTTATAATCAACAACAACAATCCCATCAGGCTCGCTCCAAGTTGCGCCTACAGGGCAGGCATCAACACATGGGGGGTCTTCGCAATGGTGGCATTGAATAGGCAAGTACATTTTCCCCGGTTGTGGGGTAACTTTGTCGTCAGGGTAATAATGGTCGGCAGACTCCAAATTCATGGTGCCTTCATCCATCTCTAAAACTCGGATGTATTCAACATTAGGGTCTTTATCCTGATTGTTTTCAGCGGTACAAGCCTTAACACATTCACGGGTTCCCTTACATTTACTGATATTTAAAGCGTAACCAAAAAGCACATCTTCTTTAGGTGGTGCATTTCCAACGGTAATATCCACGTCATATTGCTTTTTATAACGCTTTTCTAAGCGTTCAATGGACTGAGCAATCTCTTCCTTAGACATTTCTTTATAGTGGTCTTGGAAAAGCTCCCCCATTTCTTTGTCATTGCTAACAGCAGCATGTGGGCTAGTGCTAGAGGCTAAGCCGCCAGCAATTGCAGCAACACCGACACCAATCGCCTTTACAGTACGTCGTTTTTTAGGGTCAGGGCTGGTAAAATTATCACTTTTAAAAATCATGATACTATTTTTTAATGTGTTTAAAATCAGAGGGCCAAAATACTTGGCCATGCTTTACTTTTGGTTTCATAGGCTCAAGTCCAACCCTTACAGCAGGCGGGCTTTTGGGTATAATGGCTTTGATCTTAGGCACGTGTGGGTTATGGCACTCCGTACAGTTAGTCAGCTTTTTTACACCGCTCCAATTATTTTTTCGTTTGCCATGGGCACCGTAAAAGAAGTCTTTTTGGTTTTTCTGGTGACATTGTCCACAAAGTAAATAGGGCTCGTTAAAGCTAATGGTCTCACCTTTAAAGGAGGTCAGATTGTCTCGTTGGGCTAAGTTGTGGCAGGTGGTACACCAAAAACGGCCCTTGCCATGTACCAATTTAATCTCTTCATGCATGGCCATCATAGGCCGAACTGTAGGGTTCGGGGGGATCATGTCTTCAGCATGACAAGAAGAACAGGGATATGAGATTAAATGAGGAGTTCTGTCGTCCACAATAAATGGAGGCACTCCCTTCATCACAGCTTTTGGATCTGGGTCTTGAGGGGCTGCGGTAAAGTTTTCAGGTTGGGACCTGATATCGGGAACTTTACTTAAGTCAAAAGCGGATAAAGGAGCAGTTACACTGGTAAATAAAAAAAATAAAAAAATTATCTGCTTCATTGTTCCTTTTTTTGTAAATTTATACTGGTAATATCAAATAGAAAATTAACCGTGTCAAGACAAAGTAATCTTGACCTTTCAAATCATCAAAGTCACCAAAAGCCCTTTTTGCCCGTGTAGCCTATTCTCAGCTTGCTTAAAGATAATTGAATATTCAGATTTAACCATATCTTTTGAAATCTCATAACCTGTGTGAATCGGCATGTCATGCATGATTTTAGCTTTGGAATCTTTCATCAATTCCTTATTGATTTGAAAGGGTAGCATCTTATTTACTCGTTCGTCCTTCATGGCTTGCTTAGCGGGATCACTAAAAAACTCCATATCAACCCAAGTATCTGTGTACACATAATCAGCCTCAGCAACGGCAGCCTTTACCTCTAACGTTTCTGTGAGTAGCCCCTTTTGTTGCAAGCGGTTTTTGTATTCTGCGTCTACTGAGCCCTCAGGTACAATAGGGCAAACTAAGGTCAGATTCACATCAAAAACGGCGCAAAGGGCCATTAAAGAATTAACCACATTGTTATGGACTCCGATATAGGTCAGGTTTGCACCAGCCAATTCCCCTCGGTCTTCTTTAATAGTCAGCATATCAGCCATTGCTTGCGCAGGGTGATACCTGTTGCAGCAACCGTTGATTAAGGGCACAGTGCAGCCTTTTTCCATGGCTAAAAGGTCATCAAACTTCATTACCCTAGCCATAATGGCATGAGAATTCGTGGAAAGATAACCTGTCTCATACTCCATTTCTGTCAGATCAAAATTAGTCGTTTTCCAATCTAAGAAAATCGCATGTCCACCTAACTCTGTCATAGCCACTTCAAAAGAAACTCGGGTTCGAGTTGAGGTTTTTTGAAACAGCATGATCAAGGTCTTATGGGCCAAGGCATTGCGGTAGTTTTCAGGATTTTTTTTAATATCTTGGGCAGTTTGTAAAATGCCTTTGATTTCATAATCTGAAAATTCTTTCCAATTGAGTAAATGTTTTGTTGCCAATGGGCCTCCTAAAGCCTTTATTTTTAACTAGTTTTCTTCAGCGTTTTAAATTTTGCTTTGTGAAAATATGACCCCTACCCCGTACTTTGTCAAAGTCTGGTTGTAGTCGGATAAAGACTCCCCATAACCAGTAAAGTGGTGAATCAACCATCTTAAACTGGATTTAGGGATATCCCCCGAAATTTGAGTTTCAATCATCCCCTGTTTTAAGGAGAAGTTATATCTTTCTTTAATGTAAAGTTGGTAGTCAGCATAGTTCCATTGGTAATGGCCTTCTTGCACACCATAGAAATCTTCAATATCCGGGTTTTCATCTCCGAGAGGGTCGCCAGCGTAAGCTTTGGCTTGCTCTTTATTTCTCCGCCAAAATCGGTGATTAAACCTAAAATGGTCTCCTCTGTGATAGGCGCCAACAAAAAGCCTGTCCCATGAACGGCTTAAGGGTTCCCGCCCGCCATTGGACTGATGGATATACCCAGCTTCAAAGGCTAAAGAAAAATCCCTTGCAAAGAAATAAGGTGATTTAATAAAAACCTGAGGGGCGAAATTTGTTTCTCTAAAGGGCCTAGAGTCGGCCGCATAAAACAGCTGCCAAAAGGAGTTTTGAGTATAGGCCCCAACCAACTTCCAGCCGTAAAGCTCGGTTAGGTCTTTTTGGACGCTCAATTGAAACTGGGCTTCTTTGGCCTGCCTTGTGTCACCAAACTGGCTGCTCTTTCCCCAAAGCAGAAAATAACTGGGCCGAAAGGGCTTTAGCTCGCCTTCTTCAGGCGCCGCAATATCGTCCAATGCCTGAACAGCCATTTCTGTTGCAGCCTCGGCAGTCTCAATAATCTCACCGACCTGAAAGCTAGAGTCTTGCGCACAGAGCGCAAAAGGGAAGATGAGGGTAAATAGAAGAACAAGTCCCTTTTTCATTTAGATCCCACTTTTTGGCCCAGCATTCTTAGCGATTTCACTATCATCAAGCATTCTATGGGCGGTTTTTAAAATTTCTGGAATTTTTTCTTTGTAGGGGTTGCTATTGCAAAGATTTATAACCTTGTCGCTACTGGGAACATCCAAGGCTTTTAAGCCTGGAAACCAGTCTCCCCCTTTACCCAGCATGTTATACCTCGCTTTTGCAAAACTTTCTAACCCTAAGCCTACAGCAAATGTATAAAGTCGAACCGTTTCCCAAATGTTGATGTCATTAGGCACAGCACTCCAATCAGGGAGCCCTTTAAACCAGTTTTCCACCCAACCTTGTCCCAGTGTACTTTCAATCTGCCTGTTGAGTTTTTCTACAATGGGCGGAATCAACTCAAAACGTTTCTCGTAAAAATCTAAGGTTTTTAAGTGAATATCAAAATCGCTAGGCTTGGCCACTCCCATGGTCAAGGTTCCAACCTGCTCATGCAAAAAACAAAAGAGCGCATTAAATTGCATGGGGTGCAAGGGCGCCGTTAGTTCTGCCATTTTTTCAGGATGCCCCCAAAGGTGGCCGCCTTTATCATTGGGACTTATAATCAACACCCCCATATCCTGTTTTTTCGCTGATTCCAAACACTTCCAGGTGGACTGATTTACATAGTAATAGTGTAGGTTCACATAAGAAAAGGCACCTGTGTTGATCACAGAATCAATCTCTGTGGCAGAGGCATGAGAAGAAAAACCGATATGCTTGATCCGTCCTTCTTTTTGCCAAGCCAAAGCCTGGTCTAAGGCTCCACCCTTTTGCAGAGTCCAATCAATTTTGTCTTTACTGTTGACCCCGTGAATAGAAAACAGATCAAGGTAGTCTACCTTGAGATTGCTCATAGTGGTTTCAAAAGTCTTGGCAAAGTCTTTTGGGTCTTTCGTTGGTGCAACTTTTGACTGAAGAATTATTTTTTCCCTGTAGTAATTGGGCAGCAACTTGGCAAGTTGCACCTCACTAGTACCATAGCCTCGTGCTGTTTCAATATGATTGATACCGTGGTCTAGGGCGTAGCCTAAAACTTGCTCTAAGTTATCTTGGCTTTTTTTGGTAATCTGGCTTTCATCAATATCCTGCCAGGATTCCTGAAATCTCATACCACCCATGGTAATCAGGGGCATTTCTATTTCTGTTTTTCCAAATCTTTTGGTTATCATCTTATTCTATTTCAACTGGTTAACAAAAAACTGAGGGGTCTTCATGGTTACATCTGCCATGGTCTTAAACTTTAAATGACGCCGCAATTTACCTTTTCCTTCCAAAAAACCATTTGGGTCTTCCAAACCAAAGCCCTGGCTAAATTCAAAGGAAACATGTTTTTTAGAGGGGAACAAACCACCGAAGTCATCTTCTAAAGTAAACATAATCCCGCCATACATAATGCGTTCGGTAACTTGTGGGAAGATGCCAAAGACCAGAGCTCGCAAAGCTTGAATAAGTTCTAACTTTTCAGGGTCGTCTATTTTTAGATCCTCCAGCAATTCCTGAACCCCAGCATTTTTAGAATTACTCATGAAGCAGCCTCGTAAAAGCCTAAAATATAGCCTTGGTTATCCTTGATAAAAAATTCATTCGCTCCGTACCAAGTAGTGCCCCAATCTTTGGCAAGGGTCACCTTGCTTTTTAAGTCGTCATAAAAAGCGGCTAATCCTTCCACTTCCATATATAGGCTGATGGAAGAACCAATGGCAATATCGGCAGCAACAGGTAAGTCCGACTTAAAGCTTGCTTCCTCTTGGAGCATCAACTCGATTCCCCCTACTTTCAAGATGGCAAATACAACCTGTTTGCCCTCTGGCATCAGGCCAAAAGTGGATTCTTGCGAGTCGGTTACGGCCATGACCAATTCAAAGCCCAAGTGTTCTTGGTAAAATGCCGCTGATTCCCTAACATCAGATACCATTAAATTAGGCGTAGATTTCTTAATCATTGAAACTCCTGCTCCGTTTTTTTATAAAAGCTGCGGATTTTTTTTGTGATGGGGCCAATAGGATATTCCTGCTCACCGATTTTAGTTACAGGGCAAACCCCTTGGATGGAATTGGTTACAAAAACCTCATCGGCCTGATTTAGTTCTTCTAAAGTGACCTCCTTAACTTCTACAGCAGAGTTTTCCATCACAAAAGCTTGCGTTATACCCGGTAGAGCTAAGTGAGTCGTTGTAAAAACTTGGCTCCCCTTGACCCAAAATAAATTCCCACGGCTAGCTTCACGAACTTTATCTTTACAGGCATAGAGCAAAGCATCATCGTATCCCTGTTTTTGGGCGGCCTGAAAAGCCAAATGGCAATCAAGATAATTCAAGCTTTTAACTTCTGGCAAAGAGCGATTTCTTTTTTGAGGAAGTAGACTCATACTGGATAATTCAAAGTCTAGCCCTACTGGCTTGGCGATGATATACAGATCATCCACTGTGGCGATCAACTTTAGTCTGCATAAGGTATCAGGGGGTAAGTGACTCATAGATTTTTGAGCAAATCCGAAAATCAGATCCTCGCTAGCTCCTAAGGACAGTCCTATTTTTTCAGAACTGGAAACTAACCTTGTTACATGTTCTTTAAGCAAAAAGGCTTGGCCGTCTTTTGCTTTCAAGGTTTCGAAAAGCCCCAGCCCAAATTGCAGAGTTTGATTTCCAATGGATATTGTAGCCTCGGCGACTAAGCCTTTTTTCAAAGTAAAAATCATTGGTCTAAATTCGCTATAACTGAGTTTATTTTATGTTGCATCTCAGAAAATTCCTCCTCCATAGTCGAGAGAGCCGTTACCCCACCGCCGACATAAAAATTTACTTCATCGCCCTGTTTCATAAATGAGCGAATATTGATGGAACAATTCAAATCGCCATGGCTATCAAAAAAGCCAAAGGCACCTGTGTAGTAAGACCTTGGGCCATCTTCCAGCTCTTCAATGATTTCCATAGCCCTCCTTTTTGGGCAACCAGTAACAGACCCCCCAGGGAAAGCACCTAGCAAAAGATCCAAGGGCGTTTTGTCTGTTTTTAGCCGCCCCTCAACTTCAGAAAAAGAGTGAATCACACTATTTAAGCTTAAAATTTCTTTGTGTTTATTCACCAGCACAGTTCCAGCCTTACAAACCTTTGAAAGATCGTTGCGCAGTAAGTCGGTAATCATAAAAAGCTCCGACTCTTCTTTTTTAGAATCCAATAGGGCTTTTTTTTGTAGCATTTCATTGTCACCCTTGGGTCTTGTTCCCTTAATGGGTTGAGTTACCACTCTGGGGCCTTGGGTTTTAAGGAACAGCTCTGGTGACTGGCTTAAAAATTCGAATTCGTCACCGCTAAAGTAGCCACCAAAAAGCGGTTGATTAACCTCGGTTAAGCGGCAAAATAAATCCACCCCTCGGCCTAAAAAGGTTCCCTTGATCTTCTGGGTCAAATTAACTTGATAAATATCCCCAGCCTTAATGTATTCAATGACCCGATCAAACTTCTCCTGGTAGGTCTCTTTACTCCAAGATTCTTCAAGGCTTAAGGGGTGAATTTTTTCTCTTGGGAGCCTCGTGTTGGAAAGAGCTTCCACCTGATCTGGAAAGTCTTCCCCTTTAAAGTAAAGGCTGGCTCGCTCTTTATTAAAACAGATATAATTCTCGTAGGCGTAAAAGACACCTAGAGTTTTCCCTTCTTCAGGCTCAACAATTTCTTCCAGATGCAAGCCGAGATCATAAGAGAGATTAAACCCAATGAGGTTCCCTTTATTTTTCTCAATAAACTCAGGCAAGCGTTCCAAATTTTCTGCGGTTAACACAAACTCAGCAAGTGGATCAAAAGCCAAGAGTTCAGGATAGTGACCCTTTTGGCCAGAAGTCGCAAAAACACCTTTCTGCCCCTTGGGCAAACGGTAGATTAAATCTACAAAGCTATAGTTCGCTTGTAACACTTAAAAAATTCCTCATGATATGTTGCCCTTGCTTGGTCATAAAAGACTCTAAGTGAAATTGCACCCCAAAAACAGGAAATTCCTCATGCTCTATGGCCATAATCTGGCCCAATTCGTCTTTGGCTACCACCTTGTAACCTACTGGTTCTGCGTCTAAAACAAGACTATTGTATCTAGCGGCAAAGAGAGGATTATTGACCCCTTTAAACAACTGACAGGTGGCAATTTGCATGGACACTGCCCTGCCGTGAATCAATTCACTGGCGGCATTTAGGCCAACTCCTGCGGCAACCGCTAAGGCCTGAAAGCCCAAACAAACCCCCAACATGGGTTTTTTTTTCATAAAAAAGTCAACTACCTCTAGAGTAATCCCTGCATCGTTCGGTGTTTTAGGGCCAGCAGATAAAATGATCCCCTTAGGGTTTAATTCCTCAATTTCAGCCACGGTGGTTTTGTCTGATTGTAACAGTTCGGTCTTGTAACCTAAACCTTCAACCTGATGAATTAGATTGTAGGTAAAGGAGTCATGGTTATCCAAAATCAAGATCATATTTTCCTCTTGGCCTCTTGCCCCTTTTTTATGCCATAGGTACTAGTCTTTGCATAGTTTCAATGGCCTTTTATCTAGATCCAAACAAACCTCGCCCGACTCAGATGTTAGCCTCACATTGAGGCTGGAGTTTTTTAATCTTTTTACAACTTCCCCAGATGGATAACCGTGATGGTTGTTTTTATCGACACTCACCAAACTCCACTGAGGTTGAATTTTTTCCAACCATGTTGTGAGACCCGTATCTTTGGCCCCGTGGTGGCCTGCAACATATAAGTCAACTGGGCCATGGTTCCAATTTGCAAGCAGACGGTTTTCCACAAAACTACTGGCATCGGCCATCAATAGAACCTTGACAGCTCCCACCTGTCCAAAAAGTACTATGGAGTCATCGTTTAAGTGTCTCTGGTGCCCCTTTGATGGCCAGAGTGACTGAAACTGAAGCCCCAGCCAGTTTATTTTCTGGCCCTTTTCCAAACAGTGGCCATTGGGGTTGCTTTTCAAATCATCTTGCAACCACCGTATTATCGGTGTTCTTTTCCCCTCCCTTACGCTTTTACAGCCATGGTAGACTGTAACATTAGGGTAAGCCTCTTTTATTCTAAAGTAGGCAGAAGCGTGGTCTGGGTGAAGGTGGGTCACGATCATGATTTGCAAATCACTAACCCCATGGGCCTTTAATCTCTGCAACAGCAAAGGTGCTTTGCTCAAGGGACCTGGATCTACTAAAAAAGCCTTGTTTTTAACTTGAAAAAAAACCGCTTGTCCCTCACCAACATTGACCATCACAAATTTCGTTTGAGCGAAAATCAAACTGGGCCAAAGCAGCAGACATATTAGTAGTGGCCTCATTGCTCCAACCTATTTAAAAATAACAAGCCAAAGGTTGCCGCAATTAAATTAAAACCAACATCCCTGAGGTCTCCCACCCGACTGGGCAAAAAATACTGTAGTAGCTCGTCCCCAGCCCCCATTAACAGGCAAAAACTGGCAGCATAGGGGGGTGTGAAAAGCCTCGCTGAAAAAAAGCCAAAAAGGCCAAATATAATGAAGTGCAATCGCTCTACATTATTTTCCACTAAAAAAACGACCAAGATTACGGCCAGCCCCAAGCCTGAAAAAATCCAACCTCGGTTTTTTACTCTCTTAAAATAAAGCTGACCATGGGCCAATCCGAGAAGCAAAATAAGCCCAAAAAGGCTGACCCAAAGCAAATGTGGCCAAAGGCCAACAGACTGAAATAACGACCTAAGATTCGCCCCAAAAACCGAAAGCATAAGAATGCCTGCCATAAAAAAAAACCATGGTATTAAATCAAAAGATTCTTTTCCTTTCCTCAGGGGTAAGTTCTTGCTAGATTGCATTCAGGTTACTAGGATTAAAATTACAAAAAAATGATCAGAATGATTGAAATGCTGGTCAATTTTTGAAAGACTATTGCAGGCTCTTTGAATTTTGAGCCCTTCACTGTTACTAACTCTACACAATAAGCATATATGATCAATCCCTTTTGGGGCAACATCTTTGAAGAAGTGCTCGACCCCGCACTTGTTAAAACCGAAGACTTTCTAGTGCAAATCCCTCTCTTTAGCCAGCTTACAAAGCGAGAACTAAAGAAAATTGCAGTCATTGTTCATCGAAGACACTACCAAAAAGATGAACTCATGTTTGAAATGGGGCACCCAGGTGCTGCCATGTTTATTATCAAAACAGGCTCCATCAAGATCGTTATCCCCGCAGAAAACGGCGGTGAAATTGAACTTGCAGAGCTTAATAGTGGTGCTTTTTTAGGTGAATTGGCCTTACTGGATGATTCCCCTAGGTCGGCCTCAGCAAGGGTAAGTGAAGAGTCTATCGCCTATGCTTTTTTCAGGAGTGACTTAAACAAGCTCATTGAATCCGATCCTGTTATTGGCAGTAAAATTTTAAAAGAATTAGCCTTAATTATTGGACAAAGACTCAAGGCGACCAACAAGCAACTTTTTGCCAAAAAAGAATAATATGCCTGACGTAATACAAAAACGAAGAGATTTCAGAAAACTGCTTATCTACAGCATCACAGGGGCTTTTTTAATCATTATGGCCCTGTCCTTAATTTGGGGCCTAAGAGATTTAATTTTACCTTCCATTGTTGGCGCTCTTGCAGCCTACCTTTGTCGGCCATTGCTTCGAATAATGAAACGGAAGGGCCTCTCCCATAGCCTCGCTATTTTGGTTTTATTCTGTATTTTTGTTGGTTCCATCACTCTACTCACCAAACAAATCCAGTCTATTATTCCCGATGATGAAGGGAAGTTGGTTCTTCGAGTGCGAACCCAGTACAAACTTAATGTGAAATACCGTGAGTTTATGGGCCTGAATAAAGACCCACGTAAAGGAAATTTTTTCTATCAAATGCTTGGCAATGAAATTCAGCCTACCTTTGATAAAATAAACAATTCCATTATGTTTGACCCAGGCGAACGAATTAACTTTGAATACTTTGCTTCAAAAGCAAAAGAAGACAGTATGTTCAGCGACAAGTACTACAACTATTACTTGGAAAACATAACTGATGACCAAAAGCGGTTAGGCAAAAACTTTATAAAGCAAAAAGCTCTGGAGCATGAACAAGATCTTGCAGACCAAAATGATGAAGGTGGGGTCTTAGCGGCTATTGGAGGAATCATATCCCTTTGGCTAGCCGCTCCCTTTGTATTTTTGTTCCTCTTGGTTGATGAAGGTGAAATCAAAAAAAATCTGGTTTACCTTGTACCCAATCAATATTTCGAAATGATCTTAACCATGATCGACAATGTGGATGAGGCGATAGGCAATTACTTGCGGGGTACCTTAACGGAATGCGGACTGGTAGGTTTAACCTTTACCATCTGTTTGTTTATGATCGGTATCGAATTTCAGCTGGCTCTATTGATCGGTTTGATTGCTGGCCTCGCCAATGCCATTCCCTTCTTAGGCCCTGCTATAGGAATGATTGTAGGCATGAGTTACGCACTCATTGCGGAAGAAATTTCCCCGATAATTCCTATGGTTACTGTTGATAACATGATCATTTGGGTGTTGATCACTGTGGGCATCGCCCAAGGATTAGACAACGCTGTATTCCAGCCTATTGTCCTTGGAAGCGCAGTAAGCTTGCACCCCTTAGTGGTGATCATTGGTGTAATGGGCGGTTCGATCCTCTTAGGCTTCGCCGGGATGCTATTTGCCATTCCTACCATTGTAATATTTAAGGTGGTTTTTGTTACTTTCTTCGAACAGATGAAAGCCTACAGGATTATATAGACCTTTTAAACTCAAATAAGCTAATCATTACAAGGGAAAAAAGCCCTTGTAATTTAAAAATTGCGAAATACTTTACAAAGCATTTTTTCCTGATATAGTTTGTTCAAAGTTGAGGCTTCTTTTTGATTCAAAAAAATTAGGAATTCAGCTTGTAATATATGATTTTCAACACTTTAACTTAGGAGACTTCAATGTCAGGAGCCAGTCCAGATCAGGTAGCAGCCAATGTATTTTGGTCAGTAATTGTTTGTGCAGGTGGTTTTGCACTTACTGTTTATCTTGTTATATACTAGTTAGTACCACCAAGTCATTAGGAGGCGTGCCTCCTTTTGTTTATCCCCTGCAGGCTCCCTCTAGCCTATTATATTCCCAGCCCTCTTTTATACCCCATTTTTCTGTGTCTAAAGTTAGTCATTAATTGACAAATTTATTTGCATTTCTCTTTTATTTTTGATATTTCATTTTTAAGCTGAAAAAAAGCCGAATTTAAGAGCTAATTATTCAGTTTATGTACCGATCAAATAACAAACACTTAAACTAAGGAGGTTGCTTTATGAGCTCAGATAACCCTGATTCAATAGCAATGAATGTATTTTGGGCTGTTATTGTATGTGCTGGTGGTTTTTCACTGGCTACATATTTAGTAGTTTTTTAAAAACAAAAAATACAAAATACCGAGGGGGGCACGCCTCCCTTATCTCTCCCCGCTCAAACCTTTAAAAACCCATTTAATTTTTGCCTGTCCAAATAAACCAAAAAGGGATACCTTTTTAACAAATATCAGGACAAAAATGTTTCAATTTCACCCAACAACTAAAAGAAGAATCGATCAATTTAAAAGGATCAAACGAGGCTATTGGTCTTTTTGGTTTATGGCCTTTTTGGTGATTTCTTCGCTGGGGCTTGAGCTATTTATCAATAACAAGGCTCTAGTTGTTTCCCACCAAGGTACTTATTACTTCCCAACCTACAGTAAGATCTACGCAGGTAACACATTTGGGCAGGATTATGCTTTTGAAACCAACTACAGGAAACTAAAAATAGTCTTTGAGACCGAGGCCCAAGGGAATTTTGTGATTATGCCCCTCATACCCTTCAATCCTTATGAAAATGATTTCTCCTTAAATTCTAGCCCACCCAATGCCCCAAGCTTTACGCACCTCCACCTCTTAGGCACGGATAATAGCGGGCGGGATATCTTTGCTCGTCTTTTTTATGGCTTTCGAGTGGCTATCTTTTTTTCCTTTGCTCTATACATTCTAACTAGTGTTGCAGGTGTACTTGTGGGGGGCCTCATGGGTTACTTTGGTGGCAAATTTGATTTAGGTATGCAGCGAATTGTGGAAATTTGGACTAGTATCCCCACATTATATTTAATTATCATTTTAGCTGCTTTGGTTACTCCCAACGCCTATATGTTACTAGGTATTTTGGTTTTTGCAGGTTGGACAGAAATGACATGGTTGATGCGGGCTGAAATATATAGAGAAAGAAACAGACAATATGCAGAGGCTGCCAAAGCTATGGGCGCCAGCCACTTCCGCATTCTCACGAAGCATTTACTTCCCAATAGTTTGGTTCCAATTATCAGCCGTTTCCCCTTCCAAATGGTTGGCGGCATTGGAGCTTTAACCAGCTTGGACTACCTCGGTTATGGTCTACCCATCCCCACACCCAGCTGGGGCGAACTTTTACAACAGGGGCAAGAAACCTTTGACTATGCCCCGTGGATTTTACTCAGTCCCTCGGTGGCAACCATAGTGGTTTTATTGCTGTTCACCTTTATTGGTGAAGCCGTAAGAGAATCCTTCGACCCAAAACAGCTAGTACAATATGAGTAACAGGCAAGCTCCAAGCTAAAGGCAATAACTCCATGAAACAAAATCTTTTATCCATTGCAGGGCTTGACCCAAGTGCTGGCGCTGGCATGACTGCCGACCTAAAGGTTTTTGAACACTTTGGTTTTAATGGCTTTGCAATGGCTACAGCCTTAACGGTACAAAATTCTTTAGGCGTCCAGTCTGTAAACGAAGTCGAGGCTACTCTCATTGAAGAACAGGCCAGGGCTCTTTTTGAAGACTTTAATATTGCGGGGTTAAAACTGGGGATGTTAGCAAGTGAAAAAACGATCTTGGCTGTCGTTACCTTGATTAAAACCTTTGACCTTAAAAATATCCTACTTGACCCTATATTAGTTTCCTCTAGTGGCAAGCGGCTTCTTTCGGCAAGCGGCCAAGAAACAATGATCAAAGAGCTACTGCCCCTTTGCAGCTTGATCACGCCAAATATTCCTGAAGCTACCAGTCTCACTGGGGTAGAAATAGTAGATAATAAAAGCTTACAGGATGCAGGCCAAAAGCTTTTGAAACTAGGGGCCAAGGCTGTTTTGATCAAAGGGGGACATAGCTCTGGCCCCCCAACAGATTGGTTTTTTGAACCAGACCAAAGCCTCAGCTTTACCAGTATTAAACATGAAGGGCCAAGTCCCCATGGCACTGGCTGCCACCTCTCTTCTGCTATTTTATGCCTTCTCGCTGATGGCAATAGCCTGCCCACTGCCATAGAGAAGGCAAAAGCTTGGCTTTTATTACAGATACAAAATTCCAAAAACCTAGGGCAAGGTTCTCCCTACCTTCAGATTACAAGCCACTAAAATATTAGCTTATGTGAATATTTTAATTGATCTAAACTTAAAGCTCCTGTAATTTTAGTAAAATTTATTAAAAGGTTACCTGAATTTATTTTTGTAACTGCATTCTCTCTTTCACTCTCTTCCAAGGTCACAAAATGAAATTATCATATTTAAACCTCTCAGCTCTCTCACTGGTATTTTTTACAGCCAGCGCCTGTTCCACTATGCAGAAAGGCACAGAGACTCCTTCTAGCCTACCACCTGAGCAAATGCAGGCTGAAAAGGCGGCGGCCAAAAAAACTATTATGGCACTAGGTGGCGGACTCAAGGGTGAGCTACAAAAAGCAATGAAATCAGGTGGCCCCGTTGCGGCTATTGGAGTGTGTAACCTACAGGCAATGCCCATTACAGATCAGGTAAGTCAAAGCCACGGCGCTAAAATCAGCCGTACTAGCTTAAAGCTAAGAAACCCAAAGAACGCACCTAGCGCATGGGAAAAACAGACTTTAGAAGAATTCGATGCAAGACTTGCCAAGGGTGAAAAGCCAATGGAAATCGCTAAAGCTGACGTAGTTATGATTGACGGAAAAAAGGTTTTCCGCATGATGAAGGCCATCCCAACTGGCAAAGTTTGTACAAAATGCCACGGGGACCAGCTTAACCCTAAAGTCGCCAAGTCGATTTCTGAGCTATACCCAGAAGATAAGGCCACAGGTTACAAAGTTGGTCAAATCCGTGGAGCTTTCAGCTACCAGAAAACTCTATAGCCCTCCCCTTTAAGAGTGATTTTAAGACCGCACCATCTATGGTGCGGTTTTTTTTACTCAAATAGCCTAGATAAAATGAAAACCAGTTACCCCTTAGTAACGGTTTTGCGACTGCTCTAAAATAGTTTTCTGCGTAGCTTCGTGGAGGGCCTTGTTTCTCTCGTCAATCGTAACTCCCTCTAAATTCAATGTGCTTAAACTTCGTCCTACCTTTGCACTTGAAGATAAACTGGGATTCATGAACACCTGAATTTTTGTTGAGGTAGCATTATATTTAAATAGAGTATGCTCAACAGCTGCTGTTTCACCTGCTGTAAAAGTTCCATCAGAGCTGGAAGGGTCTGATAAATATCCCCAGCCGAGCGGGGTGTCGTCTGTGCTTAACAAAATATAAAAATCATAACTGGAAGTTACACTTGCTGAGCCTGTATTTTTTGTATTCACACTCAGGTTATCGTAGGTGCTACCAGAGGTATAAGTGTAACTTTGAGGCAGTAAGCTCATTGATGATGCACCAGTGGACTCAGAAGAGGTTATAGAGCCCAAGGTAATTTGAGTCGTTTTTTCATACTCTGTCAGTTCAATACCAGTAAACCAAGCTGTCTCACTAGGAGCTAAGCAGGTGTTAGTTGCCAAGGTCGCCTCAGCCAAGCCCCCGTGCACGTAAGTATAACTATTCGTTGCTAGGCTAGTCCCTGATGCATCAGAAAAGGTAAGGTCATTTCCCTTTATAAAGCATTTTGTGGTGCTAGATATATTAGTGATAGGAATAAACCAGTAAAGGGCTGTGCTGAGACTGGTTGTTCTGGTTGCGCAAGGCGTACCCAGGGTGAAGTCCGCATTGGCTGTCGTTACACTTGCAACAATTGACTTTTGCAATAGAGACACTTCTTCGGTTTTCTGGCCTAACTCTACACCTGTTACTATGCCAGAATTCTGAGCTAAAGGTACTCCAGTTACTGTAGAGGTGCCACAGGCTGAGGTGGTACTTGCTGGGTCAGTAGTAGTTGATGTGGTGGTGGCTGTGTCAGCAGTGGCAGTTTCATCTGTAGCTGTATCGCTGGATTTACACCCTGAAATCAATATAAAAATACTGAGGTTAAGAATTAAGATTTTGATAGCTTTACGACTCATGGCGGACCTATGGGATAGAATTATATTACATAAATTAATCGACTGACATTATATAACATATTAATTCATCCAAATTAAAGCCATTTGTGTTAAAGGCTCCAAGAAAAGGCAGGCTATTAAAAAACAGCCATGCCTAGTGAATCTCAGCAAGTAGGACTTTCCTTCCATAGTATTAAAATTGTGATGAACGTACCTTTGAGTCACTTGGGCTACCAAAAAAACTCCCCGAAAGAACTCTGCCCAAAGGGCTTCTTCTGCCCCTTGTTCCAGTCATTCGTCAGTAAGTTACATGGGGCGTTTGGTGCAAAAATCTTTTTTCCTCCAGCTCCTTGATCATGCACTGTGCAGTATCTGACCTTGAAACTTTAATCTCCTTAGCCTCTTCTACTTTTTCACAAGAGATATAATAAGAGCTGGTCGCTTCTCCATCTGTTAAAGCTCCAGGCCTTATAATGGACCAATCAAGTTGGCTCTGTTTGATTTCTTGCTCTTGGTTAAGATGATCGGAAAAGGCACGCCTCATAAAAAGAGGGGCTATAAAATACCGATAACGCATAGGTAAAAACTGATAACTATCGCCAACGCCTAAAGAGGACTGGCAAACTAGCCTCTTCACAGAGTTCAGTTTCATCCCTAAAACAATATTTTTTGTCCCCTTTCTACGCAATTCACTCCTGTCCATAATCGAAGGTAAGCCAATGCTGCAAAGAACGGCATCATGGCCACCAATGGCTTGCTCAACATCTTGCAATTTTAATACATCACCCTGTATCACCTTTAAATTATCATGCTCTAAAACTACCTTCTTTGGGTTCCGAGCAAAGGCTGTAACTTGGTACCCTTTTTCTAGTGCCTGCTCCACTAACTCTTTCCCTGTTCGCCCTGTTGCTCCAAAAATAATCACCTTCATGCTTTTTCCTCTGTTTTATTTTGTTCATTTATCTGATTGTTAAATTGATCTTCAAGCTGATCTGTCCAATTTTTAATTCCTGCGAAGTCTCTATGGTCCCCCTCCTCCACCCCTAAAATTAAAAAAAAGACTCGGGCAAGATACCTAAAAAGAAAGGGGAGTTTGCTATAATCCAGTACCCCTGCAAAACAACCGATACTTAAGGGTCGAACTTTAGGGTTCATTGCCAAAATTTTTGATTTGTAATTTCCTGCCTGACCTTTCCCTTTTTCTTTGTGGGCAGCTAACGCCAAGCAGGTGAAAAAATACGCCACTGGAATATGCTCTAAATTTTTCTCAAATTCCTTAATAAAGGTTACTGCACCAGGCATCCAAGTATCATACTGAATCGCACTACCAACAATCACAAAGTTGTACTCTTTAAGAGTTTTAACATTTTTAACCCACTTCACATCAACAGAAGCCCCCTGCTCCCACAGTCTTCTTCCTATTTGTTCGGCAACTTCTTTGGTGGTCCCAAAGCCACTTTCAAAGGCAACAAGGATCTTTCCTTTTTTTGTTCCAATAAACTCTACATCGGCAAACTTAACACTCGGTGTTTCTATATTGTGACTGGCCAAAGCCGGCGGCAGACTGGCCCCCTGAGTCCTACCCAGCAAACAACTCTTTCCATCAAATTTTTCCATTTTTCTCCTTCAAGGCCTATGCAGTGCCTGATTGAAGTTACTTTACATAGTGTCAATTGACATACTGTAAACATTGATTTAAGGTTTACAGTATGTCAAGAAATAAAAATAAAACCCGAATTAAGATCCTTGAAGCCACATGGCACCTCATGGAAGATCGTTGTGGCCAAGGTGTCTCTATGAGCGAGATTGCCAAAACAACGGGCATCTCTCGTCAAGCTGTGTACCTCCATTTTAACTCGAGAATCGAGTTAATGATCGCTACTGTTCAGTATATTGATGAAGTCAAAGGATTAGATGCAAGGTTTGCAAAGCTTGAATCTGCGGCCAATGGAGCGGAACTCCTGAGACTCTGCATTGAGGTTTGGGGTAACTATATCCCTGAAATTTACGGCATAGCAAAGGCTCTACTCAATACTCGTGATACCGACCAAGCGGCGGCAACAGCTTGGACTGGCTGCATGCATTGCCTTTTTGAGGTCTGCAAAAATGTGATTGAAACCTTGGAAAAGGAAAAAACACTTTCTTCCAACTGGAAAGCTTTAGATGCTCCTGAAATGCTGATGACTTTACTCTCTATCCATAATTGGGAACAATTAACCATTGAATATGGTTGGTCCCAGGAAAAGTATATTGGCGAAACAACAAATATCGCCCTCTCTTCTTTCCTCACAACAAAGTAGTAAAACCCGTTTTTCTTCATTTCCAGCTACTTGATTTAAAAAAAATAGACTCTTATATAGGTTTCCAATGGCCCCACGAGTTTCATACCACCTCCGCTGATTCCCAATAGTCACCCCTCCCAAAGCATATATTTCCAGCCTTTAAAAAAAGATTAAAGTTTTTTGCGGAGTTTCCGAAAAGGAAACATAGCCGAAAGG
>CBFCZY010000021.1:0-48270 GCA_965602905.1 uncultured bacterium | reverse complement strand
CTTAGACGAAAAAGAAATTAGGGTGAGTCCGACTAAGAGGTGTAAACCCAGTGGGGGTAGTCGGTTAATTGCGAAGCGATTAAGTATCCCCAAGCGATTTATCGCTTGCACAGTGGGAAAAGCCAAGGGATAAGTCCCTTAAATGTGAGGTGATTAGGTTTCCCTAAGGCCCTTATGGCTTAGGAAAAGAGGCAACTGGAGGCTGGGGAACCTGAATTAAAAAGTTTGGGGCTCGTGCACCAGTCCCTAAAAAATGAGTGGCAATGAGAGGTTTACATTGAGCGCCTCCAAACTATAGAAAGTGGGAAAAATCCCTGAAACAGAGGTTTCAGAGGTAAGCTAAGGGCATATTCCGTCCTCTTTGAACTGGAAAGTTCCAAGGAGGGGATTGCTCAAAAAGCAAAGAGTTGAGTCTGCCTAAGCCCGTGATGATTTGTGGCTAAGGCCATAAATTTAAATTGCCGAGGGTGCGATTAGGGAGCAGTCCCATTAATTACTAAGCCATTAAGAGCCTCCAAGCGAATGACCGCTTAAGGGAGCAGGCAAAAGTGGCAGGATTTTACGAATAGTTTTTTCAAAAGCTGAAAAAACACTAGGTTCTAAGCAGTTTGTTTCAAAGTGTTTAGACACTAAGGCCTATTAATCACAGGCCTAAAAAGAACCGCCTCAAGAGTGTGAGGTAAAAACCCTGAAGCTTCGGCTACAGGTACAATACTAATTGTCTGCCGAAAATCGGCCAAACATGGATGTTTGGCGGATTTGGCAGATAAGAACAAGGTACTACTCCGCCTTTTAATTGCGAAGCGATTATATAGACTTAAGAATCTAGCAGAGCCAAGCCATTGGAGGCTTGGCAGCAAGGGTAAAAGCTTAGGCTTTTAAAGGCTCATGGATGAGCATAGGGAGTAGTCCTAAAATCGGTGACGCAAAATAAATAGGTCCAAGCCATGGATGGCTTGTGACTGAACGAAAGCCGCAGATATAAGTTTTTTTTTGAAAGCATGGATTAATCGCGCAGCGATTAAGAGCCCTTAAGCCATTGATGGCTTACATTCAGGAAAACCAAAGCTACAGGCTCAAATAAAACCAAGGAAGGTTTTTGGGAAAAGTCCGTAAACAGAGGAAGTAAACAGGACCAAAATACAAGTGAGGGTCCGCCATAGCTCATGGATGAGCCATGGGGGTAATCCCTTCAAATTGGCCCTTAAAATTACTCTAGCGATTTAACATAACTAGGCCTTACAGGCTTTAAATTCCATTACTTGGAAAACTCCCTCTAAAATAGAGGATGGGAAAGGCCCGTAAAAGAGAAAGTAGAGAAGGACCAAAATACAAGTGAGGGACTGTCACAGCTCATGGATGAGCCTTGCGGGTAATCCCTTTAAATTGGCCTTAAATCCTACCCTAGGTATAAAGAACATAAGCCACTTATGGCTTAGATTTAAGGATCAAGTCAAAGCTTAAGGCTTTGACTAAACTGATCACGCAGGGAGAGCCTACAAGACCTAAGCCACTAGTGGCTTGGATCTGGAGGAAGCGAAGCTTTTTTGGGAACCTGACGAAATAATCCTTAGCATGGAAGCTAAGACTGGGCAGGGAAGCTCAAAAAAGGATTGAAATAGGAATTTAGGAAACTACTCTTTTCTGGAAGGAATAAAGGCGCAAGCCTTTACTGGCTCATGGAGGAGCTGCGAGTAGCCCTGAAAAACTGGCTTAAAAGTTTAAGCCCTAATTAAGTAAACAGAGACTAGCAAAGGAGTTAATTGGGTGGGGTCCTTGTTTTTAAAGGCATAGCCTTTAGATTACCAAAAGCCCATGGAGGGCTTAAACACAAGGAAACCTATAAAACCTTTGTTATGGATCAAAAAAATAGCCCACCCCTTAAAAGGTGGGTTCTAAAAGCTTAGTTCGCTAAGCTACACGGGGAGTAATCCGACTTAAGCTCGGAGGTGCTTCCACAAAGTTGCTACCAAAAGTAGCATCAATTTAAAACTCCGCATGGAAGGGGAGTAAATAGCACAAGAGTGCGAACACATCTACCACACAAGGATTGTGTGGTGTAACAAAACTTCAAGGAGGAAGTTATGTCCTTACGTGTCAATCATAATACCGCTGCGATCAACGCACACAGAAACTTACTACAAAACACAACTGCTGCTAACAAGACTTTAGAAAAGTTATCCAGTGGTTTAAAAGTAAATCGTGCCGCAGACGGACCCGCAACTTTGGTTATATCAGAGCAGATGCGGGGTCAAATTTCAGGTTTAACTCAAGCTATTGATAACAGTGAAGTTGGTGTAAGTATGGTGCAAACCATGGAAGCCAACCTACAAGAGATCAGTAACCAGTTAATTTCCATGAGGCAACTGGCAGTTCACGCTTCAAACGAAGGTGTGAATGATGAAACCATGTTGCAGGCAGACCAATCTGAATTGCAAAATTCACTGGAAACCATCACTCGAATCGCAACCCAAGCTCAGTTTGGTAATAAGAAATTACTAGACGGATCAAACGGTGCTTCAGGTAGCACTACTGGCGAGTCTTTAGCCTTTGTTGGTGCGAACCTAAAGACACAAGACTCAGCTGAGAAAGGTTTTGATGTGAAAATCACTCAAAATGCAGCTAAGGCTTCTGTAACAGGTACAGCAGCATTAACTGATGAGTTGATCCAAGGTGGTGAAACCTTAACGATCATCGAGAATGGTAAAACTGCAAACTACACTACTCGTGCTGATGATACCCTTCAAACTGCATTTAAGAACTTCAGTTCTGAGATGAAAAAGAATGGGTTGAATGTTGATGCAACCATGAGTGACGCAGGAGTCATGACCTTGACCCATAAAGAATATGGTTCAGGTAACAGATTCCAAGTTTCTAGCTCTACAGCAGGCCTGCTCTCTCAAGAGGCTGGGCAAATTGAAGTGAGCAAGGAAGGTGCCGATGTTAAAGGTACAATCAACGGTGAGTCGGCCTTTGGTAAAGGTCAGATCCTTACAGGTATCGAAGGTGCTCAAAATGTGGATGGATTGCAAGTTCGAATCGCTGGCCAAGTTGGTGGTGAGGAAGGAATTCCAGAAGATGGCAGTGTTGAAGTGGGACGAGTTTATGTTTCACAAAACAGCTTAAACTTTCAAGTTGGTGCAAACCATGGTCAAACTGTTGGTATCTCTGTTGACAGCATTCGTGCCGATAACATGGCTACTAACGTAGATAACGACTCAGGATATCAAAGTCTTGCAGACGTAGACGTTCGAAACTTCCAAGGCGCACAAGATGCCTTGAGATTGATCGACGACGCCGTTACCGCTGTTGCAGCTAAACGGGGTGAAATTGGAGCATTCCAGAAAAATACTCTGGAATCAAATCTTAACAACCTTAGGGTTGCTAACGAAAACCTTATCAGTTCTGAATCTGTTCTTCGTGATACAGATATGGCAGCTGAGATGGCCAACTACACCAAAACGCAGATTATGTCACAAGCTGCGACTGCAATGTTGGCTCAAGCCAATCAATCTCCAAGGAGTGTATTGGAGTTGTTGGGCTAGGGCTTACGCTTTAGAGTAGGGGGCAAGGATTGACCCCTATAATTTACCCCAATAACGGGGTTCCCTAACAAGGAGGTTGTTATGTCCTTACGGATAAACCACAACACACCAGCGATGAATGCTCATCGTAATTTGCTACAGAATGATGGCGCCATGAATAAGACACTTGAAAAACTTTCAAGTGGACTCAAGGTGAATAGAGCTGCTGATGGACCAGCTACTCTTGTGATTTCAGAGCAAATGCGAGCGCAGGTCGCAGGATTAACACAAGCAATCGATAACTCAGAAACTGCCGTTTCTATGATCCAGACAACCGAAGCTAATTTAGCTGAGGTGAATAAGCTCTTGATCGGAATTAGGCAGCTTGCAATTCACGCTGCCAACGAAGGCGTGAATGATGAGAATATGCTACAGGCTGACCAAAGTGAAATTGCAAATGCTTTGGCTACCATTGACCGTATTTCGACACAGGCCCAATTTGGACAAAAGAAGCTCCTAGATGGTACCAATGGCGCAAACGGCTCAACTACTGGTATTGGTCTGCAGTTTATCGATGCTAGTTTAAAAACAAAGGACTCTCGGGAGACTGGCTTTGAGGTGAATATTACCCAAAATGCCACTAAATCGAGTGTTCGAGGAACAGCAGCATTAACTGACGAGATCGTGCAGGGAGGTGAAACTCTTACAATCATTGAAGATGGTAAGACCGCTACCTATACTACCACTGTAGACGACTCAGTAGAAACTGCTTATAAAAACTTCGCCACAGAAATTCAGAATAATGGTCTAGATATCGACTTGAATCTGAATGACTCTGGTGCTTTTGAAGCAACTCACAAGGAATATGGATCGAGTCAATCGTTCCAAGTTCTCTCTTCTACAGCAGGGATTTTATCTGCTAAAGCAGGGGCCATTGCGAGTGCTGCCAAAGGTAGCGATGTAAAGGGTACAATTAACGGTGAATCCGCACAGGGTGAAGGCCAGATATTAACTGGTACGGGCCCAAGTGTTGCAGATTTAAAAGTTCGTTATACTGATCCAACTGGGGAAGATATTCCAGAAGGTGGTAGAGCAGTCGGTAGCGTGTATGTCTCTCAAAATAGCTTGAAGTTTCAAGTGGGAGCCAACCACGGCCAGACTGTTGGTATGAACATCCGTGATATTAGTACTCGGATTTTAGGTAAGGGTGCAGAAAATGCCAGTGACTTTATGGCGCTTTCTGATGTTGATGTGACCTCCTTCCAAGGGGCACAAGATACCTTAGCTATTGTTGATCAAGCGATTAACGAGGTTACTTCTACTCGTGGTGAGTTGGGTGCATTCCAGAAAAATACTTTGGAATCGAACCTACAAAACTTACGTGTTGCAAGTGAAAACCTTGTTAGTTCAGAATCTGTTCTACGTGATGTGGATATGGCTTCTGAAATGGCTAACTATACCAGAAATCAGATTATGTCTGAATCTGCTACAGCTATGCTTGCGCAAGCGAATCAGTCGCCTAAATCTGTACTTAGATTATTGGGCTAGTCTTTTAGGCTAGACTTTTAAACTAGGAGATAGATATGGGTAGGCCTTCAGTGAGTCTACTTGATAGAGGTGCGAATCAAGAGAGGGACTTAGCTTTTTATAAGCCAAGTCCCTTTTTTCGTTTGAAACAAATATCCCAAAGAGCGTACTCCCGCTTCCAGAAAACCCTACTGCATCTGCACCTGTTTCTTTTAGAATTTTCTCTGTTTCCCCCAGTTCTGTATATATCTCACTTAAAGGTTGAAAAAAATCATTATCGCCAGTGGTGATTGTTTTGATTTTTTCTAAAGTAAAGTCGTCTGTCTGTAGCTTACGGCCTGAATGGAGACAATGCCTGTAAGCCTCACCTGTGTTAATAGAAAGCTCAGGCTTGCAAAGGATAAAATAGAGGTCGCAGCTCAAGGCCACAGGTGTTAACTTTTCGCCTAGGCCTGTGGCAATGGAAGGGGTTGGATTGATAAAAAAGGGAACATCAGCCCCTAAGACCAGGGCCAATTCTAGAAGCCGTGTCTCAGATATTTTTAGATCAAATAACCTGTTTAAAACCACTAGGGCACAAGCGGCATTCCCGCTGCCACCACCTAAGCCGGCACCTGAGGGGATATGCTTCTCTAGGGTGATCTTTACGGCCAATGTCACCGAAGTTTCGGCCTCTAGTAATTTTACAGCCTTAAATACTAAATTCTCTTCAGGTGGAAAGTCTAACTGGGTCTGCAAGCTAAAATGATCGGCAGGCTCAAAGGTCAATTGGTCAAAAAGAGAGATGGGGATAAAATCCAAGCTCAATTCATGGTAACCGTCGGCTCTCTTTTTTTGTACAAAGAGCCTTAAGTTAACTTTAGCTGGGCTTTGGTAAGTCTGTTTGGGAAAAGACAAGGGCTGATACCTAGGATTTTAGTAAACTATAAGTACTTTTCGATCACAGCGGTAAACTGCTCAATTGGCAAAGCGCCACTCATTACTTCACCTTGTACCGTTTTTGATTTTGCATCATAGCGACCGATAACAAAGCTAGGCGTGCCAGAAATTCCCGCGGCCTGAGCTGCACTCATATCTGCGAGTAAACGGCCTCGGTAGTGGTCTTTTTTAACACAGGCTTCAAATTTAGCTTGGTCTTTAATGCCAATTTTACTGCCATAACTCAAGAGCTCACTGGGGCTTTGGTTACGTTGGTTTTCAAAGAGAATGCTATGCATAGCTTCAAACTTACCTTGGTCACGGGCGCATTCGGCGGCAACAGCGGCCTCATCGGCTTCGGTGTGAAAGGGTAGGGGTGCGTGTCTGTAGCCAAATAGAACTTTGCCTTTATATTTTTCTCTTAAAGCAGAAACTGTGGTTTGGGAGCGACTGCAAAAGGGGCACTGGTAGTCAGAAAACTCTAAAAAAACCACCTTGGCTTTCTCTGAACCCTTCCAAGTGTAAGCTGTGCCCAGTGGGACACGAGATAAAAAGTCTGCTGGTGGGGTAAAGGATTCGGTAATCCAGCCTTTTTTCAAAGCTTCTGTGTAAAAGGCCTTCATTTGCTTGGCCGTATTTTCAGCGACAATAAACTGCTTGATTTGCGGTTTTATATCTTCAAATTTGGCTCTGCTTTGTAGCTTTTTGGCTCGGTAGAAGTTATTGGCTTCGTGGTCGGAAACAGATTTTTTAACAATTACACCCCAACCCTTATGGGACTTTTTCAAACGCTCAATAGCGATAACTTGAAAGTTCTGGTAGCTTTTTTCAAAGAGTTTTTTGCGTAAATTATTGATTTCTCGGTCTTCAATATCTTCGATAGAAATGCTGGTTCCATCAATGGTGCCTAGGGGTTCTGCGGCAAATAAAGAAGTGGAATTATAAGAGATGCTGCCCAAGAAACTTAAACAGAGGGAGAGGGTTAATTTCTTCAGTTTTAACTTTGTCATTCTGCAAGTCCAGTAGGGTGAATTTTGGTCCATTTAAAAAAGGCGTCAACGCAGTCGTTACAAAGCTGCGTGCCTCTGATTTCTTCAATAATACTCCATGCCTTGGCAACTGGAAAGCCCTTTCGGTAGGGACGGTCAGAAGTTAAGGCGTCATAGCAGTCGGCAACAGCGCAGATGCGGGCCATGAGGGGGATATCTTCGCCAGGCATCTTTGAGGGGTAACCAGTGCCATCCATTCTTTCATGGTGTAATTCCACAATGGGAATCATCTTTTCTAAACTGGGTACAGGGTTAAGAATGCTGGCACCAATGGAAGGATGGTGGTTGAATTTTGCAATCTCTTCTTGTGTGAGTTTCCCTGGTTTCAAAAGCATTCCATCGGGAATTCCGATCTTACCAACGTCATGTAACCGAGAGCCAATTTTTAATATTTCTAGTTCGTCTTTGGGAAGCCCCATCACCTTAGCAATGGCCATAGAATATTCAGAAACACGGCGAGAATGCCCACTGGTATAGGGGTCTCTAGCTTCTAAGGCATTGATCAGGGCCGTAATAGTACTGAGCATGGAATGCTGTTCTAATTCCAATCTCTTTTTTTCCGCATTGAGCATACGAAATTGCTCGGTCAGTAATTTCTCAACTGTAATAACAAACTGCTCGGTGTGAAAGGGTTTGACCATGTAGGCGCTTGCCCCTTCGGCGATCATCTTTCTCATTACCGATTGATCTGAGTTGGCACTCATGATCATGAAAGGGATCTCTTTTAATTGATCGTCTTCACTGAGTTTTTTGCAAAACTCCATGCCGTCCATGACAGGCATGTCTAAGTCGCTGACAATTAAATCAGGTTTAAAAAACTTTAGTTTTTCTAAGGCTTCGGCGCCGTTTTCAGCGGAACTCACCTCAAAACCAGATTTTTTTAGACCTGCTTCTGCCAGTTTTACAATGGTGATGGAGTCATCAACAATTAAAACCTTGCTCGCTTCATGCTCTTTGCTATCGGTTAATATTTGAGCAATGATTTGCTCAAGATCAGTATCGGACCCTGTTTGGGTCAGAACCGCCGCCGCACCTGCATCAAAGCACTCTTTGGTTCTAGCGCTAGAGCCCAAGGTATTAATGATGATAACGGGGATGGTATGGAGGTCGTGATCGTTTTTAATGCGGGATGTTAAGGTGGGGCCATCTAGCTCAGAGAGCGAGCTATCGGCCACAACCAAATCAAATCTTTCTTCCCTGAGCTTTTGCAAGGCATCAACGCCACTGCTTTCCTCTTTAATCGACGCACCTGTGTTGGCGAGTCTAGAGGCAAGCATCTTTCTGATTGCAATTGATTCAATTACAATTAAAAAATTGTGGGCTGAGTGGGTCATAAAATTTAAGGTTTAAGCGTCTAGCTCCCAGGAAGCGATTACCTTCGCTTCTTGTCCGTCTACCTTACCAGCTTCGCCTAAATAAGCAAAAAGGCTTTTCATAGAGAGATGCATGGAGCTTAAATCTTCAGGTGTTGGGTTCATTGTTCTAGTAAACCAACCTGTTACAAACATTTTGACTTTAGAAGCTGTAAGGTCACTTAACTCTGTAATCTCTTTTTCTTCTGTATAATCAACCAAAAGAACTTCAGAATCTTCTAAGATTCGTTCTTGCTCTTCTTCGGTTTTATCACCAGCTTTTAAGGATTCTTCAAGGTCTTTGAGTAGGCCTGCAAATACAGAATCCTCAATTGGATCATCTTCGATGACTTCTCCCTCAATGGTTCCCCCAGCCATAGCATCTTCCATGCTACCACCAGCCATACCTTCAGCAGAGCCCATGTGAGCTTGTGCCTTTTCTTCTAGGTAATCTGCCCAAGTTTCGTCGTACTGGTCTAGGGCCTCAGTTAGGTTTCCTAGCTCAACTTCTGCACCTGAATTCGTAATTTCATTGCTGTAAAACAGAGCTACAACAATTTGATTCATACAAGGTGGCGCTGGCTGGCCTAAGAAATAAGCCATAGCTTGGGTCAAGAAAACTTTTTCTTGGTCGCCTTCTTGTTTGAAGCGAATATCTACTTCAGTCATTTTCTCTGCAAGAGTGGCCATAAAGGCCTCGTCTGCAAGAGCATCAACAGCATCAGGAGTTTTTTCATTGGCAGCAATGGCTGCTTTTTGAGCTTCCTTATCAAAGGCCAAAGCGGCAATTTCAGGCTCTAAAGCCAGTGTAGGAATGTTCTTTAGTAATTTTTTAACCTTACCAGGCTTCATTTGTCTTTGTGGAGCAGATGCTTGGGCAGCTACTCTTTTCTTGGCGACTCTTTTTTGAGATTTTGCTGCTTGTTTTTTTTGCAGTCCGCCTTTTTTTTGTTTTTTCTTTTTAGCCATTGTTGCTTGATTGGTTAGAACCCTTTAAAACTTATAATATAAATTTTAAAAATATTGTTTAATTGCTTGGGAGTGTTGAGTAGACCTTAATAGAGCAAGGATTTTTAGGCAAGAATATTAAGCAGTTGTTACAAATGTTAGCTAGGGGCGGGTTTGAATACTAGCCTCACTCTTTAGGAAATCCATTGGCGAAAAAGAAACAAGAATTTGAATGTGGTGCCTGTGGTGCAAAGTCTTTGCAGTGGCAAGGGCGCTGTAGTCGTTGTGGAGCATGGGATCAACTGATTGAGGCCCCAGCGGAAGACAAAAGACAAAGGTGGGTTGAAGAAATTGGGAAGCCTACTAAATTAGCCGATGTTGAGATCAATCAAGTTGAAGATCGCTGGCAAACCGAAGTCAAAGAATTTGACCGTGTTACAGGCGGGGGAATTGTAAAGGGGTCTTTTGGTCTGTTGGGCGGTGCCCCTGGGGTTGGAAAATCGACTCTTATATTGCAGCTGCTCAATCGTTTGGCCAAAATGGGCAAAAAGACACTTTATGTTTCAGGTGAAGAATCCTTAAATCAGATTAAGTCTAGAGCAGACCGACTCTTGGTTGACCAAGGGGATATCGTAGTGATGGTCGAGTCTAACTTAGAGTTGATCATGAAGGGCTTAAAAGAATTAAAAGCTGATTTTGTTGTGATTGACTCAATCCAAACTCTTTACGACCCTCGGTTGGACGCTGGCCCCGGCAGCATCACTCAGGTTCGTGACACAGCGCAGGAATTACTAAGGTACGCTAAAAAGAATAATGTTTCCTTGATGCTTGTGGGCCACGTGACCAAAGGTGGCGACCTAGCAGGACCAAGGACCTTAGAGCACATGGTGGATTATGTTCTATATCTAGAAGGGGAAGCAAAAGAACATTTGCGAATCTTAAGATCGGTTAAAAATAGATTTGGAGGTATTAGCGAAGTTGGGATTTTCCGCATGACAGCCCAAGGCTTGGCCGAAGTTGCCAACCCAGGGGGTATGCTTTTAGAAAAATTTACTTGGGGGCAATCTGGCGCCAGTATTTTTGCAGCCTCTGAGGGGACGCGAACCTTTTTCTTAGAGGTGCAAGTTCTAGCAGGGGATACCCAGCAGGCCTACCCCGCCCGTATGGCAAACGGTATGGATAAAAACCGCCTCTTGACCTTGGTTGCTGTGTTAGAAAAGAATCTCTCAATGGATTTTTCTCGTAATGATATCTATGTGAATCTAGCGGGAGGATTTAAGGTTACAGAAACGGGGATGGATATGGCCGTTATGGCGGCGTTACTCTCTTCTCACCTTTTGAAGGCTCTGCCTGAAAAAAGTTTGTTCATCGGGGAAGTGGCGCTCAATGGTCAGTTTAGAGAAGTTCCAAACTTAACCGAGCGGATCAACGAGGCTTCTCGCAGCGGTTTTAAAAAGATTTTTTATCCAGAACGAGCAGAATTAAAAGCCATCAAGCCTGTGGCAGGTGTGGTTTCCCAAGGGATAAGCAATGTCAGCCAACTAATAGAATTAATACAATGAAAGACTGCTATGCTGAAACGGAAAAAGGCTTAGTCTTGCAAATTTTAGCACAGCCAAAATCCTCCAGCCAAGGTTGGGGAAATGTAGTAGGGGAACGGATTCAGCTTAGAATCAACACCC
This sequence comes from uncultured bacterium, assembly GCA_965602905.1. Taxonomy (GTDB): domain Bacteria; phylum SAR324; class SAR324; order XYD2-FULL-50-16; family XYD2-FULL-50-16; genus JASJGK01. The sequence continues at coordinate 37,270 of CBFCZY010000021.1, read as the reverse complement.
CGCCAGTAGAGGGAAAAGCCAATGCCGCCTGCCAAAAGTGGTTGAGCAAGGCTTTTAAATGTCCAAAAACAGAAGTGCGGCTCATTAAGGGCGAAAAAGCAAAAGAAAAGACCTTCTTGCTCACTTCTTACGATCAAGGTAAGTTCCTAGCATGGAAACAAGAAAATATATTATAATCAGTTGGACTTTTGTCCTCATTTCTCTTTTTAGCCCCAGTTTTTTAGGCGCAGAAAGCCTACCTGATAGTAGTGTGCAAATCTCTATGGCAGAGATGGAAGACAGGAATTTTATCAAAGGGCTTTTTAAGGATGATAAGTTCCAATTCGCCTTTGAAGAGGCAGGCTATTATTTAAAAAAATACCCTAAGGGCTTTTTTAATGATGAAATGTACTATATTAGAGGGCAAATATTAGAGCGCCGAGGCAAGGAACAAAAGGCCATGGCTCTTTATGAGAAGATTCTTGTAGAACACCCAACCAGTAATCGTTTAGAAGATACCTATTTTCACTTGGGCCAATTAAAAATTAAATCTGGTGAGACTACCACTGGCGAAGCCCACCTAGAACAGCTGAAAGAACGATTTCCCTTTAGCAAATATTTAAAACGAATCCACTTTTCCAGTGGGCAGGCAGCCTATAACCAAAAAGAATACAACCGTGCAATTCCACAATTGCGCTCTGCCTATAAGGATGAAAATTTAGCCCCTGCGCAGCGAATTATCGCTCTCAACTTCCTCGCTTGGAGTCATTTTTATGTGAACGATTTTTCTGAGGCGGAAAAGCTATTCAAACGAGTTTTAAAATCAAAAATTGATGTTTCCTACAAGCCATCCATTGCCTTTCAAATGGGGCGCTTGCAGCTGAAAAAAGATAATTTCAAAAAGGCTAGAGCTTGGTTTATCAACCAGCGTAGCCGCTGGCCTGATCCAAAATATGATGCGCAAAGCCTCTTTTGGTACGCTGAAAGTGTTTATTTGGCTGAACAGAAAGACAGTGAATTATTTAGTGAGTGGGACAAAAAAGAAGCCCTAAAGTCATACGACCAGAACTTAAAATCTTCCAAACCCTTTAACTTAAAAGAAACTAGGCTGCACCGTGGTTGGTTGCGTTTGAGCATGGGCCTGCAAGGTTTGGCGCAAGAAGACTTCGCTTATCTGCAAGATACCTATGCTGCGTCAAGAAAAGACAATAACTTAAGTTTGCTGCGAGCTAATTTGTATTATAAGGCCGATGACTTTGAGTCTTCAAGCCGAGTTTATGAGCAAGCCTTAGCCCAAGGGGAAGGGAACCTAGACCGAGAAGAGGTTAACTTTCTAATTCTTCGCAACGAGTTTAAACAGGGGCAGTGTGATCGAGTTATTGATCGCTCTAAGATCTTAGGTCGGATTAAAGAAGGCACAAAAAGACGTTTGGCCTACGACTTTTACACAGGCGTTTGTTCCGAAAAGTTGAAAGATTGTAAGCGTGCCGTTTGGCATTTTAGGGCCATCCCTGTGACCAGTGAGTATGGCATTGAAATGCTAGAGCCTGCCTTAGTCTGTTACAAGGACCAAAAAAGAACAAAAGAGGCTATCCAGCTACTAACTGAGGCCTTAAAGCTTGAGGACTTGCCCAACCGCAATAAATTATTACGGACCAAAGGGCAGATTCATATGAAGTTGTCTGAGTGGCCGCAAGCCTTACAAACCTTTGAGAAGTTGGTGGTTCTCGACCCTAAAGCAAGGCTGAACCCTTGGGTGCATTTGGAAGTGGCAAAGTGCCATGACCAACTAGCAGTCGCTTCCATCAATGGTCGGTTTGAAGGCCAGACAGGAGTTTTACCACTGGACCAGCATGAGAAAAAGGCCCTTGCCGCTTATGACCAAGTGAGTAAAAAACTAGGAGGCGGGAGTCCCGCAACCCAGCTTTCTATTTTGGCCATTCGCAGGGAAAGATACAGGAAATATAACGACTACAATAAAGTTATTGAGCTTTATGAGCAGTCGATTCCTTTGGTCTCCAGCCCCAAAAGAAAGGATGAGCTGATATTAGAGGTGGCAAAGTTTCACTTAAACCAACGTAAAGACCCAAAGGCTGCACAAGTTTGGGCCTTGCGCCTTCACGACATGGCAGCCCGCTCCGCCAACTTTGAGGCCACTTTGATGCTGGCCGATATCAATCTGAACAAGAAAAACCCGCAAAAGGCAGTAAAGCTTTTAAAGGCTATTTTGAAAGATCTGCGAGATGGGGAAAAAGAATATTTTGAAGTGAATTTTAAAATTGCTAAGATTCTGCAAGACCATAATAAATGGAAGGAGTCTTTAGGCTTTTATAAAAAAGTAGCCAATGGCAAAGGGAAACATTCCTTACAGAAAAAGGCCAAGCTTAATATTACCAGCATCAAGAAACACCTTAAATAGGTTAAACTTCTTAAGGTTGCCCGCAATAACCCTGTCTAAAAGCCTCACCTAGAGGCTTTTAGGCTGTTATTGAGAGGAACTTAGAAACCCTTTGATCAAGGCCTGTGAGCTTTCGCTTTTTAATAGCTGCATAAACTCCAAGGCTTCACGGCGAATAATCTCTTCCACAACTTCATCCGATTCCCGCATCATCAATTTTTTAGTTGCCAGTAGGCCTTGGGCAGGTTTTTTTGCAATGGAGATGGCTATCTTTTCGGACACCTCTAAGGGGGTGACGTTCCCAGCAAAGGTTTGGTTGGCAAAACCAGTTTGGACCGCCTCTGTGGCAGACATTGGCCGCCCTAGTAGCAAGTATTCTGAAGCTTTTTTTCTACCGATCAACCGAGGCAAAGACCAAGTTGCCCCAGCTTCAGGCACCAGCCCTAAGTGAATGAATGGAAAGGAAATTTCTGCCTTCTCTGACAAATAAACCAAATCGCAATGGAGCAGCATGGTCGCCCCAACGCCGACGGCGTTACCCTGCACAGCGGCAATGAGCACCTTGGGAAAGCGAGCTAGAGTTTGTAAAAAATCAAGAATGGCACCTTCCCACTCTCGGCCTACACCCTTAGAAAAATCTTCAAGGTCATTTCCACTAGAAAAACTGGGGCCTTCGCCTAGGATAATGGTAGCCTGAATCTCAGGATCTTCGGCGGCATCTTTCAAGCCTTGAGTAAAGGCCAAGTAGCCTGCAAGGTTGATAGCATTGAGTTTTTCAGGCCGATTCATCTGGATGATGCTATAACCATTCTTTTTTTCAACGTTGATCATTTCTACTCCTTTGAAAATGGACCATTTGTTATATGTTACTTAAAATTATGGAGAAACCCAAGCTTTTTTCTTAAAGCATCTCCAGCCGCAAAGAAGATTCAGATGATTGTAGTTTTGAACTTGATTCACCCATGCAGCTATGAAAAGATCAAAAGAGGAAGGACCAAGGAATTTAATCTATGAGCGATTTACTTAAAAAAATGGGGATTGAAATCCCTGATGAGGGCCAGCCAGAGTGGGCAAAGGCATTGGTGAAGCTTTTAGAAGAGAAAGAAGAAGAGATCAATTCCTTAACTCAGCAGGTCACAAAATTAACGACGCAAGTGGCGGCGCAAGGACCTTTACTTAAAGAAAAGGAGCCTCTGCCAGCCTTAGAAGTCCCCGATGGGCCACAAAATTCTACCGCTACAGGCGAAACGGGGTCCACAAAAACCTACGAAGAGCTCGATTTACCGGAAGACAATGAGCCTGTGGCAGGTTCAGCTGAAGAAAAAGAAAAATGGAAAGCCACTGGTGAGGATGCAATTTTTGAAGACCTTGACGAAGCCGAGGAAGAAGAGGAGGAAGAAGCCTTTGACCCCCGCTACCTTGTGACCGTCGATCGTGATTTAGAATCTTTAATCCCTGCCTTTTATAAGCTCCGCTACCAAGAAATTAAAGACTACCAGTTGGCTATTTCTATGGGCAATTTTCATGAAATCGAAAAGGTTGCCCTCATCAGCAGAGGGGCCGCTCTAACCTTTGGTTTTGAGTATTTGGGCAAGTTACTTTTTGCCTTTGCCGTTTCCAGTAGAGAACCCATTAAAAAGAAGTTAGAAAAGATCCTTTTTGAAATAAGTTTTTATATGGATCAAGTGAGGCTAACCTATGGTTAATCCAAAGGGGGCAAAGTGGCTCAAAAAATAATCCTTTTAATCGAAGCTGAGCCTGGCATTGTAACTAGAGTCGAAGATTCTTTAACTTCTCCAGATTACGACTTTGTAAATGCCCGTGACGGTGCAGAAGGAATCCGCAAGGTTTTTGAGGTCTACCCTGATTTGATTATTGTAGACATTACTCTGCCTGTGATGAGTGGCATTCAACTGGTGCGCACGCTCAATTTTTTAAAGTTACAAATTCCTGTTGTCTTTATTGGCGACCACGGCGACTTTACCAAAAATAAATTGAAGCTTCCCCCTGTTAAGGAAACCTGTGTGAATCACATGATTTCTGATGACCTAGAAAAAAAGGTTGAGGTTATTTTTAGCGCAGAGAGAAAATTTGAAGATGTCACTTTGCAACTGGAAACAGAAGAATTTTTAGGGCTCTTATCCAGTGCAGAACGTAAAAAAATCTTGGTAGTCAGTGACCCCCAAACGGCTAGAAACATCTTTGGCCAACTGGATTCTTTAGGCTACTACGAGCTTTATATTGCCACCGACGGTAGAGAAGCTCTTTTTAAGGCCATAAGTATCAAACCTGATCTCATCATTTCCAGTACTGAGTTACCGCTCTTAGAAGGTAAAAATTTAGCCAAATTGCTTACTATTCTGGGGCACACAATACCCCTGATTTTTATGCAACTACAACAAGACCCAACCACCCAAGAGCAACTAAGCCAGATTGAAGGGGTGATGGGTTTTTGGAGTGTAGGCCAAGCGTTAAACGAAAGAAAGTTTCTTTTCGATGAGGTGCAAAAGGCGGTTTCACTAAATTCAAGGATGGTTAAAAAAATGGACAATATCTATAAAGAAATTGATTCAATGAACCTCCAAGGGGGGATGGGCTCCAGTGATATTTTAGATGACCCCACTCTTTTCCAAGAATTTGACGATGTGGATCTGGATTAAATTATGGCTATAGATTTAAAAGCAATTTTGATTGGTCAGCCTAGCGAAACCATGGGTGCACTGGAAGACTCAAAAGTGAAAGTCATCGAGGTTGCCGATTGTTTGCAGGGGATCAGGGGCATCATCCGACATAGGCCCGATTTTGTGATTTGCAGGGTGGAACTTGCTGATTTAAATGGCTTGAGCATGGCTCGAATCCTACTCCTTTTAAAGATCAATATCCCTTTGATTATGACAACCACTAACCATAAACCAGCTCACGAGGCTATCGTGGAAAGCCTTCCCAATGTGGTCGGTTACTGGGCTGAAGCTGGGATATACTATGATCTAAAACGATTTGTTTCCACCTTCAAAAGGCCTGCGCCTACGAGAAAAGATAAAAGCCTGTCGCCTTATAATTTTGATTTTAAAGAGCATGAATGGGCAAACCTGCTGAAAAAAAGTAGTAATAAAAGAATTTTACTCATTGAAAATGATGACCTTACTCGAAGGGCCATCCTAACCAAGCTGGATAACATCCCAGGCTTGCAACTTTTTACCTCCCAAGATGGCCTAGAGGGCCTTTTAAAAGCTCTGTTTATTAAGCCCAACTTGATTCTCACTGAAATAGATATCCCTGAAATCAACGGCCTAGCTTTGGCCCAGATCCTCTATGTTTTAGGTAAGCCCATTCCTTTGGTTTTTGTCACGGCCAATGAGCAGAAAGAAACCAAGCGCAAGGCGACCAATATTGAAGGGGTTGTGGGCTTTTTACATAAATCCCGCCTGCCAAGAAAGGGCTTTTTAGCCATGGCCTTGGCCCAGTACCTACAAAAAAGTGAACGTCTCCAAAAGTCCATTAACGATAGCTACGAACAGGCAGACGTTAACCGCTTGGAAACAGAAAAAGACACGATTATCTAGTGGAGTGGGCGCTACTAAAGTCGGTTTCCGCAAAGGTGATTTTTAAAAGACCATTTGTGAAGAGCTGATTTACAAATTTGCTCTCAAGGGCTATATTACTCCTTTAGAAAAAGGGAAGGGTGAGCGAAGAAATAACAGAAACTGAAATTGATCCGAGTCTTGCTGCGGAATCCGCCAAGGCCGAGGAACCCCTAAGCTTAGAGGTCCAAGCCCAGTCTGCTTTGCGGGATTTAAGCCGAGCTTTGAAGCTCTATGCTGCCAACTCCTCACACTTATTTATTGAAGATCTGGACCCTGAGCTTTTTTCTAATCTAGGCTTTTTGGCCGACTTGCCTAAATCTGCTGCTAGAGTTCGCCCGCAACAGAGAAGACCACAGAGCGCACAAACACACAATCAAACACCAACACGAACACAAAACCAAAGTCCAAGCCAACCAACAGGCCAAGCGACTCCTCAGGCGGCCAGAGAGGCACAAGCGGCGAGCCTTCAGGCTGTAGACTCACAAGCCACAAACCAACAGCCAGCAAACCCAACGGTAACCTTAAGAGATACCCTCCCCCAAGCACAACCAGAGCGGGAGCAGAAAACTCTAGACCCTTTGGCGGCCCAAAGTTTGGATTCTTTGCATTTGAGAATAAAAAATTGTTTGGATTGCAACCTAGGCCACAGTCGTGTGAATTTGGTATTTGGGCAAGGGAATCAAGAGGCGGATTTGCTCTTTATTGGCGAAGCACCAACAGAAGAGGAAGACCGTTCAGGGAACATTTATAATTCCCCAGCGGGCAAGTTACTCACCCAGATCATCACCTCCATAGGTGTAAGCCGTGAATCAGTCTATTTCTGTAATACCTTAAAATGCAAGGTTCCAGTAGGTCAGAAACTCGGAAAAGAAGAAATTCAAGCTTGCTCAGGCATACTTGGCAAGCAAATTGCTTTACTAAAGCCAAAGTTGATTGTCACACTTGGAAATGTGGCAACGAAAGCCTTAATTCCTAATGCTGGTCCAATCACCAAAATTAGGGGGACGATGCAAGTATACGAGGGTATAAAAGTCATACCGACCTTTCACCCCAACTATTTACTTCATACCCATACGCACCTGCCCCAAATGTGGGACGATATGCGTATTATCAGGCAAGCGCTTTTTATGAATTAATGGCCTAGCAAAAAGTCATCTGCGGTATTTGCATCCTTTGCACCGACAAAAGACTCGAAGTGATCTTCTAAGTCTACGACTTTAGTAATTTTGCCGCCGCCTTTTAAAAATTGGTCAACTGCAGATTCAACATAGTTTGCATTTGGCTGGAAAGAGCTTTGTGTCTTTCGTTTTCGGCCTCTTTTAGCTGTAATGGAAGTTCTCATGTTGTTCTCTCTTAATTTAGGTTTTGCGTTTAATAGAACTCGGTGAATACTAACCGATGCCCCAGTTCTCACCGAGTCCTACTTGTCGATCAAAGACGCCTGTCTTGTGATCTATGCCTGTACTACTGCGTGCATTGTGCCACTATGCCTAAGTCCTAAAAAACAAATCAAAATTTCTATTTAATCTGTTGAAATAATTAAGGTAAAAAAATTAAGCTTTTTTTCTTCCTCCATCTTGGTTTTTTCCGAAAATAGTTCATATTTCTCTTTGACTGTTGATTTGATTGGCTTTTCTTTAAATCCCTTCCTTTTTGCCCCAAAAAGCCCAAGTCATCTTTTTCGTCCCCTTACGGCCACTTTAGTCACAATTTTGTCGGATTCCTTAAAACTTAAACACAAGCAACTGAATTTATAGGGTAAAACTTTTTGTATTCTGTGGGTTTGTGGTGATAAGTAAGGGGCCAAAATGGCCCAAAGCTTAAGTAAAACAAGGGTGGGACTTTTTTAAACCGAGTCGCCAAAATTGACGGTTTTTTCTGGTTCCTCTACAAATAGACATAGAAAAACACTTTAGGAGAATTTATGAAAGAGCAACAAGGGATTGAAGCATTGGTTGTAGGCGGTGAGTATTTTGGTTTTGAGGTAAAACGCATTCAGCCTTTACAGAAGCTAGACTTAACCCTCGTTGAACTGGTTCATACTGTTACAGGTGCAAAGATGATTCACTTGGCCAATGAAGATAGTAACAATCTTTTTGGCGTTGCCTTTCCTACCACTCCTCAAGATTCCACAGGTGTGGCCCATATATTAGAACACACAGCTTTGTGTGGTTCTAAAAACTTCCCTGTTCGTGACCCTTTCTTTTCCATGATCAAGCGTTCTATGAATAGTTTCATGAATGCCTTTACTGCTAGTGACTGGACTATGTACCCCTTTGCCAGCCAGATTCCTAAAGATTTTTATAACCTTATGGATGTCTATTTAGATGCTGCCTTTTTCCCTCAGTTAACTGAGATGAATTTTAGCCAAGAGGGGCACCGTATTGAATTTGAAACCCCAGAAGACCCTTCTAGCCCCCTCCAGTATAAAGGTGTGGTTTATAATGAAATGAAGGGCTCCATGAGTCAGCCTTCCAGTATTTTACATGGAGCATTAGGCGAGGCATTGTTTCCCACATTAACTTACAAAAACAACTCAGGCGGTGACCCAAGTGACATCTTGAATCTATCATGGGACGACCTGAAAAAATTCCACCAGACCCATTATCACCCTAGTAACGCCTACTTCTATACCTATGGGAATCTTCCCTTACTAGATCATTTAGAAAAAATAGAAGGAAAGGTTTTATCTGACTTTACAGCCATTGAAACCAATACGGCTGTAGGGCGAGAAACCCGCTACAGTGAGCCCCAGAAAAAAGAGGTAACGTACCCCTTAAGTAAAGAGGAAGATGATGGCGCCTCTAACCAATTTCTAGTCGCTTGGTTGACCTGTGATATTTTAGAACCACTGGAACTTTTGGCTCTGCAATTGGTCAATATGGTGCTTTTAGGCTCCTCATCCTCGCCCCTTAGAATGGCGCTTTTAGAATCCAACTTGGGTAAGGCTTTGGCCGATGGCACTGGCTTTGAAGATGACATCCGTGAAACTTGGTTTGCTGTGGGATTACAGGGTGTGGCAGATGACAACCTAAAGGCAGTAGAAGACTTAATATATACCAGCATTAATGATATCATCAAAAATGGAATCAGCGAAGAAGAAGTAGAGGCGGCTCTGCACCAGATGGAATTGGATACTCGTGAAATTTCAGGGGGGCATTTTCCTTACAGTTTAAATTTATTATTTCGTTTCTTTGGCCCCTGGATGCATGGCGGTGACCCTGTGCAAGCCTTAGATTTTGATGCTTCTTTAGTGAGCTTGAAAGAGGCTTTGCAAGAGCCCAACTATTTAGTTAACAAGATGCAAGAATACTTTGTAGATAACCCCCACAGAGTGACCTTGACCGTTAAGCCCGACCACGAACAGGCGCAAAGAGAAGCGTCGGCAGAAAAGGAAAAATTAGAAGAAGTTGCTAAAAACTTAAGCGAAGAAGAGAAAAAAGCTGTTGTGGAACGAGGCATTGCCTTAGAGAAACAACAAGAGGAAGTGGAAGACCTAAGCTGTTTACCTAACTTGAAAATTGAGGATATCCCCAAAACATTAGAGGTTTGCAAGCCCACAGAACTGAACTGGGAAGGCCTTGGTATCGATTTTTACGAGCAGCCAACCAATGGCGTTTTTTACAGTCATTGGACCTTTTCCTTGCCCACCTTGACCCTTGAAGAGCAAAAATGGTTGCCTCTTTTGGGCACCTTGATTCCTGCCACAGGTGCAGGCGATTTAGACTACGCTGCCATGTCACGTCGGATTTCCCTACATACAGGTGGATTTAGTTTAGGCGTCAATTTGAGTAAGTTGGCTCAGTCCCAAGATTATAGAAATGAGTTTAGTCTTAAATCTAAGGCCCTAGACAGTAAAATTCCAGAACTCTTTACCATTGCCAAGGAATTACTGCTCGATTGGCGACTAGATGAAGAAACTCGAATCCAAAGTCTTGTGAAACAAAAAAGCAGCAGCCTCAGCAATTCTGTTTTGGGTAGTGGGCACCAGTATGCCGCCTCCTTGGCCATGAGAAATTTAACCTCCGCCTTGAAAATCGATGAATTGCAAAGCGGGGTGACTCAGGTTCAATTTTTAAAAGATCTAAGTAAGCTTGAGCCTAGCGATTTATTAAAGGCCATAGAGCCCTTTAAAAAATTGCTCAGGAGAATCATTGTAAAAGAGAATTTGTCTCTTTTTACAGTTGGTTCCAAAGAAGCCTGGGAATTGGCTAAGCCTGAAATCAAACGCTTTTTGAGCCAGCTGCCGAGCGGTGAAAAGGCTGCACCTATTACCTTAGATCTAAAGATTGAAAATCCCTTCCAAAAGGAAGTTTGGTTTACCACCACACCTGTTTCTTACGTGGCTAAAAGTTTCCCCGCACCGACGGAAAAAGACCCTTTAAGCCCTAAGTTTTTGGTGATGGCTAACTTGGTGAAATCCAGTTTTTTACATGGAGAAATTAGAGAGAAGGGTGGTGCCTACGGCGGCATGGCTAGTTTTCAAGCAATTGAAGGCGCCCTAACTTTTTTAAGTTATCGTGACCCCCATGTAGCCAGAACCATTAGTGTTTATGATCGTGCTTTAGATTGGGTAAAAAATGGTGAATTTACAGATGAAAATCTAGAAGAAGCCATCCGAATTACCATGAGTAATCTAGATACACCCCTTTCCCCTGCTGGGAAGGCCATAAGGGAAAATAGCCACCATAAACGTGGGAAGCAGTTAGCAGAGCGCCAGAAATATCGGACAGGGATTTTAGATACGACCCGTGGAGAGATCTTAGAAGCGGCTTCTAAGTGGCTACAAGAACCTTCTGCCGTGGCCACCATTACCAGTAAGGATATATTTGAAAAGGAGAAGCCTGAGCTGACCCTATCTTTAGATGAGAACCAAATATAACAGGTTACTTGGTTGAGTTTAAAAAAAAAGCCCTGCTGAGACAGGGCTTTTTTGGGCTCTTTTTTTTTAGCCTAGTGAATTTCTACTTTAACAGCTTGGGCCTCAGGTTTTTTAGAAATGGACACATCTAAAAGCCCATTTTCTAGCTTGGCTAGGATGGAGTCGGTATCTAGCGCCTCAGAGAGTTTGATTTTACGCATATACTTTGCCCCTTCATCGATTCCCCTTGAGATCTCCCCTAAAATAATGAGCTTTCCCTTTTCAAAGGAGACCTTTACATCGTCCTTTTTAACGCCAGGAACATCCAGTAGGAGCCTGTAGCCCTCTTTGGTTTCAATTACATCCACCTGAGGTAGAAAGCTGACCTTATTTGTAGCTTTTTCCGCTGTTTTTTCTGTTGTTGTCATTTTATTCTCCTGTTTTTTGTTTTGTTTATTTTTGAGGGTTTAGTTGATTTCAATAGCAAGGGGCTTATCGCTCTCTGCACGTTTCATTTTAATTTCCAAAACGCCATCTTCTAAGTGCGCGGCGGCCTCTGCTGCTTCCACGGCAAAGGGGAGTTTATATGTCTGATCAAACTCTACCTTTGATCTTTCCGCATGGAGTAAGGTTTCGCCTTCTTTGAGGGCCGTTGTTCTGGTGCCTTTTAAGTGTAAGTGGTTGGCTTTAATCTCTAGCTTGAGGTCGTCCTTAGTTACGCCTGGGATCTCGCAAATAAAGGTAACTTCTTCCCCATCTACATTTAATGCAGTTTGAGGGTATCCCCATGGAGTGGAGCAATGGGCAGACTGGCTTGCTGCTTGGCTGACATTAAAAAGCTGGTTGACCATTTTATCGAATTCGTTCCACATGATTTTCTCCGTTATTGTTTTTTTAGTTCTGCCAAATGAATTGATTATCATTTGTTTCTCTACCCTTACTATTGCTAAAGGGGTGCCAAAGTTTAACTTATCTTTTAAAACAGTCAGTTAGGTTGTTTCATGTAAAATTGCATGCTGATGCTAGGCCAATTTGGCCTAAGTGACTAGGCCAAATATTACAGTAGTTTTGCAAAAGTAGCCTAGGCGCAGAAAAATATTTATGATAACTTCATAGAAAATGAAATTCTTTGAGGGAGAACGATGAAGGTTTTAATTATTGAAGATAGTAAAACCCACTTAAAACTATTAGAACGTTTGTGCTTATCCATAAAAAATGTGGAGACGGTAACAGCTCCTGATGGGTTAGAAGGTTATGCCACTTTAAAGTCGGTTGAAGCGATTGATTTGATTATTATTGACCAAAATATGCCTTATCTAAAGGGCACGGACTTTATTGCTAAAATTCGATCTATTGCAAAGTTTGAAGAGATCCCTGTGATCATGTCTACTGCCGAACCGAAAGAAAAGCAGGAATCTTTAATGGAAACAGGGGCCAATGCAATTTTCCATAAACCTTTTGATTTGAAAGAGTTTCTTAGTATTTTGGAAGAGTTGAAGTTTGCCTTAGACTAGGGTATTTCCCCTGTGAATTTTAGTTTTTTTGGCCCTACTGTGATATAGTCACTTTAATTTATATGAATACTGTTGTATAGTTTAGTAAAAGAACAATCAGGAGGTTATGATGAGAACAAGTACATATCTAGCAAATGAAAAGGATGTTAAAGATTACGACAAGGAAGACGATTTTTACGGTTACTTTGAAAAGGGTTTATTTTTCATTTTAGCAGTTCATTTTATTGTCCGTGTCTATGTAATTTATTTTGTAATAGATGTAAATTAGATGGCAACTTTTTTGGTTCGGGCTTTACCGCCTGATCATTTAAATTGAACCAGAAGACAAGGGAGCTAGACTACTCAGTCATACTCCCTGCCTTTAACGAAGAGAAATTCCTACCCCTTAGTCTATCTCGATTATTTTTAGCCATGGATCAAGTTGATCTTACCGGTGAGGTAATTGTTGTAGATAACAACTCAACCGACCTTACAGCTCAGGTTGCCTCAGACCTTAATGTGACTGTGGTCTTTGAGCCTATCAATCAAATATCTAAAGCCCGGAACAAGGGGGCAGAAGTGGCAAAGGGTCGCTTTTTGATCTTTCTAGACTCAGATACTTTAGTGAATCCCAGTCTACTTAAAAAAAGCTTAGAACTTTTAGACCAAGAAAAAGTTATTGGTGGAGGAAGTTTGCTCACATGCGAAGGTTTGGTTAACAAGGGAATACGCCTGTGGAACTGGGTTTCTGTAACCTTAAATTTGGCTGCAGGAAGCTTTATTTTTGTCACCAAAGAAGCCTTTGACCAGAGCCGTGGGTTTTCAACCCTTCTATATGCTGGCGAAGAAATTAATTTTTCAAAAAAAATTAAACGCATTGGGCGCAAGCAAGGTTTGAAATTTGTCATTATCAAAGACTATCCAATTGAAACCTCGATGCGCAAATTAGATTGGTATTCCAACTGGCAAATCGCCAGAATGTGGATGATTATTTTGGCGTTCCCCTTTGTTCTCTACTCCTCTAAACTGCTACCATTTTGGTACCAAAGGCCCAGTGACTCAAAAAATCCCGACACTTTTAAAAATTAGTGGGTAGATTAATTAAGAGGTGATTTTTACTTGTTATTTAAGCCTAGAGTGATATAATTCCTTCATGTTTTACATTTGAGGGGAGCTGATGAAACAACTAATTATTTTTGCTGTCGTAGGTCTTTTTTACTGGCCCGCAGCCTACGCCTGTGGCGATGGAAAAGACTGGGTGAAATCCAAAAAAGAATCTGCTAGAAAGTCATCTGGCAAAAGAGAAAAGTCCTTTTCCTTTATGAGCAAAGGGAAAGCTCAAACTAAAAATGCAGCAGCGGAACAAGCTCAATCACGCTAATTCCAAGGTTTCCCCGTTTCTAGGGGGCCTTTAATAAGGGTCACTTCTGACCTATCAGACACTCACCTCACACTCACAACCACCACAGCAACTAAATCAGCGCAAATGCCACCGAGTTTTTGGCTTTAGGCTATCGTTCTTTAACATATTGATAGAGTTCAGCCCCTTGGTCATCAAAGAATTTGATCACTGCCTTTTTAGGGGTAAAGTGTGCCCAAGCATAGCCGTAGGTCTCATTTAGATAGATTGATTGGGGCAATTGTTTTAGTTCCGCAGGGTGCAAAGGGCCTCCGCCTCCACCGCTGGTGATCAAGTCTACGCCCTTTAGCTGCAAGTGTTCTAATAAATGGTTGTGGCCTGAAATTAGAAAGTCCGCCCCACTTCGTAAGTAAATCCAACGCTCTAACCAAGTCATATGGCCGTGACGTCCACTAGATAAAACAGGGTGATGACCAAAGGCGATCTTCCAGGGCTTTGCCGATTTTTTAAAGATGGGCCAGGCGCTACAAACAGAACAGGTAGAATTGAAGGCGTGAAACTTCACAGGGCCAGCCTCAAATTCATAGTCGGCAGCAGGCAAGTTCCACCTTTTAGAAACACCTGTATAGTCAATGATGCTAGGCCATGAATTTCGTAAATCATGGTTTCCCAGTACGGCATAAAAGGGCATGTCATGTTGGTACATGTCCTCAAATTTTTCTTTAAATTGAGGGTCGTCAATGGCCTGCACCCCATGTTGGATAAAGTTATCCCCCAGTAATAGGGTGAAGTCGCAACCTAGGTCTGCCGCTGTTTTTAAGCTGGAGGCAGCTACATTCTCTTGGAATTTATTGCCTGAACCCTGGTCGCCAATGAGCAAAAATTTAACTTCGTCAGAGTCATTTTCTGGGAAGATTTTTTTGGCAAAGTTTCTCTTTAAACCGATGCATGCGCGTTCATAAGCCAAACGGCGCAGAGGGATCATCGCCCAGAGGCCTAAGACAAAACCACCTGTAACAGCGAGCCAATCAATCATTTAAAATCTCGTCTTGGAATTGACTTTCAAAAAGTTTTTTATACTCACCATCTGCCAAGAGAAGTTCTTCATGTTTGCCCTGTTCCACAATATTGCCTTTTTTCATAACGTAAATTCGGTCGGCATTTAAGATAGTGGAAAGGCGGTGAGCGATAACAAAGGTGGTTCGGTTGACCATTAAATTTTCAATTGCCTGCTGCACTTCCTGCTCCGACTCATTATCTAAGGCACTGGTCGCCTCATCTAAAATTAAAATGCTGGAGTTTTTTATCAAGGCTCTGGAAATAGAAAGCCTTTGTTTTTGGCCGCCTGAAAGGTTGCCGCCAGAAATCCCAATTTCTTCTTCATATTCTTCAGGTAGCCTGATGATAAACTCATGTGCGTTGCCCGCCTTGGCGGCCTGCTCAATTTTTTCTTGGTTATCATCGGAATCAGGGTCACCGTAAATGATATTTGATTTTACCGTGTTGTCGAAAAGCACAACCTCTTGGGTAACCACAGCAATTTGGCTTCGCAGGGACTCCAGTGTGGCATCGGCGATATCAACACCATCAATTAAAATCTGACCATCTTCAGGGGGAATTTCATAAAACCTGGGGATCAGGTTGACCAAGGTAGATTTGCCACTGCCGCTACTGCCAACAAGCGCTATAATCTCGCCTTTTTTTACTTTAATATCAATGTTATGTAGAACTTCGGTTTCATCATATTTAAAACGATTTAGTTTAATATGAATTGCCTCTTCAAGGCATTTTAAAGGAAGAGCCCCTTCTTTATTTTGGATTTTAAGCTCTGATTTTAAAACCCCAAAAATTCTGTGTGAAGCAGCAACACCCTCTTGGATCTTAAGGGCAAAACCATTAAATTTTTTGATCGGGTCATAGAGCATAAAAAAGGCCATGATAAAACTGGCAAAATCACCACCTGTCATTTGACCGTGAATCACCAGATACCCACCATAGGTTAAGATCACAGCGGCAAAAACACCGCCGATCAACTCTAAAATGGGGTAGGAATAGGCTTCCACTCGCACAGAATTTACAAAGTAGCGGTAGAGGCGTTTATTTTCTTTCTGGAATCGTGCTTGCTCGTAGGCCTCCATGCGGAAGGCCTTCACCACTCGAATCCCCATAACAACTTCATTGAGTAAGCTGGTTAAGTTGCTATATTGTTGGAGTCGTTTTGAGGTGAATTTTTTGCTCTTTTTGCCAAATTTATTGATCACCAAGCCAGACATCGGGATGAGGGCCAAGGTGATGATTGCCAACTGCCAAGAGCGGTCAAACATCAAGTATAAAAGTAGGGCGATTTGCGGTAGATCCCGCACTGGGCCAGAGATGCCCATAGTTATTGCTTCGTTGAGGATGTTCAGGTCCGTAGTGAAACTACTGATCAGGTCCCCAGTTTTTTTTCGATTAAAAAAGCTCAAAGGAAGGTGGATTATCTTTTGGAATAATCTCGCTCGTAGTTCCTTGACTAAAATAAGGCCCAAGCTACCCATAAGGTAACTTTGGAAGTAGAAGGCAATGCCCTTTAAAAAGTAAAGGAGGATGATCCCAAGGGCGACATAGATAAATTGATTTAAAGAGGGAACCTTACCAGAGCCCAAGGCATCGATGATGTCCTTCATGAACTTAGCTGGGGCCACTGCGAAAATCGCAAAGGTCACCATGGCAATCACGCCAAAAATGAGGCGTAACCTGTGGGCTAAGATCAGCTTAATAAGTTCGCGGTGTACCCTCATATCTCCTTCAAAGTAAAAGCTACAAATAGCAGTGTACTGCTTTTTTGGGTAGGGGGTATCGCTGTTTTTTATTGGAAAGGGGTAGAAACAGAGTGAATTTTATTCGAATTCATCGGCAATAGGGGGAACATAAACAAGCTCGGTAACTTTGATCGCCTGCTTACCCTTATAACTTCCTTGGTAACCACGGTATTTTGTAACGTCTTCCACTTTAATATTAAGTGGTTGGGCCGCTTCATGGTCCAAGTTGATAATGTCACCAATTTGGAGGCGTAGAAAATCTTCTACGGTGATTTCAGTTGTTCCAAGTTCAACAAGTAAATCAATTTTGGCTTCTGCAAGGTTGTCCCTGAATCTCTTTCCCCAAACATGATCTTCTTCGTTCTGGTCTGACTGGAAGCCTGAATCCAACTTGCCTCTAATGGGTTCCACCATAGAGTAAGGAATGCAGATGGTGAGCATCATAGGTGCTTTACCCATCTCCACATCAAAGGTAACCACAACCACAACTTCAGAGTGAGGCACGATAGCCACGAACTGAGGGTTGATTTCTGTTCTGGTGTAGGCAACTTGCAGGGGAAACACAGGTTTCCAAGCATTTTGTAAATCTTCTAAAGCACTAATAACCACACGTTTCACCATCTTTTGTTCGATAGCGGTAAAGTCACGGCCTTCAGCCTTTACTTCCAACTCGCCTGTTCCACCAAAAAAGATATCAATGAGAGTAAAAACAAGGCGTGTTTCCAAAACCAAAATCGCATTTCCACGTAGTGGGTTCATACGAAATAGGTTCAAACTGGAAGGTACAGGCAATGTTTTCAAAAATTCGCCAAACTTGATGAGTTCGGTTGAACGTACAGAAATATCCACCACCTTTCTCAAAGCAGAGGAAAGGGTAAGGCGGAACATTCTTACAAAACGGTCATGGATAATTTCCAAGGTCGGCATTCGACCACGAATAATCCGATCTTGACTGGTTAAATCGTAGGGTATGACGGCTTCAGCGTCCATATCTGGCATTTCAAAGTCATCATCAGATGACCCGCTAATATCCTTTAACAGGGAATCGACTTCATCTTGTGAAAGTACCTGAGACATTTTTACCTTGCTTTGCGTTTAGTATATTTAAAAAGAGGAGGGTTTTACCCTTTTTCCCTCTCATAGAGCCTGCTCTTAGTGCACATTAAGAGTTTTGCAGGATTTAAGCCATATTAACTATTTCTGACGCTTGGAAAATAGAAATCATATTGGTTGAGTGAGGTAGATTGAAGAAATCTCCAACCAAAACGATGGTATCACCCTTGTCTATGATGCCTTTTTTCATGCATTCTTCTGTTGCCACCTTCACCCTTTCCCAGGTTTTTTGAGCCTCTTCCAATTCAGGTATTAAAACAGGAGTAACTCCCCATAAAAAGTTCATTTCCCAAGTTGCACGGGGGACATAAGTCACTGCAAGTAAAGGGAATGGCGGTCGGTATTTACTGATCATTCGAGCAGAGAAACCCGACTTAGTTAAGCAGAGAATCTTAACCTTTTTTATATTTTGTCTTTTTAATTGCTCACAGGCGGAATGAACCAAATGGCCCATGGTCTCGGCTGTGGCGCGTGAGGGAGAATCAAAGAGATCAGCGTCCCTTGTTGGCATGTGGGAATCTGAATTTTTAATGATGCGGTGCATTACTTCCACAGCTTCTGCAGGAAAGTCACCACTGGCAGTTTCTGCTGAAAGCATAACGCAATCGGCGCCATCTTCAATCGCGTTGTAAACGTCAGAAACCTCGGCCCTAGTGGCAATGGGTTGCTTGACCATTGATTCTAACATCTGAGTGGCAACAATTACTGGCTTACCAACAATGTTACAGCGCTTGATCATGGCTTTTTGTACAGGGGGAACTTCTTCTGCTGGTAGTTCCACACCCAAATCACCACGGGCAACCATAATTCCGTCTGAGGCTTCTAAAATTTCCTCAAAGTTTTTAACGGCAATGGGTCGCTCAATTTTAGAAATGATCTTAATGTCTGGGTTACCGTAGGTTTCTAAAAGCTGACGAATGGTATGCACATCGTCGGCGCTACCTACAAAACTCGCCGCAACATAAGCAGGGTTGAGCTTGGCAATGAGTTTTAAATCATGCAAATCTTTTTCTGTCGGAACACGCAAACCCAATTCTGTGTGCGGAAGATTTAAGCCTTTTCGAGTAAAAAGCTCACCACCTGTGACAACAGTACAATAGATTTCAGTTCCTTCCACCTTGTTGACTTCGATACAGACAATGCCGTCGTTAATGAAAATCAACTCACCTGTTTTCACTTCGCTTGGTAGATTTTTATAGCTCACAGTAATGCGATCCCAATCCCCCTCAACCTCTTCTGTAGTTAATATGATTGGGGCACCACGCCTGACAGAGACACCGTCTTTTACAAATCCAATTCGCAGTTTTGGCCCTTGGATGTCGCAAAGGATCGCAATTTCAGGGGCAACTTTTTTAACACGGTCAAAGATCTCTGTTTTACCTCTGTCGTCACCGTGAGAAAAGTTAATTCTCACACAGTTCATTCCATTGTGAATCAGTTCTTTGATTTTCTCTTCCGCATTGGAAGCGGGGCCGAGGGTACAAAGGATTTTCGATTTGGTAAAGTCAGATTGTTTCATTAGGTCGGTCTCTTTTTGGATTAGTCCTTATTTTCTTTGATTTTTTCAAAGGTGTCATGCATTTTCTTGGTGTGATTTTGTAAATTCTGCAACCAAAGCCCTAAGCCTGTGTCGAGGCTCTGTGGTGGGAGCGAGTTGGCAAGCTTTTGAAGCTGTGAAAAAAGAAATTCATAATTTTCAGATTGCTCGAAAAAGAGAAAGTCTGAAGTTGAAGGCTGGGGTGCGCTACTACTAAGTAGGTCGCTTAAACCCTCTTCCACGTAAACATGAACCCAACGGCTCAATTGCTCTTCTGTAATATTTAATTCTTTAGCAACCATTGGTTTATTGGCTGTTTTAGCGAATAAAATTAGGGCTTCAAGTTTGAGTCTATGGTCGGGGTGACCCTGTCTGGCCATCTCCATTTGCATAAGTTCAATTTCACTTTCGCTAAACTGGCTCATACGAAACTATAAGATGATTTTAAGATAGAAAGGCTTTGTTCTGGGGGCGGGTAAAATTAGTACTTGCCTGTTAGCTTGCCATGGGGCGAGATGGGCAAATAAAACTTCCTCATGTTTTAAATAATTGAAGCTCAAATAATTGAACCTCAAAGGAGAGGTTCAATTAAAGTCTCAATTAAAGAGAAGAAATATAAGTAGCTACTGCTTCAACTTGCTCTGCGTTTAAGCTACGAGCAAAAGGAATCATTTCTTTAGATCTGCCACTTTTACGAGAAGCGTCTTTGAATGCATTCAGTTGAGATACGATATAATCTTTGTGCTGACCTGCAAGCTTCGGGTATGCGCCACTTACAGTAGTTTTGCCGTCTGCACCGTGACAAGAGGTACAGCCCTTGCGGTTAAAAATTCTTTTTCCGTCTTCAGCCATCACAGGTGCTGCGGTCATAAGGACCAGCGCCATAGAGGGCAGCATGATTCGCATAAGCTTTTTCATGTTAGTTTTCCCTTTTTTTAGTTATTCATTGTTACGGTTTTGTAATCAAGCTTGCTATCTTGATACAAAAGGTACTTGTGATATATAGACTTTAAAAGCCTTTGGCAAATTTTTTTTTAACTAATGTAGGTTTTTTCCCCTTTTTGGGATTTGCGTGGCGAATAACCTCTTAAAGGCCTCAGTTCACCTCCTAGGGAGCATTTCTTAAAAAAAGCCATTGTAGGCTAGTTTTAAGCCTATAGGAAGCCGGTAAAATAATGCTTTGCAGATTCAATATTGAGAGGAAGGGACTTTAGCCTCTGCGCTAGGTTAGGGCAGAGGTAAGGGCTAGCTAAAAGCTTATGAAATTCCCGCTTGATTTAGCTGGGAGGTGTATTCTTTATCGGTTTTTTGAATATGCTCAACTAACCAAGTTTTTAATATTTTTAATAGGTCGTCGACAGTAGCCTTGCCTTTTTTGAAGTCTTCTAAGAAGGCGCCAACACCATCTAGGAAATCAACATGTATTTGCTTGTGAGCAGAGAAGTTCTGGTAGTTACCCTTGATCATCAAATCTTCTTCATAGTTGAAGTGAGCGACTGTGTAGTTAACCAAGGCATCGAGTAGATCATCAAAATCCGAGACATCTCTTTTTTCTTCGTTCGCTTGGTGGATCATGTTGATGAATTTAACCAAGCAACTATGTTGGTCATCAATTTCAGCAATGTTTACACTGAAGGAATCATCCCAAACAATCAACTCAGGCTGCGTTTTAATTTCAGCCAAGTTTAATTCATCAATAATTTTTTCTAGGTACTCTGTTGCCCTAGCTAGTGTCTTTGTACCTGCAAAAGAGCAATCAACAACCTGCTGCAACTCGTTTAAGTGTACTAGGTTGCTTTCTCCACTGGTACTAATGTCATGGGTCATTTGGGCAATCTCTTGGATTCCCCTTTCTTGTTCATCCATACCTGAACTTAAAGACTGCATTTCTGTTGATATGTTCCTCACTTGGGTAACAATTTCACTCAGATCCATACCCACTTGATTTACAACTTTAGTCCCCTGGGCCACTTCTTTTTGGCTGGTTTCTATCAGTTGGTTGATCTCGCTTGCAGCGGCATTACACCTGCCAGCTAGGGTGCGGACTTCATCGGCAACCACAGCAAAACCCTTCCCATGTTCCCCAGCCTTGGCCGATTCAATGGCCGCATTTAAACTGAGCAAGTTGGTTTGGTTAGCTATTTCAGAAATGGTAGTTACTATGCGACTGATTTCATGGCTACCCTTTTCAATGGTTTTCATGGTTTGGATGGCCGCATCTACGCTTCTGCTACCCGTTGTGGTTTTCTGTTCAGCGCCACTAGTTAGCACTTCCATAGTGTGGAGTTGCTTAGCAATTTCTTTTGTGGTCTCAGTGATTTCTTGCAAGGCCGTGGAAGACTGAGCAATCGCTTGGAAGTCTCGGGTACTATTTTGCGAGATTTTCGAAGTGTTATTGGAAATACACATGGAGTTAATCGAGAAGATTTTACTAGAAAGGTCGAGTCTTTCATTTTGTTCTAGTAAATCTTTTACTATTTTTTCTGTGCGAGTAAAGTGCGCATCAAGCAAATGGTCTAGTTCTTCAACTTCACCTGTCCAGCCAAAGTTGCTTCGGCCCACTTCATCATCCCCACCTATTACAGCAGACTTTAATTTGGATCTAAAACTGCCTAAGGGGCCAGTGATACTGCTGGAAACAAAAAAGGTAAGTAACCCAACGCCAGCGAGTCCTGCAAAAAAGCTAAAGAAAAGGTAGAACTTAGTGTTGCCAATCAACTCTTCTAAGATCTCTTCTTCTTGTTTTTGTAGTTTGTGTAATTCTTGGACGTCTAAATTGTCTGACTGTAGCTTGAGGCTAAAAGCTTTATCTATTTCAGCATGACTCTCAGATAGTCCAGAAATGGACATAAAAGCTAAAGAAATAGGGGTAAGAAGTAGTGCAGTAATTAAGACTGCAATAAGCATAAGTTTACTATTGGACGACATTAGACTCCATCTAACTTGATTTTATGTTTTGGTGAATGACTAATATCGTATATTCAAAGGCTTTGCAAGTTTTATGAACCATAAACGAAATGAGGCAACCATGTCACAATTTCAGGAAAAAGGGCCAAAAGCCCCATGACTAGGATTTGAATGGCAATAAAGGGGACTACACCTTGGTAAATTTCTTTTGTAGAAATGCTCAAGGGGGCAACGCCACGGATGTAAAATAAAGCAAATCCAAAAGGGGGAGTTAGAAAACTTGTTTGCAGGTTCATGGCGATCATAATCCCTAACCAAATGGGATCAAGGCCCATCATAAGTAGGATCGGGCCAACTATGGGGACCACTACAAAGGTGATTTCAAAAAAGTCTAAGAAAAAGCCCAATATGAACATGACAAACATGACCATTAAAAAGGCCGTCACGACACCACCGGGCAAGTTGTGCAGATAGTTTGCGATAATTTCATCCCCACCTAAGCCGCGGAAGACCAAAGAAAATAAGGAAGAGCCAATGAGGATGACAAAAACCATGCTGTTGATTTGGGTCACCTTGTCTAACACACTTTTAACTATTTTTCTGTTCAGCTCACCCTTGATTTTAGTCAAGATGATGGCCCCAATGCAGCCGACAGAAGCGGCCTCAGTGGGGGTAGCCATGCCAGTTAAAATACTCCCTAAAACACCCATGATCAATGCCAAAGGCGGAATTAGAACCTGTAGTACTCGCAGGTAGATACCCTCGCTATGGGCCTTTTTAACCTCATCTATGGGGATGGCAGGGGCTAAGTTGGGGTTCAAATAGGAGGCAATTAGAATATATAAGATATAACAGCCGACCAAAAGCAGGCCAGGAAACATGGCCCCTAAAAATAAATCCCCCACACTGACGGAACCTGGGGCAAAGTTGCCTAAGTTCAACTGGGCTTGTTGGTGGGCCGAACTAATTACATCACCGAGCAGCACCAAAATAATGCTGGGCGGGATGATTTGGCCCAAGGTACCCGAGGCGCAAATGATGCCTGCGGAAAAACTAGCTTTGTAATTATAGCGGAGCATAACAGGCAGCGAGATCAAGCCCATTGTCACTACTGTGGCGCCTACTATGCCAGTTGATGCGGCTAAGAGTGCGCCTACTAAAAAAATAGAAACGCCAATGCCACCTTTGACCTGTCCAAAGAGCAAACCTAAGGTTGTGAGTAGTTCTTCTGAGATCTTAGAACGCTCAAGCATGACCCCCATAAAAATAAACAGAGGAACAGCGATCAGGGTTTGGTTGCCCATGATGCCGTAAATGCGAGCAGGTAAGGCGGAAAAAAAGGAGATATCGAAGGCCCCTAAAAAATAACCGAAACCACCAAAAATTAGGGCAGAGCCTGCTAAACTAAAGGCAACAGGGTAGCCTAAAAGTAAAATACCTATGGTTAGCACAAACATTAACAGGGGAAAGGCTTCAAACATTGGGGGGTATGGGGGATTCTTTTGTTGGAGCGTCGCTTTGTGTCTTTATAATCTCGATACTTTTTATGATTTCACTAATTCCCTGTAAAAATAGCAGGGTCGGCATGAGTAGGAGGAAGCTTTTTACGATAAATACACCGCCCAAGCCACCTGTTTCTTTGGAACCTTCAAGTACAGCCCATGAGTTTAAAACATATTCAAAGCCGTAAAACCAAATCAAAAAACAAAAGGGGAACAGCAAAAGGCCTGTGCCTAAAATATTGACTTGGGCTTTCTTGGTCCTGCTCATAGGTTGGTAGAGAATATCCACCCGCACATGTTCATTTTTAAGCAGGGTATAGGCTGCGGCAAGCATAAAACTTACCCCATGAAGATAGCTAATAGAGTCTTGCATCCAGACCCAGCCGAGGTTGAAAAAATAGCGCAAGATGACCACCACAAAGGTCAAGACAGCCATGAGTAAAATCATGCCTGCTGAAATAGCGCCCATTTTTTTATTGGTCTCATCGATAAAACGAGAGATTCTGAGCCAGTTTGCCATTAGCCTTTAAAGGTCAAAGAGCGGGCTAAACTAAAGCCAGTTTCTGCCAGTTTATCCCAGCCTACAGCGGCGTCACGGAAGCCATTAAAAGAGGCGTAAACCTTTTTGGAGAAAGCATCTCTGGAACCTAGCTCTTCTACTACCTTTTGGCTGATCACGCCTAGTTTTTCTAAAGACTCATCGCTGAACCTACGTAAATTCACCTTGTGGGTTTTTACCAAGGTGATTAAAGCTTGGTTGTTTTTGGCGTTGAACTCTGTGAGCATTTGATCCATTGCCATGCGGCAGGCGGCACGGATGATCTCTTGGAGGTCGCTGGGAAGCTGCTCATAGGTTGTCTTATTTACAAAGGCTTCCAAAATGGTACCTGGTTCATGCCACCCGGGCCAGTAGTAGTACTTTGCTATCTTATGGAAACCAAAAGCCAGATCATTGTAGGGGCCAACCCACTCCGTTGCATCAATGGCACCTGTTTGTAGGGATTGGAAGATCTCACCACCGGGGAGGCTAACAGGGGTTGCCCCAAGTTCGCTAATCACCTCAGCACCCAGACCAGGCATGCGCATTTTTAAACCTTGGAAGTCTTTTAGTTCTTTGATTTCTCGATTGAACCACCCACCCATCTGGGCGCCTGTGTTACCTGCGGCAAAGGGTTTTAGATTAAAGTCACTGTAGGCTTGGTCCCAAAGTTCTTGGCCACCACCGTGATTCATCCAGCCGCCCATTTCCAATGCCGTAAGGCCAAAGGGAACAGAAGAGAAAAATTGAAAGGTGGGGTTTTTTCCTTTCCAATAATAAGGGGAGCCATGGCCCATTTCAGCGGTGCCCTTAGAAACAGCGTCAAAACATTCAAAGGCGGGAACCAGTTCGCCTGCGCCATAAACTTTGACTTCAATGCGACCACCAGACATTTTGGTAATGGTGTCAGCTAAAAAATTGGCACCTGTTCCCAAAGCAGGGAAGTTTTTGGGCCAAGTTGTAACCATTTTCCATTTTAATGTCTTTTGAGTGTGAACCGCTGGCGCTTCTACTTTGGAGCTCTCTTTTTTATCACAACCGCTTAAGGCCACTACCGCCGCAGCACCTAGACCTGCTTGTACAAATTTTCTACGTTCCATTGCTCTTATATCCTTTTTTCTAACCTTTTTCCTTAAGCCTTGAGCGGCCCAAATCATTTTTTTGAGATGCTACCTTGATTCTCCAATTTGATAAAGGAGTTTGTTTTTGACCTTAAGTGAAGCAATTAAAGCCATTTTTATTGCCTATAATAGGATAAAGGCTGTAACTTGGACTTGTAACACCAAAATATGGGGATCAAATGGCTTGGGAAAAAGAACCTGAAAAAATGAAATTTGAGGCGGGGGAAAAGGTATTCTTTTGCGCCTGTGGGAAGTCGAAAAAGGGTGCCCTCTGTGATGGAAATCACAAGGGGACAGGGATCAAGCCTGAGATTAGAACCTTTGAGGCGGAAAAAGAATTGCTCGTCTGCCGCTGTGGGCAGAGCAACTTATTTCCCTTTTGCGACGGTGGCCACCAAACCTTACAGTAGGCACTAGGGCGAGGGAATTAATCCTCGTCGTCGTCCATAAATTCAAGGTCTTTTTTAGAAAGCTTTGATTCTGCCTCAGTGGCGGCAGCCTGCGTGATGTCTGTCGGTGTCTCGCCGAGAGCTTCGCCTGCCTTAGGTGCTCTTTCCCAAGCGATTGGCTCTAGGTAGCCGTCTCTAAAGTCTTTTAAAACTCGGTAAGATGCTTGTTCCTCATTGGCAATGCCATGCTCTTTTAAAAATCCATGTCTAAGAGCAATCAGCTCTAAACTAACCTCAGGGTCGGTCTCAGCTTCGATGTCGTAACGCTTGAGCAAGGCTTCGGGCTTTTGTTCAATGTACTGTTTTAGTAAATGCACAGCTACCCTGCGAGCGCCGGGAATTTCATCTTTAATGCAATGAATGGCAGTGAGGCACAGGCCATCTTCAATGTTAGAAATGCGAGGTGGCATGATGCCTGGAGTGTCTAATAGCTCCATATCCTTGCCAATAACGATCCAAGTTGTGTGCTGGGTGATGCCGGGTCTAGCGCCTGTTTTTGTGGCCTTTTTCTTTGCCAAGCGGTTGATTAAGGTCGACTTCCCCGTGTTGGGTAAGCCTGCCACAATCAAGCGAATTGGAGGCGGGCGAATGCCTTTTCTTTTGAGGCGTTCATGCTTTGGTGCCATGATGGATTTGGCAATTTGTTCAATGGACTTAATGCCCTTGGCGCCTAAAGCCTCAATCGAAAGAACCGTTTCCCCTTGGCCCCGCATATAAGCTACCCATTCGGCTAGATTATCTTGGTCGGCAAGATCGGTTTTATTGAGCAGGATAATTCTACCCTTACCTTGAAGCTCATTTAAGAGTTCATGGTTAGTCGATGTGATGGGCGCCCTTGCATCACGGACTTCTAGTAGAATATCCACCAACTTAATTTTTTCTCTAAACTGCTTTAGAGCTTTGGCCATGTGGCCTGGAAACCAGTGAATTAGGCGGGGGTTACCCACACCAATGTGTTTGGCTGCTTCTGGTGTAAAGTGGTTTTTTAGTCGTTTCATAGTTTTAGCATAATTGGGGATTCTCATTTTGCCCATGAAAAATAAAAAAAATCCCTATGCCTTTGCAAAATGAGCTTATAGGTGATTTGTTAGATTGTTCTATTGTGTCTGATTTTGTCTTGTGGTACGATTTTAAAGAAGTTTATACACATTAATAATAACTTAAATTACTGAAATGACAGGAAGAAAACTTTCATTGTTGCTAATGTTTCTGCTGTGTTTTTCATCTGCAATGGCAGGGGAGAAGGCAGATTTGGAACGATTGATCCATACAAACTCTTGTGTTGGCTGTGATCTTTCAGGTTTAGATCTATCTGGTCTTGTTTTACGAGGTGTTGATTTAAGCAAAGCCGACTTGCATGGGGCGGTTTTTAAGAAGACCCTCCTAACAAGAGCAAATTTAAGTGAAACAAAACTTGCTGGTGCTGACTTTAGCTTTGCTGAGGTTGGAGGTGTCAATTTCTCCAAAGCCGATTTGAGTTTTGCCAACTTTAGCGAAGCAACCCTGTTTCAGGCAGATTTAAAGGATGCCAATTTAACTGGCGCTTTGTTATTTCGTACCGATTTGCGGGGGGCTGATCTAAATGGTGCCTTGTGGGTTGAAGGTTCAATGTGTTTAGAAGAGTCCAAAGGGCGCTGTATTTACTAGCTTTTAATTTACGGCTAATTGTTTAATTTTTCGGGGATGGAAAATGGGTAGGCTGACAAGGCTTATTTTATTGTTGTTTTTGGTGCCTGCTGGCGTTGCCTATGCTGATGATCTTGAACGCTTACGGGAAAATAATTCCTGCAATGGCTGTCAATTGATGAACAGTCAATTGCAATTTTCCAATCTTGCAGGTGCTGAGCTCCAAGGAAGTAACATGGAAAAGGCGAATCTAGAAAGTTCTGATCTCCGTGGTGCCAACTTAAAAGGTGTGAACCTCTCTAAAGCCAACCTTGACTATTGCGACCTTAGCGGCGCCGATATGCGTGGTGCTAATTTTGATGGAGCTAGTTTGGAAGGTGCCAAAATGGAAGGGGCTATGCTGGCTAAGGCATCCTTTAAAAAGTCACGACTTCGCTTGACCAATATGAAAGGGGTGAATGCCCAAGGTGCCAACTTTACTGGGTCGAATTTAACTTACGCAAAAATGGAACGTGCCCATTTAAAAGATGCTGTTTTGGACAATACTCGCTTGGTTTGGGCCAAAATGGATCTTGTCGATTTGAGCAATGCTCGCTTAGTTGGGGCCTTGATTGAAGAGACAACCTTTGTTGGTGCCGATTTGAGAGGTGCCGATTTTGGAGACGCCCAATTGATTAAGGTATCTTTTCACCAAGCTTTGCTGGTTGGTGCCTCTTGGGTAGATGGTCGTTTATGTAAGAAAGGTTCTGTTGGCTCTTGTGTAAAGTAGAGTCCCTTTGCCAGTCTCCTTTGCCTTTACAGCCTACTCCTTCTAAATATCCATTACCGCTTTACGAGTCGCAGTAGATATTCCAGATTGCCGCTCTTTTTTCCCTCAATCGGTGAGTCGGTTTCACCAGTTACATCAAGCCCAATTTCTTGGGAGAAACGTTTGATTTCTTCAATGGCTTCCAGTCTGTCTTTTTCTTTTCCTACTACTCCGCCCCGTTGCAGCTTTTGGGGGCCTACTTCAAATTGAGGTTTGACCAGTGCGATAATACTGCCGCCTCGAGCGAGAAATTCTTTTGCTTTCGGTAAAATGAGTTTTAAGGAGATAAAACTGACATCAATGACAATGAGATCTACAAAACTGCCTGTAAGACTCAAATCAACGTGACGGAAGTTAACCCCTTCTAGTGAGGCAACACGAGGGTGCTTGCGTAAGCTGAAATGCAATTGATTGGTGCCTACATCTACGGCCCAAACAAAGTTTGCACCACGCTGCAACAGGCAATCGGTAAAGCCACCAGTGCTGGACCCCACATCCAAACAGAGCGCGTATTTAGAATTGATTTTAAAATGATCTAAGGCGTGTTCTACCTTCAGCCCACCTCGGCCAACAAAGGGCAGCTGTTCGCCTTTGATGCGGATCTCAGCATTGGTGGCAACCTTTGTCCCAGCTTTGGTTACAGGCTGATTTTGAACCAAAACGATGCCTGCCAGTAGGTAGGCTTGGGCCTTCTCTCTGGTTTCTGCCAAACCCAATTGTACCAAAAGTTTATCAATCCTTTCTTTTGCCACTTTAGTTTGTATGCTTTCTTTTTTGGTCATCAACCTTTATACCTATTATTATTTCCAATTGAAAGACTACTGAGGCCCAAAAGGTCAGTCAAGTTTGCCGCCATGATTCAAGAAAAATTCCAACAGCTCCCAGAAGACCTTAAAACGGCAGTTTTAAGCCTTTGCCAGACCTACCAAGATGTGGGGTTTGAGTGTATTGTTGTTGGTGGCTCTTTGCGGGACCTGATTTTGGGCCTATCGCCTAAGGATTTTGATTTCGCTACCAATTGCCCCATTGCAACAAGTAAAAAATTATTTCCCAGAGTAATACTAACAGGTGTGGCTCACGGAACCCTGACCATTTTGCATCAGGGTTATTCTTTTGAGGTGACACTATTTCGCAAAGACGTGAAAAACTTTGGCAGAAAAGCAGAGGTTGAATTTGGTGCTACTTGGGAAGAAGACCAAGAAAGAAGAGACTTAACCATCAATGCCTTGGGCTTTAACCCCAGCACAAATGAGCTTTTTGATAGCCAGCAGGCTATGGCAGATTTTAGTTCCAAGTCCATTCGTTTTGTGGGCTCGGCAGCCTTGCGTGTGCAAGAAGACCATTTGCGCTACCTTAGGTTTTTAAGGTTCATAATAAAGTTTCAGCCCCTAGGCTTTACCTTTGCCCAAACCGACTTAAAAGCTGCCAGAGAAGTATTTGACCCCAGTCCACTTTCTGTAGAGCGGATTTACGACGAGTTCCAAAAGATTTTTTTAATCGAGTCTCTGGACGTCGAATTTTTGGTCCAAGAGTTAAAGGGCTTTGGTCTGTTTTCAGCATTTGGGCTTGCTGGCCCAGTGGAAGAGGAAATGTTGCGTAAACTTTTTACCTTAAAAGATTTATGCGCCATTCCCTTTTATGCTTTACCTTTACTGAAGGGGGAAAATGTTGATTTTAGGTTGCCTAAAAAATCCCTTAAGTTAGCCCGTTTACTCCTAGAATTTCAGCCTCATGCAATGGAGCAAGATCGGAACCTCATTGTCGCCTTAAAGGGCTTTTTGGCTCAATTGAAAGTGGGGGAAGAACAGGATTCCATCCCCGCTTTGAAGCATCTGCTTTCTCTTGATTTGGAAGATAAAATTTTAGATATTTTAAGTAAAAAAGAGGCCTTCCGATTGGAAGATTTGACCTTGAAGGCAAAAGACATTATTGAACAGGGGTTTTCTGGGAAATCCATCGGTGAAGTGCAGCAGAAATTATTGCTAAAAGTAAGGGAAATGCCCGATATAAATCGTAAAAGTGAACTGATTTCCCTTATAAAATCATACAAAAAAAACCCTGAAACCAGCTAGTTCAATCTTGCCTATAAGGGTTAGGCTTGCTAAGTTATTCCTGATAGTATTTTTATCTTAGGAATTTTATGCTGGAAGAATTAAAAGTAGCCTCTCAGAGCTATGTTTCAATCGCTCGTCAATACGATGAATTGGTAGATGAATGTGCAAGTTTAGAATTTATTGCCATCAATGCAGGTATTGCCTCTAAGCAGGCAAACAACGATTCCTTTTTAAAGTTGTCTAGCGAAATCCAAATCATGTCATTAGAGGCAACCGAATCTGCCAATAAAGGGCGTGAGCAAGCTTTTGTTTGTCTTGATGAAACGACTCAGGCTTATGGAACCCTGCTTACCATGCTCAGGTTTAACCCCCTATTTGTAAGGGCTAAAGAGCAGCAAGAGAAAATGGCCGACTACGTGAACCTTGTGGAACAGGAAATATCAAACTTTGATATTGGAATCCTAAAGAGAAATACAACCCAAATGTCGCGTGCTTTAGATAACTTGGTGCAACTGGTTAATATTGGAAAAACAATGGCCATTGGCGGGAAAATCAAAGCCGTCTATATTGCTGGTAGTGAAGAGAAATTTAAAATTATTACTGAGACCATGCAAGAATCCATTGAAAGGCTTTTTGTCCTTTTAGAATCCATCAGCTTAGAGTTCGGTGTAATTAGAAGCCTTTTTAGTAATGTTCGTGCTGAGGAAATTTAAAAATGAAGCAGATCCACAACCTCTATGAAAAAGATGACCATAAATGGACTGTTGTCCACCGTGATCCCAAAAAGCCAGATGGCCTACTAGATACCAACGAATATGTGATCAGTCACAATGGCAAACACCTGCTACTTGATCCAGGTGGGTTCGCTATTTTTCCAGCGGTTCTTTCTGCGCTAGTACAAGTTTTAGACCCTAACGACATTGAAAATATTTTCGCAAGTCACCAAGACCCAGATATTGCGAGTAGTTTGACCCTTTGGCAGCAGATTAACCCTGACATTAAAGTCTATGTTTCTTGGCTATGGTCTACCTTTATGCCTCACTTTGGTGGGACTGATGAGACCTATATCTCAATTCCTGATGAAGGAATGGAAATTGAACATAATGGCTTAACCTTGATCGCCTTTCCAGCGCACCATATGCATTCTGCTGGTAACTTTCACCTTTATGATCCAGTCGCGAAAATTTTATTTACTGGCGACACGGGTGCGGCATTTTTGCCCGTTGATAACAGGTATTTGTTTGTTGATGATTTTGAAGATCATATTCAGTATATTGAGGGTTTTCACCGCCGTTGGTTTGGCTCTAACGGGCACAAGCAATCTTGGTGTGATAGAGTGCAGGAATTAGAAATTAACGCCCTCTGCCCGCAGCATGGTGCTATCTATACTGGTGAAAATATCGGGCTGTTTATCGATTGGTTAAGCAAGTTATCTGTTGGTACCACAAGAAATAGGGGCAAATAAGATGAAAAAATATGCAACTCTTTTTGAGCAAGGCGATCATAAATGGACGGTCTTTTACCATGACGCTCATAAAGCTGATTATGTGATTGGCACCAACGAATACCTTATTCAAAATAAAGGGCAAGCCCTTTTGACTGATCCAGGCGGGACGGAAGTATTCCCTGAAATTATTGCCGCTGTGTCAGAAGTAGCTGATATCAACGAAATTGATCAGGTTTTTTGTTCTCACCAGGACCCTGATATTTTCTCAGCCTGCGCCTTGTGGTTTATGATGAAGCCTGAATTAAAAATACACCTTCCTTCTATTTGGATTGGTTTTATGCTGCATTTTGGCGGTAAACTATCAAACTTTGTGGGAATAGCCGACACAGGAACAACAATTAATCTGGCAGGTCTTGCTTTGCAAGCCATACCAGCGCATTACCTTCATTCCTCAGGTAATTTTCACCTTTACGATCCTATCGCAAAGGTTTTATTTACAGGCGATACAGGTGCTTCCATGGTGGGTGGTCCCGATGGTTTTGTGGTGAAGGATTTTGATGCTCACATCCCAAATTTAGAGGGTTTCCACAAACGTTGGTTTGGTAGTAATGACCATAAAAACCAATGGTGTGAACGAGTTGGAGCTATGGATATTGACTTCTTATGCCCCCAGCACGGGTTGGTATTTGAAGGGAAAATGGTGAAGAAGTTTATTGACTGGCTTTATGATCTGCGTGTTGGAACGATTGACTAGGTCTTTGTAAAAATTTATTCGCAGTTACAAATCAAATCATGCTTTTTGGTTCCTCACTTGGAACCAAAAATCATGATTTTTTTTGCCAAAAAAATAGAGGAACTCTAGGTGAATTTGGCGAGGTTCTGAATTGGTTTTTAATTCTGTAGCACTAAAGGGTCTATAGCTTTAAAGAGACTGTAGCTCTAAAGGAGTTAGAGGCTACAAAAAAAACAGCCCTTGGAAGGGCTGGTTTTATAGTTATCTATTTTGAATTAGGTATTAGTGATTTTGTAAACCTTGTGAATCACACTCGGCCTTTGGAAATCTAAAGGCATGGTCCTTTCGGTCAGGTTTTCAATCTCATAATTAGTAAGGTTGCCCTCGTCCAGTTTAAAGCTCTTTTTATTGGTGGAAAAAATTAAGATTCCATCTTTTGCCAAGAGCCGAGTGGAGTTTTTTATCAATTCAACGTGGTCACGCTCAATATCTAAAAAAGTATCCATCGATTTAGAGTTGGAAAAGCTAGGTGGGTCTAAAAAGATCAGGTCATAGCTGCCCTTACCCTTTTCTAACCACTGCAAACAGTCTGTTTGTTCAAATTTATGTTTGTCTGAACTCAGTCCATTCAAGATCATATTTTTTTCCGCCCAGTCTAAGTAGGTCTGGGATAGGTCTAAACTGAGGCTGCTTTTAGCCCCGCCTTTTGTGGCGGCCACTGTGACAGAACCTGTGTAACAGAAAAGATTTAAAAAACTCTTATCCATTGCTAGGTCTTGGATTAACTCCCTAATATCTCGGTGGTCTAAAAATAGACCTGTGTCAAGATAGGTTGTTAGATCCACATGGAATTTTAAATTATTTTCGGCAACCACCAAGGGGTAGTCTGTTTTTCCTGCCTCATACTGCGCCTTGCCTCGCTGCTTTTTTCTCGACTTAAAAAATATTTTTTTAGCGTCAATACCAAGGGTTGGTGCCAGTAAAGAAAGTGCATCCAGTCTACGTTGACGGGTTTTTTCCGCCTCAATTTCTTCTGGTGGCTCATATTCGTAAACAACCAGATTATCTTGGTAGCGATCCACGGCGAAGGCGTACTGAGGTAGGTCTTTGTCGTAAACTCTATAGCAATCTTGGCTGTTATTTTTTAGCCAAGGCTTTAATTTCTTTATATTTTTCTTTAAGCGATTGGCAAAGGCTACGGCCTCTTCACTCGGTTCATGGTCCAACCAAAACTGAGCTTTAGGCTTGATCAGTTGTTCGGGAGTAATATCAAATCTATAAAGATGACATTCCAAAGGCCCGTTGAAAAAGAAATGCTTTTTCTTGGCCCTGAGGCCTGTGGCCCTTGCAAGCTCATCCTTTTGGGTGAATAGGCCAAGGTGCCAGCCTTGGAATTCTTGCTTTAAGGCGTCGCCTAAATCAGCATAAAGTGGGCTTAGATCTTGGTCTGCACCGATACGCTCACCGTAAGGTGGGTTGGAAAGAATGATGCCCTTTTCGGGATTTGCACCGCTAGGTTTCACAAGGTCACGAATGCTAGACTTTCTAAAATGTACCTTTCCCAGTAAACCCATATTATTAAGGCCTTCTTCGGCAATGCTTAAAGAAAAACCATCGGGGTCGCAACCAAAGATGGGGTAGTTTTCTAAGCAAGCTTCTTTTTTTGCTTCAGCGGCTTTATAGAGTTTATCCCAGATCTCAAATTCATGGCCGACCCAGCCTGCAAAGCCTGGGTGATCACGAAACAAACCCGGTGCAATTTCTGCTGCCATAAATAGGGCTTCAATGGCAATGGTGCCAGAGCCACAAAAGGGATCAAGTAGGCTGTAACCTTGTTTGTAAAGTTCAGGCCAGCGTACCTTTGCCAGTAGGCCCGCAGCTAGGTTTTCACGAAGGGGAGCTTGACTTCCACCTGCACGGTAGCCCCGTTTGTGTAAGCCTGTACCAGCAAGATCAATCTCAAAAACAGCGAGGTTGTTGCTTAGGTTGATAGACAGGTTAAAGTCAGCTTCCCTGCCCATGCTTTCAGGCCGTTCTTTGCCCGCATCAGCGAAGGTATCGGTAATGGCGTCTTTAACTCGCAAGGAAGCAAATCTGTTGTCTTTAATATTGCTGCTTGGGGCAATGTTACTGGAGATAGTGAAGGTTTTACCTTCTTTGATCTTCTTGGGCCATGGGATTGATTTTGCAGCCTCGTAAAGCTCGTCTTCTGAGTCCACTTCGAAGTCCCCAAGGGGCCAGAAGCAACGACTCGCTAGCTGAGAGCGCAAAATAACTGTGTAGGCATTTTCAAGATTCAAGGGCAAGGATGCCCCTCTTCTGCATTGGGTAGCCGCTAAGCCAAAGGATTTTAACTCTTCAACTAGTAACTCAGGCATTCCCTGTGGGCAGGTAACCGTTAACGTCAGGGGGTTATTAGGCTTCAATTACTAATTTCCAGTCCCGAATTCCGCCACGAATTGTAAAAGGCTCATAGCCACAAGCTTCAAGTAAAGTCTGTGCTTGGTGGCTTTGGGTGCCATCGCTACAAATCAAAATTGTTTTTTTCTTGCCATCTAACTTGGGCATTGCCTGACTGATTTCTGAAAGGGGGATGTTTGTAAAACCATCTAAGGCTTCTTTTTCAAATTCTACGGCGCTTCTAACGTCAATAAGTTGGAGGCTTTCGTTAGATTGAATTGCTTCAAAAGCTTCTACAACTGTAAGTTCTTTGTTCATTTTTTTAATCTTTTTTAGTCTATATGTTTAGAGAGGAACCTGAATCATAAATGTGGTTCCCTCATTTTGTTTACTTGTTACTGTTATTGTTCCATTTACAGCTTCGGTTTGGGTTTGGACTATCTCAAGTCCAACGCCGTGGCTTACGCCTTTCAAGCCTTCCTTTGAGGAAAACTCAGATTTAAATAGGGAGAGTAAAACCTCTTGTTCGTTAAGCCTGCTTGCATCTTCTTCAGAATAAAGGCCCTTGGCCACCAAGCTCGCTCTTAGCTTTTCTGTGTCAATGCCCTTTCCATCATCCTTAACTTTAATGATGAGGTCAGGCCCTACAATCTCAGCTGAGATAGTAAGATGTCCATCAAGGTCTTTACCTTGGGCAACTCTTTGTTCCATAGATTCAATTCCATGTTCTACAGAATTTCGAATCAAATGGGTAACACTGGAAAAAAGATTGTGCAGCCTATCTAAAGGTACGTCAATATCAGCGCCAGTTATTTCTATGACCATTTGCTTGTTTAAACGGCTGCTCAAGGATTCAGCAATGAGATTGTACCTTTTAAAGGTTTGGGTAAGCTTTTGTTTTTGTAACTCATGTAACTGTGAGCCAATGGTTTCTTCTGCACGGGAAAAAACTTGATCCCAAAGAAAAGATTTTATTTTTTCCAAGCGGTGTGTGGTGATCTCTGCCAACTGCGGTAACTTGGTAAAGGGGGTATAGTTTTTTTCAAACATGGTCTCAAGGGTAGTAAATAGACTCTTGATTTCTGTTTTAATGCCTAGAGCAATATCGTCAATCTTGCCCTTTTCGACCATGACTAAGGAGCTCTCGCCTTGGGTCTGGTGATCTACTAGGGTTTTTAAATAGTGATCGTGGATCTGTGAAAATTGATCTTTTATCCCATCAACTCGCTGCAAGAGTTCGTCTTGGTCCATTTCCGTTAAGGGCTCAGTAGACTGGTGCAAGGCTTCTAACTTGTCTTCAATTCTGCGGGCAGTATCGTTGAGTTTGCCCATTTCGTAGAGTTCAGCGCCGCTGCAAAGTAGGTCCATCGAGTTGAGTAGGCCAGAAACATTAACATCGGCAGCCTCTTGGTCTAATTCCATGAGCATTACGCCCAAGGCATCTTGGCTAGCATTGTAAAAGCTTACATAGCCTTCAATATCCATGGCGACCTTGATGATCATATTGGAGTGGACCTTTTCTCTTAGGATCTCCGCTTTCAGCTCTTTTTCAAAAGTCATATCTGTGAAGCGTACGAGAATACAGTCGTTATCTCCCTTTTTCGCTTTGATATACTGGTAATCTAACTCAAAATATCTGGTTTCATCTTGCAGCTCTGTGGGCAGCATTTCCACAATCACTTCCAAATCTGTGATGCGCATAAATACTGTGGCCATCAACTCTTTCACTAAGGGGATATCTGCCTCGGTGTTATTAAAGGAGGCTGCATCTCTATTGGAAGGTTTCAGCTTGTAAAAAAGCAGATCCATTGCATCTTCTGCCTCTGTAACTTCGCCAAATAGAGGGTGGGAACCTTGGTAGACAGGGACAACTTTACAATCCTTATCAAAAGCTAGAAAAGATTGCTCGGAGTGGGCCACCACTTGCTGGAAGGCACCTGGGATTTTATCTTCTAGGTTATTGAGTAAAACTGGCTCTGCATTGGCAAGGGCTTCCTTTGCCGCTAAGGCTTCGGCGGCTTTTTCTTCTGCTTGCTCCCTTTTGGACTCTGCTTCTGCTAATTTTGAATCAGACTCTGCAATTTTTGATTCTGATTCAGCAAGTTTTGATGCTGCATCAGATAGCTCTTGATTCTTCTGAGCCAGTTCTTGCTCCTTTTCTGCAAGCTTTTCTTTTGCCGCTTGGGCTTGGGCTAGATGTTCCTTGGCTTCTGTTAGTTCCTGATTCTTTTGAGCCAGCATCTGTTCTTTTTCTGCCAGAGCTACTCGGGCTTCCTCGGCTGCTACTTCTTGAGACTCATCTTGAGTTTCCTCTTGTACTGCTTCAACGGCTACCTCTTCTTCCGTAACTTCTTCCGTTGCAATCTCATCTTGAGCTTCTTCTTGGGCTTCCTCAACAGCGACCTCTTCTTCGGTAACTTCTTCCGTTGCAATCACATCTTGAGCTTCTTCTTGGGCTTCCTCAACAGCGACCTCTTCTTCGGTAACTTCTTCCGTTGCAATCACATCTTGAGCTTCTTCTTGGGCTTCCTCAACAGCGACCTCTTCTTCGGTAACTTC
>CBFCZY010000020.1:0-49986 GCA_965602905.1 uncultured bacterium | reverse complement strand
CAAAGTCTCTCTTAATTTTTGAGGCCATTTGTCCCAAAAGGTTTGACGACGTACATGTACAAAGTCGGGGGATTGGAGACTCGTTCCGATCTGCTCAGCATTAAGGCCACTTATTATCGAGTTCATGGTCACAAATAAAAGTGGGGTTCACCTGTTACCTAGAATAGTCAACTGGGAAAGAGGTAATCAAGCGGCAATACTTAGAGAATTTTGTATTGGGTTAGGTATTACTCCAATTTGCTTTCATGATCTTAGAGCAACTTTTATAACTCAAATGTTTGCTAATGGCGCTAATATAGCGGAAGTACAGTCTATAGTAGGCCATAGCCAAATAAAAACTACTCAAGTCTATCTACGGCTTGCAGGGGTTAATATTAAGGGTGCAACGGAGAAACTAAACTTCATTGACCCAATTAGTAGCAACCTTGAAAATGTAGTAGATATTAAAACCAAAATGGAACGGTTTGGAACGTAGCTAGCTGTCAAGGCTTACACAGCAAAGCGTCAGTCGCCTCGACCATACTCTATTAGGGTTTACAAGGTTTTCTAAAAACCTAAATTCCTCCAAATTGCCTTCCCCCATCTCTACTCCACCAAAAGCATAGATATTTGTTTGAAATAATTGTCTATTTATTAACATTTTTATGCCGATTATTTTCTTAAATAAACCATAATTAGAAGTACTTCGTAGTAATTCATTTTAAATAAAATACCTATTGTAAATAGGGAATCAGAAAGGGAGAAACTATAGAGGTTTTCTCCACTTCGTTCTAGTGGAGTCTCTTTTATTTTCTAATTAAGGACTATACTGAATCGGGTTAACCTCTTATCTTACAGAAATGGATGAAGACTTCCAATACGCCACCAGGCAACTAGTAATCTTTTGCTTCTGATAAGCTAAAACACTCAGGTCAACCCAATGGAAATCAAAGTTAATTTTCTCGAAAACCTCAGACTGGAAGCTAAGTTTGACGACTTTACAGTGGTTACGGATCAACCGGTTCGTTATAAGGGTGATGGCTCAGCGCCTGCTCCCTTCGATTACTTTTTGGCGTCCTCTGCCCTTTGCGCAGCCTACTTTGTAAGGGTTTATTGTATAGCCCGTGATATTCCAACTGACGACATCCGCTTGTCTCAAAACAATATTCTTGACCCTGAAAACAGATATAACCAGATTTTCCAAATTAAAGTAGAGCTACCAGAGAGCATTTCAGATAAAGACCGTCAGGGCATCTTACGCTCCATTGATCGTTGTACCGTAAAAAGGGTGGTTCAAGAAGGGCCTGAGTTTAACATAGAGTATGTTGAGAATTTGGAAGAGGATGCCCAAGCTATGCTGATGGGGGCACCTAATGGCGAATCCAGCACCTTGATCCTTGGGAAGGATCTGCCCTTGGAAGAAACCATTGCAAATATGTCGGGGATTCTGGCTGAACTGGGGATGAAAATTGAAATTGCATCTTGGCGTAACATAGTCCCTAACGTTTGGTCCCTACATATACGTGATGCAGCATCACCAATGTGCTATACCAATGGAAAGGGCGCCACCAAAGAAAGTGCACTTTGTTCTGCCCTAGGCGAGTTTATAGAGCGCCTCAATTGTAATTTCTTTTATAACGATCAGTATTTTGGTCATGAGATTGCCAGCAGCGACTTTGTTCATTATCCAAATGAAAAATGGTTTGCCTTAAGAGCCAATGACCAGCTTCCCCAAGGTATCTTGGATGATTACTGCCTGAAGATTTATGATCCAGATGAGGAACTTAGGGGTTCCCATTTGATTGACACCAATTCAGGGATGCGTGAACGAGGGATTTGTTCCATTCCATATTTGCGTAAATCTGATGGAGAGACAATCTATTTCCCCTCAAACTTGCTAGAGAATCTGTTTTTAAGCAACGGAATGAGCGCTGGTAATAATCTTCATGAAGCACAGGTTCAATGCTTATCCGAGATTTTTGAGCGTGCAGTAAAGAGGCAAATCATTGAAGATGAAATAGCTTTGCCCGATGTACCCCAGCAGGTTTTAGAAAAGTACCCCAGTATATTGCAAGGCATTGCGGCCTTGGAGGCTCAAGGCTTCCCTGTCTTAGTCAAGGATGCTTCACTAGGTGGCAAATTTCCAGTCATGTGCGTTGCCCTAATGAACCCTAAAACAGGCGGTGTATTTGCCTCATTTGGCGCACACCCTAGTTTTGAGGTGGCCCTTGAACGTAGTTTAACCGAACTTTTACAAGGTCGCAGTTTTGAAGGTCTAAATGATGTGCCTAGACCAACCTTCAACAGCCTAGCTCTGCAGGAACCAGAAAATTTTGTAGAGCACTTCATCGATTCAACAGGGGTAATCTCTTGGCGTTTCTTTAGTGCGAAAGTGGATTATGAATTTGTTAATTGGGATTTCTCTGGAACAAACAAAGAAGAGTGTGATCACTTATTTTCTATTTTAGATGATCTAGGCAAAGAGTCCTATATTGCCGTCTTTGACCATCTTGGTGCTACTGCTTGCCGCATACTTGTACCTGACTATTCTGAGGTCTACCCAGTAGAAGATCTGATTTGGGATAACACGAACAAAGCACTGGATTACCGTGAAGATATTTTAAATCTACATATTTTAAGCGATGAATCTTTAGCCAATTTAGTATCCCGTTTAGAGGAAAGCCAACTTGACCACTATATTGATATAAGGAAGCTCATCGGTATTGAGTTCGATGAAAACACGGTTTGGGGGCAACTGACAATTTTAGAACTAAAAATTCTGATCTACCTTGCCTTAGGCAAACTTGATGAAGCCATAGGGCTAGTTGAGGAGTTCTTACAATTCAACGAGAACACTGTAGAACGTGGCTTATTCTATCAAGCTATTCACACTGTGCTTGAGATTACCTTAGACGACGAAATGGAACTTGAGGATTATATAAATAACCTAAAGCGAATGTTTGGTGAAGAAACTATGGGTAACGTTGTGGCCTCTGTACTAGGACAACTAAAATTCTTTGGTCTAACAAAGACCAGCATGAAACTCGAAGGCCTAGACAAGCATCTTCGGCTTATAGAAAGCTATAAAAAACTTCACAAGGCCCGTGCAGCCATGGCCAATTAAAATTGCTATAGCCTTTGGTATCAGTTTAATTTCAAAACTAGAGTAAGATATGAACCGACCGATTCAACAAAAAGAAAACTACCACTGTGGTTTATTTTCCCTAGCTAATGCTTGGAATTTTAAAGGCTCTATTGACGAAACCTCAATTGTTCAACAGCACTACCAGATTTTTGAAAAAGCCTTGAATAACCGCCTTGGGCAATGGGAAACCATTACCCCTGAGATGATGTCTAAGGTAGTTGATTTTATCAATAACTCTAAACCCAATCCCTTTGACTCTAAGCTAAAAATAAGACCTCTATTTAAAGACTCCCTTCCCAAAGGTCTGAGTCCGTTTTTAGATGAAGTGAACTCGGCGCAAAAGAGGGGTCATGTAATTTTAACGGCCATCAGGGAGTCAGATATTCCTTTGCATTGGACCTTAATCAAATCTGTGAATGCCAAAGAAGTAACCCTCTTTGATTCTGGCCCGAGAGTAACCCCTTATGCCAGAGAAGCTTTAAGCTTGGTTGAGGAAGAAAGGGCGGATGACATCGACCCAAAAGGATTAAACTTTTTCCCCCATTGCACCTACCAGTTAGACTTTAAGGATTAAAGAGAAGACCTTAAAAAGAGAGAGGAATGCCCTCTGTGGAAGATTACATAGGATATGTAATGATAAATTTCAATTACTTAAAGACCATAGTCTTTTAACTTTCCCCTTTTAAAGTTGGAATCTAGATAAAAAAAATCTCTCCAAGCTTGCAGAGTTAAAACTAACCATAGACTTAATGCAGGCAGGCAAGTCCCAAGAGTCTTTAAACCTAGTAAAGCAAAACCTAGGGAAAAGGGATATGGATGACATTCGGTCCACTTTAAAGGATTTTATTCACGAAGAAAAGCTTCTGTTAGAAACTAGGAAGGGAGACTTTAGGGAAAATAGAGGCATGATTACTACCTTTATCATCTTAGAAATCATGTTTTTCTTGTTCTTGGCGTTGATTACAGTCTCCTTTTTGAATAAAAACCTTTTAACCCCTTAAAAATGCTTTTAGATAGCACCCATAAGATGCAAGAACGCAAGAAGGCAAGAAGGTTGGCATCGCAGATATCACCTCAAAAGACGAAATGGGTTTTTTAATCACCAGTTTCTTTAAGATGCAAGAGGTTGTCTTTCAAAGGGAAGAGGTTCTAGAACACGAAGCCCACCACGATAAACTAACGGGGTTAATGAATCGAGCCCAGCTGTTCCAAGAAATAGAATTGCCATTGACGGCGCAGAAAAACAAGGCACCCTATCCTCACTTATATTCATCGATCTTAATAAGTTTAAAGAGCTCAACGATACCCTTGGCCACGACGCTGGTGACTTTTTATTGATCGAAACTGCAAATCGGCTCCGAGGCAATTTGCGTGAAAAGGATAAGGTCTTTCGGATTGGAGGAGATGAGTTTTTAGTTTTGTTAACAGAGTCAAAAGATCTGAAAGAGGTCAAACAGGTAGTTTCACATATACTAGAAGCCTTTAAGACACCGACCTACATTCAAGGGGAATCAATAGATATTCTTCTTAGCCTAGGCGTGGCCACAGCCCCGACAGACAGTGTAAATGCCAAGGAACTGCTAAAAATGGCTGATGTAGCGATGTATTCTGCGAAAACCGATTCCCAAGTGAATTGCAAATTCTTTGATGACTCCATGCTAAAGCGCTCCAGCGACTAAAACAACCTAGAGTCTGTAACTAAAAACCAATGTCACGAGGGTTACCCTACTACAAAGTTTATAAATTGTTTGGCAGTATCGCTAAGCTTCCTCTCTTTGCTTGTAATAATAAAAAGGTCTCTTTTTTCTGGAAAGTCGGCAATGGGTTTTGCTAGGAGTGAACCTTGCTGGATTTCTGTTTCCACCGAAGCACTGGATAAAAAAGCCACGCCCATCCCCCTTTGCACTCCTCTTTTTAATGCCTCGGCACCACCTAGCTCCGCCACAACATTAAGCCTGCTCATAGGGATTTTTTGTTTGCTTAAATAGTTCTGGATTACAGACCTTGTCCCCGAATCCCCTTCCCTTAAAAGCAGGGGTTCATCAATAAGTTCACTTAGGCTCACCGACTTAAAACTTGACCATTTATGGTCTTCTGGAATCACCAAAACCAGCCTATCCTTTTTCCAAGGTTGCCAAGAAACCCCACTGATTGGATATTTTGCACCGACAAAGCCAACCTCAACTTCCCCAGATTGAACCAAATCACAAACCTGCCTTGAATTTGAAATCACCAATTTAGCCCGAAGATTTGTCTCGATCTTTTGAAATTCACTAAGGTATTTTGGCAAAAGATAATTCCCCGGGACGCTGCTAGCCCCAAGCTTGAGTTCCTTTAGATTTTCCGACTTCAATTTTTCTAAGACCTCTAAAGCCTCTACCTTTAAATTTAAAATTTTATGAGCGTAAATTCCTAGTTTCTCGCCTGCCAGAGTGGGCCGGGCTACATGGCTGCCTCTCTGAATTAGCGGCTGGCCAAATTTTTTTTCAAGCCCTGCAACTGCTTCACTGACTCTATGTTGCGAGATCCCCAAAGCATGGGCTGTGGCGGTAAAGCTTTGCTCCTTTAACAGGGTTGTAAATATTTTTAATTCTTGGTCTTTCATAGGCCATATATATCTGAAAAAACGATAAAAATCATCTGAAATATACGATTATTGTTATGGGCGTTTTTTCACTAAAAGAAATCTTTTTAAATGGGCTCAGCTATGTTACAAAGCAAGTTCTTATTTTATAACCCTCTATTACATTAAGCATGAAACCCTTTACCCTACTTTTTTTAGTCCTATTTTCCTTAAGCTCGAATCTCTTTGCCCAAGAGTTTAAATTCACCGCCATTCCTGACCAAAACTCAGACCAATTGGAAAAACGATTCTCCAAAGTCGCCCGCTATCTGGAAAAAAAGTTACAGATTAAAGTAACCTATATTCCTGTTAAGTCCTATGCTGCGTCTGTTTCCGCCTTTAAAAACAATCAAATTCAGTTAGCCTGGTTTGGTGGTTTATCTGGGGTTCAAGCAAGGATGAGCGTTCCGGGTTCCAAGGCCATTGCCCAAGGGATTGAAGATCAAGAATTTGTGACCTACATCATTGCCCATAAAAGCACAGGCCTCAAACCTTCAAGGACTTTTCCCAAAGGGATAAAGGGCAAAACCTTTACCTTTGGCTCTAAGGGTTCGACCTCAGGCCGCTTGATGCCAGAATTTTATATACGAAAGAATTTCAATGCTTCCCCACGGAAGGTTTTTAAAAGGGTTGGATTTAGCGGGGACCACTCCAAGACCAATGCACTAGTTCAATCTGGCGCTTATCAGGTTGGCGCAGTAAACTATCAAGTTTTTGACCGAGAGGTAAAAGAGGGTAAACTGGACCTTGGTAAAGTGAGTGTCATTTGGAAAACCCCTCGCTACCCCGATTACAACTGGAGTATCCGAGGCGACGTCGATAAAGTTTACGGGAAGGGCTTTACTAGTAAAGTCCAAAAGGCTTTATTGGAAATGAAGGATAAAGAGCTTTTAGAATCCTTTCCTAGAAGTGGCTTTATAGAAGCCAGCAATGATTTATATAAGCCCATTTTAAAAACGGGTAAGTCTAT
The DNA here is from genome assembly GCA_965602905.1 of uncultured bacterium. Taxonomy (GTDB): domain Bacteria; phylum SAR324; class SAR324; order XYD2-FULL-50-16; family XYD2-FULL-50-16; genus JASJGK01. The sequence continues at coordinate 43,269 of CBFCZY010000020.1, read as the reverse complement.
TGGGCTTTTAAGATAGTCCATGTTACCCTTTTTAAAGCTCCAAAATCTCCAGGTTGATTCACCTGATGGCCCTATCTTAAAGGGGATCAATCTATCTTTTAAAAAGGGCGAGCATGTGGCGCTCATCGGGCCCAGTGGCGCTGGTAAAACGACACTTCTAAAAGAGATCTTTAGCCAATCAAACCTTACAAGCTCCTTTGTACCGCAAAACCAAGCCTTGATCCCCCAATTAAGCTTGTTCCATAATGTTATGATAGGGAAGCTAGACCACTACTCCGTTTTTTATAACCTGTTGAATTTGATTTGGCCGACCAAAAAAGAAAAAGATACTATTCGGCCAATCTTAAAAAAGCTTGGAATTGAGTCCTATTTACCAACCCAAGTGTCTTTGCTTTCAGGCGGGGAACGGCAAAGGGCCGCCATTGCCAGAGGCCTTTACCGACCATCTGATTTGTTTTTGGCAGATGAACCCGTTTCTTCCTTAGACCCTAAAAGAGCCAGTGAAGCTTTAGACTTAATGTTTCAATTAAAGAAGACAGTTATTTTATCTCTACATTCAGTTGACCTAGCCTTAAGTAAAGCGGACCGAGTTATTGGGATTAAAGGGGGCCAAGTAAGTTTTGATCTGCCAGCGCCAGAGGTGACGTCAGAACAAATTGAAGACTTGTATCATCGATGAGAAGTCGCTCTTTTTTTTTATTAGTTTTGGGGTTACTTGCACTCTTTTTTGCAGATTTAGAGGTCAGCACTTTAGACCCGGGGACGGAACTGGGGAGAATGCTTAAAGGGGTCTTATTCCCTAATTTTAAAGTGTTACGAACCATCCTTCCTGCCCTGGTCAACACGCTGATTTTTGCGCTCTTAGGCACCTTTTTGGGCTGCACTTTCGGAGTAGTTCTAGCCCTATTTTATAAAAATACCCTAGTTCGCGTCTTTGCCGCTTTTATTCGCTCTATCCACGAACTCTTTTGGGGCTTCTTGCTGCTTCCTATGGTGGGTTTAAATCCTTTGTGCGGGATTTTAGCCATTGCCATCCCCTACACAGGGATCTTTGCCAAGGTATACTCTGAAATTTTAGAAGTTTCAGACCCTAGACCCTTGGAAGCTATCCCAAGAACAGCCGATAAAATAAGCTTTTTCTGCTATGGATTTCTACCTCGTCTTTGGTCAGAGTTGAAACACTACACCAGTTACAGATTCGAATGCGCCCTGCGTTCTAGCGCAATCTTGGGCTTTATCGGCTTACCGACCTTAGGATATCACTTAGAAACTTGGGTTCGAGAAGGCCAATATGCAATGGCATTTGGGCTGCTCTTTTTGTTTTATGGGGTGATAACTTCTTTAAAAGTCTGGATGAAGCCCAAGCTTGTTCCCATTTGGCTCTTGCTGGCTTTGGTGATGGTTCCCAAAGAGACCCAGTTTTCAGTGGAAAACACCTTGCGATTCCTTACAACTGACATCATTCCTTGGCCCATTAGGGAAGGGTTTGGGGCTATTAAGACCCTGCACTGGGCCAAAGAGATTCTGTTAAATTCAGCGCTGGAAGGGAGTTTTAACAGTCTGGTTTTAACTCAAATATCCTTAAGCTTTTCAGGCATCTTGGCGCTGGTTTTATTTCCTCTTTCCAGCGTCGTTTTTGTAGGGGGCTGGGGGAGAAAATTCGGATATTTTGGCTTGGTGATTTTAAGAACCACGCCTGAGTATTTACTAGCCTATATCTTAGTCCAACTCTTAGGCCCTTCCATGCTACCAGCGGTTTTAGCTCTATCTTTACACAACGGTGGGATTTTAGGTCACCTGTCAGCATTAAATGCCGATAGAGTGATCTTAGATTTGAATGGTTCAAAAAATAGGGTAAATAAATATTTCTTTGAAATATTGCCTCAGATCTACGGGCAGTTTTTATCTTTTTTGCTCTATCGCTGGGAAGTCATCTTTAGAGAATCTGCAATATTAGGGGTTTTGGGCATTTATAGTCTTGGTTTTTTTATCGACTCGGCCATCGTTGCCGACCGCTGGGATGAGGCTATGTTGCTAATAATAATCAGCGGAATCCTCAACATTGCCATCGACCAGCTCAGTTCTTTAATCAGAAAAGGGGTCTGATACTTAATGTAAATCTATAGGTTTAACCTATTTCACCTAAGCCTAAATCTTGCTCCTCGCTATAAGCCTGCCTAAAGTCAAAGCTTATGATCACGCTGCTCCTCCCATTTTAAATGATAGTAAAAGGAGCAGGAACTCCATGCATTATTCTCTATTCTTCTTGTAAAAAGCCATACACTATGCAATCAAGTAATCATACCTTGAACATAAAATAGCGACCAATGAAAACTTCAAAATCAATAGCTGATTTAGTATGCATCTTTGCCAGAAGGAAATGTTTGAGCAGCCTTTTCAAAAATTCCTATGGGGAACTGACTTCATGCTAGTCCAGATTAATAAATACATAAAAGAAAACATTGTTTCCATAGGTGTCTTTCTGGCTTTCGTGGTGACTATTGTACTGCGTTTTCAAGAGTTAACCTATCAAAGTCACTGGATTGATGAAATAATTGGGGTAAGTTATTCCAATCCTACTACTAGCTTCAAGGATTTATACTCTCAGGCAATTACTGATTCTCACCCGCCATTGTATCAAATTCTTTTATGGTTCTGGTATGATGCCTTTGGTTATACTGAGTTCGCAGGGAGGGCTTTCTCAGCTGTCGCTGGTTCCCTAGGGGTTGTCGCCCTTTTCTTAACTGCTAAGGAATTTTTTAATAAAGAAGTTGCTCTCTATGCGACAATAATCGCATCCATGAACTATCACTTGGTTTATTTCGCCCAAGAAACGCGATCATATAGCCTAGTTTTTTTACTTACAACCCTATCGTACCTCTTCTTTTTCAGGGTCATCACTCAGCATAAAACAAAAGATTTACTTTGGTATTTCCCCTTTACCATAGCTTTACTTTACACACATTATTTTGGTTTTTTTCTTGTACTGACTCAAAGTGTTGTGTTTTTATATATGCTCTTTGAGCAAAAAGAAAAACGAACTCGTTTACTAATTTTAGGGGTTTTAGCGGGAGTTGGGATTCTTATTTCAATTTATCCTCTTATGGCTCCCATATTATCACATAGTGGTAGAGGGGCTTTTTGGATAAGTAAGCCGACTCCATGGTTTTTCATTTCCTACCTGCAAAGCTATGTTAATAGTGAAAGGCTTGAAGTGATGTTTTTAATTCTAATGGCGATCAGTGTTAATTTTTCCATTCGTAACGCAAAGAAGAATCCCTATAAAACAGAGATCATGGTTTTATGGCTATGGGTTATTTTTGGTTATCTACTGCCCTATATTCGAAGTATAACTTCCACACCCCTGTTGCATCCAAGATACACAATCATCGTGCTTCCAGCGCTCATTCTTATTGTATCCCATGGTATTTATCTATTAAAATCCATTTCAATTAAGACTGAAAAGATGACTCTTTTAATGGATTCTACAATTGTGAAAGCCATCGTAGTTTTGACCATAACGCTCAACTGTGGTCACCAGTTTCTGCAAGCGAAATATTATACTAAGGTTACCAAGCAACAATGGCGTGAAATTTTAATTGAAATTGCCAGCGCAAAAGAAAAGATCCCTGCCTATGAATTTATTGATATCTACTCAAGGTATAATAAAGTTCTAAAGATCGACGTTGATATTAGGCCACGTAGCCTTTTTGAAAAAAAATTAAAGGATGGAACTTTAGAAAAATGTACTTTCATAATGGATGGTCACTCTGACTTTATTGGAAAAGCTGGTAAACTCCTAAGTAATAAGGATTTAATGATGGTTCACATTATGAATAAACTGGGGACTTCAGCGGTATTATATGCCTATAAAACCGACCCGAAAGTCTGTTCCGACCTCTTCCCTGGCCTTGAAATTAACCATGTTAGAAATCACAATAGAAATGTGGGGTGGTATTAAACTGCTTTGCCCGCAAAACCAACTACGATTGTGGCCTTGCGCAATAGGAAGAGGCTATGATGTTAATAGTAATCAGCGAAATTCTAAACATTGCCATCGACCAACTCAGCTCTTTAATCAGAAAAGGGGTCTGACACTTTTGATAAATCTACAGGTTTAACCTAATTCAACCAAAAGTTTAGCTTACTCTTCGCCAAAACCCTCCCGATATTAAGGCTACTGTAGAAAACTTACTTGAGTGACAGAATATATAAGCTATCGGCTGGATACTAAAAAACTACCTCCATGAATTATCTTGTTTTTACATTGTTAACCTGAATTGAAACAGTTATATCTTGAGTGTTATCAAAAGGCATAATCTTGAATTTTTAACTCCTGAGACCTGTGCTCTTTTTAAGTTACCTAGCAAGTAACGACAAATAAAGGGAGTAAATACAAATTTCAGAACTACATTCAACTAGTCTGCAAAGGAAAATTATGAGTCAAGCTTCTAGTGCTAGAGGGCAACCAGAAATTACATATGACTTTCAGGAAGATCTAAAAAACATTCTGACTGCAATGCCTTTATTGCTTACAGGTTATAAACATTCAAGTATTGATATTTCCGATTTATTAGTGTTGTTTTTTCAGCAAAAAGATCGGAATCTTAAAATACAAAAATGGAATATTTTAATTTCAGATCACCTCCAAAGCAAGGGGTTTACGGACTTTCAGGCACTTTGTGAAGACGCTCAAAATGGTCTGGACCTTAAAGGGTACCTGTCAAAACTTGCAAACAAACCACAAAAACCTGATTATATGCTCAACCGATGGGGAATTAATCATTTTCATTCTGACAACCACCTCAGAGGGCGTGTAGGGCGAAGCAGTGACTTGTTATTTTTTGTTCAAAGGGACAATAACCTATACTTCATAGATATTTGTAGCCATGAATTTTATAACTCTGAGCTCTTAGAAGTAATAGAGGAGAACTGGCCATTCCTATTTGATTCATGCGTTGACACCAATTCTACAGTTACAGAGAACCTTCCCCAAGAGCAGGCAGAAAATGTATTAATAAAAAAAGGAAACTTGCTTCATAAGCTAAATACAGGGCGGGTGATTTATCCCTCTGGCGGCGGCACTCTTTGTAATGGTCAGAATATACTTCACAGGAGAGATGCGGTTGCTTTTTTGGTAGAACTCAATGAACCTCAAGAACTAATTCACCAAACCATGTTAGATTATGGATTATATTCCTTGAGGGGTACGAGTAAATTCCACTTAAAATTAATTCTAGTAAATGATGAATTTAAAATTGTTCCTGAAATACACATGGAATTAAACTGCAAAAATCCCATGGGCAACAATCTTTAGTAAATTCATCGAGATTAACAAAAACCTTGTTACACTAGCCTTGGCGACATGAGTTACATTAACCGCTGGCCCCTAGATCGGCTAAGAGCGTCCCATTGCACTTAGGTTAGACGAATCAACACTGTTGCTATAAGTATTGCCTAAAATCCCTCAGCCAAGTAGAAATCTAGGGGTAAGGAACTGCTACCTAAGAATGAAGCTCCAAAAAAGAAAAATTGGATATTTAGCCAAGAAAGGTGCCCCGTAGGGTGCCTAGAGAGACTTTTCAAGAGTTTGAAAAATCGTAAATCATTGTTTTCTGGTAGCGAAAGACAGATTCGAACTGTCGACCTTACGATTATGAGTCGTACGCTCTAACCAACTGAGCTACTTCGCCACTAGAAACAAGCAAATTATGATTTACCTCCTTTTCTGTCAAGGTGAAAGGTTAAAAAAATCAATTTAAAAACAAAAATATACAAATGAAACCTACGAAAATATACATTATTGCTGACGCTCACCTAGGCGCAAAAGACCATGCATTAACAGATTTAGCCAGCTGGATCAAAAGCCTTGAGGCCCAAAATACCCAGATCATATTCTTAGGCGATTTGTTTCATATTTGGGCTGGCCCCAAAAAATACCATAACGGTGATGTTACCCTCTTGATGAATGTGCTTGAAGAGTTTGGTAAAGCTGGTGGAAAATCCTCTTTGGTCGTTGGTAACAGAGATGTATTTTTCAAAAAGGGCGACCAAAGGCCCATGAAACACTTGCCCTTTGATGAAATCGCCTTAGATTTCTTGCAAATGGAAGTAGGTGGCAAGACTTTGCTTTGTACCCATGGCGACTTAGTAAACTCAAAGGATAAGCAATATTTAAGATGGCGGAGACTATTACGCTCTAAAATTTTCCGTCTGGGCTTTGCTTTTGTGCCTTCTGCAAAGGTGAAAAAGATTATGACCGACTTAGAAACAAAATTAAAAGGTACAAATCAGTCCTTTCGCATTGCTTTTCCCGCTGTAGAATGGGAAAATTTCATTTTAAAGCTAATAGAAAAACATCCCTTCGATCTTTTAGTCGTTGGCCATTTTCACCCAAGTGAGCCTATAGTATCTGAAATTGATGGTGCTACAGCTTCAAAGCCCGCCACTGCCATAGTAATACCAGATTGGTTTGCAGAAAAAAAAGCCTTGGTTATCACAGATTCACTAGAATATGAAATTATCACTACCTCTTAAAGCAGCCTGTTTAGTTGGCCTTATCGCATTAATTTATTGGGCTTTTTTGCCCCAAAAGAATGGATTTTTGGTTACAGGTGACTACCGAGGAGAGATCAAACCTTGCGGATGCTCCCAAAAGGGCGACCAAGGTGGGATTGAGAGAGCGAGCAGCTTTATCAAAGGCCACAACCAAGGCAAATTTTGGGTGGATTTAGGTAATTTTTCAGCCCAACCGAACGAGCAAGGCCACTTAAAAACAGCTCTCTTTGTGAAATATTTCAAAAAATTAGGCGTCACTGCCATCTTGCCTGGCCCCAGAGAATTCGCCAGTGGAGAAGCTTTTTTCACAAAACACCAGCTGCCCTATCTTTTAAGTAACCAAAAACGAGTACTTGCCCCAGCAGCGACGAAAATCACCTCTCATCGAGTAGATTTTTATGGATTTTTATCCCCAGAACTCCTGAGCAAAGGGACACACATAACCCCGTGGCTAACAGACATTCAAACTTTTTTAAGAGACTTGGGCGAGGTACAAGAAAACAGTGTTTTGCTTTTTAGAGGCACAGACCAAGAATTAATGCTTTTAAATGAAAGTGGAAAATTCAAACTGATACTCGTCGGTAACCAAGGGCTGGATGAGTTACAACAAACCTTAAAAACAGAAATTGAGGCCAAAAACTTCTACAAGCCACCTGTTAAGGGCCAAGGAATTTTGACAGTTAAAAGCTTAGACGACCAGCAAGAAAAATTCGTCTGGCTAACAGAGGCAATTGCAAGCGACTCAAGCTGGGAACCTCACTTTAAAAAATACAATGACCAAGTAAACGACCTCTTTATGGCCTTTCTAGCAGAACAAAGCAAAGCGCCTAAGAAAAGAGTTTACAAGGGTAAAGCCCATTGTATATCCTGTCATCCAAGTCAAGGAGAGGTTTATAGTCAGACACGGCATGCCAGTGCATACGAGTCATTAAAGGCTGTAAATAAAGAATTTGACCCTGAATGTATCACTTGCCATGTGGCCGGTTTTAAACAGGGTGGTTTTTTATCAGCAGAGATTACCCCTCATTTAAAGGGTGTCTCTTGTGAAAATTGCCACGGTCCATTTCAACCTCATAATGAGGGCTGGAAAAACAGGAAAAAGGTTACAGAAACAACCTGTAAAGTTTGTCATTCTGTAGGCCATTCCCCTGATTTTAACTTTGAAACTTACTTTAATAAAATAGTGCACTCAAAATGAAGAAACAAACGCTACTCATACTAATAGTACTCTTTACCTTACCTCTATCTGCAATTGCAGGGGTTAAGGGTGTCTTTGAAACTTTAGAGGGCAAGGCTCCAAAAGCTGGCTCTTTAGACGTGGTTACCATCCACGAAGTATTTGCTTTTAGCTGCCCCCACTGCGCTCATTTTAATCAAGAGATACCTGCTTTGAAAAAGCATTTTGGCAAAAAAATTAAATTTGTTGGTCATCCCGTCGGTTGGGCAGGTCATGATCCAGGCAGACTATATTTCATCGCTGTGGACTTAGGCAAAGAAGAAGCTGTGAAGGATATGATCTTTGATTTCTTCCATGAAAAAGGTCTTGGGGATATGGTTTACCAAAGGGAGCGCCTTAAGTATGTCGCCAGATTCAATGGTATGCTAGACGAGTTTGAAGCCAAAATGGACGACCCTAAATATGTAAAAGCAATGGAAAATTCTGTTCAATTTGCTAAAGATAAAAAGGTAGAGTCTACCCCTACCTTAGTGGTGGAAGGGGTTTTTAAAACCCATGGCGACCCAGCGAATCTAAAGATGATTATCAATAGTTTGCTAAAAAACCCAGTTCGTTAAAAAATACCCTCTACTAGATAAAACCAGTGCGGATCAGCCTATTACAACTCAATTTCCAAGTTGGTGATTTAGAGGGAAACCTTGAAAAAATCTACAATGCGGCGGTAACCGCCTCAAAGGAAAACCCCGACTTAATTGTAACCAGTGAGTTATCTTTGGTGGGCTACCCTCCGCAAGATCTACTTTTAAACCATTCCTTTATTCAAAAGACCAAAGTCAAGGTTGCCGAGTTGGCATCCAAGCTAAAGGATTTTCCTCCGATGCTGCTTGGTGCACCAGAAGAAAACACTGGCTTAGGTAAACCCCTTTTTAACTCAGTTTTTTTACTTGAAAATGGTGAAGTGAAGCAGTCTTTCCAAAAGACCTTGCTACCAAATTACGATGTTTTTGATGAATCAAGATGGTTTGCCTCAAACTCAGGCCCCCAAACCTTCACTCTTAAAGGTAAGCGCATCGGCGTTACCATTTGTGAAGATATCTGGGCTGACTTCCCCTTTGAGCACGAAAAATACCATGCAAACCCCATGGAAGATCTGCAAAAGTCTGACGTTGATTTTGTGATCAACCTTTCTTCCAGCCCCTTTGCTTTAGGCAAACAGAAGGTTAGGGTGGCAATGCTTTCTCTTGTTGCCAAGAAAAACCATGTTCCCATAGTTTACTTGAATCAGATTGGTGGGAATGATGAATTGATTTTTGATGGCGGGAGCTTGATTATTGATGAATCAGGTAATGTTTTAAAACAATTGCCTCGCTTTAGAGAAGCAAATGAGACAATAGAAGTGGGGGTAACAGAAATTAGAGCCCTCCCAGAAATGACCAAAGAAGAAGAATGTTACGAGGCCTTAGTGTTAGGTGTCAGGGATTATATTAAAAAATGTGGCTTTTCAAAAGTAGTCTTGGGTCTTTCAGGGGGCATTGACTCTGCTCTCACAGCGGCCATTGCAGTGGAAGCCTTGGGGGCGAGCAACGTAACGGGAGTTTTGATGCCTTCGCCCTATTCTAGCCAGGGATCTATTGATGATGCCTTAGAACTGGCAAAAAGGCTGAAAATGGAAACCCAGCGCATCGCCATCGCCCCAATCATGGAATCCTTCAAAGCAGCGTTAGACCCCAAAAACGCCCTTACAGAAGAGAATTTACAAGCTCGTATCCGCGGCAACCTTTTAATGGCAATGTCAAACGAAACAGGGGCAATGCTTTTAACCACAGGTAACAAATCCGAGCTTTCTGTTGGTTACTGCACTATCTACGGTGATATGGCTGGCGGTTTAGCTGTCATTAGCGACCTTCCAAAAAATTTGGTTTACTCTCTTTCTCGCTGGATCAATGCCAACAGGTCTGAAGTAATACCCATTGAAACTATAGAAAAGGCACCTTCTGCAGAACTGAGGCCCGACCAAACCGACCAAGACAGCCTCCCTGAATATGATATTTTAGACGGGATTCTAAAAGGTTACATAGAACGGCACCAATCCCAAGAAGAATTGATTGCCCAAGGATTTAAACCGACAGATGTTGCCCAAGTGGCCCGCTTGGTAAAGATCGCAGAATTTAAAAGAAGACAAGCCGCCCCTGGCCTAAAGGTTACTGATCGAGCCTTTGGTAGTGGTTGGCGAATGCCCATATCCTCGATTTAAAACACTCTCCAGTAAAGAAACCACCGACCATGATACATCAAATCACCAAAGAATTTAACTTTCGCCCCGAACAAGTTGCAAACCTAATTGAACTATTAGACCAAGGTGCAACCATCCCCTTCATTGCTCGCTACAGAAAAGAAGCGACCTCAGGGTTAGACGAAGTACAAATTCGTGACGTTCGTGATCGCTATGAATATTTAACCGAATTGAACGATAGAAAGGCCTCAGTACTAGAGTCTATAAAATCCCAAGAAAAACTGACCCCAGCCTTAGAAAAACAAATTATAGCCGCAGATACTAAACAAAAAGTAGAAGATCTATACGCCCCATACAAGCCCAAACGCAGAACCCGAGCGCAAATAGCTAGGGAGTTGGGTTTAGAACCTTTGGCCGAAATCATGAAAGCCCAAGAGGATTACATCCCCTGGCTTACAGCTTTCCCAATGCCAGAAGGCTTAAACGAGTTAGAGGTTTTAGCCAAAGCGAGAGACATTATTGCCGAAGAAGTGGCAGACAATGCTGAGTTAAAAGAAACCTTACGCCATTTGGCTTGGTCTGTAGGACAAATAAAATCCACAGTACGCAAGGAATTTAAAGAGGAAAAGACTAAATTTTCTCAATATTACGAGCACCAAGAAAGCGTTAAAAACATCCCTGCCCACAGATTTTTGGCGATCAGGCGTGGCGAAGAAGAGAAAATTCTACGTTTGAAATTTGAGTTGCCTGAAGAGTCTATGGTGGAAGAAATTCAGAAAGCTTATGTCAACAAAGCCCAAGGGAATGACAAGCAAATACTTTTGGCCATTGATGAGGCTTTTTCGAGGCTGATCCAGACAAACATTGAAGTTGAATTGCGTTTGGACCTAAAAGAAAGGTCAGATGAAGATTCTATTAAGGTTTTCAGTCAAAACCTACGTGACTTGCTCCTTGCCTCCCCTGCTGGTGCCCATTGCATGTTGGGTATCGACCCAGGTTTTAGAACAGGCTCAAAGTTTGTGGTAGTCAATGCCCAAGGTAAACTCATGGATCACGGGACCATCTACCCTGTACCACCGCAGAATAAATTTCAAGAATCAGAAGCAATTTTACTGGCTATGATCAGTAAATATGCGCCTAAATACGTTTGCATCGGCAACGGAACGGCAGGTAGAGAAGTCTTAGCCTTTGTAAAGGCTATGATCAAAAAGGTAGGTTTAAAGGACATCACCCCTGTATCTGTCAACGAATCAGGTGCAAGTATCTATTCAGCCTCCGATATTGCCAGAGAAGAGTTCCCAGACTTGGACCTTACCTTTAGAGGCTCTGTTTCTATCGCTCGCAGATTCCAAGACCCTTTGGCGGAACTGGTAAAGATCGATCCTAAATCAATCGGTGTAGGTCAGTACCAACATGATGTAAATCAAAGAAAACTAAAAAGTAACCTAGATGAAGTTGTGGAGTCGGCGGTAAATCACGTTGGGGTAGATGTAAACCTCGCCTCTGCGCCTCTGCTTTCTTATGTTTCAGGTATGAGCTCCACTTTAGCATCGTCTGTGGTGAAGCACCGAAATAGTAACGGCCCCTTCCCCAACCGTGCATCTTTACTCAAGGTAGAACGCTTTGGACCCAAGGCTTTTGAGCAAGCCGCTGGGTTTTTACGTATTTCAGGTGGAGACACGCCGCTAGATACTTCGGCAGTACACCCAGAGAATTATAAGTTAGTCGATAAAATTGCCAAGGATCTAAACCTAAAGCCTAAAGATTTGCTACAAAACAAAGAGGCCATTGGTAAAATTAAGCCCATGGATTATGTTACCGAACAAGTAGGTATCTTAACCTTGAAGGATATTACCGAAGAACTCCTTCGCCCTGGCCGTGACCCTAGAGAAGGCTATATTGGCGCCAAGTTAAATGACGACATTACAGAAGTTACCGATTTACAAGTGGGAATGCAGTTAGAAGGGACAGTTACAAATATCACTAAATTTGGCTGCTTTGTCGATATTGGCGTGCACCAAGATGGCCTTGTGCATATTTCTGAACTTGCTGACCATTTTATTAAGGAACCCTCTGAAGTGGCGCAAGTGGGCCAAGTTTTAAAGGTGACTGTGCTCGAAGTAGAAGCCAGCAGAGGCCGCATCTCTTTAAGTGCCAAGAGTAAGCCTAGTACAAATACAGCAGCAGTAGGTAACTATTCTTCTTCTCCAAATAAACCAAAAAAGACTGAGAAAAAAGAGCCAGAAGCACCTGCAACTTTGGCCAGCCTCAAAGCGAAATTTGGCAGTTTATAAGGCCATAAAAATCTCCCAAAGAGCCTTGTAAATTAAAAGTTTCCAGATAACCCAATTAGGCATTGCCTTAAAGGTTTTATGGTGATAATTTTTTTAATTCACTACAAGAAAAGTCCCTGAGGAGATATGTCCCTAAGCGACGAACAGAGTAAATTTTTAACCGAAGCCATTACGCCTCTCGCTGAATCATTGGAACTTGAACTATTCAAGTTGGAACTGGTTCAAGAAGATGGTGTTAAGATCTTTAGAGTTACGGTTGATAAAGAAGCGGGCGTGGGTGTTTACGACATCCAGAAACTAAGCAAGAGGCTATCCCCTTTGCTAGAAGTGGAAGACCCTTTTGCCTTTGCTTATACGCTAGAAGTTAGTAGCCCTGGAATTTTTAGGGAATTATTAAGACCAAAAGACTTCGAACGGTTTAAAGGTGATCGAATTAGAATTAAAACTTCTGATGATAATTTTGTAACAGGGATGTTGCAAGGATTAGAAGACGGCGATATCCTCGTTGAAATAGACGGAACAACTAACAGGTTAGAATGGGCAAAAATGAGTCAAGTAAATCTCAGCCCTGACTTACAACCAAATAGAAAAAGGCAATAAGGAGCTGCATGAAAGCTGGTCAATTAATGGATGCTATCATTGAGCTAAGTCATGAACGTGGTTTAGATCAAGATATTATTATTGAATCTTTAGAAGATGCAATTGTAGGGGCTGCCCATAAAAAGTATAAAAGTTATCGCAACATTGAAGCTCAAATCAACCGTAATACCAGCGTATTAGAATTGATGCATTACAAAACTGTTGTTGATGAGCTAGAAGACCCAGACAATCAAATCTTGCTTTCTGAAGTTCTTGAGCTTGACCCTGATACAGAAGTTGGTGATGAAGTTGAATTCCCTATTGATGTTGACGAGTTTGCACCCATTATTGCTCAGACTGCAAGACAGTTGGTTTTCCAGAAGATCAACGAAGCAGAACGTGAAATGGTACTTGAAAAGTACAAAGAAAAGGTTGGCGAGATCGTTCACGGTCAAGTTGCCCGTGTAGAGCGAAACAGAATTGTAGTTATGATCGGTGGCAACATTGAAGCCATGTTAGAAAGACGTGAGCAGATTCCTTTTGAGAATCTACAGCCAGGCGAGAACATTAGAGCCATGTTATTGGATCTTAAAACGGAAGGCCGAGGGCCACAATTGGTTTTAACTCGTACTCACCCTAAGTTTTTAATGAAACTGATGGAAGTTGAAGTACCTGAAGTATTTGAAGGTGTGATTGACGTTATGGCCGCTGCACGTGAGCCAGGTAGACGAGCAAAGGTTGCTGTAAAAAGTAACGACCCAGATGTAGATCCAGTTGGAGCATGTGTTGGTGTTCGTGGCAGCAGAATTCAAGCTGTTGTCGGTGAACTTTGTGGCGAACGAATTGATGTGGTAGAGTGGTCTGAAGAATTAGCCCAGTTTATCTCTCATGCTTTGGCTCCAGCTGAAATCATGGAAATGAATCTAGACGAAAAGAACCGCGTTGCTGATATTAGAGTAATGATGGATCAGCTTTCTCTTGCCATTGGCAAGCAGGGGCAAAATGTAAGGCTTGCCAGTAAGTTGACGGAAGTTTCGATCAACATCAACTCTTTTGAACAAGAAGTAGTTGCTGACCCCTTTGCAGAAGCTGAAGCACGAGCTGCAGCAAAAGAAGCGAGTGAAGCTGAAGGTGTAGTGGCAGACGAAGCTACCCCTACAGATGAAGTAGCAAAAGAAGCTGAAGTCAAGACAGAAGATGAAGCAGTTCCAACTGAAGAATCAGCTGTTAAGCCTACAGATACACACGAAGAAGCGCCTACGGCTGAGCCGAAAGCGGACGAAGGAACAGAAGAGGCCTAATGTAAGGTCAATTCGGGATACACTATTTATTTAAGTTTGTAAGAGAGTCATATGAAGCTATTTGAATTGGCACGGGAATTAGGAGTTCCAGGAAAGGAACTATTAGCCAAGGTTCAAAAATTCGGCATTGTAGCGAAGGATACCTTCACTGAATTGAGTCCCGAACAAATTAAAAAAATCAAGCAGGGGGTGAATGAACCCTCGAGTGTAACCTCCCCTATCAGAATCAAGGCTACTGAGCCTGGTGTTGCTAAGGCTGCCGGCGCCAGAAAAGTACGCCGCAAAATCGACCCTGAAAAACTAGCTGCTGAAGCTAGAGCCGCTGAAGAAGCTGCAAAAAAGGCCGAAGAAGAAGCTAAAGCTGCTGAAGAAGCTGCAAAAAAAGCTGAAGAAGAAGCTAAAGCTGCTGAAGCCGCAAAGATTGCCGCTGAACTTGCTGCAAAAGAAGAAGCTGAAAAAGCCGCTGCTGCCGCAAAGATTGCCGCTGCTCCTACCAAAGAAACAGAAGACCATAAAGCTAAAAAAGCTATTAAGGATAAAAAGCCTGAGCCTATTGTCCCTGAAGAAGACCCTTCTAAAAAGAAGCATGTTAAAAAAGCTGGTCACGATAGAAAGCCGAAAGAATTGGATGTTAAAGAGTCTCTAGCAGAAGCTGTTGAGGTTAACCCCAATATCCAAACTTACTCAGCTACTAGTTTTTCTGGAAAGCATAGATACAATAAGTGGAATAAGCCTGGTAGAGGCACAAAGCACAAAAAAGATAAAAAACCTCATCTCTTTAACGCTAGAAAGAAAGATCTAATTATTGGTGAGACCATTTTTGTTGGGGAACTTGCAAGTCTAATTGGGATCAAGGCTGGTCAGATCATTAAAACCTTAATGAATCTAGGCATTATGGTAACAGTTAATGAGTCAATAGACGCTGAAACTGCCCAATTGGTTGCCGCTGAATATGAAGTGGAAGTGCGAGTTGAGATCAAATCTGTTGAAGATACTCTAGATATTGCCGCAGATAAATCAGAAGATATGATCGTCAAGGCACCTGTTGTTACCATTATGGGTCACGTTGACCACGGTAAAACATCCTTACTAGATAAAATCCGCTCTGCAAACGTAACCGACGGTGAAGCAGGTGGTATCACTCAGCACATCGGTGCTTATAATGTTACACTTCCTGATGGAAGTAAGATTTGCTTTCTTGATACTCCTGGACACGAGGCCTTTACAGCCATGCGTGCACGTGGAGCCAGTGCTACAGATATTGTAATTTTAGTTGTTGCCGCAGATGATGGCCCTAGGCCACAAACGATTGAGGCAATCAACCACTCTAAAGCTGCTGGCGTACCTTTAATTGTTGCTATTAACAAGTGCGATAAGCCTGGTGCTACACCAGACAAGGTTGTACAGCAGTTAATGGAACATGAACTGGTTGCAGAATCTTTTGGTGGTGATATCCCCATGATTGAGGTTAGTGCTCACAGTGGTTTAGGAATTGATAAGTTACTAGAAGCAATTCACCTCCAAGCTGAGATAATGGAACTGACAGCCAACCCGACTAGAACCGCCGAAGGTGTGGTTATTGAGTCTCGCCTAGACAAGGGTCGTGGTAATGTTTGTACTATCTTAATACAAAACGGAACCTTAAAAATTGGTGACAGTTATGTTGTAGGCCAAGAGTTTGGTCGTGTTCGTGCCCTGTGGGATGACAAAGGAAACAGCCTAAAGATAGCCCCTCCATCAACACCAGTAGAAGTTGTTGGTTTAAATGGTTTGCCATTTGCTGGTGATGTCTTTCAAGTTGGTGTTGACGAAAAAACAGTTCGTCAGATCGCAGAAGCTAGAACAAGCAAAGCTAAAGTCCAAGAGTTGGCTTCAAGAGAAGTTTTCACTTTAGAAAACATCTTCGAAAGAGCAAGTGAGGCTGAAAAAACCAACCTTAATTTGATCATCAAAGCTGATGTAGTTGGTAGTATGGAAGCCTTATCGGCATCCTTACAAAAATTGGGTAACGACGAAGTTTCTGTGAAGGTGATTCACTCTGCTGTTGGGGGAATTTCCCAAACAGATGTCGCCCTGGCACACGCCTCTCAGGCAATCGTCATTGGTTTTAATGTTAGACCCGATGGACAAGCCAAGAAGAACGCTAAAAATGATAATGTAGAAATTAAGCTCTATAGCATCATCTACGAATGTATCGAAGATGTGACTAAGGCCTTAGAGGGCTTGTTACAGCCTATCGTTAGAGAAGAGTTCCAAGGCAAGGCCGAAGTATTAGAAGTCTTTACAATTCCTAAGATCGGCGTTATTGCAGGTACTAAAATTGTGGAAGGCAAGTTTATGCGTGATAGCCCTGTGAGAGTCTTCCGTGATAACGTGTTGATTTACGAAGGCCAGTTGGCAAGCTTACAACGCTTTAAAGATAGCGTGAAAGAAGTTGCTACAGGTTTTGAATGTGGGATTGGAATTCAGTCTTACAAAGACCTTAAAGCAGGCGATACGCTTGAGTCTTACCAAAGAACAGAAACGGCTGCAAAGCTTTAGTAATGGCTAAAGTCAGCAAAGAACGCTTAAAAGAAACAGTAAAATTTAAGCTTTCTACCATTTTGCAGCGTGAAGCCTCAGACCCCCGCTTGGAATTTGTGACCATTGTTGATATCAAAATCAGCCCTGACCAAGCCCAAGCAACGGTTTTCTTTGCTGTTTACGGCAAGACAGAGGAAGAAATTCAACTGATCGGCAAAGCATTGCAAGAATCAACAGGCTTTTTACAGCAAAAACTAGCCCGTACCCTTACTAGCAGACGCACACCTAAGCTTCATTTTGTTTATGATTCTGGTTTTGAACATGAAAGCAAAATTGATGATCTTTTAGGAAACTTAAGAAAAAAAGGTGAGTTAGAATAAAGGGTTTCTGTGACTTGAATAAAGTAGAGTCATAAACCCTGTTAACTACTTTTATCGAGCAAAAAGAAAGAGCCATATGGCTTTTTTTCGATAAATAAAGGATTTCCCAAGGAACTCCTTGACAGAGGTACCCCATTAAAATATAAATGGGGGATACCAACAAATATGCCGCGGGGTGGAGCAGTTCGGTAGCTCGTCGGGCTCATAACCCGAAGGTCGTAGGTTCAAATCCTGCCCCCGCAACCATAAGAAATAAGGCTTTACAGTTTTAACTGTAAGGCCTTTTTTTTTGTACCCCACGTTTTACCCCACTTTTTAAGGCAAAATCAGGAACCTCTTTCCACTTGCCACATTCCTTTTCTCTTTGACTCTTAGATTCTCAGGCTGCAACCCTCTACTCATTGCTTTCCCTATTTTTACCACACTTGACAAAACCCTGTACTATGTGCTATACTACTAAAGTAGTCAATTAAAAAAGACTGCTTTTTTGAGATAACCATAACAAAAGGTAAAATAATGAATAAAAAGAATACTCTAGACACAAAAACAAACCTACTTGCTGAACAGGAAGTTGCGAAGATATTAGGATGCTCTGTTTCAACGCTTCAAAACCATAGAGCATTAGGCAAGGGATTGCCTTACTACAAAATTGGTAAGACCGTCCGATACAAGTACGAGGATGTAAGTAACTACATTGAACTGTTTAGAATTGAACAGCCTGCCTAGGAACTTGTTTCTTTCTAATTCGTAAGGGTCTACTTGGCCCTACGGCCTACATTAAAACTCGCCTATTTTCCCCATAAGTCCTGATTAAGCTTTTTACTACCCTTTTAAGGCCCACCTTCTAGTGATTCAGTTATTTTGGCTTAATGAGCGATAAGTTCAAAACTGTTGTGATAACTTTTTTGAACCTGTTTATATAAATAAAGACAAAGGATAACAAATTAGAAGAGATTTTAAACAACTATGAAAAAATATACATTAAAGAAGACAGGACTAGTGAAGGCATTCTTATCAATACGTATGCCACTTAGGCTTATAGAAAAGATTGAGGATGAAGCATTTCGTAATGGAATGAGCAGGAACGAATTTTTGATTAGGAAACTATCAAAATAAACGAAACGAAGGCTGATTAGTTGGACTCTAATCAACCTTACTTAAATGTCTATTAAAGGAGAATGAATTACACAATTATGGAAATAAAACATGAAAAACAAACAAGACACTCACAGCTATTTATCAACACAGTTAACCCTTATTCAAACAGCTACAGATAAGACATTATCAAAAAGGTACTATGTCAATGAGTCTGGTGCTGTAGAGTATAAGGCTTACCAAAATGAAACCTTTTTTAAAACTCATACCATTACTATTGATGGTATTGAAGACTTTTGGAATGAGTTCAAAGAAATTTCTAAAGAGTCAAATTGTGCAATTATCAGGGGCGTAATACCTGAAGACCAGCCTAGTGTTAGAAGGAACACAGAAACCTTTCAAGACAAGCCTTTATGTTGGGTTCAACTAGATGTTGATGAATTTGAATTGCCTACCGAAATAAGCCCTATAACAGTAGAAGGTATTGAATATTTTATAGCGAATGAATTACCAAAGGAATTTACTAAGGTAAGCTATTTTTATCAATTCTCAAATTCAGCAGGAATTCCACAACCAAACGGTGATTTCCTTAAGAAAGGGTTAAACGTACACCTATACTTTTACCTTAACCGCCCTACAAACAATGACGAATTGAAGGATTGGGTTGGTCATATCGTTGATGATAGCCTGTTCAATTGCGTTCAAATTCATTATACAGCTTTGCCTGACATAGGTGATGGCGTAACTTGTGAAATTGAAACAAGGCAGGATTTTGTAAAGAAAAGGAAGGTAGTGGTAGAAGTACCAAACCTTAAAAAGCAGGTGAAGGCCACACAGTCAACTACTAGTACATGGAAGACAGATATTGATGACGTTAAAAAACAAGAGATTTATGAGCTTCTAAAAATCCTTGCTAGCAATGACCATTTTAGGGATTGGAGTACTTGGATTTTACTTGGTTCTGCATTAAAATCTAATGGGTATTCTATTGATGATTGGAAGAGTTTGTCTTGGAGTAATATCTCTAATGCGTTCTTTGAAGGGCAGTGGAAGAGCTTTAAAAAAGACTTTGGATTAGGCGTATTAATTAACTTCTGTAAGGAAGTAGATGTTGATTTTAACACCTATGAATCTTTTGAAGAGGTTGAACCAAGTAGCTCAAACAACAAGGAACCTTTCTACGCTCATAAAGAAACCCTTAGCAAAGAAGAGGGTATTGAAAAACAGAATGAGATACTAGCGAGTGTCCATACTAATCCTAAGAACACTATCCTTAAGTCACCTGTAGGAATTGGAAAAAGTACAGGGGCTATTACCAACATAATTGGGGTTGATTGGTATTTCAACAAGTTCATTTCTCATTGGGAAGCGGGTACAAAAATTGGATATGCTTTGCCTACTCACAAGCTGGCTAATGAACTTTATGACAAGATTAAAGCGGCAAAGTCTCACCTAAATGGTATAGTTCTCAAGGGTAGAGGTGTTGACGATATGTGCCTCAAAAATACCCTTGAGGTTGACGGTGAAAAGTTAGTTGAATTGTTGCCTAAAAAGGGACTAAGTGTTTTTTCTCATATGTGTCAAAAGAGGGGTACTGAAGGTAATGTTCAAAGCACTTGTGAGCATTATGAGAGTTGCGCTTATTTGAACCAGATAAGGAACCAACCTGAAAATGGTTATGATTTTATTTTGTTTCCTCATGCATACTTAACACTAGAACAGAATGAACGCTTTAAGCTCAAAGAACCAGACTTATTAATCATTGATGAACACTGTTTAAATGAGTTTGAGGCTCATAGGGATATAGGTGTTAAAGATATTCACCTGTACTTGGCTAATGCTGATAACGAGGAAAAGAGAGTCCTTACAGCAGTCTTAATAAGTAATTTTGAATACTCTGACATACGCTCATATCTAAAAGGCAATGGAATTGATTTAAAGACCGTAAAACAGGCAAAAGAACAGGCTTGGGGCAAATTAAAGAACTTCAGCAGTATTTCACCTCAAATGGAAGAGGATAGTTTAAAAGCAGGGGTAAAAGGTCTAACTAAGCCCTATGGGTTTTGGAGGTTCTTTCAGTTGTTAGAAAAGAATTGGAATGTGGAATACTTCAATGGTTGCGTGGGTGGTAGGTGGTCTTATTACGACCAAATGTCTAAGAAAAAATCACAGAAGGTTGGAGCAAGATTACACTGGAAAAAGAGGCAACGATTGTTTCCTAATGTTCCTGTTTTGATTCTTGATGCTGATGCTAATCAAGATATGATTGAGTCGGTGCTAGAGAAGGACTTTGAGTTTCACGAAATAAACTTAGAAAGACCTAACCTGAATATAACTCAAGTTATTACTAGTAGCTTTCCAAAATCACGATTTACCAAGAGCGAAGAAAAAGGTGGAACTGGTTCAAAGGACATTGCCAAAATTCAGGCATTGATTGACCTGAAAGTAAGTGAGGGTAAGAGAGTTGTAATTAACTCTTACATGACACTTATCAAGCCCAATACTTTTAAAAATTGTGCTGGTATCTACTTCGGTGGTTACATTGGCCTTGATAGTTACAAAGATTATGACGTAGAGATTATTGTAGGGCGTAATGAGCCTAGCGTTCAGGCTTTAGAGGATAAAGGAAGGGCTTTGTACTCAAATGAGAAATTAGAGTTTATTATCCCTGATGAAAATGGGGATTTGAGGCTACCAAAGCAGGATAGGGTCATAACAGGTCAAAATGTAAGTTGCAGTGTGTCGTATCACCCTGATAAAAGGATTGATGCTTTATTGACCTCAATTCGTGAGGATATGTCATTGCAGGGAATCGGAAGGGTTCGTGACGTTCACAGTACAACAGAAAAAGAGATATTCTTAATCTCAAATCTAGTCCTAGACGTACCTGTGAAAAAGGTAGTTGCGTGGAAAGACTTTGGGGTTAGTTCTGGGAAAATTGTTACTAGTAAATTTGAGGAAGCCTTAGCTTTGACAGACCTTAGTAGTGAGATTTTTGTTTATCGCAATGACTGGCTAAGTGATAATTTCCCACATTTATGGAAAGACCAACAGAGTGTTAAGAACTACAAAAAACAATTAAAGTTAAGGAAGGGTTATTTTGCTATAGATACTATATACACAAATAACCCCACCTTAAAACCCTTGTCTTTTAAGGTTAAAGGGGCGAAAACTAATTACAGTGAGGTGTATAGCTGCTTAAGTATTAAAGAGACTCAGAAACAGCTTGAAGCTTCTTTTGGTGAAGTGGAGTTTAAGTTTAACGAAGACTACTACAAGGCTATAGAAATTGAGGTTGATGCTGCTATTAAGCAAGCTGAAATAGCCGATAGAAAGCACCTAAAACTGGCTTATATTGATTATATGGGCAAGCTTAATCTACCAGACACTTTAAGCACTAAAAAGGCCTTTAAAGCCTCTTGTGGGCCTTCTTTTAAGTCTTATGACAGGCAATACTATGAAGACGAAAACCACTACTCATACGCTTAATTCTAGGAGTGTGTTCAAACCTTGAACACGTAGCTTTGATAAATAAGAGCAAAGAACAATTCTTTCTCTTATTTTAAGGCTACAATGACTAAAAACCTACCTGAATCACTAGAATCAAAATTAAATACTATTAGCTTAGATGACTTATGCGAAGACATACAAGGCCTTTTGCTTAAGTCAGGCTATTTTAGCCTTACTGATAGTAAAAAAAATGATGTTGCAACTGATAAGGTCTTTGATGCTGTTAAAGATTGGGTGAACTCACCTCAAGGTGAATTAGAAACCGAAGACCTTAATTACACGACCAAGATTGGCCTAACCTTTCTTTATCGCCATTTAAACAATGAAATGCCCACAATTTTAAAAGATATTGCTGAAACTCTAGCAATAGAGGCTAAAACTAATGGGTAATCAGCAAATTAAACGATTAGATGAAACTAGCCCTGAAAAGGTGTACCTACGACAAGAATCAACAGGTACTTTTTACAGCTACAATAAAAATGTTTATTTCATTAGCAACGATAGAAAAATCCAACAATCAGCTTCTTTACTATCTCAGTATCAATCAAACAACGGTATCACCGAAAAGCTATTTAAGCAGACTAACCCTGAATCACTAGAGCCTTATATTTTGTCTTTCATTGGCTTTGGCCTAGGTGATTCAATAGAACCACCTGAACCTGCTGAAACAATAAAATCAATTGAACCAGACTTAAATGAACCAACTGAATCAACTGTAACCCTTACAAAGTGGCAAGGTAGCACTTATCAGCCTAAATTTGGCAAGGCTAAGGTAAGAACCAATCTATACCTAAACGGTGAGTTGTTACACGCCTTAAAGACTTATTCATTATCAAGACAAGAGACTGTGACCACGGTATTTAATGAATTGCTTAAGGAAAGTTTTGGTGACCTAGCCCTAGCCCTTCAACTGCAAGAGGCTGCGTAATGAAGAGCTTCAAACAGTTATTAAGCCTTACTTTAAATGGAAAAAAGAAGGCTCCAGGGCAAGTATTCCCTGATGAAGAGGTTAACGTAGTTGACGTTATTGATGAGGTGAAAGACCTGTTAAATGCACGTATCAAAAGCAAATTTAACAGAAAGGTTAAGCAATCTAAGGATAAGGGCTTTATAGGTGAGCAAGTTCCCAAGAGTTCTCTGGATACTTTAATGGATAAACTACCAAGTAAACTCTTCATAAGTGACTTACATAAAAAAAGGCCCTCTTTAGAGGAGCGAATGGATAAGGATACAGAAGACGTTCCGCAAGAGCCTGATGCTGATAATTTTACGAGCAAAGAGGATAAAGAATATGAAGACCACAAAAGGAAACGCTTAAAGAGAAATTTAGCAAAGCCTAGAATGGTTAAAGTTAATGAGAACACAACTAAAATATTTAAATCAAGAGGACTAAATGAGTAGAACAACAGGGTATCAGGTTATTCAGCGTGACGAATACAATACAGTGTTCCAGTTTTATAACTTTGAGGACTACCATATCCTTAAAAGCACTATCAACCAGCCAAACAAAGCACCAATGGAAAGA
The DNA here is from genome assembly GCA_965602905.1 of uncultured bacterium. GTDB lineage: Bacteria > SAR324 > SAR324 > XYD2-FULL-50-16 > XYD2-FULL-50-16 > JASJGK01. The sequence continues at coordinate 20,094 of CBFCZY010000020.1, read as the reverse complement.
AACCTTACTTGTACAGCATTCTTAGCCGTTCAAGGTCAAAATATGCAGCTAGGTATTCCTAATTTGATTGCAAAATTTAAAGATGAAGAAATCTTGGTCAAGAAAGAGCGTTTGAACTTTGCTTGTTACGAGTAAAGTACCTAGTTCCTAACTGAATTGTCCGTTATGAGATTTTCAGACAAACAGTAAATGGAACCCACTAAACAAAAGTTTTAGCTCTTTTGTCTAGTTATCTGGAATAAGAAAGTTTAACGGGCTTACCAAAATAGTCCTTTCATGGGCTTTCTTATTTCAGAGTACCTTTAGAGGGCTTAGGTTGTTTTTGAGAGACTTACGAAATTACCATAAGAAATCGTCAATATCATAAAAATCGTCCCCATTAGATAGTTCGCCTATATCAGACGTTTTTTGCTTTTTACCTTTGCCACGACCACTAGGTTTCAGTGGACTATACTTATCAATTGCCTCACCTTTAGAAACTATAAAAAAACCTGCCATGCTTGTAGATAAAACTCTTTTGAGTGAGAACTTTGAAGATTTTACAACCCATTGATTGACCTCTTCTTCTCCCATCTCTAAAATTTCGTTACGAATACAAAACCAGTTGTTGAAGCCAGATTCTTTCCTGTAATATGAGGGTACGTGGTTTTTATTTACCCAGTCTTCCTTAACGCTATCCACTCTTGCTATAAAAAGTTTATATTTTCCGTTGGAACGACTTGCTAAAATCAAGTACCTGTCAAGTGTTGAATCATTGAAAAGCTTTATGCTTTTTGCTCCTATACGCCTACCGAATTTTCCCAAATAAACAAACCCATTTTTCTCAATCATCTTATTGTGTTCAATAATCGTATTAGACTTACTATTTTCTACATAATTATCAGAGAATCGAATCATTAATCCGTGCAATCCCTTTGGGGTAACTTCTTTCATTGAGCAACTATTACAATTTCTTGTGTATTTTTATTCTTCTTTTTCGAAAGGACATATTTATATTCAGAAAGATTATGTACCTCAACAGAAGAGTATCTATTTTGGAGTAGCCCGACAAGACTCGGCACGCTTGGAAATCCATCATCACGGTATGAAATGGCCAACTTTGACCCCTTAAAATTTAAAAATAGGTTATCAAAAGCAGCTGTAATGTTTTCTTGGGAAAACCAACTTTTACCAGGATGGTAAATAGGTTTATGGGCATATTCTGAAAATGATTTTTCCTTGATACCATCATACATTACTAAAGCATCAAGGAAATGGTAGAAATTAAAATAATTTGATTCCTGTTTTTTTTCAGATTTTGCATAAGGAGTGTCGATATAGACTAAATCAAATTTTTGCTGAATTTGAAATGCACTTTGATTAGTTACGGAAACAGCAGATTTTGATTTCACTGATTTATAAGAAACGAGTTCTTTCAAAAACTTTTGCATATGGTCTATAAAAGGCCTTTCCCAAGTTACTTTATTTCCAAAACTTCTTTCTACATCCTTTGTGCGCATATGTAAGTTAGCTCTATGAAAAAGGTTATATGGTCGTTTGGAAATTGCGGCTTGAAATAAACAATGGTAAACTTCCGCTTTAGTTTCTTTGCACTCAATTTCTTGAATATTTTGAACTAAAATATCCAATTGGCAGTTTTCGGCGTTTGTGAAGTAAACATCCTCGTAATGTTCCTCAATTATAGATAGGTACTTTTTTTTTGGCTTCTTTTTGAATAATTCTGACATAAAATCGGGTGTTGTCTGGCACTCATTGTTTGAGAATAATGCACTAGCTGAATAACAATTCGCCTGTAAAATATCATTAAACTGAACTTCCTTACCCATAAACCGCAACAAATGAGTAACAGAGCCAGTACCCCCAAAAGCATCAAGACAGGTACTAAAAGGTATCTGAGACAAAACTTCATGCAGTTCTGGTAACAATTTCCTTTTACTGCCCTGATACCTTGTTGTTGGCATTCCCTCATAAGGCAGGCGGTCACAAAATGATAGTTGTTTCGAGTTCATGCCTAATCCAAGTTTTTATAAGTTTTATATTCTATTAAATTTTTATAAGGCATTTTGGCGAGTTCAGCAGCTTTTGCCATATCTTTCGTCAAATAACTCATCCAATAGTCATCAAAAACTTCTTCACCAAGTTTTGAAAAAGGCCCAAGCCCTTTTGTTAGTTTGCTAATCAAAGTAACAGAGCCTATATTTTTTGTATTTCCGCTGCCAGGTCTATCTGTAGCGATTTTGTATTTTTCTTGAACAAAAAAAGTAAAATCTTTAATTACTGAACTTATGTTTTGAAGGTCTTCGAGTTTGAAAATGTCTGTTTCTGGTAGGTCTTCAACCCTTGTGTAGATTAAGCCAAATACAAAATGCCCTGCATATTCCTCATAAGGAAATTTTATGTTTTTATGACTGCCCCGATTCCTGAAATACCCTGTAAAAGCCCCCAAGGTCATGCCATTTATAGAGGAACTATTTTTCTTATATGAACTCTTTATATCCACAGCAAACTTATTCCCATCACTATCGACAAATGACAAATCGGGATAATGATTTTGATGTTCGGTCAACAAAAGTTTATAATCATACATTTCGGCAAATTCGCAGAATTTTGGAAATAAAAGTATTTCCATGATTTTTGAAACAACTTTTGTGTCTACTGAAATAGTATAAATATTTTTGGATACATCAATGAACCCCTTCACAATCCAATCCCCATTGCTTGTGGAAACCGCATTATTAAAATTTGTGGTATATTCAGTTAAGTTTTTTTGAAATAGTTCTTTTGGGGTTTGTGTATTCATAATGAAAGCTACTTGGTGGGTTAAAGTTGTCAGCTATTTAACGCATTAATTACCAGTTTGCGGTGACATAGGCAATGTAATATAACTAATCGGAAATCAGGTCAAATTTCACCCCCACGCCACACTGAACAGATTGCCAATTCCATTTGAGAAAGGCGGGACTGGTAAGCAATGGAACGGCATGTTTTGTCTAAACATAGGTTCAGACGTTCTATAATATCCTTTCTTGCTCCACAAGGTGACGAAGCAACTCGCTTGCTTTCCGCCGATTCTCTTTTATCCGCAATCAAAATACAGGGGCATACCTTTCTTTAATCTCAATGCTTTCCTCTTGCTCTATTCCTAAATAGTGAATGGTTGAATTTAGACTGCTATGATTCAGAAGATTTTGACACACCCTAACACTTACCCCTTGTCTTACTAGAATAGTAGGAATAGTTTTCCGCAAGGAATGAGTAGAGAAATTAGAGCTATCTAAACCACAACTCTCACAGTGCCTTTTAAGAGCCTGTCTCCATGTAATAGTAGAGATTGGATTGTCTTTGGATTGTCTTGATACAAACAGATAAGGGTTGTTGTCAGTTCTGGAACTTAAATACTCGCATAAGGTTTCCACGGTCTTTGGAGACAAAGACACCTCTTGGTTCTTGCCAGTCTTTTTCTCTACTAGTTGTATTCTGGTTCTCACTTCACCGTTAGATGCTATAAGTTGGTCTTTTGTAATGTTCAGCAAATCAACCACACGAAGGCAAGAATCTATACCCAATCTCAAAATACACAAATCTCTCAAAGCAAATTTGTTTTCTTGTCCCATTTGATTTTTAGCATAAGCCAAGCCTTGAATATGAGTAGAAAGCCTCTTTAATTCTTTTTCGGTGAATGGTTTCTTTTTCATTTTCTATCTCTCAATTGAGTAATCGCTATTAAAGGAATTTACATATAAATGATTACTCAATTTATGGAATAAGTCCAGCTTTATGCTAGGTTCACCATTAAACTCTTTGTTTATAAGGTTCTAAGTGGTTTGTTGCAGTAATCATTTATAGTCAATAGTGATTACTCACACTAGTAAGGCTTGTGGATTGGTTTCAGTAACAGGCCATAATACTGGCAGAAAAATATCCTTTATGTTATTCACATAATTATTAATCCCACCAAAAAACATAATTATGAATTAAGAAATGGCAAAGCAAAAACCAAAAACTTTTCAACTAGGCTCAAAACTTATCTTTTCAGCCTTTACAGCCTTGAAAGAGGCTGGTGGAAATATGAAAGCGAAAGATGTGGTTGAAAAAGCAGGTAGCAAAGTAGAACTAGATGATTGGGCAAACTACGTTTTTGAGAAAACTGGATATACACGCTGGAAGTCCCTGCTTCATTTTTACTCAATTAACTGCGTTAAGGCAGGGTACATAAAAAAGGAAAATCGTGTTTGGTATCTTACCAGTGAGGGTGAGAAGGCCATTGAACTTGGGCCTGATAAACTACTTGAAACTGCTGGTATCTTATATAGAAAGTGGAAAAAAGAGCAAAAATTGAATGCTGGTGGGGCAGATGAAGACGTATCTATTGAGGACGTTGATGCTGAAAGTAACCCTTATGAAAATATAAGCAAAGGTTATAAACAAATAAATGATGACCTAGCAGTGGAGCTACTTGATAATATCGCCAATTCGTCACCTACATTTTTTGAACACCTAGTGATGAAATTGTTACTCGCTATGGGTTATGGTAGTTCTTTACAAAATTCAGGTAGAGTGACCCAACAATCAGCAGATGGTGGAATAGATGGTGTTATTGACGAAGATAAGTTGGGCTTAGACCAAGTATATATTCAGGCAAAGCGTTGGCAAGGTTCAGTGGGAAGTCAAGAAATACAGATGTTTTCAGGGGCTTTAGCCCAACACGGTGCTAATAAGGGCGTTTTTATTACTACCTCACGCTATACAGCTAACGCAATTAAGTTTGTAGAAGACTACTCTAAATCAGGTAAAAAGATTGTTTTGATTGATGGTGTAAAACTGGCAAAATTGATGATTGAAAATAATGTTGGTGTATTCATTGCCGAAAAGTTTGAGGTACGTAAAGTAGATTTAGACTTTTTTGATGAAATTGAATGAAAGTTGTCACTTGGAATTGTAATGGTGCTTTTAGAAAAAAGTATGAATCTATAGATAGATTTGATGCCGATATTTATATCATTCAAGAATGTGAAAACCCTGAACTTGTAACTGACAAATTTGGTGACGATTATAGAGAATGGGCTGAAAGTTATTTGTGGAAAGGTGATACTAAGAATAAAGGGATTGGTATATTTACGAAGAACGGGGTTAAGCTAGAAAGGCTTGATTGGTTAGATAATGACTATCAATCATTCCTACCATGTAGAGTTAATGATGCTTTTAACATGGTTGGTGTTTGGACTAAACAAAATAAGTCTCCTACCTTTGGATATATGGGGCAATTCTGGAAATATCTACAGATTCACAAAGAACAATTTAAGGCTGAACATACTTTGATTTGTGGTGATTTTAATTCCAATGTTTTTTGGGATGTGTGGGATAGATGGTGGAATCATAGTGATGTGGTAAGGGAGCTAGAGGAACTTGGAATTAAGAGCATTTATCATGATTTGATGGATGAATATCAAGGTGAGGAAACAAGACCTACCCTCTACTTACAAAGAAAACTTGAAAAGCCTTACCACATTGATTATGCCTTCGCACAACCTGATTTATTTTCACTGAAAGGTGCCAATATTGAGGTTGGTGTGCATGAGGATTGGTTGGCATTCAGTGACCATATGCCATTGAGCTTTAAAATTAATCAGAATTGATGATTTTTGAACAGCCCAAGAAATTAAAAACATAGATATAACAGGTTAAAATGACTGCAGACTTTAGTGAATATGACCGTTTAGAAACCATGAATGCGGTAGATTTGATAGAATACTTGTTTGAAAATGAGGGAGAGATTCCTTATGAAGTGTTCTACACACAGCTAGGCCGTGTTTTAACAATGAACACTGGCTTGTCAGGTTCTGGTTATCATGAATGGGTAGAAGATATTTTAAACGAAATATCCCCAAGCACGCAGGAACTCTTAATGACCGAAGAAGAAAACAAAGCCTTTAAAGAGTTACCTGAAACAATCAAAATTTATAGAGGGGTGAAAGGGGATAGCATAGAGGAACTTAGTTACTCTTGGACACTAGAACGCCCTGTTGCGAATTGGTTTGCTACGAGGTTTAGGAAAAATGGAATCGTCTTAGAGGGTAAGTGTAGCAAGTTTGATGTAGCTGCTTTGTTCTTAGAAAGAAATGAGGCTGAAATTTTTATCATTCCTGATGATGTTGAAATTATCTCAAGAACAGAAGTTAAGGCACCTAAAGAAGGTAAAGCATTAGCAGATTATACTGATGAAGATTGGAGTCCAGTTACTTCGCTATCCTAAATCGCTTGGATTTCCACTTCAATAATTCTGAATACGTTATGAAAGACTTTTGGTCTTTTTAGCCCCTTTAGCCTGTCAAAAAGAGCATATATGCCTTTGAAATTCAATAAGAGGGGTAAGGTCTACCCCAAGGATAGAGTTGAAATTATCAGCACTTATTTTATACTCTTGAGGGTAGGTTTGAATAGCTAGTTACAGTGTGGTCTTATTAAATGGAAAACTTTCAGGTTTTCCACCTGTCATAATATCTACTAGTTTATTAGCAATTTGATTAGCCACCTCAATCCTCCCTTCCTTGTTATACCTCGTATAAATCGCCTGTATCCCCTCACTAGGGGTTTGACCTACTAGAATGTTCCTTAACCCCTCATTAAACCCAAGGTTTCCACCTGTGGAAGAGAAAGTATGTCTATAAGCATAAGTAGCCCTATGAAGCTTTATATCAATGTCAGCCTTTTCTAATATCTGTTTTGGGACTTTTAGGAACTGTACCCTTTTTCGCCCAGTTCGCTCATTTGGAAATACCCATTGTGAAGGGCTAAGTTCTGGAACAAACTTTCCTTGTTCAACGTCCCTTTTCCTACCTTTTAGGCCATACACTTTGCTTTGAAGTTTTTTCATTATCTCAAGTATTACATTGGACATATGAACTTTTATTGGTTCATTGTTTTTGGTCGTAAAATAAGTAATTACCTGATTTTCAACATCAACAATATTACTTGTTCTGTACTCATGCTTTTCCACATCAGTAAGTTTGTTTATTTGGTAAGTAGAAAGCCGCCAACGCATTGAATACAGTTCACTCAATCTTCTACCTGACAGTATCAAAAACAATACAGCCAGCGAGTTTAAGTCAGCTTTTTGTCGCTTGTTGATGACTTGCCAAATACTCTTCAAATCTCCGTCCTCAAAAGCCTCTAGACTCTCATTCCGTCTTTGTACAGGGTATCTCTTCACCTTGAAACCAATAGGTAAAATCCCATAATCCTCTTGGGCGAAATTAGAAAGTTTTTTTAAAAGTGCTAGTACATTGTTATGAGTTTTAGGAGACTTCTTGCCATTATTTTTTCTTGGGTACTTTCCTCTATACTCGTTAACCCTTTGCCTCAATTCCATAAGCACCATTTCTCTTTCCACGTCCACTGGCCTAATGCCCCCAAAGATTGGCTGAATATAGTTCCTATAGTTAGTTATGTCGTTTTTTAGGTCTTTGTATTCTTCTTTGGAACTCAGATACAACTCAAAAAGCTGGTCAAAGGTCTTGTTTTTCTTTTCGTATTCCTCTTTAGCTTTTTTCTTTTCAACTTTGGTTTGTCTTGTATTGATGGTGTATTCAGCTAAGGCACGTTCAGCCCCTTTAAAGTCCATTTGATTTTTGAACCCACGCCCTAAAGTAACCTCACCTTTGCTTGATATTCGTGCTTTCCAAACGACCTCAAATCCCAATCCTTTGACTATCCCCCAACTGTAGAAAATCTTCTCACCCTCAATTCTTATTCGCTTGAAACTTTCTTCCCCAACTGGAATAGCTTTACGGTTTTTCTTGGGGTCTTTTGGTGGTGTAGTTACATAGCCAGTAGTTTTCGCATTTATATCCATTTGGTATAGTCCTTAAAAAACAATGTATTAATCGCATTGTAGGGGTTTTGCTTAATAAAAGACTATTATACCACAAATTACACCTTTTATCAAGTATTTCAACCTTCTAGCTAAAGGAGTCCCTTTGGTTTTTACCCCATGTTTTACCCCACTTTATAAAGGTGGAATAGGGTAGTTTCGGGTAAAATCAAGTTGAATTAGAATGGCATAAAAGATATATAAAGTAAATAAAACTATGTAGATAGCTGCAAAGTGGTGTGTCATGGACGGTGGACACTCAGGCTCATAACCCGAAGGTCGTAGGTTCAAATCCTGCCCCCGCAACCATAAGAAATAAGGCTTTACAGTTTTAACTGTAAGGCCTTTTTTTTTACCTATCCATATCGGTGCTCCATCTCCCCTAGAATCCCTTCTTTATAACTTAGTTCCAAACCTTTTGGTTCCTTACGGTTATGTAGATTCAGGCCATAAGTTTATGTGGTTTTGGAGTGATTGCCTAGAAAAGGTTATTAAATTCAGTTCATAAATAAGTGTTTGACCGTAATCATTAGTAGGTAGTAATTTATAAAAGACTATAAAATTTAATGAAAGAACGTCATTTAATTAGACTCAAAGAAGACCGTTTTGCTCTTTTAAACAAAAACATACCCTCACAAGAAAAACTCCATTCCCTGCACGAGCTATTAAAAACGCACTGTGCAGGCGTGGAACGTATTGCTGTGGCTTTATATGAAGAGGAAGTAGATGATCTCAAAACATACATCTACAGCAGCTCTAATAAAACACCTCTACAGTTTTACCATTCAAAGCTCTCTGAATCCCCTAGTTTGCTTGCTTTGGTAAAAGGAAAACAAGCACGCGTTATTGATGATTTAGCCCTTCTGCGTGAATCCAGCAAAGTCCATTCTGTAAAAATCCAAGAAGCAGGGTTTCAATCGAGTTACACCTTTCCCATGTTTTATAAAGATGATTTCATAGGGTTTATCTTCTTTAACTCAAAAGAAAAAGAGTCTTTTACTAATGCTAAACTTAATATTTTAAATATGTTTAGTCATTTAATTTGTGACTTTATTGTAGAGGAGCAAATCTCCCTTAAAACTATGATTGGTGCCTTTCGTGCTGCTAGCAATATGGTTCATTTTAGGGACCCAGAAACAGGTAATCACCTTGAAAGAATGGCACGCTACTCTGTCTTAATTGCTCGTGAATTAGCGAAGTCTGGTATTACTGACTATAACGATGAAGACTTAGAGCATATTTTCCGTTTTGCCCCACTCCATGATATTGGGAAAATTTCCATTCCAGACTCTATCCTCCTAAAACCTGGGAGACTTAATGACGAAGAAAAAAAAATCATGAACTCACACACCAAGCAGGGTGGAAAGATATTTCAAAATATAGTCAATATATTTAATTTTACTTCAGAGCGACCTTTAGAGCAGTTAAAAGCCATAATTGAGCTTCATCATGAAACTTTGGATGGAACTGGCTACCCTTATGGTAAGAAGGGGGACGAAATTCCCTATGAAGCCCGAATTATTGCTGTTGCTGATATTTTTGATGCTTTAACAAGCGCCCGCCCCTATAAAGAAGCATGGTCAAATGAAGCGGCTTTTACTCAACTAGAAAAAGAAGTTGATGCACATAAAATCGACTCAGACTGTGTGAAAGCCCTGAAGTCAGTTCAAGAGGAAATCTTAGAGATACAAGACAAGTTTAATGAAAGCCAAATCTAGTAACAATTACGTTAATAATTTTCATTTTTTGCAACAATACAAAAAGTAATGTAACATCAATATGCTAATAACCTTTAATAAGCCCAAAACCAAAAAATGACACCTCCCCAAAAAAAAACTGTGCTAGTTGTTGATGATAGTTCGACCATTCGCAATATCATCCAGAAAATTCTAGAAAACTTAGGTTTCGACGTGTTTCTTGCCGTTGATGGCCTTGATGCTTTGGAAAAATTACCCAAAGTGAATCCCGATTTAATCACCTCTGACGTAGATATGCCCAACATGGATGGGTACGAGTTTTGTAAAAGAATTCGAGAAGGGGCAACTGAGGAGTTGAGTCAGTTTTCTGATATCCCCATTGTAGTGGTTACAGCTAACGACACCCATGGAATGAGAGAAAATTGGTTTAAGTCTGGCGCAACGGATTTTATTGTAAAACCCTTTCAGGCGGAAGAACTAGAAACAGCTGTAATGAAAGCTTTGGGAAAAAAGGAGAATGAATTTGCAGAAGCAAAAATATTAATTGCAGAAGATAGTAACGTCATCCGAAATCTTTTGTCGAGCATTGTTCAAGGCATTGGCGCTCAAGTTACAGCCGTAGAAGATGGGCAAAAAGCTTGGGAAACACTCCAAAAAGACTCTTATTATGATTTGGTATTAACTGACTTTGAAATGCCCAATATGAATGGCTTGGAGTTATGTAAAAAAGTCAGAAGTAGCGGGGAAACGGATAAGATTCCCTTAATATTTTTAACCTCAGTGTATGACCAAGATGTGATCCTCGAAGCTTACGCAGAAGGAGCAAGTGATTATATTACAAAGCCATTTTTAAAAGAAGAATTAGTATCTAGGTTAAAAATTCACCTTCAAAATGCCATACAAATAAAAGAAAAAAATAAGTTAGTCGCAAGGCTTGAAGAAAAGGTTGTAGCTCGCAATAAACTACTTTTACAAGAGCAAATTGCAACCATTTTAATGATTTCCAATATAACAGAAAACCGTGATTCAGATACGGGCAAGCATACTCAGAGAACCCAGTTTTTTGTAGAAATCCTAATCAGAGAGCTTTCAAAATCTTCTAAATACAAATATGACCTAGGCGAGGATCAAATTATTGATATTGTCAGGGCTTCACCGCTCCATGATATTGGCAAAATCTCTATCCCTGACAACATACTGCTGAAGCCTGGAAAGTTGACTGTAGAAGAGTTTGATATTATGAAAACTCACGCTGAAGCAGGTGAAAGAATTCTATCTAAACATGATCAATCTTCTAGCTTTTTCCCGATTGCAGCGCAAATTGCAGGTTACCACCATGAAAAGTGGGATGGCTCAGGTTACCCCAGATCGCTCAAAGGTGAAGAAATACCTCTTTCTGCCAGAGTAATGGCTTTAGCGGATGTCTATGACGCTTTAACTATGAAACGGGTTTATAAGGAAGCCATGTCACCTAAAGAGGCTAAGGCAATAATCCTTGAAGGTAAAGGAACTCACTTCGACCCTCAACTCGTGGATATATATCTAGAAAAGGAAGCTGAATTTATAAAAATCTCAGAAATGTATGGTGATTAGTTTGCCTCTCTATATCCTTGAAACTTTTCTGGCGGTCCTAGGATTAATAGTCTGTGCCTTGAGTTAAAACTGACGGATCACTCTGGGGAGTTCAAATAAACTATTGAGCAGAATCTGGTATTTGTAAACCGCAAAAGAACTCTCAAGAAATAGAAATGCTAGATTTAGGCATTAGGAAGGAAAAATTTGCTCTATTTTATCCACAATTGATTGGGCACTAAAGGGTTTGAGCAAATAGGCTTTTACGTTAACCTCACTAGCTTCACGCATTTTTTCCATTTCCCCTTCAGCGGTAACCATCATTACTGGCAAATCAGGGTTTTTCTCTCCAGAGCGGATAGCCTTAATGAGTTCTAAGCCAGTCATTTCTGGCATGTTCCAGTCCGTAATTAGAAAATTAACTTCTTCTTGCGCAAAAATTTCTAAGGCCTCAGCACCACTTCCAACGGTAGCAACATCAGTATACCCCAATGCATTCAAGTGTTTATTTAAAATTTTCCTGATCGTTGCATTGTCATCTACTACAAGAATTTTTGAGTTTTTATCTAGGGCCATTGCGAAATCTTATTAAATGAGTGTTAGTCTTCTGCCAATAACCTAATATGTATGCAGTTTTACAGTCAAGGTTTTGATTTATTTTCTTTTAAAGTCTAGTTTAATAGTCTCCAATAGATTGCTTTTTTAGGTAAAAACAGAAAAGATACATTAGGGCTTAATTCTCTCTGGTTGGCCTCTAATGAAGTATAAATAACAATAACATTAAGAATGAAAATCCTTTTCAAAAACTTTGTTCTGTCACTACTTGTGCTTTCCTTTTTTTTCCAGCATACATTTGCACAAAATCTACCTTCAGAGACTATCACTCCACGACCCCTGACTCTATCAAAAGCCATAGAGATGGGCTTAAACCACCAAACCTACCGCAGGCAAAAAGACACTAGAATCCAACGAAACTCCATCAAAAAAGGAATGATTTCAGAAAGGTCTATTAAGCATAAAGTCTATAGCAATCTAAAAAATTACAATAATGAAGTCGCCGATTCCACAGATGTTGAAGCATCTGCTACCAACACAAATGTAGTCGTGTTAGGTTATCGCCAAAATTATGAAGGGGGAACTCAGGTCGACCTGACAACTTCGCAACGGGATAGCCAAGCGTTAACCACAGGCGGAACCGACGAAACCTTAACCAAGCAAACCCTTTCAGTTACAGTTCCTTTTACCGGGCAAGCCGCTAATCTCACAAGGCTATCAAACCAGAAGGAAATGGAAACCATTCTCTTTGACCAAGCACAAGATACCAATTTTGAGTTAGAAAGAAAAATTGAGATTGCAACGACCTTTTTAAATCTATGCAAAGCACAAGTGAACTTTCAAAAATCTCAAAACACAGTCAAATTGACGGCTTATTCCCAAAGATTAAAGAAAGCTGCTAAATATAGAAGGAGTGAGCTGGATGAAATGAAGTTCAATTTAGAAAATTCCAGAGCTATAAGACAAAGAAGGCTGGATCGAGATAAGTTTGTCTATCAACAACGCCGCCTATCCAGTTTAATTGGCCGCTTTGACCCTGAACAGCAATTGGACTGTGAGATAAGGATACCTCTTACTTTCAACAGATCCTCAATGAAAAATGCTTACGCCCAAGAATCTGTTGAAATGAAAAAATTTCTTTTAAAAAAACAGCAACAGGCCATAGACCTTGAAATCAGCGATTCCGCAACTAGCCCTGATTTTTCTATCGGTGGTTTTGTCGGGAATAGCGCAACAGAAACAGAATCAGGTAGTAACCTTGGGGCTCAAGTCTCTCTTTCCTATTCCTTTGGTGGTGGTGAAGAAGAGAAGTTACAATCGCAAAAGTTGAATCTTATTCTTTTGGAAGATGAAGAACAAGAACTCAAAGAAAGGCTTTCACTTGATGCTGGGCAGGATTTTAATGAGTATGAGTCGGCTTACGCCTTTTGGGTCCTACAAAAAAGATATTGGGAAATCGCTGACAAAGACCTAAGAGACAGTGAAAAAATGGGAAAATTAAGCCAAATTTCAAAAATTCAAAAAGTTAAAATTAAGCAGGCTAACAACCAAGCAGAGGCAGAGGCAGAATTGGCAAGATTAGACTTTCACCTTGTAGCCTTGAAAATAATTAGCAAAGCAAAAGGAAAATTGGTTGTAGTAGGGAGAGAGGAACAGGTAGACTCAGTAGAGCCACTCCAAGAACTACAAAATATTTATCAGGGCCAAGTTGAAGAGGTTGAACCTTGAAATTAACTAAATTAGATACTTTAAAACTGTTAAGTCACTTTAAAAATGCCGACAAAAGAGTGCGGGCCCTTGGTGGTATACCCTTTTATAGGGGGACCATTTTTTATATGCTTTTAGCAAGTGCTTGCGTCAATTTGTTTAGTCTTGCCCTGCCTTTAACCATGATGCAGGTATACGATCGCATTCTACCCTACAAGGCCATAGGGACACTCTCTTGGTTAGTGATAGGCTGCCTTATAGCAATTACGGCAGAAGCCTTTTTACGGCATTTTAGGAGCTTTTTAAGTAGCCTTCTTGCTTTTCGCTTTGAGCATTATCTAAGCTTAGGTGCTGTGGAAGGTTTAATGTCAAGCAAGCTAGAAGAATATGAACTAGAAGAACCTGGGGTTCACTTAGATCGGCTTGCAGCCATTGGGGTGTTGAGAGGGTTTTATGCAGGGCAAATTTTCCAAGCCTTAATGGATGTTCCTTTTGCCATGTTGTTTCTGGTTGCCATTTGGTTTTTGGCTGGACCACTTGTCTTTTACCCAATTGGTTTAATTATCTTGTTTTTCACTTTGGTTAAGATTCTAAAAATCAAATTTGAAAAGGCTCGCTCCCAGCAGCAAATTTATAACGATCGAAGGCTAAATTTTTACTTTGAGGCTCTTTCTGGGATTCACCAAATCAAATCTTTGACCCTTGAAGAGGAGATGCTTAGGCGCTTTGAAAGACTTCAATCTGGGCTTGCGAAAGAGAATTATAAAGTAACAAATTTATCCATGTCGCCAGCAAATTTAGGAAGTTTCATTTCTCAATTGAATATGTTTGGCATCATTGGAGTAGGCGCAACTTTTGTGATTCAAGGTAGTTTGACTCTGGGTGGTTTAACTGCTTGTGTATTATTGAGCGGAAGAGCGTTACAACCTGTTTTATCCATTGCTGGTTTTTGGATTCGACTTTCTGAAGGAAATCTCGCTAGAGCGCAAGTTGCAAAAATTGCATCTTTGGAAAAAGCGCTTGATACAAGTCTACCAGCTCTACCAAAAAAAATCAGGGGGGAGGTTTCCTTAAGGGATATCAGTTTTAAAAGTAGACCTGATGACCCTTATTTATTTAATGGCCTAAATTTGCAAATTGAAGAAGCGGAAATGGTAACTATTGCAGGCCTTGCCCCAAATGAAACAACAAGCCTTTTACTAATGATGATGGGTGTGGTGTCCCCAAATGAAGGCGAGGTCTGGGTAGATGATTATAGAATATCTGAGTGGAATCTATCTAATTTAAGCGGTGTTATTGAATATATCCCCCAGCAGGGAGTCTTATTTTCAGGCACTATTTTAGAAAACATCACCATGTTTGATCACAGTAAAATAAATATCGCTATGGATACTTCTGCCCTTTTAGGCTTAGATGAGGTCGTTGCGAACTTACCCAAGGGCTATGAGACCGAGCTTAAAGGACAATCAAAATCGCAATTACCAACTAGTTTAACGCAAAAAATTTGTTTAGCACGAGCTTTGGTTAACCGCCCCAAAATTTTGCTTCTTGACCGCATAACCTCTGCAATGGACCAAGAAGGGAAAAACCTAATTTGGGCTCTAGTAGAGAAACTCAAGGGTTTAGTAACCATTGTTGCTATAACCAATGATCCAAAGATATTCGACCTTGCTGACCGCCAGTTGGAAATAAAGGAAGGACAAATAAAACAACTGAAACAAACCAATTTATTCTTGTAAGGATGTAAACTTGGCTCAAAAAAATAAAAGTAAATTTATAGATAAGCACTGGCAAAAGTGGGTCTTGCAGACTGCCAGAACATGGAATGATGTTGCTGATGTTATTAAAGTTATGGGTATAGATACCATCGATGAGGACCATAAAATGATGACCGAGTACGTGCTAGAGATCAATGACATGATTCAAAAGGTAGAAACCCATCAATTTGATTTGGAATTTATCAACGCCCAATCTGCCTTATTTGATAAGCTGAAGCAAACTGCCCTTGCTCACTTTGAAAGAGAAGAGAAGATTATCCAAGAGTACAATATCCCTGGGCTTCAAAACCAAGAGCTGGAACATGGGAAATTTATTAAGTTTTTGCAATCCTATCAAGATGATTTTAATGCTGGGAAGCTGACTATTTCACTTCAATTGAAGCTTGATATTTTAGATTGGTGGGTCCATCACATCAATGAAATTGACTATAATATTTTCTGCACTGGTACTTGGCAAAAAAAGGTTTTATCAAGTGCATTTTATTGGGATGATTTGTCTCATATCATTAAAGGTACGGGACTAGAAGAGTTAGACGACGAACACCAGGAACTTACAGAAATAACCCTAGAAATAAACCGTATTTTAGATGAGAACGGAGAATCTGAAAGTTTCAAAGAGCAACATAAAGAAGACCTGAAAACCGCTTTACTGAGCCTAAAAGAAGTAACAACAAGGCACTTTAAAAATGAAGAAGATTTGATTGAAAGGTTTGGGCTAGATCATTTAGAAGAGCAGCAAACCCAGCATGTTAAATTCCACCAAATACTAGAGGATGTGAAAGGCGACTTTGAAAAGCCTATCCCAAAAAAAATTAGTGAGATCCAAAAAATCATCTTAGATTGGTGGGTTAAACATATTAACGAGCTAGATTTTAAAACTTTCCGAAGTAAAGATTGGATTATTCATGCTTTAGGAAAGGCAGAAGATTATGAGGAAATCCAAGAGTTGATTAAAAAAACTCAAAATCACTACGTAGATGACGACCATAAAAAGATCCTGATTCTATCGTTAAATCTTAATCAAGTTTTAACTCATAAAAATCATGATTTGAGCGAGTTGGAAAAAGAAGAATTAAAGGAACTTTCTAGTTCCCTTTTTCAAGAGCTGTACGATTTTGTAGCCGAGCACTTTGAAAGAGAAATTGAGATCATCAAAGAGAAAGGGTTGCCCAACTTAAAACTCCAATTAGAGCAACATGTAATCTACCTGGATATGCTCAAAGATTACCAAAAGGATATATCAGCAGGGAGAGTAAACTTTTCTAGGCATATTAAAGGGTTTTTAATGGGTTGGTTTGGAAACCATATCAATGTGATTGATTTTCATACCTTTAGGGGTGAGTCCATTCACGGCGCAGAATTACCCACTATAGAGGGCAGCCATGAGTAGCAACAAAACGGCACAAGACCAAAATCAATTTTCTGATAATTCCCTGGGAAACTGCTTAATTCCTCTACTCGATTCCTTAGGTTGGTATGGTTCTGAGGAAAACCTTTCTGAAGTTATGCCTTATTTTAGCGAAGACATGGCCCTGTCAGAATTCATTAATACCATGGCCCACCTACACTTTGAGAACACCTCGCAAGAAACCAATTTGAAACAGATTGATGAGCGCCTTTTTCCTTGCGTTTTCCTCAAGCCAAACAACCAAGCAATTGTTATTTTAAAGAAACTAGAAGAAAACAAGATCCTGATTTTTAACGGTTCCGAAATTAAGTACGAAAAGGTGCAGCAAAGTTCCACGAAGGGCTTTGCCGTTTTTTTTAATTCTGTTGGCAGTAAAAATGAGGCTCTTTTAACCTCTCAGGGTAAATGGTTTCAAAAGGTCTTAACAAGATTTACTAAACCTCTTTTAATGTGTTTTTGGTTCACCTTGATTCTTAGTATCTTTGCTTTTATTTCCCCTATGTTTGTTATGAGTATTTATGACCAAGTACTTGCCGCAGATTCAGTAGAAGGGCTAGGCCTTTTTGCTTCTGGGATCGGTGTTTTTATTCTCGGCGATTTCGGGTTTCGATTAATTCGTTCAAAGCTTTTTAGTTATGTCAGTGTAAGGTTAGGTTTTCTAGTTGGGACAGAGGTATTAAGGAGGATTTTGTACCTTCCCCCCGCTTTTACAGAATCGGCCTCCATAGGGAGCCAAGTAGCAAGGATTAAGGACTTTGAATCTGTACAAAGTTTTTTTTCTAGTCCTGCCATCATAGCTTTGTTTGAGTTGCCCTTCATATTTTTGTTATTAGTCGGGATGATTATCGTCGCAGGTCCAGTTGCCTACGTTCCTTTAGCGACGATCATTTTATTTATAGTTTTTGGGTTAATTATGTCGCCCATTGTAGCAAACTCAAACATACAAAGTTCAGATTCCAGCAGCAAAAAACACGAATTTTTTGTAGAAATTTTAACCAATTTAAGGGCCATTCGCTATACAAGTTCAATGGACTACTGGCTTAAAAAGTATCGTGATTACTCTGCACAAGCTTCTTATGACAGCTTAAAATCAGCACAAATCAATAGTTTTATTTCCACAACAAGCCAAGGGCTTATCTCTTTTGCGGCTTTGGGTACGGTTGTAGTTGGTGTGGGGCAGGTTCTTGCGGGAAACTTAAGCATGGGTGCATTAATGGCAAGTATGCTATTAGTATGGAGGATTTTAGCTCCCTTGAAATCAGGTTTTAGCGTTGTAACCCAATTGGGTCGGATTCTAAAATCTATTGCCCAGATAAACAAACTTATGGGCTTTAGGTTAGAGAGAAAAGCCAAGAGTCTAGTTAATATTTCAAAACAACTCGAAGGTAGAGTCAGCTTTACCCAAGTTTCTATCAGGTACTCCCCTGAAGCGCACCCTGCACTCTTAGGGGTCAATTTTCAAATAGACCCTCGGGAACTCTGTGTGATTGTAGGCCATGATGGTAGTGGAAAATCTAGTATTTTTAACTTGATCATGTCTCTTTATCAACCACAGGCTGGAAGGGTACTGGTCGACAACATGAATATCAAGCAAATGGATATGATCGCTTTACGGAGAAACATTGGCTATGCACCACAAAACAAACAGCTATTTCATGGCTCTTTAGCTAAAAACATTCGCCTTTTAAAGGCAAATGCATCGATGCAGGATATGGAGCTAGCAGCAAAAAAAGCAGGCATTTTAGATCAAATTTTAGCTTTACCAGATGGCTTTGATACTTGGGTCAACCAAGGAAATATCAATAGTTTTTCCTCTAGTTTTGTCTACTCTATTGGGTTGGCTCAAGTCTTTTTGAAGGAATCTAATTTACTATTATTAGATAAACCAGAAACAGGGGTGAAGCTCAATTTTGAGCAAGAATTCTTGGGCATTTTAAATAAAGCTAAAAGCCTAAGCACCATTTTAGTCATTTCCGATCGGCCAAGTTACCTTGAAATTGCCGATAAAATACTTTGGCTTGAAAAGGGAAGAGTCAAAAGGTTTGGACCTGCAGAAGATATTCTGTTTGATTATTACGAAACTATAGGATAGCAAGGATTGTATCATGGCAAAATTTCTAGGAAAAGCAGAAGATCATTTACCTAAGTCCATTCTTTTGGAAGAGGTAGGGAGCCCAAAAATCATTCAATTGGCTATTATTTTTAGTATTTTGATCATGGTTGGTTTTGTTACTTGGGCATATGAAACAAAACTCAATGAAGTGGCTGTTGCACAAGGCGAAATTGTAACTCAGGGACAAATACAAAAAATCCAACATGTTACAGGCGGAGTTGTAACCAAAATTTTAATAAGTGATGGAGATATCGTTGAAGTGGGCCAAAAATTAATTGAAATTTTTGCTCCCGTTTCACGGGGCCAAAGCGATTACTACGAAAAGATGATGATCACCTCACCGATAAAAGGAATCGTGCATGGACTCAAAGCCCACAGCGTTGGAGAAATCATCCAACAAGCAGCAACAATTTTAGAAATTATCCCCATTGAAGAGAAGTACTTTGCCAAAATCCGCATCCAACCAAAAGATATTGGATTTGTTTTGGTTGGTCAGGACGTGAACCTTAAATTTGATACCTATGAATTTTCAAGGTTTGGGGGGCTAAAGGGTACTATTATGAAACTCTCTGCTACAACTTTTTTTGAAAAACAAGGTGCGCCTTACTACCGCGCGGTTATTGACCTTGAATCTAACTATTTAGTAGTTGGCGACAAACAACTCCCAATTTTACCTGGGATGACCTTAACAGCAGATATTAAAACAGGGCAAAAAACTGTTTTGGAGTATCTTTTAAAGCCTATTTTTTCTTCTGCAACCCAAGCAATGAGAGAGCGTTAATTAAAACTCTGGGTTTTCTAAGGAGTCAAAAGAAAGCTGGTCGCCTTGGTCATCATCCATTTGACCATCATCATTTTCGGTCATTTCTTCATAGTCTTTAGCCGAACCCTTGCCTTTTCCTTTACCACCTTCTTGCTCTGGTTCGGCCATCCAATCTTCACCAGCCTCTTGTTCTCCACCAGCATTTTGGTCATCGTCATTTACTTCTTGAGTCCAATCACCACCTTCAACGGATTGCTCTCCGCCATCAAACCCACCTAAAAAAAGTTCATCAGCAACATCCATTTCATCGGTGCTTTCAGTTTCCTCCTCACCCCCACCATGAGCATTCTCTTCAGCGCTTTCGCTAGGGGCTTCATCCTCACCATTCCCCTTGCCCATATTGGCATTACTCCCCTTTCCCTTGGGGCCTTTATCATCTGAGGTCTCTTCTGTTTTGGCCTCGTCCTTCTCGTCCTTCTCGTCCTTCTCGTCCTTCTCGTCCTTCTCGTCCTTCTCGTCCTTCTCGTCCTTCTCGTCCTTCTCGTCCTTCTCGTCCTTCTCGTCCTTCTCGTCCTTCTCGTCCTTCTCGTCCTTCTCGTCCTTCTCGTCCTTCTCGTCCTTCTCGTCCTTC
>CBFCZY010000019.1:0-63602 GCA_965602905.1 uncultured bacterium | reverse complement strand
TTAAAACTAATTAAAACTAATTAAAACTAATTAAAACTAATTAAAACTAATTAAACCTAATCAAACCTAATCAAATCTAATCAAAACACAACATGTAACGAAAAACTAATTGCATCTTCAATTTGTTGCTCATAAGAAAACAATCCAAACTCGCAAGCTCTTTTATAGTAAGCCACAAACTTAATTCAAAATTAACCCTGAATGAACTCGGGGTCTCAAAGTTATGTTCGGCTAATAACTAAAGTTTTCCATTGCCCTGCCGATAAATAAGGACAAGGAGAAACTATGAAAGCTTTAGGACAAATTAATTTAAAGAAAGTACCCGCCGCCCAAGCGAAGGGTTACAAAGAAAGTCAGTCTTTTGAGAGAATGCTGAAAACGGCCGAAGGAAGTGGCAGAAAGGCCAGTCACCATTTGCCAATGGTTGCAGCAAACATTGCGCTACTTGCAGAGTTACAAAGCTAGAGTCCCAAAAACACTCAAAGCCTTGGGCAGACACAAAAAAAGGAAAAGGAACCTCTCAAAGAACTGAGAGATTTTTATTGGAGAGCTAGCCGCTCCAAAGAAAAGGCTAGCGTCAAAGAATTGGCTTCTATCTTTCTGCTTGGATTTTTTCAATCAAGGTCTTTAAAGACCTCCAATCATCCGAGCTCAAGCCTTGCCCACCCAACATCAGTGAAGGGTCGCATTCAATTAAAACCGTCAGGGCTTCAATTTGCTTTGCTTCATCAAAGCCAGAAAGCGAATTGATAGCAAAACCCATGGGTAAGTCGGCACCCAGTCGGTCGGGAAATTTCAATGCCTGCTCCAAGCTCAACTCAAATCCCAGTAGATCTAGATTTAAATTAACGGCTAGGGTCCAGGCTTGTTCGTAAGTTTCCACATCCAGATCGTCATCCAACTTAAAAAAGGCAGACATAGGAATGGGTGCGGAATTCACACGTCTTACTGTTTCCACAGTTTTTTGAAAGGCAGGATACCAAGAAAAACCTTCAATTTGGATGCAGTCCACACCCTTATCAATCAGGTAAACGGCAATATCGCCAGCGTAGCGAGGTAAATCATCGATCTCAAATTCGAAATCCTTGGGCATGGGGCCAATAACACCACATAGCAAAGTGTCTTGCTTTAAAGCGTCTAGGGCTGCTCTACCTGAATCCACAGCAATATTTGTTACGGCTTCAATACGCTCTTCTAAATCATGCGCCTTTAAAAAGGCTCGATTACAGGCATAGGTTGGGGTCCGCACAAGGCCAGGGCTATCCTTTAAAATTTCTCTATAGCCGTGTAACACTGCGTTTTCATCTTCAACAAGAATTTGGCATGCAGCTTTGCCCAAACGATTTGCCCAGTCTTCCGACCAAGCTGAATCGCCTAATAGTATTGGTTCCATTAAACTTTATATTTTAAATTGTAATAGGGGGTAGGATTAAACAACGTCTCCGCCACCAGCGCCAGAAATGATAATCTTTCCTTCTTCTTCCAGTTTACGAGCAACCTTAACCATCTTCTGCTGGGCAGCATCTACATCAGCTACACGTACAGCACCAAGAGCATCTAAATCGTCTCTTACCATATCGGCAGCACGTTCAGACATATTGGAGAAGATATGCTCTTTTACCGCATCAGATGCAGTTTTTAAAGCCAAGGTTAATTCGTTTTGGGGCATTTCTTTGAGGAGCAACTGCATACCGTTGGGGTCGACAAGTACCAAATCCTCGAAAGTAAACATCAATTCCCTGATCTGCTCTGCAAGGTCGGGGTTCGATTCTTCAATGGTCGCTAAAATCCGAGATTCTGTTGCCTTATCCATGGTGTTCAACATTTCTGCCACAGATTCGATACCACCCACTTTCGCAGTGGTTGCAGCACCAGAAGATTTAAGCTCGCGAGCGAGCACTTCTTCGATTTCCTTTACAACACCAGGGGGGATAGCTTCTAAAATCGCCATTCGGTAAGTAACATCAGCTTGCAAGTTTTCAGGCAATTCTTTCAGTACCAAAGCTGTTTGTTCTGGGTCTTCTAAGTGGGCTAAAATCAAGGAAATAGTTTGGGGGTGCTCGCCTGAGATAAATCCAGCGATCACTTTTGGTTCCAACCATTTTAAGGAATCTAAACTACCTTCGTCTGTGGAAGCCTTAAGGTTATCCACCAAGTCTTTTGCACGGTCATCACCGAGGGCCTTACTAATGGCATTTTTCACAAAATCACCACTGGCGTTGATCACTACACCTTGATCCTGCATAGCTACTTTTCGGTAAAACTCTTCGAGTACAGCATCCAATTCTTCTGGGGAAACGTCGGTAAAGCGAGCCATGTAATAACCAACCTGTTGGATCTCTCGATCTTCCAAGTTTTTAATCACTTCGGCACTTCCTTCTTCACCTAAGGCAAGAAGTAAAATCGCAGCCTTTTTCGGGCCTGTTAGCTTTCCTACTGCCATTGTTTCCTCACGTTAACTTTCAACTCGGTTTCTACCATTATGCTTTGCACTATATAACTTTTCATCGGCTTCTTTAATCAAAGATTCTAAAGAAAGATCCTTTGTTGGTACCATAGTAGAGACACCCATGCTTAAGGTAACAAATTCATTCACCTTAGATTCACAATGGGGTATTTTCATTTTCGCTAAATTCGTTTGCACGATGTCAGCAATATGCACAGCGCCGTCCATAGGGGTATGGGGTAAAATTAAACTAAACTCTTCACCACCATATCTGCAAGCAATATCCTCGGGTCGGTGTAAAGCAGTTGCTAAAGCTTGAGCCACAAGCACCAAGCATTCATCACCAGCTTGGTGACCATAAACATCGTTAAACTGCTTAAAGAAATCAATGTCTGACATAATTAAGGTCAGAGGTTGCTGGGCACGCTTTTGGATATCCCATTGAAATTGCAGATACTCATCAAATTTCAATCGATTTGCAATCCTAGTTAAACCATCCACTCTAGCAAAGTCTGCCAGCTCTTTTTCTCTTTCTCGCAGTTCCTTTTCAACCAGTACTCTAATGGCAACTTCTGTTTCTAGTCGCTCCACTGTTTCTTGCAAATCCCTTTCAACCTTATACATTTTTAACTGGTTTTTTACCCTTGCACGCAAAATTGCAGGGTTAAAGGGCTTTGTTACATAATCAACAGCACCAAGTTCATAACCCTTTACCACAGACTCAAAATCTGTTTTTGCCGTGATAAAAATCACAGGGGTATTTTTCACAGTTGGGTCATCTTTAATTCTTGAACAAACTTCAAACCCGTCCATACCAGGCATCATAATATCCAACAAAATCAGATCAAAACTAGACTTTTCTAGGGCTTTTAAAGCACTGGGGCCATCTTCTGCCGTCTCAATGATATAGCCTTGTTTTTTAAAAACAGCTTTTAAAACGATCAGGTTTTCTGGATGATCGTCGACTACTAATAAGTGAGCTACTTTTTCTGTATAATCTGTCAAAAAATCCTTATGGAACTATGCTTCTAAGTGTACGCAACTTTTTTACTTAAACTACAACTTATTTATCAATGCAGAGTTAATGCCTTATCCTGTATTATATTAAAGTATAACTTATTAATTTGCAAGGGAGCTTCGTCTAAGAAAGGGTGATTTTTAATACAGAAAAATCAGCTATCTTTTGACCATTTTTTCTAATCCAAGTATATTAGATTTTATAACTATTTAAAAAAATTACACCGCTATAATTTTAGCATTAAGGATGTTTATGAACGACCATTTTAGCCCTAAAGGGCTTATCCGCATGGTGGTAGCTTTATTTGTTGCCAGCATGATCGTTAGCTTTTTCCAACTTACAGGAATCTTGAAGTTCATGGTCTTTCTGGGCGTTTACTTTGGTGTTAGTTACATCTTTTTCAACTCTGCCGGGCAATTAGAAAAAGATCATACTCGAAAAACCTTAGAAGAAATAAACAAAGATATCCTTGCCAGTTTTAAGGCTGACGAAGCAGAAAGAGATTCCCAAGGGCAAACTCCTAAAGAAGAAGAGCCTCAAGCTGAGACAATTCAAAAGGAAGAAGCTGAAGATGTGGCCTTTTTAGATGGCAGATTGCAGATTGCCATCTGCGAAGTCGTCCCGGACACAAACAAAGATGATCTAAAAACAGACACCACCTTTTACCCTATTTTGCCAGGTGACGACACCACTCCCCAGTACAACAAAGTGGTCAATCAAATTTTTATCACCTTGCCTTTATTTGAGAAATTTTTGACCTTAGTGGCCGAAAGTTTTAAGGTGGAAGTTCCATCGGAAAAATTGGATGACTGGGCTATGGATACCGAACTTTCTGAAATTAGCTCTTGGCTTACCAGTGCTGAGCCTACTGGATATGCGTAAAGTTTAGACCTGACTCTTAAAGCTCAAGGCTGGCAGAAGTAATATCTAACCCCTCAAACTGGGACTTTCAAGTATGAAGCAACGTGAATTCTTTCAAGATTCCCAAGGAGAGGAACGGTTTATTAGGGTCTGGGCGGTAGATAACCCCAAAGCTGTGGTGCTTTTGGTACATGGGATGGGTGAACATAGCGGCAGGTATGAGTGGCTGGCAAACCAGCTCAACGCAGAGAAATTTGCCGCCGTTGCCATTGACCTTACAGGTCATGGTAAGTCTCCTGGCCCCAAGGGCCACTCCCCTAGTTTTGAGCGTTTTTTTAAAGACCTTGATAGTTTAAAGGCTACGGCAGAGCTGAACTTTCCTGGGCGCCCCCAAGTTTTATTCGGGCACAGTATGGGTGGGTCCATTGCTGCGGCTTACCAGCTCCACAGAAAAGACACCAATTTTAAAGCCCTTATCTTAAGTTCGCCTGGTTTTGCCCCTGCGGCAAAACCTGCGTCCCTTCGAGTCCTAGCGGGGAAAATGCTATGCTACCTTGCTCCTTCTCTCGGTTTGAGCAATGAGTTGGTAATCGAAGGCCTCAGCCGAGACCTTGAAAATATCAAAACTTACCTTGCCGACCCCTTAAACCATGATCGCCTTTCCCCAAGGCTCGGTATGGACTGCCTGAGCAATGGTCAAGATTCCCTTAAGCATTCATCCCAAATTACCATTCCCTGCTTTCAATTTCACGGCACCAGTGACCTTTTGGCCTCTTTTTCTGCTTCCAAAGAATTCAGTGAAAACATGGGCGAGAATAACCACTTTGAAGCTATCGACGGAGGGTTTCACGAAATCTTAAATGACTTTGACAAGCTGGAGATGACTCTTAAGATCATCAATTGGCTAAACTCCACCCTTAAGAACTAGTAAATTTTATCTTTTCCCCCAAAGCACTTGTAAGCTTTTTCAATGCAAGTTAGACTATAATCTTTGCTCTTTGCGCCTCCTATTTTAACAGATTACAGGCTATAAAAGGGCACTTTTAAACCCAATTTTTTTATTTTCTTTAGCCCATGAAACCGCAAAATCTGCTTTGCCCCAAATTACCCCTTTTTCTAAAAGGTAAGGTAAGGGAAGTCTACGACTTCGATGATAAACTTTTAATGGTCGCTACCGATCAGATCTCTGCATTTGATGTAGTGTTACCCAGCTTGATTTCAGGCAAGGGTGCCTTACTAACCCAAGTTTCTAACTTTTGGTTTGATCACTTTTCCGACGTTGAAAACCATATTGTTTCAACAAATGTGGCCGACTATCCTGAAAGTTGCAAAGAATACGCTGAGATCTTAGAAGGTCGTTCCGTAATGGTTAAAAAATGCGAAATGATCCAGTTAGAGGCCATTGTTCGTGGCTATCTCTCCGGTTCTGGCTTTAAAGATTACCAAAAAACAGGTGCTGTTTGCGGGATCAAACTACCAGCAGGACTTACCAACTCTGCAAAATTAGAAGAGCCAATCTTCACCCCTTCGACCAAGGCCCATGAAGGCCACGACATGAATGTTAGTGAAGAGGAAATTAAAAAAATCGTAGACCCCGCTTTGGTGGATGAAGTGAAACGGATTTCCCTACACCTTTACACAAAAGCTGCTGAGTATGCACTTACTCGTGGGATTATTATTGCCGATACCAAATTCGAATTTGGCTTACTAGATGGCAAGGTAATTTTAATTGATGAAATTTTAACACCTGATTCCAGCCGTTTCTGGCCTGCCGCTGATTACAAAGTCGGTGAAGACCAAAAAAGCTATGACAAGCAAATTATCAGGGACTACCTACTTACCCTAGACTGGGATAAAACCTACCCTGGACCAGCTTTACCCCAAGAAATTATTGATAAATCACTGGGGAAATATCAAGAAGTCTACGACAAACTAAAAGCATGAAAGAAACTATCATAGAGCAACTGAGTGAACTGGGAGCCATTAAATTTGGTGAGTTTACCTTAAAGTCTGGGATTGTCTCACCCATATATATTGATCTAAGGATGATCGTCAGCGAGCCTAGCCTGCTGGAAAATATCGCCCAAGCTTTTCGGGTTTTAAGCTCTGATTTGAGTTTTGACCGAGTGGCAGGCATACCCTATACAGCCTTACCTATGGCTACGGCCTTCAGTCTACTTACCAAGACCCCCATGATCTACCCTAGAAAAGAGCAAAAGGGTTATGGAACAAAAAAGCAGATCGAAGGTATTTTTAAAAGTGGGGAAATGGTCTTAGTGATTGATGATCTAATCACCAACGGTCTTTCTAAATTTGAAACCTTTGATGTTCTAGAGGCAGAAGGGTTAAAGGTCACTGATGTAGCTGTTTTGATTGATCGAGAGCAGGGTGGTAGAGAAGCCTTGTCAGAAAAAGGGTATAAACTTCACTCCTTGATCAGTGTTTTTGAGGTCATTGACCAACTCAAAAGCAGCGGCAAAATCTCCGAGGAACTGTACCTGAAATCACAGCAATTTTTAATAGACAATAGCACAATCAAGCCTTAATGGCTTCCCAAGGACTAAATGAATAATCGCTCTGTAATAACGGGTCTGGCTCTGCTAGTGCTCTTTTTTAGCATACTCAATAATTTCAATCTTGCTCAACCGCAGTCTGTAAATATTCCCTACTCTAAGTTTTTAAGTAACTTAGACCGTGGCAATATTTTGTCTGTGGTCATTCAAGGTGAGCATATTAAAGGCATTACCACAGCTGAAAATCATTTCCATACTATTTCTGGCTACGACCCGACCTTACTACCTAAGCTTCGCACCCAAAAGGTTCAGATTCAGGTTAAGCCTGCGGAAGACACCCCTTGGTACGTTGCTATATTAGTTCAGATTGGCCCCTTGGCGCTTTTAATTGGTGTCTGGATTTTCATGATGCGCCGTATGCCCGGTGGTGGCGGTGGTGGCGGAAGGATTATGTCCATTGGCAAATCCAAAGCGAAAAAGTTTGAAGAGAGCGGCAACCCCATTACCTTTAAGGATGTTGCTGGCGTTATCGAAGCGAAAGAAGAGTTAGAAGAAATTGTAGACTATTTGATTGATCCCGGTAAGTTTCAGAAATTAGGCGGTAAAATACCCAAGGGTGTTTTGATGGTTGGCCCTCCTGGAACAGGTAAAACACTCCTCGCTAAAGCTGTTGCTGGTGAAGCTGGTGTACCCTTTTTTAGTATTTCAGGTTCTGACTTCGTCGAAATGTTTGTTGGCGTCGGTGCCAGCCGAGTGAGAGATCTATTTAAGGAAGCTTACGAAAGTGCCCCTTGTATTATTTTTATTGATGAAATTGATGCCGTTGGCCGCCATAGAGGCGGTGGCATGGGTGGCGGAAATGATGAACGGGAACAAACCCTAAATGCCTTGCTCGTTGAAATGGACGGCTTTGATGGCACGGAAGGGGTTATTACCATTGCTGCGACCAACAGATCTGATATCTTGGACCCTGCTCTAACCAGACCAGGCCGTTTTGATCGTCAAGTGCATGTTGGCCTACCAGATATTAAAGGCAGAAAAGAAATTTTAGAGGTTCATGCTCTAAAAATCAAATTAGAAGTGGACACGGATATGAGCAGCATTGCCAAGGGAACCCCTGGGTTTTCAGGCGCTGAGCTTGCTAATTTAATCAATGAGTCTGCCTTACATGCAGCTCAGTTGGATAAAAGTGAAGTGACTTTAGAAGACCTTGAATGGGCAAGAGACAAGGTGATGATGGGGGCAGAACGCCGCTCCTTGATTATGACAGAAAAAGAAAAACTAGAAACAGCCTACCATGAAGCAGGCCACGCTATTGTTGCTGGCAGGTTAAAGAAGGCTGACCCTGTTCATAAAATCACCATTATCCCCCGTGGTCAGGCCTTAGGCGTAACTAGCTTCCTACCTGAAACAGATCGATTGAGCATGGATAGAGAAAGCTTAATCCAACGAATTACCGTTTCCTTAGGCGGCCGTGCCGCAGAAGAATTAACCATGAGTCAAACAACTTCAGGGGTTCAAGGTGACTTGCAAAGTGCCACCAACATGGCTTACCGAATGGTGACCCAGTGGGGTATGAGTACTAAATTAGGCGCTCTAACCGTGCCAGATGGCGACCCAAATTCTAGGGCTATGGGCGAAGACCCTGTAGGCGAAGAAACCCAAGAGCTTGTAGATAAAGAGGTTAAGGATATTTTAACCAAGGCTTATAAACAAGCCATGAAAATTCTGAAAGCCGATAAAAAGATTCTAGAGGCCTTAGCCAAGATGCTAATGGAACAAGAAACAGTGGATGCCGATGAGTTTTTAGCCTTACTGGCAGGCAAGCCCATGCCGAAAAAACCTGTGAAAGAATCTAAGCCTAAGGTTGCAACGGAAGATGAGCCTAAGGACGAATCTAAACCTGACTCCACACCTGATTTGGACAATCAGGAGGAACCTAAAACTCCAGACGAGCCTGAGGATAAATGAAATACCTCTTTTTAAAACTCTTACCAAAAAACCTTTTTTCTAAGCTCATGGGTCACTTGGCAGAGATCAAAGCCCCGGCACCCCTCTTAGAAAGTGTCATTCGAACCTACGCCGATTTTTATAAAATCGACTTGAACGAAATGAAAAAGCCATTGAGCGAGATCAATTGCTTTAATGAGTTTTTCACCAGAGAATTAAAAGATGGCCTGCGCCCTGTTGACGAAGCCGCTGATAGCCTTACCAGTCCCGTAGATGGAACCATTGCAGAATACGGCGCAATTAAAGACGGCCTGCTAATCCAAACCAAAGGGATCTACTATTCTCTCATCGATTTGGTTGGCCCTAAGGACGCAGAAACCTTTGATGATGGTTACTTTATGACCATCTATCTCTCCCCTGCGGACTACCACAGAATCCACACACCCTTCCAAGGTGAAGTGAACCGATTTTCTTACTTTTCAGGCAATCTTTGGCCTGTGAACCATTTTGCTGTAGAAAATATTGGTGGTCTCTTTTCCATCAACGAGCGAATTTTCACCCCTTTAGAAACAGCGAAGGGTTTGATTGGAATGATCAAGGTTGGGGCAACCGTCGTAGGTAAGATCAAAACAACCTACCACCCTTTAGAATCTAACGATAATAAGGGAACCAAGTGCGATTTACCCGTAACGCCGAGCAGAACTTTCGCTAAGGGGCAAGAGATTGGTCGCTTCCAGTTGGGAAGCACAGTCATTCTTTTGATGGAAAAAGATCGTTTTAAGGAAGGTAATATCAGTCGGGGCCAGAAGATAAAAATGGGCGAAGCTATTGGTAAAATGCAATAGCTGCAATTTGGGCTGCTCAGTAGATTACTAAGAGCACTCCATCCCTCTTCACTCTGTTTTAAAACCCTAGATTTTTTAGGGTTTTTAACCCTTTATCTTTTTATAAGCGTTGGCAAGAGCCGAGGCTACTTGATCCAGCGGCACCTCTTTTTCAGAAGCTCCAATCAAATGAGCCTCCCTAGGCATTCCATAAACAACACAGGTTGCCTCATCTTGGTTCATGGTTTGGGCACCAGAATTTCTCATATTCAGCAAACCCTTGGCACCATCGGCACCCATTCCAGTTAAGATCACACCGATCGCCTTTTTACCAACGACCCTTGCCACAGAATCAAAGAGTACATCCACACTGGGCATATGTCGGTTCACCAACTCACCCTTGTAGACCTTTACAAAAAACCTACCTGAGTTGCGTTCAATTTCCATGTGCTTGTCGCCTGGTGCAAGCAAGCATAATCCAGGGTGAACTTCATCGCCATCAACAGCCTCACGAACCTCCAAATTTGGGCTGAGCATATCCAACCGTTCGGCAAAAGAGCGAGTAAAACCCTCTGGCATGTGCTGAACCATAACAATTCCAGGCAAACCTGAAGGGATCTTCACCAAAACAGCTTTAATGGCCTCAGTACCACCTGTAGAGGCACCAATAGCGATCAGTTTATCACTTAAGAGGTGCAAGGGCACTAGGCCTTCAGTATGGGGTTTTGCAGGGGTACTGGCAGAACTAGACCCAGAATTTGCTGTGGTTTTAGAGGTAGTTTGGCTGGTAGCAGCAGGTTTGCGAGCAAAGGATTTTTTCCCCTTTACACTAAAGATTGCCTTTACCAAGCTCTCAATTTCTGATTCTTTCGCCTGAGAAATGGGCTTGGGTTTTTCAATAAACAAGGCGGCACCCAAACTAAGTGCCTTTTCTCCAAGTTCCTTTTGTTCTTCCATCTTGGAGCCCAAAACTATAATTGGAATGGGCCAATGTTGCATCAAGACCGAGATGAAGTCCAAAGTTTTAGGCAATGCTGCATCCAGTAAAACCACTTCTGGTTTTAGCTCTACAATCATATCCCTAGCGTCAATAGCCCCTTTAGCTACACCTAAAATCTCTAGTTTCCCGTTGGCGCCAAGTTCTTTTTTAAGAAAATTTCGCACCAGAGCTGAAGAATCTACGATTAATATTTTTAAACCTGCCATTACAGCTTGATCTCCTTAACTTCTTTGGAAAAATCAAAGGTTTTTAAATAATTCATATCAACGTTACCATCTTCTGTATTTAGGATAATTTTTCGGCCTCGCTCTCCGCCAAGGTTTTGAGCAATGACCTTCAATTTTAAGTGTTCTAAAACCTTCAAGGTCACCTCAATATTTAAAACGCCTACCTTTAGATTTTCCTGGGTAAACTCATGATTTCCCAGCTTCGAAGCCCCACCAAAGACAGAACACTGGATGTTTTCTACCTTTGAACCTTCTTGGATCATCATATCTAGTAAAATAAAGGTGGCGATATTTCCATACTTCGTCGAGGGTTCCTCCCCTTCTGCCAGTCTCGGCATAACCACATGATTCATGCCTCCAATTTTTTTGTGCTTGTCCCACATGCACACAGCGACACAACTCCCCAGCACCGTGGTGATCGTTGTCCCTTGCCCAGTGACAAAAACTTCACCTGGCTGCAAGTAAAATAGCTCTTGGGTTTGATTGTACATTCTTCCTAGGTCGCCTCTAGAATCTTCTCAATTTCTTCAATTAAATTTTCAGCTCGAAAGGGCTTTGCCATATAGCCGTTGGCCCCAGCTTCCATTCCTTTATCTACATCCTCTTGCGCACCCTTGGCCGAGAGAAGTAAAACTTTTATACCACTCAATGCGCCATCGCCCTTTAAGATTTCCAACACCCCAAAGCCATCCAAGTCGGGCATCATAATATCCAGTACTATTAGATCAGGTCGATCTGATTTTGCCTTTTCGATAGCCTCAAGCCCATTTGTGGCGCTTTGCACCGTAAACCCCTTAGCTTCTAACCGAAAGGAAATTAAGGACCTTAGGTTTTCTTCATCATCGACTACTAGAATCTTTGCATTCATATTTATCCTACCGTTTTACTCGTTGGTACACCGCTGGCTGTACATATTTATAATTGTGCTTCAAACCACTTAATGATTCCGCGTTCCCAATAAACAGGTAGCCACCTATTTTAAGGTGTTTCTCCATTCTTCCCACAAGCTGCTCTCTCGTTTCTTTATCGAAATAAATCATTACATTTCTACAAAAGATAACATCAAATTCAATGGTCAAAGGGAAAGGTTCCATCAGGTTCAATCGTTTAAAATGAACTAGATCCTTAAGTTCATCCTTGACTAGAAAGTGACCTTCCCACTCGCCTGAACCCTTGAGGAAATATTTTTTAAGTAGTGATGGTAAAATAGGGGCAGTGTTATCAGCGCTATAAACAGCTCTTTCGGCCTCACCGAGAACCTTGGTGGAAATGTCTGTCGCTAAGATCTTAACATCTTTTTTTGCTCCATGCATTGCTTCTTGGAGGGTCATAGCAATAGTAAAGGGTTCTTCTCCCGAGCTACTAGCAGCGCACCAAATGCGAATTTGGCTTTGCTTGGCCAGCTTGGGATAAACATGCTCATTCATAAAATCAAAATGAACAGGCTCACGGAAAAAGTCGGTCTTATTTGTGGAAACTGCATTGAGCATCAGGCTGAATTCGTGCTCATTTTTGGGGCTAGTTACAAATTCACGGTAGGCTTTAAAGGAGGTGATATGCAAAGCATCCATGCGCTTTTTTAAGCGAGAAACGAGAAGTTGCTTTTTCCCTTCTGTGAGATTGATCCCACAGGTATCGTAAATCAGCTTTTGATATAGCGCAAATTCGTTGGCAGTCATGCTTTCAATACCGATCATTTTTCTTCCTCACCACTATAGGGGAGCCGAAAAAATATCTTGCCGCCCTTGGGGCTCGATTCCGCCCAGATTTTTCCACCGTGTGCTTCTATAATTTTTCTTGAAATACTCAAACCTAAACCTGTTCCTTTGATTTCACTACCGTCACTTCTGTGTTGGCGGAAGCTTTCAAAAATTGAACTTTCCAATTTTTTTGCCACCCCAGGCCCTTGGTCTTGTACCAAGACGGTAAAGCCCTGTGCTTCTTTGCTGATCTTTAATGCAATAGCGCTACCTTCAGGGGCGAATTTAGTAGCATTCCCTAAAAGATTCACCAGAACTTGGATAATTCTTAAGCCATCACCTGTAAATTCAATTTCGCTCGGTTTTGCAATAATTTCAAGCTTCTTTTCATTTATTAACGCTTGGACGCTATTGCAAGACCTCTGCACCAAGTCATCAAATTTCTGTGGCGACCTCTGCATACTCAAGCGGCCTGAAGTTAAGGAGGTATGATCCAGTAAATCTTGCACCAAAGCCAATAATCTTTCAGACTCACTTAAAATAATCTGACCAAACTTTTTCACTTGGTCAGGCTCTAATTCCATATCACAAAAGGCTTCAGAATAACCGATAATAGAAGATAGGGGCGTTTTTAATTCATGGCTAATAGTCGCTAAAAATTCATCCTTTAACTTTTCTAAACTTTTTAAATCTTCAAAGGCCTGCTTCAATTCTATAACTCGGGCCTCTACCCGATCTTCCAACTCGCTTTGGATTCGCTTTAGTTGGTCAATATCTTCAAAGGAAACCAAAATAGAGGGCTCATTGTCTTTCTGCCCTTGGATCAAGCTTGCTGTCATTTGTTCAAAAAAGCTTGTTTCCATCTCTTTGCCGTCAACGAGGTGAACCCCTTGCCCAACAATCTCTTTGCGGAAGCTTTTGGTTGCATCCTCACCCCAGTAGGAGGTGATTCCTTGCAGCTCTTCGGCAATAAACCACACATCAAGACCAATGTAATTCTCCGCCTCGCCGCCTCGTTTCTGCACAAAAGCCCTATTCACAAATTGTACTATACCAGAGTTTGATGCTAACACCAAGGGAATGGGGCTTTGTTTTACCATTTCTCCTAATAGGTGGATCTCTGTCTCTTGGGCCTTTTGTAAGGTCAAACTTCTAGCTGTAAGAACCATCCCTGAAAACTCCCCCCACCTGTCGATCAAGATAGAAGAGGAACAAACAACGGGGATAGATTCCCCCTGTTTTGTTTTCAAGGTCACCTCAAAACTATTCACCGCACCAGAATACTGGTTACTGCGCCACCAGTTTTCAGGTAGAGCTGCGCCCTCTGCCACAAGAAACTCCACTTCTTCACCTTGGTATTCTCTAGCGGAATAATTCAGTAGCATGACAGCTGAAAAATTCACTTCGATGATCTTTCCATTTTTATCAAAAAGGAAAATCCCCACTTGGAGGGCATTAAAAACACCTTCGATTCTATTTTTTTCTTGGATATAAGAATCAATCAACTGATTTCTGTGGTCAATAACTTGGGAGACTAGGCCTTTGGGCAGGCCATCTAACGGGATAATGGCCTTATTTAGATCCAGGCCTGAATTCAATAACTGATTCGCTTCGATTGCCTGCTTTAACGGTGTCAGAAACTTTGTCGAAACGACTTTTAAGGTCAAAAGGACAATCAGACCGCCGCCAATGAAAAAGCTGATCACACCGCCTAGGTACGCTTGAAAAAAATCTTTTGCAGGAAGCAGACTAGCTTCTAGGCCCGTATTTTGTGGCTCAAGGGCAAAGTGCCAGAGGCCCCAAAGGCCAAGGCTACTCGAAAACAAAAAAGGGAGAAATAGAAGCAACAGGACCAGTAAAAGGGGCTTTACCGACTTAGTGACCATTGAATTAGGCCTGCTCTTCTTTTTTTGAATAGAGCTCGTGAATTAAGCTGACAGGATCTAAGATCAAACCTACACGGCCATCACCAAGAATTGTCCCACCACTAATACCCTTAACATGGCTAAATCTTTCGCCAAGATTTTGGATCACAATTTGCTGGCGGTGTAATAGTTCATCCACCATAATGCCATATTTTTTTGTCCCTACGTTCACAACGATGATCACGGATTTTGAAGGGTCCGTAATCTTAGGGTCCAATTCATAAAGTTCGTAAAGCTTCACAATGGGAATGGATTCCCCTTGCAGCAAAAAGAACTCATTGGATTTTCCTTGGAAGCCTTTTAGATCGTCACCTTCAGGGGTAATGGTTTGGTTTACATCTAAAATTGGGAAGATAAAGCGACTTTGCTCCACAGAGACAACGAGCCCCTCAATGATGGAGGTGGTTAAAGGAAGCTTTAATATCAAAGTAGTACCCACCCCCTGCTCGCTTTCGGTGGTGATTTTACCTCGAAGCTGCTCCACACTCTTTTTTACAACATCCATGCCTACACCTCGGCCTGAAATATCGGTAATTTTTTTGGCAGTGGAAAACCCAGGCATAAAGATAAAATTATAAATTTCTTTATCTGTGTAGTCTTTGTCTGGCTTAGCCAAGCCCTTTTCAATGGCCTTATTCAGTAATTTATCGGCATCCAAGCCCTTACCATCATCAGAAATGCTTAAGCTGATGGAATCGCCTAAATGCTGTGCCATAATAGTCACATTGCCTGTTGCTTCCTTGGTCCCTCGTTCCTCTGGTGGTTCAATACCATGGTCAATTGAGTTTCTTACTAGGTGCATAAGGGGTGCATAGATATTATCGATGATGCTTTTATCAACTAGGGTATCCGAGCCTTCCAAGTTCAAATTGATCTGCTTTCCCGATTTAACACTCAAGTCCCGAACCTGACGGCTTAACTTGGAAAACACCGTGCTGATGGGGAACATGCGAATGCCTAAAACTTTATCTCGCAAAGATTCTGTAATTTTATCCAAATGGTCTAACTGAGAGGTCACTTTTCTTTCCCCAATTTCATGGATAATCGGGTTTTGCGTCAGTAATGATAAGGCCACAACCATTTCCCCAACTAAGCCACTTAGCTCATCTAGTTTTTCCGCTGGAACCTTTAACATCTCTTGAATTTTCGCCGTCTTCGCTGGCTCGCCTGCCTTGGGCTTTTGAGCTTGTGCCGCAGGGGCATCAGGAGCCTTCTCTGCTGTTGGGCTAGAGGCCTCAGAGGTAGAGACTTCTGGGCTAGGCGCTGGTGCCTCTTTTGGTGGTGGTGGGGCAGTTGCGGCTCCGCCATCGCAAACATCTAAAACTCTATAAAAGTCGCCAATATTAACCATAACTGGGCTTCCGCCTTCAACCATGGTGGTAATCTGTTCGATTAGATTTTTTAAAGTATCAACAGATTTAAAAAGCAGATTAAAAACATCAGGGTTTAAAATTCGTTTTTTATCCCTCACTTCCCCTAAAATATCTTCTGTGCGGTGAGCGATTTTTCCAACGACAGGCATCCCAAGAAACCCACTGGTTCCTTTGATAGTGTGCATGACACGAAAAACCAAGTTGATTAGATCTTCCCTAGAGTTATCCGTTTCAAGGTCCAATACGGATTCCTCAACTGTCTCTAAGCCTTCATTTACCTCGTTGATAAAGTCGGAGATAGTGCCATCTTCTAAGATTTCGCCACTAGGTGCTTCTTGTAGAACTTCCTCTGGAGTATCTGTGGTTTTGTTGATGGCCTTGGTAACGCCAGCAAACATCTCTTTGATTTTAACAATATTTTCGCCCAAAGTGGGGGAAAGCTCCTCGCCAGCAGCCGTCTTTTCCAAATACTCATCAATAATTTCGTAGGTATTTAAAACGTAAGAAAGACCTGCGTGGTGGCCAATTTGCTCAATAGCAATGGACCCTAAGAGTTCGTTGATAAATTTGACGCCCAAAATATAGTCGGCAAGTTCAAACTTCTCATACACCTCAAGAGAGCTATCCATTGGCTGCATGATCGCATTTAGATCAGGTAATTTACACTTTCTTAGGTCTTTTGTTAAAAGAGCTACTTCCAACTCCTTTCGAAAAGGCTCCAGCTCAGCCAAAACATCTTTAAAAACAACAGTTTCCATTAGATTCCACTTCCTTTAAAAAGTTCACTATCCCACATTAAACCACGTTGAAATCTGTTATACTCCTGTTTGGTAACATCAAAGGAGATCACCGTATAGGCTTCTACTGATTCCGTAATCCAAACATTACCACCGATAACACTTCCTCGCCCAATTACCGTTTCCCCGCCAAGAATGTTGCAACCTGCATATAAAATCACCTCATCTTCAATGGTAGGGTGACGTTTCAGTCCCTTAATAATCTCACCATTCTCATTTTTTCTGAAACTCAAAGCCCCTAAGGTTACCCCTTGGTAGATTTTAACTCCATTGCCAATTTGGCAGGTTTCCCCGATCACGACACCTGTGCCGTGATCAATAAAAAAACTTTCACCAATGGTCGCACCTGGGTGGATATCTACACCTGTTTTTGAGTGAGAATACTCGGTGATCATCCTAGGCAACAAAGGCACATCCAATAGATAAAGCTCATGGGCAATGCGGTACATGGAAATTGCCTGGATCGCAGGGTAGCCCACAATCACCTCTTCATGAGTCTTTGCCGCTGGGTCGCCCATGTAAGCGGCGATAACATCTAACTTTAACATTCTGCGAATTTTGGGAATCTTACTCAAAAAAGTAAGAACCACTTGGTGGGCCATTTTCTGATGTTCTTCATGTTTTGCATCAGGGAAACCAAAGCAAATGGATTTGGTTACTTGGGCAGTCAACCTTTGTTGAACTTGGTCCAAGAGGTAGCCGCTCCAGTTGCGCAAATTTCCAGCATGAACTCGTTCCACGGTAAAGAACCCTGGAAAAAGTAAATTCATTAATTTTCTTACTAAATCAATGACTTCCAAATCAGA
This sequence comes from uncultured bacterium, assembly GCA_965602905.1. Lineage (GTDB taxonomy): Bacteria > SAR324 > SAR324 > XYD2-FULL-50-16 > XYD2-FULL-50-16 > JASJGK01. Next base: position 46,162 of record CBFCZY010000019.1, on the reverse strand, counting down.
AGGTAACTTGATCCCATCAACATGATTGATGCCTCCATCAAGATCGTAGGTCTCTAAAATCTCTTCATGGATCTTTTTTAAATGCTGTTCCATCATTGGTTCTTTTACTTTAAAGGAATTCATCTAAAAATTGGTTAAATTCTGGTGGTAGTTGATTTTTCATTTTCAGCCAATAGAATTGAGGTAATTCAAAAGAGTTTTCCTGTAGCTTTGCCCAGTCTTTTTCACTGACCACAAAAATTAAACCTGCCTCTAAACTACTATAAAACTTTTCTATCTCTTTTTTACCATATTCTTGATGATCTGGCAAAACAAGTTGCTCTTCAATATTGGCTCCCAAGCCCTCCAAGGTTTTCCTAAAGGAGGCTGGGCTCGCAATGGTAGAAGCGATAAAACAACTCTTCTCTTTTAGAAGACTAAAGGGAACTTCGCCACCTCTAGAAGACATTAATGCTTCTGGGGTGAATTTAGAGGTGAATATGGGGGTGTCTTTTTGGGAAGCCTCTTCAACTTCAGCCTGTAGCTCTAAGCAATTTGGTTGGTTGGTTTTCGTTAAAATCACAGCATCACTGCGGCCTAAAGAGCTTGGTGGCTCACGAAGTGGGCCAAAGGGCAGGAGTAGACCATTGCCAAAGCCACGAGTGCTATCGACTAAAGTTATTTCTAAATCACGTTTTAATTTCAAATGGGAAAAGCCATCATCTAGCAATATAACATCGGCTTCTAGCTCTGCGAGCTTCACAGACTCCACACGCTTTTTACCGACAAAAATGGATACATCGGGGTGTCTTAAGTGCAGCATCCAAGGTTCATCACCATAGCGTTCCGCACCACCTTGCCTAAAATCCTTTTTTAAAAGCTTCACTTCGCTTTCTTTTCCGCCACTGCGATAGCCACGGGTAAGCACAGCAACTCTTTGATCTTTGCTTTGAAAATAGTCGATTAACCAAGAGACCATTGGGCTTTTTCCAGTTCCCCCTAGGCTAATATTGCCCACGGAAACCACCTTGGCGCTCGACTTATAACTGGCGATGAGGCCAACTTTGTAGGCCCAAAGGCGGAATTTTACAAGCCCCAAAAAGGGAATCTGAAAAAGGCTAAGTAGCATTTTTAAGGGATTTGGGAGCTTTTTGTATAAAAAATCAGTCATTAGTTAAAGCTTTTTTGTATTTCGCTAGTTGCTTGGCTAAGGTCGCTTGTGTCGATGGTTTGTGCAAAGTCTGCGCCCTTCAGGCAATGGCTATATTTAGGGTCGTAATATTCCACCAATATCCTCTCCAAAAGAGGCTCGTAGTTTTCTTGGTCAAAGTCACGCAGTAAAGAGGCCACCCCAGCCTTACCAAAAAACTCTTTTAAACTAGCTACCATTTCGCGCAAACGTGGCCTATTTTCAGGCTGTTCCGTAATGTATTCTTGCCGGATTCTGGCAACTCGCACAGAGAGGGGGGAGGATAAAAAGGCAATGGGTGCAGCATTCATAATCTTATAAAGTGACGCTGGTACATTTACAGGGCCGATTTTTTTACTTTCCCCTTCAATAAAAACAGGCTTGGAGAGGTCTAAATTTCTAATCGCTTCCACTAGCTGGGCTTCAAAGTCTTTTTGGTTCGTCGGTTTTAAGCCAATGCCGCCAAAAAGGCTGCCCCTGTGGTGGGCAAGACCTTCTAAATCAATAGCGTTGGGTAAAAGATGGATCACCTGGGTTTTGGCCACTCCTGTTTTCCCCTGCAAAACAACTAAATTAGGGATCTGGAGCTTTTCTAAATAGTCTAAAACCCAACTTCGGTAGCCCTTGTAGCCCCCTTCCAATTGCGTTGCATCAATGCCCAAGTTCCGAAATAGGTTGGTCATAACCTGAGAACGCATCCCGCCTCTAGCGCAGGATAAAATCAGGGGTTCTTGCTTTTTTAGTTCCATCACTTGAGCTACAAAATCAGGAAAGTTTTCCTGCAAGAAAGCATAACCCTGTTCAATTGCCGCCTGCTGTCCAACCTGTTTGTAGAGAATGCCAATCTCATGGCGTTCGGTGTCGTGCAGCAAAGGAAAATTAAGTGAGCCTGGGATAGAACCCTTAGCAAATTCAATGGGGGCACGAACATCTATGATGGTCTGGGTGCCATTCATAGCATCTTCCATGCTGATTTTTAGGGCCTTGGAACTGTGTAGATCCTCTGTGAAGGCTGGCGTAGAATTTGGTGGTTTTTGAGTCAAAATTATTTAGATCAAGTTAAACTGATTTAAATATAATGGAAGCTTTAGAGAGAAAAGAGAAGGGCTAATTGCGAAGCCATTAAGTTTCCTCCAACCAATTATGGCCTGCAAAGGAAAAAAAGGCAAAAAAAAACCCGAGCTAAGCTCGGGTTTTTCTTATTCAAACTAGAGCCTAGTGATGGGCGCTAGGGTCTTTAAAGAAATGCTTATCTGAGATAGGCACTACAGGTACTCTGGCTAAAAACCAGAAGTAGCAAAGTAAGAAGGCTCCGCCTAACCCTAGGGTCAATGCGAAATCATACATGTTGTATTCAAAGCCAGGTAAACCTACCGGGCCTGCCATACCGCCATGTCCGCCACCGTGGGCTCCGTGAGCAGTACCGTTTCTTAGTTGCTCAGCAACTGCGTTCTCTTGCATTGAAGGTACAATCATGAAGAACTTCTCTAACCAAAGACCAACTAAGATCTCAATAGCTATGATCCGACTTGCCCAAACACTGTTACAAACAGTTCTTGGCATCAATCCAAAATAAGGAATGATGAACATCATCACCATGATCACCCAGAACATCCAACCCCATTCGTGACTCATCATTCGAAGAATCATGAAGGGTGTCTCTTCAGGTAGGTTACCATACCAGATGGTAATCACTTGAGAGAAGCACATGTATGTCCAAAGTAAGCAGAATGCAAAGATGAACTTTACAATATCGTGGTATCTTACAGTTGTAATATAATCTTCAAGTCCAAGCTTAGTTTTCGCAAAACCAGCTACGATAGCAATAAAGCAACCGCCAGCGATAAGGCTTGCAACTAGGTATTGAACTCCAAACATTGTTGAGAACCACTCTTGGTCAATTGACATCATCCAATCAAAGGCAATCACAGTGGTAAAAAGTACCAATAAGAAAGCAACTGCTGGAGCAAGGTAATGGTTGCCCATAAAGGTTTTTTCTTGTTCCTCTTCTTGTGAACCGTAATTTTTTACAATTCGGTCAGCAAAGGGGTTAGAAAAACCAGTTAAAGATTTAGCAAGGCCAATATCAGGGCGTAAAGAACGCTTGATGTAAACCCAACCTAGACCCATTGCAAGCAAGAACATAAAAATGTTTCTCTTTACAAAGAAGCCCATGTTTAGCCAGCCCTCTTTTGAATGAATCACGTTATCGTGATCATACCATTCAAAGAAATGCTCTGAACCAAAGAATAAGATGATATATAACACACCTAATACTGGTACAAAAGCAAAGGTAGCTTCAGCAAGACGCTTTAACGGTCTAGACCATTTTGCGTCGGTAATTGTCCAAATCAATGAAAAGGCTAAGCCACCAAAAGAAATACTACCAAAGAAGATGGTATTAATTAACAGTGCTTGCCAAGCTTTTTCAGGGTGGCCACTAAGTAGGCCAACAATAAAAGCAACTGCTCCGATTGCAACAAACAAAAACAACATGCCTTTAATGCTGCCACTTAGCTGGAAGCTTGTGCGCTCAAGAAGCGCTTTCATTTCCTCATTTCTGGTCATTGTTGTTTCTCCAGTTTCTGCCGAATATAATTAATTATATCCCAGCGGTCTTTTTCGGTTGTAGCATATCCAAGTGGAGGCATAACGGCACCACCCCATTTTGCTTTATTGTAAATGTAACCATCAGTAAAGTTAGGCGTTAACAATACAACTGCCGGAGCAACCATACCCTTATCGTTCACTTTAGATCTCGCAGTACCCATTTCACTCACCTGAGCTGTATCTGTGTGGCAAACAGCGCAATAAGTATTATACTTAAGCTCGCCGTTGGCTAAAGATTCAGGAGATGCAGGAACTGGATTCTTTGTTGCGTCTGGTCCAAATTCTCTTCCCATCCAATCAAAGTTTGGTCCTGGCTGCTCGTAATACCTTCCATCAGTACTTACTGAGTGGATAGGAAAAGCAAGCATAGACCCAACTTCTTGGGGCTTAATTGATCTTTGGTCATACATATCGATGACAAAGACCAAAATTGATGACTTACCAAAAAGAGTCGGCGTGATAATCAGCGACGCTAGGGCAAATAAGATTAGTGCTTTACGCTTCACGATGCACCTCCTCAGCTTGGTATTTATTAAAGATTGCTTCAACTTTTTCGTAATCGTGCTCGTTACAAGGAACAACTACACCGAAGCGGTCTCTTAAAAAACGATCGTAATCTTTGTATCTTTTGCTTTGAGGGGTATCATGTCTCATTTGATCTCTGATAATCAAAACAAAAAGAAAAGCGACTGTCGTCCATACAGAAATCAGAACGCTCAACTCAAAGAATACAGGCCCCATAATTGGGATACTCACAACTGGCTTGCCAGATACGGGTAAGATCCAATCTAGGGTCATAAGGATCATAATAGTCACAGCCAAAGTACCCCCCAGTAGGGAACCCGCTAACGTAAAGAAAGGGATTCTACTTTGAGGGTCACCAAGAGCATGATCAATTTCATGTCTTGGACAAGGCGAGTGAGTTGTTAGTTTCTGGTATCCAGCACTCCGAACTTCTTTGATGGCATTACACATGTCATCTAAGTATTCGAATGTGCCCCAGATTCCGTTAAAATCTTTGTTCATTTGGCACTCCTTAAAGGTGGATTAAGTGCTTCTTTTAGTTCTGCAACCGCCAATGAAGGCATGATCTTCACAAAAAGGAAGAACCACATAAAGAACCAACCAAAAGAGCCGATAGTGATCCAGATCTCAACCCACTCAAAAGTGTAGCTAGACCAAACATAAGGATCAAAATCGTGTGATAAGGAAGTTACAACAATGTTGTAACGCTCTAACCACATCCCGATGTTGATGAAGATTGAGATAATAAACAATGCTGGTATGTTTGTTCGAATTTTCTTCGACCAAAGTGGAATTGGACTAATGCAGTTACAGAAAATCATCCCCCAGAAGAACACCTTCATTTCGCCAAAAGGACGGAACCAGAAGAGAGCTCTTTCATACTTAGCACCTGAGTAGTAAGCGATAAAGAATTCGATTGAGTATGCATAAGTAACCACTAGGCCAGTGAAGATAATCATCTTAGCCATTCCCTCTAAATCTTTAATCTTGATAATCTTATCAAAACCTCTAAAGACCATTCTGAGTGGAATCATAATGGTAATAACCATCGCACAACCAGAAAAGATCGCTCCAGCTACAAAGTAGGGAGGGAAAATTGTGGTGTGCCAGCCTGGGATAGAGCTCATGGCGAAATCCCAAGATACGATCGAGTGTACAGAGAACACAAGTGGTGTACAGATAGCCGCAAATAATAGATAGGCTCTCATGTAGTGAGTCCACTGGTGGTTACTTCCAGAGAATCCCATTGCAGGAATACTGTAGAGTAACTTTTTAATTCCCTTAGATTCATCACGAATACTACCAAAGTCAGGAATCAGACCCATCAAGAAAAAGATGATGGAAACTGACATATAAGTGTTAACAGCAAACACATCCCATAATAATGGAGACTTGAAGTTAACCCAAAGTAGTCTTTGGTTTGGATAAGGAATTAACCAGTAGAAATTCCACACTCTACCAATGTGAATCAAAGGGAACAGACCGGCTGTCATAACAGCGAAAACGGTCATAGCCTCTGAGGCACGATAGATAGAAGTTCTAAATGGTGCTCGTACTAAATAAAGTACGGCAGAAATCAAAGTTCCTGCGTGGGCGATACCCACCCAGAATACGAAGTTGGTAATATAAACACCCCAACCAATTGGGTTGTTAATACCACTGCCCTCTAAACCATGACGAATCTGATAGCCAAAGGCAAAAATACCCATAGCTAAAGCGGTCAAAATGACCAAAAAGCTTGCAGCCCACCTTTTTCCAGGCGGCTCCAGTGACTTCAGGATATCGTCGTTTATGCTTGCGTAAGTGATATTGCTCACGGCGTCTCCTTATGCTTTGCTGTTATTATGGGTTACTTTCTTCAAGTAGGTCAAAGAAGGCTTAAAAGCTACTTCTTCTAACTGCTTGTAGGTGCGCTTGGATGTTGAGTTGATTCTACTTAGTCTTGAATTCTCATCAGAAGCATTTCCAAATGTTAATGCATCTGCGGGACAAGTTTCCTGACAAGCAGTTAAAATCTCTCCATCATGAACTTCTCTTCCTTGGTCCTTCGCAATATCTTTCATTTCGCGAATTCTGGAGATACAGAAGTTACATTTTTCCATGACTCCTTTCGTCCTTACAGTAACTGCTGGGTTCAACTGTAAATGCAAAGGAGCTGGAAACTCGTAAGTTCTCCAGTTAAATCTTCTTTGCTTATAAACACAGTTGTTTAAGCAGTATCTTGTACCTACACAGCGGTTGTAAACCATGGCATTGATACCTTCTAAGTTGTGGTAGGTCGCATAGACCGGGCACACAGGCTCGCAACCAGCGTTTTCACACTGTTGGCACATTTCAGGAGTGAAGTAAGTCTCTAATTCACCGGTTTCTTTATTCTTCTCGATATATCGCTCGATTCGAATCCAGTTCATTTCACGACCAGTTCCCATTCTTTCTTTACCTACAACAGAAATATTATTTTCTGCATAACAGGCAACAACACAGGCAGAACAACCAGTACAGCGATCCAAGTCAATAGTCATTTCCCATTTGTATGGGTCATAATAGACAGGTTTTTCGCCACGTCCTCTCCACTCATTATGATCGGCAACATCAGCAGATCTTTCTTTGTAGAAACTAGAGTTATCAGGGTTATCAGTAGTGTATTGTCTTTCACGGAGCTTGTGTCCGTAATGAGAGTGATCTTCTTTTTCGCCACGTAGTACAGCTGCATCAACCATCTGTACAAAACCACGGTCTTTCTGACTTCTGTCACCCATTCCACCTTTTGTATCGGCAGTTAAGGCTTCAATATCATCTTTGGCCATCCCTTCTGGGGTAACCAACCATGCTTTTTTTCCAGTTGATTTAATAGTAACGGCTGTATCGTTATAAGCTAAGTCACCACTTTGATCCTGACCAAATTCGATCAAGTCCATAACATTTTCACCAACCTTGTGACCTGTGATTTTAACATCACTAGCCATTTCTACGTGAGGTAGAAGAATCGACTTTTCACGAGTCGAAACATAAGTTGGGAAAGGTACAGAGCGACCTCGGCCAGTTGGCATTGCAATGGCACCCTTGTTGATTCCGTAGTAGAACCAAACACCTACCTGATGAGTTCCCTTAGATGTAGTAACTTCAATTAAGTCACCATGGCTAAGGCCTAACTCTAAGGCTGTGTCAGGATTAATCTCTGCCCATGAATCCCAAACTAGCTGGGTTACTGGGTGAGCTACTTCTAAAAACCAAGTTCGGTTTCCACTTGCGCCGTTTACGTTATGTAGTGGGCTGTTTGATGGGATTAAAGTTAAACCCTTATTTTCTCTCATGGAAGGCTTCACACTAGTTGCGCTAGCAGCTAAAGCTGCACCTGTAATTGAGAAATCACCAAAGATTCCACCAGTCTGAAGAGCTTTTCTCCAGCCAGCTTCACCGTCAACTTTACTGGCCCATGCAGACTTAATAAAGTTTCTAAAGTCACCAGCAGCGTTTCCACTCATTTCAACCAGTAGATCACCAAGGGTCATGGTATCATAACCTGGAACCTTAGCCATTACAGGCTGCATCAAAGAGTTTACACCTGTTCTTGGATTGGCATCGCCCCAAGATTCAAGGTAGTGGCTTGTTGGTAAATGTAGGTGAGCCATGGCACTAGTTTCGTCAACTTCAGTCGACAAACTAACAACAAATGGCACAGAAGCTAAAGCGGCTTTAAAACCACTGTCTTCTGGAAGAGAATAAATTGGGTTTGCGTTCTCAATGATCACAACCTTAGGCCCTGCTTTTAAAGCAGCTAAGATATCATTTAAAGAATCACCACCTGTTTGGTAGTTCGCACCAAATTGAACTGTTTTGCCGATATTACCAGCAACATGGTTTAAGATATTTACAGCAACCTGTAAGGCTGTTGCATCTCTACCCGTTGCGGCAGTACCGCCAGCAATTGCTAAGCTTGCGCCACCCTGATTGAACTCAGCGGCTAGGGCTTTAATTTTTTCTGCGGGAACACCTGTTCTAGCTGAAACAGAAGCTGCGTCATAACCACTTAAGTAGTCATTCAAGCGGCTTTTATCAGCGCCAGAAACAGAAGCAGACCCGAGTAACTCAGCTGCAACGGCTAAGGCAATTTGTGCCTCAGTACCCGGTGCTGTATCAATCCACTGGTCTGCGTTAGTTCCAGTTAAGCTCATGTGGCTAGAAACGTGGATAAATTTCCCTTTCTCACCACCTTGGAATGCATGCATCTTAGAGTAACCCTTAGTAAAGGTAACTGGGCTTAACCATGACTCTAAAAAATCAGCTCCAAAACTGACCAAAACTTTTGCACTTTCGATTGCGTAATGAGGGATCTCGTTCTTGCCAAAGGCAATTCTGTTTCCTTCTTTTACACTAGCAGTTGGGTTGGCATCGTACTGAAACGCTTTACCACCACCAGTTGCTTTTAAAAACTCATCCTTTAGACCTTCAATACTACCAGATGCAGGGTTACCAATGTAAACCACGCTTCCGCCAGCAGCAGCTAACTGCTCGGTTAAAAGTTTTTTACCATCAGCCCAAGTAACAGCGCCGCCTTTGCCCTTTGGTCCCTTGAGTCTTGTAGGTGCATAAAGCCCCTGCATTGACCCCTGACCAATAGCGCATAAGCCACCATTGTTGATTGGGTTTTTTCTATTGCCTTCAGCTTTAATAGCACGACCTTCGCGGGTCCTAACTACCATACCACATTGGGCAGAACATTCGTTACATGTAGTAGCAAAGTGAATGGAAACCCCAGGAACATAATCATGTGGGGGTACCAACATTGGGATGATCTCTTCTACGGGATCAGCCTCACAACCTGCTACGGCAACAGCCGCGCCACTAACAGCAGCGAGCTTAAAAAAGTCTCTTCGGTTTACGCCTTTGTTCATCCTATCTCCTATTTGTGGCAAACGTAGCAGTCTTTCGAACCAGAGATCACACCGTCAGGCTGTTTTGCACTTGCCTGAGAAATAGGAGGTGCTCCTCTAGTCTTACGTACGGGTCCAGCGATCTTGCCGTTGGTTGTTTGGTGCTGTGTACTATGACACTCAACACACCAGCCCATACTAAGCTCTTGCTTCATGTTATCAAACGACCATTCTTCAATTTTGGTTACGTCCCCATGACATTGGGTACAATCAAAACCGATTTTAATATGTCGTTTGTGAGAAAAATTTACAAAGTCAGGCACGTCATGAACTTTTTTCCATTTGATAGGAGTTTGCTCATCCCAATGCTTAATAACTTTGGCAATTTCTTTCTTTTGCCAATCTTCTGTACCTTGAATTACCTGGTGGCAACCCTGACAGGTTTTGACAGGTGGAATACCGGAAATAACTGATCGTCTTGCGTATACGTGACAGAACTCGCAAGGGATTTCGTTAGTACCAGCATGGGTTTTGTGACTAAACTTTATCGGCTGTTCAAATTCGTTTGCCATCACAGGAGTAGAAAATACTCCTAAGGCAAGAATAGCGGTAGCCAATAGTAGCCCTATTTTAATTTCGCTGAAAACTCGTTTCATGGTCATCCAATGAGTCTATTGTAGCTAAGCCAGGGGGATTACCCATCCTTAGCAAAATGAATGAAAAGCCATATTTTAATTCCCGTAAGGCTTAACTGGGAAAAGCAACGGAAAGTTAAGCATGTTTGATAGGTGAAATCAACAGATTTAACCTTAAACTTGATCTACTTCTCAGCAAACCATACTTATCTTTCTGAAATTTTAGGTGTTATCTATTTTACCAAAAACACCCTAAACTTTTGTGTCCCATTTATTTAAAAATAAACTCCTTATATAAATTCAAGGAACTCATTTTTAAATCCTCAGGCTAATAAAACAAGGTTATTGCAATAAAAGCCAAGGCGGTAAACAATAGGTTCAAGTAAAGTTAATTGTGTTTCGTAAAAGAGCGCACAACAAACCTGAAGTAATCGTATAACAAATTTTTAGTTGTGATGCCAGCATCTTTTTACACTTTTCTTATCTTCAAGTTATTGAATATATTAAAATACTAATTTCCGCATATTCACTATGTTATTTAACCATACACTCACACCAGACCAACTTGAACAGGTTAAACGGTCCCTAAAATTCTTAAGTCAAACTCTTGACCAAGGAATCAACGGATTCGGCCCGCTGCAAAGCGCAGAGGCGCTGGGGGAGAAATTCCTCCAGAATACCGCTTATGAAACAAAATTGGAAAAAATCCAAGCTTTAGCTCGTTGGGAAATCCGAAAAAACTTCTCCACAGGTTTTTTGACTTCATTGGGGGGAATTCTAACCCTACCTTTGGCCATACCTACAAGCCTCGCTGCCAGCTGGATTTTACAAATCCGCATGGTCGCCGCCATGGCCCATATTGCAGGCTTTAACATAACAGACCCCCCTGTAAAAACCTCCATTGCCATTTGTTTACTTGGAAACAGGGCTAAGGATCTACTTGACGCCGACCTTTCTCAAATTGAAGACGTCTTAAAAAAAGGCAACACAGCAGGCTTATCCAAGCAGTCGCTGCAGGTTGTCAATCAAGCACTGGCTAGCGCCTTAATTCGTGTGGCCACAGAAAAGGGCTTCACTAGAATCGCCAAATCCATCCCCTTCCTTGGTGGGGTTGCAGGTGGGATGCTTGATTACTATTCCGCCAAAGAATCTGCCGACTTTGCAATTGAATTATTCGATATGGAGAAAACTTTACAGTGAATAAGATCCTTCTCATCCAACTGAAACAAATTGGGGACTGCCTCATGACCACGCCAGCGATTAGAGCAATCAAGATTGCCTACCCAGCAGCTGAGATCCATTTCTTAACTCAGACGCCTTCAGACCAGCTTTTTGCACACAACCTTAATATAAGTAAGGTGTACTGTTTCCCCAAGACCAATAAACTGGGCGACGTCATGCCCGCCATTAAAGCCTTGCGAGCAGAAAAATACGATCTGACTATCGACTTTGAAGTCTTGCCTAAAACGGCTGTACTCAGCTGGGTTACTGGGGCAAAAAAAAGAGTCGGCTTTAATTATCGTGGCCGTAGACACTTTTACACCCACCCCACCGACGCAAAACCCATAGGCCCCTACGCTGCCGAAAAAAAACTGGCTTTACTGGAAGCCATTGGGATTACTGCCACAGATTCTCAAATTGAATTTCCTGTAGGCGCAGAAGACCTTAAATACGCAACAGACCTCCTTGCAGAGCTCAATGCTGACCCTAAGAAGCCCATTGTCACCATTTCCCCTGTTAGCCGCAGAGCCTACAGGATTTGGCCGCTGAAAAATTATGCTTGGATCGCAGATAAGCTCATTGCAGAGAAAAATACCCAAGTACTACTACTTTGGGGGCCTGGTGAGGAGTCTTTTATTGAAGAAATGCGGTCTCACATGAAAGAGAAAGACCTTGGGGATTATGAAATTCCCTCCATTGCCGAAACTGAGGCGATATTGCAAACAGTAGATGTGCATATAGGCAATGACAACGGTTTAAAACACATGGCCGTTGCGGCCCAAACTCCTAGCATTTGCGTTTATGGACAATCCATTGGCGCCAATTGGACACCGCCCCAAGGCGACCACGCAGGGGTAGAATTCGACCCTGGTTGCAAGCGGACCTGCACCTTTCCCGACTGTAAATTGGAATGTTTAGAAGTAGATAAGACCAGAGTCTGGTCAGAACTAGAAAAAAAGGTTGATAGTCTTACAAAATTCCAAGACGGTTAAAACACGTAGCCTGAGTTGATCCTAAATAGGCTATGGGTATCTTCATAGGTACCAGTAGCTTTTTCATTTACAAAATAAAAGCCTAAGACCAAACCGTTTTGAGGGACCCAAAGCACGCCGCTTTCTGTTACTGCCGACTCAGATGTATTTGAGAAAACTGCTCCATCTTCACCAAAGTATTCTGTCGTTGATTGTTCCCTGCGCTCCCGCACAGCAAACACAAGGCCACTAATAGAAAATTCAACCTGATTGAAATCAGATTTGCTTTTAGGGTGATAGGCGGCTCCTTTAATATCAAAGGCTTCTTTCTTCATTTCTGGGCTAGATATAAAGCTAGATTCTACACGGAATTGGCTTTCTCCTGGGCTACCAAAAATTAAACCCATTCCAAATTGAGTTTCCTTCCAACGATTACCCACCACTCTATCGCCTGCAGATTTAACATCATTGGTCCCTAGACCCAAAAAGAACATTTCGCCCATTTGTAAAGACAAACTGCCTCCAAGGGAATTTTCTGAAATACTATCTTCCGTTGCATCTGAACCAATATAAACTTTTTCCTTTATATCTTTGGTGCTCACACCAATCGAGGCCCAATGATCATGGTTCAGGCCGATATGCGCTTCTGCCACAGAAACAGAAATGGGCAAATTCCCTTCATAGGTCTGAGCTAAGGTTGTTTGTTGCGACCAGTTGGCACTACTGGCTTCAAAGGCAACTGGCCCCCAAGGGAGGGTTATCCCTGCCGTATTCCCGCTGCGGGTAAATTCAAAGATGTCTAGGGCTTCAATGCTACGTTTACCAGAACCAGTAAAATAAGAACCAACTGCGGCAGCTTTCATCCGCCAACCAGCGGCAGCGCCTGTGAACACGGGCTGCGTCGGGTCTAATGGAGCCGTTACAATCTGGGCTACGCCTGTGATGGAAAATCCAAAAGTACAGGCCAAACCTAAAATTAAAATTTTCATCATTTGCTTCAACATTTCTGTTATCCTAATTCGCCGTAAACCTTAAATAAAATGCAATCCAACCGTAAATTCCCAATCTTTGGAAAGATGTTCAAGGTCATTCAAATATTCCTTACCATCTGATTTATACAACATCACGGTAAAGTTTAGCAACCGAAGACCACCACCGTATCTTGCCCGCTCTTTCACTCTCGTTGTAAGATCGTTTAATGTAGGCTCAATGGATTCCTTTGTATATTGGTACCCAAACATCATACCCCAAAACTGAACTTCAACCGAACCAATGGCTGTTTTTGACTCAGGCATTAATTCTAAAAAGCTATCGCCTTTACTGCCGTCGCCTTTGTTTATCATAGAATATTCCATGCGGAACATGCTTGCATCAGGCCAGCCGTATCTTACACCAATGCCACTAAATACTTCAGACCACCTTTTATCTTTATAGTCAGGCACCTTTTCAATCACCTTTTCTAAACCGCCACCGACATAAATACCCTCGCCGATGCGAAACCCCATACTGCCGCCGTAAGCTGATTCTGACCTTATAATGCCTTCAACATCTGTAGCTTTTTCCCTAAAACCAACACCGACAGAAACTCGGTTCTCCCCTCGAACAGCGACAAAAAGCTTTTGCTCGTTAACCAGCAGAGTCGTTACTGCATCGGTAGAGGCATCCCAATAGGGGTCTTTTATGCCTACATCACCACTCAATTCAACCGTCACCTGAGTCGGTTGCCAAGCAAAAATACCACTGGAACCTTTGGCCGCTGTTTTATCTGGCGTGGAGGCTGTAGGAGTTTTCTCCTTTCCCACCACAGAAGATCCACCGAAGGTTGAGCCAAACCGCCAAGCGCTCCCTGAGGCTGTCAGGGAAGGCATAGTAGGGTCCAATGAAGGTGTAGCCACTTGGGCAAAAAGGTTTTGCGCCCCCAGTAAAAGAGCGAGGCTGTAAAATATAATAAGTTTTTGGATCATTCTATTTTGTCGCAACTTTCGACATTTTTGGTTAATATGCTTCAACTTTAAAGCTTAAGCTTGCCCCCTTCAAGATGAAGGAGTAAAGTTCTATACAGTTTTAGTCTTTCGACCTAATTATTCTTATGCAAAAACAATGCAAAAAAATATAAAAAGAACAAAGAGATTCAAAGAATGAAAGCGGCTATTATCCAATTTACTCCAGACTTCCCTACACCTCAATTAAATTTTAGCCCGCTTATAGCACTTTGTGAAGGGGCAGTGGCGGCTGGAGCCAAATTAATCCACCTCCCTGAGATGTGCCTTGTACCTTATTTATGGGACTCCTCTGGGGAAATCGCCTCTGTTGCAGAACCAAAACAGGGTGATAGCTTTTTATTTTTTAGCGACTTTGCGGCCAAACATAGCCTTTTTCTTTGCTATGGCTACCCTGAAGCGGACTCGGGAAAATTCTACAACTCCCAAAATCTAATCAACCCCCAAGGGGAACTCATCGGTCACTATAGGAAGAAACACCTCTATGATGCCGATTTCAGTTGGGCAACGCCAGGGAATCTACCCTTCCAGTCTATAAAAACGGCAATTGGAAAAATTGGCTTAGGCATTTGCATGGATCTTAACTTTAATGACTTTACCAATTTCCATGTCTTAGCTGAGACAGAAATCCTTTGTTTGGCCGTCAACTGGCTAGAAGAAGGAACAGATGTTACCAGCTACTGGGCACGCAGGCTTAACCCCTTTTCTCAGGATGCCTTAATATCTAACAGATTTGGGCCAGAGCGCCAGATCCAATTTTGTGGCAGATCTTCCCATTTTCAAAGCGGGGAACTACTCGCCCAAGGGGAAAGGGATCAAAACCAAGTAATCATTTTAGAAACCAAAAACTTTTAAAAAAGTATTTTTTTGGTTGGAAAACTGCTAGGTTTTTTATATAGTATTTCATACTTCCAAACAAATCCACCCGAGGAGCAAGAATGGCGAATGAAACCTTTGGACTTGAAAAACTTGGCTTTAAGAGCTTGAGCAAACTCCACAGAAACTTAAGCGTACAAGAACTAGTTGAACATGAATTAGCTAAAGGCACAGGGAAACTTGGCCCAAACGGCAGCTTGATCATGGATACAGGCAAGTTTACTGGTCGAAGCCCCAAGGATAAGTACTTTGTTGAAGAAGATTCAACGAAGGACAATCTATGGTGGGGGCCCGTTAACAAAAAGGTAACGGCAGAAGTATTTGAGACGCTAAAATCCAGAGTAATGGAATTTCTAGACGGCGAAGAGCTCTATCTCTTCGACGGATTTTGCGGCGCAGATAAAAAATACCAAATGCCCATTCGAATTGCCACCATGAAGCCATGGCACGCGCAATTTGTCAGAAACATGTTCATCCGCCCAACTGAAGAAGAATTAGTCGGTTTTGAACCTGAATTTACGATTTTAAATGCCTGTGGATACTTAGAAAAAGAATTTAAAGAGCTTGGCCTTAACAGCGAAGTCTTTGTTATCTTTAATCTAGCCCAAAAATTTGCCATCATCGGTGGTACGGAATACGGCGGCGAGATGAAAAAAGGTATCTTCTCAGTAATGAACTACTTCTTACCTCTCCAAGAAGTAATGAGCATGCATTGCTCAGCCAACGTGGGCCAAAAAGGCGATGTAGCCTTATTTTTTGGTCTCTCAGGAACAGGGAAGACAACCCTTTCCACTGACCCCCACAGAATGCTGATCGGTGACGACGAACATGGTTGGAGCGCTGATGGTGTCTTTAATTTAGAAGGTGGTTGCTACGCTAAGGTAATTGACCTTGATCCTGAAAAGGAACCAGATATTTACGGTGCAATTCGCTTTGAATCTATCTTAGAAAACGTGGTTTTCGATGAAGAAACCAGAGAAGTGGATTATGCTGACAAATCAAAAACAGAAAACACTCGTGTTAGTTACCCAATCCATTTGATTGACAACATCAAGCCTGGCTCTTGTGCAAGTCATCCAAAAAACATCATCTTTTTGACCTGTGATGCCTTTGGTGTTTTACCACCTGTATCCAAGTTGACCCCAGAACAGGCGAGCTACCACTTTTTAAGTGGTTACACAGCTAAAGTTGCTGGTACAGAGCGTGGTGTTACCGAGCCTGAGGCTACCTTTTCTACCTGCTTCGGCGCTGCCTTTATGACCTTACGACCTAAGGTTTACGGCGACTTGCTAGCAAAGAAGATGAAGGACCATAATTGCGAAGCCTTTTTAGTCAATACTGGCTGGGTTGGTGGTGCATACGGTGTGGGCAAGCGCATGAGCTTACCTGACACTCGAGCAATCATCACTGCAATTTTAGATGGTTCTTTATCCCAGGAAAGTCACTGGCATAAGGACTCAGTATTTGGATTTGAGTTTCCTTTACACATCTCCTCCATTCCTGATGTAACCATCAACCCTCGAAACACTTGGGCAAACCAAGACGAGTATGATGCAACTAGAATGAAGCTTGCAAAGATGTTTATTAAGAACTTTGAAACCTACGCTGAAGAAAGCCCAGACCTTTTGGCTGCTGGACCTAAAATCTAAGTAGAGTTCTAGATCTAGAATATTCGTAATATCCCCCAAGGTTTTAACCCTGGGGACCCCTCCTTTTTTATTTACCCTATAAATTCCCCAAGATACTTTGAAAATTAACAGTCTGATCCTGATTACAGGCAACGAGGGCAAAGCCCGAGAGTTTGAATCCCTACTCGATATCCCTGACTTAAAATTTGGCTGGCAGAAACTTCCTCTCACTGAAATTCAGTCCACTGAAATTTCTATAATCGGTAAGGCCAAGACCACAGTAGCCATGTTCCACCCTGAACTCAAAGGGGAATGGGATGCTGTTTTGACAGATGACACAGGATTATATTTGCAGGCCTTAGGTGGACTACCAGGCCCCTTGGTGAAATTCTTTATGGAAGCCCTTGGCGCAGAGGGAATTTACGACCTGACTCAAAAGGGCGGACATGAAGCCAAAGCGACTTGCATGCTCAGCCTAGGAGTACAGAAATCCAAAGAAATCCATCAGTTTACAGGTGATGTGCAAGGAAAATTGACTAGCCCACAGGGATCAAGTGGGTTTGGTTGGGATTCTATCTTTCAGCCTGATGGTTTAAAACAAACCTACGCTGAATTAACCTTGGCGGAAAAAAATAAAATCAGCCACAGAACCATTGCCACAAAGGCTTTACGTGACTGGATTCTCTCTGAGTAGTTGTATTTTGTATGGACTTTAAGTTTAGGACCAAACCCTTACAGCTTAGGCCCAAAAGCAGCTTCGATTTTTTGGACCGTAATAGGCAATACGTAATCGGTAATGGGCTCGCCCAACCTTGCCAACTCTCGAACCAAGCTACTGCTGACTCTACTATATTCAGGCTTAGAAAATAAGGCCACCAGTTCTAATTCCTCACTAGAACTTCGGTAACCAGTGGCCAAGCTGGCTTCCCCCTCAAAATCACCAGAATGACGAAGCCCACGTAATATTACTTTAGCCCCTTTATCCATAGCGTAGCGGGCGATGGAACCAGAAAAATGATCTAATGTTACGTTCTTGAGCTTGTAATAATTAATATAATCCTGCATGATGCTTATTTGACTCGTCAAGGGGAGCCTTTGCTGTTTTTCGGCATTGTGCGCAGCGACCCAGTAGACATGCCCGTATAGATTTGCAGCTCGACGCAAAATATCCCCGTGGCCCCAAGTTGGGGGCTGAGCGCTGATGGGGTAAATGGCGATTGTCTGGTTTGTCATAAATTAAATTTAAGTTTTTAAGCGAGCTTTAGGCTCAAAAAAGGGGCAATCCTTTCCAGAAGCCGAAAAGACTTCACGTGAAGGAACTAAAGCCGATTTAAAGGCCCATTTTTTACACCCATTTGGGTAGTCTTTCTCCCAAGTTATGTAGAAATATAAACAGCGATGGCAATTGGCCTGAGTCATAGTATTTACCTAATGGATAGGCAGAAAAAAAGATTAGAATTTAGTCGGTTAATAAAGTAATTATTAACCTCTTTTTGCTTTAAATCAAGGCCCTGAGTTAGACTCAACAACAATTTTATTTTTACTCCGCAGAGTAATAATCGATTTTAAGGAAATAATGTCACTTTTTGAATCATTCAAGCTTGGTGAAATTCGCACCAAAAATAGAATCCTAGTACCTCCATATCAGGATGGCCTTGCCCAGAAAGATGGACGTGTATCCCATTCTATCTTTGAGCATGTAATGCGCTTGGTTCGCCAAGGGGCTGGAATTGTTATCCTAAACAGTGCTTTCATCACCCAACAGGGTAAAAGTCACCCTTTGCAATTGGGAATCGCTGAAGAGGATCACCTTGCAGGCCTGAAAAACCTTGTGAAGCACATCAAAGCTGAAGGTGCAGTTGCAGGCATTCGCCTATCCCACGCTGGGGCAAAAACAAGCGAGAAAATTTGTGGCGAGCAGCCCATTGGACCTTCTTCCATTAACTTTGGTAAGGACTATGATCTCTCTCGACCCTTTGACCAAGATGATGTTGAAGAGCTTTGCCTCTTTTACGCCCATGCAATTGAACGTGCCGAAGAAGCAGGCTTTGACTTTGTAGAGCTAAATGGCGCCCAGCAACAACTTTTAGACCAGTGCCTTCACCCACGCTACAACAGCCGTGAAGATGAGTATGGTGGTAAGCTGGAAAACAGATTGCGTTTAGCTACTGATATTATTAAAGTTATGAAAGAAAGAGTAAATAACCGCCTTATGGTAGGTTACTTCTTTTCTATTCACGATAAATTGGAAGACGGCTTTAACTCCAAGCATTTAAAATCTATGATTCAGATTTTAGAAAAAGCTGGTGTTGACATTTTCCACCCCATTACCATCCATGTAATGAATAAGTTTTTTGAAAGTGAAGAGACCCTGCTCGAGTGGGTTTCAAAATGCACCAACAAAAACATCATTGTTGAAGGTAACATTAAATCTACGCAAGTCCTAAAAGAAGTCTTAACCATCGATAAAGCTACTATGTACGGTATCGACAAGGCTCTTTTTGCTCGTACCAACTGGTACCAGTTCTTGCAGAAGAAAATCGCAGGCTAACCCCTCCCCTTTAACCCTTGCACTGAGACCAAATTGGAAGAAAATTACTGTTTGTTTTACAAAAACAACCAGATTCAATTTGGACTCATCACAGGGTTACAAAAAAACAAACTTTCTATCCAGCCCCTTTTGGGCCAAAGCTTTTTCGCCTCTCTGCGTCAAACCCTATACCAGTGGAAGGGTAAAAACTTTAGTGATGCCTCTGAAGGCGTTCGCTTTTTGGAAGAAAAATCCGCCTCTACCCTTGAGGCTGCTGCCGCCATTGATCTAGAGGTTATTCATGAACTTTTAGAGCCAGGCGAGGCCTTTGAGCTATCTGAACTCATAGAAGATTTTACAGACGACCCAACAGACCCATGGGCAGGGGTGGCTTTATTTTTGGCCTTAAAGGCAGACTCCCTTCTCTTTCAAAATAAGAACCTCCATTTTACCGCACGCAGCAGCGAAGAAATCGAAACCCTCAAAGCGACGGCTCTAAAAAAGGATCTGGCAGAGGGCAAGAAAAAACGGGAAGCCAGTTGGTGTGAAGAGTTGCATCAGGGGACTTGCCCAGAGCCAGCTTCAGAAGAACAGGCAGAATGGGAAGCCTTTCAAAAACGACTTTTGCATTTTATTATCTACTGGACAGGCTCCCAAGAGAAAGACCACTTTGCAGAACTACTGCATATTAGAGATTTCGCCAGCCTTGAGACAGAAAATCAGGCCCGTAAATGTTTAGAGCTCACTGGGCAAAAACTCAGTTGGGGAAGGTTGCAAGTTCTAAGACTTTCTATTTCCAAAGATTTTTCAGAAGAGGAATGCGCCTTAGCCAAAAAAATAGCTACTTCAGAAGTTATACCCAGCTGTTTTGAACAAGACCGTAGGGATCTAAGTGAGAAGGTTTGCTATACCATTGATTCTGCCTCCACCAAAGATTTTGACGATGGCCTCTCCTTTGAAATTTTAGATAAGGGCCTCAGGGTTCAGATTCACATTGCCGATGTGGCAGCTTACATCCCCCCTGAGCATCCTCTTTTTTCCATGGCCTCACACAGAATCAGCAGCCTTTACACCTTAAAGGGGAAGTTTTCCATGCTGCCTAAGGTATTGAGCGAGGATTCTTTATCCCTCAAAGAAGGGGTTCTTCGTGGCTGCCAGACCTTTGACTTCACTTATGAGGCGACCTCTGACACAGACTACCAACTGACCAAAAGTGAGATCTACCCCAGCCTAATCAAGGTTACAAAAAACCTGAGCTACCTTGAGGCTGACCAGAAAATTAAAGAGGATGCCGATTGGGCAAAGCTAAACCACTTAAGTGAAGCCCTAACAGAGGCAAGAGTCACTAAGGGCGCTTTGGAATTTGACCGTAAAGAATTTGATCTAGATATTTCCGACCCCAGTGCAGTAAAAGTCACCGAGTCCTTACGCCAAACCCCAGCAAACAGTTTAGTGCAAGAATGCGCAATTTTGGCAAATTCGGCAGCAGCCAACCTAGCCCATGAAGCCTTGCAAAATTTTTACTTCCGCAACCAACCCCCTTATGGGGTTAGCCCCGATTTACCCCTTGGGGAAAAACCACAGCTAAAGGACCTAAAAATCCAGCCAGCTAAATTGGGTTTGCGGGCAGAGGGACATTCGGCATTGGGCCTAGAGGCTTACGGCCAAGTGACCAGCCCGATCCGCCGCTTTGTGGATCTAGTGGGCCAATGGTTAATCTATGCTATTTTAAGCAACCGCCCAGCACCTTTCAGCGAAGAGATGTTACTCAGTTGGATGCCTATCATTGAGGAAACTTCAAAGGATTACGGCCGTACAGAAAGAGCTTTAAACGACCACTGGAAGATTGTTTATTTAAGCCAGAATTTAGACCAGACCTACCAAGCCCGTTGGGAGCGTACTTTGCGAAACGATATGCAACTGGTTCGCTTAAGAGACTTGGATTTTGCAGTAGAGATGCACCTAGAGGAAATAATCCCAGAGCTTACCGTAAAAGTTGAAAGCTCCAACCCCGCCTTAAACCATGTTCGGCTAATTCAGGTAGAGCCTTAAAAGCTAAAAAATCAACCAAACAGAGTAAACAGGGCCATATTAAAAACAGTCCTGGTCATTTGCACAGCAAAAATTGCCACAATGGGGCTTAAGTCTAAGCCACCCATATTAGGCAACATGCGCCCGATTGGTTCCAACACGGGGTCTGTCACCTTGAGCAACAGCTTAATCAAGGGGTGATTTGCATCTGGCTGAAACCAAGAAAGAACCGCCCGAATAATGATAGCGTAGGTAAGCAAACTTAGCAGCACTCCCACCAAATCGCTTAGAGCGTAGATCATGCTACTCATTTATTACCTGAAACTTGCTTAAAATTCATAAAAAACACCGACAGCCGCTTCGCTGGAACCTGTGTCGGTACCGTCGTCATCATCCTTTTCTGTACCAGCAGTATAGCCAACCCAGACAGTAACCTTCTCTAGAGGGGAGTAGGCATAGCCTACATCTAGATTGGTAACCACCTTGGGGTTTGTACTTGTGTCTGCGGTACTCTGAGAACCTGAATCGATGGTGATACCACCATCACCAATGGCAATATCTAAAGTGACTATCATAGTGGTCGCAACAACGGCTTCCGCACCGGCAACACCGCTTAGGGTTGAAGCCTGTTCGCCGTTAATGGCAAAGCCACTACCCTCATCCCAAGAATAGCTTAAACCCAAAAAGGAGCCTGTCTCACTTTGCCCGTCTAAGGCCGTACCTTCCAATGTGGGGGAAACTTTTACATCCACTACAGAGGCTGTGGAACTACCACCAATTACAAATGAAAAGTCATCTTCCATACTGTAGCTTAAACTTGTATGGTTACTGGTATAGCTTGCTGAGGTTGATTCATCGGTCTGGTTATTGATACCTGTTCGCAGCTTTACACCTGCAAAATTTGCTTCAAAAATATCATCACGCCCGATTAAACCAAACATCCCGATGGACATGGAACCGTCAACCCAAATTAGGTATTCACTACCTAAGGTTAAGTCCATAAATTCCTGGTGACCTAAAAAAACTTGGAAGTCTTTCTTTTCATAGGTAATATACTGGTCAACCACATCAAAGGCAGTGCCATCAAAACCAACAGTCAATTGAGCATTAGCCTCGCTAGAACCCTTCTTTACAGAAGCGTGGTAGCCGAAATAGGGCAAGGTTATCATATCTTGGGTGGAAGTTGTCTCACCTGCGGTTGTCGCGCTAGAAACAGACATGTAACTCACTAATGCGCCAGTTACTTCTCCCTTTGGTTCCCCTGCAAACAGCGGAAAAACTGAAGCAGAAAATAATAAAACTAAGAAAGTTAGCTTGCTTTTCATCTGGTACCCTTTGTTTTGTTAAATTTTGTACAATTTACCTTACCTTAGTACTTTTTACAAAGGAAAAGCACCCTAGGCTTTTCAGCTTCTAAATTGGGTGCTAAAGTAAAAATTGAGGTATAATTATGACAAATACAATTTGGACTTTAGAAGAATTACGTTTAGGGCTTTTTTGTGGGCTTCTGGTTGAGGTGATCGACTGGGGCATTACGGAGGAAGAGGAATTAACTTGTCAGGCCTTTATCAAAGATCGTTGGCATGAAGAATGGGGTTCTGCCCTAGACTTTTACGCCTCTGAATTTGAAAAAATTAAGGAATTTACCACCATTCGAGCCACCTTGGATGAAAAACTAAATGTGCTTTTAGCGGATGTTACTAAATTACTATCTAGCATCCAAAAAAAGGAACTTTTAGACTTCATTGTCACTATTGCCGATGCCGACCAAGAATTAGCCCCTCAGGAAGATGCTATCATTGCCAAATTTCGTGAAGCCTTGGCACTGGGTTGAGGCTTTAAAATTCCTTTTGAGTCGCTGTTTGGCCCCTTACGGGGCACTTTTACCCCTTAGCTTAAGGAAAAACTTGGGGCTGGGGCCTAGAAATTTAAATAAATGTGCCCACCAGCAGAGTCATTCCCTGCAAAGCTCAAGAAGGTTTTTTTAGAAACATCGGACACAAATATGATTCATTTTTGAGGAATCGATTTAATTTAATTGACAAGATCAAAAGAGAAGTTCATATTGAGGAAATATTTTGTGAGGGCGCTTAGCTCAGCTGGGAGAGCACCTGCCTTACAAGCAGGTGGTCGCAGGTTCGATCCCTGCAGCGCCCACCACAGAATTACCGCAATGCGGGATTGTAGTTAAGTTGGTTATAACGCTAGCCTGTCACGCTAGAGGCCGCGGGTTCGAGTCCCGTCAATCCCGCCATTCCTTTGATATTCCAAATCTTTTAAATCAGATTTACCCTCAAAGGCATTGGTACTTCTTAAGTGGGTCACTTTGGTGGGTTGCAGGATATTTTTTGGTTGAAAGTTTTACGATTGGAAAACTGAACCACCTCCTCACCCTCCCCTTTAAACGGTGCTCAAGATACTTGAGTCCATTTTATCCATCCTTTAAACCAAAGACTCCCTCTCACCCAATCTCTCACTCTAAATACAGAAGCTAGACCTTTCGCTTTTAATATTTTTTTAGTCGAAAAACCCCAACATCAAACTAGCACATGCTACTAGACCACAAAACAGTTAGTCAGTGCCCAAAATCTAAGGTAGCATTAACGGCTTCATTTTATTGATATTGATAATTGCTAGATTATTGGTTACCCTCAACCAACAATCAAGAAAATAGATTATCTCAAAGGAAAAAAAGATGAGTTTGAAGATTCTCACATCCTTGCTGGCCTACGTATTTCTGTCTCCCAGTCTCTGGGCTTGCCTTGTTTTGGATAATTCATCTGGCGAGCTTGAGCTTATCCCCGCCCTGACTCATGCCCTTGCTGACGAAAAATACCCTAACCTGATTCCAAAATCTTTTTCCCCTTACAAAGGTGATCTACAAAAGATGGGCCTTGATAACAGGGGCCATTGGTTTGCTGTAGAGCTGTGTCCTAATTATGAAGGCACCTTGACCTGGGTGCTTAGCAGCATGGTCAGTCTTTCAGAGACGAGAGTTTTTTTGCACAAAGGTCAAAAGAAACAGGAAATTCCCAGCTTTCCCCTCAGTACAGCGTTCAAGCAATTTCCCCTGGAACTTCAAGGTGGTCAAACATATCGAGTTCTCGTTTCGACCAAAAGCGAGTCTTGGCAGACCGGCCTGATGCTATTGGAGTCGGTGGCTGTTTTTTTTGAGCGCTCAACCATAAATTCCTGGTTGCATGGAATCTTTAATGGCGTTCTCTTACTGACCGGAGCCTTTACCTTGATTTTATTTCTCATTGTCCGGGAGAAGGTATATCTAGGCTATTTTTTCTTCATCTTTAGTTTGGCTTTTTGGCATCCAAGTATCATCGATTTCTCATTGGTTCAGTTTTACCCCTCTGTGCATTGGAGTCACTACGCTGCGATTACAACCTCTGAGGCCGTGGTGGTGAGCTTTATCTATTTTGTGCAGCAGTTTTTATCAACGGCAATTTCGTTACCTCGACTAGATCGTGCACTAACCATTGCACGTTGGGCAGCTATGGCTGTAATAGTCATTCAATGGGGTTTACCAATACATATTTCAGTAATGCTCTGCATCCTTGTGGGGTTTACTGTTCCTGTGATCATTATGGCTGTCGCTGTGTCTGCCGTACGGCAGAAGCTACCTGAAGCCAATATACTTTTATTGGCATGGAGCGGCGTACTATTTGTCTCTATTGAGACTTCAAGTAACGTTTTCGGTTTTCCACTGGTCCCTACGGGGGTAAAAGGTCACGATTTATTGTTCAAGTCTTTGACCCTGATAGAAATCACTCTCATAGCCTTTGCTTTGGGGTCACGATATAAGGCAACTCGGGCAGCTCTTTCAGAGAAACAAGCCCAACTGATAGGACTCAAACAGCATCAAACCGAAGAATTAGAGCGAACTGTTACTGAACGCACCATCAGTTTAAGAGAGGCTGTCCAAGCAAAAGATAAGTTCTTTTCAATCATCAGTCACGATCTACGTGGCCCCATCGGCAGTCTATCAGTAATTTTTAATGACGTATTGAAATCGGCAGATGATCTGGAAGAGGATTTGTTTAAAGCGGCACAAAAAACCACAAAAAACACCAGCCAATTGCTGAATGATTTACTCACTTGGGCTCACAGTCAAACAGGTCATTTAGAAGTTAAATCAACTTATTTTGATATGCGAGGCCCAATTAAAGATATGGCGGAGTTCCTCGAGCCCCAAGCAAATCAAAAACAGATTTCATTGAAAACAAATTTAGCCAACAATATCTCTGTTCATGCTGATTCTTCTATGATTTCAACAGCAATGCGTAATATATTATCCAATGCAATTAAGTTTACCCCTGATAATGGAGTGATCGAAGTCACTCTAGAGGATCAAAAAGGGGAAGCTGTTGTTTCTGTTAAAGATAGCGGAAAGGGCATGAAACCAGATATTGTTAATAGATTATTTAAACTCGGAGAGAAGGTAACCAGCAGTCCAGATACAGCCAATAATGTAGGCTCTGGTTTGGGGCTTGTTCTTTGCCAAGAATTTATCCAGAAAAACAATGGGATAATTGGTGTAGAATCAGAACTGGGTAAAGGGAGTAAATTTTGGTTTTCTCTGCCAATAGTAGAGTCCACGGTACGGGAAAGCCAAACATTAGCGATGGATATGAGTCACTTGCGAGCTTTAATAGCCGAGGATAAACCATTACACAGAGAAACCACAGCCAACAGCTTATCAAAATTTTCTATTTCCTATGATATAGCAGAAGATGGAGCCGTAGCGGTAGAAAAAGCAAAGGCTGGGAATTATGACATCATCTTCATGGACATAGATATGCCCCGCCTAAATGGCATTGAGGCTACAAGGCAATTGCAACAAGAGCCTCAGTTTAAGCCTATCGTTGTTGCTTTAAGTTCTTACGAACAAAAGGATTTACAGGGTCGCTTGGAAGGGATCACCTTTGCTGCTTTCCTGCAAAAACCTTTGGAGGCTGGAGAATTGACGGAAGTTCTTTTAAGTCACTTTTAAAATCTTTCTAATCAGAAAAATCCCAATTCAAAACTAGCACACGCTTGTAGCACACAAAATAGGGGCTGTGTGCCAACAGTTTCGACAAACGCAAGTGATTAGAGTCATGTAACCAAAGGCCTTTAGGAGTCCCGTCAATCCCGCCATTCCTTTGATATTCCAAATCTTTTAAATCAGATTTATCCTCAAAGGCATTGTTGCGTCTAAAGTGGGTCACTTTGGTGGGTTACAGTTGATTTTTCTGGTTGGAAAAATTGAACTTGGATTACAACCTAAATCTTAGAATAATTTTCTCTATATTTTGCCTTCAAGAAGTAAAATTTCAGCATCATGTCCAACTAGGTTTCCATGTGTAAGTCCTTTTGGAATCTTAAAGATGTCATGTTTTTGGAGCTTAAACTCCTCAGTTTCAGTCCAAACATCTAAACGGCCTTCTAAGACTAGAATAGCTTCATCATGTTCATTGTTTGTGTGTTCAAAGAAGTGCTCGCCATCAATCTTTTGGGACAAAATAACAAAGGATTCTGTTTCAGTTACTGGGATTAAGCGCTTTGCAGGGGAGTCATTTAAAAGAGTTTTACTATTAAAAACTGACGCTTTTAGTTTCATTTTATCCCGTGGAAAAGAGGTGAATTTTCGTCCATATTAAATTCAGATATTTTGTACTCAACCATGCCCGATAATACCAAAGGGTCTTTCGCAACAAGGCCCTCTACAATGTTTTTGGTAGGAGTTTCAAATAGTAAGAGGCGCCATCTTCCAACCTCCCTCCAAGTAATAATTGATTCGTTTTGTAGTGTTCTAAAAGCCAACCCTTGTGTTCTTTTACTACACTTGCTGAAGGTGGGTTGGTTATATGATTGATTGCAACAAATTTCATTTCTAATCCTCGTGTAAATTTAAACTAAACTTTTAAAGTTTGTTTAATGATGATAGTAACTTCAAAAGTTCTTTTTGTGTTTGTGGTGAAATCCCTTTAAGCCAATTTGAATTCCATTGTTCAAAGTCATCCATAATTTTTAAGATTATTTCATCCCCTTTTTTTGTCACTTCTAAAATATGGGAACGACCATCAACCTCAGAAACATTTTTACTTATAAGACCCAATTTTAATAATTTTTTGGTCATCAAAGAGGTATGTGGCTTTTTTAAAAATAAGCTAGAGCTAATTTCACCTTGAGCTTTTGGCCCAAAGAGTGAAATTTGCCTTAGATAAACAAATTGCTGCTGGTTTAAACCATAAAGTTCAGCAACCTTATCGCCTTCTCTAAGAAGTTTTGAGCCTACTTGTAATAAGGCCCCAACCACCTGGCTTTCTATAGTTCTTTTTTCCATATGTAAATCATAGAGCAAAATAGTTTACATGTAAACTATTTTCATAATTCACTTTATTCAAGGAATAAGGACTTTCAGCATCACTTTGAAGGGTTACCGTCTAAGAGCTGTTTGATGTTTCAAACGGGCAAGCCCCTAAATTAAACTAGCACACGCTGGTAGCACACAAAATAGATATTTTGCGCCCAAGGTAAGTACAAACGCAAGTAATTAGAGTCATAAAACAAGAGGCCTTGCTGAGTCCCGTCAATCCCGCCATTCGCATCTCTTAAGAATTCACTAAAGTCTTATCAGCTAAAGCTATGCAGTCTCTGCTCTAAGGAGTTATTGCGTGGTTTACCGTGGCGGAATGTACCAATGGTACCGTTTTTGGTAACACTAACGGGGAATGCTGAGCGATTTTCTATGTTTCGTTCTCAAATGTCATCGAAAGGCTTTAGCGATAAAGGGGGTATAGTAGGTTATGGCATTAAGATACATTCCTTTTGACGGAGAAGCTCGTAAACTCCTACAATAATAAGAGTGGCTCCAAAATAGTAGTATAAGCTTAATCGATAAAACTCACTCGTAGAGTGTGAACCTATAAGGATTACATAGCCAGATACAACATTCACGAGTAAATGGAACAGGATCACAGGGATAATTGAGCCACCTGCTTCAATGTGAAGAATTGACATTAAAATACTATAGCAAAAAACATGTCCTACAAAGATAAAGAAATTAATTTCTGATTGCGGACTTTCAATTGCCCACAAAGGGGCATGCCAAGCAGCCCAAATCCCTCCAACCACCAACGCCGCACCCATCCACCCGACTTTAACTTCTACAGCTGGGAATAAAAATGCCCTCCAACCAGCTTCTTCTCCAAGTGGCCCAAGCATCAAATTCAAAGCAAATAGAGCAAATAAAGTTCTATAGGATACTTCTGAGTAACTATAAGGACCATTTCCAGAGTGAAATAAAAGAACAGCCATTAAAACCACTACGGGCACAAATACAATTAAACTCCATATTGAAAAGCTGGGCTTAGAAAATAGGGTGCTGAGATATTCAATTAAATTTCTTTGCATAGCCCAAATTAAAACCGCAGAAATGGAGGGACTCCATACTGCAATAATCCAAATTGGTAATGCCTCCATATTTTCTGGAGTTTGCCATTTAGTGTTGAAAAGCATCAAACTAAATGCAAAAAGAGAAAAACCAAACGTTAATAGAAGAAAACTAGTAATTTGATTTTCTTGTATAAAATTAAATAGTCTATCCATTTTGTCTCCATTTTGATTTCAACTTGCTAAATTCATCCTGCATCTTCAGTTGTGATGCCAAAATATCTATAGACATTAAAGCATATTCCATCGCTAATTCGTCACTCCATTGTCTAAGAATTTCAAACCGATTAGAATGTCTATTAATTGCTTCAAAAAGCTCACAAACCACAGTTATATTCATTTCAGGGAATTCTTTATTTTCAACTCCTCTTTGTAAAAGTAGATGTAATTCTTTTTTAATAGGTTGATACCAAATATCATCCATCAGATTAAGATATAGCAGCCTGCTTTTATTGGTGTTTATGGACTTTAATATTCCGCCCTCAGAATTTGCAACGCCAACCCTAAATAGTTTAATCATTGCTTCCTTGGTACTGGAAATGTTTTTAAGCCCTTGTATTTCTTTGATCTCTTTTGAAAAGTCCTCCTCAATTAAACTGGTAAGTAGCGCCTCTACAGATTTAAAATAATGATAGAATCCCCCCTTAGAAAGATTTAACTCTTGTAATAAATCCTCAAGGCGAAAAGTTTCATAGCCTTTTTGTTCTATTAATATTCTTGCCTTGTTTAGTATGTCTTTTTTTTGATTACTTTTCATTTCAGCGCCTCCACTTTTGATCTTATTATTTACAGACCGACGTCGGTTTGTAAATAGAAAAGATTTAGTGAGTATAAATTGACAATCCAACATAGAAATAAGATAGGATAAGATATCAGCACCTTATGTATTTCACATTTCATCTCAGAAGGCACCATGAATCAAAAAGGGCCAAGCTATATTGCTAAGGGCCTTGATGGTGGTCCCTACTTCTTTCGCTCTACCATCCCCAAACATCTCAGACCCGACTTAAAGAATAAAAGCGAGATTCGTATATCCTTGCAAACAGGCCTCTACGCCGAAGCCCTAAAACGTACCCACTACTCACAACTTTATGCCGAAGGGGTTTACCTGTACATCATAGTTTCATATCCGATTGGAGATTCCCCCCCCGTTCTTAAACAGGGTGGCTAACGGCTGAATTTCAGAGTTATTCTCGTTTATAAACATAGATGACACCTGACCAAGATTTGGTTCCAGTATCTATGATTGTGCCTGTTCCATTGGTGATGGTTGTGCCACTAGAGTCATCACCCTCAGCCCCAACTACTAAGCTATCTGATGACAGGGGTACTACATTGGGGTAAATTGCCTCTGCATATTTTGTTTATGCCGATAAAACCCGTCTATTGCGC
This sequence comes from uncultured bacterium, assembly GCA_965602905.1. Classification (GTDB taxonomy): domain Bacteria; phylum SAR324; class SAR324; order XYD2-FULL-50-16; family XYD2-FULL-50-16; genus JASJGK01. The sequence goes on along the minus strand of CBFCZY010000019.1, from coordinate 16,255 downwards.
CAAGGCGATCAGAGCAAGGGCCCAAGTAAGGAAGTTTTTATTTGATAGGTTTAATTCCTTTTGTAGATGTAAATGGCCCCTGACCAAGCTGCAGCTCCAGTATCTATGATTGTATCTGGTCCATTGGTGATGGTGGTTGCACCGTTGCTTTCGCCCTTAGCCCCAACGGCCAAAGTATTTGACGAGAGGGAAACTGATACACCGAAATAATCCCATGCTTCTGCGTTATTAGCCTTAATGTAGGCCTCTTGCGCCCAAGTTGAGCCTGTTCTTTTGTAGACATAAGCAGCCCCTGAAGAGTCTACAGTGCCACTACCTGTGATTACATCAGCTCCATTTGTGATGGTTGTGCCACTAGAGTCATCACCCTCAGCCCCAGTGGCTAAAGTATCTGATGACAGGGATATTACATTGCCGAAATAATCCTTTACTCCTGCATTGTTCGCCTTGATGTAGGCCTCTTGCGCCCAAGTGGTGCCAGTTCTTTTATAGACATAAACAGCTCCTGAAGCTGATGCAGCTCCAGTATCTACAATTGTACCCGTCCCATTGGTGATGGTTGTGACGCCGTTGTCTTCCTTCTCAGCCCCAACGGCCAAGGTATCTGATGACAGAGAAACTGATTTACCAAAGTAGTCAAGTCTTTGTGCGTTATTGGCTTTGATATAGGCCTCTTGCGCCCAAGTGGTGCCTGTTCTTTTATAGACATAAACAGCTCCTGATGCAGATGCCGCCCCGCTATCTACAATTGTATCTGGTCCATTAGTGATGGTGGTTGCGCCGTTGTCTTCTTGGTAGGCTCCCACAGCCAAAGTATCTGATGACAGGGTAACTGCAAAGCCGAAGAAGTCACTTGTTTGACTATTGTTAGCCTTGATATAGGCCTCTTGCGCCCAAGTGGTGCCTGTTCTTTTGTAGATGTAAACGGCTCCTGATGCAGATGCAAATCCAGTATCTATGATTGTACCTGGTCCATTGGTGATGGTTGTGGCCCCGTTGTCTTCTTCATTTGCCCCAACGGCCAAAGTATCTAATGTTAGGGAAACGGACCTGCCGAAGTAGTCAAATGCTTGTGCATTACTTGCCTTGATATAGGCCTCTTGGGCCCAAATTGAGCCTGTTCTTTTATAGATATAAACTGCTCCTGCCGCAGATGCAGCTCCAGTATCTATGATTGTATCTGGTCCATTGGTGATGGTTGTGGCCCCGTTGTCTTCATCATAAACCCCAACTGCCAAGGTATCTGATGATAGGGAAAGGACGCTGCCGAAGACTTCACTCGATTCTGCATTGTTCGCCTTAATGTAGGCCTCTTGCGCCCAAATAGCTGCACTCTGGGTTACTGTTACAGTGTAGTCTTGTGTGGATCTATCTTCGGCAGTCACGGTGTAAGTCACTGCACTTGAAAAATCATTGGCAGTCTCCCCACTTGTTTGGGCTGCCGATGAAACAGCAACCGAGCTACCTGTAGTTGTAAATGTAGGAACTAACGCTGTAATAGGTGCGGTATTGTTAACCGTAGCTGTGATATTTGTTCCACTAATAACTGCAGTGACATCAGCAGAAAGATTACTATTGTTTACAGTAGTAAAACTAAAGGCTGTAATTTCCTTGGTTGTTGAAGCAGGGGTTGTTGTAGGGTCGTCATCGTCACTTGTTGTTACTGTTGCTGTTGTTTCAGCTACAGTTATACCTGGGTCATCTTTAACTCCCTCTTTACACCCCAAGCTCAGGGTAAGAAGTAATAGCAAACTGAGTTGTATGAATTTTTTCACTTTTTTCTGTTCTTAAATAGGGTGGTTAATGGCTGAAATTCAGAGTTAAGCGGTTGATTGTAACATCACTTCCAATAGAAGCCCGCTCATAATTCACAGCCCACGTTTCATTGATATGGTAACCAAAGGATGCACCGTAAGAAACTAGTAGCGTGACACCTGTAACAGCAGGATTTGCTGTGGCTTTACTTGTGTCATCCGGTGTGGTTTTAAGTTTTTGCCCCATGATAGACTGGCCAGCCTTCACAGTGATTTCAAATTTTTGAATCAAAGAACCCGCTGAAACCCAAGATTTTGGGAAGCGAATTTTATAATCTAAATAACCGTTTAAGGCTACAATATCTAAAGCCGTTGTATAACCTATTCCACTAGTAGAACCAGCTTTACTATGAGTAGCAGATTGGGTGTATTCGACTTCTGCCTTTAGGTCAGGCAGAAATTCCATCATGGGTAAAGCTACCCCAAAACCCATGTTTGCAGCTGTTTCATAATCTGCGACGGCCTCACTGCCATAAGTACCATAGTAGCTAAACTGGTGCGATCTAGCCTTAAAGTTTGTATCAGATACAGTTTGAGCAATCGCAACTGAGCTATTAATGACTAAAAAAAACAAAGTAATGATAGTGACATTAAGAGGTTGATTTAGCATTTATAAACCTTCGTGCTAGTTGAATTTAAATTTCTATCGCCTGTAAACATGAACGGTTCCTGACTCAGCGGCAGGTCTATTGCCATTCCCATTAGTGATGGTGCTGCGCTATCCTTGGGGCAAGTAAAGCAACGGAATTACATTTAGATATGCAATGGAAAATGGTACCTTGAAAATTAGATTAAAGTGTAGTTTAGAGTAATTTTGGATCAGGGGGATCCAGGTAAAACTACCTGTTTTTCAAAGAATGGGAGGAAGATCTATTTAGACTTAGGTTTAGATTTGCACTAAACCCAATTGGATCGCCTTGGTGACCATGGCAGAGCTATTTGAGACCTCTAGTTTTTTCATGATCTGGGCTCTGTGCCCCTCTACCGTGCGGGGGGAAACATGAAGGTGACTTGCCACCTCTTTCGCTGAGTTCCCCTTCACCAGTAACTGCAAAACCGTTTTTTGGGTCTTTGTAAGATCAAAAAAGGTTGAAGTATCAGGAGAAAGCTGCCTGGTTTTGATCTCTATTATTTTTGCTCGGTCAAAGCTAGAGGGAAAATAAAAACCTTCACCCCTTTGAACCTGACGGATCGCTTGGGCTACCTCGTCTAGAGAGTCTGACTTGGTTATGAAGCCCTTGGCGCCCTGGTTCATTGCTGCCACAACCAAGGAGGCCTCATTGCGGCTGGATAGAAAGATAGTGGCGACCTTAGGGCGAGATTTTTCTAAATCCCCTAAGGTGGTAACTCCATCCAGATCGGGCATCACCACATCCATCAGCAGAAGATCAAAGGTCAAATGCTCCAGCTTCTTTAAAAATTCTAACCCACTAGTAAATTTAGCAACCACTTCAAAATCTTGTTCTTTTGATAAGATTTGCTCAATCATGCTTGCAATCATGGCGTCATCATCGACCAGTACAATCTTTATCACCTTTCCCCTCTTTTTTTTCACAAATTGAACCTCAACTTAACAAAGAAAATCAGTAAATGAAATGGGCAAAAAAGTCTTTAGGCTTGGGTTGGATTCAAGAGAGGGAAAAGAGCACCTAGCAACTCGGCCTCCTCAAGGGGTTTGTTGAGGTAACCATCAAACTCAAAACCTTGGGCTAGTTGTTCAACCTCAGGCCTAGAGTAAGATGAAAGAGCGATAATCCATGGTTTTTGTTGCCCTTGAGGGCGGATTTTAGTGCAGCTTCAACCCCGCTGAGGACGGGGAGGTCAAGATCCATTAAAATAAGATCTACCCCTTTTTCTTGAGCAACCGTAGCAGCTGTGAGGCCATCACTGGCCAAAAGATAATTTAACTTTCTCTGTTGGAGGACTCGTATGCTGGTTTTTTGGTGCAGGCTATCATCTTCAACCAGTAATATTTTTAAGTCCGCCATTTGCTTGATCCAGTTGATTTCTTCCTGCTCCAAGGGGGCCTCCGCCCTGGGTAGAGTGAAAAAGAATCGACTCCCTTGGCCCGGGGCAGACTCCACCCCAATCTCCCCGTGGTTTTGATTTACAAACTCCTGACAGAGAATCAAGCCTAGGCCTGTGCCTGCCTCCTGGGCTGTGCCCATAGAAGAGGCTACTTTTTTATCTACCTGAAAAAGCTTAGCTCGGGTCTCTGGGGTGAGGCCTATCCCATTGTCTATGACCTCAACCTGTACCTTCTCCTCTCCTAGAACTTGAACCTTAATTTGAATCCTACCCCCAGTGTTAGTAAACTTAAGGGCATTGTTGAGTAGGTTGCGCACAATGGTGGTCACCATCGCTGGATCAGCCCAAAGGTAAACTTCTTCAGGGCAATCGACTTCTAAGCAGATTTTTTTTTGCAATGCCCTGACTTCCAGCAAAGCTGTGGCTTGCTCAATAAGAGAAAAGAGCGGGACCTGAGTGGGGGTGACTTCAAGCTCCCCCTTTTGACTTCTAGCCCATGTGAGCAGGTTGTCGAGCAGGCTACTGGTATTGCTGATCACTCGGCGGGTCTGACTGAGCATCTCTGAGGTAAGGTCGCCACTTTTGAGAATGATTTGGTTAAACAAAACCGAAAGGGTTCCCATAGGACCTCGCAAGTCGTGAGAAATAAGAGCAAAAAACTGGTCTTTGGTTTGATTGGCCCTCATTAGCTCCTCAGTGCGCTGGTAGACCTGAGACTGAAGATCCTTAGAGTAACGGTCTTGTTCCTCAATAAGCCGCCTTTGAGCGGTGGCTTTTTCTTGGCGCAAGAGGTTAATTCGGTCGACTAGAGCTAAGGATAGAATCAAATCCATGGCCCAAAAGCTCAAGGTTATTGATGAAACCGGGCCCATGGCCTCTTTCACTGGGACAAAGACTGGCAAAAACCAAATTACTAAACCGATCAAATTAGCTAGGTGAGCCAGAGTGTAGTATCGAGCTAATCGGTTCCCCTTCAACCAGGATCTAAAGCCAATAATGCAAAAGGAACCGAATGTAAAAATGGTTCCTATTGCTGCAGATATTGGAAAAAAGGATTCCAGCTATGCAAAAAAAAGATTCCACTAAGGGGCACCACCGCCAAGAGCATTGTTGAATATATCCACCTGCGTATCCATATAGACTCTTTATGCAAGAATAAAAAGCGTTGAGAAAAAAGAGCGTGTAAAATATTGATACCGCCGACGAGCACAACTCCTCCAAACCTAGCCCACAAAGGGGAATCTTGCCACAGGTAGGCCAAGGACCAACCATAGTGGCCAAGAGTAAAAACAAGAGAACAGACCACCATCAAGGAATAATACAGGTTCGTTCGGTCTCGCGTACCTAAAAAAAGAAAGAAATTATAGATCACCAAAAGAACTAGGGAACCAGTAAACATGCCTTGGATCGCGCTCAGTCGAGTGCTGTATTCTAAAAAAGCTTGGGGGTGATGCAAGGTAAAGAAGAACTTCATGTTAACGGTTTTCACCCGAAAATAGTACTGCCGAACTTGGCCAGGAGCCAGTGTAATTTCATGTAGCGGATGAGGGTGGGAAATGGAGCGTTCCCTGAAAGGCACAAGTGCCCCCAACTGGGTATGTCTGATCAAACGGCCCTGTTCCAACTCAAAAATATCAATCACTTGATGAATAATTGGCAACATCTCAAGGAGTCGAGTTTGGATTTGATCTGAGCTGTTGAACAATTTAAGTCTGGCCCAATGGACCGACGAAGTACGGCCTAATTTGGGGTATTCTTTCAGGCTCGGTAGAAACCTATAGGCCTGAGGGTTTTGTTGGATCATCTCTATCGTGACCTGCCCCTCTGGGTCGGTCATCAACTCAAGGTAGAGCCCAAGTGGCTGCTTGGGAGAGCTGCTGGCAAGGTCCAATGGTGCGGCAAGCAGTGCCTCACTACTGAATATTAGGATTATAAAAAATAAAATATTCTTCAACTAGAGCCTGTTCGAGAAAGCATGATTTCATTGCCCAAAGGGCCTCGATCACTCAGACTAATCCGTTCTCATGGCCTATGTAAAGTCGACTAGGAAAGGAGGCTCAGCAGAAAGGCCTAGCTTGTTTCTGTTTCCTAAAGATATTACCAGTCAATTACCTCAGAGCCCTGACCTTGAAAAAGTTAGAGGTTTCCAGTCGCTCTGCCATGGTCACCAAGGTGATCCAATTGGCTTGAGTGCAACTCTAAATGAGACACTCCCTTCGCGCCAACCTTTTCAAAAACAGGTAGTTTTACCTGTATCCCCTGAGTCCAAAAATACTCTAGACTATACTTCAACTCTAATCTCCAAGGTACCCTTTTGTATTTGCAACTGTAACCTAGTTCAATTACCTGCCCCACGGATGGGACAGAAGGGTTACCTCGACTAGTATAGCCATGAATTAAGGAAGGGATGAAGTCAGTAAAAAAGCATAACGACGGTAGCAATATGAAAAAGTTTTTAATTCTTGCAACAGTAGCAACATGTCTATTGGTGATGGGTTGCAAGAGCGAAGATGGGTCTATAACCTTAGCCATAGGTGCGGCTGAAGAAAAAGATGGCCCAAGCGCCCCAAGCATTTCCATTAACTCTGGGGCCAGTAGCACAACGAGCCAAATCGTAACCTTAAACCTATCTGCCACAGACAATATTGGGATAACAGCCTACTATGTTTCAGAGACCTTCACCCTCCCCTCAACCATCACTACAAAAGGATGGACCTCGGTAACGGCAACAACAAGCCTTGCAGAAACCCACAGTTTTACGCTTTCCAGCGGTCTTGAGAGTAAAACAGTCTATGTTTGGTTTCAAGATGCAGCAGGTAACGTCAGCTCTGAGGCTTCAGATTCTATCTATTACGGGGAACCAAATATCCCCAGCAATGGGAGTATAACTATTGCTGGGGGAGCTACGAGTACCACTGCTTCAACGGTCAATTTAGAACTGGGTGCCAGTGATGATACAGGGATAACCGCTTACTTTCTTTCAGAAACAGCTACCACTCCAGCCGCCACAGATAGCGGCTGGGTTGAGGTGACTTCGGTCACCAGCTTGACAGTCAACCCTACCTTTAACCTGAGCAGTAGCGAAGCCACCAAAACCATTTACGCTTGGTTTAAGGATGCCACGGGAAATATCTCCGCCGTGGCCAGTAGCAATATTATCTTCACTAGCAGCTGGACCAAGCAACTCGGCACAGCCGGTGCTGATGGTGGCCGTGAGGTCGTAGTCGATGCCAGCGGGAATATTTATGTGGCTGGCTATGCAACGGGTTTGATGGGATCTGCCCAGATTGGGGGACAGGATGCCATATTAACTAAGTATACCGAATCGGGTACAGTCATCTGGACCAAGCAACTGGGGACGGCGGGGGCGGATGGCTTTCGTGCGCTGACCTTGGATGCCAGCGGAAATATCTATGTGACAGGGTCTACCGATGGGAATTGGGCCGGGACCAATGCAGGGCTTACGGATATCTACACGGCAAAATACAATAGCTCTGGGGTGTTGCAGTGGGAAGCGCAATTGGGGGGTACTGGTATTGATGTAGGGAATGGAATTGCGACCGATTCCAGTGGTAATGTTTATGTGGGAGGGTATGTTACAGCCGCACTTCCCGGCCACGCCTTTGTCGGAGGAAGCCATGATAGCTTTCTCTTAAAATATAATAGTACGGGAATCCTGCAGTGGAGCATCGAACCGGGGACAACCCTGATTGATGCGATCGCTGGAGTCAAGGTGGATTCCAATGGGGATATTTTGGTCACAGGCTGGGGAAGGGGTTCGGTGAATGGGGCTGTCAACAGTGGGGATACGGACCTTTTTGTTTCTAAGTATAATAATACAGGAACTCACCTGTGGTCTAAGATGTATGGGACAACTCTGCTTGAGGCCGATAGTGTCTTCTTTTATGTAGATTCTAGCAATAATATTTATGTTGCCAGCGATTCGACTGGAAGTATGAGCGGGCAAAATGCGGGAGGCCGGGATATTGTAGTTTTAAAGTTGGATAGTGCGGGCACCCAAGTCTGGGTGGGGCAACTAGGTACCACGGCGGGTGATAGCGGTGATTCTGTGGTGGTGGACGGGGCAGGCAATGTCTACGTCTTGGGGTTTACAACGGGGGCTTTGGATGGAAATGCCCTAATCGGGGTACAAGATGTGGTGCTCATCAAATATGATATGAACGGCATCAAGCAGTGGACCAAGCAGTTTGGCAGTACAGGTACAGATTCATTCTCAGGTATAATCTTAGATAGCAATGGGAGCTTGATCCTTACGGGGCAAACTGATGCCTCGGTAGATGGGCAAACAGCCCTAGGATTAGCGGATATGATCATCATGAAAAACCCCGATGGCTTCTTGCCTTAAGCGCAATCAATGAGGACAAAGGCGACATCATCAATAGGACAGGTACCATCACAGATACAGCTCCTAATTCTGGTGCTATCTGCATCTATCAAAGGTTATAAATATGGAAAATAGTAATTTAGTCCCTTGGGCTTTCGCCCTACTATCCTTGATTGCAGGGGGTGGGCTCTATCAGCAAAATAAGGATATGCAGAGCCAATTAAATTTAATTCAACAGGCTCGGCCACAGGCCAGTAGTGACACTAAAAAAGGGGAAGACCCTTATCTGGCTGGCCCTGTTAAAAACAGCATCATCAAGGCCGCAGCTCAGATCCAATCCTGCTACCTAGACTTGCTTAAAACAAAGCCCAAGGTCACGGCAGGCAAGCTGCATCTTGATTGGCAGATCGATAGTAATGGGAAAGTTTTTGGGGCGGGAGTGATCCAAAACCAACTGCAAAACCCAAGGTTTGGGGATTGCGTGGTTGGAAAAATTTCAGCCATTCATTTCCCTCCACCTCTTTTTGGAAGGTCTAAGTATGTGGAGCACAGACTCAACTTTAAAGACCAAGCCCAGCTTAAGGCCGACCAAGCAGCTCGTAAACAAGGCCCCTTGGTGCAGTTGCCATCCAAATAGTTCGATTTCCCTTTTGTAATTACGCTAGATGGCCGTACTAAATTCCTGCGGCAGAAGTTGAGCTTGTCCCCTTTTGAGAGACATCCTATTTAATAATAAGGTTCACATAGGAGGGCTCAAATGAATAGCAAAGTAGCAAGAAGAAGTTACAGCATAGAATTTAAACTCGAAGCTCTAAGGTGAGCTAAAATATCTACAATAGGGGATGCAGTTCACTTTAATATGGAACACAAACCTACTCAACTAACGCTTCAGATCTTTGACGCAAAGATCAGACCTCCAAAAATCACCAAGTCAACCAGCAAAAGCCCATTTAGTAAGAGCTGACATTCCTTGCAGCTCTTCCCTGCAAAAGGTTCGATAGCCGTCCACTCTGCCCCGCCATTAGTAACAATGGCATAGGTCATCCTCAGGTTTTGCCCTCGCACTACCTTTTACTTTATATCGCAAAGGGACCATAGATTACATTCTACTTTGGGGTTCAATTCCCAAGAGGAATATGAAATGCTTAAATCTAGTTAAGATGTATAGATACTGGGGAAAGTTCACCTACCAACGCCATGCTTATATCCATCCACTGCCCTATTTTACTAGATCCAAATGTTTCGTTAACCCGCTCCTGAATTCATATGTTTTTTTATATTTCGAAAATTTTAACATTCGCTTTAGAGCCACTACTCTGGCTTTTCATTGTGGCAATTTGGTCCTGGTTAAGATTACCAAGTAACAAGTTTACAAAAAACTCAATTGGTTTGGTATTGACTACGATTTGGCTCTTATCTACCCCTTTTTTTAGTTCACAGCTTTTTGGAATATTAGAAAAGCATCCTCATGAACCCTTATCAGATCATTATGACGCTGTTATTGTGCTAGGCGGCATGGTTGATTTGGACCGAAGTAGCGCAGAAGGGTTAGAATTTGGCAGCAGAGTAGACCGCATTTTGATGGGTATTAAACTGGTTAAAGAAAATAGAGCCGATTTTTTGATTCTCTCAGGTAAGGATGGAAGTCTGCTCGATCGAGGGAAAAACGAAGCAGAACTCTTGTTGGACTTTGCCATTTCCTTAGGGGTACCAAAGCAAAAAATATTGATTGAGGGCGAATCTGTAAACACCTACCAAAATGCTCTCTACAGTAAAAATTTAGTTGATGAAAAAGGTTTTAAAAAGATTTTGCTAATCACCTCCGCTTTTCATGGAATAAGGTCTAAAGGATGCTTTAATCAAGTCGGGTTAAAAGTTGATTATTTACCTGTGGATTTTTATGCGGAGATTCCTAGGTTTGGTTTTGATCAATTTTTACCAACGGCAGGTTCTTTGTTGCGAAGTTCTCAAGCGATTCATGAAGGGGTTGGCATCCTAGCCTATGGCCTGCTTGGGAAGGCTAAATATTAACAAAATTGACGGTAAAATCGATTTTTGAAGGTCTATCTGAAGTGAATTATCTTTTAATACTTAAAAGATGCCCTCTCCCCTTTTATTGAGTTTTAATAATAAATTGACCCAAGGGAATTTTATTAGTATAATTTGAAGTAACGGATTTTAAAATCTCTTTGTGGCCTTTATATGAAACCTTATATTTTACTGTTTTTACTCGTCGTTCTATTGGTAGGTTGCAAAAAAAATAACGGCAATATTTCATCATCCTCGGTAGGATGCAGTTTACCCAGTGGCACAACGGTTTCAGCAAATGGAAGATATATAGAAGGCGCTGTCACAGTTCCCTTAGGCAACGGAAGCAGCAGTCAGTTTATTTTGCACACCCAGCGAGTAGAAAAGTTTGATGCATATAATTGGGGGACAAGGCCCCTTTCAACGTACCCCAGTAATGGCCAAAGCCCCTGTGAAACACATCTACTGATTGCAGGTATGTGGAAAGAATACTATCAAGATATGGTTGATTTTGGAATCCACCCATCTGTAATTCAATACCATGTTTCATCGATCAGCAATCAAAGTAATACCGAGGCCAGAGCCCTTTCGGGCGTTTATGCCGAAGAGTACTTTAGCTTTTGCGGTTATGCTGGTGCCGCTGGCACAATTTACTGTGGGCTTGATGCGAGCGAAGGTACGAAACAATACTTCCTTTCACATGAGAATACCCATGGTTTTCAATGGGATATGACTAAGTTAGATGCAAACGAAAATATTACTTTTTATCGTATTTTCGCTCATTTCACAAACAGTATGTATCATCTATCCAAAACCAACCCAGACCAATTGATTTCAGCAGATGGATTGTGGTATGTTGACCTAGCAAGCTACGGGTTTCAAAATGAAGCCGAGTGGCTTGCTGATATGTTTAAAGATTATTTATATACCGACAAATACCACTGGGCCTATATCAAACGTAACGTACCCGTACTCAAATCTTTTTTTGATTGCCTCTGGAAAGAGGGGAAAAATTTTACCCAATGCCAATCGACCTATAATGTACCCATGGTAGCCTTGGCCCAAACAACCCCCTTTAGCAACCAACCAACTCCCCAAGGCTTTAGCGTAGGTGAATCGGATGCCATCTGGAACACTTGTTTCCAAAGAACGGACCAAGCAAGCTATGAATCGGCCTTTGACCAAATGACGGAACGTTTAACCCCTGGGCTATATAGCGGCTCAGCGGCAAGCTACAAACTCGGTTATGGTGATTGCAACCATGATGGAGTCATCGACTGGGTCTGCAATTACAAAGGCTTATCCCCAAATAATGGGAACTATTTTTGGAACAGTCAAAATAAAATAGGTGCCTATGGCTTTATTGTCAGTGGTAAAAGTGGCGAGAGCTACGCTGATTACCGCCAAGACCCCTTTCATGAAGGGCAACAAACCCTTGTTCAGCCGATGTACAGGGAGTGGGAGGGAACATATGGGAGTTGCAATGGTGCCCAATACTTTTCCAATGTTCCAGATCGATTCCCCTTTTTTGCTAATGACGTGGTCGATCTCCCTGCGGATCTTGTCAATAAAACGACCTGGTAAAAATGGAGTTATCTGGTGTAGTTTGATTAAACAAACCTTTCGGGGTAGATTAATGTCATCTAAAATATTAAAGTTCGCTCTTAAGAAAGACAATATTAAGAAACAACTCAATTGAACTAATTTCAGCGCTGCTACAATCACCCAAAAGGAAACTCAACCGATGAAATTTTATAAATTTTTCCTTACATTCTTGTTTGTCTTTACTCTCAGCAATTCCTCAAGCCAAGCTTGGGATGGGAAGAGAGAAGGTTTTTTGCTGGGCTTAGGTGTTGGCTCTGGGAATATTGAATACACAGATGTACAGTCGACTCATCTTAACGACAGCAATCGGTCTGGCAAGCTCGCCGCTACTGTCTTTATGCCTAAAATCGGCTGGGGCTTAAGCGATCAATTTGCCCTGCTTTACTACCGCAACCCCTTTAACTTTAAGGCGGAAAATAGCCTAGGGGACACAGAGGAAGTCACAGCTTGTGCAGAAGTATTGGGCTTTAATTATTACTTCAGTAGTTCAGCCTCTTCTTTATATATAGGCGCTGGGAAAGGTAACGGTTATTTCTTTCAAGGACTCGACAATCAAAGCCCCACCGCCGTTGATGGAAGGGGAAGTATCTATTCTATAGGTTACGAATTTACTACTCACTATTCCATTGAGTTGATGTCTATGACGGGGACCTTAGATAATAACCAAGGTGAGTTTAAAGGCTATGGTATGACCCTTAATATTTTAGGCTATTAGCGCATCTGAGCCTTGCGTCAAATTTTTATCATCTAGGTTCGGACCCTAACCTACCAAAAGAAAAACCCTAGGCGCAAAGCCGCTATGTCACGTTGTTGGGACCTTTTATTTTGGCTCCCAGATTGAGCCCCCTCTTCTTTTTCCCTTTTAAATTCTAGTATTAGTTGTGATTCAAGGGCCTGATTGGGCCACAGGCGCAAGAGACTTTTTACTCCAATATTACTTCTTTTTAAAGCCAATTCACCGACTGAAAATAGAAGATCCCACTCTGCCTTTGGTCTAATCTGTAAGTTTCGGCCAGGGCCAAAGGTAACTAGGCCAGCGAGACGAAAGGGCACGCTCACCAAGCCACCGCCTGAGAGCAATCTGCTGCCTGCGGGAGTATCGTGGTCCCACGGCTGCACCCATGCTATTGCAGCCGATGCCATAAGGTGGTCTTCATAGCCATTTGAGGATAGCACATTAAATAGGGCTTCCCCCTCTAAAAGCCTTGTTTGCTTAGGAATGTAGGACCAAGAATCATAATCTACAGCCAGAGCAGTCAAACCAATTCCCATTTTCACATTTCCCTTAAAAATACTGGGAGTAGCTTGTAAAACCTCTTTGACTTTATGGATTTGCAAGGCCTTCACCCTTGCCTTTTGGATCTCATTATTTTCATCTACCTCCAAGGAAATCTGCCCTAATTGCACCCCTGAGGACCGCCCAAGGGCACGGTAGCTAGAATCGCCTAACTCTTGGGAGAAAAAATTCCCTTCAAAAAGTCTATATTCTTTGGTATCCCCTGTGGGGTAGCTATGGCTTGCTCTTCCAAGAGAAAAATTAAGATAGCCTGTGTGGCTGCTGCCCTTTCGTTCCAAGGCTTTTTGCTCCTCTAATCGCCAAATTTTTAGCTCATGCCCAGTGTCTAGTGCTGTAAAGTTTCCATCTTTTGTCAGTTCTTGCAGATACTCTCTAGCGACTGCTTTGGGTTCGCTTCTATAGTCCAAACAGCCATCTTCATCCCAAGAAAAATATAGTTCCGCTTGGGGGAACATCTGGAGGATTTCTATAACTATGGCCCTTGGCTGTGGCTCTGCTTTAAGTTGTTCTACCAAACCCTTCAGGCCTAAGACTCTAAGGGAAGCATCCTTGTTAAAGAGCGCCTCAGGCTGGGGCCAGAGCCTTGTGGGGAAGTCTGATTCTAATAGTTTGATTTTAGCCACAATCCATTCTCTTGCTCTATAGGCTTTAGACCAAAAGCTAGGAACCTCTGGACTGACCTCTGTAATCAGGCCTTCACGGTCTAGCTCTGCCAGCAGTAAATTTGGCGAGGCAACAAGAGGGGAAAAATTCATTATCTTTTCATTTTCCAAACCTTGCCCGATAATCTGTTGCAGGATAGCGCCACAGTTTTGGGTAAAAAACCAATAGTTTTGCTCATGGTTGAGCTTTGCCCGAATCAACCTGCTTAACAAACGTAGCTCTTGGGCTTTGGTTAACTTCAGGCGGTAACGTTTTAGGGTTCTGTTACCAATCACAGCATAGTGGTGCTGGATGTATTGCAAACTATCAATCTGCACCATGCTGGGAAACTGACCTGAAAGCCCTTTGAGGGCGGAAAACATGGCCGTTAAACCTTCATCCATCTGAGAAGAAAATTCCTTTTTTCCTCTTTTACATTCCGCTGTTTGGTCAACAGGCAAAACTGAGGGGGCCACTTCAAAGTTACGGCTGTCTGCAAGAAAGGAAATCACCAAGTCATAGGGATTTTCCATCCCTGTGTTTTCTGCCAAGGGATTATTTTTCAAGCGAATACGAAGAAGAAGGTGCCCCGCTATTTCAGAAACTTCGCGATCGCCTGGTGTCGCGTAAAGTAATTCAAAGCCGTCCAAGGTTTTTTCGTTCAAGGGCCCAAAATCAATGGTCTTACCATTGTAAATGTCCCGCATGGTGATGCTAGAGTTTTGCCGCCACTCCTCATGCATACAGCGGATACCTCGCTTTTTAAATTCAGGGTGGTTCAAGGGGCTTTGGTAGTTTGGGAAAAGGAGATAGGCAAATTCATATTTTGCAGGCATGCGGCAGCGGATAGAGTCTTCAAATAGACTCAGAGGAGGTGCCAAAAAGGTTGCCAAGGTTGAGGCCAAATCTTCTTTGGGGCTGGCCATTCCTCTGGGCGAGGCAAAGGCCCTTAATCCCTTATTTTTGGAGGAGTACCCAAACCAACCCTCTTGCCATGGAGTTAAAGAAAGCCATTGTTCCGAAAGATGTTTTTGATCAGATTTCAGGGCTGCCAAGGCTACAGCTCTAGCTACTTCCCTTTTTAAATAGGCAATGTAATGGTTTTTTTTACCCTCAGGCGAGGCCACTAGATTCTGTGAAAATACCCCCTCCCATGCCTGCCTTTCTGCTTTTTCAAAGCTATCTAGCTGCTCTTTTTTTTGGTTTATTATCGTTTCTAAATAAATGGGAATAGAGTAAATATTCCCCTTGAAGCTGCCTCCAATTTCTTGTGGATCATCTGGTAAAGGGGTGGGGGTTTTTGCCAGTTTAAGAGGCCCTGCAAGCATTTTAAAATCTAGGGGGAGGCCTTGGTAAAATCTTTGGACTTGTGCAACTTCTTCACTGCTCCAGTCTCCGAGGATTTCTAATTGTGTAGCTTTAACTGTGCTGGGAAAGAGTGCAAGGGTCAAAACAAGCCCAAGAATCAAGCTAATAAGGGGCTTCATTATCTTTTAGAAATCTTAGCAGCAATATTCAATTGGGCTAAGATATGTGACTGGGCAGTGAAAAGGATCTGACTCAAGCTATCTTTGGAAGGGTCAAAAGGCATGGAGGCCCTGATGGCTCTGCTTAAAGCCTTTGGAGATAGAGACCACTGGGCCGCATAATCATTAAGAATGGGGCCAGTTCCAGCATAGGCCTCGTTTAAAAGTCGTTCTCCTTGGAATGGGGTTAAGGCTACCGCAGGCTCATCTAAAAAGGAGTTTCTCACACTTTTGGCAGAAAACTGATCGGATTTTCTACTTCCTTCAACGCTGTTTGCACCACTTTCTACCGAAGCTTCTGTTACACCGCCGCCTGTATTTTGAGAAAAATCAACCGAACCTGCCCCTGACTCCTTGGTAGCAGCCCCTGCTTTGCCAGAGTATTCTGTAGATTGAACCCCTGTTTCCACAGAAAAATCAGCCGATTTTCCACTGTATTCCGTACCGCTCTCAACACTGGGTACGGTTGAATTTTCCCAAGTGTAAACTAGGCCGTCGGCGGTCATTCCACCTGCGTAGGTCGTCCCATTCGCTGCCCAGATTGCGCCTTCGGTGCTGCCATTGGCTAAGGGTACCGATGAGTTTTCCCATGTGTAGACTAGGCCGTCGGCGGTCATTCCACCTGCGTAGGTCGTCCCATTCGCTGCCCAAATTGCGCCTTCGGTGCTGCCATTGGCTAAAGGTACCGATGAGTTTTCCCATGTGTAAACTAGGCCATCGCCTGTAAGGCCACCTGCGTAGGTCGTCCCGTTGCCTGCCCAAATAGTGGCTTCGGTGGAACTCTTAGAACTGGGTACCGTGGAATTTTCCCATGTGTAAACTAGGCCATCGCCTGTAAGGCCACCTGCGTAGGTCGTCCCGTTGCCTGCCCAAATAGTGGCTTCGGTGGAACTCTTAGAACTGGGTACCGTGGAATTTTCCCATGTGTAAACTAGGCCATCGCCTGTAAGGCCACCTGCGTAGGTCGTCC
>CBFCZY010000018.1:0-65447 GCA_965602905.1 uncultured bacterium | reverse complement strand
CGATTTATCGCTTACATAAAGTAAGAAGCGAAGCTTTCCTATTACTCGGCAAGCCAATTAAGTTCCCTAAGCGATTTATCGCTTACATAAAGTAAGAAGCGAAGCTTTCCTATTACTCGGCAAGCCAATTAAGTTCCCTAAGCGATTTATCGCTTACATAAAGTAAGAAGCGAAGCTTTCCTATTACTCGGCAAGCCAATTAAGTTCCCTAAGCGATTTATCGCTTACATAAAGTAAGAAGCGAAGCTTTCCTATTACTCGGCAAGCCAATTAAGTTCCCTAAGCGATTTATCGCTTACATAAATAATACAAATGTCGAAGGCTATTACTAAAGCCCCTGCATAAAACAAGACCCTCTTTCAGCCTAAAACCTAGGCGGACCAATCCCTTTAAAACTTGACCTTATTTCACGCTTCTCCAGCTATTTTAGGCAGAGAAATCCCTTTAAATTTGGCAATAACTAATTAGCTTTTCTGTTTGCTCCCTATCCTTTATTTAGGAGAATTCGCATTGTCTGTGGAAACCATAAATGGTTTCGTTACTCAATTGTTTTACTTCCACTTTGTAAAGTTTTGCCACTTACATTTGCCTTTAGCAGGCAGGTCTATATTTTACCTTCTTTCCTAGGTCAGCTTTGCTTCTTTCTCTATGTAAGCGATAAATCGCCAGCTATTAAACTTGCTGGTCTGTTTTCGGCGTTCCTTAGTAGGAAAGCTTTGCTTCTTTCATATGTAAGCGATAAATCGCTTAAGGAAACTTAATCGCTTTGCGAGTAATAGAAAAGCTTCGCTTCTTTCTCTATGTAAGCGATAAATCGCTTAGGGAAACTTAATCCCTGCGGGATTAACGGCTTTTCTTGTCTTTGTAAGCCATAAATGGCTTAAGGATACTTAATCGCACAGCTCCAAATTAGGAAAGCTTCGCTTCTTTCATATGTAAGCGATAAATCGCTTAAGGATACTTAATCGCACAGCGATTAACCCTTAAAACTAACAGGCTTAACAGCCGCAGCCTGATTAAATCGTGGCTTAGCAGTAGGTTCCTTCTTAGTAATCCCCTTCCAGCCTTCTCTCATTTCAACCAACAGCTCTTCCGCTTCAGTGGCAAGGCTCATGTCCTTTTGCACGTTCGCATCGATGAGTTTATTGAAGATATAGATATACAAATTGTTCAGATTCATACCAATTTCACCGCCCTTATCAGGGTCTAAAGATGACAGAAGTTCAGAGACAATATCCTTAGCCTTGACCAAGTTGTTATGCACTCCTTCAATGTCGCCTTTTTTATGTTTTAGCTGTGCAGTTTTACAAAAACGGATTGCTCCATCATAGAGCATCAAGATCAAGGTTCCTTGGTCTTCGGTTGCTACCGCCGCTGCTTTGTAGGCTTTGCCAGGCTTTGCATAGGGGTTCATTGTGAATACTCCTTTGTATCGTTATCCATTAGTTAGTAACTAGAACAGACTTACATCTTAGAAAGTTCTGCACTCAAATACTTTTGTTCCGATTTAAGCTGACCCAGCTTGCTTTCCATTTTTGCAAACTTCATCTGTAGCTTTTCTCGTTTTGCACCTAGTCTTTCCTCTAGGGTCTTAATTTCTGTGTCGTAGCCCGCTAATTGTTCTTCTACGTTTTTGGTGTAAACACCAAGTGAGCCAGACTCACTATCCATAACCTCTTCAATATACTCAGTAACCTTGGTTCCAACGCCTTTAGTAAAGGTCATATGGCCTTCAACCTCGTCTCCAATCTGAGTATCCGTTAGGCTTACAAATAACTTCAGCCCTTCATATTTCGATCCTTCTGGTCCCGATAAAATCTGACCAGTACCTTCCATTTGTACACCGTCAATGGTACCAACTACATCCGTACCTGACCGACTTACACCATCTGCAAGGGGGTGCGTCATAGCTAGGCTTGGGTTTGCAGGCCGAACAACAACAGCTGACCTTGCACCTGTCATATTCGATCTAATGGTCATCTGACCTTTGTCTTCGGTGATAATAATCTTCATTTTACTTAAGAATTTATCATCAATTACTAATTTCTGAATCTCTCTCGCTAGAGTTTGCATGTCATAGGTCCCCTGGGGGATAGTTAAAACCTCTGACTCACGTCCATTTACAGCAAGATAAATTCCTTCATTATCCTCATTTATCACAATGGGCTGAGGGTTCATCTGCTCTTTTGTGGTGTAAAAACCCTTTGTTGCCGCCGATGTTATATCAATTGCATAGGGTGTCTCACCTGAAATTTGGGTTTCCTTAGTGGAAGACAGGTAAGAAATACCAGTATTATCCACTTCACCAAAACTTCGAAACAAATTGGCAACCCTGCCTAAATTATCTTCTGTTGCATTTCGCAACTTATCTTCATCCACTACAATCAGGCCGTTGTCTCCCAGTTTTAAACCAACTGTAATCAACTGGTTAGAATCAGTAGATAAACCAAAAACAGTATCAATAAAGATATTCGTTGTCTCAGCCTGGATCTTTGGCAGGTTTCTATCACCCTGCAATGGACCCGCTGCATCAGACTCTTTATCGTACTTTGTAACCTCTCTAAAGTAAGAAAGCATTTCATTGTAACTAGCCACAAACTCAGCGATGGTAGTTACTGCCTTTTCTGTATCCCCTTTAATAGAGATGGTAATGGGTTTATCATCGGTGCTAATTAAATTTAGCTTCACCCCATCAATCACAGCGTCTAACGTGTTGGTTGGGTTGGTAATAAGTAAACCACCACCTAATTCTGTGGCACCTAATCTAACTTCTGCATCCTGCGGTGGCTGGATTACAGGGGAAAAGGTCCGAAAGGTAAAGCTATCTGTTTCAAACATTTCGCCTTCACCGAGCACCAAACTCAAGCCAGAATCAAAGGCAATGGGTTTCCCTGATTCATAGTCATCACCACCAATAGCAAGAACACCACTACCGCCCATGTTATCTTCCCACTTCATTTCTAAGTTCTTGGTCACACCTGGCGCACCATTTCCTAGGGCTGTGAAGGTGTAAACCTTAGACTCAAAACTATCGTAGGTACCTACAATTTCTTTACCAGCAGTACTAACTCTTGGCCCCTTGGGCTTAGACTGATCTGAAAGGCCACCTGCTGAAGTTGTAACCAGTTCATCTTCGTCTTCAACTTCGGGCTGAACCCAGTTGGTAACATTTTTAATGATGTTACCTTCAATTCTTTCATCATCAGGCAACCACCAGAGGTTTTCTGTGGAACCAGCCTGATACTCAAAAGTAGAAAAGGCGCCATCGTTTAGTAAACCTGGCTTCACCTCAATAGAAAGACCATGGCCCAAGCTCAATGGAGTTCCAGGCTTATAACCAGCACCAACAAAAGCGGTACCCTTCAAGCCATTTTCTGAGGTGTACTCAATTTTTAAGTCTTCACCAGCGCCAACTTGGCCCGATCCAATCACCTTTAAAGTAAAGACATCATCTTCACCTGTATCCATTTCACCTGTAATTACAGGTGCGCCTTCGGTTGCCTGCTTGCCCCAAGTTTTCGGTTGGGTAATGGCTGGCGCTCGTTGCGTTTCATCTTTCCACCAAAAGAGATCCGACTCCTGTGGTTTTGCACGAGAATTAAAAGTATCATTTACTAAAACTTCACCAACGCCCATGGACATGGTGATGCCGTCTACTACGGGAATTGGGTCACCAGGAGTATAGTTAAAAGAACCTAGATCCAAATAACCTTGTCTACCTAGGTTGTCTTCCCAACGAATCCGAAGTGATTCCGAGGTCCCAACGACCCCAGTATTCACCACGGTAAACTCTAACTCAATTGGCTCTTCGCCGCCGTAAGTTCCGCCTAATACAGGGATGGCTGTAGAAGCACCTAAACCCGATGGCCCAGCTGCCGCCTTTGCCGCCGCTGCCTCGCCTGATTTATCTATCCCTTTCCAAGCGCCTGGCTGGGAATAAAAGGGGTCAAAACTTGGAGATTCATCTTCGCCTTCTAAAACAACTTCAACTTTGATTTCGCCTTCAAAACCAGTTTTATCACTAGTTAAAACAATCTGATAAGGTCGGTCTTTACTGCCTGTTTTAATAATATCGGCTGAAACACCCATTTCACGGTCGCCAATAGCATCGGCAAACCCTTGCAGGGTATTATTGGTTTCATCAATTACAATGGTTTCAGTGTTTTCGCCATCTACACCTGTAGTGACAGTCACTCGCCCAGTACCAATTTGAATGTCTTTTTCGGCAAATCCTTGGGAGGCAATCTGGTGATTTAACGCCAACTTGTCTACAACCAAAGTATGCTTGCCTGGTTTTGCTCCTGCCGTTGCTACCGCTTCCACGATATCAGGGTTGGAAGAAGTTACAATTTTGCCTTCCCACATCGATTTCTTTGAAAGTACATCACTTGTGCCTTTCACAGTATCGAGGTGAGTTTTGACTTGTTTCCAAGCCGCTAACTCTAAGGTTTTTTCCTCTTGTCGCTTTTGGATTGGTTCAATCTTCTTCTTTTCCACCTCAATCATCTGCTTGATGATATTTTTGGTGTCCATTCCAGAACCTAAACCTGTTACAACATTGGGGTTAAAATCAGCCATTTCTTTTACTCTATCCTTAGGGTGAGGGCGGTAATCGGCAAAAACTACCTTTCCATTCACAAAATAACACTAAGATGATCTGAAAAGAACAGGTTAACCTGTTCGGTCTCAAAGCTATAAGCAAAATAGTATGGCCAAAGCGCACGAGCTAACTAGCGCTGTAAGGCCTTCTTGCAAGGCTTTAGAGATTTGATGATCTCAGTTACTTAGGGTTTCTTACAAAAACCCCAAGGATAGAGTTACAAAGACTGTTCCAACTACCTCCTAATTGGTCTAATTAATTTCAATATAAGCGAATGCATCGCTTCTTTTATAACCAAGGGGAAAATCCCTTGGTAAGATCTAGTCGTTAACCGACTATTCTAATTACTTTTTTTGCTGTTCTAGACGACCCAAATCTTTCAGGTTGTGGAAAGAACTTTCTAAATCTTTTTATCCATATCCAAATCATTTTTTCTCCTTTATTAATTTTGCGTATTTGCCCGCAAAAAGAGTTTTTTAAGAAAGCTTCGCTTCCTTCACATGCAAGCGATAAATCGCTTGGGGAATCGTAATCCCTACCTCACAAAAGGAAAGCTTCGCTTCTTTTACATGCAAGCGATAAATCGCTTGGGGAAACTTAATCCCTGCGGGATTAAGGCCTAAAGAAAATCACAAGACAAGCTTTCAACTACCCCTAGTCTTAATTGCTTGTACCCCTAGTAAATGTCCCTTAGGCCATGAATAATTTATGGCTTTAATTCCTTTTCGGCATCAACCTATAAAACTTGAATCTTTTTTAATCGCACTCCCCCAACTTTTTAAAGTCGGTGAGGATTGCTTGAGTAAAATCCAAAGGTCACTGCCTGATAATTCCTTATCGGGTTCGCACAAAAAAACTTGAATCTTTTTTTACTCTTTGGTTATTTTAATTGAGGGGGCTTTTTCTATATAGGGCTGAGAGCCAGAGAAGTTAGGAGAAGTCGGAGGTGAATTACAAAGGCCAGATTGCCCCAAACACAAGGCATAAACACTGAATAGAGGTTTCCTTGGAGCACTAAAGACAGATAAGAGCTAAGAAAATGCACCGCTCAAAGACTACAAAACACTAGGCGAGACCAGTTTTTTGCAAAAAAGCACGGAAGCCTCTTGACTAAAAACCCTAGGGAAAATAGATTGTTTGTTTAGGCAAATAGCCTAATATCTATTCCAATGCCTGGATGGCGGAATTGGTAGACGCACAAGACTTAAAATCTTGCGATAGTAATATCGTGCCGGTTCGATTCCGGCTCCAGGTACCAATAAACACCAGCTTTTACAGCTGGTGTTTATTAAACTCCCCTCAAATTTTATAAAAAATCCCAAAAGACACACCAAAGAATTTACAAGCTGTAGCTTTGTTTTCAACAGACAAGTTAAAGACACTAGATTTTTGCTACAGCAAAAAATAAGGCTTTAAACTTTATTCAGGCTAGCAATATTTTTGATTCACTCTAAAATTCCCTACAAGCCAGTTTCTTAAAAATCGCTATGCCAAGTGATTCTCTACATTTTTGGAAATCCCTATATTGGGGATGGAACACAATGAAGTTAGTGGGGAAATACTCAAATACCGACTTTACGATTGGACCAAAAGTGGAGGGAGGTAGCAGGGGGATTTTTTAACACTCAAAGTTTTAGCTGGAGTCCTTTCGGTAGTAAAACCAAAATTTATATTTTCAGAGTGCAATAACTTTGCTTCAGGTACTCATCTTTTGTTTACGGTAAGGCGAATTAGCGTAAACAAAACAGATGATATTAAAGCTGTAATTGCCCAAAAAGAAAATAAGCTTACTCCCAAGGGAAGCCTTTTTCATGCTACTTAAAACTAAGCCACAATCTGGATATCGAATCTGTGATTGAGCCAGTTTTGGATAAAGCCATCGATCAATTGCAAGGTGCCTTCGGCACCTCCTGAACAGGTGGTACAGGCCCCAAGGTATCGAATCTTTAAAACTTCAGAGCTAATATCTACAATTTCAGCACCGCCGCCATCTGCCTCTAAAACAGGGCGAATTTGCCCATCAAAAAGACTTTCTATCTTGGTTCTCCACTCAGATTCAGGGATCTTAGCTAAGACTTCACTATCTTCTTCCATTTGCAATTGTAAAGCCTTGTAACCGCCTGTGACGATGCATGCACCTCTAAAACCACGGCCCCTTGCCCAAGTGGCAGCTTGCATGGCTTTTTCGCTACCCTCATCATCGTAAAATACCAATATCGAAAGCTGTTGTAGGTCATCAAGGAAAAAATTCCATTCACGAGGGTCAATCCACCTAGCACCAGGCAAGTGACCAGCATCATAATCTTCTCGTGACCTAAGATCGATCACAACGGGGGTAAATTCTTTTCTTCTACGAGCAAAGCAGTCGGCTGCGGTGATCTCTATTGGTTTTTCTTTCATGGTAATTTATTGGAGTTTTACTCCTGTAGGTTTATCAAATTAGCGTTTCTTTTACTCTGTTACAAAGCATTGGTCGTAATCAGCGCAGACCTCGCAGCTTGGTGCTCGGCAGGTATAGCCAATTTCTTCAGCAATACACATTTGCTTGTAAACAAACTTTTTCCACTTCATGTTTTGAGTGTTTTTGATCGATAACTGGGGGAAGAAGTCGGTGATAAATTTACTCAGCTCGCCTCTATGATCAAAGCCCATATCTTCCCAGAGGTGATCACTCCCGTTCAAACCAGCAACCAATACCTTTAACCAAAGGTCGCCCACTGCCTGAGACTTATCTTGGTGATTGCCCAAAAGCCTCTCTAATTCTTCACGCTCTGGCAGACGGCTTTCGTCAAAGGTCATTTTGCTTGGAGCTCCAAAGCCTATAATCAGACTGGGAAAGTAGTAGTTTACCAGTTGATAAAAATCATCTTTTTCCAGTCCAAGACCATGGGGCAAAGCGCCCAGCCCAGCCATCCAACTGGAAAAAATTTGTAAAGCAGAACCAGTACCAATTTCCTGAGCCGTAAGTGGCAATAAATAGTTTTTAAAGTCGTCTCTTTTTTTCAAGAGCTCTGCCTGCGACTTATGCAAATTTTGGTTCATGAAAAATCTCCCATATTTGGTTTACTTGGGTTTCTATTTCTTTTTTGGTTTTTCGTTCTAGGGCTTTTATCCAACGCTTTGGTAGGGACTCAGGTCCATAAAAAGCGCCAGCAAGCATGCCTGCGATTGCCGCATTGGTATCTGTGTCTCCGCCTGCATTAACAATTCCAACCATACAATCTTCAAAGTCGCCTGTGGTAAAAAAGAAGTGCAAGACAACCTTAACAGTATTGCAGATGTAGCCATCGATGGAGCGTTTATAGCGCCGATAATCCCACCGTTTGGATTTTTCTGCCCAAGCAAAGGCTAAGGTTTTAAGTTGCGCCCTGCCACCCTTTAAGAGGGCCAAATGAATCATTTGAGATAGCATAATCAAACCATCATCTGCATCAGGATGGTGATGGGTGATTCTAGCTTGGGCCAAGCTCCACTCTTTCATCTTTTCCTCGTCCCCAAGGCAGGCCAAAATTGAAGGCAAGTTGCGCATTAGCGCCCCATTGCCGCCCATCCAGTCGTTTTCCTCTTGTTCTAAGGTTTCCGATTCAATGTAGGCCCGAATCCCATGGCGCACAGTAGAACCCATGTCCACAGGTTTGGAACGCATCCACATGACATACTCGTTGGCTACAACATGGCCGTCGTACCCACGAGCAGCGACCAAGGCACGCCCTAGAGCAAGGTTCATTTCCGTATCGTCGGTCACCCTGCCAGGCCTTAGGTGCAACCACCCCCCTCCCGTGATTTCTTTATGGACACCATGTTTTTTTGCAATTTCTGACTCGGTCAAAAACTCAGTAGTGGCACCAAGTGCATCGCCTAAAGCACAGCCAAGATAGGCGCTAAGCATCCTATCTTTCACTTCTGGCTCTAGGGTAAAGGTCGGGTTTTCTAATAGATCAGTTTCCACTTTGAATTATGCCGCCTCAGCGAAGGAATGACATTTCTTCGGGCAGACTTTGTAGCAGGCTTCACAACCGATGCATTCACCGTCTTTCTCGATCGTCATCACCATTGCACCCTCGTCTTCATAATCGTCATCTTCCAGATCTAAATCTGCACGATCGATTAGATTAAAAACTCCCTGTCCGCAGACCTTGTAGCAGCGACCACAACCGATACAATTCTCTGCGTCCAAGGAGTCTATAAATTTTTGAGTGTATTCTTCACCGTTTTTACGCAATCCCATTTTTTAATCCTCTTCTTCAAAGGCAGCAAAGCGATTGGGGTCTTCTTTCCCAATCAATTTAGCAATCCAAAGTGGAGGGCTGCTTAGCATGCCTTTAAAATCATTTAGTAATTTTTCAATGTTATCTTCTTTTTTTACAATCAAGGGCTGGATTCGCCTTTGAGTGAGTTTGGCTGCCACAGGGCCACCAATTTTTTGCGAGTAAACAATATGGCAATTTTCCAAGGCATCTACCTTTACAAAATTTCTGTCTGTATGTTCAGGGTCATCTCCTTCTTCGGCCTCAAAGGTAATGGTTCCAGATTTGGCAAAACCCTCTGCATTAACATCAAAGAGTAAAAATTCCATACCCTTACCAAAATGGTCATTGATGCTAACGCCGTTACTGGAAGCGAAGGCGACACGTAAATCGCCTTCTTTTGCTTGTTGCTCTGTTATCTCTCTTTGTACTTTCATGCTGTCTCCTTAATTAGGGTTTCTTTTAGTTTTGAATGGTAAGGTTTAACCCCCTCTTCCAAGGTTAAAACTCCATTGGCTAATTCTTCAAATAGATTAGCCGCACCCCAGTAGAGGCAGCGTTGTTTTCTGTGTCCACCGACCTGACCAAAGACAGGCATCCCCATGGGAATGGCAGCCATTTCTCTGGCTTCAGTTAGCTTTGCGGCCCAGGAATTACCAAGCAGCAAATGATAGTCCTCCGCCTCGAATAATTCTTCTAAGTCGTGCAGATCACCCATTGCTGAGTCGGGACAGGGGATTCCACTGATGGTAAAGGTTTCCAAACCCATCCCTTCCAAAGGTGCTCTCATGCGGTTGATCAACTCAGGGTCGCCTGCGATAGCTGCTTTTTTATTATAAAAAATGCTTTCTACATCCAGCATCATGTCTAAGAGATGTTGCCGCTGTTGGAGGTATTTTTCAGGTAGTTTTTTTCCCTGCAAGAGGATTTTAAAAAAGCTGTCGATTTCATCGGGCAAAGCCAAATGATCGAAAGAGTGATGTTCAACTCCGATATCCTTAGCAAAACTAGCTGCAACCTTGTGCATGCTAGAGCCAATAGAAATAACCAATTCACTACCACCTAATAAACTAAGCTGTTCCATAGGCAGACCGCCGATGGCGGCAGGACTATGTTCCTCTGGGAGCAAACGGCCAATCAAACTGTCACTCAAATCTGGCAGCATCAAGGGCTTCCAACCGATGTATTTAATGGTTTCTTTGATTTTACCCACTTCAGCAGGGGTAAAATAGGGGCCAATCAAGACAGCTACCTGCCTGCTTAATTTATCCATTGGTTTCACAAATTGCTTAAGTAAAGCTTTGATCGCCTTGGCATATCCTGTTTCTAAGGACCCTTGGAAATCAGGTGTACTCACGCCCACCATATTTGTTTTGGGGTGCAGCTCTCTCGCTTCTGTTAAAATCCCCTGAATATCGCAGCCTGAAGTTTCTGAGACTCCCGTTGTTAAAAGGGCAACCAATTCGGCTTCATCTTTTATATTTTTAATGGCTTCAAAAATATTGGCCTCGCCGCCCATCACAATTTCACCGTGGCCCATGGCCGTAGTTTGGTAGGGTACAGGTTCACGAAAATGGCCCAACATTAAAATCTTGGCAAAGGCCGTACAGCCTTGCACGCCGTGCCACAGAGGCACAGCACCCTTGATACCCATGTAAGCTAGGGCAGCGCCTGCAGGTTGAGAAAGCCTGAGAGGATTGGTAATTAGGTTCGTACTCATGATACCTCCTCTACCGCCTTTTTTTCAGAAGTCTCACTGCTAAGGATACCTTCATTGGTTTCCATTGGATCTTCAAAAGAGTCACCAAATTCAGATTGCGCCCACTTGAATGCGGGAGAGTGAACCGCCTTGTCGCAGCGTCGAGCAATTTCCAAAGCCCCAATAAAACCTGCGTAAGCCTGTTCTCTTTCTTGGTTCACATGAACAAAGGGGATTTTAGCCTTGACTGCTGTAAACTGGTTTCTACCACCTGCCAGTAACAAACTAGCGCCTCTTTTTTTATAGAGATCCATCAAGGTGGTTGCTCCACCCTGGGTCATCAATTCGGCATCTTCAGGTAGTAACTCTGCAATTCTCGCTTTATCTTCATCAGTCGATTTTTTAACACTGGTACCGACAACTTCCATACCCGTTTCTTGGATCATGGAAACCATAGACCATGACTTGACTCCACCTGTGTAAAGCAAAGCTTTTTTACCTGTGAGGCGAGTTTTGATCTCGTCCATTTCAGGTTTTATCTTTGCTGTTTCTCTGGCGATCATGGCTTCAATTTTCGCTGTTAATTCTGCATTATCAAAGTGCTTCGCCAGCTCTCTAAAGACAGATATGGTATTTTCAATGCCATAAAAACTCCCCTCAAACCAAGGGATGTCGTATTGGTCTTTCATCTTCCGAGCAACATTGAGCATCGCCTTGGAGCAAACCATCATGTTGATATCTGCTTTATGCATCATAGCTACTTCGTGGTAGCGAGCATCGCCGGAGAGGGTGCAAATGATCCTGATCCCAACTTCCTCAAATAGAGGCAAAACCTGCCAGAACTCCCCTGCAATATTAAACTCACCTATCAAGTTTATATTAAAGGGGTGTTCTGTTGCAGGCTCCCTTGTACCTATCACACGGGCGAGTAATGCTTCGCCTGTGAGCCTGTTGCCAAAATTTTTGGTCCCAATAAAACCTGGCGCTTCTACTGGGATTACAGGGGTACCTGTTTTTTCTTGAACTGCTTTGCATAAAGCTTGGAGGTCATCACCAATCATCGCCGTAACGCATGTTTGGTAAACAAATACGGCTGGAGGTGCATGACGCTCGATAACTTCTTTTACTGCTTTATATAATTTTTTCTCACCGCCAAAGACAACATCGTTATTTAAAAAATTGGTAATGAATGCTTGTCTGTAGAGCTGTGGGCCACTGGAGCCACTTCCTCGATTATTCCACGAGTTTCCAAGGCACCCCATGGGGCCATGGACGATGTGAGCAGCGTCAGTGATGGGAAGCATGGAAGAGTAGGCTCCATCAAAGGAGCAACCTCCACCAACCTTTCCGGGTATTGGTTTTGGGCAGCCTGCTTCTTTTTTATTTACATTGTGATCGCAAGCTGGCTCATCAAATGTTTGTTTCTGTAATGCTGTTAGCATTGGGTTCCTTTTTTAGTGGTCATTATAAAGGGAGGTTGCCCCGATCACTCGGGGCGATGCACTTAGTAAAATTTATCTAACAAAGTCGTTGTTAAAGCCTGGAGATTTTTTATCCAGATCATCTAACAAGGCGTTGACTGTCCATTGCAAGATATTGATCGCGCCCTTGTAACCAAAGGTTGCATACCTGTGCAGGTGGTGACGGTCAAAGATGGGGAACATCAAGCGAATCAAAGGAATATCTAATTCTGTGCTCAACTGCTTTCCATAGGTACTAC
This sequence comes from uncultured bacterium, assembly GCA_965602905.1. Classification (GTDB taxonomy): domain Bacteria; phylum SAR324; class SAR324; order XYD2-FULL-50-16; family XYD2-FULL-50-16; genus JASJGK01. The sequence goes on along the minus strand of CBFCZY010000018.1, from coordinate 53,181 downwards.
CAACTAAAAAGTCAGGTTTCTCTTCATAAAGAAGACTGCGTAAATGCCAAAGGTCTTTCCCGTGGTATACAGTGGCATTCTTACCAAAATCAGTTTCAGCCAATTTTGCACTAAAGGCTCTACCCCATTTTTTGGTACCGTTTGTACAAACAATATGAAGTGGCTCCGCACCCAATTCCATGTAGAAGTCGGTTAGGGCTTCAACATAAGAAGGATCACCAAAGATAGAAAACTTCTTACCGTGGAGGTAAGAGTTGGAATCCGCCATTGCATCTAATGCACGACCACGCTCTTTAGCAATTTCTTCTGGAATTTCAGTTCCAGTAAGCTCAGCGACTTTCATCAAGAACTTATCAGTTCCATCAATACCCATAGGTGTAAGGCCAATTAATTCTTGGTCCCAATCGGTTTTAACACAGGACTTTGAAACCTTAGCCATAGAGTCTGGTAGTAAGCTAATGGTAGCAATTGCATTTTTAGCGTCTGTTACTTCTTCTACGGTTGTTCCGCCATCATACATGCGGTATTCACCGTCCATCGGTGTATCTAAAATGTCAGAGTTATCACCTAAAATGGTAAAGCCTGCGTCCATCATACCTAAAAGACGTTTGATTTCTGGAATATTACCAACACAAAAGCCATCAAAACCAGGTACAATGTTAACCTTACCGTTGTTCTTTGCCGCTTTTTCTGTGTTCTTAGTAAAGTAGAACATGATGCCTCTAAGCATTTGGTCATAGCCTGTTAAGTGGCTACCAACGAAACTTGGAGTGTGAGCAAAGGGCACAGGGAAATCATCAGGGATATAACCGTCTTTTTTTGCATTTCCAATAAATGCATTCAAGTCATCACCAATAACCTCTGCCATACAGGTGGTAGAAACAGCGATCATCTTGGGCTTGTAAACAGCTAGAGCATTCTGCAAACCATCTTTTATGTTCTGAGTTCCACCAAAAACGGCCGCATCTTCTGTCATAGAATCACTTACTGCTGCAAATGGCTCTTTAAAATGGCGGTTAAAGTGTGACCTAAAATAAGCGGTACAACCTTGTGAACCGTGTACATAGGGCAAACATCCCTCAAAACCTGCGGCAACATAAATAGCACCTAATGGCTGGCATGCTTTTGCAGGGTTAACAACTAAGCCTTTACGGGCAAAGTTTTTCTCTTTGTATTCTGGGGTTTTCGAGTAGGCCAGTTGTGCTGCAACTTCTTCATCTGTGGCGCCATCCTCAAACTGCTTCTTATTTTCGAAGCTTTTTTTGAAGACCTCTTGCTCGAAAATCGTATTATGGTCTTCCACTTTGAGTGGGTTATTCATTTTTCTCCTTGGCCCTTACAGGGTTCCCCTTGTTTCAGGGGTACCCTTAGGGACGATTGGTTGTTTGTTTAACAGCTAAATCCTTTTGTTTTACCCCACCCACTCAATATTTGGGGTGAGATAAAAGCTATTTCCAGGGTGCTTTAATCTTTGTAAAAGTTGGTGAATTGATCGCCATATCCATGTCACGAGCAAAAATTGGGAAGCCGTGGTAACCGTGATAAGGGCCTGAGTAATCCCAAGAGTGCATCTGACGGAAAGGGAAACCTAACTTTTGTAAGGTATACTTTTCCTTCACACCAGAACCGACGAGGTCGGGGTTAATCTTCTTCACAAATTCTTCTAATTCAAAAGCAGTCACATCATCATAAATTAGGGTTGTTCCCTTTAGATAATCCGTGGTTCTACCGTAATCATCGTTGTGACCAAATTCGTAACCTGTTCCCACAACGTCCATTCCTAGATCTTCGTAAGAATTTATTACGTGGCGAGGGCGTAAACCACCAACATATAACATTACTGTTTTGTCTTGTAGACGAGGCATAAACTTGTCTTTAACCTGTTGAACCCAAGGCTCATATTTGGCAATCATAGCTTCTGCGTTGTCTTGGATCTTCTGGTCAAACTTAGCCGCAATTGCCCTTAGAGACTTTGCGATTTGAGTAGGACCAAAGAAGTTGTATTCCATCCAAGGGATTTCGTACTTTTCTTCCATGTGACGACAGATGTAATTCATTGATCGATAGCAATGCACCAAGTTCAACTTTGATTTGTGTGAGTGGGTAACTTCAGCAATGGAAGCATCACCAGACCACTGGCTTACAACACGTAAACCCATTTCTTCGAGTAGAATCCGACTGGCCCAAGCATCACCACCAATATTGTAGTCACCAATGATACTGATGTCGTAATCTGTTTCTTCAAATTCAGGGTCCGATTTAGCCAAGATCCAATCACGGACAGCATCGTTTGCTAAGTGGTGACCCAATGACTGACTCACGCCTCTAAAACCCTCACATCTAACAGGGACTACAGGGATGTCATGCTTTTTAGTCGCTTCTCTGGCAACGGCTTCAATATCGTCTCCAATCAAACCAACAGGGCACTCACTTTGAATTGAGATACCTTTGGCGAGCGGAAAAAGCTCCGTAATTTCATCGGTAATGGTGGCCAGTTTTTTATCGCCACCAAAAACGATATCTTTCTCTTGGAAGTCAGAAGTCATTTGCATAACTACAAAGTTATCAATACCTGTGATACCGTTAGAGTAATTTCTTCTTGTTCCCCAAGAATATTGACCACAACCAACAGGGCCGTGGGAAATATGGGCAACGTTTTTAATGGGGCCAAAAACAACCCCTTTTGAACCAGCATAGGCACAACCACGAATGGTCATCACGCCTGGCAAGGACTTTTTATTAGCAGTAATGCCGCAATTTGACTCGCCCTCTTCTTTTTCATTATTAACGTTCAGGTGTTTAGCTCGATCCTTGGCAGCCTTATCGGGGTAAACCGCTAAGACTTCCGAGATCATTTCCTCAGCCGACTCCTTAGTTAAGGGTTTTTTAGGTGCATTCATGTCTTTTCCTAAGGTTAAGTTATTAAGATAGTTCAGCAGCTGTTTGGCCAACGATGGTTTCGTCTTCTGCTTCCATAATACCAAATTCCATGAGTAGCTCTTCTAACTCTTCCATTTCGATTGGAGTAGGAATTACAAAGTTTTGGTTGTCTACGAGCTTTTGCGCTAGTGTTCTGTATTCAGCAGCTTGGTTAGATGCAGGATCATACTCAATCACTGTCATTCTGCGAATTTCCGCACGTTGAACAATGTTATCACGAGGTACAAAGTGAATCATGGTTGTGCCTAAACGAGCAGCAAGGGCCATAATCAAATCATCTTCTCTATCAGTGTTTCTTGAGTTACAAATCAAACCTGCGAGGCGAACAGAGCCAGATTTTGCATACTTTACAATACCCTTAGCAATGTTGTTGGCAGCATACATAGCCATCATCTCACCAGATACAACGATGTAGATCTCTTGGGCTTTGTTTTCACGAATTGGCATGGCGAATCCACCACACACAACGTCACCTAATACATCGTAAAATACGAAGTTTAAGTCTTCTGTATAAGCGCCTTCTTCTTCTAAAAAGTTAATGGCTGTAATAACACCACGACCAGCACAACCAACACCAGGCTCTGGGCCACCAGCTTCAGTACACTTAATGCCACGGTAACCGACCTGCATAACATCTTCTAATTCTAAATCTTCAACACTCCCTGCTTCGGCTGCAAGTTGCATTACTGTATTTTGTGCTTTTGAATGGAGAATCAAACGAGTTGAATCTGCCTTTGGGTCGCACCCAATAATCATTACCTTGTTTCCTAGTTCTGCAAGTCCTGCAACAAGGTTTTGTGTTGTCGTTGATTTCCCGATTCCGCCTTTTCCGTAGATGGCACATTGTCTAGTCTTAGCCATGTTCACTCCTAATGATTGGTTTAACTGTGATGAAATGAATTGTTCATTTGCCCTTTACTGTTGCCTGAGCTGTGCCAGCTTTTTGCTGCTCTCGCTAAGCTACTGTTATTAAAGATATTTATATTTTTACTGTCGCTTTCACACCAAAGATTTTATGGCCAAAAGCTTACAAATTGTCGGCTTTGTAACATTTTTTCAGACATAAACTACAATGATAAATTTACCATATCAATAAAAATAGCTTAAATTACAGCGACTTAAGAATGCTTGTAGCATTCACGCCCCAATAGGCCCCGCAATTGCTCTGTAAAGAGGGTGGATAAATTTAAAAAGAACAATTTCATTTATTAATATTTAAGGAGTAGAAAAATGGACTGGATGGAAGAACTAGAAGAATTAGAAGAGGCAGACGAGTTTTTAGACTTTTTTTCTATTGCATATGAAATGGACAGAGTTGCAGCGGTACGCTTGCCGCTACTCGCTAGATTCAGGCAAAACCTAGAAAAAATTGGACTCGATAGCCTAAAGGGTTTGAGCCCAGAGATGTTGTATTACAAATATAAAGACGCCTTGATCGAGTCGGCAGCCCACTTTGCAGTGCCTGGAAATCGGCCTGATTTTTCGATGCAGTCTTCCTGTGGCGGGTGCTCAACTGGATGTTCAACCCCTAACATTCCTGATTTTTCTGACAAATTTGACAATTCATCCCCAACTACATAATGGACGGATTCGCACCAGGCCAAGAGGTCAGGCTAACTAAAGATGTGGTCAACGATGGAACCATGCATGGGAGCGAACGAGGCGAGGCGCTCGTATCTTGTGGCTCAGTTGGTTTTATCAAGCAAAAGGGTTGGTTTTTAAATGACCCTGTATATGATGTCCACTTTTTAGACTTAGACCAGATTATCGGTTGCAGGGAACATGAATTGATAGCAGTAGAAACTCCATGGACCCCACCAGCTTTTGCCAAGGGGGATAAAATCAAATCCAAAGGAGACCTTACCGCTAAGGGCGAAGTAATTGTAGCTGCAAATCAAAAGGGCTTTGTTGAAACCATGAGATACGACAGAGAACATGGCTATTTATATGAAACCAATTTTGATGGCGCCGAACAATTTTACCTTTTAAAAGAAACTCAATTAGCAGAACTATGATTTCCAAGAATGACCACCTCTTATGGGAAGAATTTAAACAAGGGAAACTTGAGCTAAGTCAAGAGGAGCAACAAGAGTTAACCTTAAATTTAATCAGTGAAATCGAGCGGATGCAAAAGGAAGTTACCGCCCGAAGAGAGCAAGAGCTACACCTAGAGTGGGCCTTGTGTTCTATCGCTGACGGCGTTGCTGTAACAAGCAAAGTTGGGCAAGTTCGCCTTTTTAATCCTGCATTTTCTAAAATGGTAAATTGTTTTGATTTAGAAACTAATTTTTGGAATTTTTGGATTACGAACAAAGACTTAAAGTCTCTGCAAGAAGCAATGCAGCATAAAAAGGATTGGTCTGGATTACTCTCTTTAAAATCAAACAATAATCGTGTTGGCATCAAAGCTTCACCAATTACTGACACTAATGGTTTAATTGATCGTTGGGTTTTCACCTTAACAGAAAAGGAAGAAGCCCTCAGGTTGCAAGAAAGAGTCACTAGTCAAAAACAGCTTTTAGAGCGGATTTTAGATGCCATTGATAGCCTCGTTTTTGTGATAAATAGTAAGGGCGAGCAAATCTTAGATAACCTCGCAGCCAAGACCCTGCTAGCTGATATAAAACGGGGAAAAGAAAAGGAGTTGATAGACTTTTTCCTTCAAAGCTCCAATTTAGACACTTCATTACAGCGTATTGTGTGCGAAACAATTCGGGGGGACCGTTCTTTTGTTTCTATAAAACAAGAGATCCCCGCAGGCTATTTATTTGACTCAGAAACAAAAGAAACACTCTATTTAATCACCATGACGGATTTCACCGCCTTAGAAGAAAAAGAATTTGAACTTCAAATTAAAAGTCGGAGCCTAGAACTTAGAGATATAAAGGCTAAACTAAGCCAGAGGGAATTTGCTAAGAGCGTGATCTTTCGGCTTCATTCTCATCTCTACCAAGCGCAGGCAGCTCTAAAGGTGAAGGGTCTGGATAAAACAATGCATCATCTTAAAACGATGCATAGTGAATTGGAATCTTACCGTGCTTTAAAGCCAGAAGAATCCCTATTTTTAGGCAGCTGTCAGGTTAGGGATCTAACAAAATTCATCAAGATCATGTACCAAGATAAAATTAAAGAAGACCAAATTATCTTTTTTATAGATGGCGAAGATCTTGTCGGAACCTTCCCTATCAACGAAATGGGCATGCTTTTGATGACGAGTATTCTAATTGATAATGCCATCGAAAGTTTTGAACATCAAAAAACAAGAAACATCAAAGTGACCTTTAAGGAAAACAGACGGGGCAAACTGGTTACTGTAGAGGACTCAGGTCCTGGAATTCTGCCAAAAGACAAGGCTAAGATCTTTGAGCCTTTAAATAGCTCCAAGACAAACAAACAGGGGTTAAGTTTGACCCTGCTCCACCGGATGGTTGGTGATTTGGGTTGCGATCTTGAACTCTTCCCTTCTTCCCTTGGAGGTGCTGGGATGCAAATACTTTTTCCTGAGGCCCAAGATGAATGATCTGGAAAAACGAGCACTCGGTGCTATTGAAGGTTTATCCCGTTGTTTCTTAGACGAAGGGGATACTAGCAGCGTGCTGGAAGAAATACTAACATTGTTGCAAGACAAGCTTGGTTATAGGCATGGTGTTGTCAGCCTCTTTGACGAGGAATCGCAAAGTTTACTGATCGAAGCTGCCACAGGCGTAAGCCGTGAGGCCTTTGAACAAGTACGCTACAAAAGGGGTGAGGGCATTACAGGCCTGATCTTGAGTAGCAAGTCTTCGCTATCCATTCGCCGCATTGGCCAAGACCCACGATTTTTAAACCGCTTAGGAATTCATAACCCAGAAGAGGCCTTTTTAGGTGTTCCCATTTTAAAGGGGAAAAAGGCTTTGGGGGTTTTGACCTGTACCCTTGACGCTAAAGAACGCCACAGCTTGGATGAACATTTAAGGTTGGCTCAGACCCTAGCCAATCTAATTGCCGCTGTAGTTTTAAGGTTGCACAAACAAGAAACAGAAACCCAAAAGGTTAAAAAAGAACAGGACCAACTCAAGCAGGTTTTAAAAAAGAAATTTAATCCCGCTGGAATGGTGGGGCAATCTGCCGCCATGATGGATGTATTTGAGCAGGTGGCACAGGTTGCCATATGGGATTCTACTGTTTTGATTCGAGGGGAGTCAGGTACAGGTAAAGAGCTCATAGCCAAGGCCATTCACTTTCATAGTCCGAGAGTCAATGGGCCTTTGGTCAAGCTCAACTGCGCTGCCTTGCCTGATAATCTATTGGAGTCTGAACTTTTTGGTTATGAAAAGGGTGCCTTTACAGGTGCCAATAAAACCAAGCCGGGACGTTTTGAAATGGCCGATGGAGGCACGATCTTTTTAGATGAGATCGGGGATACTTCCATGCCCTTCCAAGCAAAATTACTTCGAGTTTTACAGGAGGGAGAATTTGAACGCTTGGGCGGGGAAGCCACCATGAAGGTAAATTTAAGGGTCATCACCGCAACCCACGTGGATCTTGAAAAGGCCGTTTCTGAAGGTCGGTTCCGAGAAGATCTTTACTACAGATTAAATGTCATGCCCATTTTTATACCGCCTTTACGAGAAAGAAGAGAAGACATTGCGCCTTTAACAGAGTTCTTTTTAAAGGGCTTGAGTGCTGAGCGAGGCCAAGATATTGCGATCAATACCAGTACCTTAGAGGTAATAAGCCAGTGTGATTTCCCAGGAAACGTAAGGGAGTTAGAAAACTGTTTAAGGCGGGCGGCCATGACATCGAAAGATTTTATGATTACAGAAGATGCCTTACCCTGTACCCGTGGGCTCTGTTTAAGTCGGACAATCCAACACCATGTTGAGCTACCTGTGACCCAAACCACACAACAGCAAGCGGTAGTAAACTCAGAGCCTGAAATGGAACTCAGTAAAATTGCCAATGAGCGGGATCGAGTGACCGCAGCCCTACAAAGAGCAGGCTGGGTGCAAGCAAAGGCTGCGAGGTTGCTGCACATGACACCTCGCCAAGTGGCTTACCGCATCCAAAAACTCAAGATTGATCTTGAAGAATTCTAGACAGGTGATGTTCTTAACTAAAAAAAGCTTGGGACAGGTTTGTTCTGGGCCTTTACCCACTCTGTTATGCTTATACCTGTAATCTCTAAGGCTTCTAACACCACCTTTCCTGCGGCAATAGCATCTTCAATCGCATCATGGTGTTGGAATTTGATTCCTAGCCTGCTAGAAAGTTCACCTAGGCCATAACCATTAAAAGTGCCTTTCGGCCAAGTTCTTCTGGCAATCTTTGCGGAATCTGCCCAAATGAACTCAGGCACTTCAAGTTTATACTTTCCACAAGCCTCTTTTATTGCTCCTGAATCAAATCCGCTATGTTGGATCACAATCTTATGTTCCAGTTTACAAAGGTCAGGTAAGACTTCAAAAAATTTAGGACAGTTAAAAACCATGGCTCCAGTAATACCATGAATTCCAATATTTGCCCCTGCAAAGTATTCTTCCGGGTCGATGTAATCGCCCCAAGATTCTAGTAGTTTAGTTTCTGAAAAGGCCGCAAGGCCGATCTGGCAGATGCTACCTCGGTTGAAGTTGGAAGTCTCCACATCTAGCGCAATAAAGGCAGTTTCTTTGGGTAGGGTGAGGTCTTTGAGGGGTTTCATTGCTGTGTTTTTAATGTGATTTCTTTAAACTTTAAATATCACAGCAACTTTAGATTGAGTAGCTAAACCTGTAAAGGGGCAGCTTTGGCAACCATGCGAGTCAACTCGTTATCGGTAATCCCGCCTTTTTTTGTCAGGGCCAAGGCTTTAATTTTCGCAATCAAGGAGGTTGGGTCCTTAGGCAAAAGACTCATTTGTTTGAGTTTATGAATGATGGCTTTTTTACCTGAATGCTTACCCAGTAGAATCATGCGATGGGCGCCAATGGTTTCAGGGGCAAAGGGTTCGTAGGCTCTGGGGTCTTTTATCACCCCTGCCACATGAATGCCTGACTCATGGCAAAATATCCGCTCCCCTACAATTGACTTCCCCTTTGGGATAGCCATACAGGCCGATTTGGCAACCAATTCTGCAAGGGGTTTTAGTTCCTTCGGTCTAATTAGTTTTGCTGTGCCCATCTGTAATTGCAGGGCCAAGGCCAGCTCTTCCAAGGGCGCATTTCCAGCACGTTCACCTAGCCCTAACACGGTAGAGTCTAAAATTTTAAAACCACAGACCATGGCCGTTAAGCTATTTGCTGTGGCCATCCCAAAATCATTGTGACTATGAATCTCAGCTGCGATCTTTAGATTTTTCACTAAAGGGGCAAAGAGTGTTTGCAAAGAAAAGGGATTTAAAATGCCTACTGTGTCGCAAAGGCGCAAACGCTTTGCCCCTAAATCTTGCGCCAAGCTTGCAAAATCCCTTAAAAACTCAGGCTTGCCACGGCTGGCATCTTCTGCACCAACAGAAAAATTCACGGAAGATTGTTTTAGGTACTGGCCTATTGTATAGAGGCGTTTTAAGATTTCTGCTCTTGTGGCTTTGAGTTTGATTTGCATCAATTCATCAGAAACGGGCAAGGAGATATGAATCTCCTTAGCTCCAATTTCTAAGGATTGATCGATATCACTTTCTAGGGCCCTGTTCCAAGTAATGAGCTTTGCTTTTAGACCTAGATTGAGTAGGTCTTTCAGCACAGCTTTTTCTTCGGTGCCCATAGCAGGTGTACCAATCTCAATGAGGTCAACCCCAGCTGCATCTAACCCCCTGGCAATGGCGATTTTTTCATGCGAACTAAAATTGACCCCAGGAGTTTGCTCCCCGTCCCGTAAAGTAGTATCAAGTATGGAAATCATTAGGCTCTATTGGCGACTAGAGTCAGGGGCAGTTTAGGGATAGAGTCTTGCGGCTCGATGAACAGCTTCATCCCACCTTCCAACTCCCAAGTTCCACCAAATACAGCGTCACCTTCAATGTTAATCACATCAGCTTCCATATCCTTTTTGGGGATATAGATGCTGTAACCTTCGCCTTTGTGGCTTACCATGACTTTCATTATTGTTCCTCATTGACAGTATTTGATTCTAAAATGCACTCCGACTCAGCCAAAGAGGCCATAACTCGGTTGGCAGCTTCCACTGCCGCTTGGTCTAAAGGCATCATAGGTTGGTCTGTCACAGGTAGTATTCCCGCAGCCTCTATTTCTTTTGCCACAGGTTGACCAACACGCAAGCAAACAATCGCTTGTACACCGTCCATAGCCCCAAGTATTTTGTCCATTAGGCCTTCCTTATCACCACAGGAAATATCACCTTTACAATAGGTTGCAGGTAATTCTTTAAGGCCTAGCAAATAGGCCTCACCATTTTTAACTTCATAGAGGTAATAGTCCTTTGCATGACCAAAATGCTGGTTCACTAAACCTTGGCTCTCACTCATACAGGCGATTAAAATTCCTTGTTCTTCTTCGTTTGGCACTTCTTGGCCTAACTCAAAGGCAACCCGCTTACGCCACATGGCCCGTTTTTTCGAACCATTGTCTAGGTTTGGCTTTTCTACTAAAAATTTCTCTTTTGTAAATTCAGCAAACCGATCTTCGCCTAACTTGCCTACGGCATCGGCTCGGCACTGCTGACAGTGGGCCATTTGTTTAATGTCGCCACATTGTTCCCTCATGGCCGTCATCTCTTCTTTTGTCGGCTCAGGTCTGCCCTCTAGGCCAAACTTGGTGCCATGTTCTGGCTGGGCGATTAAGGGCATGATATTGTGCATAAAGACACCCATCTCTTTTAGCTTTTTCGCCAAGTCAGGTAGCTCATGGTCATTAATTCCAGGCATGAGAAGGCTATTGATCTTCACCATGACACCTAAGTTAACTAAAGCTGCAATACCTTGGCGCTGTTGCACCATGAAATTGACCATGGCCTCGGTTGAATTGTCTTTTTTTCCTTTGTATTTAACCCAATCATAGATCTTTTTCATGGTCTCGGGGTTGAAGCTGTTTACCGTAACAGTCACATGCTCCACGCCCATACGAGCAATTTCTTTTACATACTTGGGCAAGGCCAAACCATTGGTAGAAAGGCAAAGCTTTAAGTCGGGAAAGTGTTCTTTGATCTTCTCTAGAGTTTCAAATGATCTTTGTGGGCTGGCTAAGGTGTCGCCGGGGCCAGCAATACCTATAACGCTCAACTCTGGCATCTCGTCTGCCACAAAGGCCACCTTGGCTAAGGCTTCATCTGGTGTTAAACGGTCAACAACAACGCCAGGGCGAGATTCGTTTGCGCAGTTGTATTTTCGATTGCAGTAGTTACATTGGACGTTACAACCAGGAGCAACAGCTAGGTGCATGCGAGCAAAATGATGGTGTGCTTTTTCTGAATAACAAGGGTGGTTCGCATTTTTGGTTCCACCTTGGTCATCGGTTTTAATATTGCAACTTGATGTGTTCATGATCTTCCTTTTACTTTGTTTCCTCTTATTAGAGCAAAGCTAGTACCAAGGCTTTATCTTTTGGCGGCAGCCTGAATTTAAGGGGCTAAGGAAGATTGTAGTAATCTGAACGCTATGTAGCAAAACCAACAATTTGTAGCAAAATGGACACAAATCCCTACATTCACTACTCCAATTTAGTGGGACTCCCAACACCGATCCTAGCCTCTTACGAATTTAATTTTGAATGTCGTGAATTGCATATAAATAGTGTCAAAGAATTTAACAAATCCTTTTTTGCAGTACTGCAAAAATTTGGAGAAGAAGAACAATGCCCTCTTTTCTTTGAACACTTGAGGGTGCAATTTGGGTTGGACCTTGACCAAGCCAATGAGGGCAAGAAAAAGCCCTATAAAGCAGACTTGATAAGAATCCTTAAGGGTTGGTTTTTTGACTCCAACAGGCCTGAAGGCGCTGTACTCAAAGGCTGGGTAGAAAGCAGATTTGGGCTTCGAGCCCTATTTCATAAAGAGCCCTTACGGGGTATGACTTCGCCAGAGTATCAAGTTTACGTTTCTGAAAAAATGCATCCAAGGTTTCACCACCATTGTATCTACTCTCAATTGGACCTATTATATGAGTATAGCCAGCAATTTTTAAGGCGTTTTTATAAGGGTAACGAGCCCGTTACCCTATACCGTGGCTTTAATAGTGCTGAAGGAGAATCCCAAGTAGTAGAGAAAAAGTCAAAAAAGAAATGGATTATAAGAAACAACTGTTTGGCCAGCTATTCGCAAGATATAGAGAGAGCAAGTGAATTTGGAGACAAATTAGTCTCGGTACAAGTTCCCTTTTCCAAAATACTTTGTCTCCCCCAAGCCTTAAAGGGCTACCTTCCTAATATGGAAGAGGAAGTGCTTATCTTAGGCGGGGACTATGAATCAGACCTAATTTCCTATTTTTAGGTAAAATACAAAACTAAAGACCACGACTATGGAAGCACTACTAAAAAATATTACAGAGTACCACGAGCATTCAAAACATTACCCCGGGGCCTACGCTGACGCGCTACCCTTTTTAGATTGGGACAACCAACCCAACCCCTTTCGGAGCTGGGAAGGTTGCGCTGAGACAGAGCTACCCTTTAGCCAAAAAAAGGATTCGCCTGCTGTGAATCTACTCACTAAGGCTGAAACCCAAGAGGTTACTCTAGAATCTTTGGGTGCCTTTTTGGAATTGGCCTTGGGTCTAACAGGCCAAAAGGAGTACCAAGGTTCAAGCTGGTGGCTCAGAGCAAACCCTTCTAGCGGTAACCTGCATCCAACAGAGTGCCATTTGCTTTTAAATTTAGATGAGCAAAAAGGGCTATATCATTACCAACCGAAACACCACAGCCTAGATACGAGAGCGACAGGTGACTTGGGAGGAATTTTTGAGTCAGCTGGGATAGAAAAGGGATTTATATTGGGTCTTTCATCTATTATTGTTCGGGAATCATGGAAGTATGGCGTTCGTTCTTTCCGTTATTGCCAGCTGGATACAGGCCATGCTTTAGGCTGTATTTCTGGCGTCGCTAGCCTATTTGGTTGGGATGTGAAGCTGCTAAACATAAGCACAGCAGACCAAACAAAAATCTTGGGCCTAGATAAGGTCGCTTGGCCAAAAGACGAGGCCGAAGAGGCGGAGGTCCTAGTTTATATTGGCCCTAAAGCAGAAATTAAAGAAGAGGCTTTGGGCAAATTGCCTGAATGGGAACTCTTTGGCTCCCCTAGTAAATTAAGCCCTGAAAACTTACCTTGGCAACCTGCCCAAGAGGCAAGTGACCTGACCCACTTCCCTGAAAACTGGAAAGAAAATTTTACGCCTAGCGAGGCTAGAGAAATATCTGTTTCAAATCAATTTACAGCAGAAGAGATTATCAAAAAACGCAGAAGTGGGCAGGGTTTTGATTTAAAGGCAGAAATGAGTCAGGAGGATTTTTTCCAAATTTTAAATGGGCTTATACCAAGTGAAAACCATGCTCTTTTGTCTCATTTAAATCATGAGTGCCAAATTTTAATCTTTGTTCATCAGGTGACAGGTCTTCGCCAAGGTTGTTACCTTTTGTCGCCAAACCAACACAAATTGGAGGGAATGCGACAAAAAATTTCCCCAAGGTTTTTATTTGAACCTGTGGAAAATGAATTTAATTTGTCGTTAGTTCAGTTGGAGTTAGGTGATTCTAGAACCTTGGCTGAAAAGGCCTCCTGCAACCAGAAAATTGCGGCCCATGGTTGCTTTAGTTTAGGGATGCTCTTTCCCTTTACCTCTATTGCAAAACAACCTCACGACTACAGGTCTATCTATTGGCAAGCTGGGGTTTTAGGGCAAATTTTATACTGGGGGGCTGAGTCTGTAGGCTTGCAGGGTACGGGAATCGGCTGTTATCATGACAACCAAATTCATGAGTATTTAGAGCATGAAACAGGTGAGTTTCAAGATTTCTATCACTTTGTGGTGGGTAAAGCACTGGTCGATGAGCGCTTAACCAACATACCACCTTACAGCGAGTCTAGAAACCGCTAGCTTTATGCCTTTGCCTTGTCCATGCCTATTAGGGCGCTGGGCAAGGTTTGGTTTCGTAGCAAAGGCTATACTTCTTCGCAAACTTTTCTGAATCAGGCTCCTCTGCCAAACGAGCGAGGGGTATCCCAAATAATTTTTCTACTTTAGCAGCGTCAAAGCCTGCGAAATGTTTTTCCCCCTGCCTAAGTAAGGGTCTTTTGATCAGTATAGGCTCTTTGATCATCAGGTCTAACGCCTCGGTAACAGTTAGATTTTCTGGGATTACCTCGCCTAATTTCACCTTGGGCGCAGAGGAATTAAACCAGTCCTTTTGGGCTAAGTCTTTAAAAAAGGGTAAGAGTTCAACAGGGGTGAAAGGATAGCTTAAAATGTCCTGTATCATCAGTTTACATCGGGTTCTTTTAAGTAATTCCTTCTGTCTTTTGTTGCCTTTGCAACCTGGTTTTTCAAAAAATTCTAACTGCATTTTTCCTCTATTGTCTGCAAATTATAAGAATCCCTCATTGGGTATAGTCTACCAATTCCAATAATCGTGCCTTGGCATATTCTTTGTAGTAAATAGGGGAAAGCTATTACCACAAAAAAAAAGACGACCATGAAACACTTGTTGATCATAACTGCACTATTAATTCTGCTCCCAAGCCAACTTCGGGCAAGCGATGTTTTGGTATTTGTCGCTGCCAGCGCGTTGGCACCAATGAACCAGGCGGCTGAAGAGTACCGTAAACTAAGCGGCCAAAGAGTAGTGGTTTCAGGTGCCGCAAGCTCAACTTTGGCCCGCCAAATAGAACGAGGCGCAAAGGCGGACCTTTTTCTTTCGGCCAGTGTCAAATGGATGAGTCACCTAAGTGATAAAGGTTACATCCAAAGCCAAAAAGATTACCTTAGCAATAAATTGGTTTTGGTTACCCATGTAAAAAACAACTTTGACGGCGCAAACTGGCCTACAGACCTACCCCAAACAACAGAAAACAGCCGTATCGCCATGGGCGACCCGGCCCACGTACCTGCAGGAGTCTACGCAAAAGAGGCTTTAGTAAATCTAAAACTCTGGGGTAAATTAAAAAGCAAAATCGCCCCAGCCCAGACTGTGACCAAAGCATTATTATTTGTAGAATCTGGCGTTAGTATTTTTGGGATTGTTTATGCCTCTAACTTAAACTTAAGTAAAAATGTAACGTCCTTATACTCGTTTCCCAGTGGGAGTCATAGGGCCATCAAATATCCCCTAGGTTTGAGCAAAATGGCTACAGCTTCGGCATACCAGTTTTATGAATTTCTACTTTCCAAAAAAGGAAAGGCAATCTTTAAAGCTCAGGGGTTTAGCACCAATGAATAGTCTACTCACTCCCCAAGAGTTTGAGGCCTTACTTTTAAGCCTAAAAATTAGTCTCTCTGCTACCCTGCTGAGCTTACCCTTCGGAATATTCGCTGGTTGGCTCCTTGCAAAATTTGAGTTTAAAGGTAAAGGGAGCCTAGAAAGCCTGCTCCATTTGCCCTTGGTTTTGCCGCCTGTAGTTACAGGCTATGGCCTATTGGTTTTATTTGGCCCCAACGGGCCATTTAAGGAAATTTTTAATGCCCTAGGCTTGGAGTTGGGTTTTAACTGGAAGGGCGCCGTGATTGCCAGCATGGTGGTAAGTTTTCCCTTGATGGTCAATGCCATTCGTTTGGCCTTTGAGGCCGTTGATGAAAAGTTAGAAGAGGTAGCCAAGGTTTTTGGTTTTCCCCCATGGAAGGTCTTTTTTTCTGTCAGCTTACCCCTCGCTTGGACAGGTTTAATCACAGGGTCAATGCTGGCTTTTGCTCGCAGCCTCGGTGAATTTGGTGCAACCATTACCTTTGTATCAAGCATTCCAGGGGAAACCCAAACCATCCCTTTGGCCCTCTATGGCCAATTGCAAGTTCCAGGCGGTGAGGCCAGCGCTCTTAAGCTTTGTGTCCTTTCTTTAGGCCTAGCCCTAACAGCCCTTTGGCTTACAAGAATATTACGCCAAAGGAGCGGGGTATGATCTCAGGAAAATTCCAAAAGGCCTTGGGCCAACTCAATTTGAATTTAGAATTTGAAATCGATTCCCATGGGATCACGGTAATTTCTGGGCCTTCCGGCTCGGGTAAATCTAGCCTTGTGAAGTTGATTGCAGGCATCAGTAAACCCGATGCAGGCTGGCTTAAGTTTGGGGAGCAAAGCATTTTTAACTCAAGTTTAAAAATCAATTTACCGACCCACCAAAGAAAACTAGCAATCGTTTTCCAAGAGGCGAGGTTGCTGCCTCACTGGAATGTAGAAAAGAACTTAACCTTAGGCAAGCCAAAGATTGAGTCCTTTGAAGAGATCATCCAAATTTTAGGCATTGAAGGCCTGTTGAAACGAAAACCTAAGTATCTCTCAGGCGGAGAGGCGCAACGTGTCGCCTTGGGCCGAGCCTTGTGTCAAAAACCTGATTTATTAATGATGGATGAGCCTTTAGCTAGTTTGGACGAGATGAGAAAAGAAGAGCTACTCCCCTTCATCAAAGATCTACCTAAAAAGTTCAATCTACCCATTTTATATGTCACCCATTCAACGAGAGAACGGACCTATTTGGCAGACAAAAGCCTCTTTTTTCGGGGCGGGCGTTTAATTTCTTTTTCCCATCCAGAGATAAAATCCCACTTAACACTCTTAACCAAGGTAAAATAATGACTGAGGAAGAAAAAGCACAGAAAAAACAGTTAGCAAGACTCAAGCGTATTGCTTCAGAATTTGCAGGCCAGATTCATGATATTGTAGAAGAAACCCTTTGGACAGATTACAAGGAACTACCTGAATTAAGCGAAAAACTCATTGCTGCTGTGGAAGAAGTGAAGGCCTTCCAGAAATAGACCTACATCGCCGAAGGCAAAGCATGGTTTCAGTCAGCTTCACTGGCCTTTTTCGTTTATGCCCCATTCCTTGGTCACACCTTTGCCAAGTGTTCTGCCCTTAGCGCATTTCTTTTTTCTTCAAGTGTTTTTTACTGCATCTTTGAAAGAGGAGGGGGTGAAGATTGAAAAACTGTGAACTATACTAGCATACCTAAAAAGAGTTTTATTTTGTAGATTCCTATGGAATAAAGACAAAAGAGCTATAAGGCAAGAGACTTAAAATCTTGCGGTAGTAATATCCTGACGGTTCGATTCCGCCTGCAGTGCCAATAAAAATAGGCTTTGCTTGCAGAGCCTATTTTTATCAAATAAGCTCCCCTCAAAATCTCCCTTTTACCTTTTCCTCTCTTGTTGGGCTTCGCCTAATTTTGCGAATTTTTTTCCTTGCTGGATCTATAAAGGACGTTTCTTTTTCAGAGCTTTTAAAGATAATTGAAATTTAGATACTCTCTTTCATAGAGAGATTTCTTAGGTAGCAACTCGACCGACACAATCGCAGGCTTGGGTAAACCACCTTGGCCCTCCTACTCGTTTAAAGTCTTAGAAATATCTTCTAGCTTTTCAACAATACTATTACCAAGAAGTCTTAACAGGCAGAACCAAGTCTGAGCATTGCTAGATCAGAGAGGCCACCCGCCTCACCCCCGAATGCCAGACTAAAACCAAGATCCCCATAACCCTTTTGGAAATTATCACACCCTCGCTTAAATCCTTTCCCAAGCCAAACCAGCTATCTTCACTTCAGTAAACTTATTTCTTTTTATTCTCTATCTCAATAGATGTATCGGTTAACCATTTCCTTAGCTAGGCAATTTTGTTTTTTACTGTTAAATTCAAAAACGAATAATATTATTTAGAAAGGAAATATGTCAGCACATAAAGCAGCAGTAAAAAAGCTTAACCAGTTTGTAGCTGCAGTTGGTTTAGGAATTACAGCCATAGCGTTTGCAGCTAGTTTTCTGAGTTTTACTGACACTTCTCCAGAAGTTAAGATAGCAAAGCACCAAACTAGGCAAGATAAAGAGATTATCCGGCTCAAAGAAAATATCTTAATGCTTAATGTTTTATTCGATAACATGAAGGCATCAGGCACTTCCCAGCAAAATAAAAAGTCTAACTTACCCAGTAACATTCTTCTTTTAAAAAACAGAACGGCAGCGATAGAAAAAGAACTCAAAGGATTCAGACAGGCGTTTAACCCTTCAAAACCTGAAGAAGTTATAACAATTGTAAGGTTGAAAGATGAAATCAAACTTCTTCATAAAGACATTAAAATCATTGATGATCGACAGAGAATGGCTCAAGCTCAATTAGAAAAACGCTTTGAACGAGATAATAATTTTAATAAATATATGCTCAGTGGTATTTTTTTAGCGATTATCCCAAGCCTAATTGCCATTTTTAGACCTTCTGGGAGTAATTAGCATGGAACAAAAAATCTGCTACATCAAACACATATACAGTTGCCCTATTAGCTGTTGCAAGTTTTGGCTCACCTTGAGGTCGACTCCTTGGCAATCGCAACCAGAGAGGTCGTGTGATGTGGGGTAATTTTTGGAAAGGGGTACTTGGATTCGGTGTGATTTCAGGTATACTTTCAACATGGGACGCTACTAAAACACAGGCAAACGAATTTTGGGCTGCAGTTTGGGGCTATATTTTGCACCTTTGGGCCTTTCTCACAACACCTTTTATTTCCCTTGTTCATTTAATTGTAATTCTACTGGGGTTTGCTGTTTTATTTTTAATGCTCAAAATAAGTTCACGCACACCTCAAAGAATGAATGAGTTGCTTGCTGCAGATATTCTTTGGAGGTGGAATTGGAGTGGAAATAGCATTTTACGAAATTCCATATCACCATATTGCCCCCATTGTAAAAGACCACTTTATTTCAAAGACCTAAGTTCCTACGCAGCTGCCAGAGGAAGCAGTACTATATACATCTGCAGGCATTGTGCTGATTTTGGAGAGAAAATAATACATGAAGACGTTCAGGAAACTAAAAAGTGGGTAGGGAATGAAGCCGTGGCTTTGATGAATGAAGCATGACCCACACCCTTTCCCTCTGTCTGCTTTTATTGCTGGGCACCCCGAGCTTTATCAAAAAATAAGATGACCACCTTGAAGCAATTGGAGCTAATGACGTTTTGCGATAGAGACACCTACACTTTTAAAGATACCAATGTTAGGCCAAAGGCTTTGGGGAAAAATTGAGTGATGACTTTTCAAAAGTTACTTTTAGCTCCAAAAAAAATAAACAAAAAACACCATTATAGCGTCATCTGCCAGATTTATGACCCAATTTAAGGAAAGAATGAATAAATGCCCAAATCTTTAATTACGATAATCCTTGCAAAAGAATCTCTATGGTCTAAAATTAAGCCTCATGGAAAAATTAATGGATATTAATTGATCAACCTTGCACCAAGGGGAAACAATGGCTTGGAACATCACCTTTACCTTTGATTTAGATGAAGAATCAAAGAGCTTAGAGACGAAATTTAACGACGAATTATGCAAGCAGGGCTTTACTCCTTTTAAGGATAATTCAACCTTTAGCCTGCAAAATGACCTTGCCCAGAGGCATTCGCATGCCATTCAAAGTGCAAAACACAAGGTGAGGCTCGCCCTTGAAGTCAGCAAGGTTAAGATCTCTGAATTTTCATACCAAGCAGAAGAAGAAACAGAAGTGAACGTGACCGCAGCTCACGCTTAAAGAGACCTTGGCCCCAAGCTTTTTTATTCAAGCCTGCCTGTGGACAGAGCACATAGGGTTTGAAGGAAACAAGAAAGGGGCAATCAATGTTTAGATAGCCCCCTGACCAATCCCCCTCCCTCAGTAAAATTTAGCTCTTAGAACCCTACCCCCCAAAAAATAACTCAGCTCTTAAAACTCAACACCTAGAACTCAGCCGTTAGAACTCAACCGACTTAAGGCCTAAAACCAAACCCTTGGTCTGGGGAAAAAACCCTAGAAAGCTTTCATTCCAAACTTGTAAAACAGGTAAAAATGTACTAGGTTTCAGTGTTATTAACTCTATAAAGACCGAGAATCATTTGCCCCATACTGCCCACACAACTGCCCACACACCCAAAAACTCTGAATCGCTGGTTCTAAAGGAACAGGTCCAACTACTTTACAGTAATTTAAAATCGGGCATGGCTGGTATACTGGTGGTGAGCATTTTATTTGCCTTAACCCTACAAGGCCAAATAGAAACCCAAACCCTGATTCTTTGGCTTGGCGTAAATTGGGGGCTACTCTTTATCCGTTACCTCAATTTTAGGGACTTTCAAAAAAACAGACAAAAAAAATCAGACCAAGGTTGGCTGAAGATCTTTTTAATCCAGCTTTTTATTGCCGCCGTCGCCTTTGGTTCTGTAAGTATTTTTTTATTTCCGCATGATTCCATATCTCACCAAGCATTATTGATGATTATGATTGGTGGTGTTCTGGCGGCTTCGACAGTAACCTTCGCCCCTCATTTAACGGCAATTTACCTTTACATCCCCCCTGTTGCAATTCCTTTGGCCTTTCAATTTGCAAGTGAAGGCCAAAGGATTCACCAAACCATTGCCGCCATGGCTGTAATGTTTATGTTGGTGCTCTTGAGCGTGGCTAAAAAAAACTACCAGTTGATCATCAATTCTATTTTGCTCAACTTAGAAAATAGCCACCTCATTGAAAAACTAACTTCTGAGGTAGACCACCGAGAGAATAACTTGGCCGAGTTGACCACTGCCCTAGAACGAGCGGAAGAGGGAAACATTGCCAAATCTGAATTTTTAGCCAACATTAGCCATGAAGTGCGCACACCTTTAAACTCCATCATTGGTTTTAGTCATCTTATTTTAGAGAACCTTAAGGATGAACAGAACCTAGCCAATATGCGGATGGTATTAGAATCTAGTGACCATCTGCTGATGATCATCAACGATGTTCTCGACCTTTCTCGCCTTGAATCGGGGAAAGCTACCATCAACAGCAACCCTGTTGATTTTTCCCAGCTTTTTGCAAGTGTCATTGAGGTTTTTAGTAAAAAGGCCAAACAGAAAAATATCCAGCTCAACTACGACTTTATTGGTTTTATCGGGAAGTGTTTCCTTTCTGATGAAATTCGTATTCGCCAAATACTAGTCAACCTTTTAGGTAACGCCATTAAGTTCACAGAAGCTGGTGAGATCTCCCTATTCGCTGAGATCGTAAAATCAGAAGTCACCCCTGGGGGCTTGGAGGACGAGGGCTATGTGATAGCCCAGTGCGACCTTTTAATTACCGTAAAGGATACAGGGATTGGTATTGCCGCAGAAGACCATGAAATGGTTTTTGATATGTTCCAGCAGGCGCAAAGTCACGCTGCTAGGGATTTTGGAGGGACAGGCTTAGGCCTTGCTCTGTGTAAAAAGCTTTCGGCCTCCATGAACGGTGAAATTCTTTTGACCAGTGAATTGGGTAAGGGTTCTAGCTTTCAGTTGTTGCTTAAAGGTGTAACGGAAGTGAATCCCAACGCAATCCAATAACAATACTCACAATACAACACTCAGACTACACCCCTTAAACCACGCTCCTTAAAAATAGGCTTGGCCGCCAAGGCTTTAAGGCGACTGGATAAAATCTACAAATTCATCCATAGATTTAGCGATTCCAATGAAGCTACGCCCTTTGTCGTCTTCATTTTTCAGCCTTGCGTAATAGGGCAAAGCCACAGTGTGGAATCGTTTGATTTGGTAGTTTAAATTAAACTCCGCTTGGTCGCCACCGTCGGTGTAGAGTTTGAGCAGGATAAAATCTCGCTTTAAAATGGTCACTACCTCTTTACGAGCAATAATATTGCGATCCATCCAGCGACAATTGACACAGGTGTAACCTGTA
Source organism: uncultured bacterium (assembly GCA_965602905.1). Taxonomy (GTDB): domain Bacteria; phylum SAR324; class SAR324; order XYD2-FULL-50-16; family XYD2-FULL-50-16; genus JASJGK01. The sequence continues at coordinate 31,461 of CBFCZY010000018.1, read as the reverse complement.
AACTCGATAAAGACTTCTTTCTGCTCTGCTTTAGCAAGGGCAAAAGCCTCCTCAGGGTCGTGATGCCAAACTAACGACTTCACCTCGGCTTCCGTGGCAAAATTGCCTTCAAGCTTCGCATAGGCACTAGGAGGCGGCAAAAGCGCATCAACCAAACTACCCAAAGGTCTGTCACCGAGGCCACGGCTGGTAAGGCCAATTAGAACTAGGAATAAAACAACAAAGGCCCACTGGCTAAAGGACTTATGCAGCTTGGGCCTGATCCCTGTCCAAACAAGATAAAGCACGATCACACACAAGAGAACCAACCAAATCCAGATATTTGCGTCACGGCTGATCCAATTGGTTTCTAAAACCAAATCGGCATTGGAGAGAAACTTAACACTGGCCATCAACTCTAAAATACCTAAAACCACCTTTGAGCGGCCTAGCCAACCACCGATAGACCCTTGCATGGGTTTGATCAAGCTGGGGCTTAGGGCCAATAAGAAAAAAGGAAAGGCAAAGACAGAAGAAAAGACCAACATGCCCACCAAGGGCCAGATCCACTCGCCACTGGCGGCAGTGATCAACAGAGTTCCCACAAATTGCACCGTGCAGGTAAAAGCCGTTAGGGTAAAGGTAAAGCCCATGAGCAACACCCCTGCAACACCACCAATTTCACGGGATTTTTTATCGAAAAAGGTCTGGATTCCCGCAGGCAATTGGATATTAAAAAGACCAATCAAACTAAAGGAAAAAACAATAAATAACAGAGCAATAGCAATATTAACAAAGGGATTGGTCGCCAGCCGAGTCACGGCACCAGCACCAAATACCAAACTCAAGATTAAGCCTGAGCCTGTGTAGGTCCCTACAATTCCAAGACCAAAAAAACTGGCTAGCTTAAGCAGGGCTTTTTTATCCCCATGGGCCTGCTGAGAAAAGTAAGTGATGGTAATGGGGATCATGGGAAAGACACAAGGTGTCATCAAGCTTGCCAGCCCCATTAAAGCTGCTAAAAGAATAAAGGCACTCAGGCTTTTTGCCCCTGTACCTGCAAAACCGCCACGGGGAACTTCGTCAATAGACCTGTCTGCTGCGGCAAACTCAGGCCTTACAGGCCCAGCTTCAATTTCGTAAGGAACTGTGAAACGCTTGGCTTTGGGGGGCAAACAAATTCGATCGTCGCAGGCTTGGAAACGAACTTCTACCACCAATTCCCCGGAGCCCAGCGACATTTGAGGAACTTTAAAATTCTGGTAAAATTTGGCTTTGTCTTCATGAAAGGCCAATGTCAAACCGATGGCTGCATCATGTTTAATCACAGCCTTGGTTTCGTAAAAGGGGCCATCCAAGGTGAAAGGGCTTTCAATAACCTCTAAGTTCGTCGGAGGAGGTGCATCTTCTGACTGGGGTAGAACCGAGTAAATATGCCATTTCTCTTTCAATTCTAGATCGAAAACCAAACGCAAAGATTCCCCAGCTCGCAGGGTCTGCGGCGTTAGGCTTGGAGTAAAGGTCGCAACTTTGTCCCCTGGTTTCCAACCTTCGCCCAGAAGCAAAAAGGGGATCAGGCAGAATAAAAGGAGGGAACTAGTTAATTTCATCATCCTCGCTTAAACTAGGTGCTTCTTCTTGCGCAGGTAAGGAGTAACTACCATCGGCCCAGTTTCCTAAATCAACTTGCTTGCAACGTTCGCCGCAAAAGGGCCTGTAGGGGTTATCTTCCCAAAAGGTTGGCTCTTTGCACTGGGGGCATTTAATTTTTGGCATTTTTTTTGGAGTTTTGGTTGGTTCTGACATGGCGATTGGGGCTTAAAAAGTGGGATTGAATCCACTTAAAAAAATGGATTCAACCTCAACATTACACAGAAAAAACTAGACTTCTAAAGTCCAACCGTAAGGGTCTTTCATTTCCCCCAGTTGGATTTTGGTCAGTAAATTATAAAGTTTGGTCATAACAGGACCAGGCTCATTTGGTTTTTCACCAAAGCTAATCCAGTTATCATCAATTAAAACTGAAGAAACAGGGCTAAGTACGGCAGCGGTGCCACAGCAACCAAATTCTTCTATTTCAGAAACTTCCTTTAGAAATTCCACAGGTCGCTCTTCACATTGTAACCCCAGTTGGTCTTCTGCCAGAGTCATAACGCTTCTTCGGGTTACACTGGGTAAAATACTCGGTGATTGGGGAGTCACAAAACGGTCGCCTTTCATGGAAAGAACAATGTTCGCACTTCCTGCTTCTTCTAAAAACTTCCTACTTCCAGCGTCTAAGTATAGGGCTTCATTGGCGCCTAAATCCTGTGCTGTTTTTGTGGCTAAAAGGCCACCTGCATAGTTGGCACCTGTCTTTACGTGGCCTGTGCCCAGTGGCGCTGCACGATCAAAGTTGGTAACGGCGAGCTTAATCGTCGGTAGACCACCAGCCTTATAGTATGGCCCTACTGGTGAAACAAAAACCCGAAAATCATAACGCCTGGCAGGTTTCAAACCTAAGTTTTCACCTGAGCCAATCAAGAAGGGGCGAATATACAAAGAGGCACCTGTGCCATAAGGGGGAACCCAAGAAAGGTTCGCCTTGATGGTTTCAATAACACCCTTCATAAATAATTCTGTGGGAACCCTAGGCATTAACAAACGGTCTGAGGTTTCTTGCATCCTCTGGTCGTTTAAATCAGGCCTGAAAAGTAAAACCTTACCTTCTGGCGATGTAAAGGCTTTTAAGCCTTCAAAGCAAGACTGGGCATAGTGTAAAACAGGCGCTCCCTCATGCATTTGCATGATTTCTGAGTCGACCAATTCACCGTCCGACCAAACGCCGTTTTCCCAGACTGCATGAAAGCGGGAATCGGTTTTTTTATAAGAAAAGTCTAAGCTCTTCCAATCTAGGTCTTGTTTAGCTTGAGTTTGGCGGTTCATTTTTCTCTCACGGTTAAGGAATCAAATTGGTTAACCAGTTCGGCGATACCCACACAAGGAATGCCGCTCCAATCAACCAAGGCCCAAAGGCAATCTCTTTTTGTAGTGATTTTTTCTGGAATTGTAAAACAAAAGCACCACCTAGTACCCCAAAAATACTTGCAATTAGTAATATAGGTAGCAGTTTTTGCCATCCAAAAATAAAGCCTAGGAGACCAAAAAGACTTACATCCCCTAAACCAAGGCCTTCACGGCCACGAAAGTAAAAATATACTGTTGAAACCCAATGGAGCGCCCCAGCGCCTGCCAAAAGGCCAATTACCGAATCTAACATTAGGTAGGGCTGAAAGTACCAAAGCCAAAAAGCCTGGCCTAAGAGCACTAAAATCATAGGGCCGATGAAGACTTCCATAGCAATCAGGTCAGTGAGCACTAAAAGCAATAAAATTTCAAAGAGAATCCCTTTCTGGAGCAGCTCTGGCGTCAAGCCAAGCTTTAAAAACAACCACACAAAAGCCAAACCATTGAAAAGTTCAAAGGCAGGGTAAAGAGGGCTAATTTTTTCACTACAGTGGGAGCATTTTCCCTTTTTGACTAGATAGCCAAGAATGGGAATCAGGCCTACAAATCCAACTTTTTCAGAGCAAGAGTCACAGTTTGAGGGGGTAAGTAACGACCGCTGCGCACAAAGGCGCAAGGCGGTGGTACTGATAAAAGAGCCAAGGCTAGCCCCTAGTATAAACAAACTAAGGATTAAAACCTCTTGCAGAATATCTAGCTGCAAACTGGGGGTCACAGTTAGCGTAGGCCAACTAAAATTTCTTCCAGTTGGTCACGGCCTTCTAGCTTTTTCTTTTTTAAGTCATGAAGCTCTGTTTCTTCATTGGCCCCAAGGCCCTTTGAAGCTTCTAGCTTTTCAATACGAGCACCCATTTCTTGGTGCTCCTTAAAAAGTCTGTCCAGTTGGTAGTTTTCTTTTCTGTTTTTTTCGATGATTGCTATATCTTGTGCTTCCATGGTCTTAGTATTGGCTGATAATGTTATTAAAATCTCGAATGTACAATTCTCTTTGGATCGCTAAGGAATTCTCGTCACTTCCGCAGAGGTTAAAATAGAACTTAATTTTAGGCTCTGTCCCTGAAGGTCTGGCCGTAATACGGCTACCATCAGATAGGTTAAACGCAATTACATTGGATTTAGGCTGAGTCGTCTTTCCAATCACTTTTTTGTCACTAGTATTTAAAATTTCTTGGGCCTGAAAATCCGTCATGGAAACCACATCAATCCCACCTACAAAACTAGGAGGTTTTTCTCTGAGGCCTTGCATGATGTTTAAGATCTTTTCTTGGCCTGTTTTCCCACGGATCACTTTATTCACTAAAGCGTCAGCGTGGAAATCGTAGATGTTGTGAATCTGAGCTAACAGATCAATTAAGGTCAATCCAAACTGCTTAAATTCGGCCGCAGCTTCTGCCAGTAAAAGGCAGGCCGAAACGGCATCTTTATCACGTACAAAGTCGCCTACAAGGTAACCATGGCTTTCTTCCATACCCAAGACAAAGGTCTCGTTTCCAGCTTTTTCCAAAGCTTTTATTTCAGCACCAATCCACTTGAAACCTGTTAAACATTCTACCACACGGAGGCCAAATTTTGAAGCAATTTTACCTGCTAAAGAGCTACTTACAATGGTTGTGATAAACACCCCATTTTGAGGCAGACGCATATTTTCTTTTAACTTATTTAAGTAGTAAAAAAGTAAAATTTGCCCAATCTGGTTTCCGTTAAGCAGTTCCCATTCGCCCTTATGCTTGACCATGCAGCCCACTCTATCGGCATCTGGGTCTGTAGCTAAAATAAGGTCGTCTGTGTCAGCTGCAAGCTCTTGGGCCATTTCCATGGCCGAAGCCTCTTCTGGATTGGGGCTTTTTACCGTAGGGAAGTTGCCATCTGGCTGTTCCTGCTCTGGTACTACTGTGACATTAAGGAAGCCATGGCGCTTTAATATTTCAGTCACAGGTGTGTTTCCCGTGCCATGAAGGGGCGTAAATACAACACCAAATCCAGCGTTTGCGTCGCCATGAGTTTGGCTCAAACTAGAAACTCGCCTGTAGTATTGATCCTCAACTTCGGCCGCAATAGTTTCAATCAAACCCGCTTTACGGGCTTCTTCTTCTTCCATCGAGGGGATAGCCCCAAAGTCGGTAATAGCGTAGACTTCGTCAATGATTCCTTGGTCGTGAGGTGGGGTCACTTGACAGCCATCATTCCAATAAACTTTATAGCCGTTATACTCTTTAGGGTTGTGACTGGCAGTAACTACAATTCCAGCCGTTGCGCCGAGTTCTCTAACAGCATAAGAAAGCATTGGGGTCGGGCGAAGTTCAGCAAAAATCCAAGATTTGATCCCGTTGGCAGCCAAAACTTTAGCCGCTTCTTTTGCGAAGTATTCTGAATTATTTCTTGAGTCATAGGCAATAGCTACCGAAGCTTTTTCGATTTTCTGCTTGCTTATATAATTACTCAATCCTTGGGTTGCACGCTTTAAGGTGTATAGGTTCATGCGGTTGCTACCAGCACCCATCACGCCTCTTAAGCCGCCAGTACCAAAATCAAGGTCCTTATAAAAACGGTCCGCCAATTCAGTGTGGTTTCCACTTTCAATTAAGCCTTGGATCTCAAGACGAAATTTCAAGTCAAAGGCAGGGTTTTCTGCCCAAAATTCAGCTTTATTCAGAATATTTGCATCGATCATTGATCATTCCCTCCAATCCCAGGTAATAGATTATGCGCTTTAAGTATTTCTAGTGCCGCATCTTCTTGCTCTTTCGGAACAAGAATTTGCATTTCCAAACCTTCCACTCTAGGAAAAAAACTCGCTGCGTGGGTGTTTGTGGTCTGTGTCGTTATTTCGCGAGAAACAAGGATTGATTGTACCATACCAATTTGAGCTTGATCTAGGCAAGAATAAACCTCTACCCAAGGCAATGAATTCTCACTTGGCTCGTCCTCTGGGCTTTGGGCTTTATAATCATCAATATTAAACACTTTAGCTTTGATGCCAGATTTTAAATTCGACTTTGGTTTAGAATCAGAGTCCGATTGTGTGAATCGAGCATCACCAGACTGAGAACTTCCCTTTTGGGACCTGGAACCTGCAATAAAATAAAGGAGGTAGTAATTTAGAAAAAACAAAAGGCTAGCGTAGATCGGCTTACCATAGGTGGCTCTGCCTTCGGGGATTTCATAAACTACAGCGAGAATCGCCCAAGAAATAAAAAAGCTTAGCAACAATCTTGAGTTCATAAAATATTAATCCTTTAATTGTGCCAAAAAGCCTAAGAGGTTGGTTGTTAAACTAGCTTGATCCAGACCTGCATCTTCCATTTGTTCTTCTCTCGTTGCGTGCTCAAAGAACTGGTCAGGAACTCCGATTTGCCTTAAGGGCTTATAGACATTCCTTTCACTTAAACACTCAGCAACGGCAGAACCAAACCCACCTTGGACAAAATTTTCTTCTAAGGTCGCAATTGCCTTTACCTTAGCCGCTTCTGTAACAATCAAATTAGCGTCTAGTGGCTTTACAAATCTTGCGTTGATCACAGCCACCTTGTGGCCCTTTTCTTCTAAAGTTTCCTTTACCAACATTGCTTCCTTGACCATAGAACCTATGGCAATGAGCAGTAAATCTGTATCTTCTGTGGCGGCGCTCAGCAATTCACCTTCACCTAGGTTGATCACAGGCAAACTTGGCGATTCAATGGCCTCGCAACTAGCTCTAGGGAAGCGTAAGGCAATGGGACCAGCATCATATTCATGGGAAAAATGAATCATCGCCCTCAATTCTGGGCCGTCTTTAGGAGCCATGACAACCATCTTAGGGATCATGCGCATATAGCCTAAATCCATCAAGCCATGGTGCGTTGCACCATCAGCGCCGACAAAGCCACCACGATCTAAAATAAAGCGGATAGGCAAATTCTGTAAGGCAATGTCGTGGGCGATATGATCAAAGGCGCGCTGTAAGAAGGTAGAATACACCACAACAAAGGGTTTGATCTTTTCTGTAGCCAAGCCACCAGCAAAGGTTACGGCGTGACCTTCTGCAATCCCCACATCAAAAACACGGGTTGGAAATTGTTTCTCTAAATCGGCGAGGCCTGTGTTACCGAGCATAGCTGCGGAAATGGCAACGGTTTTATCGTCCTTTTCCATGACCTCAGTAAAGGTCTCTTTCCAAATATCCGTATAGCTCTTTCCTTTGATTTCCTTTTTATGGAAAACCCCACTTTCAGGATTAAAGGCACTTACACCGTGATACCTTGAGACATCATCTTCTGCAAAGCTATAGCCTTTCCCCTTCTGGGTGGACAAGTGCAGTAAAATGGGGCCCTTGATATTTTTAGTATGCTTGAGCAGGCTCACAAGGTCTTTTAAATTATGTCCGTCCACTTGGCCAAAATAGCGAAAATTTAAGTTTTCAAACCACACCCCTTGGGTAAAAAAGGCCATGAAGGACTCATTGACTCGCTTTAAACCATTTAAAATCGGCCGAGGGAGTTTATTTTCTTTCGATAGACGACTGATTTCCCCACGGAAACCATTGAAAGACTTTGATGATGAAATATTGATAATGGTCTTAGATAGTGCACCGACAACAGGGTCAATGGACATTTCATTGTCATTTAAAATCACTATTAAATTTTCTTCCAAGTGACCGGCATGATTCATGGCCTCGTAAGCTAAACCACCTGTTAAGGAGCCGTCACCGATTATGGCTATGGTCTTAAAATTATCTTCATTTAACCTGCTACCAACGGCGATCCCTAAGCCTGCTGAAATGGAAGTGGAAGCGTGGCCTGCACCAAAATGATCGTATTCCGATTCACTTCGGTTTAAAAATTTGGCAATACCATCTTTTTGCCCTAGTTTATCAAAATCTTTATTTCTGCCAGTCAAAAGTTTATAAGCATAGGCTTGGTGCCCTACATCAAAAACAACCTTATCTTTATTAAAGTCATATACCTTAGCCAAGGCTACGGTAAGGTCTACAACGCCTAAGCTACTTGCAAGGTGCCCACCCGTCTTGCTGGTGACCTCAATCATTCGTTTTCTGCAGTCCTCTGCTAATTCAGGCAGTTTTTCCACAGCTAGGGAATTCACTTGTGAAGGATTAGAAATGCCATCTAAAAGGCTTTGCGGAGTATTTTCGTTAAGACTATTCATAATATTGACCCAGACCATGAAATATAAATGACCTTAGGATTTGACAGTAGATAAAAATCAAAATAAAAATATAAACCTCAGCAAGCAAAGACGCAAGGTTTTGAGCAGTTTTCTTTTTTTAGGCCCCATGGAAAATCAAATTTTAGTTTTTAGATTGGAAAATTTCGATTTCGCCCTCAACTCAGAAGATTTTAATGAGAGGCTCAACCTCGACCGTGTGGAAATTGCCCCCAGTGCCCTAGACCCAGCTCTATGGCATTATAAAGCAACTACAAATGGACAAGACAAGGGCCTACTCCTCCATTTAGGCGCTGTTCTCGGCCTTTCTCCTATGGGCTTTTCTGAAAAGGGCAGTATTTTCATCAAGGATATTGGCGCAAAATCATGCATTGGTCTATATTTAGAAAATTACCTCTTTTCCATTTCAGGGAAATATCTAGAGAAAAAAAGACGCCCCACAGGGGAACTGAACAACATCCCTAAGGGTATGCCCACTACAGCAATTACTGAGTATATTCGCTACCGCCAAAGGAAATTGCTGATTTTAAATCCCAACCAAATCATTGGGGCCTACCAGATCTTTAAACCTGGCTCCCTCAATAACCTACAAAAGTCTCTTGTTTCAGGATTCTAGTTTTTAGACTCAGCTCCCAAAGAAATCCCATTCTCTAAAAGTACCTAGAGCCCCTTGAGACCTTTTTTGATCAGGGCAACCACCTGATCAATGCTCAAGTCGCTGGTATCGATTACCGTGGCATCCCCTGCTTTCTTTAAGGGGGCAAGAGCACGTTTCATATCGCTTTGGTCACGATCAATGATATCTGCCACTAGTTGCTCAAATTCTGGGCCTGAGAGGGGCACATTGGTTTCTTTTGCTCTTCTTGTAGCCCGAATCTTCGCATCTGCATCTAAGTAAAATTTATTGTTTGACTCAGGGAAAACCACTGTACCAATGTCCCTTCCATCCACGACTAAAGAATAATTTTGGGCCGCATCACGCATCTTCTGGTTCACAATATCCCTGCATCCACTATGGTTGGCCACGTAGCGAACTTGTTTGGTCACCTCTGGTGTTCTGATTTCTGCCTCTAATCTTTGCCCTTGGAAGATCACAACTTGGTGGTGATTTTCATAGATTATTTTTAAGTCTTCTGGGTTAGATTCAAAATGAGCTGCAATTTGGTCTTCCTTAGATTCAACCGCTTTAAAATGAGCTAAACCAAAGTAGGCGAGACTGCGGTAAAGTGCGCCTGAATCGATATAATCAAGACCTAAATCTTGGGCTAGAAATTTGGCTATGGTGCTTTTTCCACTGCCTGCAGGGCCATCTAAGGCGACAACTATTTTCTTTTTTTCCATCATTTTACTTTACAGGGATTCACAGGCAGGTTAGAAATAAATGTACATACGTTCATCTTTAAGATTATGAAAGAGCCACGCAAGATTATACATGTTGATATGGACGCCTTTTATGCCTCTGTCGAAATACTAGACAACCAAGAGTTAAAAGGCAAAGCCGTAATTGTCGGTGGCTCGCCCAAAAGCCGTGGTGTGGTTTGCGCCGCCAGCTATGAAGCCCGTAAATTTGGGGTCCACTCGGCTCTCGCCTGTGCTGAGGCCTACCGCCGCTGCCCCAAGGCCATATTTTTACCTCCACGTTTTGAACGTTATAAAGAAATTTCCCGTAAAATCAATGAAATATTCCACCGCTATAGCGACCTCATTGAACCCCTTTCCCTAGATGAAGCTTGGATTGATGTGACAGACAATTTAAAGGGAATCCCTTCGGCCACTTGGGTCGCCATGCAGATTAAAAAAGACATCTTAAATGAAACAGGGCTCATCGCCTCAGCGGGAGTAAGCTTTAATAAATTTTTAGCCAAAATTGCCTCTGACGAAGATAAACCAGATGGTTTATTTGTAGTGACTCCCCAAAAGGCACCCGATTTTTTAAAGTCTTTGCCTGTAAAAAAGATCCCGGGAGTGGGCAAGGTAACGGGCGCACGATTGGGCAAGGAGGGCATTATTTTAGGGTCGGATTTACTAAGATACAGGCTCGACCAACTGCAAGCAAAATTTGGAAAGCTAGGTACTTACCTTTTTCATATCATCCGAGGGGAAGACAACCGAGAAGTGAGAACCTCTAGAATATCTAAATCCATTGGTATGGAAAATACCTTTGCTGAAGACTTGAGCCATGGGCCTAGATTGGTAGAGAAAATGGGCACTTTGCTAGAAGGCCTTTACAAGAGACTCCAAAAAGCGGAAAAACAAGGACGGACAATAACCCTAAAGATTAAGTTTGCTGATTTTAAGCAGATCACTCGTGGCAGTACCTCGGTAAAGCACTTGGACTTTGAAGAAATCCAAAGTTTTGCCTATGATAAACTGATGGAGGTTTGTGAAAAAGAGGCGGCAGGGCGGAAAATTCGCCTCATCGGTTTGAGTCTTGGGAACTTTGATGAGCCTACAAATCAGGCTCAAGTAAAGCCCAATCCTTTTAGCAACGAACAACTGGACCTTTTTTCATGGCAAGCATCCTAAATTCCCTATTAACCTGCAAAAAGGCCGCTGAGATTACAGGCGGTAGCTGGGTAAGCGCACCGAATGATGAAAACCAAAATCTTATCGGCGCAGCCTTTGATAGTCGCCAGCTCGGTGATGCAGAGATTTTTTTTACCCTTGCAGGCGCAAGGGATGCCCATGAGTTCCTACCCAGTTTAGAGGGCAGTAAGATCAAATTGGTCGTGGTCACCAAAGAAGTCCCCCCGTTGCAAGGCATGGCGATTTTAAAGGTTACTGATAGCCTAAAAGCCTTACAAGATTTAGCTCGCCACCAAGCTACAGAGGCCAAAGCTAAGATTATAGCCATTACAGGTTCTAGCGGTAAGACCACAGCCAAGGCTTGGTTAAGTTACCTATTAACGCCTCATTTGAAAGTCCAAGCTAGCCCAGGTTCCTTTAACAACCACATCGGTTGCCCTGTGACTATTTTGGGTTTGAAGCGAGAGACTGAGGTTTTGATTTTAGAGATGGGAACCAATGGCCTTGGGGAATTGGATCTACTCTCTTCCATTGGCCTTGCCGACTTTACTCTGTTGCTCAATGTAGGCCATGCCCATGTGGGGAAATTTGGCAGCTTAGAAAACACCTATAAAGCTAAGTTGGAGATTTTTAACCACCAAAAGGCAGGCGCCACCTCCATTGTCCCTTACTTTGACCCAAAAATTCTAGGCCAAACCACAGACCTTTCCCCCATTTCTTTTGGGGCTGGAGGCGATTATTCCTGTGAGGTAGTGGACACAAAAGACTATGGCCAGACCCTAGAGCTGACCACCCCCAAAACAAAATATACCTTTACTCTAAACCAATTGGGTGAATATGTTTCTTCCACCTTTGCGGCATTGGCTGTAATTTTGGATCACTTTGGGCTCTTGGAAAAAACAGCAGAAACCCTACAGCTCCCCCAAGAAAAGGGACGGTCAACTTTTTTAAAATCAGGCCTTGGGGCAACGCTCTTAGATGACAGTTACAACGCCAACCCTGAGTCTGTAATCAATATGCTCAAGACCTTAGCAGGTTTAAAGGAAGAAACAAAAGTTGGGATCATTGGGAATTTAGGCGAATTGGATGCCGATCTAACCACCACAGCGCCGCTCATAGTAGGTAATATCCCCAGTGGTGTAACCCACCTCTTTTTCACAGGGGAAAGTGGTAAGGTCTTAGCCCCATTGGTTGCCGCTAAGCACCCCCAAATAACTACAGACTATTGCGCAAGCCTGAAGGATCTATTCCACCTAATCGAGCCTTTTAATAAAGAAGGTGTGGCCATAGCTGTTAAAGGAAGTCGTGCCGCTCACTTAGAGCGTATTATCTTGCTCCTTGCAGGATCTAGGGTGAATTGCCTTAAAGATAGCTGCCCGCAGTTGCGTAATTGTAGTGCTTGCGAAGAATTGTAGGACTTGGCCAAGCATTGCAGCCCATCGCCACTATTTTAGCGGTTCCGCCCTTGATCCCTATATTTTTTTTGAGCCCCAAGCCTTGGGTCCCAAACCTTGGGTCCCAAACCTTGGGTCCCAAACCGATCAAAATCACTAAAAAGCCTTAAAGCTCTTCCTCGTAATACTCAGCTGAGTCGCCATCCTGATTGCCTTCATTTTGGTCGGGAGTAGAGTCGTAAGCCACTTCGGATTGGTGGCAACTTGAAGGGGCCGTTCCTGGGGCGAAGTATTCAAAATAACCTTTAGGGTGGTCTTCACAATCGAGCATTCCACTTTCAGGCACTACCTTGACCATCTGGATGGACGTAGGCTGTTTAAAGGGGATGACTTTTCTACTGGCTAAGGCCGACTGCATATAGTTCAACCAAACAGGCAAGGCCGCACGGGAACCTGTTTCATATTCACCTAGAGTCTTATTGTTATCGTCAAAGCCCATGTAAACACCAGTTAACATTTGGGGCACATAACCGATAAACCAAGCATCAGTATAGTTGTTTGTTGTTCCTGTTTTTCCCGCAGCAGGGCGACCTAAGGCCTTGGCTCTAGTCCCTGTGCCAAAGGCAACAGCGTCTCTAAGTGAAGCCGTGACTAAAAATGCGGCATCTTCTGTAATGACCTGTTTTTTTTCATAACGAGGGTAGTCTTCTAAAATGGTCCCCTTTTTATCTACAATCTTCCTGATAAATCGAGGCTCAATCAACTTGCCGCCGTTAGCAAAAATGGCGTAGGTGCGAACCATTTCTTTTAAGGTGTTTGAAGCTGTACCCAGCCCAATGGTAAGGTCGTCTGGCAAATCGGCCTTAATACCTAAGTTCCGTGAATGTTCAATTACTTGCTTGGGGCCTAAGGTTTGGGTCAAGCGGATAGTGGGAATATTCTTAGAGAAAATTAGAGCATTTTTCAAGGGCATTTGCCCTTTGTATTTCTTAGAATAGTTGCCCGGGCGCCAATCGGTATCTTTGAAAACCAAAGGAGTATCGTCTAAGGGGGTCACCCGAGTGTAGCCCTCTAAGAAGGCCAAAGAATAGAGTACAGGCTTAAAACTAGAGCCCGGTTGTCTCTTGGACTGGGTGGCTCGGTTAAATTCTGAGTCTCTAAAATCATACCCACCACTCATGGCTCGAACTTCGCCAGTATTGGGGTCAACGGAAAATAAAGCACCATTGGCCGCTGGTTTTTGGTAAAGAGCTAAAGAAAACGCCTTTTCTCGGGGGAAATAGTCATTGATTGAAATTTCGATCATATCACCAAATTTCAAGATCTCCCTCATATCCCTAAGTTTACTTTTCCAATTTAAGGTCAAGGAATAATCAACAGGCCTCGCCCATTCCAATCCGTTTAAGGAGATGGTTCCTGTATGGCGACCTAGATTAACAAAGGCTTCTTTCTTGCCTACCTTCTCTACAACACCAATCACCTTGCCGCCGATAAAAAATCGATTGTCTGAAGTCACCTCTTTCAGCTTAGTATCGTAAAGCTTCATGGCCCTTTCTTGGATCTTAGGACTGAGCTTTTTAAATTTCTCGTCAATCCTTCCCTCTTCAGGACTGTAAAAGTCTGACTTTAGAGTCTTGTTGGTTTCTTCCCAAAGATTGGAGATGGCGCCACGAAATCCCTGTCTGCGGTCGTGATCTTCCAAGCCTTTTTTTAGTGCCTGTTGGGCTGCAATCTGTTCTGAAAGACCCATTTCTGTGTAGACCTTTAGTCCGCCTTCATAGAGCTTTTGCATCCCATACTTATCCATCACATAGCGACGAATGGTTTCCGTGTAATAACTGGTTTCGTTACTGGGCTGGTTGCGGTTTAGCTTTAGCCTGATCGGGCTATTGAGCGCCTCTTCATATTGTTCTTGGGTCAAAAATTCTTGGGACTTCATCATAAAGAGCACAAGGTTTCTTCTTTTTTGAGCATTTTTTATGCTCGCCGTTGGTGCCCATCTACTGGGTGCTTGCGGCAACCCAGCCAGCAGTGCAGCCTCTTGTAGATTTAAGTCTCTGGCACTTCTTGAAAAATAACCCTGAGCCGCAGCTTCAATGCCATAGGCACCGTGACCAAAATAGGTTTTATTCAGATACAATTCTAAAATTTCTTCTTTGCTAAAACGCCGCTCCATTTTTACAGCTAATAGGGCTTCTTTTACCTTTCTGATAAGCTTTTTTTCCGAGCTCAAAAGAAACATCTTTGCCGTTTGCTGCGTCAAGGTAGAGGCACCCTGTACAAAACTCATGGAAGCTACATCCACAATAATTGCCTTGGCTATTCGGATTGGATCAATGCCAAAGTGGTAGTAAAAACGACTGTCTTCAATAGCGAGCAGGGCTTCAATCAAATGCTTTGGCACTTGGTCTAAGCTGATCAAGACTCTTCTTTTAGTATAAAATTCAGTAATTAAATTGCCCTCACGGTCGTAAACGCTAGTAGGCAAATCATAGTGAGGCTTTTCCAGTTTTTCTAAGTCAGGCAGATTGATAGAAAGCACAGTGATGAATGCAAAAAATAGCATTGTAAAAATCAAGCCCCCATAGGCGGCAAGCAAAATAACCTTAGACCAACGTGGCTTTGTTTCTTCGAGTCTGTAAAATTTATTTAGCATTATTTATAGTCGGTAGAGGTGATTCGTGTGGATCACCACTTTATTCTGGGGTTTAGGATCAGAGTTGATCCATTCTTGGATTTCATTTGCATTAAAATTCACCATTCCTGCACCGAGGCGAACTTTTTCTGAATTTTGCACTAGTACAACTTGGTTCTCTTTAAATTCACCGGTCAGCTCGATCACACCAACAGCAAGCAAAGACTTACCATTGGCCAAGGCCTTTTGGGCGCCAGCATCAACAGTGAGGCTCCCTTTAATTTCAGCGGCAGATGTCACCCAGTTTCCCTTGTGACTCAAGGGCTTTTTGGAGCTAGTTGGGTTGAAATAGGTGCCATTTTTTTTAGTTGTAACAGCGTCAATCAAGGATTTTTCTTTGGTACCAGCGGTAACCACGGCAGGGATACCATAATTCATAGCAAGCTCCGCAGCCTTTAACTTAGAAAGCATTCCACCCGAGCCACCTTTAGAAAGGTTATCTTGGCACATGGCAAGTAGCTTTTCTTCCACTTGGGTAACTTCTTTGATCAAGGTCGCATCGGGGTTTGTATTGGGGTCGGCAGTATAAAAACCATCAATATCACTTAAGATTACCAGAAGATCGGCCTCCAGCATAATGGCGGTCAAGGCTGCCAGTTGGTCATTGTCACCAAAGCTGGATTCTTGGTGACTGACAACGTCATTTTCATTGATGATGGGCAAGACCCCGTGACTCAAAAGGCCATCTAGAGTACTCTTAATATTAGAGAAACTCACCTCATTGGAAAAATCAGTCCTGCTAATCAAGGCTTGGGCAGGCAACACAGATTGTTCCCGAAGTAAATCAGCATAAACCTGAAACAGCCTCGCTTGGCCCACAGAACAAAGCATCTGCTTTTTGATCAAGGGGTCTTTTACATCTTTAAAGTCAAAAAATTCACGTCCCGCACCAGCAGCGCCAGAACTCACTAAAATCACTTCATGGTCCTTTTGCAGGGCCACGATTTGTTCAACCAAATCAGAAATAATATTATAGTTCAGTCTGCCATTGGCCCTTGTTAAGACGTTCGTACCCACCTTGACTAAAATTCTACTCTTCAATGTGTCCCTCAATGGAAATTTGCTCGATTTGTGTCGTAGACTCAATGAGGTCAAACTCTTCAGGTCGAGGCAATTCCCCTAGAGTTTTAAAACCAAATACTTCTAAAAAACGCTTTGAAGTTCCGTAAAGTAAAGGCCTACCAGGTACTTCCTTACGCCCTTGAATGCGAATTAGGCCCTTATCTAAAAGGGAACGGACGGCGTAAGAAGCATCGACTGAGCGAACTTCTTCCACATCGTTGCGGGTAACAGGCTGTTTATAAGCGATAATGGACAAGGTTTCCATCACAGAAGGGCTCAAGGTAATGGGTCTTACTTTTTTGGTAGCTACAATCCAAGGCTGAAATTCAGAGCGGGTTGTTAGCAGGTAACCCCCTGCTATATTTTGGATAAAAAATGTCCTTCCCGTTTCCTCATAGGCTTGATTTAACTTACCTATTTCCTCTTTAATTCGGGCACGATCTTCCACCTGTAAAACCTTGGCAATCTCAGGCAAGGTCAGGGTTTTTGACTGGGTAAAGAGGATGGCCTCAACGAGTTGGCCTAAATCGGGTGTCTGCAAAAGGGCGCCTAATAAATATTTCCCTAAAAGTAACAAAACTCCAATTGTTCGTCTAGCATTGTCACGCCCAAATCTTAAACTCCAATTCATAGACAGAAAAACTCCTCTCATGTACAAATTGATATTGAAATAAAATTTCAGGAATCTAGGTAAAAGCGAAATTCAGTTAAAGAAATATGTACGAAAATATTCAATTGCATCCCTCAGTTAGACTAGGCCAGAATGCTGTTTTAACAGGCACTGTTTCCATTGGTGAAGGGTCATCAGTTTGGCATAATGTAGTTTTACGTGGCGATGTGGAGCCCATAAAAATTGGCAAGATGGTCAACATCCAAGATACCACGGTAATCCATGGGCAACTGGGGAAGTTTGGCGTGACTATTGGCGATAATGTAAGCATTGGTCATTCTTGCATCCTCCACGGTTGTGAACTGGCCGATAACTCTTTTATTGGTATGGGTTCTATGGTGATGAACGGCGCTTATATTGGCAGCAATATTCTAGTTGCCGCAGGTAGCCTTGTGCCCGAAGGCAAACGCTTTGAAGAAGAATTTACTCTAGTAATGGGCAGGCCCGCCAAAGTGGTACGCAAACTAAACGAAAAAGAAATTGCAATGATCACAGGTACCCCTAAGAGATACATTGAATATGCCTCAAATTGGCTCCCTGAAAGGCAATAAGATGGGAAGAGATAACAGATACGACGACTATAAAAAGAATAAATCCCCCCTACTAAAGGGTCTGCGCCACGGGGCCGAGTACTTAGCTCTGAAGAGTTTCAATTCCTTTTGCGGGATGCTTTCCATTAAGCAAAACCAAGCCCTTGGTCGTGTCATTGGCCGAATCGCAGAAAAAACGGCGACGAAAGACAAAAAAATTGCCGCCTACCAGTTGGAATTTTGCTTTCCCGAACTGGACGAAGAAGAAAGGGCAGAAATCCTGCACCATGCCTTTGAAAATGCAGGGGAAACCATGCTAGAAACTCTAGCTATGGATAAATTTCGGGCCAAACCAGAAGAGTGGATTACTCTAAAAGGCCAAGAAATAATGGAAGAGGCCGTTAAAAAAGAAAAGGGCGCCATTTTGGTTTTTGGTCACATTGGCAACTGGGAATTGATTCCTATTATTTACGAAATGCTAAACATCCAAGGATTTGCCATTGCCAGTCCCATTGGCGAAGCCAAACTGGATAATATTTTAGGCAAAAAACGTTTCAGTGAAAATATTGAGATGATCCCTAGAGGCGATAAAAAAGCCGCCAGAAACATCCTCAGTGCCTTTCGTAACAACCGAGTCATGTTGTTTGCACTAGACCAAGACATGAATGTGCAAAGCCACTTTGTAGATTTTTTCGGCCGCAAAGCCGCTACAGCTAAGGGTGCAGCAAACCTTGCAATGAAATTTGATGCCCCTGTGATGAGTTGTTTTGGATTTAGGGATGAAGTTGGAAAGCACCACTATGAAATCAAACTCCTCAGCGATGGCCCTTACGAAAAGGGAGTAGAAGAGGAAATTCGTTTAACCCAAGATTACACCAGGGCCATAGAAACAAAAATCAAAGCTCACCCAAGCCAGTGGGTTTGGTTCCACCGCCGCTGGAAGACTCAGCCTGATGAGGTGGAATGATACTCCGCCCGCTTGTTTTTATCCCTGCAATTCTCTTAGGCTTCACGGCGTTGTTTTTTCTGATTCAACCAGAAAATGAACAGGACACAGGCAAGCAGGCCTCACAGGAAACCCCTCTTTTTTTACAGCAATTAGAGCTTTACGAATTTGAAGAAAACCAAGAATCTTTGCGTGTCTTTGCGCAGCAAGCACAGGTTTTTGAACAGGATGAATTGACCCTTCTCTTTGGTGTAATGGCCAACATTCAACCAGAAGAAAAGGGCGGCGAGCCGACAAAATTTCGCTCCAATGAAGCCCGCATTACAGGTAAAAATAAGTTTATGACCATGCAGGGGAAAGTTGAGGTGGAGTTGAACAAAGATAGCCTACTCAAGACAGAAATTTTATACTTCGACCAAGATACCAACCGCTTATTTAACAGACACTTTACAACCTTAGTGGGTATCCACGACCGAGTTGAAGCCACCTCTTTGAACTACGACACAAAAAAGGGCGTTTTAACACTTTATAAACCTACCATTACCGTCTTTGAACAATGAAGGCCCTACCCGTTTTTTTAATCCTCTTTTTGCTCGTCAATGCTACCGCCTTTGGTGAGGCCGCTAGGATCAAGAGTGATAAAATGTTGGCCGACAAAGAAACCAACGTGATGAAACTTCTGGGTCATGTCTTTGCTACCAGACAAACCACAGGTGGTACATTGAGGTCCGAAGAGTTAGAACTAACAAGGTCACTTGAGACCAATCAACTGACCTACGGGAAAGCCGAAGGAAAGGTGGTTTTGCATGAAGAGCTTGATATTGTCCTCTGTGAATACCTCAACTTTGATGACTCATCGAAAATTGCCATTTTGCAGGGGGATATTTTTATCACCACAGGTGAGATCTTCTTAAAAGGCCATAAACTTCGTTATAACTATGAGGAAGAAAAGGGGAATCTTTATGCCAAAGAAAATGAGGTAACGGAAGCTTCTTTTTACCGTGAAAAGCCCGATAAATACGGCAACCGCATGCCTGTTAAGGCTTGGGCAAAAGAGATCATCATCAACCGCCCTTTGGGGAAAATAACCCTCCAAGGAGGCGTAAAACTCCTAGATGAATCAGATGATTCCACCATGACCGCTGAACGGATGGATGTTTATTTGAACAAGGATGAAACCTTAAAAGAGATCATTGCAGATGGTCACTTTCAGATGAAACAACCGGGCCGTGACGCCAGATCAGATCGTGCAACCTTAGACTACCTAACCGAGATTATAACCTTAACAGGCAATGCCTTTTTAAAAGAAGTGGGTGAGGCTGCGGTGCAATCGGGGCGGATCGAAATGCATATGGATAGTGAAAAGGGTACTTTTGTGGGTGAAGAAAAAAAACAAGTCACCGTTGATCTAGATTTTTAAAAATCCAAGCTTAATTTTTCTGCCGCGCCTCTTCCATCTGCTGCAGAATTAAAGCAAAGGGTGGGTAGATAAACTTCCAACTGACTTCAAGGGAATCTTTAGGGAAATCATCAGGTAAGGCTGGCCGTAAACGTGACGCCAGTAAAGCTTGCACAGCCATTAGCTTCATCGAGCTACTCACATTATGTTCCATCACCTCGTAGCCTAAAAGTTCGCCTGATCTGGAAAGTTTGACCTTGATCCAGACATAACCACCATCAGGATATTGGCCCGCCATATAGTCTTGTGGCGGTTGCCACCAACGACTCAGGTCGATCGCCCAGTTTTCCATGTATCTTTCCCAACTCCACTTCCAGGTGTTCATGGTAAAGTTGAGTTTATTATCTGGCCCCTCTACAGCTCCTTTCCCTTTACTTGTGGACTGGATTTGCTTCTTCATGGCAGGACTTTCGCCCCAAGGCCCTTTTTTGGTCTTTGTGGAGGCCTTCTGTTTTTTTCCGCCACTTTTTCCAGGTCGGTCGTCCGCTTGGGTTAAGGTCTTTTTATCTTTAGGTAGGGGTTTGTATTTTTCTTGTTTTATCTTTTTTTTCGGTGGGCGAGCTTCAAAGATTTCCAAATCAATGGTGTGCTCGCTCAATGCGGGGAATAGTGAGCTGCTGATCCAACGTGCAGTTGGGCCCAGTAAAATCAAATGAATGATTAAGGAAAAGACCAAGGCCAAAGCCCCAGCCTTAGCGGCCGAGCTGAGTGCCAAAGGCGACTTTTTTAAATCCATTTTGCTTTAATAAATCAAGCAGCCAAATCACTTGGCCATGCTCTACTTTTTCATCAATATTTAAAATTACTTTTTTCTCTTTACTCCACTTACTTGCCTGTAACTCAGATTTTAAGTTTTTAGAAAGTATGGGCTGCCCATTGAGGAGTAACTTTTCTTTCGACTGCATCAAGATCACCAAGCGGCTAGAAGTTGAAACAGACTTAGCCTGACCCGCCTTGGGTAGCTTGATTTCAACGGCCTGCTGGTTTGTAAATTGGGTACTAACGGCAAAAAAGATAATCAACAGAAATAAGATATCAATTAGAGCAGTAAGATTGATCGGCGTACGCCTCTGTTTGCTGTCGGCGATTTTCAAGGTCTATTTCTCTTGCACAAAAAAATCATAATTTTCATCGAGCAATTGGTTGAGCTGGTCTTCTAGCTGCAACATCAAATTGTCGATATGGCGAACCAGTAAATTGGCGGCAATCAAGGCTGGGATTCCAATACAAAGACCCGTTACCGTAGTAAATAATGCTTCAGAAATGCCTGCCGAAAGGGCTTCCATTTTAGCTGCCCCTGTGGTGGAAAGTTGGGCAAAAACCCGAATCATCCCCAGAGCTGTCCCTAGCAACCCCAAAAGGGGTGCAATGCCAGCTATGGTATCTAACATAACTAGGCTTTGCTCAAATTCATTTTTCACCTTGCGGCTCAAGTCGCTAAACCGTTCTTCTAGTCGGCTAACAGGCAAGGGCAAATGGGGGACCAAAGGGTTTAATACTTGAGAGAGGGCATCTGTTTCTGGACTCAGTTCATCTAAGGAAACGGGGCCTGCACCTGACTCTTTGGAGTCTAGCTCTTTCGAATCTGACTCTTTCGTGTTTTGCTTTGGAGCCAGTTCCGCCCTAATAAATTCTGCCCAAGAGTCAAAGCTAGCTTGTGGAAAAACACGCATCCGCCAAAGGGTAAAAACGCGCTCTAATATTATAGCTAAAGCCATGAGGGAGGCCAACCCTAAGGGTAACATCATAACGCCACCCTTCTCTATAATTTGCCAAAAACTTTCGAACATAATTTATTTAAAAATGTGAGCAGGATGCGCCACGGTTTTTCTGTAAGTATTTCTGGTGATAATCTTCACCCATGTAAAATACTGCTGCAGGCAGGATTTCAGTGGTGATGGGTTGCGGTAACTTTGCGCCCATTTCCACTTTGGATTTTTTAGCCACAGCGAGTTGTTCTTCACTATAACAATAGATTCCAGATCTATATTGAGAGCCCATATCTGGCCCTTGACCACCGACCTGAGTGGCATCGTGGCAACCCCAAAAAACTTCTAACAGTTTTTCAAAGGTCACACGCTCACTATCGTAGGTAATTTCTATAGCTTCAACGTGGCCAGTTGTGCCACTGCACACCTCTTTATACTGGGGATTTGCACTTGCCCCTTGGGTGTAGCCCACTGCTGTTTCTGTTACCCCTGGGGTTTGGAAGAAAATTTGCTCCACTCCCCAGAAACAACCAGCTGCAAAAGATGCTTTTAGAAGACTCAAGTTACTTTACAGTTGCAAGGTAATCGGCAATGGCTTTCATTTCTTCCGGCTTCAAGCTTTTTACTTTAGGGTTGTTACTCATCATTCCTGCAGTTCTGCTCTTAATTTTTTTGGCTTGGTAGTCAGCCAATTTTTGCGCAGTCGCAGCAGCGTCCAAACCTGCAACCTTAGGAATCATACCAGATTTTTTTGTTCCATCAGCACCGTGACAAACAGCGCAACCTTTTGATTTATATAAAGCCTTTCCGTCAGCAAGGGCAACCATAGGGGTCATAAAAAATAGGCATAAAGCAAGGGTAAATAACTTTCTCATTCCATTCTCCAAAGGGGTAGATTTTTAAAGTCTTAAGATAACGCAATGTTTCCCAACCGTAAAGGTCGGAATTGTCAAAAAAATATAAAATTGTATTTCGATTTTTCCCCAAGTGTACATAAGCCTATCACTCTGTATCAAAAGACTTTAGCCATGTTTCTTTTTGTGCCTATCACATTTTTTGTTCTTTTAATAATGGCCTCCTTTTGCTATGTTAATCAAACCATTAATTATACTTAGAAAAACACTTACCTTTCCCCTTTATGCCTGATTCAAAAAAAGAATTTCAAAGAAGACGGATTATTTTCTATCACTTCTTAAAATTCTTCATACCCATTTTTACCCTATTTTTGAGTTTTACTTTCGGGGTCAGCTATATCCATAAAAAGCAAGAAATTGGGGAGTTTCACTCTAGCACCCAAGAGTTGATGGAAGTCCAGAGGGATTTTCTACAACAAACGATCCAAGGCTTAACAGCGGATCTGCTTTTCATTTCTCAATATCATATTCTCCAAGAAATTCTCGAATCCAAGGGTGGACCAAATTTGAAGGCCCTCCAGGAGGAATTTCTAGACTTTGCCAAAGAAAAACCCATTTTCTCTCAAATTAGAGTGCTCGATGCCAAGGGGCAGGAGTTTTTTCGAATTGATCAAAAAAATAACAAAGCCCACATTGCTCCTCAAGACCAGCTACAAAACAAGTCAAAGAGGTATTACTTTACTAAAACCATCAGCCTCGGCCCCTCACAGTTTTATATCTCCGAGCTGGATTTGAACATGGAACAGGGGAAAGTTGAAACCCCCCTCAACCCTGTCATTCGTTTTGCGACACCTATTTACAGTAAAACTAAAAAACTAATAGGCATCTTAGTGCTAAATGCCTCAGGTAGAAAAATTCTTGCAGATATTAAAAAAAGAGTCGTTGGGGTGCATGGTCACGCAATGTTCCTTGATCAATATGGCAATTACCTGATCGGAATGGCGCCAGAGCGGGAATGGGGAAATTCTATTGCTGAAAGAGAAAAATTCAAACTCATAAACTATGATAAAAAATCATGGGAAGATATAATTAAGTCGGACTCAGGGGATACCGAGAGCGAAAATGGGATTTTTCATTTTTCTAAAATCGACTTGAATGAATTATTTAATGTCTCACCGACAGTTATAAAATACCCCCACTGGTACCTCGTTCACCACGCTGCCGAATCAGACATTATCCCAGAATATGAAGAGCTAAACACCTTTTTAAAGTCTGCTTTTTTAATCATCACCGTACTTCTGGTTATTGGCTCTTTGATTCATGGTAGGGAAAGGGCATACAGGTTATTTGCAGAAAAGAACCTACAGAAATACCAAGAAGATTTAAAAGATACCATTGCCAAAAAAACAGAGGAACTAACCTCTACGCAAGGCCTCTATAAGGCTGTAGTTGAAACCACGGCCAACGGTATTGTCATTACTACAGGCGGGAAAATTACCTTTGCCAATTCTGCCTTTATCGCTTTCACAGAGCTTGAAGAATCAAAAATTCTGGGCCAAGAAATCTCCGATTTTTTTGTCGACCAGCAGACCATTGATAGCAATGATAAAAATGGACACCAGACTTTTCACAGCAGTATTTTCACCCCAGATGGCGTAGAAGCACCTGTAGAATGCTATTCTAAACATTTTTCCTATAGCAATCAGGAGTCCACTCTTTTTGTGATCCAAGATATAAGTGAAAGGAAAAAATCAGAAGAAACCATTCGTACTCTATCTAGGGCAGTGGAACAAAGCCCCGTTTCTATTATCCTTACCGACCCAGAAGGAAACATAGTCTACGCCAACCCTAAATTCCTAGAGGTGACAGGGTTCTCAGACTTAGAAGCCTACGGGAATACTCCTCGCCTGATTAAATCAGGCCACCATGACCCCGAATTCTACAAAGAATTATGGGATACTGTGGTCGCTGGCAAAGATTGGCACGGGGAAATGCTCAATCGAAAGAAAAGTGGGGATTACTACTGGGAGTCGGTAGCCATCAGCCCCATCAAAGATGAATCAGGAAAGGTAACCCACTTTTTAGGCATTAAAGAAGACATTACCTTAAAGAAAAATCAAGAAAATGAGCTAGAAAAAGCCAAAGAAGCAGCCATTGCCTCAGCCAAGGCCAAGTCGGAATTTTTAGCCACCATGAGCCACGAAATCAGAACTCCAATGAATGGTCTGATAGGGATGAGTGGGCTTTTAGAGGAAACCGACCTTACACCAGAACAATCACAATATGTAGATACCCTGCAAGTGAGTGGGAAAAACTTGCTCCGCATTATCAATGATATTTTAGACTTTTCAAAAATAGAAGCTGGAAAGTTGGAGCTAGAAGAAGAAACCTTTGTGCTCCATAAAGTGATTGAGCAATCCATTGAGACCTTTGCCTTGCCTTTAGCCCACAACGAGGTTGAGTTTCGTTATGTTATTAGCCCTAACGTGCCCAAAGTGGTTACAGGCGACCCTACCAGAGTCAATCAGATCTTGGTTAACTTGATAGGTAACGCTTGTAAGTTTACTAATTCAGGTGAAATTGTGCTTTCCGTTGATATGGGGCCTCCCTCTTCCACGTCCATCGAATTACGCTTTTCCGTAAAAGACACAGGCATTGGCATTTCTAAAGAACAGCAGGAACGACTTTTTAAAGCCTTTACCCAAGCAGATTCTTCTACAACCAGAAAATATGGCGGTACAGGGCTAGGTTTAACCATTTCCAAAAGACTTTGCGAGATCATGAATGGCAACATGTGGGTAGAATCCACCTTGGGAGAAGGCAGCTGTTTTAATTTTACCTTGCAACTGAAAAAACCAAGGGAAACCCAACTCAGCCCTCAAGAGCCAAAAGAGCTTTCAGCAAAGGTATTGGTCTATCAAAATGACCCTGCTCAAGCTACATTCATCAAAGACTTGAGTCATGAATTTAAGGTTGAATTTACTACTGCCTCGACCTTTTTAGAAACAAAAAATCTTCTTCTAAATGGCGTGGGCTTCGACTTTCTTATCATGGATGGAATTTCGGCCAAAAATTCTGATGCAAAATTAAAAACAGCATCAACCCAACTGATCAAAGAAGCTACTAAACAAGAATTACCTGTTATCTATTCTCAGTTTATAAACGAAAACCAAAAGTCTAAAGATTTAAATTACATCCCCTTGTACAAACCCTATAAAAAGACGAGCCTCTTTAATGCTATAGCCAAGGCCATTGGAGCGAAAGAACTGGTAGTAAAACAAAAGGAAACAGGGGTAAATAAAAGCCTCGGCCTAGAAGTTCCCTTGAAAATTCTACTGGTGGAAGACAATAATATAAACCAGCTCCTAGCAATTAAAATCCTCCAGAAGCTCAACTTTGAGCCTGTGCTGGCGGAAAATGGGGTAGAAGCTGTAGAGGCATGTCAATCGGAGGATTTTGATATTATTTTTATGGATATTCAAATGCCTTTAATGGACGGCATTGAAGCAACGAAAAAGATTAAAGAATTTTACTCAGAAGACAAACAGCCTGTAATCATAGCTATGACGGCCAATACTATGCCTGGCGACAAGCAGAATTATTTAAGGGCAGGCATGGATGACTACATCCCTAAACCCATTAGCCCCACTGTGATCCAAAATACCCTGATCAAATGGAAGGATAAAGATGCATCCAAAGACCAAGAGGTTCAAAAACAAACAGAAGAGCAACCTATGCTGGATCTGCAACTCTTAGATTCAAATTCGGGGTTAGGGGCAGATTTTATGGCGAAATTTACTGAGTCCTTTTGCCAGCATGCCGAACAGGTTCTAAAAAAGGCGCACCAATCAACCGTAGAAAAAGATTTTGGTGAAATAGCAGAACAGGGCAAATTACTCCATGGCATTGCCCTAAACTTAGGGGGCTTGGAGCTAGCTCTATTTGGTAAGAAAATTCAGTTTAAGGGGGAGGATGAAAACATTCGAGGCCTAAAAGACGTCCTAGACCAAGCGGACCAATGCTTTTTAAACACCAAAGAAGAACTGAATAAATATCTGTTAAACTTATCTGAAAAAGAAAAGGGAAATGGATAGTCACCAGCCCGACCACGACAATCATGACCACAGCCACCACGACCTAAACTCGCCCAGTAAAAGTCTCTTATGGGCCTTTAGCCTAACCTTTTCTTTTATGTTTGCCGAGTGGATTGGCGGCGTAATCAGTGGCAGTTTGGCCTTGATTGCCGATGCCGGCCATATGCTTACCGATTCCAGTGCTTTGCTATTAGGGCTGGTTGCCATGTGGTTTGCAAAACGACCTGCTGGTAAAAACTTTAGCTATGGTTGGCAAAAGGCAGAGGTTTTAGGTGCCATTTTTAATGGCCTTTTACTGGTAGTTTTGGCCCTGTGGATCTCACTTGAGGCGTGGGAGCGTTATGGTCAGGTTTATGAAATTCAAACGGAGGTAATGCTTTCTGTTGCCTTTTTAGGCCTCATTGTTAACTTCATTTCCTTTAAAATTCTCCACAAAAACCATACCCATAGTGTCAATATTCGTTCCGCCATGTTTCATGTGATTGGTGATATTTTAGGCTCGGTGGGGGCTTTGGTTGCAGGCGTGGTGATCCATTTCACAGGTTATAACGCAATTGATTTATGGATCAGCGGTTTTATTACCCTCTTGATTCTTTTTGGTGCGACAAAAATCCTCAGTGACTCCATTAAAATCATACTGGACGCCTACCCTCAAGCGGTAAACCCCGCAAAACTCCAAAGCTTTCTACTAGGTTACCCCGGGGTGATGGAAATCTGCGATTTGCATGTTTGGGGAATCAACTCAAAGGACTCGATTTTAACGGCTCATTTGGTTGTAACTGCGGATAACCAAAAACCACAATTTGTAACTCAGCTTGCCCAAGAATTAAAAAAAGATTTTGGCATCGACCATATTACAATCCAGCTAGAAGAAAATGCTTGCGGGCTAACCCACTAAACCTCAATTTACGAAACTGTAAGCCCGCCAAAAAAGCTACTAGGTCAAAAAGGTTGTTAAATCCTTAACTCTGGGGCCCTGGTAGTGGTTAAAAAGACTCTCGTTTTCTTCTGTTTCCCGCAGTAAAAAATCAATTCCATTGGAAAGGGCTGCGGCCTGATCTTTTAAAGCGTCCCCAACCATAATAGCCTCTGCACTAGCATAGCCCTGAGCGAGCATGATTTGGCTAATAATATCCTCTTTAGCCTCTGGGGCCCCGTGAAGTTCTTTAAAGAACTTGGAGATCTGAAGTCGTTCACAGGTGACTTTGATTTCATCCAAAGGGGTCCCTGTGACAATATAAAAATCTTGGGTTTTGTGGTTTTTGCCTAAATATTCCAAAACACCTGCAACCCAAGGAGAGGCAATGGTCGCCTCATGGCTTAAATCCCCAAATTTTTGAGCAAAGCCCGAAGCCTTTGCCTCACTGATTTCCTCACCAATAAATTCTTTGAAGTAGTAAGGGATTTTTATTAACCTGCTCACTCCGCCATTGGCACGGTGATGGGCTACCACTTTTTTTTGCACCTCTAGCCCATAGTCTGCAAAAAGCTCAAAAAACCCACCGGATTTTGCCTCCTGTGAATCCTTGATCACTCCATCAAAATCCCAAAATACGGCTTTATAGTCTGCTAGATGCTTCATGTTTCGCGCTGTTTCGTTACTAATAAAAGCATGAGGATAATGATTTTACTAAATTGTTACAAGGGGCTGGGGCATATTTCACTTTTCCAATGTGGCCCCAAAATAAAAGCTTGAGTCTCTGTTTAAGAATGCCAAAGGAATTTTCATCCCTGCCTAGATAGCGATGCAAGCATGGCCCTTGTCAATTTCCGTGCAAGTCTCTAAAATTCTTTTAAAAGTTATTATAGAGATTGCAAACAAATCTATTTCTCACTCACCTGTGCAATATATTTGTTACCTATTTGCGCCCTATTTGCACTCTCTTTGCACCCTATTTGCATTAAGGGGGGCAAACCTCAAGGCCCTTAAGTTACATGTTAAGAATACTACTACCCTTTTTATTGATTTTATTGTTCCTATCCCAAGGACCAGCCTACGCTGAAGAGGCAAGGCTTACCCCCTTGGTATTTTCAGTAAACCGCACGGCGGAACAATTTATTTTGTTTATTAAGGTAGAAAATAGCAGTGACCAAACCATAAATCCTGTTCTTTTAGTCGAATATAATCTAGGAAATACGGCCCAAAAACAATCTTACCCCTTAAAAAGTTTATCCTCTGGGCGAGGTGCAAACTTTAAGGTCATGCTGCCTTACCAGACCAGCACAGAAGACACTCAGCTGCTATTAAGCGCCACGCTTTATAACCGATCTTTAAGCAAAATGTTGTCTTCAGCAGAAAAGTTTTTGGTGACTATCGAAAGCGAAGCTAGCTCAGACCCCACACAAATCCAAGAACAGTTTTATGTCTTAGATGCAGATGCCGATATTGACCAAATCATCAACACCAGCGATGACGAAGTCTTTTTAAAGGGGCTCGTCGATTTAACAGGGGCTTCTTCCCGCACCCTAGGTGGCAGGAGTTTTTGGTATGTAGCAGAAGAAAAATCCGAATTTGATGCTTTTCTGCCGAGCTTTTTCTTCCCCAATGCCATGCAGACGGAACTGGATCATAGACCCGACATTTTTGTAAGTTTCACTAAAGACTTGGCCTCGGGCTCAATGCAAAGTGCGAGCTTTACTTTAGCCAGCATTAACAAAGAAGGCGTAAAAATACAGATACCTAGCAAAATAACCTTTGAGGGTGATCGGATCTATCTTAAGGCGGTTAAAAACTTGCAGTATGACACGTGGCACGAGCTTACTCTGTCAGGGCGCGTCATGAGTGAAGAGGGTAAAATAAAAGAGTCTGACTTTTCTTGGAAATTTAAAACCAAAAAGGGGCTCACCCTATTAAAACCCTTGGAAGTTTTGGATTTTGCACCGAAGAGTAAAAAAGGCCCCGTTGCCATCCACTCTATTGTGCGGATTTTATTTGACCATGAGATCATTGAACCAAAAATGAAACCATTAAAAGTCATGTTAGGCGAGACAGAAGTTGAAGGCAAAATATTTGCGGTGAAAAAGCAATTGGTTTTCAAACCGACAAAACCTTTGGACTACTCTAGTCTTTACTCTGTTAGCTTGAGCCCAGGAATCATGTCAAAAGATGGGGGCTTGCACCAAAAGCCTTTAAACTTCACCTTTAGCACGATAGAAAAACCGACTATAATACTAAAACCACTTCGCTTAAAAGGGATGTACCCCGCATCTAGGTCGCAAAATATTTCTGTTAGCAGTAAAATCAAGGTCACTTTTGACAGTGAAATTGACCCAAAAACCTTAGATGCTACAACCTTTCAGGTTCGCTTAAATAAAACACCCATTGAAGGAACGTTATCGGTAGAAAAAAACCAAGTCACCTTCCAGCCTAAATCGGAACTTCTATTTAATAGCCGCTATCAGGTTAGGATTAGCACAAAGCTCACAACGCCAAAGGGTAACGCCCTAGTAAAGGGCAGGTCTTGGAATTTTGACACCCGAAAAAAGATCAATTACCCCACAGAAATTGACCCTGATATTTTAATTTTTAGTGCCTCAAACGAGGCTGAAAGTTGGGTGAAAAAGAAAAGTGGAGTGCTTAAACTGGGGATAACCGCCTTTGGCGAGATCTTGCATTTGGATGTCAACGGCCAAGTGGTAACGTCGCCCAAATCAAGCCAGTTTGATGTTGATTTCCCTTACACCTTAAAGGGAAGAACAACAGTCTTTGAGGTTACAGCCTTTACAGCTAAGGGCATGCAGCGCAAAAACTTTACGGTTCACTATGGGAAAAAACCCCTGAGTAAAGAGCCATTTCAACTGATTACAGTACTTGCCTCTACAACGACAGACAACCTAAACAGTAGTGTGGAAGGGGTGGATAAGGTTGAGGCCCAAAAAAGGGTGATCACTTTAATCCCAAGCTATAAATGGTTTTTCACCAAAGATGTATTTTTAAAGTTCAAAGGCTTAATATTAAGAGAGAAATATACTGATGAAGCCTATCAGAGTAAAGAAACAGCCTTTACTCAATACGGGATAGAGGCTAATATAAAGAATACCGTAATGGGTGACCAGACTTACGAAATTGGAACCAGTGACATTCGCACTGACAATGAATCCTTAAGCAACGGCGCAAACCCCTTAATCGGTGAAAGTTTTTTTAAGGCAGGCTATAAGGTTAAGTATACAAAAGACACAACCCAAGGCTTCACCTTACAGTATAAAAATTCGAACACCATTGAAGATGTTGTAGACGAGGACCAAGAAACAGATGCTAAAAAAACAGATTTAACGACCAATTTAAAATCTAAATTTGGCGCTTTTTCCACTGCCTTAAATTTTGGAGCAACGAATAATGATGCCATTGGGCAATATGTCGATTCTGTTTCAGGCTATAGCAAAATTAAATTTAGCTATAAATTAGGCCCTGTAACCCCGACCTTAAGCTATAAGGTAAAGAGAACAGAAACCAACCTTGTTGACCCGAGTATCGGCTTAAAAACCATCAAGCAGGTAGCAACCTCTACCTTTAAGTTGGCCTATAAGCCTTGGAAAAAATTTGAATTGGCCGCCCAAGTGAAGGCAAAGGATCAGGCCTCTAATATTGCAGCCTCGGTTTATAAAAATACACAATCGACCTTGCAAGTAACTATAATTTATTAAATAGCCGAGTACTAACAGTAAAATAAAATGAAACTTCGTAACCTACTCCTTTTCGCTTTAGTTTTTGGACTTACCTTTCCAGGGGCAAGCTTTGCCCAATCTTTAGGGGTATTAAAAGTTAGCAAAGGTGTGGTGAAAATTCGTCGGGCTGGCAAAGACATGATGTTTAAAGGCCAGAAAGAAATCGAAATTTTTAAAAACGATGAGATCCAAACTGGAAGTGACTCCAAGGCATTTGTCCATTTGAGCAGGCAAGACGACCGTATCAACCTCTTTTCAGGCACCTTTTTTAAAGTTGGCTCAGCGAGCGCCGACTCTACAGAAGTGACCATGAAGATTGGTAAGGCCAAGTTTAAGATTAAAAAACCCCGCAAGGGAAAAAAGCGTAAACGTAGGTTTTCTGTCCGTACAGCTAACGCTGTCATCGGGGTAAAGGGTACAGAATTTTTGCTCGGTGTAAGTGCAGAAGAAACCAGCTTACTCACAACAGAAGGCTCAGTAGGCTTTTCCAGTGCCGCAGCCCCCAATACCGAAGTTACAGTGCAGGCGAACCAAGCCAGTAAGGTTTCAGCAACCAGCACCCCGACAGCACCCTCTAAGGTTTCGCCAGAGGTGCAACGATCCATTTTAA
This sequence comes from uncultured bacterium, assembly GCA_965602905.1. Taxonomy (GTDB): domain Bacteria; phylum SAR324; class SAR324; order XYD2-FULL-50-16; family XYD2-FULL-50-16; genus JASJGK01. Next base: position 102 of record CBFCZY010000018.1, on the reverse strand, counting down.
ATTCCGACTCTGGTAAAGGGTGGGATAAGGTAAAGTTTTCTGAACCTGTACCTCCTACTGAAGAAAAAAAGCAGGATAAGAAAAAAGAAGAGAAGAAGAAAG
>CBFCZY010000017.1:0-67931 GCA_965602905.1 uncultured bacterium | reverse complement strand
AGCTTGAGCCTGAGCTGCAGCAAAGGGATCGTCAGATGCAGCAGGAGTTTCTTCTTTAGCTTGAGCCTGAGCTGCAGCAAAGGGATCGTCAGATGCAGCAGGAGTTTCTTCTGCTGGAACTGGGGTCTCTACTGGTGCAGGCTCTTCATGTGGTTCTGGTTCGGATTCGACTTTGCTCATTTGAAAGTCGCCCATCTCAAAAACTTCTGGGGACACTTCAATAACCACCGAGTCGGCTTCACTGAGTTCTTTTAGGTCAGGGCCATCATCACCAACGGGGACGGTCTGAAAGTTTGGGTTCTCGAAACTGTCTTCTTGAGGGGGAGGGTCACCTGCTTCATCTGCATGAGCAAGTTCATAGGACTGGCCTTCTTGGGTCTCCAAGTTGCTGATGTCTTCTAACTGGGTAGATTCTTCAGGTATGCTGGTATCAAATTCAACGTCTTCTTCGTTGGCAACATCATCATTACCGAAAAAACTTGAGTCTTCTTCCTCAGGAGTGGCCGCTAAGCTCTCCTCTTCCAACTCGGTTTCTTCGATGATTTCAACATCTTCTAGGTCAGGCTCATCAAAGGAATCCTCTTCTTCTAAAGCAGGCTCTTCTATGTCATCAAAGGAATCTTCTTCTGCTATATCCGATTCTTCAAGTTCCGAATCATCAAAAGCATCCTCTTCTTCCAAACCACCAAAGTCATCTTCTTCTGTGGATTCTTCTAGCTCTGTGTCTTCAAGTTCTGAGTCCTCAAATGCATCCAGTTCGTCCTCTTCTTCTAAAGCAGTCTCTTCCATGTCATCAAAAGAATCTTCTTCTACAGTATCCGATTCTTCAAGTTCCGAATCATCAAAAGCATCAAGCTCGTCCTCTTCTTCTAAAGCAGTCTCTTCTATGTCATCAAAAGAATCCTCTTCTTCTAGAGCAGTCTCTTCTATGTCATCAAAAGAATCCTCTTCTTCTAAAGCAGTCCCTTCCATGTCCTCAAAGGAATCTTCTTCTAGAGTATCCGATTCTTCAAGTTCCGAATCATCAAAAGCATCAAGTTCGTCCTCTTCTTCTAAAGCAGGCTCTTCTATGTCATCAAAAGAATCCTCTTCTAAAGCACCAAAGTCTTCTTCTGTGGATTCTTCTAGCTCCGTGTCTTCGAGTTCTGAGTCCTCAAAAGCATCCAGTTCGTCCTCTTCTTCTAAAGCAGGCTCATCCATGTCATCAAAAGAATCCTCTTCTAAAGCACCAAAGTCGTCTTCTTCTGTGGATTCTTCAAGTTCTGAGTCCTCAAAAGCATCCAGTTCGTCCTCTTCTTCTAAAGCAGGCTCTTCTATGTCATCAAAAGAATCCTCTTCTAAAGCACCAAAGTCTTCTTCTGTGGATTCTTCTAGCTCCGTGTCTTCGAGTTCTGAGTCCTCAAAAGCATCCAGTTCGTCCTCTTCTTCTAAAGCAGGCTCATCCATGTCATCAAAAGAATCCTCTTCTAAAGCACCAAAGTCGTCTTCTTCTGTGGATTCTTCAAGTTCTGAGTCCTCAAAAGCATCCAGTTCGTCCTCTTCTTCTAAAGCAGGCTCTTCTATGTCATCAAAAGAATCCTCTTCTAAAGCACCAAGGTCGTCTTCTTCTGTGGATTCTTCTAGCTCTGCATCTTCAAGTTCTGAGTCCTCAAAAGCATCCAGTTCGTCCTCTTCCTTGGTTTCGTCTTCTTCTAATTCTTTAGGTGCCGAATCCTCAAATACACTCTCTTCTTCTATTTCCTCTTCAGTGAATTCTTCTAGGTCTTCATCTTCATCAGGAATCATATCATCGAAGTTTTCTTCAAAAAGATCTTCTTCGTCATCATTGGCGACATCAGATGATTCTTGGTAGAATTCATCAAGTTCATCCTGCTCTGGTGCCTGTAAAACCTCATCAGTAAATGGGGTAGTTGTCTCTTGAAGGCGATTCTGCATTTGTTGTTCTTCAAATGCTTCTGTCTCTGGGTCCGTTGAAAAACCATCTTCTTCTAAAACATCAGTTTCAATGTCATCGTCTTCAACTTCTAAATCACCGTTGAAGGCTTCAAATTCCTCATCTCCTTCAAGTTCAGTAGCAAAATCATTTTCTAAAGCTGTAAGGGAGTCCACTTCATAGTCGTCCTCTTCCCAGTCATCTTCCAGTTCATCAAGTTCTAGGCTTTCATCTACTTCGTCCTCGTTGTCCCAGGGGTCTTTACCCCAATCATCATCGTCCTCTTCCCAATCTTCTGCGAGCTCTGCGCTTTCTGGGGGGATGTCAAAGTTAGCCTTTGCAACTTGCCTGAGTGAAATCATTTGGCGCATATTTTCAGCGGTGTCTTCAATTGACCCCGTCATTAAATCACCTAGGGCAAAATCTAGATCATCATTCTCTTTTTCCTCTTCCTCAACTTCTTCTTCATCGTGGCTTGGTAGCACCACAGTCTTTGCGGTAAAATCAATATCAATGTCGGCAACTTCATTACGTTCAATTGCTTCAGAAGAGTCATCACTTGGTGCAACCTTGCGAGTGAGAAGGATATTTTCTCCATCTTCTTCAATAGCAAGAGGCATTTCTTCTTGGTTTTTAATTACGTCATCTGAGTCATCAACCAAGGTTACATGGGTTTCTGTTAGGTCCTCTATAGAATCATACTCTGTGTGAAGGCTTGCCGTTGTTTGCTCAACCCCTTCAACGTCTAGATCTTGTAACTCGTTTTCCCCGTCGTAATCAGCTAAGGCTTGCTCTTCATAGTCGCCTTCTGTGCTGAATGATTCTTCTTCAAGAGGTTCTTCTGTGGCAAAATCATCTTCAAGTTCTGGGACTTCGCTGATTTCATCATCAAAGGAATCCTCGTAGTCCTCTTCGCCTAGAGCTTTATCTTCAAAGGAATCTTCTTCGCCTAAAGTCTCATCTTCAAGTACGTCATCCTCAAAGGAATCTTCTTCGCCTAAAGTCTCATCTTCAAGTGCGTCATCTTCAAAGGAATCTTCTTCGCCTAAAGTCTCATCTTCACCTAACGCTTCATCGTCAAAATCATCGTCATCGAAAGAGCTATTTAACTCAGCAGCATCTTCTTCGTCTAAAGCAACGTCTTCAAGATCGTCGTCTTCAAATTCATCTTCTTCAAAATTAAAGAGACCATCTGCTTCCAATTCTTTTTCAAATGCCAACTCTACAGCTTGGGTATCTTCTTCATCTTCGGTACCAGGTTGAATGACAGAAACTTCCATCAAAGCAATATCATCACTGCTAGAAGGCTCATTGAGCACAGGGTTGGGGTGTGGGGACTCTGTAAACTGGAGGGTTAACTCATAATGCTTATCGCTGGAACCCTTAACAACTTTATACTCATTTTCAAAACTAACGATGTTTTCGTTAATAGTGTGACCGAGCATTTCATTTTCTAGGTCTAGATCTTCATGTGCCTCTTCACCAGAAGCAAAAAGCTCTGGTTCCTCAAATTCGTTGAGGCCACTGTCTAAGGCTTGATTGAAAAGACTTTCATCCTCTTCATCATCGTCAAGCAGGCTTGACTCTTCTGAGTCTTCGCCAAAAAGATCGGTATCATCAATTTCTTCTTCTGCCAGTTCACTGCTAAAATCAGCAGGCTCAATTTCATCGATGCTAGGTACTGTTGTAAAGCCTTCGCTAGAGTAGAGATCATCCTCTGCTTCGGTTATTTCTTCAGGCTCTAGGCTTGCTTCTTCTAGATCGTCACCAACAGCAAAATCATCCACTTCTTGAATGTCATCGTAGGCATCTTCAAGGGCTTGGGGGTCTAGAGTTGCATCAAGGTTGTGACTGGGTTCTTCGGTGGAGGCGGTAGCGGTGGGTTCAGCGACAGGAGTAGAAATCTCCTCTCCCATGCTCTGGCTTAAAAGGTCTCTAACTTCAGGTTCTACAACTTCAACACTATCTAAATCAGCGTGGAGGTGGATGTCTTGGCCCAAATTAGCCATAACATCATGCAGTGTATTTTCTAGGGTTTCAAACTCAAAGGGTTTGCGTAATGTGGCTTTGGCGCCAATCTTTTCTAGGTCTGAGGCCGTAATGCGGTCCCGAGCGGAAGTCAGTAAAATGACAGGGGCAGAAGTGGTTTCTCTAATTGCCTTCAGAATCGCATAATTGGCTTTTTGATCCGAATTGCTTAGGAGGATAATTTTGGGGGAAAACTCTTGTACAGCGGATAAGAAGTTAGCGGGAATATTTTCCAAGTGTACCTGCCAACCCCAATCTGAATCGGGTAGCGCAGACTGGAAAAGTTCAAGAACCCAAGTGCTTTCTTCTAGCACCAAGAGTTTATTTGGCATTACTGCTCCAAAAGTTTGTTTTTCGTTTTTTTAATTATAGGGCAAGGCACAGAAAAATCAAGCTTTCTGGCCTGCATTCTTCACCTTTTTTTAGGTTTTTTTATCTTGAATGGTCTCTGGTAACTTGTTAAAATTTACAAATGAAGGAGCAACATGGAACAATACCCCCAAATGGTAGATTTAATTCGATTTTTTTTCATTGCCATTGCCCTAATAGGGCTGGTTTTTTTTGTCATCATCCCGCTGTTTAAAAGCGGTTTGCCAGAGCCACCACCGAGTCTTTTGCAGCGAAAAAAGCATATGCAGCAAAAAAACCTAGAAGGCTGGCTTGCAGATTCCAGTGAGGAGGAGCAAATGAGTGAGAAGGAAAATAAAAGGGGGAGTACTCAAATCGACGAAAAAATTAAAAAAGCTACAGATGTGGTTGCTGTTGCGAAAAAAGACCCCAAAAAAACCGCCCATATTATCCAGAAATGGCTTAAGGATTCCTGAAATCATCGCCTAAACTTTGCCCCTAGAGCGCCTTTAGGCACGCCTGTAAATAGATGTTCTGCTGACGAGTGCCAGACAATAAAATTTTAAAAAGCTAAAGGGAACGCTTTATGCTTTTTAAAAGGGTAGGCCTTGCGGAAAACTAAATTGCAAGGGTCCGCTTTGTAAATAGCCAAGAGGATTATTATGATGGGCGAAACCGAAATGAGAAGAACCTTAAGGCAGGTTTTAAATTATTCTGCTCTTTGCCACAGCGCACACCATTTGAGTGTTGCTGGGATGGGCATATTTCACATTAATGCAGATTCTAAATTAAAAGGGGTTGATGTTGTCTTAGACACGCCAACAGGCGATCACTTGAGAATAGATTTTGGCAATATGGAGACTTGTTTAGGCGAGCTTCTTCACTAAATTATCTGCTTCTTTTTTCTCTAGAGATCTTGAAGGCTTCCCTTTGGTCAGGGTAGAAAAAAGACAAAAAAAATCCCCTGAAAAATCAATTCTCCAAGGGATTAAAACCTAAGTTTAAATTTCGCTTACAGTAATGCTAGTAGTACACCAGCAGCAACTGCCGAGCCAATCACACCAGAAACGTTAGCGCCCATTGCATGCATCAGCAAGTGGTTGTGGCTATTGTATTCAAGGCCAACCTTATTTGCCACTCTCGCAGCCATAGGAACGGCAGAAACACCAGCAGCACCAATCAAAGGGTTGATCTTAACAGTACTGAACTTATTCATAAGTTTAGCCATCATAATGCCACCTGCGGTTCCCACACAGAAGGCAACCATGCCCAAAGATAGGATTCCTAAGGTTTCCAAGTTTAGAAACTTATCAGCACTCAACTTACTTCCTACGCCAAGGCCTAAAAAGATGGTCACAATGTTAATCAAAGCATTTTGGATAGTGTCAGAAAGTCGGTCTACAACACCAGATTCTTTAATGAGATTCCCAAACATAAACATCCCGATTAGAGGCGCCGCAGAGGGAAGTAGAATGGCGCAAATGCCAATCACTAAATAGGGAAGTAAAATCTTCTCACGTCGAGACACATGTCGAAGCTGAACCATTTGGATATTTTTTTCTTCCAAAGTAGTTAAGGCTCTCATGATTGGTGGCTGGATAATCGGCACCAAAGCCATGTAAGAGTAAGCAGCAACAGCAATGGACCCTAACAACCTAGGGCTTAACTGACTGGCTAAAAAGATAGCAGTAGGGCCATCGGCACCACCGATGATTCCAATAGCAGCAGCATCCTTTAAGCTAAACTCAATTCCCGGTACAGCGTTTAAAGCTAATGCACCAAGAAGAGTAGTGAAAATCCCCAATTGGGCAGCACCACCGAGTAAAATTGTCTTCGGGTTGGCGATCATGGGGCCGAAATCTGTCATTGCCCCAACACCCATAAAGATGATCAAGGGGAATATGCCCGTCGTTATCCCTGCTTCGTAAATGTAGTAAAGAATCCCACCTGGTTCGGCAATTCCCGCCAGTGGAATATTTGCCAGTACAGCACCAAATCCAATGGGCACCAATAATAGAGGCTCAAAGTTTTTAGAAATACCAAGATATAAAATCAGGCAGCCAACGGCCCCCATCATCAATCTACCCCAACCAGCAGTCCAATCCTTGCTGTTCATTTCCATGATGGCAGCAATGCCTGTGGTTAAGTAAAGCTTTTCAAAAAGCTCTGAGATTTTTGGTAATTCATGGTCTGCACCTACTTCGGCTTGTTCGGCAACGATTCTTGCAGGAATGATAACTGCGATAATTTCGTTCTTACCTATCGTGTCGTACCTAGCGATGTTTAGCGCCTGCACTTGGCCAGAAATACCAGCCTTTAGGTGGATGATTTTACCATCTTTGGTCTTGACCTCAGCAATTTTGTCACCGGAATAAATCCAAGCGCCTTGGGAGGTGTAAACCTGTTTTATTGTAAGCTCAATAGGTGAGCTAATTACAATTGGGGCGTCGCCAGCGGCAAAGGCCGACTGACTAAAAAGAAATAAAAACCCCAGAATTGATAGAATTACTTTTTTCATTTTATCCTAAAGTGACGAGGGGTTCACCAGCTTGCACTGTGTCTTTTTCAGAAACATGTAAGGCTGCAACCATACCAGCTTGAGGGGCCTTAATTTCAGATTCCATTTTCATGGCTTCCATAATAATTAAGGTTTGATCTTTCTCAACGGTTTCGCCTTCTTCTACGAGTACTTTGAAAATGTTACCTGGTGTGGGAGCTTCCACATCGAGGCCTTCAACTTCTTGGTGGTTTGATGCGGGTTTAGCTCCGCCTTCTGCCACTTGGATGTTATGTACTTTGTTGTCTACAGTAACTTGGTAGCTACCATCACCTGCGCCAATTTGAACACTGTGAGCTTTACCATCAACAACAACAGAATATGAACCAGAACCTTTTTTGGAAGAAGTTCCAGGCGCCGCTTCTGCTTCTTTTTTACGGATGTTTACTTCGCCATTGCCTTGCAAGAAATCCAAACCTTTGGATTCGCAAGAAGCGATAATAAAGATGTTTTCGTCGGTCACTTCAAGATTATTGTCTTGTAAAATCTTGGTAGCAGCGGGGATGCCTTCTTCTAGAAGGTCTAATGGGTCACCTGTAAAAGGTGGTTTGCCAAGTTGCTCACTAGCAATTTTTACAACTTCTGGGTCAGCTGGAACTGGGGTACGGCCAAAGTAACCTAAGACCATTTCACCGTAGGCTGGGTTGATCTTCTTCCACTTGCCTTGGGTTACATTTAAAAATGCCTGTTGGAAGTAAAACTGAGAAACAGGGGTTACTGAAGTACCAAATCCACCGAGTCTTACTACTTCACTCATGGCCTTAATGACTTCGGGGTAGAGGTGCAAGATGTTGTTGTCACGCATCATCATGGTGTTTGCTGTTAAAGCGCCACCAGGCATTGGTGAAAGTGGGATTGTCGGGCTAACCATCTTGGCTTCTGCAGGGACAAAGTAGTCTTTCATGCAGTCTTCAAATACTTCTGAGGCGACCAAAATCTTTTCGTAATCTACGTCTAGAGTAAAATCTGTGCCCTTAAGTGCATGCCACATGCTTAAAATGTCAGCTTGGGCCGTACCGTGACTCACTGGGCTTTTGCAAAGATCGATGCCAGTGGCACCTCCGTTGATTGCGGCCAAGTTCTGGGCTACAGCATTACCTGCTGTGTCGTGGGTATGAAACCAAAGGGTTGTGTCCGCAGGTAGCATTTTGCGTGCACCTTTGAAGGTCTCGTAAACCTTATTTTGGTTGGCTGTGCCTGAAGCATCCTTGAAACAAATGGAATCAAAGGGTAGGCCTGAGTCTAAAATCTGCTGCAAACGTTCTAAGTAAAATTCAGAAGTGTGAGCTCCAACACAACCTGGAGGTAAATCCATAATTGCGATAACAACTTGGTGATGGAGGCCATGGGCTGTAATTCGTTCCGCTGAGTATTCTAGGTTACGAACATCGTTTAAAGCATCGAAGTTTCTAATTGTGGTCATGCCGTGTTTTTTAAACATCTTAGCATGCAAGTCGATAATGTCTTTTGGTTGCTGGGAAAGAGCAACTACGTTGATTCCACGAGCTAACGTCTGTAAATTTGCATCTGGGCCTGCCTTTTCACGAAAGGCATCCATCATGTCAAAAGCGGACTCGTTACAATAAAAAAATAAACTTTGGAATCTTGCGCCACCGCCAGCTTCTAAGTGTAAAATACCAGCGTCTCGACTTGCCTCAACGGCAGGTAAAAAATCAGGTGTTGCGACACGGGCACCGTAAACGGACTGAAAACCATCTCGAAAGCTGGTATCCATAAATTGAATTTTCTTAGCCACTTGGATCCTTTTAGATAGAATGAAAGAGGGTTTATGCTTTATTTGTCAGCTTCATACTGAGCGACAGCGACGGAAATAGCGGCAACAATACTGCTGCCCCCTTGTGATTTATTATTTTTCTTCGATCTGGCTAGCTTTTCTGCCTCAAGCGTTTCCAATTCTTTCACAGCAGAAGCTCGTGTAAGTTTGGCAATGATTGTGATGAGAGCAATTTGAACCAGTAAAAACAAAAAGACGGTCGACATTCCGATGACCATCAATTTAACGCCTTCTAAGATCATAGTTCTAGTTGTTTAGAGTGTAGTAAATTTGCGGGCTTTCGCCTGTGGAACAACGATGAATTTATAACTGATTTAAGGGACACTTGCAAGGATAAAGAGATTCAAAAAACCAAATATTCCCTTGGGGCTCAAACTTTTTTCCTTTACCTTTTACTTTTGGGATTGGGCTAAAAGATCCTTCAAATAAAAAAATCCGCTACCCAAAAAATCCCTACTCAAAAAATTAATCGGCTTGAGAGGGGTTCTCGCTTTCTTCTTCTTTTACATCTGCCTGATCACCGTGCATTCCATGATGACTGGCCCCATGCATCCCCTCGTGGCTCGGTGCCTCGTGGCGATGGTGGCTCGGGCAGCCGCTTAAAAATAGGCAGCCCAAAAAAAAGGTGAGAATTATGGATTTCTTCATATTAAACGGGTTCCAATTAAAGTTCTAGCAAAGCTTCTTACAAGCCTCTGGGAACCTAACTTCCACAAAGTAGGCCCAAGGATTAATTTACCTATAACCTATTTTGGTTAATTTAACTAGATTATAATGCCTCTAAAAGCTTCATTAATTTTTTGCCCCTAGCATGGGCAGAAGGCGCACCTGACTCAGTTAGTTTCCAAATCTCAGGTGCGACAAAAACTTTAAAGGGTCTGTGGGCCAAGGCGAACTCTGTTAAACATTGCATAGCACCAACAATCGTAATGCGGCTTTTACTTTCTAAAAGGCCAAAAAGCTTTGGCATTTGGCTTTCCATTTCTTCAGGGCTTAAGCCCAGAAGGGGAAGCAAAATGCAAAGATTTTGCAAGGCCTGCCAAGAGGTGGCTTTTTCAAAGCAGTCTAAAATCGCAAATTTAATGGGCAGAATAATCTCAGGGTCGGTTTCACAGGCAATGCGCATAGCCTCTAAGGCCCTAGATTTGATACCCACTTCGCTGGAATCTAAGGCTTGGGCTAACTCTTTGATTAAACTTGGGTCAACTAGTAGCATTTTGGCCGCTTGGGTGCGACCTGTGAGCACCATGGCATCACCCTTTTCAATGATTTTTAGTATTTCTGACATGCCTTAAACTTTAGTAGAATTTTGGGATTTAGGCGACCCTATTATAGAAATGAACGGGATAATTCGCCTAAGGAATTTTAATCTCTTTGCTATTAAATGGTAATCTGCCTTGCTAAAATCTCATAAAGTTAGCTATATGGCTTCGTGAAAGGTAAAAAAATATTAGGAGATCATTGATCCTTCTAGTTCCCTGTGTTAAAAATATGAGAAGCGAAAAGTGCCCCCCAAACAGACTTATAGTGTCAAATTCAAGGAATAATATGAGCGATCCTAAATTTTATAACCCCCCGCAATCAATTTTAGATAATGCCGTTGTTAAAGATTACGACGCCCTCTACAAGAGATCCATTGAAGACAGAGAGGGCTTTTGGACCGAGCAAGCTGAGCAGCTAGAATGGTATAAAAAGTGGGATAAGGTTCTCGATGATAGCGATAAACCCTTTTACAAGTGGTTTGTCGGGGCTAAAACCAACATTATTCACAATGCAATTGATCGACACTTAACCACAGCAAATAGAAATAAAGTCGCCTTCATTTGGGAAGGGGAGCCAGGCGACAACAGGGTATTTTCATACCACGCTCTAAACCGAGAAGTCTCAAAAATGGCCAATATTCTAAAGGCCATGGGTGCAAAAAAGGGCGAGATTGTTACCATCTACATGCCTCAAATTCCAGAATTAATTTTTGCTATGCTCGCCTGCGCTAAGATTGGCGCTTGTCACTCTGTGGTTTACGGTGGTTTTAGCTCAGACGCCCTTGCAACCAGAATCCAAGATGCAAAATCTAAGGTTTTAGTCACTGCCGACGGTGGTTTTAGAAGGGGAAAGGTTGCCGATTTAAAGGGCATTGTAAATGATGCTTTAAAGCATTGCCCCACCATCAACGCCGCCGTGACTGTGAAAAGAACAGGCCACGATGTGGAAATGGAAAACGACCGAGATTACTGGTACCACGACCTTTGCGCACTGCCCAATTCCAGCGCAAAATGCGAAACCGAAGTGATGGATTCGGAAGACATGCTCTTTTTACTCTATACTTCTGGGTCAACAGGCAAGCCAAAGGGTTTAGTTCACACCCATGGCGGTTATGGCGTTTATGCGGCTACCACCCATAAGATGGTTTTTGATATTCAGCCTGACGATAGATACTGGTGCGCCGCCGACCCCGGTTGGATTACAGGCCACAGTTACATTGTCTATGGCCCATTAATTAACGGGACCACCACCATGCTTTACGAAGGTGCCCCAAACCACCCCTACCCAAATCGCTGGTGGCAGATTGTGGAAAAGTACGGGATCAATATCCTCTACACTTCCCCAACTGCAATTCGTGGCCTAATGCGCTTTGGCGAGTCATGGCCTGAAAAGCACGACCTAAGTAGTTTGCGGATTTTAGGTTCTGTAGGCGAGCCCATCAACCCCGAAGCTTGGCGCTGGTACCACGAGGTTGTTGGCAAGGGCAATTGCCCCATTATGGATACATGGTGGCAAACAGAAACAGGTGGCTTTATGATAACGCCCCTGCCCATTACCCCTCTCAAGCCGGGGAGCGCCACTAAGCCCTTCTTTGGTAACGAAATGGGTGTCGTCGATGAAGAAGGTAATGATGTTGCCGCAGGGGAAGAGGGAGCCTTGGTTATCAAGAGCCCCTGGCCTGGAATGGCGAGAACCATTTACCAAGACCCAGAACGCTTTAAAGAAACCTACTGGGGTACCTACGCAAAACAGGGTTGGTACACCGTTGGTGATTCGGCGAAAATTGATGAGGATGGCTACTTTTGGATCATCGGTAGAACCGATGATGTGATCAAGGTTTCAGGTTACAGACTAGGCACCGCTGAAATTGAGTCGGCTCTAGTGAGTCACCCCGCCGTTAGTGAAGGTGCGGCTATCGCCCTGCCCCACGAACTCAAAGGCAACGCAATCCATTGCTTTGTGATTTTAACTCAAGGTTTTACAGGCTCAGACGATCTAGAAATGGAATTGAAGGAGCAGGTTGCAACCCACTTGGGCAAGATAGCTAAGCCCGAAGCCGTTTCTTTTGTAGAAAGCCTACCTAAAACCCGTAGTGGTAAGATCATGCGTCGTGTCTTAAAGGCGAGAGCCCTAGGACAGGATGAAGGTGATTTGAGTACTTTGGAAGAGTAAGCTTCGCTTGATTTCTAGGTCGATATAACGAGGCCTAGTTTTCTTCTTTTTTGAGTTTGTAAAAGAATACTTTTGCTTTAGATTTTTAATCTTTAAAGCAAAGCTTATAAAATAAAGCCCACCCTAGAAAGTGGGCTTTTTTTTGTCTTTTTTTTGGAGATTGATTCCTAGTTGGTTTTTCGTTTCACCCTTGACCGAGCCTATTTGCCTTCTTGGTTTTGCTTTGCCTCTCTTGCCAAAGCAAGGTTGCGTTGCACCGTTTTGGTGTTAGGATGATCCGAGCCAAGGCTTTTTTGCCAGATCTTTTCAGCCTGTTCATAGTAGCCAATGGCCTTATCAAATCCCCTTTTGTCTTTCCATGCAAGACCAAGATTATTATAGAGTAAAGCAATAGATGGATGGTCAGGTTCAAAGTTTTTTAGGTTAATGGCAAGGGCCTGTTCAAAGTAATCAATAGCCTTGTCAAAATCCCTTTTTCCATACCAGGCAGAACCTAGGTTGTTGAGACGGATGGCAATTGTTGATTGGTCAGGATCTAGGGGTTTTAGGTCAATGGCTAGGGCTAGTTCAAGGTAGTCAATGGCCTTGTCTAATTTTCCTTTACTTTTCCATGTTGCACCAAGATTATTATAGCTTGTGGCAATTGTTGGGTGATCAGGGTCAAGGGTTTTTAGGCCAATGACAAGAGCCTTTTCTAAATACCCAAGGGCCTTGTTGTTCTCCCCTTTTTCCTTACACTCAGCACCTAGATTATTGTAAGCTTCTGCAACCTCAGGGCTTTCCTCCCCTTTCTGTTTAATCAGTTCTGGTAAAAAGTCCTCTAAAAGTCTTTGCGCTTCGGTGTATTTCCCTAAGGTGCCATAAATTTGCTCTAGTTCATTGACCATTTCCCAGTTTTTAGGGTCCAGGTGGTAGGCTTCCTCAAAGGCGGTAAAGGCTTTCTGGAACTCTAAGCCAACCATATAGGAGCGGCCAAGGTTGACGGAGGTTTGGGCAAACTCCTTTGCTTGTTTGCGCTCGTCTGTCTTTAGATCTTCAAAAAGTTCTTGGGCCAAGGTGGCATTGCCTTCTTTCAAGGCCTGCAAGGCTTCTTCAGACTTGGGTGTGTGGACGTTGGTTTCTTCTTGGAGAGCCTCTTCTAGTTTTTTTTCTAGCTCTGCAATCATTGTCTGAGCGGCAACATTTTCTTTGACGGCATTTTTAAAGTCGTCAATATGAACCGTATTGGGTGTAGCGCCCTGATTCATAACTAGAGTCCCACTATTTTGGGCCACTGCTTGACCCTGATTGCTGTCTGCTGTTTGTGTGGTCGAGGTAATTGGTGTGACAGGCAAAGGGGCGGGGTTATTGATGGTTACATTCTGCCCGTGAATTTGTTGGTTGCCACTACCACCTTCTTGCTTTTGGTTTGGAGTAGAAGATTGAGCAGCTTGTTTTTTGTTGAGTCTATAGCTTAAGACTCCTAACGCAAACATTCCAGCAGCAAAGAGCAACCCCCCCAAAGCAATAAAGTCATTTTCACCTGTCATATTATCCTCAAGACCATTAATTTTTGGATATCATAGCAAATTATAATAATTCTGGAAACTGGTAGCTGTGGAGGTGAGAGGGGCCCTAAGCCTCTGTGTAATATAAAGCTTTTGGGGTGGTCTTTTTAGAGGGTAATTCCCGAAGGCGAAAGCCAAAATCGCCAGTCCAGCCCTTTTTGCTGTAATCTACCCAGAGCCATTCTGGGGTGAGTTCTTCTAGTTTTGTGGTGGGGAAATCTACTACTTCAGGCTCACCAACGCTATCGGAAATCTTGCAGGCTTTAGTCATTACAGCTTGGAAGGCAAAGGAGACCTTCTCACTTAAGGGGTAGAAGGTTAGGTCTTGAGGCTTGGGTTTGTTAAAGTGGAAGTCTGTGGGGGTTGCGCTTGTGTAGAGGTAAACTCGTTTTCGAAGTAGACAGCTAAAGAGGAGTTCCATGTGTATAAACAGCGGGCTGCTTTCAAGTGCTAACTGTTTCTGGGCTTTAGGGGAGAGATGAATTTGAATTTTTTGAGGGTTGAAATTAGACAAATCGTCTCGAGGTAGGTTGTTTTAAAAAGTGGCTGAGAATGTAAGCCCAGTGCCGTCAATATGAAAAAGCCTGCGGCTTTTGACTTTGTATGCAAGCTATAAATCGCTTGGGGAAACTTATTCGCATCCGCCAATTACATTAAATCCATATCGTGGACTTGTTGCCCTTGGGTAGGTAGGGCCTTGCCTGAGCTTAGAACCTTTAAAACCATTGCCTCGGCAGCTTCTAAGGAGAGCTTATCAAGGTTGATTATACCCACATCAATTTTTTTACAGAGGCTAGCAAACCAGTTTTTTTCTTCGCCATCAAGGTCGCCATCCACCTTGGCCATAGCGGCCACAGTGAGCAAAAATGCCTGCTTAGAACCTTTGGAGGTCAAACCCTCTACTAGGGTTTCCATATCTTCTTCAATGGGGGCCTCAAAGTCATCCACTTCAAAGGGTTGGATTCCACTGGCACCCATAATTTTTTCTAAAAGGGCAGACTCTTGGTCTACAATTTTATTGTCTTGTTGGGCCATTTTAATGGCACCCTTGAGGATGATATGGGCCTCTTCTTTAGTCACATTCATTATTTTTTACAGGAGTAAAGATCAAAAATTATTTGTTATTATAGCCCTTTTCCTTATAAATTGCAAAAGCTTTGCAGAAGTTCCCGCCTGATTATTCATCTTCTGAGGCGTCTTCTTCGTAAGATTTTAGTTGCTGACTCAAGGCTTGGCGAGAAAAACCCAAAAGATGGGCCGCCGCTGTGTGGTTGTATTTTGTGCGTTTTAAGGCCTCAAGAATAATTTCCTTTTTGGCTGTTTTTAAATTAAAGGAAGGCAGAGAAATTTCCTTTATCAATGGGGTTAAACTTTGGTTTTTCTTTTTCAGGTAGCCTTTTAAAGGAGTGATGGGAAAAGAACTGCCTTTGGAAGCCTGAAAAATTAGGTGAATGACCTTCTTTAATTCCCGCACATTTTCAGGAAAGGAGTAGGACCCAGCATAGATATCAAAGTTTCTGGGCAGTTTTGCTTTGGGGATATTCTGCTCTTTGCAAAGTTGTTTTAAAAAATGAAGCCCCAAGGCCCTGATATCCTTTGGCCGTTCCCGCAAAGGGGGGATCTCTATTTCTTGGGGTTTTAAGGCTGCATAAAGCCCCGTTGAAAAGATCCCCTGAAGGCTCAAGCCCTGTAAATTTTCTTCGGTTATGAACAGAAATAATCTACTTCCTAAGGTAGCTTTTATTTCCTCAAGCAATTTTTCTTGGGTCTTTAGGGATAAGCCTTCTGGGTTTTCCACCAAAACCGTGGCTCCCTTGGCCAGTGGCCTATTTTTTGGATTTTTATAGTCTAAGTAGGACAAGAGCGGGGTTGCATCTGGGCCTTGCTGGTTGTGAATCCGAGCAATGATCTTAGCCAATTTTTTCTTCCCTACCCCAACCTCACCAGTGATTAAAATGGGCTGATCTTTTAGGGCGATCCTTTGGGCAAATTTTAGCTCTTCGTTTAAAAAGAGGTTGCTCGTTATAAAATCATTGAAGGGCGGCTGTAGTTGCACAGGCTTTGAAATGCGACCTGCCAGCGGGGATTCTTTTTCTGAAATATACAAATCCAAAGCCTCTTTAACCGATCTATAGACCTGTGTTGGCTCAAGGGGTTTGATTATAAATTGGGTCACCCCTAGTTTTAAATAATGCTGCATATCCACCTTTTCTTTAAGGCTTAAGTGCATGATAATCTGAGTAAAAGGCTGGATTTTCTGGATCTTTTCGATCAGGGAGCAGGTTTGCCTCAGTGACTGTGTGGGGGTTAGTAAAATTAAACTTACTTGGTGTTTTTGTAAAAACTGTAAAAGCTGGGATTCAGAGGCGGCATGTGAATAGTTGGTAAGGCCATAGAGCCTCAAAAGGAGTCCCAGGTTTTTTAGGTCATGGTTTGATCCCTTGATTAAGATCCTTTGGAATTTCATTTTTCCCCATAAAGACAGTTATTCAGTTACTTAATCTTGAGAAATCTCCTTCATTGATTCCTCTAGTGTTTTCTGTAATTCTTCTAAAGTTCCTAGTGATAATTTTCCCTCTTTTAAGCTTTCGATTCCTAAAGCTAGTAGCCGACTGGCCGATTTCAATTTGACTTCCCCCAAATTTAACGCAATTAAGGTTTGCGCTTTTTCCTGTTTCAGTTGTTCCAGTTGCAACTTGCAAAGGATCAGGTCTTTTCTGAAATTATTACTTTGGGTAGTGAGTAGCTGGAGTTTGTCAGAAAGCTTTGCTTCTATTTCTGCTTGGAAATTTTGGTAATGGAGCAATTCATTGGTAATCCGATCTAAGTTGATCACACCTAAAAAATCATCACCTTGGGTTACGGCTGCGACAGTTACATTCTCAAGCTCCATTGTATCTTTTGCATCTGTCAATTTGCAGCCTGAATCGAGCACTAGAGTTGGGTTCTCTAGCAAAACCTTTTCCACTGGCTGTCTGGGGTTACACTGGGCTATTTGCTTTGTAAGTACGCCTTTGAACTCGTCTTTTTCTACAACTATGAGGTAATCCTCATGGATGAAATCAGATTGATGCCGACTTACAGGTAAGTTGGCGTCAATTGTGTGATAGTCCTTGTCGATGTAGTAGCGAATTAACATGATAACTTTGAAAAAATTGAGTTTCTTTTATCATGAATTCTTTTGAGGTTGCTGACTAGGAAAGCTGCTACCCAAAAATGGGCAAACTTTGTCCTCTAGCTTAGTAAGTCTTATTTTTACAGATACTTAATCTTGTTTTTTTGCTTTGAGGGAGGCTGTCTTCTAGGAACAGAGGTCGATAATACCTTGGTTATTTTGCACTACTGCCAACTGTTTTGGAGTTTTACTATTCTCATCTAAAATATCTGTGTCCGCTTTGTATTTGATTAGAACATGAGCAACGGCGTGATTGCTTTCATTTATTGCTCGGTGCAAAGGGGTGCTGTGTCTGTAGTCTAGAACATTTGGTGAAGCCCCTGCCTGCAGTAGGGCATCTGCCACATCTGTGTGGCCATTGGAGCAGGCCCAAGTGAGAGCCGACCAGCCAAGATGGTCAACTTGGTTGATTTCATCTAAAATCAGCTGCTTTCCTAGGAGTAAGTTCGTTGAGGTTAAGTAGCCCCAAGTTGCAGCACACATTAAGGGGGTCAGGCCTTCTCTGTCCCCTTGGGTAGGGACAAGGCTTTTTTGGCTCAACAGGTGTTTGATGATTTGAATTTGATTTTTGTGAACCGCCCAAAGGAGTAGCCCCCAACCTTGTTCCCCTTGGTAATTTACAGGGAATTTTTTCATTTGGAGGATAAAGCTCTTTTCCTGGCCCTTGCGGATTAGTTCAACTAAACTGGCAAACTTGGTTCGGTTCCAATGGTGCTGTTCAAAAGCAACAGGCTCTTGCTTTGTGTTGTTTAAGTATTTTGCCTTGAGGGGCAAATACATTTCAGGGTGTAAAGCCAAGGCTTTAAACTCTTCTTCGCCAATATGGTTTTCTAAAAACCCCCATAAATCAAGTTCAAAAAAGCTTGCAACCTCCTGCAAACGTAAGGGGTTTACCCCTTGTTGCTCCCACCTGCGTAAGGTTTTTAAAGAAACCTTGGGGAAGTCAGCTTCATAGAGCAGTCCCTCTTGAGTGTAGCCTTTGATTTTACGAATCTGCTTCAATCTTTTCCCAGAGTGAAAAATTTCCGCTGTTGACTCTTGGGGGATTGTAATTTTGGCAGTTGCTTTTTTTTTAGTCTTCATAGTATAAAATATGAACTAATGTTTACTTTTGTTAATGTAACAATAGTTGTAAGAAAAAACCAAGTGATTTTTTGCTTTATTGTAAGAAATTATAGAAATAGAAGATTAATATAAAAAAGCTCCTAAGAGCTACAAAAAATTGTTCTCATCTTTAAAGTGGAAAGTTTTATTGCAGTTTAGGCAAAGAAATTTGGAAATATATGGAAAAATCACAAATAGTATTAGAGTTGGAAAAGGGGATGGACTTAAAGGTTGAGATCTCAGATTCTTGGGTAAACCCAGCAAAGGTAAAGGAAGACTCACCGAGTTTTTCGAATCAATCACGAGACTTTGGTGAGGCTGTGCAGATCATTCGCCCGCTAGTGGAAAAGGTGCTGCAACCTTTAAAAACTTTGGAAAGGCAGCCTGAAAAAATCAATTTGAATTTTGGATTTTCTTTTACAAAGGGTTCTGATTTGATTTTAAAGGAGAGCGGTAAAGAGGCCCATATTCAGGTGAGTTTGACTTTTAAGGGCGAGGCCTAAACAACGAGTTGCAGTGGGCATTTATGTGGGGGTTGTAAGGGAATTTGCCCCCAATTTGACCCCTGTGAGGAGCCAGCTAAAAGATTTTAGCTGTAACCTTAAAGCTTGAGAGCAACGAGGTTGCCTGCCTTTAAAAATCGTTTTCTCGCAAGAGTACGATTCCAGCCTTTAATTTTTCTAAGGGGAATATTGTAAGATTTAGAAATGCTCCAAAAGGATTCCCCCGCCTTAACTCGGTGGTAGGTGTAGCCTTTTTTCTTGCTCTTTTTTCCCTTACGGCCTTTTTTAACAGCTCTGTAGGCGTAGTCAGCCGATACAGGCAGCATGATTTTCTGCCTTATCCTAAGTACGCGTTTTCGATTTAAACGGTTAAAGGCAACGATCTGGCTGATGGGTACACCGTAGCGTCTGGAAATGGACCAAAGGGTATCGCCTCTGCGAACTCTGTGGTGTTTCCAAAAGCGCTTTCTTGATTTTTCTAAATTTTTAATCCGATCCGCATCAAAACTAGTATTTGGCGGTACTGCGATTTCAAAGTAATCTTTGTCGGCAGGAGTAACTCCCCTAGGTACGTTAGGGTTAAAACTAGCCAGTAGCTGTTTTTCAACCTTAATCACCTTGGCAACTTGGGCCAAACTTACCCCACCAGGTACGGTCATGAAGTCTTTCGCAACTTCAGGCTCCCTTGGTGGCTTAGGACTAAAATCGTAGGCTTCTAAGTTTTCAAAAAGGATATTTACAGCAAAAAATCCAGGGACATAGCCCCTAGTTTCACGAGGTAGCTTTAAAGACCAATAGTCAAAATCTTGGTTTTTACGCTTGGCCTTTCTTATGGTTCTGCGAACCTTGCCTGCACCAGCATTGTAGGCGGCCAAAGCCAGTTCCCACTCACCTAGTTCTTTATGAAGCTGTTTTAAGTAGCGTGCAGCGGCGTAGGTTGATTTTTCAGGGTCGTATCTGTCGTCATGCCACCATGAGGTACTTAAATCATAATAATGCCCTGTGCGGCGCATAAACTGCCACAGGCCTAGTGCATTTGCGTGGCTTCGGGCCTTAGGGTTGAAGTTTGATTCAACAACAGAAAGGTAAGCTAAATTTGGTGGTAATTCATATTGGGCAAAAATACGGTCGATCATTGCCATATACTTAGCCGAACGTTCGACAGCCACTTCAAAGTGCTCTCTTTTGCGACCTGTGTACATTGAGATAAAACGTTCTACCTTTAAGTTACTGTATAGAGTAATGTTCTCTTGTCGCTCAAAGGATCTTTTTATATCTTCAGCATTGCCTTCTCTAGATGTTTGTAGCTCTTTTGCGATTTCCGCATCTAGGCTTTCGGCTTCTAACTCTTCTTTGGTCAGCTTTACTTCATCTGTCGCAGGCTGAGATGCAAAGTCGATTTCTTGCGCAGAAAGGCCTTGCACATTAAATAGGAATAAAAATAAAAAGAGGTAGGCTGTATTTTTCATAGTTTTTTTTCTAATCTTTAGCTTCTTTATTTGAAACTGTAAAGCACAACTGGCCCAGTTTTGCTTGCTTTCACGCTGAGGAGGCAATAGGATTAGCTCACGTTGAAACATCCTTACTACTCAAGCAAGTTGCCTGCCAGAGACGCCCGTGATTTCTGTAATTATCCCTCATTTTAATCGCTTTCATTTACTCAGAAAAGCCATTTCCTCTGTTTTGACGCAAGATTATGGTGATTTTGAATTGATTGTTGTGGATGACGGCTCTACTGATTCGGGCTTAAGTGATTTGCAGAAGGCCTTTAAGGGGAAAGTGCAATGGTTGATTTTGGAACATGAAGGCGTAAGTAACGCTCGCAACCAAGGGGCTAGAATGGCCAGAGGTGAGTGGTTGTGCTTTTTGGATTCCGATGACAGTTGGCATAGTGGGAAATTAGCTAGCCAAGTGCAATTTCATAAAGCGAACCCCTCGGTTCAAGTTTCACAAACAGGGGAAAACTGGGTGCGAGAGGGCAAACCTGTGAAAATTCCTAAAAAATATAAGAAACAAGAGGGAGACCTCTTTTCTCAATCACTAGAGCTTTGTGCCATCAGCCCCAGCACGGTAATGATCAAAAAAGATCTTTTTTTTGAATTTGGTGGTTTTGATGAGCGTTTGCCTGCCTGTGAAGACTACGACCTTTGGCTTCGCCTAACGGCATCAGAAAAAATAGGTTTAGTAGATGTGGACTTGATGACTCGTTTGGGGGGCCATGCCGACCAACTGAGTTTTAAGTATCCCGCTATGGATCGATTTCGAGTTTTTGCTCTTTTTAAACTCCTCAATGCCAATGCTTTAACGAGAGAACAAAAGGCCTTAGCCTTAGAGAATCTAAAAGGTAAAATCGAGGTTTTGCGCCTAGGGGCTGCAAAGAGGGACAAAGACTTAAGCTACATAAGCGATGCCTTGGAACAAATCAACAAGGGAGGGGTTGCCTCCCTTAGTGAACTTGCGGACTTATTAATTTACTCTTGGGACTGAGTTAATTTAATCTTGAGGTTGAACTCGTTTTTCCAAGAAATAAACAATAGTAAAAGAAACAATCATAATGCTGATGGCAACCCAGACACCTTGGTCTAGGGTCGGTAGAAAATTTTCCTCCCGCAGTACGTGGGTCTTACCTCTAATGATCTTGGTTTCTAGTACTTCTTTATAGGGCCAAACTTTTCTTAAAGAACCTGTCATTAAGCCTGTTAAAAATGCCATAGTCACTACTTCATAGCGGCTCAAGGTCCAAGTTAAAACCCTAGAAAAACTAGTGATACCCAAGATTGCCCCAATGATAAAAAGGCCAATGATGCTCAAGGATTCAAGGTTAAAGGGGTTTCTTAAAGCCCCTGTGATAAACTGGTACTTGCCTAAAATCAGGAGTAAAAAACTACCTGAGACACCGGGAAGGATCATGGCGCAAATGGCGATCATGCCTGCGAAGATGATAAACCACCAAACTTCAGGGGTGGTTTTGGGGATTAAACCTACGAGTAGATAGGCGAGGCCGAGGCCCAAAACAAAGGTCATACTGGAAAGGCCATCCCACTTGATTTGTTTTCCCAATATCAAGGTGCTCGCGAGGATCAACCCAAAAAATGCCGACCAAGTGTAGACAGGTTGTTCCGTCAGTAAAAAGTGCATGATCCGAGCTAAGGAAATTACAGCCGTGCCAATGCCAGCGAGCAAAATGATCAAAAATCGCAAATGGATCTCAGCTAGGGCCTCTTTGAATTTAAAAGAGCCAATGAGCTTAATTGCCTTAAAGTCAAAGGAGGCAATGGCTGCCAGTAGGTTAGAGTAGATCCCAGAGATCAAGGCAATGGTTCCCCCTGAAACGCCAGGGACGATGTCAGCGGCACCCATCATTAATCCCTTCACATATAAGGTAAAGGATTCTTTTTTGGTATTGGGGCCGGGGCTTTTGAAAAAGGCTTCTTTAAAGGTCATTTTGCTTCCTTGAAAATTCTAATATCTGGTAAATTTCTGTATCTTTGATCCATATCAAAGCCATAACCGACAACCCAGTGGTCTGGCACTTGAAAACCGAGGTAATCAATTTGAATGTCTTTAATATCATGTTTTTTTAGTAAACAGCACAATTTGATTGAGCTTGCACCCTGCTCTTTTAGAAAGGGAATAACCTTTCTTAAGGTGTTACCTGAGTCTAAAATATCCTCAATGATAAAAACTTTTTTCCCTTGCACATGGACGTTCCCTTCAATTTTAACTTCGCCTTGGCTAGTACCTTCGTAGCTCTTGGCGGTGATAAAATGAAGATGAACCGAGTTTGGCAGGGCACGGCTTAAGTCAGTGGCGAAATATACTGCGCCCTTTAATACCACTACAAAGTCTAAGTCTTCGCCTTTAAAGTCCTGTGCGATTTTTAAAGCCAGCTCTTTGATGCGTTTAGCGATGTCTTCCGCTGATATAAGTAGGTCCATAAGCCTTTTTTGTCTCTAGTTCACTTGCTTTCATCTTTGATCAATGGCATTATGGCTGTCAATCTATATCACTTTTAATAGTTTAAAAATCCCATGAAGTACGAACCTGTAATTGGTTTGGAGGTGCATGCGCAACTCTCCACAGAATCGAAAATGTTTTGCTCTTGTTCCACCAAGTTTGGAGCCGACCCCAATGAAAATACATGCCCCGTTTGCTTAGGCCTACCTGGCGCGTTACCAACCATTAACGCTAAGGCTGTGGACTACGCAATCTTAATGGGACTGGCAACCAACTGCGAGATTCGTCTTGATAGCCAATTTGCCAGAAAAAACTACTTCTACCCTGATTTACCCAAGGCTTACCAGACCTCGCAGTTCGACCGACCCATTTGTGAAAATGGCTGGGTGGATATTGAAGTTGGTGGTGAGACCAAACGCATTGGCATCACTAGAATCCACATGGAAGAAGATGCAGGGAAGCTAATCCACGACGGGGAAGACCCTAATGCATCCTACGCCGACTTAAACCGTGCCAGCGTGCCTCTTATTGAAATCGTTTCTGAGCCTGACATTCGCACCAGTGAAGAGGCAAAAGCTTACATGGAAAAAATCCACAGCTTTGTTACTTACTTAGGTGTTTGTAACGGGGATATGGAAAAAGGCAATTTAAGATGTGACGCAAACGTTTCTATTCGCCCAGTGGGCCAAGAAGAATTTGGCACTCGAACCGAATCAAAGAACTTGAATTCCTTTCGTAACGTGGCCATGTGTATTGACTCTGAAATCGCACGACAAACAGACGAATTACTAGATGGTGGCACCATTCGCCAGCAAACTCGGCTTTGGGACGCTGATAACCGCAGTTCTCGGGCTTTGCGAGACAAGGAAGAAAGTCATGACTATCGATACTTCCCTTGCCCCGACTTACCTGTTGTACTGGTTAGTAAAGAGCGAGTAGACGAATTACAAGCAAGCCTACCCGAACTTCCAGACCAAAAGGCAGAGCGTTTTCAGACCGAACATGGTTTGAGTAAGTATGACGCTAATGTATTAGTGGCCTCAAAAATTGTGGCTCGCTATTTTGAAGAAGCAGTTGAAAAGGGCGCCAGTGCCAAACAAGCAACCAATTGGATCAATGGCGATTTGGCAAAAGCCTTAAAAGATGCAAAGCTTTCCATTGCTGATTGTAAGTTTACAACAGACCATCTTGTAGAACTTTTGGCCTTGATTGAAGGCGGGACAATATCAGGCAAGATTGCCAAGACCGTCTTTGAAGAAGTCTTTCAAACTGGGAAATCGGCAGCTTCTGTGGTGGACGAAAAAGGCTTAAAGCAGATGAGTGACTCTGGTGAGTTAGAAACCATTTGCAAGGCCATTGTGGATGCAAATCCAGACAATGTTGCAGCCTTTAAGGGTGGTAAAGATAAATTATTTGGCTTCTTTGTGGGCCAAGTGATGAAAGAAACCAAGGGCCAAGGCAACCCGAAAATGATTAATGAAATTTTAAAAAAACTACTAGCATAAGAAGAGAACCATGCAGGCCCAAGAAATATTTTTAAAGGATTACCAAGCCCCAAATCACTTAGTGGAGGAGGTTTTTTTAACCTTTGAGATTTTCGAAGGCCGCACTTTGGTTTCTAGCGAAATTAAATTTTTAGAAAATTCAGAAAATCCCAGTAGTAGCTTAACTCTGCTTGGGCGAGGCTTAAAGCTTTTGTCTGTAGATTTGGGCGGTAAGATTTTGGGGGAAAATGAATACTCCCAAGATGCTGAATCCTTAACCATCTCCAATTGCCCCAAAGACTTTACCTTAAAGTTAGTCACAGAAATCTACCCTGAAGAAAATAAAGCCCTAGAAGGTCTTTACCGCTCCAGCGGAATGTACTGCACCCAGTGTGAGCCAGAAGGCTTTAGGCGCATTACCTTTTTCCCCGATCGCCCCGACGTAACCACCAAATTTACCACCAAGGTTATAGCGGGTAAGGCCATCCCTATTTTACTTTCCAACGGAAATAAAATTGACCAAGGCGACTTGGATGGAAACAGGCATTTTGTTACTTGGGAAGACCCCTTTAAGAAACCCAGTTACCTCTTTGCCCTAGTTGCTGGCGATCTGGTTGTAAACCGAAGCTCCTTCACCACCATGAGTGGGCGGGAAGTTGTTTTAGAAATCTGGGTAGAAGCTGCCAACAGTAAAAAAACAGACCACGCTATGACTTGCCTCAAGCAGTCGATGAAGTGGGATGAAGAGGTTTATGGCCTAGAGTATGACCTTGATATCTTTATGATTGTTGCTGTAGACGACTTTAATATGGGCGCTATGGAAAACAAGGGTCTGAACATTTTTAATAGCTCTTGTATCCTAGCCGATTCCCAAACTGCCACAGACGGTGAATTTTTAAACATCCAAGGCATTATTGGTCACGAGTACTTCCATAATTGGTCGGGCAACCGAGTAACCTTGCGAGATTGGTTTCAGTTGAGCCTAAAAGAAGGCCTAACTATATTTAGAGACCAAAACTTTACCCAAGACTTAAATTCAGCTTCACTGGGCCGCATCATGGATGTGAAGATGCTCAAAAGTGCACAGTTTCCCGAAGACCATAGCCCCATGGCGCATCCTGTAAGGCCTGCCTCCTTTATTGAAATCAACAACTTTTATACTAGCACTGTCTACAATAAGGGCGCTGAGTTGATTCGCATGATGTACAATCATATTGGGCCACAAGCTTACCGCAAGGCCATGGATCTGTATT
This sequence comes from uncultured bacterium, assembly GCA_965602905.1. Taxonomy (GTDB): domain Bacteria; phylum SAR324; class SAR324; order XYD2-FULL-50-16; family XYD2-FULL-50-16; genus JASJGK01. The sequence goes on along the minus strand of CBFCZY010000017.1, from coordinate 42,812 downwards.
TTTCTGAAAACGACGGTAAATCTGCCACCATTGAAGATTTTTTAAGTGCACTGGAAATAGGTTCAGGCCAAAATCTAGAGGGATTTAAAAGTTGGTATCGCCAATCTGGAACCCCTGAAATTACCGTGTCCGAATCCTTTGACGGGGCCAAGGGTGAGTTTACCTTAAATGTAAGCCAACAGAACCCAGAGACGGCTAGCCAAAAGACCAAAGAACCTTTGCTTATCCCGATCAAAATGGGACTTTTGAATGCTGACGGTGAGGCTTTACCTTGCCAGTTACAAGGGGCAGAGCCCAAAGCAGAAGTTACCTTGATGATGGGCAAGGCAGAAGAGAAATTCACCTTTACAGGCTTGAAAGAAAAGCCAATCCCCAGTTTGCTCAGGGGTTTTTCCAGCCCAGTGAAGCTCAAAACCAACCCCACAAGTGAGGAGTTGGCCACGCTACTGGCAAAAGATAGCGATGCCTACAACCGCTATGAGGCCTGTCAGATGCTCTTGATGAACCAGTTACAAGATTGGATTGATAATGGAATTGGGATGGCGTCCGATGTTTTGCTAACGGCAATCCAAACTTTGCTTAAAGACACCTCAGCCGACCCTGCCCTGGTTGCTGCCATGCTGCTCTTACCCACTGAGGCCTATTTAGTGGAGCAAAACCCACAGCCTAACATTACTGCGATTTATGATGCCCGTGGTGCTTTAAAAACCATGCTGGCTACCAGCTTAAAATCAGAATTTTTGGCCGCTTATGAGCGTTCTCAAATTTCTGAGCCTTACCAGTTTGAACAAAAGCAAACAGCAAAGCGTTCCTTAGCCAATCTTTCTTTAAGATACATAGTGGCGGCAGGGGATGCAGACCTAGCTTTGACCCAAGCGAAAACAGCGACCAACATGACCTTGAGACTGGGGGCTTTAGCTGCACTCAATGACAGTGAGTCAGTGGAAAGATTAACCTCCTTGCGGGAATTTGCTGAAGAATTTGAAAAAAACAGCCTTGTTATGAACCATTGGTTCCGCTTGCAAGCTGTTAGCCCCTTGAGCAATGTTGAGATGATCGAAGAGTTAAAAAATCATCCAAGTTACGATCACAATAATCCAAATAAATTGCGCTCTTTAATTGGTGCCTTTGCTGTGGGGAATTTAAAAGAGTTCCATCGAAAGGATGCCCAAGGTTATAAACTTTTAACCAATGAAATCATTCGGTTGAATTTGTTAAACCCCCAGATGGGCGCCCGCTTGATCAGCCCTCTAAGCCGCTTTAAGCACTTTGCAGAGCCAGAGCAATCGGCCATGAAGGCAGAGTTGCAACAAATCTTGGACACTCCCAATCTTTCTAAAAATATATTCGAAATTGCCTCAAAGGCTTTGGCTTAGTTAGCCCCAAGCCTTGGGAGCAACTTAGGCCCCCAAGGCTTGAGAATTTAATCACTCCCAATCTTAAAAAATACCTCAAGTTTTTCTGTCCCCTGTCGATAAGAAAGGAGCTATCCAACTGTGTGCTATTTTTCTGTATTTGAAATTAGCTCCTAAAGTTTTAGCCAGAATTGCCGATAATAAGGTAGAATAACATTTTTGAAAGGGTGAGTACCATCTCACTGACCTTCAAAGAGGAAGAAATGAGAAACTTAAAAAAATATGTGATCGTATTTTTTGTCTTTCTTGCAATGGTGGGGAGTCCTGTTTTTGGGGCCTCGAACATTGCACCGCCAAAGCCAAAAAAAGACGAGAATCGAATTACCACCTGGATGACCTTGTCACTCCTAGGTAAAAATCAGGCTGAAATAGAGTATTACTTTCGGAAGCTAGATAAAAGGGATTTGGAAGATCTGAAAACGAGAATGCGCTTTACTGTAATGGATAACTTGAGAAGATCAGGGATTACTGAACTTAGGGAGACAGCAAGTGACGCTGATGACTTGAGAGTAATCCGTAGAAAGGTCATCACAGAGATTCGCTACATGGGTATGGAGCACGATAAAGACTTGCAAACGACCATCAAAGAAGAGTTTGGCGTTAGTTTTTAGTAGCCTATGGCCTTGAGTAAAAATCTAGGGCTTGAACTTAATCTAAGAACTATGAGCCAATAGCTCACTAGGGGATAATTTACGCTCAGCAGAAACTGCGCTGAAATTATTAAGCTTATCAATCAATCGACTCAGTTGGTCGTGGTTTTTCACCTTGACCAGAATTTCTTGGTAGCTTGTGCCCTTTTGCATCCTCAAGTTACTCTCTACCAATATGGCCTTTGAGCCTTGGATCGTCTTAAGTATGGACCTCTGGGTCTTGATCTCGCCTTCAAATTTGAGCTGAATCCAAGCAGGCAGGCTCTCTTGCTCGCCCTTAATCCATTCCACTTCCACCAATCTTTCTGGGTTTATCCCTGGCGAATGGGCATTGGTGCAATCTGCAATATGAATGGAAACCCCTTTGCCTTGGATCATTAACCCAATAATGGGGTCACCTTTTACAGGGTTACAGCAATTGGCATAACGGACCATCAAGTTCGTCATACCTGCAATGCGCACTCCTGTGGGCTTTCTAAAATTGGGGAATCCTAATTTTTTCTTCTGGCCTAAATTTCCACTCAGCAAAAAATTATGCAGCGACTGCATGTTTGCCTGCCCAAAACCCAACTTGGTGAGATAATTTTCTAGATTTTTGTGATTGGATTTTTTTAAAAAGTCCTTAAAGGCTTCTGAATTTTCTATGACCGTGTGATTTTGACCTAAGGATTTCACCTGTTCGGTAAACATTTCTAGGCCTAAGGCATGGGCTTCTTGTTGCTCTCGTCTTCTTAAAAAAACTCTCGTGTGGTTTAGGGCCTTACTGGTTTTAGCCAGCATCAACCATTCTGGTTTGGGTTCTTGGTTGGGGGCGGTTATGATTTCGATCTTATCCCCTTGGTGCAAGGGGGTATGTAAATTTCTATGTACTCCGTTGATCAAGGCTCCTGTGCAGTGATCCCCGATTTCTGAGTGAATTTCGTAAGCAAAATCGATGACGGAAGCGCCAAGTGGGAGCTTGATGATCTTACCCTTGGGGGTAAAAACATAGACTTGATCTGTGTAGAGTTCACGAGAAAATAGGTCTAAGGCTTCTTCTGGGTCTTCGGTAACCTTTAATTTTTCACTTAAGTCTTCCAGCCAGTTTAAGCTTTCTTTGTTTTTGGTTCCCAGCTCAGAAGCCTTATAGGACCAATGGCTGGCGATCCCCATTTCAGCCATTTTATGCATTTCATGGGTGCGGATCTGCACATCGAAACCTGTTCCTGAGTCATCAATTACAAAAGCATGCAAAGACTGGTAACCATTGGGTTTCGGGAAGGATATATAGTTTTTATAGCGATCGTTAACAGAGTGAAAGCTGTTGTTCAGTACCCCTAAAACCTTGTAGGCCGTATCCACTGAATCCACCAAAATGCGTAATCCTAAAAGGTCGTGAACATGATTGTAGTCCACCTTGGTCATTTTTGATTTTTTAAAGAGACTGTAGCCATGCTTGATGCGGCTTTTGATCACCACTGGCGGTTGGTACTTGGACAATTTTGACGTTACCCTTTCTTTGAAATGATTCAGAAGGCTATCTTGCGCCCCAAAGTTACTGTTTAAATAGGTTTGGATCTCTTGGGAATCTTTGGGGTGGAGTATTAAAAAAGACAAGTCTTCTAGCTGCACCCTGAGATGGTTTAAGCCAAGCCGCTCGGCAATTGGCGCATAAATTTCTAAGGCCTCTTTGCTTAAAATTCTTAATCTTTGTTTTGTGAGGCCCGCCTTACCTAAAAGCTGCGCCTTTCTGGCAGCCAAGGTTAAAAGAAGGGTTCTTATGTCTGTGATAGTAGCTCTAACCAAATGCCTTAAGGACTCGGCGACTTGATCGGGTTGAGCGGCTTTCTCGCTCAAGGCCATGATGCTGGCGGTTTGCTCCATCAGTTCGCAGGTTTCCTTGCCGATTTGAGCAATTAATTCCTCTTTACTTACCTTTTCTATGCGGTGAACATCGAGCAGCAAAGCCGCAACGATAGACTGGATATCCATCTCCAATTCAATAAAAGTTCGCACACGGTCCAAAGCCATCTCCAGTCTGCCTTGACCAGGGAGTAAGGCTTGGCTGAAATGCTTAACAGCTAAAATATAAGCTTTTTGAATAGGAGTGCAGTCAATGACGCCTTTGGTATAGGCTTGAAAATCACTGATAATACTTTCAATTCGAATCATAGGTCTCAATTGTTGTTAGACATTGGAATATGCTAACACAGGGCCTAGAATTTATTAAGCTTAAAATAGATTTTGTAAGATTGGTAAAAGGCGAGCTAGCTTTTCTGTAGGCGTTAGGTCCCCGTTTTTTAAGATCTCTTGGGCAGGCTCAAGTTCTATGGGGAAATCCCCTAAATCGCTAGGCGAGAAATTTGCAGCGTCATTGAGCTTCAGCACCAAGATGATAAAATCTAAGGAAGCTTGGTCTAAATCTGCATTTACTAAGTGGTGAGAATACTGGTCTTGGTGGCTCATCTCATGGGCGGCAGCGCCGAGGCGGACTTTGATTGCTTCTTCGGTTTCTGTCCCTCTTCCCCGTAGGCGCAATTCTAATTCTTCTAGGCTGGGAGGCGATAAAAAGAGGTATTCCGCTTTTAAGTCAGTGATTTTCATCAACTGCAAAGCGCCTTGCACATCAATATCTAAGATAACCGATTGTTTTTGGGCTAGGTAAGATTCAATTTGGCTTTTTGAGGTGCCGTAGAAGTTTCCGTGGACTTCAGCCCACTCAATAAAGTCGCCCTCTGAAATTCTTTTTTTGAATTGCTCTGGCGTAACAAAAAAATAATGAATGCCATCAGTTTCACCAACGCGAGGCGCTCTGGTAGTAAAAGAAATGGAGTGGCGTAATTTATTTGGAAAAAAGGGCTGAACTTTTTGGAATATGCTGCTCTTTCCTGCTCCGCTGGGGGCAGAGAGAACCAATAATTTTGGGAGGGGGAAATCCATTTTGGCGATATCCAATGAGTCAAATTCTAATTAAGCCCAGTCTAGCTAGGCTTAATGCTTAGGAATTTTAAGAAGTAATAACTTCAATATCGTGATTTAAGGCAACTCTAAGTGCGCTTTGGATAAAGCGGAGTGTGCCTGCTGTACTACTAGAACAGCCTGAGCATGCCCCTTCGTACTGGATATATAATTTGTCATCTTCGATTTTTAAAACCTTTAGACCACCACCATCACTAGCAAGAGCAGGTCTTACTTTATCAGAAAGGGCAGTTTCAATTTTTTCAGACCATTGATCTTTGGGAAGATCGGCCAAAAAGATTTCATTGGGGTCGGCTTTAATAGCTTCCAAAATTTTAGTGACACCACCTTCAATGTAACTTAACTCGTTAAAGCCGTTATCTTTCAAGGTCTTAACAGCTTCCAAAGTTGCTTCATCCTTATCGTCGCCGATAACAATGATATGTGCAAAGGGAGGAAGTTGGTAAAGGTGATCTTCTAAAAACTCAGCGGGGATTAAAGTTGAGCCAGCCATGTGAACTAGTTTATAGTCCTCAGTGCTTCTCACATCTAAAAAAATCGGGGGCATTTGCTCCCTTCTTTTTGCTACAGCTTCACTTGGGCTAATGCTTAGTGAATCTACTTCAATGTCGTTTTTATTTACAAACTTCATAGTCCCTTTAAAGTTTTGGGTTACTAGCTAGCAGTAACGCCAGTTTTGATGCAAGAGGTACAAACGGTTCTCTTCTCTTTATTACCGTTACTCTTTAACACTCTTACTGTCTGTAAATTGGGTAACCAGCGTTTTCTAGTTTTGTTGTGAGCGTGACTCACGTTGTTTCCACTTTGTGGTTTTTTTCCACAAATATCACATTGCTTGGCCATTTGAGGCTCTCCTAATAATCAGTTGCTGTTTGAGCTAATCACACACTTTATCTTGCCTTTTTAGTTTTGGCAAGGGGTGAAATAGATGATTTTGCTTATTTATACCATGGAAGGCAGTCTGTTATTAATGATTCTCTTGGCATCGGCAACAATGGTTTCCAGTAAATCAGCTACAGAGGGAATATCGTTAATCAACCCTGTCACCTGACCTGCGGTTAAGATTGCATTTTCTAAGTCCCCAGTTTCTAAGGCTTCTTTGCCTTTTAGGCCACTTAAATGGGGGGCTAATTCCATGATTCCTTTGCCCTCAGCTTCCATGTCAACCACAAGGCTAGAGGTTTTATTGCTTAAAACTCGGGCCGTATTTTTCAATGTGCGGAGGATTAATTTTGTGTCTTTTTCACTACTATTTACGAGATTATTTTTTATATTTTCATGGACAGGAGCCTCTTTGGTAGCTAAAAAGCGTGTCCCCATGTTGATACCCTCGGCCCCGAGAGCCATGGCGGCAACAAGGCCACGTCCATCACCAAAACCACCTGAGGCGATGACGGGAATATCCAAGGCTGCGGCCACAATAGGCAGTAAAACTAGGCTGGTAACATCATCTTCGCCTGGGTGACCAGCGCATTCAAAGCCATCGACGCTAATCATATCCACCCCTAGCTTTTGCGCCTTTAGGGCGTGCTTGAGGCTGGTACACTTATGAATTACCTTTGCTCCTGCCTTTTTTAGAGCAGGCATGACATCTTCGGGGCTGCGGCCAGCAGTCTCGAAAATAGTTATCCCTTCAGCCAAGGCAGCATCAACAAAATCGGCGTAAGGCACAGGTTTTAAGGTGGGCAAAAAGGTAATGTTAATACCAAAGGGTTTGTCTGTCAGGTCTTTGAGTTTACGGATTTCTTCGACCATCAACTCAGGTGTTCCAAAGCTCAATCCTGTCATAACGCCAAAACCACCAGCATTTGCCACAGCGGAAACCAGCTCCTTGGTTGATACCCACATCATGCCACCTGACATGATTGGATATTTCACACCTGTTAATTCTGTAAATTTAGTTTTCATCGTTTTTCCATTGAGTCAAAGCCTGTGGCTTTGGATTTCTTTTTGTAAGCCATAAATGTCTTAGGGAAACTTAATCGTTTTGCGATTAAGTTTCAGGTGAAATAAAACCTAAGCTTTCAGTTTCGCCGTGAGTGCAGGTGCCAATTGCATTAGATCGGCAACGCAGAAAACATCTGCCACTTCGCCAATGGGCGCGTCTTTATCCTTATTGATAGCAACAATAAACTCCGAGTTTTTCATGCCTGCCAAATGCTGGATCGCCCCTGAAATACCACAGGCAACATAAAGCTTTGGCGTTACCGTTTGGCCTGTTGTTCCCACTTGGTGAGAATGCTCAATCCACTCTGAATCTACCACAGGTCGACTTGCACCTAAGTCACCGCCTAAGGCTTCCGCCAAGGCTTTAATCACATCAATATTTTCTTTTTTGCCAATTCCCCTACCAGCAGAAACAATGATTTCTGACTTGGTTAGGTCGAGCTCTTTGGCCTCTGCGGCCTCGTAACCTGAAAAGGTTAGTTTTGATCCCGCTTCGCCTGAAAGTTCTACAACTTCAGGGCTGCCACTGGGTTCAGCAGGGTTAAAGGCGCCACCTTGGATGGTGATAACCTGCTTGTCTCCGCTTAAAGCTACCCTTCTTCTCAGTTTAGCGTTGTAGCAGCCTAGTTCAACTGCGCCATCATTAATGGCAACAGCTTCAGAAAGCTGACCAGCGCCTAAGGCCAAGGCGATTCTGGGGCTCAGATCCCATCCATAGGAAGAATGCATAAAAATTACTGTATCCGCCCCTTCGGCTTCTACAGCTTGTAGCAGTAAATCCTTATGTAGGCTTGGGTTATAGTCGCCTGCATCTGAGTAATACAACTTGCCTGCAAAGGCTGGCTGGGTATCTGCGGGGCCAGTATAAAATCCAGCGATTTCGCTAGCGCCTAGTTCTTTGGCAAAGGCTAAAGTCTCATAGGAGCCTTCAACCAACTTTCCTTCTCTTGATTCAAAAACAATAATGGCTTTCATGGTTTCTCCTAGGACAATACAGCGGTTTTTGCCTTCAACTCGGCAATGAGTTTATCAGCAATATCATTTACATCCCCTTCTAAATATAGGGCTTGGCCCTTCTTAGCTGGGGGGTGGAGATTTTTTGTTGTAGCTACTGCCGCAGGTGCGGCCAAGCTGGCTACTTCCAGTTTAGCTACCTCTTTCTTTTTAGCCTTCATAATGTTGGGCAAAGTCGGGTACCTAGGTTTGTTCAATCCCAGTTGGCAAGTGAGCAATGCAGGTAATTTTACCTTCACAAGGCCCTTGATGCCACCTTCTAATTCTCTTTTAACAGAGGCTTCATCCCCTGCAAGTTCAAAACTAACAATGGTACTTACCGATTCAATCTCTAACATTTCAGCCAGTAAAATTCCCACTTGGGCGGACCCTCGATCTTGGCTTTGCATGCCTGTAAAAATCAGATCAAAATTTTCTTCTGCCACTGCCGCTTTGAGTAGGCTTGCTACCTGAAAGGAATCTTTCAGCTGGGATTCTTGATCTACAATGTGAATGCCTCTGTCGCAACCCATGGCCAAGGCCTTTTTAATTGCTTCGCTGGCCCGATCGGCACCGAGGCAAGCTACAACCAGCTCTGCCCCTTCGTTGGCCTCTTTGGTTTGGACAGCTTGCTCAATGGCATATTCATCATATTCATTGATACGGTAGGCTAGATCTGTTTCTTCAATGGTCACACCGTCACCTGAAACTTTAAATTTAGATTCCATGTCAGGAACCTGCTTGATGCAAACTAAAATTTTCATGCTTCCTCCTTGGTTAAGCGCTGGATCAAGATCTCGCTCAAGTCTTGTGCTGTTAATGATTCTTCCAAATTCGCACCCTTAATGCCGTCTTCAAACATGGTTAGGCAAAAAGGACAGTTGGAAATTAATACTTCGGCGCCTGTGTCGGCAGCCATATGGACTCTTTTTTGATTGATTCTGGTACCCAGTTTTTCTTCCGCCATAATGCGCCCACCGCCGCCACCGCAGCAGAAGGATTCTTCACAATTGGCTTTCATTTCTTTGGTGGCAATGCCAGCTTCAAATAAAATGGATCTCGCCCCTTCGTATTCACCGTTGTAGCGGCCTAGGTAGCAAGAATCATGGTAGGTGGCATTTAAGCCTTCTCGGTTGATTTTTAATTTCGCCGATTGCACCAGTGAGTTTAAGTAGGTTGCGTAATGCTCGACTTCCAAATCTAGGCCTAAATCAGGGTAGCTTTTTGAAAGGGTGTCGTAACAATGGGGGCAAGTAGTTACCACCTTCTTGGCCCCTGTTTTTTTAATTTGTTCAATGTTTTCTGTGGCCAAGGTTTGGTAGAGGTATTCGTTACCCATCTTGCGAGCAGGCTCGCCACAACATTTTTCATTTTTGTCTAAAATGGCAACCTTTACACCAGCTGCGTGGCACAAGGTGATAAAGTTTCTTGCCACCTTTTGATTTCTCGCATCAAAAGACCCATAACAACCTGCAAAGTAAAGAATATCTGCGTCTGCCGGGGCCGAAAGCTTAGCCTGTAGATCCTTAGCCCACTCTCCGCGAGCCGCAAAGGGGCTGCCTAGAGGGTTGAAATTGACCTCCATTTGGTCCATAGCCTGAGCCACTTCTTCGCCTGGGAATTCCCCTTCCATGAGTACTAAATTCCGCCTCATCTCGATGATTTTAGGCACATGCTCAATCTCTGCGGGGCAGGTGGTTTGGCAAGCGTGACAGGTGGTACAAGACCAGATTGCATCCTTCCCAATGGCGTCAATAATAGGCGCAGTGGGGGCCTCTAAGGCTTGCGTCTGGATAGCCTGAATCACTTTCATGGGGCTCAAGGGCTTTTCTGTGTTCCAAGCGGGGCAAAGGTCTTGGCAGCGCATGCAACTCAAACAGGCTTGGGAATCTAAAATATCTTTCCAAGTGAAATCTTCAATTTTAGCAGCACCAAAGGTTTCTTTAGATTCATCTTCTAAATCAATGGTAACCAGTTTCCCTTTGGGGCCATGATCGGCATTAAAAATATTGATAGGGACTAAAATCAAATGCTTGAGTTTGGTGTGTGGGATCATCATAAAAAATCCCATGACCAAAGTCATATGCAGCCACCAAGTATTTGTGTGGAGTTCCCGTAATGTCGCCTCGCCGTAAGGGTAAAAGATCTCGGCAATCCAAACCCCAAAAGGGGAGAAGGAAGCGAGGTCAGGGTTTTGCTTGAGTTCGGTAACGGCAATGCGAAAGCCTTCAATCAAATAGCCTGTCCCTAAAATTAAAAAGAGCATGCTCAAGGCTGCGAGGTCGCCAGCAGTGCTGGGTAGGCCTTTAGGGGGCGCAATATAGCGACGTACAGCAAGGCCCAAGACCATTAAAATTCCCAGTGCACCTGCAATGTCTAAAGCGACACTATATATTTTATAGAAGGTGCCCTTTAAAAAGGTAATTCCAAAAAGAGGTTCGAGAATATCAGCTTGGAGAAAGATCAAGCCTGTGCCGATGGTCAGCACAATAAAGCCCCACATGAACATGCTGTGTAAGCCGCCAGCGGTTTTTTTCAAACGGACTTTCGTTTGGAATAATACCTGTTTTGCTGTATAAAAAATGCGGAAAAAGAACCTGTCATCTCGGTCAAGGGATGCCTTGCCTAGTTTTAGGAGTTTTAAATGGTCGTAAATTCCTTTAGCCAAATAACTGAGGGAAAAAAACGCCATAATGTACATGGGGATAATAGCGCTCGCCCCAATATTCCAATAAATCTCTCTTGTAGCTTCCATAGTCTATTTTAGTAGTTCTCTTGCGATGATAATCCGTTGCACCTCGCTGGTGCCTTCGTAAATTTCTGTAATTTTAGCGTCTCGGTAAAGGCGTTCCAAGGGTAATTCCGACATATAGCCGTAGCCCCCATGAATTTGTAAGGCCTCATTAGCGCAAAAATTGGCCGTTTCACTGGCCTTGTTTTTTGCCTGAGCAGCTATCAAAACAATATCCTGTTTTAATCCCTTTTGCCAACCTGCTTTATAGGTCAGTAGTTTAGAACACTCTAATTCTGTGGCCATGTCGGCCAATTTAAATTGTATAGCCTGAAATTTTGCAATGGCCCGCCCAAATTGTTTTCTGGTTTTAGCATAGTCTAAGGCTAAATCAAAGGCCGCCCCAGCAATACCTAAGGACTGAGCGGCAATGCCAATGCGGCCCCCATTTAAGGTGTTCATGGCAATATGAAAGCCCTCGTTTTCGCCTCCCAGCAAGTTTTCCTTGGGCACCTTAACCGAATCTAAACTAAAGGCCGAAGTATAGCTGCCCTTGATACCCATCTTATCTTCATTTTTCAAGAGAACCACGCCTTCGCTCTTAAGATCCATAATAAAGGCTGAAAACTGTCGATCTGGCCCAGTGGCTCCATTTGTGGCGATCACCACAGAAAGGCCTAAAAAACCACCGTTGGTAATGAATATTTTGCTGCCTGTAAGCTCCCAGTGATCCCCTTTATCTTTGTAGACTGTTTGTAAACCCGCAGGGTCGCTGCCTGCGTTGGGTTCTGTGAGCATGAAACAACCGATCTTTTCGCCTGACGCTAAGATGGGTAAAAAGTTCTTTTTTTGTTCCTCTGTGCCGTACTTTAAGATAGGGTCACTGCATAAGGAGCTATGGGCGCTAATTAAGACTCCTGAGGAGGCGCAAGCTTTAGAGACTTCTTCGACGATCAAAACATAAGATAAAAAATCCATGCCTGCCCCGCCGTATTCTTCGGGGATATAGCTACCAAGGAAACCCAATTCTTTAAGTTGAGAGATGATTTCAGGGTGGATCTCATGGTTGAGGTCGTTGCCTGCCGCCCTTGGAGCGATCTCAGCCTTGGCGAAGTCGGTTACGGCTTCTTTTAAAACCTTGTGGTCTTCTGAAAATTCAAATTGCATGGCCTATTACCTTGAGTGTTTCTTCTATTCCCTTTTATAACCAAACTACTGCTCACTAACATCCTTTTTTCAGTTCAGGATTTAAACCTGTTCCAGCAACATTGCAACGGCTTCACCGCCGCCAATGCAAAGGGTTGCTATCCCATATTGTGCGTTGCTGCGTCTTAATTCTAAAGCTAAATGCAAAGCCAGCCTTCCGCCGCTGGCGCCTACAGGGTGGCCTAGGGAGACGGCTCCGCCGTTGATGTTGACTTTGGCTAGATCCAAACCCAGTTCTTTAGCTGCCATCAAGGGCACGGCAGAAAAGGCCTCGTTGATTTCCCAAACGCCAATGTCCCCTATTTTTAAATTTGCCTTTGCTAGTAACTTCTGGATAGCCCCAATGGGGGCTAAGGAAAATTCATCTGGCGGCTGGCTATGTTGGCTGTAAGCTACAATTTTAGCCAAGGGGATAAGCTGATGCTGGGCGACGGCTTCTGTGCTTGCGATCAAGCAAACTGCGGCACCATCGTTAATGCTGCTGGCGTTGGCTGCGGTAATGGTCCCTGTTTTACTAAAAGCGGGGCGCAAGCTCGGGATCTTTTCAAAATTTACCTTTGCTAGCTCTTCGTCTTTATCATGAGTAATCTCTTTGCCTCTGACTGTTTCTGTGATGGGGCAAATTTCATCTTCAAACAAACCTGCAATCTCAGAAGCCTTTGCACGCTGGTAACTGGTGATTGCGTATTGGTCTTGTTCCCCTCTGGTGATAGCCTTGTCGCTAATTCGGTCTTCTGTCAGTTCGCCCATATGGCGGCCAGTATAGGGGTCAAGTAAGGCGTCGCCTAAAATTAAGTCTACTGAGTCCACGTTTCCCAAAGCCTTGCCCCAACGCATGTTAGGTAGGGCAAAGGGGGCTCGGCTCATGGATTCCATGCCGCCTGCATAAATTAAATTCGCCTCGCCCAATTTGATTTGGTCTGAAGCCAGCATAATGGCCTTGAGGCCAGAACCACAGACCTTATTGATAGTCATAGCCTTGGTGGAATCCTTTAAACCTGCTAGTCTTAAAGCCTGTCTAGCAGGAGATTGCCCTGTTCCCCCTTGGATGACTTGGCCTAAAATTACCTCGTCGATCTGGGCTTCTTGTAGATTATTTTTAACCTGCAAGGCTTTTATTATTTGAGCGGCCAGTGCTGGTGCGCTTAGGTTTTTTAGATTTCCGCCAAAGGCCCCAAAGGGGCTTCTCAGGCCGTTACAGAGAAATGTTGTTGAGCTCATTTTTATTTCATTTTATTAGGCTGCATAGGATTTTTGTTTCATCATAACTCAGCTTTTTGAAAGAAACAATCAAATGACTTTTGACAGGTTCTTTTTAGTCATGTTATCTTAAGTTTACCATCACGTAAAGGTTAAGTTTTGAAGATAGAGACCAGAGAGCCAATGAAAATTGGTAAATTAGCAAAAAGTTTAGGGATTACAACGAGAACCATTCGTTACTATGAAGAGATCGGCTTGATGCCACCACCTGAAAGGCAGGAAGGTGGAGGCCGTATTTATAATAGCGAAGAGATTCTAAGGCTGAAGTTTATTCTTAAATTAAAAGAGTTGGGTCTGAGTTTAGATGAGGGAAGGGAGTTGGCAGAGATTTATAAAACTGAGAACCAACCAGCCAAATTAATGCCTCGACTCTTGGAAATGCTAGATGGACACATCTTAAAGATTGATGAAAAACTAGCTAATATTATGGATCTAAGAAAGGAAGTGGCTCAATATAGAGCCAAAATACTAGACAAATTAAATGACCTTTAATTTAATAAAACCATGACTAGTAACTTTAAATTTTTTTCGTTAATATAAATAGAGCATTTTCTTAAAGGAGTAATATGAGTCACAATAGTAAAGAGTTTTCCACCGAAATTGAAGTCCGCTTTGCTGATATCGATGCCTATGGGCACGTAAATAATGCAAAGTATTTCACCTATCTAGAAACGGCGAGGACGAAGATATTTATGGGGAACTTTGTAGATTTTATGCAAGATAACTTGCTGTTTATCGTTGTCAAGGCAGAGTGTAGCTATAAACTGCCAATTAAATTGGGGGAGGACCTTCGAGTAAAGTTTTGGATTACCAATATCGGCAAAACCTCTTTTGATATTGATTACCTCTTGCAAGACTTTGAAGGTAAACTCTACGCCACGGCGAGAACGACGATGGTGACCTATGATGACATTAAAAAAACACCGACCTTGCTACCACAGGAATTTATTAAGATGGTAACTTAGGCGAGGCCTAAAAAAAGAATTTTTTAATAGTTGACGTTAGCGTTAACTTAATTTATTTTACTACCAAAACCTTTTGATACGGGAAAACGATGAAATCAATTGAAAAAGCTGCTGTCTTAGGCGCTGGGGTGATGGGTGCTACCATTGCCGCTCACCTCGCAAATGCAGGGGTTGAAGTCCTGCTTTTAGATATAGTACCCAAAGATGCACCTGAACTGGGGGCAGACACAGGCTCTGTTCGTAGCTCCATTGCAGCAAATGGCCTAAAGGCACTGGCCAAACTGAAGCCAGCTCCCTTTTACTTGAAAGATTACGCTTCTCGTATTTCTGTGGGCAACTTAGATGATGACCTTGAAAAATTAAAAACCTGCGATTGGATTGTAGAGGTTGTTATTGAGCGCATGGATATTAAATTATCTCTGCTGGAAAAACTAGCTCCCAACATCAACGCAACGGCCATTTTAAGCACCAACACCAGTGGTCTTTCTGTAACAGAGATGTCCAAAGCCCTGCCTGAAGACTTAAAAAAGCGCTTTTTAGTAACTCACTTTTTTAATCCTCCCCGCTATATGCGGCTGATGGAAATTGTTCCCACCCCTGACACCGACCCCGCTGTTGTGGATTTTATGGCTGATTTTACGGCCAACAGGTTAGGCAAGGGAGTCGTTTTTGCCAAGGATACCCCGAACTTTGTGGCAAACAGGATTGGTGTTTACTCTATTTATAAGGGTATGGAGCACATGGCTAAAATGGGCTTGACCGTTGAAGAGGTTGATTCTATCTCAGGCCCCGCCACAGCTAGACCAAAGTCGGCAGCCTTTAGAACCAGTGACTTGGTTGGTTTAGATACCATGGTTCATGTGGCGAACAACTCTTATGAAAACCTGCCGAACGATGAAGAGAGAGAAGTCTTTAAGGTGCCTGAGTACCTGACTAAAATGGTTGAAAATGGCCAGCTTGGTAATAAATCAGGCGGTGGTTTTTACAAAAAAGGCCGTGACGCCGCAGGTAAAAGAACCATTACCTATTTTGACTATGTCAGCGGAGAATACAAAGACCTAGAAAAACCTAAGTTTAAATCCATCGGCAATGCCCGCATGGAAGATGACCCCAGAAAAAGACTCAAAAAACTTTTTGAAATTGACGATAAGGCCAGCCAATTTGGGTGGGCCGCTTTACGAGACATATTACTCTATACCTTTAGGCGCATCCCAGAAATTGCAGACGACATTGTAAATGTTGATAACGGCATGCGTTGGGGTTTCAATTGGGACTTAGGCCCCTTTGAAATGTTCGATGCTCTCGGTGTTAAGTGGTTTTGTGAAAAGGCCAAGGCCGAAGGTGTTACCCTGCCTGAGGGCTTAGAAAAAATTGAATCTTTTTACCGTTTTAATGACGGTGTAAAAGAATACTACGATATCTTAGCTGGTAAATATGTACCGATCAAACTGGGTGAAAATGAAATCAACTTAGAGATCATCAAAAAAGCTGGCGGCGTTGTCGACCAGACTGGGAACTGTTCCCTCGTTGATTTAGGTGATGGAGTTTTTGGTTTTGAGTTCCACTCAAAAATGAATTCTATTTCTGGTGATATTTTAGCCAAGGCCATTCAGGCTGTAAGGTATGCGGAAAAAGAAGGTGTTGGTTTAGTGATCGGTAACCAAGGGGTCAACTTTACGGTTGGCGCTAACTTGGCTCTGCTAACTATGGCAATTGCCGAAGGCGATTGGGACGATATTGGTATGATGATCCGTCAATTCCAAAATGCTACCATGGCTATGAAGCTTGCTAAGGTGCCAGTAGTTGTGGCCCCTTTCCACATGACCTTAGGTGGTGGATGTGAATTTTCACTCCATGGGGCGGCTATTAACGCCTACTCAGAAACCTACATGGGTTTAGTTGAAATTGGTGTTGGTCTGCTGCCTGCTGGTGGTGGAACCAAGGAAATGTGTCTTCGAGCTGTCGCCCAAGCGCAGCAGTTTGGCACGGACCCCACTCCTTATATCTTTAAGTATTTCCAACAAATTGGTATGGCTACCGTTTCTATGGGTGCCGACGAATTATTTGGAATGGGCTACATGAGGCATGGTGACTCTGTGACCTTTAACCTTGCCAACTTAATTGGCGACGCCAAAAAGAAGGTCTTAGGTCTTGCTCCTAATTTTAGGCCGCAACACAAACAAATGGCAATACCAGCGCCAGGTCGTTCTATTGCAGCTTCCATCCAGTCTTCTCTTTGGAATATGGCCCAAGGCGGCTTTGCCACAGAGTATGAGTTTGAATTGGGCAAATCTATCGCCCATGTGATTACTGGTGGTGATGTTCCAGCTGGAACCTTGATTACAGAAGATTATTTATTAGATTTAGAGTTAGAAGGATTTTTAAGACTTTGCGGAAACAAAAAGACTTATGAACGAATCCAGCATACTTTAAAAACTGGCAAACCACTTAGAAACTAGGAGTAAGAGCATGAATGACGCGTTAATTCTTTCAGCGGTTCGCACCCCTGGGGGCAAAGCCAAAAAAGGCAATTTAAAGCATTTGAGACCTGATGACTTGGCGGCAATCGCCATGAAAGGGGCCTTAGAAAAGGCTGGGCTAGATGGCAGCCTAGTTGAAGACGTAATTTTAGGTTGTGCCTTCCCCGAAGGCGAACAGGGCATGAACATAGGGCGTATCGCAGCTATGAGAGCTGGAATGCCCCAGACAGTACCTGGAATGACCATCAACAGATTTTGTTCCTCAGGCTTACAAACCATGGCCATAGGCTCGGATTCCATTAAGGCTGGTAGCCTTGATTGCGTCATTGCAGGCGGTGTTGAATCCATGAGCTTGGTGCCCATGGGTGGCAACAAGTATTCTGTGAATCCTAGTTTGATGGATTCATGGCCTGAATCCTTTGCTGGAATGGGTATCACTGCCGAATTGGTTGCTGATAAGTATAATATCACTCGAGCCGACATGGACCAATTTGCCACGGAGTCGCACCAAAAGGCGGCCAAGGCCACAGAATCAGGCGCTTTTAAAGACGAAATTATCCCTGTGGAAATTGAGCACACCACCTTCAAGGGTGCCAAGGCCATAAAAAAGACAGAGATGATCGACTATGATGATGGTATCAGGGGCGACACAAGTCCTGAAGGCTTGAGTAAATTAAAGCCAGCCTTTAGATTAGGTGGCTCAGTAACAGCTGGAAATTCTTCCCAAACTACCGATGGCGCGGCAGCGGCTGTGATGACGAGTGAGGCCTTTGCTAAGGAACACAGTCTGAAGCCAATTGCAAAGTTTAGGTCTTTCGCAGTTAAAGGCTGCGCACCTGAAATTATGGGTGTTGGGCCAATTTGGGCTATTCCTGCGGCCTTGAAAAAAGCTGGTTTGACCTTGGCTGATATTGGTTTGATTGAATTAAACGAAGCCTTTGCGGCGCAAAGTCTGGCTGTGATTCGTGAGTTGAAACTAAACCAAGAAATCATCAATGTGAATGGCGGTGCCATTGCCTTGGGTCACCCCCTTGGTTGCTCTGGCGCTAAGCTTACGGCAACACTGCTGAGTGAAATGCAGAAGCGGAATGTGCAGTTTGGATTAGTGAGTATGTGTATCGGTGGTGGCATGGGTGCCGCTGGAATCATTGAGCTTGTATAGGAGAAATCATGAGTGATTTAATGAAAGGAAGTGAGTACCTAGTCAAGGCAGCCGATGCTGCCGACGTCTTTACACCAGAAGACTTTGACGATGAGCAACGGCAGATGCGTGACACCACCAAGGAATTGGTGGATAATGAGATCCTGCCTAAGGTTGACGAGATTGACTCGCCAAACTTTGCGCTTTCCCAAGAAATTTTAACCCAGTGCGGTGAGCTGGGCCTCTTGATGACCGACGCCCCTGAAGAATATGGTGGCCTCGCCTTAGATAAGGTGACTTCCATGTTGATCGCTGAAGAAATTGCCCATACAGGCTCTTTTTCTGTGACCTTCACGGCTCATACTGGTATTGGAACTCTGCCTTTGATCTACTACGGTACTCATGACCAGAAAGAAAAATACCTAGAAAAATTAATTACAGGCGAATGGCCAGCCGCTTACTGCCTGACCGAACCCGGTAGTGGATCTGACGCCATTGGTGTTGATTCCACCGCTGTTCTAAGTGACGATAAAACCCACTATGTTTTAAATGGGACCAAACAATTTATTACCAATGGGTCTTTTGCCAAGCTTTTTACAGTCTTTGTGAAGATTGACAAGGAACACTTTACAGCCTTTTTAGTTGAGAAGGATTTTGAAGGTGTAACTGTTGGCGCCGAAGAGAAAAAATTAGGCATTAAGGGTTCCTCTACAACCCAGATCATTATGGATAATGTTAAGGTGCCTGTGGAGAATTTACTTGGTGAAATTGGCAAGGGGCATCACATTGCCTTTAACGTGCTCAATGTTGGCCGTTTGAAGCTGGGTGTTTGTGTCAATGGCGCTGCTAAAGAAGTTTTAAAGCAGACCATTCCCTATTCGAAAGAGAGAAAACAATTTGGTTTGCCCATCTCAAAATTTGGTGCAATCCAAGAAAAGTATGCCGATAGAGTGGTAGACCTTTATGCTGCTGAGTCTTTAACTTACCGAATCTCAGGGGATATGGACCGTGCAATTGGGGCCTTGGATAACAGTTCTGACGATTACTATGAAGTGATGCTCAAGCATGTTGCCGATTATGCGGCAGAATGCGCCATTGCTAAGGTTTATTGTTCCGATTCCTTGCGTGAAATGACCGATGAATCAGTGCAAATTTATGGTGGCTACGGCTTTACCCAAGATTATCCTGCCGAAAGATTTTATCGAGATGAGCGAATCAACCGTATTTTTGAAGGCACCAACGAAATCAATCGTCTTTTGATTCCCGATGGTATCATTAAAAAGGCAATGAAGGGCCAGTTACCCTTGCAGGCGGAAGCCATGAAGGCGATTGAAGCCCTAATGTCGCCTAGCTTTGATATGCCCGGTGACGAGCTTTATGCAACGGAAAAAAGGGTGATTGCCAATGCGAAGCAAATCTTCCTCGTGGTTTCAGGCGCTGCGGTGCAGAAGTTTATGATGGATTTGGCTAAGCAGCAGGAATTATTGCTCGCCATTGCCGATGTTGCTATCCAGATTTACGCCCTTGAGTCAGCCGTTTTAAGAGCTGAGAAAAACCACCCTAAAGTAAGCGAGCCTAAGCAAAAGCTTTTTGACGCACTGGTTACAGTGGTTACCTTTAACAGCCTAGAGCGAATCTCCACTGCCGCCAAGCGAGGTGCTTTTTTCTGTGAAGAAGGCGACACCTTGACGATGCTTTTAAGTGGAATCAGGCGTTATAGTAAATATGATGCCACTGGTTTACTAGCCTCTAAGAAGTTGATTGCTGCTGCAACCTTAGAAGCTGAGAAATACCCTCTTTAATAGGGAAATAGAAAATATGCCAGTAAAAATAAAAATCCATAAGATCCCCACACCTTTTGTTGTGGGGCCTGTGGATATTTTTGAGCTGGAAGCTGGGGGCAAACATATCTTAGTTGATACAGGTCCCCAGACCAAAGAAGCGACAGAATATTTAAAAAAAAATATTGATCTTGCTCGCCTTGACTACCTCTTAGTCACCCATTGCCACCCAGACCATTACGGGCTTGCTCGCTACATTGAAGAACAGTCTAAAGCTACCTTGGTTTTTTGTAAAAATGATGCGCTCCTTTTTGATCTTTTTGAAGAGAGGATGGATTTTTTATATCAGGCTCTATTGGATTTAGGTTTTCCATTGAAACTCATGGACTATTACAAGGGGCTACTGCCTCGTTTTCAAGGGGATATCCCCTTTGTGAACTCCCATGAAACCCTAGAAGATGTAAGCCACGACTTAGAAATCTTGGGCATTACTTGGGTAGGTTGCCCTGGTCATTCTCAATCGGACATTGTTTTTAAGTTTGATGACAAGGCAATTACTGGTGATACTTTGCTGCGAGATATTTTTCCTGCGCCCTTGCTGGATATGGATGTGAATTTTGGAGGGCGGTTTAAAAACTTCCAAGCCTTTTGTGAATCGATCCCTAAGTTGATGACCTTAAAAGATAGGACCATCATCCCCAGTCATAACGACTATATTAAATCTGTAGAATCCCAGTTGGCTTATCTTTATAATAAGATCAAAACGAGATCAAAACGAATTGCGCCTTTGGTGAAAAAGGGAATGAACGGCTATGAAATACTGCAAGAGATCTTTCCTAACTTAGACCAGCAGCATTTTAAGCTCTACATTAAAGCTAGCGAATTGTGTTTTTTTGAAGATTATGTGGCGCAACCAGAGCTGTTAACCGACCAGCTCCAAGCCTTTGGTATTGAAGTCTAGGGCTACTCTGCTGTGTTCATTATTTCTTGTTTGTTACAAACGCCAATAGAGCCTTCTGCGCAAATGTCACCGTCAATCCAACGAACGCCACTCAAGTCGGCACCTTTAAAGTTGGCTCGGTCAATTTTTGCCTCATAAAGCAAAGCTCCAGTAAGATTTGCGTTGGAAAAATCAGCACCTCTCAAATCGGCTTCATACAAAACAGTATTCTGTAAGTTCGCCCCTCTAAGGTCTGCATTTCTCATGTCCCCACGGTAGATCATGGCCTTTTCTAAGTCCGTATCACGCATATCAGCTTGGGAAAGATTTGCCGATTCCATTTGAGCTTGAGAAAATGTTGATTTCATCAAAACAGCCCCGCTGAAATTTGTGCGGTTGAGGTTGGCATGGTCAAAGTTAGAGTTGGCAGCCTTGGCATTGCTTAATATTGCCTTGGTCAAGTCAGCCCGTATAAATTTGCAGTTATTTAAGTTGGCACCTCTCAAAGAGCTTTGACTTAAGTCAGCTTCTTCAAAATCGGAATGCTCAAAGTTAGAACCTGTAAGAGTAGATCGGAAAAAAAACGCTTGGGTAAATATGCCCCTAGGCGCCTCTGAGCGAGATAAAAATTCACCAGTATAGTCGCAACCATAGCACCTTACATCAGGGGTGAGGGGTGGGGCTGGCTCTGCCGCAAAGCCGATTTGGGTAGGCAAGTAGAGACAGAGAATTAAGAGGGACAGAAATTTTTTCATCTTTGGTTTTTGTAACTTCACCAGAATTATTGTATTATTATAAGCCAATGGCAAATGCATTACTTGTTCCTTCCCTCTGAAAAAGGAACAAATTGCCAAATCTTTATTTGATGATAAAGCTTTGTTTGTAAAGCTTGATATTATTCACCTTATCCTTAGCCCCAAAAGTTACGTTATATTTACCTGGTTTGGGAAACCGCAAAGGCTCACCATATTCCTTCGGGCTTTTGTTACCGAGCCTGTAAGTAAGTTTTGCTAAGCCTGATTCCTTGTCTGTAGAGACCACAAAAAGAATTGCCTTTACAGGGTAAATCTCCAGCCCGTCTTGTTGGCCTATGCTGGATTGGCCAAACTGGGTTGAGATGCTCGGTGGAGTATTGTCTACTTCAACAAAAATCTTTTTAGACTTTTCTGTGTTGCCGACACGGTCGGTGGCAAAAAACTCGACGGTGTGTTTGCCGTCTTCGGCAATAGTAAAGCTTCTTTTGTAAGGAGTATCAAGGCCCGTATCAATTTTGTAGCTTATGCCTTCAACGCCACTGCCAGTATCTTCAGCAGTAAACTTGATGATGGTTTTTTTAGAGATAAAACTGGATCTTCCTTGGCGGTAGATTGGCCCAAACATGGAAAAGTTTGTGCGAGGCCTGGAATTATCCTTGATTAAAGAAAGATTTTTAACTCTAGACTCGTTTCTTACCTTGTCAGAAGCGTAATAACTAACCTTTGACTTGGTTTTGTTTGGTAGGGTTACAGGGGCTTTGTAGTCCTGATATTTTTTACCAAATTTATACTTTGTTGAGCCTACCCCAGCCTTAGCGTCTGAAGTATCTAGGGTCAATTTACTTCCTGGTCCCATAAAAAGTTTGTCGCCAGTTCTGTAACCGGGGCCTTCGGAACCTGCGGTAACCTTGGGGGGGCTACGATCTAGAAAAAAGCTTTTACTTTGCTCGACTTCCCTGTTGCCCACTCTATCTGTGGCCGCAAAGGTAATGGTATAGTCGCCTTGCTTGAGGCCTGAAATATTAATGGGCCCCCTGTAAATCCCTTTTTTGTTTGTTGGCCCAGAAATTTTATAGCTGATGTAATTAGTGCCTGCCATATTATCTTTAGAGGTCAATATAATCGTGGTTCTTTTAGAATAAATATTCTGCCCTTGAGGACCTTTTACTTTATAGCTTGAAACAGGTGGGGTTAAGTCGATTCCAAAGCGGTAGTTTTTTGCAGTTTCTTTGTTGCCAACGTTATCAATGGCGTAGTGACTCAATTCATATCTGCCTTCAAGACTAAAATCTAAAGGACCTGTGTAGGGAGTTACCGCGCCTTTATCTTGGGCGTAAAATGAAGCTTGCACGCCCGACCTTGTGCTTGAGCGATCAGCAGCTTTAATTTTGAGTTGGGTGGGCTTGCCAAAGACGACCCTATTTTTAATGGTAACTCGTTTCCCTTTTGAGGGCTGAACCCAAGTCTTTGGTGGGGTAGCATCCACATGGACAGTATGAATTTGATCGTCATTTATTGTTTTCTTTTTATGATCCCAGTAATGCTCGTTGGGATGGATGAGGGTATGGGTGCCCTCTCCATCTTTGATTCTTAAAGGATAGACTTTATTTTTTCCCTCTTGCCTTGATTTTAAGGTTTTTAATGTCTCTAATGGGTAGTAGGGGCCATCAGGGCTTTCTGCTACAAAGAGGTATAAGGCCTTTTTCTTAGGAAGGTAAATGCTGTTGTGTTTACCAACAAACAACTTTTTCTTTGTGACCTCTTGGGCAAAAACATTCAAGGGGTTTAGGCTTAAAATAGTTATTAGTAAAATTATTAGAAGGGGCATGGATTCTCATTAGAATTAGTTTTTTTACTTATATGTAGAAAGAAAAATAGCCGATTGTCAAATATTTGAGTTAATTCCTGATATTTTTATGGCAAGGTTCGTTGCCTTTTATGGCACATTAGGGTAATTCAAGAAAATCACTTAATTACAAATATATCTTTCCCAATATGCAGTCTTTACCCGAAACACAACCAGGACAAATGAGTTTAATTTCTCATTTAGACGAGCTTAGAGTGAGGCTTCTGCGTTACGCTGTAGTCTTCTTTGTGTGCCTACTCGCCTGTTATGGCTTCCGTAAAGAAATTGTAGATATTGTACGTGCCCCTGTTGAGGGACCCTTGCAAAAGTATTCGCAATTAGGTGGCGCTCAGGCTGGAACAGCTAAGGGACCAAACCAGAAAGCAGAAAAACAAGGCCCCAGCTATTTAAATGGTTTGGATTGCAGTTGTTTGCCTGCTTTAGAAAATAGTCAGCTTCATCCTGCTGTTACAGCAACCACAGCAACGGAAGATGTCTCCCCTAGTATTCCTTTGGCCGAGGCTGGGGTTGATGGTGAGTTTACGGGTGGCCAAGTTGAAGAAACGAAATTAGAACAGTTAACCGACATAAAAAACCAATTTGAAGAGGTGGTTCGGGATTTTAAAGCCTTTTACCTCTCCATGTCAGGTCGTGAACGTGAGGCCGCTCTAGTTTACCAAGGTGAAGGCGAGGCCACAGGATCTGGGTCTGCAAGCGCACAACCTCAAGCAGGACCCCAATTTCAAAGTGAGGTAATCAAGTTAGATTGCACTTGCCGCACTAAAGAACAAAAACCAAAAGCCCACATGGTTTATATTGGGCTGCCAGAGCTTTTCTTTGCCCAGATGAAGGCTGCCATCTATGCTGCAGTATTTTTCTCCTTCCCCTATTTGATTATCGAAATCTGGGGGTTCATTGGGCCCGCACTTTACAGGTCTGAAAAGCAGGTATTTTGGTGGTTTGCCATTTGTACTTATATCTTTTTTACAGGCGGTTCGCTTTTTGGTTATTTTGTTGTCTTTCCCTTTGGCTTTGATTTCTTTTTGAGCTTGAGTCAACCGGGGGAAATTATGCCCAGTCTTTCTATTGGTGACTACTTAGACTTCACCATTAAGTTATTTTTAGCTTTTGGGACTATATTTGAGCTACCCCTAGCTGTATTTGTCCTTTCTAGGTTTGGCCTTGTAACCCCGAAGCTTATGATCAGCCAAGCCAGGTTTTCTTTGGTTGTGATTTTAATACTCAGCGCAGTCTTAACTCCACCAGACCCTTTCACCATGATGTTAATGGCTTTACCCTTGATGTCTCTTTATATTTTAAGCATTGGCGTAAGCTTTTTTGCAGTAGATAGAAAAAAGGCCGCACTCCGTGCCCAAGGGATTGATCCAGAAGAATTTAGTTAGGGCGAGATCTGATAATTAATAAAGCTTTTTCCTTGATCTCTAACGTTTTTTCTTTCATACTTTTAGTTCAAAAAGATTTTACCTTGTTTCCCTCTTAAGGCTTGAACCTATGAATCTCTCAATACGAGTCAAAGGCATTGTTGTTATCTCTATATTTTCAGCTGTTATTTTATTAGGCGCTGGTTTTATTTATCAAAATGTAAGTTTAGCGGCAAAAAACAGTACCCTAGTCGACTTGATCAGTCGGCAGAGAATGCTAACTCAGTCTATGACTAAGGCATTATTGGTTTATAAAGAAACTAATGATAAGGCTTTTTTAGTCGAGTTTGATCTAGATATGAAAATCTATGATGAAACCTTTCAAGCCTTTAGAAAAGGCGGCTTGGTTCGATTTGATACCAAAGTAGAGCCAAATGTAAGAATTAAAGCCCTTCCTAAGAGATACCAAAAGACCCTAGATGAGATTGAAGAAACAGAAGATGGCTTTGAGGCAACGATAGACACCTTAATGAATTATGGTTCCGATCTACCTGGCTATGATGTTTTAATGGCCAATATGAGCAAAAGCTCAATGCGCATGTTAGATCAGACAAATAAATTAGAGTTGCTATACCGAGAGCTAATTGCCGAGGAATTCGACAATATCCAAAGCTTGATTCTGGCCATGGGTATTTGTACTGTGATCGCCTGTGTCCTACTGGGAATATATATGGTTACAAGGGTGATTAACCCAATCATTGAAGTTTCAGAAATGATTGCCAAGCTGGGTAAAGGTGACCTGTCTGCAAGAAATACCGTTACTGGTAATGATGAAATTGGTTTGATCGGCAACACCATGAACGATGTTGGGGAAGTATTTAGCCAGACCATTAGCGAAATTATTGGTAACGCAGATACGGGTGCTGCAATGGTCACTGTGTTAGATGAAGCTTCTGGGAAAATGGGAGAGTCTTCTACAGAAATGACCAACATGTCTGTTACCATCTCAGCAGCCTCAGAGGAAATCTCAGCCAATATGGGAACCGTTGCTAGTGCTTCAGAAGAAGCCAGTATCAATGTTAACTCCATCACAGCTGTTGTGGAACAATTGAGTGCCAACATGAACACCATTGCGGCAGCGGCAGAAGAAGCCAGTGTGAACATGTCTGGAATCAGTGAGAATATTAACAGTATTTCTGTTGAAGTGGAAACAGTAATTAATACCTCTGCGCAGGCATTATCCACATCCTTAACAGAAATCAATACCAGCGCCGCTAAGGCTAGAAAAATTTCTTCCGATGCCAACAAAGGGGCAATGGAAAACCAAAAGGCTATGACTGAGTTGAGTGAAGTTGCCCAAGAGATTGGTCAAATTCTACAGTTGATTAACAACATTGCCAGTCAAACAAACATGTTAGCCTTGAATGCAACCATTGAAGCCGCTAGTGCGGGGCAAGCTGGAAAGGGCTTTGCTGTTGTGGCAGGCGAGGTTAAAGAACTTGCCAAGCAGACCACCGAAGCAAACAACGAAATTGCCAACCAAGTGGATCAGGTTCAGGAATATGTATCTAATGTGCAAACTCGGGCGATGAGTGTTTCTGAAATCATCGTGCAGGTTTCAGATATCAACCAAGGTATTTCCAGTCTTGTAGAAGAACAGAGTAACAATGCTAACGGTCTTGTGAAAGCAGTTGATTCTGTTGCCCACGCCGTAAAGTCTTCTGCTATTAACACAGAAGAGGCGGCAACAGGAATTAGAGAAATTACTCGCTCCACTGCCGAAGCAAGTAAAGGGGCAAAACAGAGTGCTCTAAATGTATTAGAAGCGGCAGAAGGCGTTAAGGAAATTGCCAGAAGCTCAAGCGATGTGGCAGCTGGAATTAAAGATATCAATAAGAATATCCAGTACATGAATCTTTCTATTGCAGACAGCCAAAAGGCCAACGAAAAAGTCGGTGAAGCCATTGATAAATTTAAGGGCATGACCAACGCTATGAAAGCTTCTGTTGCCTTCTTTAACCAAGAGGGGGATTTCTTCCATTGGACAGAACAACTGGACATTAACAACGACCTTGTTAACGAACAGCATAAGCTAATTGTCGTAGAGATCAATAAGCTTTATCGCTCCTTGAATAAGCGAGATGATGCTGAAGATGCAGGTGAGGTAATGAACCGACTTGTAGCCGTTGCTGTGAATCACTTTGGTGATGAAGAAAAAATATTCAAAAATAGCGACTACCCACTGGTTGAGCAGCATTTGCAAAAGCATGTGGATATCATTGCTACCCTTGGGGACTACAACACCCGTGTGCAGGCGAAAGAAGCAGGCTTTGAAGCAGAACTGCTTGATTTCTTAAAAGAGTGGTTACAGTTACACATCATGATGACTGACCGTGGATATACTGCTTACATCTAGGTAACCCTTTAGATTAGTTTAAAAAAATGCTACAAATATTGATCAACTTTTTTCGCTCTCGGGCTGTAAAAAAGGCTTTTAAGCTTTTTGCCAGCCTAGCCAGCGTGATCTTTGTGGTTAGCGGTTACGTATTTTTCCAAAAAAATCGTGGTGATGACGATTCTGAATTGGGGGATGACGACGCCCCTACCATCGAAATCAACTCGGAACCCTCAGATGAAGACGCCGAGTCTTCTGGGAAAGTGCATCATCTTTTTAGAAATAAAAAAGGTAAGAGCTAAAAGGGCACCAGCTCTTTTGGCTTCTCTTCTCTCTCTACTTTTAAATGTAAGCGATAAATCGCTTAAGGACACTTAATGGCTTCGGCATTAACTATTAGGTAAGCTTTGGCTTGGTCCCTAATTTTTTACTAGCTGGTCTGTTTGCTGCGTTCTCAAATGGGTAAGCTTCGCTTCTTTTATTTTGTAAGCGATAAATAGCTTAAGGACACTTAATCCCTGGGGGATTAATTAAATTGAATTTTGTAAGGCCTTCCAGTTATAGCTCTGACGGTAAAAGTCAGGGAGCTTTCCCATTTTTTGTTGGTGCCACAGCACAAATTTTAAGGTCTGGGCATTGGGGTAACCACCACCCCTTATTTCGCCATAGTCAGGGAAAAATGGGCTTAGGTCCTGTTCAATTTCACTGTCTCTTTTGCTCTTGGCAATGATGCTGGCTCCAGCGACAACAGGGTATTCTAAATCGGCTTTATTCAAAGCGGTAATCAAATTGGTTTCTAGAGGACGAAAGAGATTTTTTCCATCTAATATGGTTTCTTGAGCGTCGAGCATTTTTATAATCTGCCTTGCGCCCTGTTGTTCCAATTTATTCAAACTGGTGTTTGTTACGGCTTCATCTACTTCTTTTGCCGAGAAACTAACATAGGCCGTCTCGAAATCTCGGATTAAAATCTCACAAAGCTTGGCCCGTTGTTCTTTGCCTTTTTTGCTTGAGCCAAAAAGTTTGGAGTCTTGAACCCCCAATTTGACAAGGAGTTTCCTTTCGGATTTTTGAATTTTTAAACCTGCCATGACCAATGAGCCCAAAACAGGGCCACGGCCAGCTTCATCAATCCCAGTTTGGGTCATGAGTATTGAGCTAGTTTTTTTAATTTTTTTTGAATCATCTTTCTGCGGAGAGGGGAAAGATGGTCAATGAAGAGAACTCCATCGAGGTGATCCATTTCATGTTGGATACATACAGAAGTTAAGCCTGTGGCAGAAATTTTCTTAAAGGCCCCAGTGGAATCTTGGTATTCAAGAGTGATCTCTCTGGCTCGACTCACATCAGCGCGGTAGTCAGGAACAGAAAGACAACCTTCTTCCATAATTTGTTCCCCTTCTCGCTCAGTGATCACAGGATTGATTAAAAATATGGGGTCCTTGGTGGCATCATCTTCACCGTCATAGCCTAGATCCATGACAAACATTCTCTTGTCACTCCCCACTTGCATCGCAGCAAGACCAATGCCAGTCGAGTCATACATGGTTTCAGCCATGTTGTTTAAGAAGATTTTTAAGTCTTCATCAAAGGTCTTAACGGGGATAGCCTTATTTTTTAAAAAGGGGTCAGGGTAGGATAGTACCTGTAACAATGTCATAAATCTCTCCAAAATATATTTCTAGGGTAAAATGAGACAATGAGATTGGCAAGAGCTATTGAAAATAATTTGATTCCCTTATGTAGTTTAAGGGGTGAACGGGCATTTTAGTTGGTTGGAACTAAATGGTAATTCTGCCGAACGTTGTGGGCGACTCTGCGAATACTGGCGGCAACATTGGATGTTGGTGCATAAAGCAAAACAGGTTGCCGTGAGCGGATGGATTGTAGAGCAATAGCGTCATGCTCAACAAAACCAGCATAGTCGAGGTTGACCCCAAAATATTTAGTACAGGCATGCTTCATAGAAAAACCCACTTTGATATCAGAAGGGGTTCGCACCTGATTTAAGACCAATTTGGGCTTGAATGCAGCTATTTCATACTTAAGTGCTTCGCCTGCTTGTGCATTAATTTGAGTGATGCGGCTAACTAACTCAGCTGGGGTTCTAGGGTGATCTTCACGCTTTGATTCTGTTAACTGTTCTAAGAAGTTACGAACCTCAGGGTGGTTGATTACATTTTTGAGTTTTCTATAAAAGGCAGACTTAATAAAACGGTAGGTGTTTTCCACACTGGTAGGCTCAGGCGCTGTGACCATGATCCCAGAAGTGGCAGTTAAAAATAAGTCGAGAGTATAGGGGGCGACACCAGCACCTAAATCAATAACTACATGGTCATATTTTAGATTATGGATCGCTTTGATCAATTTGTTTTGCTGGACTAATTTAGGGTTAGCCATCCCCATAACATCATATGCGCCACTGGCAAGATCCAAGTTGGGGACTTCTGTAGGCAGCATAATCTCGTCAAGAGTGAGCCTAGAAGAATTAATAAAGTCGGAAATGGAAATCTTACTATTGTAAACACCAAAGAAGGTATGGAGGTTTGCACCACCAAAATCGGCATCAATTAAGGCTACTTTATTCCCCTTTTGAGCGAGGTCGATGGAAAGGTTCGTTGAGAGGAAGCTTTTGCCGACTCCACCTTTTCCGCCTGCAACGGCCCAAATCTTCTTTTTTGCTGTATTCATCATGGGAAAGCGCATCCTTTGCGTAAAATTACCGACCTCATGGTCAATGTTGAGCATACGGATGCATTTTTGATTCCAAAATGAACAAGTTTCTTTTAAGGTTTAATTTCTATGATGTCCTCTGGGAGTAGTGGGGAGTTTAGACGGTAATTTAATATCCATAATTGGTGAGCTGCACGGGTTGCAGCAATGTGAAGTAGGTACCTATGGTAGCTATTTGCAGGGTAATTAATGTTATCCGCATCCATTACGATCACATAGTCAAATTCCAATCCCTTCACTTGAGTGACTTCGGTTATATCAATCCCTGGGGTAAACTGAAAATTTTCCTCTTCTACTAATCGCAACCTAGGTATTTCCATAGGTTCTAAGGTTTCATAGAGAGTCTTGGCCTGTTTTTCGTCTAAGGTAATCAAAGCAACCGAAGCGTTAGGCTCTTCAAACATAATATCTTTTAAGGTCTGGGTTAGAAACCTTGCCTGTTCCCCCTTATGGCGGAATGAGAATAGCTCTACCCCTGGGCCAGATCTGGTGGCGTTCACGCTTTTATCGGGTCGTAAATCACCTAAGACCTTAAAGGCAAATTCCATGATCTCGTAGGTAGATCTGTAGCTTACTTTTAGCGGGCTAACCTTTTGGCCTGGGAGGCCGACCAACTTAAAGAGATAATCCCAATCCTTAAAGGCATTGTAACGAATCATCTGCTGGTTCACATCACCTGCAAAGGTAATGGAAAGAGGCTGCTTGGCAACGGTGAGCATCACTCTCATTTCTATTGCGGCGTAATCTTGCGCCTCGTCAATAAAAATGTGAGAAAACTGCTTGGTTTGGCCTGGGATATCACCAACCATTTTATGGTAAGCAAAGAGCAGTAAGGGTTCATCTTCTGCGTCTAAAGCAGAAGCCACTTCAGAGGTATCATTCTCATCTTTTTTAGGCTTGGATTTGGTTTCCATCCAATCTTGGCGGGCAGCATATTGCGCCTTGATCCAACGTAGGGCTTCATCCAACCTTGCTGGGGTCATTTCCTCTGCTTTTTCGAAGACTCTTCTGATCAAATCAAAGTCACTAAAAAACTCTTCCCAGATCTCTAACACCAAATGGCGAATGTTCTGGGTTGGGTCGATCGTCCTTTGGCAAAGGGCTTCAATTTGCGCCCTGAATTCTTTGGAGCCTGTAAAACGAGAACCTAAAAAAGGGTGTGTGTTGGTAACCCAGTCATGCAGACCCTTAAAACGAGTCAAAAAGGGCATGGCTGCGACCTTGTCGTAAGAGGGTAATGAGTCACTACTGGAGCCCCAAATGGCCTTTAAAGCCTTGTTAAAGTCATTGCTATAGCCATCAATATACTTCTCCAACTCATGCATCAAGGTTGGGTGCTTTTTTAACCTGATGGCAGCTGCTGGGGTATTGTGAGCCACTGCTTTTGGCAGTAGATTCCCAAAGGCCTTAAGGCGTTTTTCTCTAGCCCAATGTTCAAAGAAATCGATGTTAACCCCAGGTACACCTAAAGAAGGTAGCAGCTTAGAAATGTAGGTTGCCAAGGCTCGATTGAAAACCAAGATCAACATTTTATCTGGCGCAAAGCGTTTTTTATCTTGGTGGTAAAGCCAAGCAACACGGTGCAAGGCGACAGTGGTCTTGCCAGAGCCTGCTGTACCTTGGATTGCCACTACGCCACTGGAAGGGGCAGTGATCAAATCAAATTGTTTTGGGTCAATTAAACTTGTGATTTCAGGTAAGAATCTTTGGCCTCTTTGGTCGCCTTTGGCGCCTACGCCAAGCTTGCCTGTAATGATTCTCTCTGGCCTGCTCGCTGTGCCTGAACCACCGGAAAGGTTGATTTTTTTGCTTTCTTCCTTGCGCCAGCCCAGTTCCTTATCTTTGTAAAAATGCAGGCGCCCTTGGCGGATGGCGACCAATTCACCGAGGCTAATTTGCAAGAGGCGCTTGGTAATAATCTCGCCTTCAATGGTATTTTCCCCAATTTCTTCTTCATATTCATCGCCTTCTTCGTAGCGAAAATAGAGCATAGCAATGGGGCTTTCTTTCCAGTTTACCACCTGCACAGAAGATTTAGTATTTGAGAATATTCCTGTCCCGATGTAAAAATCTCTTCTTCTGGTTTCCTCTTGGGTGACAAGGCGAGCAAAGTAGGGATTTTCAATCTCTAGGTTGTTTAGATTCTGATTTTCTTCACTGTTGATCAAGCTCATCAAGCGAGACATGTGCTCACTTAGCTGAGGAATATCGTCTTCATTAGCGCAGGCCAGCTCTTCACGAAGGTCTAGGAGTTGCTGTAAGTTTTGCTCACGGGTATCACTGTAATTTTTGCGTTTAAAGGCTTTTTGCAAGGCCTTCAAATTTTCTTCTTCTTCCTTCGCTATTTCTAGGTCTTCTTTAGTTAACTTCAAGTTTAGGTCTCTCTAAAATTTTTTTTCAATTAAAATACCAGCTGGCGTGAACCAGATACCATGTTTGTTTCTTACATTCTTAAAGGCTTTTTCCGCGAGCCTGTTATTGAGCTTGTGGGCTGAGTTCGTTGCCGAATAGATGCTGCCACCGTAAAAAGCGAGGGCAAAAAAGCCAAAGCCTGCTGCCAATTCTGGTTTACTGTTGTCTCTGTTCTCCACAGCGGCGAGCCCAAAGCCTAAGGTGAAAAAAGCGGCATAGAGCCCTTCTTTATAACGCCCTAAACTAGCACTCCCTAAACCTGGCACTACTGCCGACATAGAGCCCGCAATCACGGGCGAGTGAATTTGCATCAGTTTTATCTCTTTCGCCTCAGCTGAAAATTCCAGCAATCTTGGGTTTTTTGTAGCAGAAAAAAGCTCCAAAGCCTTTTTGTTGCTTTCCTGCCTGCTCACAAAAAGCTTTGCCGGTTCTAAGTCGAGGTAGCAAAGGCCCAAAAGGGTTTGGAAATCAGCCTCTTGTTTTTTTGTCTCAGGTAAGCTTTCCAAATAGGCAATAGCTTCTGCAACCTCGCCTCCACTGCGATAGGACTTGGCTATGGCAAGCTTGGTTTTCTTAGCCAAGCTGGAATTAGGGTAATGGAAGAGTAGCCTTTTAAATTCACCAATAGCACGGTAGTAGTCTTGAGATTGGTAAAGCTGGGCCCCAAAGGCAAATATTTTTGTATCTTTAGGCACTGTAGCCCCAAATAGTAAGCAGGGCAAAAGAGTCAAAAGAGCTAAAATTCCCGCCTTTTTCATTGGTACCTAAAATTGGGTCACAGAGCAAAACTAGGGCAAACCCGAGCTAAATTCTTATTTTTTTTGGGAGAATTATTCGAACAGTTTATGGGACTTCTGGCAAGGGGAGATCGTGGATTTATTTATTCTTACGGGCGAGCTCTTTCTTGGGGACTTTGGGGTTTGGCTTGCTCCGCTTTTACATCAGCTACGCTTTAACATGTTAGCTACGCAGTTGCACAGGTAGATCCTTATTTGGGTCTGGCTCCTCCTCAGCTTCTACAAAGGGGGTGGTTTCCATGTTGGCATAGAGTAAGGTGTCCAGTCTCATGACTGTTTCATCTGCAATTTGACCAAATTTATGATCCTTTGAGGTATCTAACCCCCCAACATTGCTCAACCAAGGGATAGCCACTTTGATCATCTCAATGAGTTTAGACTTCCCCATGGCACTTGCAGAAAACTCAATGGCGTAGGCTAGGTTCTGGTAGGGTTCGAATTCTGATTGGTGGCGGATTGATCTTTTTTTAACGGTTTTGATCAAAGAAAGATTTAAATTGAAAATTCGGGTAGCCAGTTTTTTCATAGTATCTACATCACGCAAAATTACAGCAATGCGAAATTCAAATAAAAGCCTTGAGGAGTGAATTCCCACAATCTTGATTTTCATAGTGGAATTACTGCCGCCAAGGTATTTTGTAGCAGATTCAATAAAGGGCTCTAAGACGGGAACCTTAACCAGTGTTTGCAAGATCCCAAGGACGTTGTTTACAACCTCTTCGGCGGTGCCCAACTCCATTTTTTTTGTCGGTAGACCAGCATTAATATATTCTACCCCACGGCGGATGCTTAAAAGGTCAAAGCGGGTATGCATCTGGGAGGATTTATTAAAGTTTTTGTTAATAAAAGAAAGCATATTGAGGCAGCCTTCTTTTTTTTCAAATAACAAATCAGTAATTTGCATGGCGTCACTTAAATTTTCTCTCAAACTTGCGTAGGGGCCTTGGGCATTGAGGGTTGCATATACCCTAATTTGATGGATTTTTAATTGCTCTAAAAACCGAAAGTAAATGTCAAAAAAATGTTGCAGGTTATAAAGGGAAAGACCATCGCTTACCACTGCGGTAGCAGCGTCAATGACCCCTAATTTTAAACCATCGACAACATCTTGCTTGTTCCCCGTGGTATTTTTTAGCATCTTGTTGGTGCAAATAGCACTCAACATATATAAGTCTCGGTTCTTAGGGTTGTACTCCAGAAGTTTTTTAACTTCCATTCTGGTAGCACCTGGGGTTTTTAGAGCCGATTCTCTTAGTTTCTCAATCTTTTTTTCAGAGACTTCCGACTTGAAAGACATCTGATTTTTGATGGAAACTTTCTTTTTTAATATGTTGGCTACGACCCAGTAAGGGTCAATTTTGGGGACTAAAACTGTGGTAGCATTGATGATTTTTTTTTCAACTTTTGGGTCTCGGATTCGAGAGGTGCCAATAACAAAACCCTTATTAAAACCGTCGGGTCTTTTTTCTAAATAGACCTCTTGGTCTTTTCTTACTTCCAGCTTTTTATAGCGTTTTTTCTTTTCCTTTTCTTCCAGCTTACTAATTTTCTTTTTTAGCCTCTCTTCTTTTGTTTTAATTCTGATTAGCGGTTTCATTCTATCTTAAAAAAAGAAATTTTGTTTATAGCTACTGGTTTAGTAGTAATTATCTTATAATTACTTAACTTTTACTACAGAAAAAAAAGAAAATCTATAGGGCTAATGCCTAGTTTTCTGTGTAAATTGAGGCAAAAAATAAAAAATACCCAAGGGCACTCTGCCACTTCCCCAAGTTATTTAAAATAGTTAAGCTACCACTTCAGACAAGAAAGACAGGAAATATGACTTTAGAAAGATCACTTACAGGAATAAAACCAACAGGTAGCCCCCACATCGGCAACCTTTTAGGGGCTATTAAACCCGCTTTGGACATGGCCCATTCTTACCAGGCCCTGTATTTTATAGCAGACTACCACGCAATGACTACCGTTAGGGATAAGGCTTTAATGAAGTCACAAATCCACGAAGTAGCCGCAACTTGGTTGGCCGCAGGCTTGAATCCAGAAGAGGTAATTTTTTACCGCCAGTCAGATATCCCTGAAGTCTTTGAATTGAGTTGGATTCTTTCTTGTTTTTCCCCGAAAGGATTGATGAATCGTGCCCATAGTTATAAAGACATGGTTGCGAAAAATGAAGCTGCTGGGGCAGACCTTGATAAGGGCATCCACATGGGTGTCTATAATTACCCGATTTTGATGGCTGCCGATATTTTGCTTTATTCCGCTCACAAGGTACCAGTGGGGCAAGACCAGAAACAACACTTAGAAATCGCCCGAGACATTGCCCAAGCCTTTAACCAGCAATATGGTGAGATCTTAGTGCTACCTGAGCCTATAATTAACGAGGCTGTAAAAACGATTCCA
The DNA here is from genome assembly GCA_965602905.1 of uncultured bacterium. Taxonomy (GTDB): domain Bacteria; phylum SAR324; class SAR324; order XYD2-FULL-50-16; family XYD2-FULL-50-16; genus JASJGK01. The sequence goes on along the minus strand of CBFCZY010000017.1, from coordinate 7,622 downwards.
GGTATAGACGGAAGGAAGATGAGCAAGAGTTATGACAATGTTATCCCTCTTTACCAAACTCCCAAGAAGCTGAAAAAACGTATCAACCAAATTGTTACTGATTCTAAAGGGGTTGAAGATGTAAAAGACCCTGAGACCTGTAATTTATTTGCCATTTACCAGTATTTTGCCAGCGAGGCCCAAGCGGCCGAAATGGCGACAGCCTACAAAAAAGGCGGACTTGGTTATGGTCATATCAAAGGGGAACTCTTTGAATTGGTCGATGCTTTTGTGAGCGAAGGCAGAGAAGTTTATGAACAGCACATGAGGCACCCAAAAGAGTTAGATAAAATTCTGGCCTTAGGTGCTGAAAAAGCAAGAGCAATAGCCCGACCAAAACTGGTTGAAGTACGCAAAGCCATAGGAATGGAGTAACTATAATATGAGTGATGAACAAAAAATGGAAATAATGGAGCCTGAAACCGACGCCCTAACCGATTTGATTGGTGCCCGCAAAAAACGTGGGATGGAATTGGCAGGTGCTGGAGTGGGAACTTTTATCTTAACTTGGGTTGCCGCAAACTTTGCGCCTTTGGCACTGGGTGCCTACGGCCTTTTCCGCATGGTAACAGGGCGAAGCAAACTTGAAGGTGGCTTCTGGCTTACCTTGGCTGTCGGTTTATATATTGCCATGCCCCTATTTTGGCCCTTGATGCATATTGTTAAAGGCGGCGGAATGGCCCTAATTGCCATTGGTCTTTATATGGTTTTTAAACCAGCAAAAGCTTAAAAAATAGAAAATTAAATACAACAACTTACAAACAAATTGAGATTTTAAATGATTGTTATTTTAGACTTTGGGAGTCAGTATACTCAACTTATCGCTCGTAGAATCAGAGAGCAAAAGGTATATTGCGAAATTCACCCCTGCAACATCGACCTTGCCGCTGTAAAAGCCTTGAACCCAAAGGGGATTATCCTCTCAGGTGGACCAAGTAGTGTGCTTGGGGAACATGCCCCTAAGGTTGAAATGGAACTTTTTGAATGGGGTCTGCCCATTTTAGGAATCTGTTACGGGCAACAGTTGATGTGCCAAATGCTAGGTGGGGAAGTGAGCAGCAGCGAGCATTCCGAATATGGCCGTACCGATTTATTTATCCAGCAACATAACCCGCTTTTTGATGGCATCCCTCAGGCAGAAAAGTTTACTGTTTGGATGAGCCACGGTGACCGAGTAGTGAGCATTCCAGAAGGTTTTGAAGTTTATGCTACCAGCCCCAACGCCCCCTTTGCCACTATTGCCGACGAGAAGAGACACTTTTATGGCATCCAGTTTCACCCTGAAGTAACTCACTCTGAACATGGTAAAGAGCTTTTAGCTAACTTTATATTAGGGATCTGTGCCTGCGAAGCCAACTGGGATATGGAACACTTTGTAGATGTTAAAATTGCTGAGATTCAGGCGCAAGTGGGCAAGGATAAGGTGATTTGTGGCCTATCAGGCGGTGTGGATTCCTCTGTAACAGCGGTTTTATTACATCAGGCCATTGGCGACCAGTTGACTTGTGTCTTTGTGGATAATGGTCTGCTACGTAAAAACGAAGCTGATGCTGTTGTGAATTTGTTTAAGAAGCACTACCACATCAATCTAATTCATGTGGATGCAAGGCGTCATTTTTTAGACCTGTTAAAGGGCGTTTCTGACCCAGAGCAAAAGCGTAAGATCATTGGTCATGAATTTATTACCATTTTCGACCGAGAATCAACCAAGTTGGATGGCGTTAAATTCCTCGCCCAAGGTACACTCTACCCTGACGTTATTGAGTCGGTTTCTTTTAAGGGGCCTTCTGCTGTGATCAAGAGCCACCACAATGTTGGTGGGTTGCCTGACGATATGGATATGGAACTTGTGGAACCTTTACGTGAATTGTTCAAGGATGAAGTTCGTGAATTGGGCAAGACCCTAGGCCTTGATGATGACTTTGTTCATCGCCACCCCTTCCCAGGCCCAGGCCTCGCTGTAAGGATTTTAGGTGATATTACAGACGAGAGAATCCAAACCTTACAAGATGCTGATGCTATCGTGCTTGAAGAGATTAAAGCGGCAGGCCTTTACCGTGAAATTTGGCAGTGCTTCGCTGTGCTTTTACCTGTGAAGACCGTAGGAGTGCAAGGTGACCAGCGAACTTACGAGTGGACTTTAGCCATTAGAAGCGTAAATTCTACCGACGCAATGACTGCCGATTGGACCCGTATCCCCTATGATATTCTAGCGAAGATGTCTAACCGCATCATCAACGAAGTGAAAAAGGTCAACCGAGTGGTTTACGATATTACCAGTAAACCTCCGGGCACGATTGAGTGGGAGTGACATATTTGGGGGGCCGGTTTCGCCATGCCCCCCAAACCCCCGTAATTTTTAGTGGGCGGAGCCCACTGCAAAATCTATTCTTGTTAAGGCTTGACCCTACCTGCGCGCCGGAATTTCCAGTTTCCATCTTCAAAGAATGAGAAGCCTGTCTCCAACTGATTTTGTAGTTTCGGATTAATCTTTGGAGGATATAGTAAGTGTCCATTTTGAACGCAAAAACCAATAGACCCTTTTTCACACACCTTACCGTTATACCAAGTAGTATAATATGATATTCCCATAAATTTAATTGGCTCCATATTTGCGCCTTGAAAGATTGCTCCATGTAGCACCGCTCTTTCGAACGAAACACCCCTTAAGTCTGAATTCTTAAAATTTGCTCTCACTAGATTTGCACCATAAAACCAAGTTTCTTGTAAATTGGAGTTTTGGAAATTTGCTTCTTTAAAGTTTCCCTCCATTAAAAGCATTGAGTTCAATTCAATATTGTTTAAATTCTTTTTGTGAAGTTCTAGTATTCCTATGACTCGTTTAACGATTTCTTTGTTTCTTTCATCAAGGAATAAAGATTTTATAGAAGAAAGAACAAAAAGATCTCGGTAATTTGAATAATTTACTAGTTCTGGTTTAATAGCAATTTGTTCTTTTTGAATATCTCCAAGAGTTTTAAAATGTTGAGGTTTGCCTCCTGCAGAGATCAAGGATATTCGGCTGTCTAATCGCTAAATTGAATCTCATAGCGTTGAGACGCTAAACCAAAAATAGCTACGTAAATACTCACCAACCAGAAAATAAATGCTGACGGCTTTTTAAAATCAGGATTTTTCTCTTCTTTGTGAGGAAAAATTTTATAATAAAGAAAGCGAATCCCAATAAATTGAGTCAACTCCCAGATTAGTTGTTTAGCGATATATTTTAAATTTAACTTCTTGTTTTTCTGCATTTTTTAATTGATGAAAGTTGATTTTTTAAGAAATGGTTACAAGGGACGATAAAATTAGTTTTGCCCATTTTTATTTCAAAAGATAGCAGACTATTCATAGACAGGATCTACTGTGAAAAAGGAAAAAATTGTAGCTAAACTTCGAAATGGTCTATAGCTAAAAAAATGAGGCAGGTGAAATTATGTTGCTAAGTGGGAATTGTGAGTGAGTGAAAAATGAGTCTAAAGTTAAAAGTGAGTATAATATCAATTTCTTGGATAAGAAATGAGTTTTTAGGTGAGCTAAACTTTGAAAAACGGCGTAAAATTAAAGAATTACTACCTTGCGGGGTCAGGCCAATTGAACTTCAAGGGGATAAAACTTCTGAAAACAGTTTTTACTTCCAGCAGCGCTCTTTTTTGTTTGGGGCTCAGCCTCGGTGACCTGATTATCTCCGAAAACTCACAGGCCTTGCCTCCGATCGACTTTAGCTTTCGGGCAACTTTCTGTTGCCCCTAGCTTGACCAAACTGAATAATCATTCCGATCAATATCCCTGCGACTATGAGGTACCCTATGACTAGAACTTTACTAATTCCGCCTGCATGATAGCTTATAAGCACAGAATTTTGCCCCTTTTCTACAGGAATAATGGCAAAGCCTAAGGTTGTTTTGAAGGTGGTTGTTGAAAGGGAGTTCACACTCGTTTCCCACCTCACGTCAGGGGTTCTAAATACCACATAACCAGAGCTTGGGGCCACAAAATTGGCAGACAGATTATTGTCGCCTATTGCTACTGAAAGCGGTTTTTTGATAAACAACTGATTGTTAGACACAACCATTTTTTTGTTTATAATAGGAATCTTTGGCTTGTTTCCTTTCATGTTATCAAGATATCTGATTTCGCCATTAGGGACCAAAACTGCATCAGAATAGAAAGTCGCTAAGGGCATCTTACTATACTCAGTACCGCGAAGTGCCAGAACCGATTTGTGGACAACCAGCCGATTTCGATACCCGGAATCGATGACCAGCAATTTTTCCCTGGGCTCAAGTTTTTTATGGCTGATTTGCTTCATAAAATTATAGCTAGTTGATGTCAGGTCCACTAAAACCAACAGCAGTAAGACAGTCCAAAGGGTTTTTTTGGGGACGTTGCCTTTATTTAAATATACCGCAAACAGGGCTAACTCTGCGGCGAACAGCAGAAACCCAAATGAGACTTCTCCTCGGCCCCAAACATTCACAGGCCATGTGATCAGCAGCATTGCACCAAGATAGGCGCCCATTAGGATGAAAAACGTTCTGTTCCATGTTTTTGATAGCAGCATTTGCAGGCCAAAACCTGACAAAAAAATCAGAGGTAATATACCCCCAGTACTAAACAGCAAGTCTCCATAGTGCCGGTTGAGAAGCATCTCTGGGGCGAGTCCGCTGAGTAAATACAAAATAACCGACCGTTTAAAAGAATACAAATCAAGCAAAACAATCAATGATAGGATGATAAACAGAGTCCTTTGGCCTTTCTTTGGGTCAAGTAACGCAAAGATCAATAATGGCGCACCTAAAAGGCCTATATAAGCTAAACCATGTGTTCCTGGAAAGGAAGACAACAGGATGTAAAATGGATTCCCATCGGTGTACAGCAAGTTGCTATTGAGGAAATTAAAATGATCGGACAGCTCAATGCCTTTCTCAGGTATACGGGGAGTGATATGATTTACCTTGTCCATCAGTAAAATTAGGTTCGGCTGGATGGAAAGTAGCAAAACAAGCAGCATAAAAACCCACTGTAAACTATCAAGAGTCTGGATAGCGCTATAAAACTTTTTCCTATAGGAAGGAAAGAGCAGCAAAAATATAACCGCAAAAATGGGTGTTAGAAAAACGACAAACAAATAGGCTTGGCCAAAGGAGACAATCACAATATACCCAAAACTACCGACGAGCAATAGGGTCTTCCAAGAAGGTTTTTCCACCCAATTGATGACCGCTGCCAACAAAGCCATCATCCAAATAGCAGGCTCAGAGGTTCCTATATCTGTGAAATTAATTTTAATAGGGGGTGAGAATAGTAAACATAACCCTAAAAAAATTCGGACTTCCCATTGTTTGAAAAGTGCACAGGCCAGATAATAGCCACATACAAAAAGTGCAAGTGGGAATAAAAAACTAAAGTAAACGATATACCCATGTATAAAATCCACTTCTTCAAACTTAAGGATATGCCCCAAATAGTACCAGCCAGCCATGAGCATAGCTAAGGGGGATTTTCCATTTGTATCACCAAAAAAGTAGTAGAAATAGGATATTTCAAACTCCTGACTCGAAGCTGTCGGGGGACTAAACAATTGAAAGGTGCCGTGTTGGTATAGATGCTGCCAGCTTTCTCTGAAGTTAGGGAAAAAATTGGCTGTGTCGTGAGTAATTATTTGAGCGCTGACACTTGGGAAGTAGTATAGTTCATAAATTAACAGCGCAGCACCGGTGAAAACTAAAAAATGCTTGAATTGGTCATTACGAGCTAGGGTTACTTGCAGGAAGCTAAATGTTGATGAAATATAATTGAAAACTCCTTGTGGTGCCAAATTTTTGATGCGGATAATGAAGTTCCAAAGAACTGTCGCTATGATCGCAGTAGCAATAATACGGGAAAAAGCCTCTAAATTTGAGATCTGGTTACTCTGCCCCAAACGCAGAATCCACCGAATCTGAAGCCCAACGCACCCCAGCAAAAACACCGGCAAATAGTTATTTTGTTTAGGTATACTTTCCGCTAATCGAGACAGGCGGTTTACCAGAACCTTTAACAGAACGTACAATTTAGCTAGTGCAAACCATACAATAGTACCTAACAAAAGAGTTCCTACGACCCTGGCGATAAGCTCGGTTACATCAAGGACATGTTCAGCTGTATATCTCGATATCCATCGAGCCTGTAAAGACATACAGAACAACAAAAATAGATAGAAGTATTTTGACAGCCGAACTGGAGCAATAATTTGATGCAGCAAGGAATCAGGGGAGGAGTTATTCAATAGGTTCATGCTTAATTTCCAAGGGTATCGACTACTGGTAACGCCACAGATCTGTATAGATAGTGGCTAACAAGAGCATCATTTCGAATCTGAAATTGGCCACCGGTAGGCTACAAGGTTTTCCGGACAATTCTGTCACAAGATTGAATTTCACACAATAGGCCACAGATATTGTGATATATAATTGATATATTTCAGTACTTAGCAAGGGCTTTGGCCCCGTTTTCAGAAGCCGACTACACTTAAAAGTACATTTTCTCAAAAGTGCCTAGCCATTGCCCGACTCTACCTGTCCATGATTGGCTTTAGCTTTCGGGCAACCTTCTGTTGCCCGTAGCTTGACCAAACTGAATAATCATTCCGATCAATATCCCTGCGACTATGAGGTACCCTATGACTAGAACTTTACTAATTCCGCCTGCATGATAGCTTATAAGCACAGAATTTTGCCCCTTTTCTACAGGAATAATGGCAAAGCCTAAGGTTGTTTTGAAGGTGGTTGTTGAAAGGGAGTTCACACTCGTTTCCCACCTCACGTCAGGGGTTCTAAATACCACATAACCAGAGCTTGGGGCCACAAAATTGGCAGACAGATTATTGTCGCCTATTGCTACTGAAAGCGGTTTTTTGATAAACAACTGATTGTTAGACACAACCATTTTTTTGTTTATAATAGGAATCTTTGGCTTGTTTCCTTTCATGTTATCAAGATATCTGATTTCGCCATTAGGGACCAAAACGGCATCAGAATAGAAAGTCGCTAAGGGCATCTTACTATATTCAGTACCACGAACTGCTATAATCGATTTGTGAGCAACGAGTCCATTTCTGAACCCGGAATCGGCGTTGAGAAAATATTCCATCGAGACGGGGTTATTTTTGCTGAGGTGTTTCATGAATTGGTAGCTAGTGGATGTCAAGTCGACTAAAACCAACAGCAGAATGACAACCCAAACGGTACTTTTTGAGACGGTGCTTTTATTTAAATATACCGCAATCAGGGCGAACTCAGCGACCAAAAGGACAATCCAAAATTGGATGTCCCCTCGTCCCCAAACATTCTGAGGCCATGTAATCAGCATCAATAAAGGTACGTAGATACTGAGCAGGATAAAAAACGATCTGCTCCGTAGTTTTGATAGCAGCATTTGCAGGCCAAAACCTGACAGAAAAATCAGGGGTAACGTACCGCCGGTACGAAATAGCAGGTCTCCATAGTGGCGATTGAGAAGCAGGTTTGGGGCTAATCCACCAAGAAAATACAAAATAACCGACCGTTTAAAAGAATACAAATCAAGCAAAACAATCAATG
>CBFCZY010000016.1:0-69732 GCA_965602905.1 uncultured bacterium | reverse complement strand
TAGGTCTTTCTCATTATGGGAGGCCGATAAACCAAGAAATAGGAAAGACCTATTAACTAGGTCTTTCTCATTATGGGAGGCCGATAAACCAAGAAATAGGAAAGACCTATTAACTAGGTCTTTCTCATTATGGGAGGCCGATAAACCAAGAAATAGGAAAGACCTATTAACTAGGTCTTTCTCATTATGGGAGGCCGATAAACCAAGAAATAGGAAAGACCTATTAACTAGGTCTTTCTCATTATGGAAGGCCGATAAACCAAGAAATAGGAAAGACCTATTAACTAGGTCTTTCTCATTATGGAAGGCCGATAAACAGGTCTTTACCTTCGATTTTAACAGGATAAACCTGCAAGGATTCTAAATCCCCGCTCAAGCATTTTCCGTCATTTAAAGAAAATTGGTTTTTATGTAAGGCGCAGGCGACTTTGGGCTCTCCGCCCTTGTCACCTAAAATCCCACGTGAAATTACATTTTGCTTTTTGTGGGGGCATTTATTTTGGACGGCGTACCAGTTGCCTTCCTCAAAGTGAAAGAGTGCGATTTGCGCATCGCCAAATTTTAAACATCCCCTTTGGCCTGGGGAGAGCTGCTCTGTAGAGCCTGCATTTTGCCATTGTGTCATTTGTTTCCTTAAGGTTTAGGTTATGTTGATTCTGCTAGCACTGGCCTTTTTTGGCCTCTCGTAGCTTCAAAATTTACGTTGTCATCAAGCTCTTCACTGTTTAAAAAAGTCTTGAAGGTTGCTAATTTTTCAGGGGATTCAAGAGCTAATTTCCACTCGCAGTGGTAGTTATCCACAAGCAGTTGCATATCTTTTTCTAACTCTTCTGCAATCCCTAATGTGTCCTTTACAATGACATCTTTCAGGTGCTCAATGCCCCCTTCCAGTTGGTTGATCCAAGTAGAGGTTCGAGTTAGTTTATCTGCGGTTCTAAAGTAGTAGATTAAAAAACGATCCACATAAGAGATCACCTCTTCTTTGGTTGCATCGGTGGCTAAGAGTTGACCGTGCTGTGGGATGATTCCGCCGTTACCTGAGACAAATAAATTCCAGCCCTTTTCCGTGGCGATAACTCCAAAATCTTTAGATTGGGCTTCGGCGCACTCTCTCATGCAACCTGAGGCTGCCCCTTTGATTTTATGTGGCCCACGAAGGCCCTTGTATCTATTTTCTAAAGCCACCGCCATATCCAAACTGTCGCCAACCCCCAGTGGGCACCAAGTGGAGCCAACGCAGGATTTTACGGTTCGTAACGATTTCCCATAGGCATGGCCCGACTCAAATCCCGCAGCCACAAGTTTGGCCCAAATTTTAGGGAGTTCATCCAACCGAGCGCCAAACATGGCAACCCGTTCACCGCCAGTGAGTTTAACATAGAGACCAAATTCTTCAGCCACCTTACCCAGCTCGATAAAGGCCTTAGGTGTAACTTCGCCACCTGGCATTCTGGGAATTACCGAGTAGGTGCCATTTTTTTGGATGTTGGCGAGAAAGGCATCGTTGGTATCTTGCACTTCCTGTTGTTCCAAAACAGGTAAGTTCCAAGCAGAAGCCAGTAAGTTGGCGATGACAGGCTTGCAAACTTCGCAGCCCTTGCCTGACCCAAATTGTTTGAGGAGCTTTGCGTAGCTGGTGATTTTGTGCTTTTTCGCTAGAGTAAAAATCTCAGTTCTAGAATAGGCAAAGTGTTCACAAAGATCGGTATTGCGTTCAATTCCTTGGGCCTCTAGCTGTTCAGCTAGAATATCCACCATCATAGGTTGGCAACCGCCGCAGCCTGTGCCGCATTTGGTTTTGGCTTTCAGTTCACTCAACTCCGTGATGCCCTCCTTTTGGATGGCCTCAATCAAAGAACCCTTGGTGATATTTTCACAGTTACAAACGACCGCACTGTTGGGAATAAAGGCTAAAGGCAAACTCGCTGCGCTTACGCCTTCAGCAACCAATAGGCTGGCGGCATCTTCAGGCAGAGTAGCCTGAGATTGGGCCATTTGCATCAGCCTAAAATATTGACTTGTGTCGCCCACAAAAATTCCACCAATTAAATAGGAGCCTGTTGGGTCTAAAACCAATTTTTTATAGGTTCTGGCGCTGTCATTGGCTAGGCTCACAACCTGTGCGCCTGTCGTTTCGGCCAGTGCGTCACCAAAAGAGGCAACTTCAACGCCTAAAAGTTTAAGCTTGGTGGCCAAGTAAGGATGGCTGTAGGTTTTTTCATCCCCTGTGATAGTAGCAAAAGCAACTCTCGCCATCTCGTAACTTGGGGCAACTAAACCCTGAATAATCCCTTCAAAGTTAGCCACTTCACCGATAGCATAAATATCAGCGTCGCTGCATTGCATTTTTTCATTCACATCTAAACCACCACGGTCACCGAGCTTGAGGCCTGCGGCTTTGGCAACTTCATCATTGGCCTTAATGCCTGCGGAAATTACAACCATGTCGGTATCTAGGTAGCCACCATCTTTAAAGATAAAAGACTTTATGGCACTGGAATGGGCCAGCTGTTCTGTTTGCGAAGATAGGCGAACTGTGATGCCTAAAGCTTCAATTTCTTTTTTGAGTAGCTTTGCTGCATCTTCATCTAACTGACGTGGCATCAACCTAGATGCCATTTCAATAACTGTAGTTTCTAGCCCTAAGTCCTTTAAGGCTTTTGCAGCCTCTAACCCAAGCAAACCACCTCCAATTACAGCGGCTGTTTTTTTATCCTTCCCGTAAGCTTTGATTTTAGCCACATCGCTAAAGTCCCTGTAGGTGAATACTCCTTCCCTTGTCATCCCCTCGATTGGAGGTACAAATGGAGCGGAACCCGTTGCAAAAATAAGTTTATCGTAAGAATAGCTTTTGCCAGAGGAGGCTAGGACCGTTTTATTTTTGCTATCTAGCTCAGTGGCACTTTCGCCAAGGTATAATTTGAAGTTATTTTCTTTATACCAAGATGCAGGGAAGAGAGTTAGATCTTCTTCTGTTTGCCCTGCAAAAAGGCCTGAAAGATGAACCCTGTCGTAAGCAGGGGCTGCCTCACTGCTAAGTATTTCTACTTCAAATAAGTCTTTGTTTTCACTCTGGGAAAGAGTCTCTAGAAACTTGGCACTCACCATCCCGTTACCGAGGATGAGAAGTTTTGTGGTGGTCTTCAATGTAAATCTCCTGACGAGATACGAACTTGTATCTTTAGTTATCAGGAGTAATGCGGGAGAATCGGAAAGATGACTTTAAGATATTGGTTTAGATTTAGATCGTCAAGGGGGAATTTAAACTTTATTTGCACTACTACATTGTAACTATTAACCTTATTTCTGACAAAACTGACAATACCGCCTAGAGAGTGTCAGCTTTTGTAAATAATGAATTGTCAGTTTATTTTTTAACTTATTGATTTTACTAGCATTACCCAAAAGGCACAGAAGTTGAAAAATAAACCTTAAGCTTTTAGGAAAGATTTTTTAATTGGAGTAATGCACAGGAGAAAAAATCACCTATCAGAAGACCACACTTTGAAAGAAGGTTAAGAAAGTAGGTAGCTTTAAAGTAGTTTTTGGATAAACCATAAAGCCTAGTTTACTTGACCAGTAAAACAATGAATTCTACCTTAAAAACCCCAAACCATGGGGAGCAGTACGCCTTTGAAATCGACTTAAAGGCCTGCACTGGTTGTAAGGGCTGCGTAACAGCCTGCCAAAATTTGAATGGTTTACAACCTGAAGAATCTTGGAGAACCGTAGGCGTTGTGGAATCTACCACTGGCTCAATCAGCCAAACCATCACCACCTCTTGCCACCATTGTTTAGACCCAGCTTGCATGTCAGGTTGCCCCACTGGTGCCTACATTAAAGACGAAAATACAGGAATTGTTAAACACTTAGACGACCAATGTATTGGCTGCCAATATTGTATATTACGTTGCCCCTATGATGCACCAAAATGGATTCCAGAACTTAAAATAGTGCGCAAATGCGACATGTGCAGCGACCGCTTGGAAGTTGGCGAAGAAACGGCCTGCCAACAGGGCTGCCCCAATGATGCCATTAAAATCGTGGTAAAACCAAGGGACGAAATTACAGGGGGGATGCATAGTAGCTTAAATATAGAGGTAGACCGAAAATTCACCTTTCCCACTACAGACTATGTGAATGGGGATATTACTCAAAATGACAAAAGTCTAGAGACCACAAGAAAACCAGACAAGGGCCATTTGCCTTTGGTTTTGCTTTTAGTTTTTAGCCAGTTTTCTTTAGGCCTATTGGGCCTTTCCTTCTTTCTAGAGGAGGCTAAATTTCTTGAGGCCCTAGCGGCTGTTACTTTACTGGTTGGTTTAGGCTCCAGCATCTTCCACCTTGGTCACCCCCTTAAAAGCTACCGTGCTTTTTTAGGCCTTAAGACTTCGTGGTTAAGCCGTGAAGCAATACTACTTGGGGTTTATCTACCTCTACTTTTGTTAGTTCTTGCTATTGGGCAAGTTTCAGGCTTGGGGCTATCTCCTCCCTTTAGTCTTGCCTTGAGCTTGCCTTTAAAGATTCTAGCCTCCATCTTTGGGGCCCTTGGGGTTTATTCCTCTGCCAAACTTTATGAAACAGCCCCCAGACCCTACTGGAAAGGGGCGAGGGCTTTGATTGGTTTTCCCTTAACAGGTTTGATTTTATCGGCCTCCTTTGCTTTATCTTTTGCCCGTGCAAGCGAGGCGCACCAGCTTTTACTGATAATTATGGCCGTGAGCCTCCTTTGGGTAGGCTATGAGTTAACTCAATTCCAAAAGACAACAGGTCTATTGGGCAAAAGCCATAAACTTTTAACCACAAAGTTAAGGGGTGAATGGCTATTGCAGCAATATTCTATCTTGGTTTTTGGTCTATTTATCCCCCTTTGGGTTTTACAGGTCGGCGATGTAAAAACCTTGGGAACCTTTATTTTTTACGGACTTCTTTGCGGAAGCTTAATTGAGCGGCATTTATTTTTTAAAGTTGGACTGGGCCCACAGATGCCCCAAGGCGAGGCAGGGTAATTATGAACTTCTTAACTAAAATACAGAGCTTAGTCACACAAACAGAAGGTCCACTAACGGACAGCATCAAAAAAGCCACTGGGCCAGAAGGTTTGGGCCTAGTGCCACACCAACCGGACAAAACCCAATCCCTAGTTTGTGGCTATTGCTCCACAGGTTGCAACTTGCAGGTACATAAAAAAGAGGGCGTGGCGATCAATCTCAGCCCAGAAAAAAGCCACCCTGTAAACTTAGGAAAAGCATGCCCCAAGGGTTGGCAAGCCTTGGCGCCTGTTTTGGCAGAGGACAGAGCAACCACCCCATTGATCAAAGGGGAAACAGGTGAGTTTACTCAATCTAGCTGGGATGCCGCCTTGAACCTATTTAAAGAAAAACTCACCTCGGTTACAGATTCCAAGGGGAACGCTGAGGCGGCCTTTTTATCTACAGGCCAGATCACCACAGAAGAAATGGCTCTGCTCGGTAGCCTTGCCAAGTTCGGTTTGGGGATAAAAGAAGGCGACGGCAATACAAGACAGTGCATGGCAACCAGCGCTGTCGCTTACAAACAGTCCTTTGGTTTTGATGCACCCCCCTTTAGCTATGAAGACTTAAAAGAGTCTGACGTCTTGGTTTTTATTGGGGCAAACCCCTGTATCAACCACCCCATATTGTGGAAGCATGTGGTCCAAAATCCCCATGACCCTAAAATTTTGGTAATCGACCCAAGAAATACCAAAACGGCCCAAGGGGCAACAAGCCATTACCCCTTAAAGGCCAAATCAGATTTGAGCCTACTCTATGGATTGGCAAAAATACTCATTGATAAAAATGCAATTGATCCGAGTTTTATTGATACCCATACCGTTGAATTTCAGTCATTTAAGAACTTTTTAAGTAACGTTAATTTGTTAAATCTTACCGAAGAAACAGGGTTAACCTTTAGCCAGATCCAAGAGCTAGCAAGCACGATAGCCCAGGGAAAACGAGTTTCTTTCTGGTGGACCATGGGGGTTAACCAAGGTCACCAAGCTGTTTTAACGGCACAAGCGATTATCAATCTAGCCTTGATGACAGGTAACATTGGCAGAGTTGGCACAGGTGCCAACTCCATCACAGGCCAATGTAACGCTATGGGTTCCAGACTTTTTAGCAACACTACAAATCTGCTTGGAGGCCACGACTTTGCTAGCCCAAGAGACAGAAAAAAAATCGCCTCCATTTTAAAGCTGGATGAATCTAAAATTCCTGATCAGCCTTCGCTAGCCTATGACCAGATTTTAGAGCAAATTGAAGAGGGAAAAATCAAATTTTTATGGGTTATTGCTACCAATCCATTTCACTCTTGGATTGAGCCTGAAAAACTCAAAAAAATGAGAGAAAAGTTAGACTTTCTGGTGGTACAAGATATCTTTTGTGACACAGCCACAGCCTTAGAGGCAGATCTATTTTTACCTGCTGCTGGCTGGGGAGAAAAGGAAGGGGTTATGATCAATTCAGAAAGAAGGCTTTCCAAAGTTAACCCTGTTTCAGCGATCAAAGGTGAAGCAAAAACAGACTTTGATATTTTTTTAAAACTAGCCAATAAATTTGGGTTGGATTGGGTAGAGTCTGCCTTTGCTACTCCAGCCGTTGCTTTTGCCACATTACAAGAAATCAGTAAGGGGCAACCCTGTAATTTTTCAGGCATTAGGGGCTACACAGAAATTGAAGAACAAGGGGGGGTGCAATGGCCAAGGCCCCTAAGAAGACCCAGTAAAACCCGACTTTTTGCCGATGGGAAGTTCTTCCACCCTGACCAAAAAGCCAAGTTTTTATTTGGTGCGGTGGCAGCTCCACCACAGGTAACAAACAAAGAATTCCCCTTGGTGCTTTTAACTGGCAGGGGTAGCTCCGCCCAGTGGCACACAGGAACCAGAACAGACCGTTCGCCAATTCTAAAAAAGATTTCCCCTAAGGAAATTTATCTAGAGATTAACCCCGAGCAGGCGAGGGAGTTGCGAATCCAAGAGGGGAATCGAGTCATGGTAACCAGTCAAAGAGCCGTGGTAAAAGCAAAGGCCTTGATAACCAACCAAGTTAAATATGGTGAGGTCTTTATCCCCATGCATTTTGCCCCTGTCAATCAACTCTTAGAGCCAGTATTTGATACCAGCTCGAGGCAACCAAGTTACAAATACACGCCCATTCGGCTTGAGTTGGTAATTTAACATTGGAACCCTAGTTTTTTGAAGAAGGTAGAGTCAATTAAACAGCTCAAAGGGAAACCAATGGAGACTGCTTGTGGGGTCTAGAAGGTCGTTTTCGATGCAGGCTGCTCTCCACTCAAGCATACTCCAGCGGTGGTAAATAATAGCTATTCCACTTAAGAGCATTAACACAGCCAAAATTTGCTGCCCTTTTCCACGTAATTTCGCACTAAACCTGTTGGCTAATTCCCCTGCTAGCAATAGATAGGGGAGGCTGCCTAGCCAAAAAAGGCCCATGATCACCACACCGCCAAACCAGTCGCCAGTAGACATGGCTAAGGCTTCCAAACTAAAGAGTAAGCCGCATGGCAGAAGGCCTGTCATGGAACCCAATACAAACCAACTTCCCTTACCTAATCTTTGGATTTTTGCAGCTAAGCTTCCTAGTTTTTGGCCTATAGCCCCTTGAAAACCGCCAAAACCAACCCCTAATCCTGTGATTTGGCTTAAAGCAAAAAGAATCATCACTGCCCCTCCAAAAAGAGCTGCGCCCGATTGCAACCGAACCAGCAGTAGAGATTCTTCTAAAAGGCTTCCTAAATAGCCAAACCCTGCCCCTAAGACAAGGTAGGAACTCAACCGACCAGATTGGTAGCCTAGGTGAAATTCCTTCTTTCGATCAGGCCCACAGCTTGCCCCAAAAGCACAAACAATTGGCCCACACATACCTAAACAATGCAAACCACCGAGTAAACCTGCAAAAAATGGCAGGGATATGATCAGGCCTTCCATCAGATCTCTCTTTTTTTAGATTTTAGGTTTTCTTGGTAGCGGTCTTCCTCTTCATCATCAAACAGTATGCGGTAACGGCTGCCTTCAGGGTCATCAAACTGTTCATTTTTCAATCCCCAAAGGACACCTGCCAACCCCAAACCACCTAAGAAGATGGACACAAAAATCATGATCGGTAGCATATCCATAGTTTACCTGAATTGAGTTCCACCGAAAAACCATGCATTCCCCACCACCAAAAGGCTGGAAAGTGACATGGCTGCAGCGGCTAAGGGAGGGTTAACTAGGCCTAAAAAGGCCAAGGAAAGGGCGAGGATATTATAGCCTAAAGAAATCCCTAAGTTTTGTTTTACTAGCCTACCTACTTTAGAAGCTATAACCCTTGCTTGGAAAAGACCTTTTAAATCGTCACCTAAAAGCACCAAGTCACTGGCTGCAATGGCTGTCTGGGTGCCGCAGCCTATAGAGATCCCTACGTCGGCTTGGACCAAGGCAGGGCTATCATTAATGCCATCACCGACCATGATCACGGGGCCCCGCTTTTGAGCCTCACAGATCACCTCTAATTTTGCCTCAGGACTGGAGGGAGCAATTACATTTTTAATCCCAACCTTGCCCGCTACTGCTTCACTGGGGGCCTTAGCATCACCACTCAAGAGGGATAAATTAAGTCCCTGTTCCTTTAGTTTTTGCAAAGTCAGATTAAGATCAGGTTTGATTTGGTCTTCCAAGCTAAAGATAACCTTTACTTCTGATTTGCCGTAAGCGACTAAACTGCGACCTAGTTCCAACTGTTGGTTTGCGAACACACGGGCCTCATCTGGTAGCTCACAAACTTCTTTCAACCAATCCAAACTTCCAAGGAAGTAATTTTGGCCTTTGTGTTCGGCCCTTAGCCCTCTGCCTGCTATTTCCTCTAGGCCTAAGCCCTGCAACTCTGTGGATTTAGGTAAAAAATCTACAATGGCTCTGGATAAGGGATGATGTGAACCTGAAACCATTTCAAAGAGTAAGGGACCATGGCTTTCGCCCCATGTTTGGATCACCTTGGGCTTGCCCTCGGTTAAGGTGCCTGTTTTATCTAAATATAATTCTTCAGCTTGGCTCAAGTCTTCAATAACGGAAGCTTTGCGAAACAAAATGCCCTTTTTTGCGGCTTCCTTGATGCCAATCAAATAGGCAATGGGCGTAGCTAAGCTTAAAGCACAGGGGCAGGCAATGACTAACAGGGCAATAAACTGGATCAATCCAGCCTCAAAGTTGCCTTCATGCCACCCCCAAATCCAGCCATTTAAGGTGGCTAGTACTAAAACTAGGGGTACAAAAACACGAGCAATTTTGTCTGCTCTTTGCTGCATCGGTGGTTTGGAGTTGGTGGCTAGGTCAACAAGGTCTGCGATCTTTGCGGCCACAGATTCATCTGGTTTTTTCGTTACCCTATATTGCACTAATCCACTCAAATTTAGGCTGGAAGCCAAAACTTCGCCTCCTTGATTTTTAAACTGGGCTTTTGACTCCCCTGTTAAAAAGCTTTCATCAAAGTCGCTTGCACCTTGGGCAATGATGCCATCGGCTAAAATCCGCTCCCCTGCCTTAGCTTCCAAAACCCAGCCAATTTCAATGGAAACGGCTGCAATCTGCGATCTTTGATTTTTTTCAATTCTAGTGGCAAAGCCCTTGAGATGGTTCCCAAGATGGCTGGAAAATTCATAGATGTTTTTTAGGGAAATACGCTCTATGAATTTCCCGCCAAGTACAAAAGTGATCAGCATCACTGCCGACTCAAAATAGGGTCTGCCCGTTTGGGTTACAGAAGCATAGCTACTATAGCCCCAGATTAAAAAGGTGGAAAAGGCGATTTGAAAATCCAGCCCTAAAATTCCGTTTTTAAGCCCTGCAATGGCGCCTGTAAAAAAGGGCTTACCCGAGTAAAAAACAACAGGGGTAGCCAAGGTAAATTGGGCCAGGTGAAGCAGATCTTTCACATTTTGCTCCATGCCACTAAAATATCCTGCCCATTCGGCAATAGCCAGCCACATAATATTCATCATGGCAAAAAGGCCTAAGATAAAACGGCGGTAATCCAGCAACCTTTGAGAGGCTAACATCTTTTCGCTTTGCTGAGGATCGTAATACATAGCCCTATACCCTAAACTAGCAAGGGCATGAATGATGGTTGCAAGGTCTGTCTTTGCGGGCTCCCACTCAATGGTTGCTCGATGGTTACTATAGTTCACCTTTGCAGAAATCACCCCATCCAATTTAAGCAAATAGGCTTCATTCAACCAGACGCAAGCAGCGCAGTGGATGCCTGTAATTAGTAGCTGGGTAGATTGTGTCTCTTGGAATTCAGTAGCAGTAAAATTTGCACTTTCTGGAAGTAAATCAGGCAAGCTGACAGCAAGGCCTGGGGTGGGCTCTCGTTTTTCATAGTAAGAAGCCAAACCAGCAGCATGGATCATGTCCCAAGCGCCTTTGCAACCGTGACAACAGAAGGCAGCAGCATCATGGATGATGGCCTCCTCTTGGATCATGGGCAATAGGCAATGGTCACAAACTAATTTGCTAGTTAAGGCTTGGTTCATTTTCTACCACAGGTACGGTTTTTTATAAGCTCACCAGCATCGTTGAAAAATAAGGAAGAACGCTCAAAAATCATCCAGTCATTTACTTTCATTTTAACATCAAATACCCAACAGCCAGTCAAGGGTAAGGTTATTTCATGGGCAAAACTAGACCCGTCTCCAAGTAATTTAAATGGTCCAAGTTGGTCTAAGTTTGTAGCTGGCCGACTGATAACTAAGCTGGCAGTTTCTACCTTGGATGGGCCTGTAACCAACAAATTAAACTGGCCTGCTGCAAGCGACTTTGGCAGTTCCATTTTGATCTTATAGCCTGCCTGATCAAAGGCATCTCTCTGATTTTGAAAATCAAGATAGCTCTCATTAAAATCTTGGTAGCTCATTTGAAAACGGCCATCTAATTCAACAGGTACTTTTGTTACGGCAATAAATATCGTCATGCCTGTCATCATAAAGGCGACGGCGAGAAAGCTCGCTGTGATATAGGGCCAATAATTCCATTGTTTCATCGTTTTTCCTTTAGTTCCTGTGTCGAGGGATAAATAAATATACTCATCATTTGATTCAATTCTACTCCCGCTTCGCTTTGCAATAGGAGCCGAATAGGCAAGGATTTATCCTTTTCCCCATTGGGGTTTAGGTTGTCTTTTGTAGCCAGTACCAAGACCTTTTTCACTCGGCCTTTAGGCTTTAAAAACACCGCCTTTTTTGGGCGGATTAATGTGATATTGCCTTCACTTTTTACCAAAATGGTTACTCTTTTCGTCTCTGAAGTCTTATTGGTTAAGAGCAGGATATAGTGATTTTCAACCCGTTCTGGCTTAATAGCATAAAGCCCTGTCGCTCTATTTAAGTTTGCTAAAACCTCCACCTGCTTACCGCTTAAGCCTAACAGAACGGCCACAAAGGCCGCCATAACCACAAAATAGAAAATGGTTCTAGGCCTGAAAAGATGAAGTTTTTCACCCTTTAAGGATTTGTTACTTGCCCAGTGGATTAAGTTTTCCTTGCCCTTTTTGGCCATAATAGGAGCACAGGCATCAACACACTCTAAACACTCAATACAGGGTAGCTGCAAACCTTCACGGATATCAATGCCTGCTGGGCAAACCTTTACACAAAGGTCGCAACCAATACAATCACCAGAGTCATCCTTCTCTTTGGCAAGGTTTCTGTTGCCCATGGAGCCATCACTATTATTCCCTCTCTTTTCATCGTAGAGAACCAGTAAGGTATCTTCATCAAATAAAACCGATTGAATCCTAGCGTAGGGGCAAGCGACAGCGCAAAAGGATTCCCCCCAAAAGCCGATATCCAGCCAGAGAAAAAGACTGCTACCGGCCCAAAGCCCAAGTAAAATTTGATGGTCTAGGGGGGCAGTAAAAGCTGCAAAAAATTCAGCAGGAGTGACAAAATACCAAAGCATATTGGCAGAGGCTACCGCCGCTAAAACCAGTAAAATAAGGTAGGAAAGGCCTAATCTAATCTTTTGGCTAAAGGATTCAGACTTAGGCGGTCGGTCTTTCCACTTCCAACGACTCAAGCCCAACAAAAGGCCCTGAATTCCATCACGGAAAAGGCTGCGGAAAATGGTTTGGGGGCAGAACCACCCACACCAGATTCTCCCACCCAAGCTGGTTAGAAAAAAGAGGAAGATAAAGCCTAAAATCATTAAAAGGGGAATGAAGTAAAGCTCTTGGGCATCAAAATTGGCACCTAAAAGCTCAAAGCGACCATGATTAAAGCTTAAGAGCAACAGGTGGTATTCCCCAAGCTTCACAAAGGGAATGGCCCCAATCACCAAGGTGATTAAAGCGAAAACCCAGTAGCGCTTTGCTACATAGCTGCCCTTTAGCCCAGCCATTTTAAAGCCTACTTCTCAATATAGTTGGTGGCGTTGTCTGCTTGGTTGTTCACAGCGGTGGTAACAAGACCAGCCCAGAGCGAAACCAAAACAACAACGAGGAGCACAAACCCACCAAGACCTTGCAATTTAAACATAATGTATCCTTGATTATTCTACCAATCCCTTGGCCACATAAAGGGACAAGGCTTGGTATTGTAAGTTAGAAAGAGTTCCCTCAGCTTCAAAGCCAGGCATTTCGCCAATCAAACCTTTTTTACCATTTCTGATTATGGCTTCAACATAGGGTGCTGTACCGTACTCTGTAAGGTTTGCAGCCATATTGGGGATAGAACCACCGATGCCGTTTCCTTTACCATCAAAACCATGGCAGGCCGAACAGTTTGTATCAAAGACTGTCTTGCCAGCTTCTGGGTTTCCAGCGCTTGGTGTACGGTTTGAAAGAGAGACAACATAGGCTGCCACATCAGCGGCGTTCTGTTCTTTCTCCTCAGGAGTAGCACCTAACATCATATAGAAGGCAGGCATAGAAGGAGTGAGCTTACCCATTCCTTGGGAACCATTTTTTAACACATAGACTACATGCTTAACTGATCCAAACTCAATTAGGTTGGCGGCCTTGCCGTCTTGGCCTTCACCAGTATAACCGTGGCAAGCGACACACTTGGAATTAAAAATACTCTCGCCTAAAGCACTGAGTTCATCTTCACTGGCCTCTGACCAATTTTGATCAAAGGTTTCTTTGTATTCTTTCACCTCAGTATTATACTGGGTGATCTGCGAAAAGGAACCCAAGGGAAAACCCATGGTAGCGTACCAAACAGTAAACAAAAAGGTGGAAAGCATGATCACATGCATCACCTTAGGGGCAGGGTTGTTACGTTCACCAATCCCATCCCATTTATGGTCTAAAATTTCACCTTCTAATTCTTTATGGTTCTTGATTCTTTTCATAATAAACAAAAAGAGCCAAGCTACAGCCCCAGCAATTGCGATAGCCGCAATCAAGGTGATCTGGGATTCACTATCAATAGAAAAATTTGCAGCAAACATGGGTTACTCCGAAGTTTTAAGAAGAGGGTGAACGGGTTCATCCTGCAAGGGGATCATCCCATCTTGCTCAATTCTGCTGGCTCGGCCTTTATCAAGCCACAGGTAGGCGGCAAAGCCCAACATGCTCACCAGCATGGAAAATACAAATGCGGCATAAAGCCACTGTCTCCAATCCATTTCCATCACAACCTCACTTTAAACTGTTTAAGTAACTAATTAAGGCTACCACTTGGGGGATATCCCCTTTTGCAATGGCATCCTTTACGTCTTGCCCTTTCATGTCTTCGGCAATCAACTCAGCTTCAGCCATGATATGTTTTTTCAGATCTTCTAGACTCCCAAGTGGGGGCATTCCTTCCTGGTCGTAGGGAGTATTAAAGACCCCTTTGATGGTGTACATTTCTGCATATACTGTGTCGGTATCCACCTTCCATTCAAATAGCCAAGGGAAATTAGGCATATTGGTTCCAGGGGAAACAGAGGCAGCGTTGCGAAAATGATTTTCGTGCCAGTCGGTCGTTCTATAGTTGCCCACACGTAAAAGATCTGGCCCAGTACGTTTGGAACCCCAAAGGAAGGGGCGGTCGTAAGCATATTCTCCACTGGTGGAGAATTTGCCATAGCGATCGGTTTCCGACTTAAAAGGCCTGATTAACTGGGAGTGACAGGCGTTACATGATTCTTGAATATAAATCTGTCTACCTGCTAACTGCAAAGCAGTATAGGGCTTTTCACCTTGGTTTGGTCGGGAGTTTTCCACGAAGCTGGGAAAGATTTCCACAACCCCACCAACGACAATGACTAAAAAGATAGCCAAGCCAAAGTGGAAAGGTCGCTGTTCGATGTATGAGAAAAATTTATTTAACATTTTTTCACCTATTAAGCTGTTGCAGGTTGACTATCCAAGCTGGCCTTAGGCGCTAACTGGATGGTTTTAATAATATTGTAAGCAAACATAAAGAAACCTATTAAGAACAGAGTTCCGCCGAATGCCCGAAGACTCCAGTAGGGGTACAAGACCTTAACTGTATCTAAGAAACTATAGGCTAGGTTGCCCCATTGGTCTGTAGCTCGCCACATCATACCTTGGGTTATTCCTGCTACCCACATGCTGGAAAAGTAAAAGACAATGCCAATGGTTTGCAGCCAAAATTGCTGGTTTGCAATCTTCAAGGAATAGAGTTCTGTATTCCAAATTCGAGGCACCATGTGCATGATTGCAGCCATGATCATAAAGGCTACCCAGCCCAGTGCACCATTGTGAACATGCCCAATAATCCAATCACCGAAGTGCGCCAGAGCATTCACGGACTTAATGGCTTGCACAGAACCTTCTAAGGTTGAAAAACCATAGAAAGTAGAACCAATCACCATAAATTTTAAAAGTGGATCTGTTTTCAGTTGTTCCCACTTTCCACTCACTGTGAGCATCAAGTTAATCATAGAGCCCCAACTGGGAATGATTAACACGAGGGAAAAGAGCATACCTAAGGTTTGCACCCAATCAGGAATAGTTGAGTATAACATATGGTGTGGGCCAGCCCAAAGGTAGAGAAAAATCAAACCCCAGAAGCTCCAAAGAGAAAGCTTGTAGCTCCAAATAGGTTGGTTTACTTGCTTTGGGAGGAAGTAGTAAGCCATGGCGATGATAGGCACGGTAAAAACAAAGGCCAC
Source organism: uncultured bacterium (assembly GCA_965602905.1). Classification (GTDB taxonomy): domain Bacteria; phylum SAR324; class SAR324; order XYD2-FULL-50-16; family XYD2-FULL-50-16; genus JASJGK01. The sequence goes on along the minus strand of CBFCZY010000016.1, from coordinate 54,590 downwards.
AGCATTGTGGCCATACCACCACTGCACATTAGCGTCGTTTGTCCCCGAATAAGCAGAAACCGAATGCATAACACTGCCGACCCCTGAGTAAAGCCTTGTAGGGATAGCGAAGTTGTTAAAGATATAAAGCATGCCCACCCCTAAAAAGGAGGCCATGTAATACCAAATAGAAACATAAAGGGTTTTTTCTTTCCTAGCCCCTGCCATGGCAAAGATATGGGCACCCCAACTAAGCCACATGACCACTACAAGAATATCAAGAGGCCACTGTAACTCAGCATACTCTTTAGAAGAGGTTACCCCCATTAAAAGCGTAATTGCAGCAAGGACAATGATTAAGTTGTATAATACTAAATGGAACTTTGCGAGGCCAGGGTAAACCATGCGAACTTTCAACACTCGTTGTGAGATATAATACCAACTGGCAAAAATACCAGACAGGGTAAAACCAAAGATCACAGCATTAGTGTGAAGCGGCCGCAGTCGGTTAAAACTCAAGTAGGGGGTATCGAAGTTAAGGACTGGAAATGCTAACTCTAAAGCGATCCAGACACCTACAGTCATACCCACTGCACCCCAGACAAGAGCGGAGATGATAAAACCTTTGGCAACAGAGTAGTCATACTCAAGGGGAGAAGAATTGGTCATTGAAACCTCATTTTTTATTTTGGAAGGTCTGTTAAGAAACTTAACATTAGCATATACGACTAATCGAATATGTGAAGGCTTTTTTTGTCCTTTTTAGGGTGTTTTTTTAGATGGATTTCCATTTACTTATAAATTTCAACAAGATAAAACACCAAATTTTATAAATTGATCGGTTTGGTCAAGATTAAAAAGCCTTTCAAAATAGGGAGTTGACCTTAGTAAGTAGATTACAAAATATTTCTAAAAGTGGTATTTTTCCAGAAATTACATGTGAAGACCAAATCTATTACCTCGCAAAAACCTGTTTAGTAAGAAAGTCCCCCCTGCAAAAGGTTAGATAAATGCCAAGCCTGCCCCGCTAATCCTTCAAATTCACGAAGATCTTAAAAGGCATCTGGTAATGATAACTGATACTCCCAGCCTTCTAATATAGAGGTGGGTAGCCTTGAAAATTTTGGCAATCTACAATACAAAGATTGCAATAAAAAAGACTCTATGGTCTACTAGGTAAAACACCCTAGATAATTTCGCTAAGCTTATGAAATAATTTTCCTTTCAAAGTAACCCATTCCCTTTCATTGCTCTGGGCGAGTGACCCAACATTGCAAATCATAAGTGAGACTCGCTCACTTGATCAAACTCGTTGGGATTTGGCTTATGGAGCAGCTCAGCATTTAGGGAGTAAAGAGTAAAACCGCTCTCAAACCAAGGATAGACTCATGCTTGCAGTACCTGTCAGTGCTTTTAACGAAGAACAAAAACAATGGTATGTCCGCCTGATCATCGTTGCCATCTTGGCCGATTCTAAAATCAAAGAGGCTGAAATTTCTTTCTTGAAAGGGATGATGCAGCTGATCCAAGATTCACCTATAAAAGCCGAGTTATTGGAGTCGATCCAAAAACACCAACCTCCCAAACTAGGCCCTCCACCTGAATTTTATCCTCACTACCAAGTTGCGATCTTTATCGAAGTCGTGGAGATCTTAATTTGTGATGTCCATCTTGCGGCCCCTGAGCGTGAATTACTCAAGATGCTCGCAGAAAGATTTAAATTCCCAACGAGCATCAAGGCAGATTTATCTCAATGGACCAGCGATGGTTTAGCCTGGTATCATGGCCGAAGCTTTTTTGTTCATGGGCAAGACCACAAAAGCAAACCTGTTGGGAAAGTTCCTGTAGAACTATTTGATGCAAGCCAAAGGTATCGCTACGCCCTGACTTTAGTTTCAACTGTCTTGCTCGATCACCAAATTGACCCTTGGGAACAAAGGTATGTGAAACATGCGGTTTCACTAGTGGAATCGGATAAGGATAAGAGGCAACTGGCTGCTTGTTTAAAAAATAAGATTGCACCCCAAATGCACAGCCTTTCCTCCTTTCCTCAAGAATGGTTGACCATGATTCTAATGGAGGTGTTAATGATGCTAAGTGTGGGGGTAAAGCAGTTGAGTAATAGATCGAAAGACTACTTTTCGCAGTTATATCTAAGGGCCAACTACGGTTCAGAAAATGCCAATAAGCTGTTACTCTGGAATCAGAGAGGCATTGAGTGGCGATCAAGAAAAGACTATTTGATTAAAAAAATTCAATTCGTTAACGCTTAAGGTAAATATTTCAAGGCAAAAGAACATTAGTGACCCTATTGGGGCTACTACATTGACTTAGACTCAAGCTTAGCGGATAAAAAATGAACTAATGAACTACACATAAAAGTACCTCATGAATCCATCGACATCTAAAACCAAGTTTTACCGTAGGCCGCTATATAAACTAGCCTACCAAAACCGTACTATTGGTTATCTCTTTGGTTTTGTGATCTTGGCCCCAACGGCATATTTTCGAGAAATGGAAGTAACCTCTTGGGTTCTTTTAGTCCTCTTTTGTTTTCTTTGCCCCCATATTTTTTACCTCCTCGCAAAATATAGCTCCAACTCTAAGCAGGCAGAATTAAGAAATTTTCTGTATGAGTCCCTCTGTGTTGGCTTTTGTGTTGGCCATATGTCCTTTTCCCTGTGGATTACAACGGCCCTAGTTTCAATGGCTTGCATGAATAATATTTCTGCAGGTTTAATGATGTTTGCCAAAGGCGCCCTGGCCTTAGCCCTAGGGATGGGCCTTGCTGTTGTCACAACTGGTTTTGAGTTTATCCCTGAAACAGACCTTTTAACCTCTTTCCTTTGCGCCCTTTCTCTTTTTTCATTCTTAATGATGGTTGGTTATACCATTTATAAAAAATCGGCTGTGATCAAAGAGAAGAAAATACAAATTGAACTTTTAGCCTCAAAATTATCAAAATACCTTTCTCCTCAGATCTATGATTCGATCTTTGAAGGGATAAGGGATGTTAAAATCGAAACCAACCTTAAAAAACTAACTGTCTTTTTCTCTGATATCGTGGATTTTACAGCTACCTCAGAATCGATGGATCTCCCTGATTTAACCCTGTGGATGAATAGCTACCTTAATGAAATGGCTCAAATCGCCCTTAACCATGGAGCTACTATTGATAAATTTATTGGTGATGGCGTGATGATCTTTTTTGGTGACCCTGAGTCCCGTGGGGAAAAAGAAGATGCTATAAACTGCCTTTTAATGTCCTTAGAAATGCGAGATAAGGCCAAAGAAATGGGTATCGGAATTCGGATTGGGGTCAACACAGGGGACTGTGTTGTAGGGAATTTTGGGTCGGAACACCGTATGGATTATACCATCGTTGGCGCACCTGTGAACTTGGCCGCTCGCCTAGAGGCCAGTTCCAATGATGGGCAGATCTTAATTTCGGAATCCACTTACGAACTAGTGAAGGATCAAATATCCTGTGAGCCTCGGGGCACTGTTCAGGCTAAGGGATTCAAAGAACTAGTCCATACCTATTGGGCTCTCGGCACCTAAAACCATAAAAGCCTTCCCTGAAAGGGCAGCCCTTTTTTACGGGCATGCCCCCCATTCAGGGGATTTTCTATGGAGCCTAAATCCGCCCCTCTTTTCGGCCAAAGGCAAAGAGTCCGCCAGCTTGGATGATCCCCTTAACATCGCCCAGCGGGTTTAGCTGTAAGCATTTATTTTCTTTCCGCAAGGTAAGCTCCATTTTTTCAAGGTCGATGCTCACTTCATCCTTGTTGCTTAAAGCGGTAACATCTAACTCAGGTGCTTCTAAGGGAAGTAGTTCCCCCGTTGCGATGCAGTTTCTATAAAAGATCCTTGCAAAGCTTTGGGCCACGACAACCTTGAACCCAGCGGCACCTAGTGCCACAGGTGCATGCTCACGTGAGGAACCACAGCCAAAGTTTTCCCCAGCTAATATAATTTCAAAGTGAGACTTTCCACTTTGAGGGTCAATGATATCTTGGTTTCCCTCCACTAACCCACAGAAGGCCAAGGCCCCAAGTTGACTTCGCCCCTCCTCTGTAGAAGGGTTAATCTTCATAAATTCCGCTGTTAATATTTGGTCTGTATCCACATTTTTAGGTAAAACCAAGACTGAGCCATTTAATACTTTCATTGTTATCCTTTGCTACTGTTTCTAGGGTCTGAAATAACGCCTGTTAAGGCTGTCGCTGCTGCCGTTTGTGCCGAAGCTAAATAAACTCGTGCCTCTTTATGGCCCATCCTCCCGGGGAAGTTTCTATTGGTGGTAGAAACAACGGTAATGGGCTCTTCTACTCGACCAAAGGTTCCCTTCGGGCCGCCACAACAGGCGGCGCAACCAGCATTGGGGGAGATATTCACACCTGCCCCAAGTAGAATTTCATATAAACTCTGACCTTCTATCTTTTCGGTGACCAACTGCTGAGATACTCTAGTGGTTGCAGGAACGGCAAAGGTAGGTATTTTAACTCGGTTCCCCTTTATGATTCTCGCAAAGGCCCTAAAATCAGCCAACTTCCCACCTGTGCAAGACCCTAAATATACCCGGGTTACTTTAGTGCCTTCAACCTCTGTCACAGGGGCAGCGTTATCTGGTGAAAAGGGCTTGGCAACCATGGGCACTAGGCTTTTAGCCGTAACATTAATGACTTGGGCGTAAGTAGCGCCTAGGTCAGCAACCACAACATCTAAGGGTTCGCTGGTAAAGTCTTTCAAGTAGTCTAGTGCCGCCTGATTGGGCGACATAATCCCGCTTTTGGCACCTGCTTCTGTTGCCATGTTGCACAAAGTCATTCGTTCTTCAGGGCTCATATTTTCTATGGTCGAACCACTAAATTCCAAGGTCTTGTAGGTTGCTCCATTTACACCTAACTTGCCTAGGAGATAAAGAATGATATCCTTGGCGCCAACGCCTTTAGATAGTTCCCCCTCTATTTCCACCTTAATGGACTGAGGTACTTTGAGCAGAATTTCACCTGTGCCCAGTGCGTAAGCGGCATCGGTATTCCCCACCCCAATAGCAAAACACCCAAATGCCCCAGCCGTTACCGTATGGGAATCGGTCCCCAACATTAGCTCAAAGGGGCGAACATGGCCCCCTTCAACCATTGCCACATGGCAAACGCCCTTGTAGTCGCTTGTTCCAACGTCGTAAAAATGCTTTACCCCTTTGGCAGTGGCAAAGTCTCTCATTTGCACAATGTTCCTATTTGCCAAGTCATCGGTAGTATAGACAAAATGCTCAGGGATCATAACATATCGCTCTTTACTAAAGACGGGGGCTTCAGCCCCAAATTCTTTATTAAAAATCCCGATAACGCCAGGGGAACAGGGGTCATGGGTAAAGATCCGATCTATTTTACACCAGTGGGTTTCTCCCGCTGTTACAAAGTCCTTGCCCGCTTTTTTAGCAAGGATCTTTTCTGAAATGGTCATTGGTTTCATTTTCTCTCTCTCAAGTAATTTAAAATCTATGATCAAAGTAGGGCTGGAACAACCTTTTGTAAAATGATATATAAACAACAATGCGTTGCAAATTTTGCAACACTCAAGGACTTTGAAAGATTATGAACATTGATGAACTGAAACTCTTTTTGCAGCTTGCAAAGAACTTAAGCTTTACTAAAACGGCCCAAGAATCTTTTGTCAGCCCCTCTACCTTGAGTAGATGCATTCAACGAATGGAAGAGGAGCTTGGGTGCCCGCTCTTTGACCGTAATAATAAATCTGTCGCCCTCACAAAAGAGGGAAGTCGTTTTGTAGACTATGCCCAAGAAAGCCTATCTAAATGGTCTGAGATCAAAACAGATTTGGCCTTTAGTAGCCAAAAAATGACAGGCACCTTGCGCCTATTTTGCTCGGCAACAGCGGCCTACTCCATTTTACCAAGTTTACTCAAAAGCTTCCGTGCAACTTACCCTCAAGTTGAAATTGATTTGGAGGTGGGAAGCAGGTATTTAGCCCATGAAAAATGCAAAACCAAAGACCTTGTCGTCGCTAGCTTCAAAGAGTCAGAGGAAATCGAAAAAATTCCCCTAACTAAAACAGACATCGTTTTTGTAAGATCAGAAAATCTAGCAGACCCTCTACTTAAAAAAGGAGGGAAATTTAACTTGATCCTTACTAAAAAAGGGGTTGCCGGTGAAGCCGCTTTGGGCTGGCTAGAGACACATAATTTTAAGGATGTGGCCGTTCAAGAGGTAGTGGGTAATGAGGCCGTACTGGCACTCACAGCTATGGGCAGCGGCATAGGCGTTGTTCCCAAGTTGGTTTTTGACAAAAGCCCCTTACAGGAACAACTCAAGATCATTCCCACCAGCGGCTCTGTCGGTGAAATGACCGTTTATTTAGCACGAACAGATAAAAACCCCTCGCCCCCGGCCCAAGCACTATGGAAAATGACAGAGTCACGTAGCCTAATTTCTGGCTAGGTTTTAGATCCCCCGCCCATAAAATTAGACTAGTTGGATTGATGGAGTTTTTTGATCTTCTTTTGCAATAAAAACCAACCGAGCCACAAGAGGCCACTAATGGCCATGGCGGTAAATAACATGGGTTTAGGGTTTTCTAATGTACTGATGGAACCAGCGTAAGAAGCCAAAAAAGCATAGGGAATGGAGTTGAGCAACCATGCAAGAAGAAACTTCCAAAAAGGCATTTTCGTAATGCCCGCGAGGCAGGCTGTTACTTCTGGTAAAATGGGCACTGCCCTAGCCAGCAGTATCATCACAAATCCGTACCTGTTAAATTGCTCTGTTGCGGACCTGCGGTCTGCCTCGTCTCTTAAAATAAACTTTAGTAATTTTTCCCCAACCAATCTACTGATACCATAGCCGAGAACCCCAGCTGTAAGCATCCCAGCAAAAGCATACAAAGCCCCCGGTACAAAGCCCAGTAGGTATCCAGATAGTATATTCAAGCTCAGGGTAGGCACGGCTATAAATAAGTCTGCTGCCAATAAAAGGCTAATCAGTAAACCTACAGGTGCCGTTGCATTTTCTTTAGAATCTATCACCCAGCCTGTTAATTGCTCCACATTTAAAAAGCCTGTCGCCTTGGCAATTACAAAAGTCGAAGCAAAAGCAAGACCGAGAATCAAGATAATTTTAAGTAGTGATTTCATTTTTCTCCTGAATAATAATGTAGATTTACTTCCAGCCCACTTTGCATTTCCTGCGCTGTCACCTTGGATTTTTTGTATTTCGGCACGCCTTGGAAGGTGATTTTTTGCCCCTTGGAAAAGCCAAGCCCGTCTTTCGGGATGATTTTAGTCCAGTTTTTGGTCACCTTACCATCTCCGTTTTCATCATGGAGAATCTTTAAGGCAACCTCTGGCTCTTCGCTCTGAAAGGCGATTGCCACCTCTTGTGTTGTTACGGGTACCGTAAAAAGAGCTAAGGCTTTGTCATGCTCTTTCGGGAATCCCTCGGCACCAAAAACAAATAAGATGAGGTTGCCCCCAAGCTTCGCTTTTATGCCCTTAACCTTTACAATATAATCTTGAGCCATAGCCCCCTCACAAAAAAATAGGATTAAAAAAATCGTCCATACAAACCTCATCACTAACTCCCCTTTAAAATTTTATGGCCCAAAGTGGGGCTGATCCTTAGTATCCAGCGCAGTAGTTTCACCTTGCCAATATTAATCTCTTTTTTCTCTTTTTTAAGTCCCTGTAAAATAGCCTTTGCGGCCACAGGAGCGGTGAGTTTCCCTTGGCCCCGCCCTTTAGTCATACCCGTTTCCACTAAGGGCAAAAAAGCTTGTAAGACTTTAATATTACTGCCTTCTAACTGGTAACCTAGGGACTGTGAAAAGAGATTCATCGCCCCCTTGGTAGCGCAGTAAATTGCAGAGCTTTTTTTCGCAGCCAAAGCCAAGCCTGAATTTATGTTTAAAATTACTGAGCGACTTTGCTTTTGCATTGAGGGCAAAAGAAGGTGGCATAAACAACAAAGCGAGGTAAAATTAATGGTCACCTCTCGTGCAATATTTTCGTATTCAAATTGAGCATCTAAAAACTGGGGGGTATATTGGACGGCTGCATTATTTATCAAAAGATCCACCTGCGGCATCTGCTCTATGATTTTTTCAGCGCCTTCAGTAAGTTGTGATAACTGGCTGAGATCCAATTGTTGGATTTTAATCTTTGGGAAAGTTTCCATTAACGCCCCTAACCTCTCCCCATTACTGGCAATGACCAAAAGATTATTGTTTGGGTAAAGTTGTTTCACCATCTCCAAGCCAATCCCTAGGGTTCCCCCTGTGATCACAATATTTTTTGCTTTTAAATCCATGTTTTTCCTTTGTTTGCTTGTTCTATATTCCTAGTTTATAGTCAGCCAAAAGTTTGGTAATTAACCTAGGTTAAGAGAATGGATTTTAAAGGTTATCTAAAAGAATATGGGAAACCTGTACTCATGGAAAAGGGTGCCCATGTTTTTCGGCAAGGGGACCAAGACACAGCTCTATACTTTATCCAAAAAGGGTTACTAAAAGCCTACTATTTGACCCTAGAAGGGAAGGAAATGATCAAGTCCTTTTTACTTCCTGGAGATGTAATGGGTAGCTTAAAGGCGGCATACAAGGGCCAAGGGAATTCCTTCTCGCTTCTTTGCTATGAAGAGTCAGAACTCATTCAAATCGACTTTTCCCACCTCATGAAGCTGGGTTTAGAGGAAAAGGAAATTACAGGAACCCTCTTTAATTTTCTCTTAGAGCTGGCTTTGAAAAAAGAGCAACGAGAATACGAATTTCTTTGCTGCACGGCCCAAGAACGCTTTGATTTGATCAAAGACAGAACACCTGACCTGCTAGAAAAAATCCCCCAAAAGGAGATTGCTCTTTACCTTGGCATCACGCCTGTTGCCCTAAGTCGAATTTTGAACCGTCGATAAGGACCTATCTTCCAAAAACATTGCCTTGTAGATGAGCCAAGAATTGCTTCTAAGGCTATTTATGTGTATAGTAATCCTAAAAGGAACCTGAAGAAAGACGAGGTTCCCATCCTCAAGAGTACCTCAATCAAAAAAGTAAAATGGTGCAAATATCCATTGAAATAGAAGAGCTAAAAGAAGCTCTGATCAATATTGAAAGAGTTCAGGTTCGCAATATCCTTAATGAGGCCATTGCCAAAAACTCTCAGGAAAAAGCAGAGCATTTATTGGTTCAAGCCTTTGAGTCCATTGGCAATGACTGGGAAAATGGGGATGCCGCTCTTTCACAGCTCTATATGAGTGGGCGCATTTGTGAAGAGATCATTGGCGAATTTGCCTCAAGTGGGACCCAGAAAAAACCGACACAGCCAAAAATGGCCATTGCTGTTTTGGAAGATTTCCATGGTTTAGGTAAAAGGATTGTCCAGTCCGCTTTGGGCGCCGCAGGTTACAAGGTGGAAGACTTTGGCCTTGGGGTTGCGGTAAAGGACTTAGCCCATCGAGTTCAAAAAGAAGAGATTGAAATCCTACTGATCTCTGCATTAATGCTGCCTTCCGCCCTCGCCGTTGGGCAACTTGTTGCGCATTTTAAGGAAGAAAACTACCCCATTAAGATCCTTGTGGGCGGGGCTCCCTTTCGCCTTGACCCAAATCTTTGGCAAGAAGTTGGGGCCACTGCAACCGCAGGCACGGCCTCAGAAGTAGTGGGCGCACTTGAAAAATTAATTTTGGAGGCCCCATGAGCGAAATGACTTCCTTACAGCGAGTGCTAACAACCCTTGGCCACCAAGAACCTGATCGTGTTCCTGTGTTTTTATTTTTGACCATGCATGGGGCCAAAGAGCTAGATCTTTCCATTGAGGACTACTTCTCTAAAGGTTCACAGGTCGCAGAGGGGCAATTGCGGATGAAAGAAAAATTCCAGCATGATTGCTACTACCCCTTTTTCTATGCTCCCATTGAAACGCAAGCTATGGGTGGGGATGTTCTTTTTCGCACCGATGGCCCACCCAATGCTGGCAGGCCGATCTTTACCCTGGATGATCTTGAGAAGTTTCAACCACCTTCAGTAGAAGACTCACGGCCACTAATGGAGGTTTTAGAATCCATCCGCATCATCAAAGAAAAAGGGGATGAAGCGCCCATCATCGCCGTTGCGATCTCACCCTTTTCTATTCCAGTCATGCAAATGGGTTTTGAGGGCTACCTGCAATTAATGCTAGAAGACAGGCCCGTCTTCTGGCGCTTAATGGAAAAAAACCAAGCCTTTAGTACTGCATGGGCCAACGCTCAACTAGCAGCAGGGGCAACGGCTATTTGTTATTTTGACCCTATCGCCTCACCGACAATCATACCACGACAGCTATTTTTAGAGACAGGCTATATTGTCGCCCAAAAAACGATTGCCGCCATAAATGGCCCTGTAGCCACTCACTTGGCTTCGGGCCGAAGCTTGGCCGTTGCAGGTGATATTGCCCAGTCAGGCGCTGCGGTTTTAGGAGCGAGCATGGAAGATGATCTGGTCGTTCTAAAAGAAACTTGCAAAGATAAGATTTCGATCTTGGGCACCCTAAACGGTGTGGAGATGCGCAACTGGGACCAAGCCACCACTGAGGCAAATGTAAAAGCCTGCATCACCAAGGCAGGCCAGGGCGGTGGTTTTATCTTGGCCGATAATCACGGGGAAATCCCTTGGCAAGTTTCAGACTCTGTCCTTCATCAAATTGTTGCCGCTGCCCACAAATGGGGGAAATACCCACTAGGAGAGGGCTAAATGGAGGAGCCACTTCGTATTATGACCTGCGGTTACCTATCACGAGAAATGACCCAAGTCCTAGAGGAGTTAGGAGATCCAGACCTTGTAAATATTAGCCTGCCTTTAGAATACGACCAGCCTAGTAAAGGTCGGGAAAAATTAGAGTCGCTTTTTGAGCAGGCTCAAGACCATGAGGGGGATACGCTTGTCATTAGTAGTGCCTGCGTTGCCGAGTTAAAACCTGAATCACTTTTGCAACCTGACGTGCAAATTTGCTCCATTGCAGGCCACTGTTTCAACCTCTTAGCCCCTGAAAGCCTAAGTGAATACTACTTATCTCAGGGCGCCCATATCTATTCGGCAGGCATGATTGACGAGTGGCAAGATTACATTTCTCGCACGGGCTTCGACCAAGAAACGGCACAATTGTTCTTTAAAGAATCAACCAGCATCTTGGTGCTTTTTGATAGTCTCTGCTACCCCAATGTTGAAGAAAAACTAATTGCCTTTGGTGAGTTTTTAGACATCCCTGTTTTGCGAATTCCCCTTGGAACCAGCTTCCTTAAACTAAAAATTCAACATCTTTTAGATGAAAGAACACACAAACAGCTTGGGAAAAAGTTAAAAGAAACTAAAAAATCATCGGCGGTTAAATTAGCCGAATATGCTATGATGATGGACCTCTTTACCAGTCTAGCGGGGTACCAACCTGAAGAGGACTTGGCCCAACGATTGATTCAACTGGTCATGTCTTTAATCGCCCCCCAGCAAATTAGCTTGCAGGCTTGGTCTGAAGGGGCGCCTCTTTGGTACCAAGGTTGGCCCAATACCACTAAGCCACCTAAAGCAACCAATGAAGCAAGCAATGAACCTAAAAATTGGCCAAAATCTTATCTGATAACCAAGAAGGGTTTCCAAGTTACCCTCACCTACCAAGAAGAACCCTTGGCTATACTAGAGGTTGCAGGCTTACAGCACCCTGAGCACCAAAGCCACTACCTTAATCTAATTTTAAGTCTCACGCCTGTCCTTGCTATGGCCATTGCCAGTAGCAGGGCCTATAAAAGGCTAGAGGACTCTAAACAGCAATTGTCCATTAGCCTAGAGGAGCAAAGGCACATTGAGGCGCAATTGCAGACAATGAATGAGAAATTAGAACAACGGGTTACCGAGCGCACCAAAGATCTATTGCAGGCCAAAAATGAGGCTGAACTCGCCAATAGAGCCAAATCTGATTTTCTAGCGAAAATGAGCCATGATCTACGCACCCCTATGAACTCGATCATGGGCATGACCAGTTTGGTCTTAGACAGCCCCTTAGACCAAGACCAGACCCAAAATTTAGAAATTGTATTGCAATCCTCCCAAATCCTTTTGGAATTGATCAATGACATCTTAGATCTCGCAAAAATTGAATCAGGGAAACTACAGATAGACCAACACCCCTTTGACTTACCTCATTTTTTAAAGTCTCTAGAGTCCTTATTTGCCAAGGAGTTTAATGCAAAGGGGCTGAGCTTTACTGTAAACATTACCCCTGACCTGCCTCAATTTATAATGGGAGACGCTCTTAGGCTGAATCAAATTTTGATCAACCTTCTTTCCAACTCTCTAAAATTCACTCACCAAGGGGGAGTGGATTTGCATGTAAAATCTTTAGGGGAAGAAAATGGACAGGTTACCCTTCTATTTACCGTCATAGATACAGGCATTGGCATTGCAACTGAGTCCCAAGAGAAGATTTTTAAAAGCTTTGCCCAAGCGGATTTGGATATTCATTTTAAATATGGCGGCACAGGTCTGGGCCTTAATATTTCCCAGCGTTTAGTAGAGCTAATGGGTAGCAAAATAGATCTAGTGAGTCAGCTTGGCCAAGGGAGCCAATTTAGTTTCCCTTTGACTTTACCCACCACAGAAGACCCTCATCTAGGAAAAGAAGTCGATCCAACTCATATTGATTTAACAGGCCTAACTGTGTTGGTCGTAGACGATAACAAATTGAGTAAAATGCTGGTTGAAAAGATGCTAAGCCGAGTTGGGGTTCAGCTGGGCTTTGCAGAAAATGGAGCCGAGGCCTTAGATATCTTAGCGAAAAAAGACTTTGATCTGGTTTTAATGGATATTAGAATGCCCGTTATGAATGGACTTGAGGCAACCGAGGCCATCCGTGCAGGGGTAAATGCGGTAAGGAACCCTGCTATTCCCATCGTAGCCATGACAGCCAATGCCTTTGCCGAAGACAAAGTAGCCTGCCTAGCCTGTGGGATGAATGGCTATATAGCCAAACCTGTCAAACCACAATTGTTATACCAAATTCTCACTAACTACCATAGTCCCAACTAACAGCAATAAGGGGTAGCAGCTTAGTGGATTTGAGTCTCCTTGGGCGCTAAACTTGGTACTTAAAAACCTCCTAAAGGTCTAGATCAGATTTTCCTTTTGGGTGGTTTAAGCATCTTATTATGCTTTTTCTTTGGTTTTCTAGATCTTTTTAATCTCCTGTAACTTGCAGGGAGGCCATATAAAAAAGGCCCAATATACTAAGGCATTTTATAAAGGATCTACCAGCGAACCTCAACAGCCAAGAATAGGCTTCAAAAAATGGGGGTAGCTACCCTGTTACAGAGGTCACACCAAAGGCTAGCCGCCAATAATTGCTTGATTTAGTCACCTAAATTGGGCTAAGCTAACAGCCTGAGTTCATAACCAAGACAGGCCTCAATAAATGAGCATCGCTATGAAAAATGCCCCTACCTACCAAAACAAATTATTTTCCTGCTACTCTATACCTGTGGCCAATTTAAGAGGAAATTGATTTTTCATTGGGGCTATTGTAATCAATCCTTAAGTATGACAAATTACAGATCAGATTCTTAAAGAGTTTGTAATCTTTGTTTGACTCACCAGCCCTCTACCAAGTCAATGCGAACAGTTTTTTTTCTTTTATTATTTAGTTTCTCTATTTCAGCTCAGGCTCTCAATATAGAGCAGGAACAACTGTACCTAGCCCACACGGGGAGTTACTTTCTCCAAGCAAAAGAAAAACCTCTAGAAATAAACCACGTTTTACAGGAACAGACACAAAAACGCTTTCAACCTTGGAATCGTCGTATTGGAATTATTGGCATCAGCTTTGATACCGCTTGGTTTAAGGTGCAATTAGAAAACAACTCTGCAAAAGCCCTAAAGCGAATTCTGCAAGTTAGCCTTTCCAATCATATTACCCATGCCTGGGTTCACCAAGAAGGCCGTGAACCTGTGAAACTGGATCTTTGGAGAGAGGGCTCATGGGAACAACTCTACCAAATTACCTTAGAGCCAAACCAGAAAATCGACCTTTACGCAAGCAGCGCCGCCCCCCATGGGGCTGGTTTTATCTTGGAACTTATTTTAAGTAGTGAAGAAGAATATTGGGAAGATCAACTGGCAACCCAAATCCTCATCACACTTTATTACGGGGCGCTGTTTGCTCTTGCGGCCTACAACCTTTTTCTATTTTTCTCGCTCCGTGATATTAGCTATTTGTTTTATGTAGGCACTACTCTTTCTTTAGGTGTCTATTTGGGTTCCATCTCAGGCCTCGGTATGGCCTACCTTTGGGAACCCATGCAAAACCCCTTTATTGGATTCAGTAGCGGCGCTTTCACGGCCTCCTTAATCGTGCTCTTTTCCACGGAATTGCTACATACAAAAACTCACTGCCCCCGCTGGCACAGGGTGAATATAGTTTATGCCTCTTTTAACTTTTTGTTATTCCTACTGTTATTTATTTTTCCACTGCATTACATCTCAGATACCATTTTCATATGGGGGGAATTTCTGCCTGTGGTTCTGATCGGCAATTGCCTATTATGCTACAAATACATAAAACGGCCTGTTGTCTTTTTCTTTTTAGGTTGGATCGGATTTTTGATCGCCCATACCCTGATGAATTTAATGCTCGTCGGTTACCCTTTGGTCGACCTGACGATAACTGAGGGTAGTTTTTTCCAGATGTTTTTCTGTTTGGTCGAGCTTATTATATTTTCTATTGCCCTAGCCGACCGAATCAACAGCCTTTCAAAAGAAAAAATTATCGCTCAAAAAAACTTGGTAGAGGCAGGGAAAAGCTATGCGCTGGAATTAGAAGGTAAAGTAAAAGAAAGGACCTTAGAGCTGAAAGAAGCCAATGATACCAAAGATAAGTTTTTCTCTATCATTAGCCATGATTTACGTGGGCCCATTGGCAGCCTTTCTGTGATCTTCAACGATGTATTAAAGTCGGCAAGTGACCTTGAAGAAGACCTATTTATAGCCGCCCAGCGAACTACAAAAAGCACCAGCCAAATGCTAAACAATCTTTTAGATTGGGCGCACAGTCAATCGGGCCACTTAGAAGTTCAACCGACCTATTTTGATTTAAATCAGCCCATTGAAGAGGTGGTGAACTTTTTAGAGCCCCAAGCGGCCCAAAAGCACATCACTTTAAAGATGAGGCTAGGTCAGCGTTTGCCTGTTCATGCCGATATATCCATGGTGACAACTGTCATTCGGAATCTACTATCTAACGCCGTAAAATTTACCCCTGAAAAGGGAACCATTGAAATTGGCGCTCAAGAAAAAGATGGGCAAGCCCACGTATCTATTAAAGACAATGGCCGAGGGATTGAAAAAAAGATCCTAGATCGCCTCTTTAAAATTGATGAAAAAGTGGCAAGCAGCCCCGACACAGCCAACAATATTGGCTCAGGCTTAGGGTTAATCCTCTGCCAAGAATTTGTTACAAAAAATGGGGGCCACATCGGCGTTGACTCAACCCTAGGCCAGGGGAGCAATTTTTGGTTCCAGTTACCAAGGGTAGAGGCGAAAGCCCAAGAAACCTTGGCGGAAAACATTGATTTTAGCGGCCTCAAGGTTTTGATTGCCGATGATAACGCGCTACACCGTGAAACTACAGCAAACACCCTCCTCAAGTTTTCCATCTATTTTGATGTAGCTGAAAATGGTTTGGAGGCCGTTGAAAAAGCCAAGGCAAAGGACTACGACTTTATTTTTATGGATATAGATATGCCCATCCTCAATGGCATTGAGGCGACCGAACAGTTGCAGCAACAGCCCAATTTTAAATCTATAATCATTGCTCTAAGCTCCTACCAACAACACGAGCTCCACAGCCGTATCGATAGCGTCAACTTTGCATCCTTCCTGCAAAAGCCTTTAGAAAAATTAAAGCTCATAGATACCCTTACCAAATTACTTCACAATCCCTGATCGAAGGTTACTTCTTCCTAGGTTTTTTGGAGGGGGAAATAGATAGGGGTTGGAGAGGGGTAATGTTGGGGAGTGGGGCCTGCAAAAAGACAGGGTTTGGCTCTGGGATTGCGTGGTTGTTGTTGGCCATGGGCTGGATGACGGCGCAGCTACTCAAAGCTAGCAAAGAAAAAATTAAACAAATTTTTAACATCTATTCTCCAATTAAAATATCGTTGTGCCATTCACCCTTTTCGAGCCTTTTTTTAAGGATGTATCTTCCCCTGCCATCCCTTTTATCGGCCTTAAAAGTACCATGATACCTGCCACCTTTTTTCCAAGTGTAGTAACCTGTGCCCTCACGCTTGCCCATATCAAAGTCGCCTTCATACTGGTCGCCATTGGCGTAGCTCAGCTGTCCCTTTCCTTGGGGAAGGCCTTGGGTGAAATTTCCTTTATATTTATCTGACCTGCGACTCTCCCAAAGGCCTTTCCCATGAAAGTTGTTTTTTGAAAAGTCACCTTGGTATTCTGCGCCTCGGGCCATTTTATATTTCCCACTTCCTGCAAATTGGTCATCTTTAAAGGTCCCTTGGTAGCTGTCTCCCTTCTTAAATTTAAATAGCCCTTGGCCCTCCATGCGGCCCCGTGAAAATTCACCTTGGTAGCTATTTCCATTTATAAAAAAGTACTTCCCCTTGCCGCCAAAAAACCCCCTATGAAAATCACCTTTGTAGCGGTCTCCATGTTTATATTTTAGTACACCCTTCCCATGAGAGAGGCCCCGACTAAACTGACCTTGGTAATGGTCACCAGAAACATAGCGAAAGCTACCCTTACCCTCGGCCAAGCTTTCTTTAAATTGCCCCTTGTAGACATGACCAGCATGATAATTTAAAACCCCTCTGCCGCTAAAATGATTTTTACTAAATTGACCTTGGTATCTGTCTCCACCAGCAAATAGATATTTCCCCCAGCCTGTTTTTACACCCTTAAGGTAGGAGCCAATATACTTATCCCCCTTGGTATAGACATAAACACCTTTGCCATGAAAAAGGTCCTTAAAAAACCTTCCCTTGTAGCTGTCGCCATTGGCTAAAGATAAACTCCCCTTTCCTGATTTTTCGCCAAAGAGAAATCCACCTCGGTACTCCTCACCGCTGGCCATTTTATAGTGGCCCTGCCCATGTAAAACTCCCTTTTTATATTTTCCCTGTTGGTAAGAACCACTGTGAAGGTTTAGCTTTCCTTGGCCATGATACTGACCACGAAAAAAGCCACCAATATAAAAGTCCCCATTGGGAAAGTCCAAGCGACCTTGGCCCTGTTTGTTATTTCTGTGAAATTGCCCTCGGTAAACCTGCCCATTGGCCTCTTTTAAGATTCCCTGCCCATGCATTTGGTCGTCTTTGTAATCCCCTTGGTATCCGCCACCTTGGGCAAATCGAGTTAGGCCCTTGCCCTCTTTCAGATCAAAGTTAAAAATGCCCTCAAAGTGTTCTCCACCTGCGTAGTCAAGGGTGCCCTTACCAAACTTTTTTCCCTTAACTAGAGTTCCCTCGTATCGGTCTCCATTCTTAAAACGATAGAGGCCAAAATTCTTTTTTTTGCCTTGGATAAAAATCCCCTCGTAACTATCCCCGCTGGGGGAAGTAAAAAGCCCCTGCCCATGGCGGAATCCCTTTTTAAATGCACCCTTGTATAGCCCACCGCCAGTATGTTTATAAAGGCCCTTGCCATGCTTTTTTCCATCTTTAAATTGCCCTTGGTAGGAATCGCCATTGGCATAGGTCATCACACCTTCTCCAGCGATTTTATCGTGGCGAAAACTGCCTTCGTATTTGTTGCCATTTTTAAATTTAATGATACCGTAATTTTCTCGCTTCCCCTTGTCTAATTCACCTAGGTAAAGGTCACCGTTGGGGTAAAGGTATTTCCCCGGCCCCAAGATTTTAGGCTCTACGGCGGCCATAAGGAGGCTGGGAAAAAGAAGAAGAAAAATTAAAAATCGCATAAACTAAAAATGAATTGAGGGGATGTGTTCTACATATACAGAGTAACGGCTTTGAATGTCTGTAACATAGTTAGCAGGCTCAGCGCCCCGACAATAACCATATCGAGCTTTTTTATAGTATTTCGGTTGAGCCAAAAGACGAATGGATTTTTCCACCTGACCAAACCAAATCTCCCCAGAATACCCCAGTTTTCTAGCCAATATTCTAGCGTCCTTAACATGACCCTGACCTGCGTTGTAGGAGGCTAAGGTAAAGTAAATGCGATCTCTCAATTGTTCTACATCATCAAAATGCCGAAAGAGCCTGGCCATATACTTCACTCCAACCCTAAGCCCTGCCTCTGGTTGGTGTAGACTTTGTCCTTTTTTCAACCCCATTTCTTTTGCTGTTCTAGGCATGACTTGCATCAAGCCCTGTGCCCCAGCAGAACTGCGTTTTTTAGGGTCAAATCTTGATTCTTGGTACATCTGAGAAACAATCAGCCTCCAATCAAGATTGTAGGGGTCGGCAAACTGTTTCACTTGTGCATCATAGGGGGAAATTTGACCAAAAAGATCGGAGCGGAAGGCATCTTCACTTTTCGCCAATACCTTACGATTGTAAAAATACTTTTCACGGAGGATTTTAAAATAACCTGAGCGGCTTTCCTTGGCAATAAATCGATTCAGTGCTTTTAAAAGCTGTGGGTTATTTTTTCTTACGGCCCAAGCAAGTTCAGAAGAGCCAAGGGAGTAAGCTTTGGTCAGCTTTCGGCCCATACGGATCTGGGCTTTGGCTAGATTCGAATCGGCAACAGCAAAGGCAATTTCTTGGGCTTCTACCTTTTCTAAAATATCCTCTGTTTCCATGTCTTCAGGCAAAAACTCGATTTTAAGACCCTTCACTTTCCCTTGCAGCTTTTTCAAGGGGGCTAAAAAGGCACTGGATTTACGGATAGAAATGGTTGCCCCTGTAAGAGCCTCAATGCCTGTCTTTTGCCCCTTGGTTTTTTTCGCTATTATCCACTGCTGCACTTTTAAATAGGGCCTTGTAAAGCGGACTTCTTTGGCCCTTTTAGGGGTAATGGTCATAGCCGCTGCAATCAAGTCCCCTTTGCCTTCTTTCAGCCAAGGAATCAAATCACTGTGGTAAGAAGGGTTGACCACTTCCAGCTTCAACCCCTGCGATTTGGCAAATCTCTGGATCAATTCATATTCAAAACCCAACTGACCACCTCGGTGGATAAAAAAGGTCATGTTGTTATTTCTGGTGATCATCCTTAAGTTTTTCTGTCTTTTGATGCCTGCGAGGTCCACTTTTGAGTGGCGTTTCCCTCTACGAGCCAAGGCTTGTGAAAAAAGAAAGTTGTTCACCTGTAAGTGTAAGATCTTCGAATTGGGGCGCAAGGCAAAGGCTAAAGGTTGGTTTTTTGCGGCCCTGTAGGGGGAAAATAATTTTCTGTGAGATTTTTTTTGCTTGCGCCAAAAGAGCGAGTCAACCAGTGCACCGCCACAGCTACCCAATTCCACTTCTTTTAGTATTTGGTTGGTGGAGTAACTATGGAGGATTTTTTTTGTTTTCAGCTTAGGCCATTTTAATTGTAACCTGCTCGCCAATTGCGCCTGGGGGCTATTGGCACGGTAACAGAGAACCCGATTCCCAAAGGACTTCAGGCTTTTGTAGGGTCTGTTTCTTCTAGCCTTTTTCACCACTAACACTTCGTCGAGCATCAGATAGGGAACTGATTTATAGGCCTTGTTTTTTTGACCACTCAGGTCTCTGCCTGCAACCAAATCCACTTGGCCCCGTCCAAGTTTTTTTAACATATCTTGGTAGTTGTTACCGTGGATAAAAACTGGCTTTAGCCCTAAGTAAAGCGCTAGGTCTCGGGCCTTTTGGCGCTCTCGCCAAAGGGGGTCGGTGGAATTTTGTGCATTTGGCTCGGCCCAAAGCAGGATACGCAACTCCCCTGATCTTTCTAATTTTGTAAAATCATCGGCTGCCCGAGGGTTGAAGTGATTGCTGGAACAGCTAGAAAACCCAAATACAACTAAGATTAGGAGAATTAATATTGGGGAACTTTTCAAAGGGGACAATGGATTGCGGTGCTTGTAACAAACTACTCTTTTTAAAGTAACCTCAAGGAACTGTAAAGCCTTTTCCTCTATAGACTCAAGATCATTTTCCTCTGAGCCGTTAGCAACCTTAACTCAGGCTCTTTTGGGGTGGTCGGTTCAAGGGGGAGCTTTTCAGGGTATTAGGCTTGAGAGATACAGCAAATCAATTTATATTATTACTCCCGCTTAAAATCATTGTTTAATATGTAAAAATACTGCTATAAATATCAACAGATATTTTATTACAAGGGCCATGTGATTTACAACGCAAATTTTGCCTACACCCATATTTCGAGTCTAAAAAGAATGTTACTATGAATGTTCAAAAATTACTAAAATTTAAAGTGCTAAAATATGCTCCACTCCTATTCGTGGTTTATTTGTTTTTTGTTGGGGTAGACTCACTCTGCCCCCCTTCACCTGAGCTTTCAGAAACACTTGTTAACAAAAGCAATCCTAGAAATTTTATCATTTTTTTTGATGGCACATCTAACTACCCAGCCCACAACACCAATATCTATAAACTTTATAAGCTCGCCAAAAAAAACCAAGGTGCCAATACCAGCTCTTTTTACATTGAAGGAGTCGGGGCAAGGGGAAAAATTTTAGGTAATGCTCTAGGTTGGGGTACAGCCTATAGGGTACGAAAAGCCTATTCTTTTTTGATACAAAATTTTAGTAAAAACAAAGGCAATAAAGTTTATATTTTTGGTTTCAGCAGAGGGGCATACCAAGCTAGAATTCTTGCCTCTTTGTTGCATACGGCAGGCATCCCAACTTACCAAGAGGAAATTAATAAAACAGAGGCAAACTCCGACTATCTGGCCTCTAAAGTCTACAAGGCTTTTAAGCAAAAAGAGGCTACCTTAGAAGAACGAAGGCTTTCAGTGGCCAAGGAATTTAACACAAAGCCCTATGACCCCAAAAACCCCGATAAAAATCATTATTTAGCACCTGTAACAGTTAGTTTTTTAGGGCTTTGGGATACAGTTGAAGCTCTTGGCATTCCTGATTATGATGAAAATATTGAAAACCCAAATAGCAGGTACAATGACCAACTTTGCAACGTGGAAAAAGCTGCCCATGCAGTTTCTCTTGATGATAACCGAGCCCAAATCTTCACTCCCATCCTCTTGACAAGGCAACATTTAACCGACGATTGCCCCACTCAAAAAATTGATGAGCATGGTAATGAGGTTTTGTTTTCAATTGATGAGCATGTTAATGAAGTTTGGTTTTCAGGGGCACATGCTGATGTCGGTGGGACCATTGAAAGCACAGATCAAGGATTTTTTAAGTACAATTACAATAAAATAATGGGATATAAACCACATATTTCTGAAAATGGTATCGGTAATAATTCTTTACTATGGATGCTTGATCAAGTGGCAGAAAACTCCCATGAGATATTCCCAAAAGAAAATTGTATAAAAGCAAATCCCTATGCTCCTTCTAATGATCCGAAAAAACAAGCTGTGGGCATTATTTATAAAAATCTAAAAAGAAATCTTTGGGCTTATTCAGATACAAAGTACAACAAAGGAAAGCTTAAACTTCATCGCTCTGTCATCTGCCGACTAGAAAGAATTCCGCCAAAAGCGCACGAATTTAATTGGCATAGTTCGCCCTTTAAGACCTGCTTTCGAGAAACAGGAGACCCCAAAAGGCCCTATCTTTATGATCAAAACAGAGCTAGCTTCTGCCCAGATGTAACGGGTCAAGCAGACTGTTTGCAGCCAAACAAAATATAACTATACTCAGGTAAAAAAATATTAAAAAACCCAGAACTGGATGAAGGCTTTGTGAGGTAGTCATCCATTCCAACAGCTAGGCAAGCTTCTCGGTTTCCGAGAAAAGGCATTTGCTGTCACGGCAATGATCGGGTATAGTCTTTAACTGGATTTCAGTGGAGTATTTTCAAAAAGGGCGCCCCTCAAAAGGGTAATTATGCCCCGCTTGAATCACTTTTAAAAGGTTGAATGATTTTTTGTATCATTTGCAATAAAAAGGTTATCAATCCTACAAAAAAATCACATCTGCTACAAAAGCAACAGGCCCCTCATTAATTAAAAGCATATAATATCAATAGCCTAAAAAGCCGCCCCCTTTACCCATGAATTTTGCAACTAGGTCCATAGCCCTTTCCAAAGTGGATTTATGCATTGTACTAATCTATCCCCCTGCCCCAATCATGGAAGATCAAACCCAAGTGACTGAGACCCAATCTGACGCTAGTGCCTCAGAACATTTAATCCAAGGCATTGAATCCACTGCCATCAAGGCCGAACAATTCAATAAAGACCTTGAGAACATATCGACTCAAATCAATATGCTGGCCCTAAATGCCTTGATCGAGGCTGCCAACTCGGGCAAAGCAGGCAAGGGTTTTGGGGTCGTAGCAGAAGAGATGAAGAAATTGGCCCTTACCATCCACAATGCATCCAATGCCTTCACCAAAAACGTAATAGCAAGCCTCATTTCTCGGGCTAAAGAAAGCCGAAATATTGACAATGAAATTAATGGAAGCAGGTTTGCAGATCTGGCACTAAATTTAATCGATATTGTAGACCGCAACCTTTATGAGCGGACCTGTGATGTTCGCTGGTGGGCAACAGATACAGCTATTGTTGATGCTCTAAATGATAAAGACTGGGCTGCAAAACGCCTCGGCGTGATCTTAGATTCATACACCGTTTATCACGATATTTGGCTGATGGATACAAATGGACAGGTCATCGCCAACGGCAGACCAGAAAGTTTCAACCTAACTAACCACTCGGTTGCGGCAGAAAATTGGTTCATCCAAGCTAGGAACACCACCGACGGTTCTGATTATTTTGTCGGTGATGTCCATATCAACTCTAAACTGGATTCCAAGGTAGCCATTCCCTATACCACTGCCATTCGTGAAAATGGTGAGGAAAATGGTAAAGTCATCGGCGTGATTGCTGTATTTATGAACTGGGAAAGCCTTGCCGATGAAGCCTTGGCTTCGGTCAGGCTGCAAGAAAGTGAACGCAAAGACGTTGAGTGCTTGATCTTAGCAAAATCAGGGCTGATTATTGCGCCAACAAAGCATAGGGGGTTTTTACGTGACCGAATCAATATTGAAATTCCAAAAGGCCAGGGCTATCAACTGATGAACAATAAACTGGTCGCCCAAGCTGAAACCCCAGGCTATGAAACCTACGAGGGTCTTGGCTGGCGAGTTGTTATTAGTAAAAATTTATAGCCCTAGGCTTTCAAACCATTTTTCTGGTTGGAAGCCTCAAGAAAGATCCTCAATAATTTTAATTTCTCAAGGCCCGCCTCTGTGGCCGCCCTGCCTAATAGGCCAGCCTTCCCGTCTATAAAAGCGCTAATAGGTTTTTTACTACCCCTTGGAACCAGTAGGCCCATCTTTAAAACTCAATTTTGCATTTCCCCTTGCAAATAGACAGACTTGTCTGTACATAAAAAGAAAACCCTAATTGGAAGATCATGCCTAATTCAACAAAACAAAAAATTCTAGAAGTTGCAGGTAAACTTTTTTATGAACAGGGTTACAACCAGACAGGCATCAACCAAATCATTGCACAGTCACAGGTCGCTAAGGCCAGCTTTTACTATCATTTTAAATCAAAACAACTTTTAGCCTTAGCCTACCTTGAGGCTACAAATAAAGAATTGGATTCCCAGATGCAGGCGATGAACGAGTCGCCTCTGGCCCCCAGAGAAACCCTATTGGATCTCTTTGCCCAATTGAAAAGCTGGCTTAAAAGCCCTGACTTTCGGGGATGCGCTTTTTTAAAACTTTCTATGGATTTTCCATCGGGGGACAGGCAAATTCAAGGATTGGTCATAGCGCAAAAAAACAATTTCCGTAACTTTTTAAAGGGGTTGCTGACCCAAATCACAGACCTACCTAAAAAGAGATTAGACACAAATCACCTAGCCGATGTTTTAGTGATTTTGTTTGATGGTGCCGCCGCTGAATCCGTGGCTTTGGGCTTGGATTGGCCCATTGATGCCGCAATTGAAACGGCTACTTTTTTGTTGCAAGCTGGTGAATCTGAAGGATCTCATGGATAGACTCAGAGCGGTAGCAAGCTTTAAGTGGCAGTATACTAATTATTTTTCCTGGTCTGGACAGGGCCGCTAAATATTTAAAGTAACCTTAAAAAAAGAGGTATGAAATGAGTCAAATTTTAGTCTATGCCGATTCACTCAGCTGGGGGATCATCCCTGGAACACGGGAACGCCTGCCCTTTGAACATCGCTGGCCAGGGGTTTTAGAGGGGCAACTTGCCCAACAGGGCCAACCTTTTAGAGTTATTGAGGATTGTTTGAACGGCAGAAGAACCGTCTGGGATGATCCCTTTAAAGAAGGCAGAAATGGTCTGCAAAACATACAACAGCGAATTGAAATCAACTCGCCATTAAAGTGGGTTATTTTAATGCTGGGGACCAACGACTTTCAAATGATGCATGATAATAACGCTTGGAGCTCTTCCCAAGGAATCGCCTCTCTCGTTACCGCCATTAAATCAGCGCCCATTGAGCCTACCATGCCTAAGCCTGAAATTATGATTGTTGCGCCCCCTTTAATTCAAGAACCAAAGGGCCCCATCGCAGCGAAGTTTGAAGGTGGGCATTTAAAATGTGAAGGTTTGGGCCAAGCCTACGCAGCCGTAGCCAAAGAACTGGGCTGTCACTTTTTTGATGCGCAATCGGTTACCTCATCAAGTGAAATTGATGGGATTCACCTTGATAAATCGCAGCATCACCTTTTAGGGAAGGCAATTGCCGTTGAGCTGAGGGAAGTCACTAGAGCTGAGGGAAGTCACTAGAGCTCAGGTAATTATTTGTAACCCAGTGCCAAGTGATTGTATTGGCCTAAAGGAATTGCTTATAGTTTGCCTCTGAGCCTTTACCTATGAAAAGGAATAGCTTATAATTATTTTTTACAAAACTAAAAAAGATAAAGTACAGAATGCAAAAAAAAATTATTATCCTTATATCACTACTGTGGCTTGCCTCATGTGCCCCCACAGCCTTACCCCCTCGTGTCAGCACTGATTTACTGCAAAATGCCACCCAAGAAGATGCAGAAGCTTTAGAGAAGGTAGAAAGGGAGATTATTGTTATCCCTGATAAAAAAATCGTTCTAGACAAGAAAAACTTTCAAAATAAAATCGCCCTAGCCAAGGCTACAATCGAGCTTAAGCAGGCCCAAGAAGAAGTAAAAACTTCCAAAGCCACCTTAGCTGAACTGGAAAAGGCCAAAGAAAAGGATGAAGCTAAAATAGCGGAATCTAAGTCTCTACTCTTTAAGCAGGAGGCGACCTCTGAGAAAAAGAGTAAAATATTAAGCTATTATACCTCAGAAAAGAAAACACTTAAAATGCAATTGAAGCTGTTAGACGCTGAGCTAGCCTTGAAAGTTGCCATGCAAATGCTGCAAGAAGCCGTGATTGCCGATCTTTACTTAAGCAGTGAAGAGGGTAAACTTCTGCAAGGCTATGAGCCCATTAAAATCGCTGGTTTTAAGAGTCACTTGGGGATTTCTGAAAGTAACTTTGACAAGGCCGAAAGCGCCTACAATCGTCAGCTTTCTACCTTTGAAGCCCTAACCCACCCTGATCAACTATAACTATTATGAAAAAAATGATTTTAGGATTTTGGGCCTTGTTCCTTTTGACACCGCCCCTTCAAGCAGCCGAAAGCTTAGCCCAGTGCCAAAACTATATGGTTGCCACCCAGTTACAGCAAAAATATTGCTATAAAGATAAGGTGGGGCTTGAGCGAGAATTAGACGAATTCAAACGGCTTTTTGCCAATGAAACCACCAATTTAAAACAGCGAATTCGTGAGCTGGAAAATCAGCTTGCCAACTTAGAGGGTAAGTTTAATAGCACCCAAAAGGAACTGGAACAAACCAAGGCCAGTAGTAGCGCCAGAATTTTAGAACTAGAGAAGACCGTTAAAATTCTCAAGGCAAAATCAGGTGACCGAGAAAAGGAGCTTTTACAAGCTAACCTTGCGATGGAAAAGCGCTTTAAGGCGCAGACTCTAGCCCTAACTGCGCAGATGGAAGAACAAAACGAGGCTCACCTGACAAAAAAGCAGGCTTTAGAAGAAGAGCTAGCTGCAAAAATGAGGGAACTGAGTAACTTGCAAGCTGAGTTGGATCAGTTAAAAAACCTGACCAAAAGCCAAAAAGCGGAACTGGAACGCATGAAAGCCCAGGAGCAGGAACTGGCGAAACAGTTAAAAAATGAGATTATTAATGGGGAAATCCGCCTGAAAAAATTCCACGGGAAGCTGATTATCAATGTGGATAACCGCATTAGCTTCGCTTCAGGGTCGGCTCAGTTAAAGAAAAGCGCCTTTAAGGCCTTTGCTAAAATTGGAAAAATTCTAGCCAACTACCCTGAAAATCAGATCTTTGTTGAAGGTCATACTGACAATGATAAAATTTCAAAAGGTCGCTACACCGACAATTGGCAGTTAAGCACAGAGCGCTCTTTATCTGTCTTACGTCACTTGCTAAAAAACAAGGACCTAGACCCAAAGCGATTTACAGCTGCGGGCTACGCCGAATTTCAACCGGTAGTGCCTAACAACAGCCAAGCCAACAAAGCCCTAAACCGCAGGGTGGATATTGTTGTTAGCCCTCGGGTCAAATAATTTTTTCTTTTGTTCCTTAAAGGGAAGCATCTTTGTGTAAAGATGCTCCCCTTAAGGAAACTTGGAATTTCCTACTTTCCCTTAAAATACCCGCTATCAATCAGTTGCTGGAAGAAGGTAACCACATAGTCTTCAGGCTGGCGAAAGTTGATGCCCAGTTCTTTTTGCGCCTTTGAATTATCCACTTTCCAAGGGTAACCAATATTGCGAGATACCATTTTTCGGGGCATACCCACTAAAGGGCCGACCAACCAAACCATAAATTTAGGTAGCTGCTTTTTAGGAAAAGGAAAGGCATCACCAAAATGATTGCCTAAGATCTTGGCAATTTCGAGTAGAGTCACACTTTTAGCAGACACAATGTGCCTACCTTGGGCTTCTGGGATAAAGGCCGCTTGGAAGTGCGCCAGAGCCACATCCCGAACATCGACAGTGCCAATATCAAAATCAGGCGCACCTGATTTTATGGTGCCATCGCCCAATTGCTTAAAGATACTAAAACTTTCAGAAGTGCCGTGAGGATTGATGCCTGGTCCTAAAACCAACGTTGGGTTGATTACCACTAAATCCCAGCGAGACTGCGCCTCATTGATTTTCCAAGCTTCCTTTTCGGCAAGGGTTTTGGAGTACGAATAGGGTTGGTGCTTTTCTGTGGAAGTCTCGTTCCAGTTCTCTTCTGTGGCTGTGCCATTTGGTAAGGATAATAGATCAATGGTATCACCTAAAACGGCCACGCAGCTCGATGTCAGCACCACTCGCTTGACCGTTTGAGTGCGGTTGGCAGCTTCGGCCACATTTCTAGTTCCCAACAGGGCAGGCTCTATCAGGTCTTTAACAGGGTCTTTTACCGATGTTATAAAAGGGGAAGCCGTGTGGAAAACTAATTCACAACCTTCCATGGCTTTGTCATAAGACCCCGATTCTAAAAGATCCGCCTTAAAATAGACGATTTTACCTTGGGTCTTTTCTGCAAGTTCATCTAAATACTTAGTTTTTTCTTTATCGTCAGGGCTGCGGATGGGGGCGTGGACAGTTAGCCCCGCCTCTAAAAGAAGCTTTACGATATGGCCTGCAACGTAGCCCGTTGCACCCGTTACCATTACTGGCATTTCTTTGTTTATTTGAGTCATGACCATCTCTTGTTTGATGTTAGTTTTTTGAATCTCTATTATTTACTGCCCTGAGAGAGGTACCAGCAATTTGGTTTTTCAATCTAAAAAATGATAAATTAAAACAATGACAACTTAGAAAAATCACAAAATGAATTATCCCTGAATTAACCTTTCTTTATTCTCGCGCCAAGTAATCCCCTTTTGAGTCCATTGGAGTAATTTTTGAGCATCTTCAAGGTTATAATCTGCTCTTGTGCAAAGCTCATTAAAGTAGTCTAAGGAGCTTTGTTCCAGAGAGGAAACCCCAACGCTTAACATCAAAAGCACCTCAATTAAAATCATGCTCTGGCACTCATGCCCAAAAGTCGACAGACTGGCAACCTTTGGTGGTTCTTGTTTCTCAAGGTAAGCTAAAAGTTCCTTCTTTTGATTTTCCTCAACAACTAGGCCAATGGCTTGATGGACGTATCGTTGTTCCCAAGGGTCGATTTTATGGTCTAAAAGGACAGTGGAAACCAAAGTCAAAGCGTAGCGGTATTTTTGGTCTGGATTAAAGTCTTCAATAGGAATTTTTTCAATAGGTCTGGATTTACTCAGCTTACCGTGAATTAAAAAACTACGTGAGTGATACCACGCAAGCCCATCAAAGGCCCATTCGATTAATTCCCTCTCAAATGTTTTCGGAAAAGAGAAATAACCTGCAACATCCTTAATAAAGTCTTTTTCTGGTGTAGCAAGGTGCACATCACAAATTAAGATCTCAACAATTTCTATAAAAATAGCACATTGGGTAGGACGATCAAATTCGGGAGTAGGGCCTAATTCAGGGAATTTATGTTCTTGGATGCATCCAATCAGCTCCTTTTTTAAACCGGGGCTTTTGACTGCCGTTAAAACCTCTGTCAGGTATACAACCTCTGCTGAGTTTACCTCTCCATCAGATAAAATTGCTGTAATGACTAAACGGAAATACCAGTTTTTTTGTTCTTCTGTAAAAGAATTTTTGGCTCTAGATAACATAGTCACTCTCCAAGTTGGTCATTATAAATCAAATATACTAAAAACTACGGTCTACTTAAAGAAGCTTTAGGGAAATTAAATTGTCTTAACTTAGGGGTAAATAAACTCTAAATGTGCTCCCCACTCCCATTTCGCTGGTCAGCTCTAGCCGCCCCTGATTTTTTGCCACAAATTCTTGCACTAGAGTCAACCCAAACCCCGAACCTGCCTCGTTGTCTGTCCCAGGAAAACTTTCTTTTTTTGTGCCTTCTGCAAGCAAGGACTTGGCTTTTTCAGGCTCCATTCCCTTACCCTCATCCTGAACCTCTATTACAATTTGGTCACCTTCTACCTGAGCTTTTAAATAGATATTCTTCCCTTTTTCTGTGAATTTTAGGCTGTTAGAAAGCAGATTCCGCAGTATTGTTTGCGTCATCATTTCATCGGCCAATAGGGATAAATCATCAGAGCATGAAATGGTGATTTCAATATTTTTTTGGGCGGCTCTTTCTGTTACCAATTCACGGGAATGGTGAAACAAATTATTTACGTTGATCGGTGTGGGGTTGGGTTGCAGTGTGTTTTGCTGCGACTGCGCCCAGATCAATAGATTTTCTAAAAGCTGGTACACCTGCTCTGAGGAGTTGGCGCAAACTTTTGCTACCTTGGCATTCCAGTCGATTTCCTTGCGGTGAACACACTCCAAAGTGGAGTTTAAGGCTCCAATGGGGCCACGTAAATCATGGGCTAGAATAGAAAAGAACTGGTCTTTCGCCTCATTGGCCTTTTCTAGTTCCTGCTGGCTTAATGATAATTCTAGGGTTCGCTGCTCAACTTTCCCCTCCAATTCATCGGTATGCTCTTGTGCCTGTTTAAAGAGTGCATTCTGGGCGACCTTGTGCTCTTCCCTGATCACTTTAAACTTACTGGCTAGGGCCAAAGCCAAGAGGGTAATATCGATCAAAGAAAAAATCTTTGCTGCCCCTAACCCCATAGCAGGTGTCGAAACGAGCCCTAACTGCCGCACCACAATCAAGACATTGGATATCCCATAAAGGCCTGTGGCCAACACTGCATACTTAGCTTCTCTGTGGCCCTGCAAATAAACTTTTACCGATATAGCAAAACTGAATCCAACAACGATCACAGCAAGGAGTGCACTTGCATACTGCGCTGTGGAAATTTCTACAAACAGGAAGCTGACCAAAGTGACGGGGTAAAGAATCGCCAAGCCATTGGCTGCTCTGTGCAATTGTGGACAGCGGTCTTTAGACTGAGAAAAAGACTGGATGAACCTTATAAAAACAAAGATTGCCGTCACCCGAGTAAAGGGGAAAAAGAGGTACAGGATCTGCGGATTTTCAAAAAAGAAAATTCGGTTCCACTCCCCTCCAACAATACCCAAGCTAGCTAAAAGCAGGATCAACAGAATGCCATACCATGCAAAAGTGGCATCCTTAATTCCTACCGATAAGATAAAGGCATACAAGATAATGATCAAATAAATTCCCATGTACATGGAAGATAACCGAATCTCAGAGGTGTCATGTGCCCAGAAAGCACCGGGTTCCCAAAGTATTAGACTGAACTCTAGAATTTGCTTTGAATCCATCCTCAGTAAAATTTCGTATTCTGTGTTGGCCACTAATTCGAAAGGAACGGCTAGACTGTGGGCCTTAATGGGTCGTTGGGCGCTAGGGAGATGCGACCCTGTTTGGGAAAACTGAACCTTACCCTTGCCAAACAACCATGCCTTAAAACTATGCACATACCAGATACCCTGTTCCAGAATCATGGATTGAGCCTTGTCGTTTGTTTTAAAACTGAGCTTTAACCATACTACGTCGTTTAAATAACCAAAGGAATAGGTTTCGCTACTTTTTGGAATCCTTAAAAGAGTAAAGTCCTCTTTTATAGCCTCTTCTGGCGTTAGTTTACCTGAGGCATCTTTTAAAATGGAGAAATAAGGAGTTAGAAGAATTCTTTCTTGCCCACCAACACTTGAGGGCAGGACAGCGGCGTTCGTTGCCTGCCCAAAAAACAGGAGTAGAATCAAAAAGAGAAGTTGTTTATTGGTCATCAAACTGGGGTATTTGCGTATTCATTAGATGCTATATACTAGCTATACTAGAGATATAAAACTAGCAAAAATTTGCAGGAACTCAAATTACCGCTGCTGCCTTAGTCTCTTTTAGATTACCAAAATATCTAAACTTGAGTTAGATTGGCCCCAAGGTTTTGGGCTTGAAGATTGAGAGCAAAAGCCTCAATAGTGCCTTTTGGGCAAGGCTAAGCCTGCTGTTAATTCTACTCCTTTTGTGCTATTATTATCTAAACAAAAGGAGGTTTTATGAACCTACATCAGTTACCACATCTACACTGGCCAAGACCACAGGCCAAACTGACCTTAGGGGAGGCCGAGAACATCCATTGGTCTGAGGTCCCTCGCTTGATCGGCTGGGGTAAGACCCTCTTCTTTGGTGGCTTTACCTTATCTGTGATTGCCTTCACGCTAGACCCACCCTTCGCACTGCTTTTGAGTGTGTCTATTGCCAATAAAATTCTATCGCTATTTTGAGCCGCTAGCTGGTAAGCATTAGGGCTGTCATCACGATTAAGGAGAAGCTTTTTATCTATATCTTTTGAATGACTTGCGCTAAAATACTCATAACTTGGGAGCTAGGTTAGGCTGATTTCACTAATCTAAATCTATTTCGCAAACGCCAAAGATCACAGATAAGGTCAACTATGGAACTTCGAGAACGCCGTTTTTTGATTACTGCAATTTTTTCAATCCTGTCTATAACCGCAGCTTTCCTCTATCTATCCATTACCTATTTTCAAGCTTTAGAAGAGCAAACCCAAGGTTTGACTCAAAAAGTTCATAACAGGAGTCTATATATTGCCCAAGCTTATGAACATGAATTGGAAGAAGAGATCAAAATGGGCTATGGCCCTGAGATGGCATTGAAGGAAACACTAGAGCAATTTACCAGCGTTCACCCCAGCTTTGCTAAGTTTGGAAAGACTGGTGAATTCCAACTGGCTAAAATTGATGGCTCGAAAACTCACTTTTATCTTGGACATGATCCCATTGATGTTGTGAGTAACGAAACTCCAGCCCCAGAAATGGAACCCATGCAAAAGGCCTTACAAAAACAGACTGGCACCATGGTTGTGCAAGACTACCGAGGGAGGATGGTCATTGCAGCCTATGGGCCAGTAGAAAATTTAGATATTGGGATTGTAGCTAAAATTGATGTGGATGAGATTAGCACGCCCTACATTAAGCTTGGAGCTTTAATTACGGCAATTTTCTTTGTGTTCATGGTTGTGGAACTCTTGTTTTTTACCAAAGGCCATATTCCCGATTAAGGGGCAAAGGAGCTGCAAAGGGGTTGCTTGACACCAGCCCAGCTTCTTCATAGAATGGCCTAAAGATTAACTGTCCAAAACGAATTTTCCACGAGACCCCATCCAACATAGACGCAAAAGACCAGAAGGCACAAAGCCCCAAGGCAAAAGCCAGCAACGAAGACCGCAGCAACGCTCCCAACATGGCAACGCCCCAAAAAAACCAAGTCAATCCATAGAAGAAAAACGGTTTTTAGGCGGGACGGCTATCAACCCCTACCCTCGTATTATCTTAGAAAAGGGTAGTGATGATTTATCTGTCCGTGCGCTGGATCTAATTTGCCCCATCGGTATGGGTCAACGTGCACTGGTTGTGTCCTCACCAGGCTCTGGAAAAACGACATTTTTAAAGAATATTTGTAAGGCTGTCACAGAAGGCCACCCCGACATGAAAGTCTTCTGCCTACTGGTTGATGAGAGACCAGAAGAGGTAACGGATTTTAAACGTGGCGTGACCGCAGAAGTCTACTCTTCTTCAATGGACCAAGGCCAAGAAGAACATATTAAAGTGGCTGACCAAGTAATATCTAAGGCCTTCAAAGAGGCCGCAGAAGGGCATGATGTAATGATCCTGCTCGATTCCTTGACTCGCTTGGCAAGGGTGCACAACACCAATCACCGCAGTGGTGGAAAAACCATGTCAGGTGGTATGGGCGCAGGGGCTATGGAAATCCCTCGTCGAATTTTTGGTGCTGCTCGCAACGTTGAAGATTCAGGTTCCATCACCATTATCGCTACCATTTTAGTGGATACAGGAAGCGCCATGGACACAGTGATCTTTGAAGAATTCAAGGGCACAGGAAACATGGAATTGGTACTCTCTAAAAAACTGGCGCAAAATGGTCTTTTCCCTGCAATTGATGTGTTGAAAAGTGCTACTCGCAGAGCCGAGCTTTTATTTGAGCCTGAAGAATATGAACAACTCAATACTCTTTACCGCACCTTGGGAAAAGAAAATGATCGAGGTGCCATTGAAAAGTTGATCGAACTCCTAGGCAAGCACCCCAAAAACAGCCAACTTTTGGCTTCTTTTAAGTAGCTTAAGGCTCCTAATTTGTCTTACTCTAGCCAGAGGGTAAGGCATTTTGCCGCACCGCCAGCCTTGATAAATTCACTAAAATTTAGATAGGTGACCTTAAATCCTAAGGCTTCCAATTGCCCTTTCAACTCCTCTGAACCTTGAGGCAGAATCAAATTTTGCCCCACGGCTACGCCGTTACAACAAAAGGCCGCTGCATCTGTATCCGCCAGAGCAATGGTTTCTTTAAAGTAGGTTTTTATTAGTTTGATACCATGGTCATCAAAGGCTTTAGGGTAATAGACAGCAAGTTCAGGATTAATGGGAAAAAAGCAAGTATCCAAGTGGTAAAAAGCAGGGTTTACCAACATTAAAGAAATGACTTCACAGTCAAAAATTTCCCCCAGTTGCCTATGGGCGCCGAGATGAGTGCGAACAGGGTAGCCTGTAAATAATCGTTGCCCACAAAAGAGCGCATCTCCCTCCCCCTCAAAGGGGTAGTTTGCAGGCAAACTCTGGGTTTGATAGCCGCAGGCTTCAAACCATGCTGCAAAGGCTGACCTTTCCCCTTGCCTTTCTGGGTGCCGAAAGTTTGGCAGTACTACTTGGGCGGCTCCACCTAACCCCTTAACCAAACCCCCGTTGGCAGTAAAAACCATATCTGGTTGGCCTTTCACAGGCGCAATCAATTCTAAAGTCACCCCCAAACCTTGCAAGGCCTCGCAAAGTGCCCGCCACTGGGTCATTGCCAGTGCTCCATCAGGCTGGGTTTGCACATGCATCCAAGGGTTGATCTCGTAGCTCACCCCAAAGTAGTCGGGGCTGCAAAGCAGGGCTTTCATTGGTTTAGGGCCAAATGTAATTCATGCAAAAAGGACTTGGCATCCATCACCAAAGATTCCGCTTGCCCCGTTCCTCGGTCGCCCAATTTTGTGGCTGCGCCCAAGTGAATATCCACCATATAAGTGGGGATGCCTGCTGGGAGCAAATTCCCCACAGCGACAGAGTGCAGCAGAGTCGCCACCATTAAAACCAATCCCACTTCAGGCAGTCTCGCCTTCATGGTCTTTTGGGCCTCAATTGCATCTGTAATCACTTCGGGCAAAGGCCCATCGTCCCTGATGGAGCCAGCCAAAACAAAATCTACGCCCTCTTTCACACAGGCATGCATGATCCCAGAATTTAAAACCCCTTGGTTCACAGCCTCAGCAATCCCCCCGCATTGACGGATTTTATTGATCGCTTGCAAATGGTGCCTGTTGCCGAGATGTTGATTTTTGCCTGTCGTTAGATCCACCCCCAAACTGGTGCCCGAAAGCGCCGCTTCAATGTCGTGGGTTGCCAGAGCGTTGCCTGCAAAAATCAAATTGACCCAACCCCCTTCAATCAGATTCGTTAAATCAATCGCTGCACCTGTGTGGATAATAGCGGGGCCACCGACGAGCAATACTTTTTTTCTACCCTTGAGGGACTTAATTTCTTTGGCAATGGAGGTAATCACCTGCTGCCAAGGTTTTTCACTGCTTACATTAGACCCCATAAAGCTAAAGCCTTCACTACTGCCCAACGAACTAGGCAGATGAACTCGCACACCAAAATCACTCACAACTATGAGGTCTCCCTTTTTAACTTCAAAAAACTTTACCGCCTTGGCCTTATTCTTTGTCACCTTAATGGCGGCATCCATACAGAGACTTGCCACCGTAAGCCATTGGTTGTTGTAAAAAACTTCTGTTGGCTGGTTGCTGGTGGTAATAAAACCTTCTGGGTAAACGCCATCCTTTGGCGACAAGGCAACCTCCACTTCTTTCAGCTCAGGCTCGCCTCTCACAGCGTCAAAGTTCGCCATAAGTAGGTTCAAAGATTCAACTTTCTGCCCTGTGGGCCAAAGGCGCAGGCAGATCTTGCTGGCATTTTTTCTGGTTGAGCCGATCTTCCAGTCTTCGATCTGATAGTCAACTTTTAAACTGGCCAACTGGTCTAAAAGCTCAGACAAAATTAGGCTGTCTAAAAGATGGGCCTCAATGCAAAAACTAACTCCTTGGTCTTCCATGGCGTCCTTATAGGAGTAGGGTCGGTGAAAAGCCTCTTCTTAGTAAATTTTCTGTTACAACCCTAGGGTGGGTAAAGTTTTTTAAGTAATCTCGTCCCCCAGCTTTGGTGCCTGTCCCGCTCATGCCAAAGCCACCAAAGGGCTGGCGTTGAACCTTTGCCCCTGTGGAACCTTGGTTTAGGTATAGATTACCGACCTTAAAGCGCTTCTTCCCCAATTCCAAATGGGCGGGGTTACGCGAATAGATTGCCCCGGTTAGAAAATATTCACTATCTAAGGCAACATCTAAAGCCGAATCAAAATCGGGGCAATGGATCACTGTAGTAATAGGGCCAAATAATTCCTGCTGTAACAGGGGGTGCTGTCGGTCGGTCACTTGGTAAATTTGTGGGGCGATAAAAAATCCACCTTCTGGAACCTCACCTCGAAATAGCAACTCTGCCCCTGCCGTTAGATTTTTCTCCACAGCCTTCAAACGGTCAAAGGCCACTTGGTCGATAACAGGCCCTAAGCGGCAACTGGGCGAAGTGGCAGGGGCTACAGGCATGCTTGCTAAGGATTCCAAAAGCCTTGGTAAAAATAATTCTTTGGCCTCGCCAACCAAAATGATACGAGAGGCGGCCGAACACTTTTGCCCTGCAAAACCAAAGGCCGACTGGATAACCCCTGCTACAGCAAGATCCATATCTGCATCAGAATCAACAATGATGGCATTCTTTCCACCCATTTCACAGACAACCTTTTTAATGAGTTTCTGCCCTGACCTCACCTGACCTGCTCGCTCTAAAATCCCCAAACCCACAGCCTTACTTCCCGTAAAGGCCACCAAAGGAACAGCCACATGATCAACCAAATAGCCACCAATACTGCTCCCAGCCCCTGGTAAAAAGTGGATTACCTCAGAAGGAAAACCTGCTTCCTCTAGGGCCAAAAAGAAATGATACCCTGTTAGGGCTGCGTTAGAACTGGGCTTGATCAAGACAGGGTTGCCAGCCACTAGTGCCGCTGTGGTCATGCCGCAAAGAATGGCCAAGGGGAAATTCCATGGGGCTATGATGGCTGCTGGCCCTCGGCCCTCATGGTAGAGGATGTTTTCTTCTCCATCCAGTTGGCCTAAGGATTCAGGCTCTAAGGTGATTCTGGCTACATGGGCATAGTAGCGGCAGAAATCGATGGCCTCGCCTACATCCCCATCGGCCTCGGGCCAAGGTTTCCCTACCTCCACCGTCTCTAAAGCGCAAAAGAAATAGCGTTTTTCTTCTAAAATATCGGCCAAACGGTCAAGGTAATCGGCCCTTTTTGCCACAGCGGTTTCCGCCCAACTGGGCCAAGCCTCGGTAGCCTCACCAATGGCAAGTTCGGCCTCATTGACTTCTAAGAAGCTGAGCTCTGCCACAGTTAAATTTAGGTCGTTGGGGCTTTTGGTAAAGTGTAAGTTCTTAGGAAAGAATCGTTCCCCTGAAATCACCCCCGGTACTTGGGTGGGCAGGCTTTGTAGCACTTTATTTAGCGCCTTTTGGTATTTACCTGCCACTTGGGGCAGAGAAAAATCCAGCTCAGGGCAATTGGTAAATCCATCCGCTGTGGTTGCCTCTCTGGTGGGCTGGATTAGATTTTTGGGATTTTGCATCAGGCTTTCCAAGCTTGCATGCTCTTGGTAACTTTGGCGCAGAAAACCTTCGTTACTGGTATTTTCCAAGAGGCGCCGCACCAAATAAGACATCCCTGGAAGCAAATCCCCCACAGGGGTATAGAGTCGAATGGGGTAGCCTTCCTCTAGCAGAGCCAATCTGGTCGGTTCCGCCATGCCATAAAGCATTTGGATCTCTATATTTTTTTTTGGTATTTCTAACTCTTCAGCGAGAGACAAGGCAAAGGCCAAACTACGCAAATTGTGACTGGCAAAGGCGGGGCGAAGCACTTTGTAATGGTCCAATATAAACTGACTGGCCTGCTCATAACTCACGTCCGTCTGGGCCTTTTGCAAGTATACAGGAACAGGCAGGCCGTGGCTTTGGGCGTTGATCACTTCATAGTCCCAGTAGGCGCCCTTCACCAACCTGATACTAAAGGAAGTGCCTCTTTTTTGGGCAAGGCCCAATAAAAAGTGCAGGTCTTCTTTTGTGGAAAGCAAATAGGCTTGCACCACGACACCCATTTTAGGGTAATCTTGCAGATCTGGGTGCAGAGCCAGCCTTGCAAAGAGTTGATAGGTCAGTTGGTGATACTGCCACTGTTCCAAATCGAGATTGATAAATATTCCCGCTTTTTTGGCTTTGCGAAAGACAGGCAATAACATCTCTTCCAATCGGTCGAGATTCCCCTCTAAATCAGCAGATTCTAAGTATGGGGCAAAGGCTGTTACCTTAATGGACATGTTTCCTAACCCCTGTACCCACTCCGTTAAGGCCCCTTTTGCAGGTTGTCTTTTACTGGCTTCGGCGATTTGGTCAATCAGTTGGAGATATTTTTCTTGGTAACTTTGCGCCTCTTCTCGGCTCAAGGTTGCTTCCCCTAATAGATCAACAGTATACCCCAAACCTCCATGGTTGAGCTCTAAAAGTTTCTCTGCAACCTCACCCATTTTATCTGTTAAAATAAAGCCCATGGCGAGATCACTCACCCTGCCCTTAACGGCTTTGGAAGCCAAGGGTGCAGTCAATTTGAAGGCTGTAGCCTGCAAGGCGAGCTCGATGAACTTAGGCAATTGGTGGCCCGGTTTCAGCAGGTATTCTTCAACGTGTTCGGTAAAATCTTTGCTGTTGTTTAAGATGGGCAGCACATCGATGAATCTAAAAAAATCCACTTTAAAGGCAGGGTCTTTCATCACCAGATCTAATAGTTTGCCCTGCCAAAAGTCTTGGTCAAATAATCCAGGGGCCTTATCTTGTGTAGCCGTCCACAAAGCCTGAGCTAAGCTTTGGACTTTTTTCTCTAGGTTTGAATCAATTGGTTTCATGAGTCCGCCTATATAATATGTACAAATCCATTGTACCATGATTCAAATTGAAGTCAAACTTGAGGTCTTGCCTATCGATTTGTTTGTGGCTGACTCCAAAAAGTAGCGGCAACATAGTGGTCGGGGCTACTTTTCGCAGACTTTTTCATAGGGGCAAAGATATCGGCAACCTCTTCAAACCTACAACCGCTGGCAGGTGAGACCTGCAACAGGCTCGCTGAAACGCCCAAAAGAGGAAAATCTTGCTCCCGCCCATTTCGGTCTAGAGCCTTTATGAACCCTCGTTTACGGTCATTAAGATCGTAAAAACTTTTTACATCCTCGCCAAATTTAAGCAAAAGCTTGCCGATCTTTTTAGCTACAGACTCGTAATCATCCCCTGTCAAACCTGCAAAAAAATCGTCGCCACCGATGTGCCCTATAAAGCCACCGCTTGAAGCAATAAATTTCTGCATCAGTTCCGCAAAAAGCAAAATAGCTCGGTCGCCTTTGCGAAAGCCATAGTAGTCATTGAAGGGTTTAAAATTATCAAAATCGAAATAGATTAAATAACTGGTTTCAGAATTATCTTGAAGCACCTTTTGAATATAGTTGTTGATCACTTGATTCCCAGGAAGCTTACTTAAGGGATTTTGATCCCTTGCTTGGAAGAGATTTTTTTCATTGATCAGGCGGACCAAAGAATTGGCGTTGAGCATACCTCGGTACTTTTGATTTTCTACAATTAAAATGCCATCTTCACAATTTTGATTAGCGAAGATATTTAAAATGTCTTCAATCTTCTCGTTGGTGTTTACCTTAGGGCACTGAGTAATAAAGCCATCAAGCCCGAGGCCAATCCCTCTATTTTTTAAAAGTTGGTGACCAAAGGGAGAATAGACGTAAGCTTTCAGTTCTCGGTCACGAATCAAACCTAGAGGCTCACCAATTTCGTTTACAACAGGAAAGAAGCTAACCTCTTCTTGGGCCTGGAACTTCGACAAAACCTCACTAACGGGGGTAGTTACAGATATGGCCTCTACAGCTTTAATCTCTTCTGCCAAAGAATGTATGCATCTCTGTTCCTTTTCCCGCTTAGACTGGTTATAAACCTGCTCTATAAAGGCAAATTCTAAGGGCCTCTCTACACTTGGCCTTAAGGGCCGAGATACAACCTCACCTTGAATGTAGTTACAACCTAAGTCTTTTAAAAATAATGCTTCGCCCTTAGTTTCCACATCTACAGCCAGTAGCGAGACCCCAAAGTAGCCACAATTTTCTACAAGTTTTTGCATAAAAAAACGTTTTTTTCGGTTTTTTTGCGCTGGAATATACAGGTTTCGAGTAAGGCGGAAATATTGAAAATTAGGTTCTTTTTCAAAAAAATTAGAAAAATAACCCACTTCACCACTGATACAAATTCCCGATTGGTTTACCGTGGAGGGGTCTATGATTAACTCTTCACTTTCAGCGACCATGCAAATATTTGGCAGTTTAATTTTATATTCTTGGGCCAACTCTTGTACAGAATCATGCCAGCTACTTTCGTCCAAACCTAGGGTTAAGGGGTAAAATAGCTTTAGTTCACCGGCAGGGTGGAGAGAGCTAAATCCTTTAAGTGATTTTTTTAACAGGCAATGGTGAAGGTCCTTTGTATAGCCTTCTTCTTCAGCAAAGCAAAAAAGCTCTTTTCTGCTGTAAAACCCCAATTTTGAGATGGAACCAATGGAGGACTCTACAGCATGTATTTTACCACTTTGGGTATTTACAATGGGCTTGAATAGAATTTGAAGCTGCTCAAAACTCTGGACCCAATCCATTTTCTCTTTTTGCTCTAAATCTTGTATCATCAGCTGTACCTTTTTTAACATTACTTCCTACAGGCGCCTGACAGTACCTATGGGCTTAAAAGTTAACCCCAGGATACTGGCTTTGTATTTAGATTATGTTAGAAGAGGATTAATTTTTGATTCAGAAATGCAGCATCCAACCTTAGCAGATTTGTTTGGCTTAAAGATTTAAAGCCTCTTATTTTCGCCTTGAAAGAGGCCAAAGGCAAAGGGAAAGCCTCAGACTTTGAAAGGGTTAAATCAGGGTAAATACCCTATTTGAATGACTTTTTATAAGTGGATACCTACAAAAGGCATCTGTATTTTATCGACAAATGGATCTTTTTTTGTAATCATTAACTAAGGACTAAAAGTAAAAATGATCATGAAAAAAATACAAACAAAGAACACTTTTCTGGGGCTTCTTGGAGCCTTCTTTATTTTACAATTCCTGTTCATAGGCCCACTGCTTCACTACTGGAAAGAAAGCCGCAGTATCTACTTCACTCAAGAAATAAAACAGCTCAACCGTGTTTACCAGCAGGCTTTTTATTCCAGTGAAGTTTTGGCTAAGGTGTTTTATCACCATGTTGTAGATAACCCCAAGGTGCTAGAAATTATCTCTACAGCCAAGGATGGCGACCTTGCGCATAAGGCTGCGATAAGGACAAAACTCTGGAACGAGCTGCACTTAGAATACACCGAAATTAAAAAATTTGGCATCCGCCAACTCCATTTCCACTTGCCCAACGGGGATAGTTTTTTACGCTTTCACAGGCCTGGTAAATTTGGGGATAATTTAATGTCTGTTCGTGCCAGTGTAAATCTCGCCAATACCCAACAGCGTTATGTTTCAGGTTTTGAAGAGGGAAGAATCTATAACGGTTTTCGCTACGTTTTCCCTCTTTTTTACAAAAAAAACCATATTGGTTCTGTGGAAACCAGCATGTCTTTTGACGCGCTAAAAGCCAAACTCAACGTAACTAGCGACACTCGATTTGACTTTATTTTACAAAAAAAGGTCATCTCAAAAAAAGTGTTTTTTGATGAAAAATCAAACTATAAAACCTCGCCCTTAAACCCACTGTACCTAGAGGAAAATATTGCTCACTCTGCCTTTCTTGGCGAAACAAGCTCCTTTGCTGCAACAGGCTTTGAAGAGGTTAAAGCGGCAATCGCCCCTAGTATTCAGGTACGGCTAAATGGCGGTGAGGCCTTTGCAGAAACGGTAAAGGTCAAGGGCCAAAATTACCTTTTGGTCTTTCTGCCTGTGATGAATGTCTTAGGGGAACAAGTCGCCTACGTGATCAGCTTTCGCAAGGATGATTACCTAGGGGAATTTGCGCAAAGTTTAATCTTCTTATGGTTAGGCTTTTCTTTGGTCACGGCCTTTGGTT
Source organism: uncultured bacterium (assembly GCA_965602905.1). Classification (GTDB taxonomy): domain Bacteria; phylum SAR324; class SAR324; order XYD2-FULL-50-16; family XYD2-FULL-50-16; genus JASJGK01. The sequence continues at coordinate 13,117 of CBFCZY010000016.1, read as the reverse complement.
TCTTTTTCTACTTTAAAATGGAACAGCAACGAGGGGAAAAGTCTGAAATCCTCCGTGAAGCGGGGGAACGGATCAACTTAATTTTAGAGGGAACAGCTCATGGCCTATGGGACTGGCACCCAATGGACAAAAAATTAATCTTAGACGAACGCTGGTTACACCTTTTAGGCCTGAGCCACATCAAACACCAGCATACCATTGCCTGCTGGACTGACCGCATACATGAAGACGATAAACCTTGGTTCGACAAGCAGTTTCAAGAGCATCTAAGAGGCGATACAGACTATTTTCAATGCACCCACCGCCTGCTACATCATGAAGGTCACTACCTTTATGTAATGGCTCGTGGAAAGGTTATGGCTCGTGGCCAAAAGGGCGAAGTTGCGCAGTTTTCAGGCACCATAACGGATGTGACCCACATCAAAGAGGCCGAAGAAAAGGCGAGGTCTGCCGACCATGCGAAAAGTGCCTTCCTCGCTAATATGAGCCATGAGATCCGCACGCCAATGAATGCTATCATCGGGATGACTGATCTAGTTTTAAACTCAGAACTCAACCAAGAACAACGGCGCTTTTTAGAAATCGTTGTGGATTCTTCCAATTCCCTGTTGCAGTTGATCAATGATATTTTAGACTACTCAAAAATTGAAGCTGGCCAGTTAGAGATCTATAAAGAACCCTTTGAACTAAATAAGCTCTTAGATTCAAAAAAAGACCTATTTTTTACGCAATTCAAGCTTAGAAATGTAAACTTTTTCGTTACTTTAGAAGAGGACCTGCCAAATAATTATATCGGTGACAGTCTGCGAATTCGCCAAATTCTGATCAACCTTCTAAGCAATTCTTTAAAGTTTACCAAAGAGGGCTCTGTAGAGCTTTCTGTGAAAAAAGGTAGCACCACAGCTGGAGAGGCCACCTTACAGTTTTGCATTGCAGACAGCGGTATTGGTATAAGCGAGCAGGCCATTGAAAATATTTTCGACCGTTTTACACAAGCTGATGCAACCACGACAAAACACTTTGGAGGCACAGGTTTAGGCCTAGCAATTTGCAAAAAACTGGTTAACTTGATGCATGGGGAAATCTGGGTAACCAGCCAGTTAGGCCAAGGGAGTAAGTTTTTTGTTGAGATCCCCTTGATCGTGGCGGAGCAAAGTCCCCCCAAAATACAACCTGACACCAATGATTCACCTGATTTAGCAGGGCTGAAAATTTTAGTCGCTGAAGACACAAGGGTGAATCAGGTTTTAATGAAAAGTATCCTGAATAAATTAAAGGCGACCATGGTGCTCGCTCAAAATGGAGTGGAGGTACTAGAGAAGCTCGAAACAGATTCTTTTGATTTGATCTTAATGGACATCAGGATGCCCAAGATGGACGGCCTCAAGGCCACTCGTTTAATCCGAGAAAAGGAAGCCAGTGAAGGCGGGCACATCCCTATTATTGCCGTAACGGCCAATGCCTTTAATGATGATAAAGCCGCATGCCTTGAAAGCGGCATGGATGATTATCTCCCTAAGCCCATCTTGCGGTTGGCTTTAGTCATAAGAATCAAAGAGGTTTTAGAGCGACTAAAGACCAACTAAAAATACAAGCAAAAATAAGAATTACAGGCCCCTGGAGGAAAGGCTGGGGCCTGTAACTATAGGCTGAAAGCTTGCAAGCTGTTTAGGTCAGGCTGCAAGGTCGCCAGAAGTAGGGGGGAATTTATTTGGTTAAAAACTTAGCCAGTGCCGCCATATCCGCCTTGGTAAGCCTCTGAATATTTGTGTTTCCACTCATCACTTTAGACATGGGTCCACGTTGTTTCCCCGCTTTATAGATAGCTAAAACCTTTTCAATTTCCTTGGCCGTCTGAAGCTTGATAACGGGAAAAGGGCCCAGCTTTTTTTGTCTATTTGCATCGTGACAGTTGGCGCAACCTAGATCTTTAAAAAGAGCCTTACCACTGGGTTGAGAGTAGCCAACTACGGGACTCATAAAAAAGAGGCATAAAATAAGGGACATCATTCGTTTCATTTTTTCTCCTAAATTTATTTTTTCCTTGAGTATATGTATATTCAGATATTAGGTAAGTAAAAAAGCCTACAAGGTCAAACATTATTGCAGTCTCCGCATTTATTATATCTACTTAAGCCCCTTCCACAGTCAAAGAACCTCCATTGATTTCCCAAAATTGATTACAAAGTCGGTCTAAAAAATTTTGGTCATGGCTCACCAGAAGCAAGGCCACAGGGCTGAGAGCGAGGGCCTGCTCCAAAGCTAAAATGGAAGGGAGGTCCAAGTGATTTGTAGGCTCATCTAAGACAATCAACCAAGGGTCTAAGAGTAATCCTTTGGCAATTAAAAGCTTACGGGTTTCCCCTGGACTAGGAAACTCACTTTGGAGCAGTGCCTTTGGGTCGCTTCCCAAGCGACCGACAAGACTCAGTAACTTGCCCTTTTCTGTTTGGGCCGTGGACTTTAACTGTCTTACAACCTCCTGATTTCCCTCCAAGGTTACTTCTTGCGGAAGGGTCAAAACTCGGTTTGGGGGGAGGTCCAATTTGCTGACAATAAAATTTAAAAGGGTCGATTTCCCAGCCCCATTTGGCCCGACAATACCGATGCGGTCCTTTGGGGTAATCTCCAATTGAGGGTACTGCAATGAAACGTCGTCACCCATTTTGAGTCTCCCTGGAGGCAGTTGCAAGAGTAAATTCGATTTTGCCCTTTCTCCGCCTTGGGAAATTTCCCCTCTATAGTCACGTTTGATTTTAATCCCTTGCAGCTTTTCGCCCATTTGTTCAGCACGACCTTGCAACTGGTTGAGCAACTTACCAGCCGTGCCATCTCGCCCTGTTACCCTAGCGGCATTGATCTTGGCTTTGGCATCGTGATCCTTTTTTGCAATATGTCTTTTGCTGCGCAGTTGGTGGCTGCGGCTTGCAAGGTCACGGTAGTGACTCGATTGCTGCTGCAAGTTGTTTAGTTCGCTTTGGACCCTGTTATATTCATTTTTCTGGGACGTTTTTTTTTGGGTTTGTGCCTCCTCCAGTTGCTCCAAATTTGGCGCCCACAGGGGTTTTGAGTCGGGCTCTAACCAAACCAAATTGCTGCATAGGCTTTCTAGCCAGCTACGGTCGTGAGAAACTAAGATGCCCACTCCCTTAAACTGCTGGAACAATGGCATTAGGATTTGTTTTGTTTCTAAGTCCAAATGATTGCTAGGCTCATCTAAAAGCAAAACAGAAGGCGGCATCCATAAGGCGCAGGCCGCTTGGGCCCTTTTTTTCTCCCCTGGGCTGAGGCTCTCCCAACGGGAATTCCAATCTGCCCCAATTTGCAAGAGGCCACAAAGCTTTGCTGCATTGCCGTCGGTAATTTGGGTCAGGTCGCCCAATTGCTCAGGTGGGCTATCGACTCGTTGGCTCAAATAGAGGCAATCACTCGCCCCCAAGATAGAACCCTTTTGAGGCCGCAACAGCCCCAAGGCTAAAAGTAAAAGGCTGGTTTTCCCAGCGCCATTGGCCCCCAGAACACCGGTCCAACCCTTAGAAAAGGAAAGATTTAAATTGTTAAAAATAGCCTTTTGCCCTTCAAAGGCAAAGGTAATAGAGGAAAACTGTAGCGACATTTAGACCTTTAATAGCGGAAGAGCAATAAAGGGAAGATGTCCGAAGGCTGGCGTAGAAGTAGGAAATACCTAAAAAAACAAACGACACAATAATCCCTTTATTTCTCCAATTGAGGAAAAACTGGTTCAAAAACCAAAAGAAAAGGAATCGTTATAGTCGCATTGTCGGCATAGCTCAGGTAGAAATTAGTTTATTTTCGCATAGTTAAGCAATTCTTTCAAGCGAGCGACTTGAATGACTTAGGCCAGTTTCTTTTCTTTAGGGAAAGCGGCCTGCCCAAATCTTCTTACCCTTAAGGGCAGTTGGATCTCAAATATGGTGCCTTTGCCCAATTGGCTTGTGATCGCAATGGTTCCGCCACATTCTTCCACTGCATTTTTCACAGCATCCATGCCCACACCCCTGCCAGAGATATGACTCACCGAGTCTTTGGTGGTGAACCCAGAATGGAAAATTAAAGGGAGAATTTCTTTCTCACTTAATTTTTTAGAAGATTGTTCCGTTAAAATCCCCTTGGCAACGGCTGACTTGCGAATTTTTTCAGGGTCCATTCCAGCGCCATCATCGGTGATTTTTAAAATAAGATTTTGCTCTGTTTCGTAAATAGAGATCTGTAATTTCCCTGCCTCTTTTTTGCCCAGTTTGATTCTGGTGTCATACTCTTCAATACCGTGGTCAATGGCATTTTTCACCAAATGCCCTAAGTTTGAAAATACGGGGGTTAGGCTGTTTAGGTCGGCCTCCACTTCCCCGCCTTCTACACTAAATTCAATCTCTTTGCCCAAAGAGTCGGCAACATCTTGCACCATTTTGGGGTAACCCTTTAGGAGTTTGTTTACCTGTTGGTAAAGCAGGCTAGTGAATTCTTCTATCACTATTTCTTTGTGCTCTTCTTTCACTTTTGTGAGTAGTGACAATTTAAACTGTTCCATTTTTTGTGGGGCAATTTCTAACTTGTCAGACTCCTTTAAAAACTCTGGAATCAGCTCTGTAAGTTCCGCTACCTTATCCCTAAACTTGGCCTCTAGCCCCTGCAAATCGATTCTTAAACGTTCCAAAGCGGCCAAGTCAAAAGGATTTTTTTCTTGGATACTACTTTCAATTTTATGGGCTAAGGCTGAAACTTGAGTAAAGCCAAAGCTTGCACAATTGCCCTTTAAGGTGTGGAGGCTACGCATTACCAATGCTTGTTGGAACTGGGTTGCAGTGCCTTCTTGGAGCCACCAAAAAAGCTTATCTGTTTCTCTTAAAAAGATCTGGGTTCCTGTTTTATCAGAGACTACCTGAACCAAGAGGCGGTTATTTTCCTCTTTGATTAATTTTTCATGAGCCAAGGATTTTTCTTTGGTAATATCAGATAAAATCACCATCACCTTCAACTCCCCAGATTCATCCATTAGGGGCTGAAAGCGGCTTTCTAAAATCTTATCCCCTACGTTTAACTCTGTAGGTAAAAAGTGAAAGCCGTGGGAATTCTTTTTATAGTCATCAAAAATCAGGTTTAAAAATTCCGTAAACATTTCTCTATCACTTTTTTGAAAGAGAAGCTCGGTAATCTTTAATCCTGTCAGGTCTGTCGTGTTCTCTTGCATGTGTCCACTGAGAAGATTAAAGCAAACCTTAGAATAACTGGGCATAATTTTATAGTCTTTCTTAAAAACCAAAAACCCCTGACCTGCGTTATCTAGAAGCTCCATCACGTCTTGAGTCCGAGCCTTGACCTTTGTTTCTAAGCTCTGATTGTGCTTTTTGATCTGCTTCATCATCTGGACATTTTGCAGGTTAGCAGAAATTATCCGCCCTAAGGTGTTGACCAAAAATTTCATTTCACTGTCGAAAACAAAATCTCTTGAACCAATTACCAAAGACAAGACCCCAATAGACTCACCTTGAATCTGGATCGGTAGAGCGACCACCACTTGGTCGTTTAAAAAATAAAAGTCTTCGTGGTGTTTAAAATCAGACTTAAGAACCAAGGCTTGGTCTGACTCAACGGCATCTGCAACAAAGCCCACTGGCTCTGCAAGTTGTAAGGGTAGCCTCGAACTCAGCCCACCATCCCTTTTGCCTTTCAGGCGCAACTGGCCTTTTGAATTGTAAAGATAAGCAAACCCGAATTTGACATCAAATTTTGAGGCAAATTTCTCGGTCAAGGTATCTAGGGATAATTCTAAAATCTCACGATTTTTGCTCAAGCCCATCATTTTTTCAGAGAGACTATTTAAGATCTCTAAGGATTGAATTTTCTCCTTCACAGATTCCTGCATCAGGTTAAAATTGGTGGCAAGGCGACCAATTTCATCATCTGTCGTAAAGGCTAAGGGTTTATTTACACATCCCTGCGCCATGGCCACACTGGCTTCAGTTATGGATTCTAAAGGTTGAGAAATCTCTGCACCCACCCATCTAGAAATTTTAAAGAGGTAAGCGACCACCCCGAAAAATATGCCCCCCAATGCCCAAGTAATAACCGTGAGCAACAGCTTCACTTGTCCAAAAATTTGGGTTTCTTGGGCTCGGTGTTCCCCTTCCAGTGAAGTTAAAAGTTGGGGCAAGGCCGCCATTTCTGCATCAAATTTTTGCTTTGTGTCTCGCACTTCGGTTTCGTAAAACCTAACCCGATCAAAATTGCTAATATAACCATCTAAAAGGCCTGCTGGCTCAACAATTTTATGATTCTTACCTAGTTTTTTTGTGAGCTTCCCCTTTAAAGCCTGCAACTCACTTTTCAAAAGATTTTTAAGCGCTAACTGCCCCCCACCTTGTGGCGCTCCTTGGAGCTGGAAGTAGTTTTTTTCTCGCAGTTGGACTTGCATCCAGTTCCACATGATGGCCCTATCCTTCAGCTTGACAATCACCTCGTTAATTTCATCGCTATTTTTCTTTAAGCGGCCTCTGTAGCCCTCGATTAGACTGTAGCCCACATTTTTATACAGGCTGGCAACCTTATCAAAACCCATTTGGTAGCTGTCTAAAACCTCCTCTACAGCGACCAGCTTGGGCGACATTTCAGGGGTTTGTTTGTCTTCTATCAGTTCAGCAACATCATTTAAGGCCCTGCCCAATCGCTCTTCAAATTCGTCTCTTAGGTGATCCTTTTTTTGGTGTAAAAACTGGCCTTCAATTACCCTAGCCTCATCGACATTTTTCCTGATGGCCTCAATTTTTATTTGGAGTTTTCGGCTGTTATCAACAGCCTTGTAGTTATTCCACATCTGGAAATAGCTCCAGCCGACCGTAGCCATGGCCCCTAAAAAAAGGGCTGAGATGGTAATGAGGAGGAAGTTGATTTTTCCCCTGATGGATTTGGACTTCATGGACTTGAGTTTCATTTTGAATGGGCTTTATTTATGTGTGTTTTTACGTCCAAGGCTAGAGGTTAAAGATTTAGATTCTGTTAAGGTTATGTTAATTTTTAGTTCAGGTTCCCTTTAGTGGGGCCAAGGGCCTTATTTCAGACACATTTTTCACTTAAAATAAGGTTTTTCCCCTATGAAAATGAGATAAATCTTACCTTCTCGGAAAATATTTATTCCGATTTTAGGTAAAACATGAGATAATTTCACAAAAATCTAGACCTTAATCCATCTTTAACGTCTTAATCGAATCAAAAAGGAGAAGGATGTTTTCAGCAGATCTCAATAGTTTCAGCAATAAACTACTCAAGGAAGGCCGAGAAAAACTGGGCCTTACAATGGGGATAGTAAGCCATATTGAAGAGGGAAATTATGAACTGGTTGCCGTTTCTTCTGAAGCGGAGGTTTTTGTTGCTGGGGAAACCTTCCCACTGGAAGCAACCTATTGTAGGCAGGTTTATAAGGAAAAAAGAACCATTGCCCTAACAGAAATTGACGGGTGCCCAGGTTTAAAACTGCATCCTCTATACGATTCCATGGCTTTGGAGGCCTACATCAGTAGCCCCATCATGGTAGAGGGGAAAGTGTGGGGAACGGTCAATTTTAACTGCATGGTCTTGCGTGACCATGCCTTTACAGAGGAGGAGCGTACCTTCTTAGAAAATGCGGCCCTGCAAATTGCCCAAGAAATAGAAAAAAGCCCAAGTTGAAAAGCCCAGCAGCCTATCAAGGCTTCGGTCTACTTTTTTGCTCAGCTAGTATTTTCCCGCAATTTCCCTGCATGTTTCGTTGATCTGGGCCTGAACCCTTCTAAAGCCGCCCAGAATATTTTCTGGGCTGCCGGTAAATCCTGCAGGGTCATCAAAACCAATATGAATTCTTTCCTTCACTATTCCCGAGAAAGCAGGACAAATTTCCTTTGCTCCTCCACAGACAGTCCAAATCAGATCCCACTCTTCATCCAGATACTTTTCAACTGATTCAGGTTTATGACTGGATAAGTCAATACCCGCCTCGGCCATTACCATCACAGCCAAGGGATGAACCTCGTTGCTAGGTTTTGTACCTGCAGAACAGACTTGCCAGTTGCTTTTTATAGCTTGCAATATTCCCTCTGCCATCTGGCTGCGGCAAGAATTCCCGGTGCAAAGTATGAGTACTTTCATCATTCCTTTAACAGCAACTCTGCCCACTTTTTGTGGGAGTGCAGCCACAGGCTTCTGAGGTTTCTTTGGGGCTGGCCACATTTAGAGGAGTTGGGGGCTCATCTGGTTTTTGTGAACCATCTGCTTGCCCAAGCTCCGCCGCTTGGTCAAATTTATGATCTAGCTCTTGGTGCGCCTCGTCTCGAATGTGCCTCGCGATTTCAACTAGGGCATTCAAATCATCTTCACTCACCCCAAGATCACGCAAGCGTTTCAGTTGGCACTGACCCATTGCAGGATGGTTGCAGGCAATCCCTGCGGCCAAAGAAATCATTGAGACGGTTTTTGTGTCTAATTGATCCATGATCACTCTCCTTTTATAGCCAAGTTAGTATTTTCTCTTTTTTGGGGATAGAGCCTGAATGGACAAGCTTTTCATCCACAACAACAGCAGGGGTGCTCAAGGCCTTATACTGCATAATTTGTATAGGATCTGTAACCTTTTGCAAGTCGATTTCCGCCCCTTCTTGTTGGGCAATTTCTTTAATAATGTCTGCTGTTTGGTTGCATTTTGCGCAGCCTGAACCCAATACCTTAATTGATTTCATTTTTTCCTTTTAGAGTGAGTCAATGATGGGCCAGAAGGCATTAAAAAACCAACCGACCAAAATAAATGCGCAGAGTAAAGTAACCCAGAGCATAGCGAGCAAACGCCACTCCATTACCTGCTTGAGTAAAACAAATTCAGGGAAGCTTGCAGCAACGACACTCATAGAAAAGGCCAAGGTCGTGCCTATAGGCAACCCCTTTAATATTAGGCTTTCCATGATGGGAATCATCCCTGTGGCATTTGAATAAAGGGGAATACCAACAAAAACCGCAATAGGAACCGACCACCACTGGCCAGCGCCAAGGTTACTCGTCACCCAAGATTCAGGGACAAAGCCATGGAAAATAGCGCCTATGCCTATGCCAATAAACACCCATTTCCAAATGCGACCCATGATTTCAAAAAGTTCATCTTTGGCGTATGCATGCCGATCTAGCAAAGTTAAAGAGGGGCTTTCCTCCAGATGTTCTGGCTCGGCTGTGCCGCCCGCTGCTGCATTTTCCTGTTCTTTTAGGGCGTCTTTTAAAAAGGGTTTTAGATAACGCTCCGCCTTGAAAAAATCCAGTAAGGCACCTGACGCCATGCCCACTATCAAGCCCACGGTCACATAAACCAAGGTAAAACGAAAACCGAGCAAACTACCGAGTAACACAATGGCAACTTCATTGATCATCGGTGAGGTGATCAAAAAGGCTAAGGATATGCCCACGGGGATGCGTGCTGTGGTAAAACCTAAAAATAGAGGAATAGAAGAGCAAGAACAAAAGGGGGTGATCGCCCCAAAAATGGCACCAAAGGCGTAGCCTAAAAGAGGGTGTCTTTTTTGTAAAAAATCCCTGACCTTTTCAATATTTAAGGAGGCCCGCAAGATAGCTATGAGGTAAATCATCACCACCAGCAAGACCATGATTTTGGTCACATCTTCAATGAAAAAATGGAGACTGGAGCCGAGCTTTGATTCTAGGTCGATCCCCATTAATTTGACAGCCCCTGTGGCTAGATCTGTAAATATTTGAAACATCTATTCTCCTGTCTCGCAAAAGAATTTGCCTTTCATGGCCTCCACTTGGGCTAAATCATCACTCACTTGGGGCTCATCATTGAGCCACAGGTTCACAGCCTCTAGCAGAAGGGGTGAGTAGAGGTCTGTCTGGTCTGTGGCTAGGCTGTAGATCACCCATTTACCCTTACGCTCATCTTCCAAAAGTCCCGAGTCACGCAGTAATGCCAAATGCTTGGACACGGTAGAGCCTGCCAGACCCAAAACCTCTTGGATCTCACAGTTGCACAGGGGTCTGGCCTCTAACATTTTAAGAATGCGAAGTCGATTTGGGTCGCTTAGGGATTTAAATATTTTTGCGAGTTCTTTCATTTTTTATCAATTCGTAGTTTAGCTAAATGATGAATCGTAGAAGTTACTTTGTCAAGTCAGCCCAAAAGCCCGAACCTTCTTCTTTTCAAGAAGGGCAATTCAAGGTAAGGTTAAATAGAGAATTGATTTTTACAGTGTTCAAGTTAAAACAATGGAATATGCAAATAAAATCATCGAGGTTTTAGGCAGTCTCGGTGTCTTTTTCTTTGGTTTAAAGCTCTTAAGTGAAGCCATATTAAGTTTAAAAGGCGAACGCCTGCGCCAAGCCATAAAAGCCGCTACAAAAACCCGCTTGGGCGCTGTTGCCACAGGTGTGATGATCACCAGCATCATCCAATCCTCTTCTGCCACCACAGTATTGGTGGTGAGTTTTGTGCACGCTCGCCTGCTCAAACTCAAAGAGGCGGTAGGCGTTATTATGGGTGCCAATCTGGGCACAACCTTTACCTTTTGGGCCGTGGCAATATTGGGGTTTAAATTCAAAATCAGTGGTCTTTATATGCCTGCAATCGCAATTTCCATCCCCCTCTTATTTTCTTCAACTGCCAAACATAAGCAGTGGGGTGGGGCCTTAATGGGTTTTGGTTTGGTCTTTATGGGCTTGGACCTCGTAAAAGGAGCTGTACCAGATATAAAATCAAACCCCGAAGGCGTGGCTTTTTTAGCCCAATACACAGGCTTTGGTTTTGGCTCAGTTTTGATATTTATATTAGTAGGTATCATCTTAACGGTGGTGGTCCAATCCTCCCACGCTTCAGGGGCCATCACCTTAATCATGGCCTACCGTGGCTGGATTGATTTCCCCATTGCAGCGGCCATCATCATGGGCGAAAATATTGGCACAACCATCACCGCCTACCTTGCATCCATGAATGCCTCGGCTTCGGCCAAGCGGGCTTCCCGCGCCCATTTTTTATTCAACGCCGTCGGTGTGGTTTGGATGCTGGCTATTTTTGGCTGGTTCACCGACTTAATTGAATACCTTGTGCCAGGTGACACTAGCGACCCCACTCAGATCCCCCAACATTTGGCGGCCTTCCACACGGCCTTTAACTTGGCTAATATTTGCCTCTTGATCTTTTTTGTCCCCCAGCTAACCAAGCTGGCCTACAAAATAGTGCCTGACGATCCCCCTGAAACCAAAAAGCCCAAGACCCTAATTCTAGAAGAGGCGGCAAAGCAAATTCAGGCCATGACAGAAATCACAGGCCAGATGTTTCACAGTTACAAGCATGCCTTGAACCAGCCAACCCCTTTGGTTCATGAACAAATTGAAGCCCTGCGCCACCAAGAAGACCAGACCAATAAGATCCAAGAGGAGGTTTCAGCAAGGTTACAACAGCATTCCTTTGCCTTTGTAAACCAACAGGTTACCTTGGCACTGGCTGATTTGCGGATCTTAGACTATTTGGAATCTGTTGCCGATCATATTTTAGAACTGGCCAACAGGTTAGAAAAAAAACAACGTCGAAAAATTACCTTCCCTGAGGAGTTTCATTCTCTGCTCGTCGACCAAACCAACCTGACAGAAAAGCTCTTACAACAGGCGACCGAAGCCTTGACCCACCCCGACTTAGAATTTGACGGGACACTCATCACAGCCCTCTTTGTCCAATTTAATGCCACAAGAGAATTCCCCAAAGACATGGACTGGGCCGATGATTCAACCAAGTACCTTGCCAGAGCCTTCTGGCGGCATTTAGAGCGAATCTGCCGCTCTATTTTATTGATCACCCATGTTTTAGAAGGTGATTTAAGAAAGTAGTTGGCCTATAATAAAAGACAAACTTCAAGGAGAAAAAAAATGGAACAAAAGTTAAAGATGGAAGTCTATACCGACTTCATATGACCCTACTGCTATCTCGGCACCGTGCGTGTTGACTCATTGCAGAAGGATTATGATTTAGAGGTAACTTGGCGATTCTTCCCCCTACACCCAGAGATCCCAGAAGAGGGGATGACCTTGCAGGAATACTTTAAAGACCGCTATCCCCAGATCCAACAAGGCCAAATCAACTTAAAAAAGCAATTTGCCGCCGAAGGTTTAGACTATAACGAGAAGGGTAACTTTATTTGCAACACCAGAAAGGCCCAAGAATTGGCCTTTTGGGCTAGGGAAAATAACTGTGCAAGCAATCTGCATGACCTTTTATATAAAGCTGTTTTTCTCGATGCGGCTAACTTAAGCGACGAAAAAACTCTATTAGATATAGCCGAAAAGGCGGGGCTGGATCGGGCCAAGTGCGCTGAAGTTTTGGGCTCAGGAGAAGTAAAAGAGGCTTTGGACGCCGAGTGGCTTGAATCGAGACAGCGAGGAGTTTCCTCCATTCCTTTTTTCTTAAGCGGCAATCAGGCAATGGTTGGGGCGCAAGCTTACGATCGCTTTTGTGCCTTTATGGACCATGTAAAATCGCTGAATTAGATCTGTGGGAAATTGTTTCTGAGGGTTGTTGGACTGAGGTATTTTTCTGGGGGCTGGCTGCGGCTTTTTGGAGGGAGATGTAAACCGTCTTTCTTTACAGAAAGACGGTTCGGTGGAGACAAAATAGTCTCCTTAAGAGAAGACAGTGATGCTGCTTAGTAGATAAGCGGCAATCAAGATCTCTAACTGTCTCATCCAAGCTTTTTGGCTTAGAGGTTGTGTTAGGGTTTGTGCTTTCATTGTGTTCCTGTTGTTTGGTTAAGTCTTATAATGTAATTAAGGCAGTTGCTGCGATTAGGTAGAATGCCATCATTGTTGTTAGTACTTTCATTGTGTTCCTTTTGTTGTAGTTGGGTAAAAAAATTTCCTTCGTTACTTTAAAGGGTAACTAAAAGGGTTACGGCTACTACTGAGTAAAGTAAAATTAGTGCGTTAATTGCTTTCATCTTGTTCCTTTTCTTTGAGTTGGGTAAAAAATTTCCTTCGTTACTTTAAAGAGTAACTAAAAGGGTTACGGCTACTACTGAGTAAAGTAAGATCAGTGCGTTAATTGCTTTCATCTTGTTCCTATTGTTTGAGTTGGGTAAAAAAATTT
>CBFCZY010000015.1:0-71591 GCA_965602905.1 uncultured bacterium | reverse complement strand
TAAAAATAGGGAGCAGTATATAAGCTATTCTTTGCTACTTATCCTTTTGTAGTTAAAAAGGGTAAATTGAGGGGGATTGTGGCTTACATAGGTACCAATTTTTTACCTTTCATTTTTTGGTAGCGCAAAAAAGAGGGGAGTAAAGGAAAAATAGGGTTAAAAAATCATAAAAAGGATTTTTAAAGTAAAGTGATCAGCTTGACCCCCTTGATTATCAAGCTGGAGCTTCATGCGACCTTAATTTGTGCCGATCCTGCTCAAGTAAAATTCCAGGTTTCTTAACAACTCGCCTCTAATTTTGTTAAAGGTCAGTCTCCTCATCTTGTAAGGCTTGTCATCATTAAGGATGGGCTAATTGCCCTAGCTTCTGCCAAACTTTCGCCTTTTCTGTGACTGACAAAGTCTCTGACATCCATTTTAAATGGAATAGAATTGATGCTTGCCTTGGGCAAGTTTCAGCTCAGGGGGTAGTGGAGGAACCTGACTCGCTTGCAAATAACAAAGAACAGGAAACGGAAAAGAGGAAAATTTTTGAGCCCAGACTAGGTTGGGAATTCTGAAAACTGCTTATATGGGAGCTATTTGGGGGGAGGCCCAGAAAGGAGGGGATAGGGGGGCGAAGCCCCCTAAAAGCACTTAGTGAGTGCTTGAAACTACGATTAAAGTAATAATCATAACGATCGCGGCTACAGCTGTAAAGAAGTAAGGGGCCCAAGCGACGTCAGCACCAAATAGAGTTTCTGGTTTTTTCTCATCCATGATATTCTCCTAATCTAAAAATATGTTATTGTAAGTAATTGTAAAAAATTACTTTATGCAGGTCTTGGTAAAAAAATCTGTACGGCAAAATACATAAGGTGTGTTATTTTTTATTTACAGGGGTCTTTTTGTCTATAGTTATGGGTTTTTAAAAAGACTCTAAGAAAGCAAGGTTGCCTTGCAAGGTATTTTTACTTGTAAGAGGGGTGAATATAAAAGGTGAGGAAGTAAAGCTTAAGTGAAGCGGATGGAGGGAGCTCTCCAAGAGAAGAGAGTGAATTAGGCAGGAATTTAGAGACTTTACTATGGTTAAACCTGAAAGAATTCAGGTCACCTACATCTTAGATAGCTTTGTTTAAAAATCGTAAAAAAATAAAAGTAATAAGCAACTAAGACAGATACTGACTGTGGTGATGAAGCTAAGACTGATATACAATGGTGGTGGTTTGTTCATTTGAAACTCCAGATTTTACGCCAATAGGATTTTAGTTTAGCCCCCTCCCAAGGTGTAGTCTTGGTTACATTATATGGCCTTACTATTCTCATTTCAAGAGTTTATTTTTGCCTTTACTGAAGATCCTCTGAGATAACGCTATATGGTTAAAATTATTTTTACCAAAGTTGCGCTTGTTTCTATTTCAAAAAAACTCACTAGTTTTTTTTTGAAAGAAAACTGGTTTTTTGCGGGGTTTTAGATGGCCTATTTCAGCTGATTCCCAATAAAATCCGAAGGGGATACTTTCCTCAAGTTAACTCTAAAGAGTTAAGTGTGCAAATGAGCCTTAAAGGTTCGAAAAGTGCTCTGAAGTAATCTTGTTTAAGGCAACCACTTCTTTTTGAACTTCGGCCTGTTTTTGAGCGATTTCTAGGGCAATTTCTGCAATGACCTCATCAAAACCTAATAGCTCGGTTGCTGTTTCGATAATGCTCATTTCGCTTATAGTTAAAATGCCATCAATGGCGGCAATGCGCATAATTTCATTGAGCATGATAGTAGCAACGTTTGCATCCAAATTTGCAGGGCGCTCTAAGGAAATGCTTGTGTGAGCCTCTTTTCCTTTTTGTTCCAGCGCTGCAATCTCTTCCTTAGTGATCCATTGCATAGCATCGTGAAAGGCTGCTTTTTCTTCTTCTGCAACCCATTTATCGCTTAGGATCAGGCTAGAGATGACCAAGTATAACCACTTTCTGGTTTCTTCGGGTAATTGACTGATTCCAAAAATCATTGGGTCTTTATTTAGTGAAATGATTTTTGAGGTCCTTAATAAAATGCATACGCTTTTTATTTAGGTCGGCGTATTGTTGGGCTATTTGCAAAGCGTTTAGCTCGCTTTCTTCGTCAAACTGAAGCAGCTTGGCTGCCTTTTCTATAATCTTGACTTCACCAAGGGCCAATACCCCGTCAATGGCCGCAATGCGGATAATTTCGCAAAGCATAGTACCCGCTTTTTTATGATCTAAGTCAGCCAAAGGCTCAATAGGAATCTGGTCTCCAAGGGCAGTAGCCTTCTCTTCAATCGCAGACATTTCATCTCTAGAAACCCAGTGTAGGGCATCTACAAAAATAGTACTTTCCTCAGGGGAAACCCATCCGTCGCTGACGATTAATTTCCAAATAACGAGGTAGAGCCATTCTTTCTCGGCCTGATTTAAATGTTCTATCCCTGGAGTCATTAGTTTCCTTATTATGTAATTTATTTGTTGTTGAATTTTTGAAAATTTTTCGTTCTTTGTAAAGGTTTATATGCTTTCGCTGATTTGCTCCAAAGCCAGCCCGACCTAAACAAATAGCTAAGCTCAAGAACTTTGCTCTTTTTAAAAGAAATCTGTTGTAAAAAAAAAATAAAGCCGCTACAAAGGTTGTTTAGTGAGCAATAGCTCTTCGGGGTTACTTGAATATCACTATCTATGCGGAGAGATGCCAGAGTGGCCGAATGGGCTTGATTGCTAATCAAGTGTAGGGGTAACCCTACCTAGGGTTCGAATCCCTATCTCTCCGCCACACTAAGGAGTCCCAAGGGCGTAGCCCGAGGTCGACGAGTGTATCAAAGATAAAAATGCGCAGCATTTTTTCTTTGCCTAAGTCAGCTGAGCGCAGCAAATTCCCTATTACATTAGGTTTAGACTTTAAAATCCCCCTTTTTTTGAGTTGATTTTAGTTTGAGCGCCAACTTGCGTCTTGAGATTTCTTTGCCTATTTGAACTGGGTCACTTTGGTGGGTTGCTGTTTTGATTGTGTTTAGGCTTTTACTCTTTTAGTGATTGCCTTTGTATCACGTTACCAATTCTGGCTTTAGTACTCTCAGAATAGCGGCATGTTGCGCCTTGACTAACTCCCCGATAATTTCTTTGGTACGTGCCGAAACCTCCATATCGTCGGCATAATTTACAATAGAGCCAAACCATGTTTTACTACTATCTGCATAAGTGCGATCCCCAATACTAAAACCGTCATAGAGAATACCCCATTCGCTTAAGAAGTCTCTCCAATGGATGTGCTTTCTATAAAGCTCACTTGGCATTGAGTTTTGTTCCTTTTCCGTTTTTTTGAAGGTATCCCCCCAATACTGAAGTTCCCCAAAGTTTTTTTCACAAAAATGATTCCCAACGATCACGTCAAAAAACTCTACATGGCTTGCAGTATAGGCCTCCATAAAGCCATCTGGGAAATTGTTTACAAAAACATAGTTACTGGTAACTGTATGATCTCCCTCCATTTCGCAAAGAGCGGCACTCCAATGAGTAAAGGCGAAGAGCGTTTGCAATTCCCTCATAACACCAGCAAACGCGTCTCGATCCTTACAAAGCAAAAACTTTGATTTTAACTCGCTTACGAGGTCTCTATCTGCTTCATTCAACATATCCATGACCTGCAAAAATTAGTAATAATAAAACATTGATAGTCTATTACAAAATAGATAAAGAGGTAAAGGTCAATAAATCCTTTGGTCGCAGAATCAATCTTGAGTTGCCTTGGCAGTTTTTCAACCATAAGATATATACTGTCAGAGGGATATTATTTACTAATAGTGTTTTACTATATCCACTGAAAGGGAGTAGGCTCAAGTTACAAATCAATTATTTTTAAGGTTTTAAATTATGTCTGTCGATCAACAGGTAAACCCAGAAGGGGTTGCCACATTTGAAGAAGTTGAAGAACTTGCGCTCAGTTGCAATTCACGGCAAAAGTTTTTTAGAATGATGGAAAAGATCAACCAATTGATCCCCTTCGATTGCTGGACGGTTGTGTTAGGTCAGTTCTCCAAAGACGACGAATTAATCGGGCATCTCTACTATAATACCATTCCTCAATCTTGGCAGGCCGAGTATATTATTCGGATTTATAAGAAGATTGACCCTGTGTTGCTAAAAGCCCTTGAAGAGAAAAATCCAAACCAAGTTTACCGCTGGAACGACATCTATAATGAAGTACTTACTTCGGAAGAAAGCGAATTAAAAAAGAAACAACTGAAATTCATTGTCCGTAGTCAGTCACATGCGAATCTTGTGGATGGATTGCACATCGACTATTTTAAAGCTAATTTTTCTCACCATCTCTTTTGGTCCGTTGCAGGGCCATCGGTTGAATACTCTGGTAAGTCGGCTGAACTGATGAAGCGGCTCGCCCCCTTGTTATTAGGGGCCCTTGAAAAAATTGTATTTAAAGAAAACTGGAAGGCTTTCACCGAAGAGGAAAAAACAATTCTTAATGCCATAGGCAACGGGGTAAGCTTTGAAGGCATTTGTGAAGAGCTAGAAACAGATGTCGCCTCTCTTAAATATAAACTGGGAGAGATCTATCACAAGCTGGGCGTTGAAAATTTTCCCAATGCTATAGTTAGGGCGATTACTTTTGGTTTAATCAAAAATATATAAAAAGACTATGCCTACAGCGGCTAAGCTAACCAGCACTAAAGCGCTAATCTCGGGAGCTGTGTGGGTATTAACAGTATTTTTCACCTGACCTTAGGCCCCACAACATTTTTATCCCCTAGAAATTGACCCTCAAAGGTCACTAATTCATTACGCCCCAAGGGTAGTTGAAGAACATGGTAGTTGCGGCACCTTCATCACCGTAACCGACATCAAACCTGAAAACCATTCCCGATGATAAAAGCAAGCGAAAGCCTGCCCCTGTGCTGGTCTTCCAAGTATTCCCCAAATCTGCCTCTTGGTCAGCCACTGTGCCCATTTCGTGGAACAAGGCCACCTGCAATATGGTGCGTACGCCCTTGGCTAAAAAGACATCAAAGGCTTCGCTGCCTTCAGCAAAATTCCACCGAAATTCCGAGCCATAAAAACGGGTGTGGGCCGCATAAAAACGGTTTTGAGGGTAGGCTCGAAGGAAATTCACACCTCCGAGGCCCATTGCCGTTCCATATTTATTGCCAGCTACTGCTTGGGAAATTTGCTCGGCACTAGCGGCCTCACAGGCTGCCAGTGCGGCCGCTTCCAAACCAGTACAATCTACCCCAAGACGAGCTGCAATTGCGGTTTCATTGGTTTCACCTTCTACGTTCATTTTTACGTCACTACGAAAATGGTTGAGGGCGATGCTGCTCATCTTTCCCACAGGAATGTAGACAGTGCTATTGAAGTCGATGATGTTAAAATCTGGGTCAAAAGTGCTACCTGGAGTAGAGTAGGAGTTTCTGCCTTCAAAGCGTAAGCCTGCTCTTGGGTCTTTTACATCATCGGTGTAGTCCAAAACAAAACCAGAGTCCCCGCCAGAAAATGTATAATCCTCTCCACCAAGTACTGCTACCTGTGCGCCATCTTTGTCTAAAATTTCTGTGGGGTGGGTGGCCCCAGAGTAGATGGTTTTATAAATATGAATGCGCTTTTCCCATAGCTTCAAGTTTGCCATGTAACCATTATAGGCAATTTTATCGGCAATTAGGCGTTGCATGTCTTCGATAGATGAGTCCATCCCACGGCCGTAGGCATCAATACCAGCTTTACTAAAGTTAGTTGTGAACCAGTGCATCGTTAAATGTTCGTTGGGAATGGGGATATCGAAAATCCCGCCTGTGTAGCCGGCTAGATCCCCCGTCATGGTGGCTAAATAGGTATCGGCTTCTGAACCAAACATATTGTCATAAGACCCTGCAAAGCCATAAAAAGAACCAATACCAGGCATGCTCATAGCATAAGGAATAAAGGCGTAGCTCGTATCCCTAGGGGATTGGTCTTGCCTGCGGTCAATGGCGAAGGCTGAGTTGGCTAAAAAGAATAGCAATGTGAAGAGTAGTAGTTTTTTCATGTTATTTACTATGTGGATTATCCAGGAAAAATGACCTGAAAAATTGTGTTTTTAGAGTCATGACCCTATACTAAGAATCATTTGACTAAAATTTTAGCAGATTTCTTGACAGTTTCAAGGGGTATTTCGTGAAACCCAACCCTTTTTCGTGAACAAAAAATCCTTATGAATCAACCCACTAAAGATAAAACTAATTATTTCCAAAATTCTTTGCCACCAGTAGGGGCTGCATTGCTGGTTGGAGTTCTGCTTAGCTGGGTCAGTCAAAGTGAAAGCCCCAGTGAGTTTTCTTGGGATGAAACTCTGCGCTGGCTCGGTAGCATGCTTTGGGGTGTTGCTGCCCACCAGTCGGTTTTGGTGTTGTGGCTTGCCACTAACCGAGTTCCCAGAAAAAAAACCATTCTTGGATTTATGCCCTTTTTTGTTGCTGGGGCCATTTTCACTTATTTGGGGTTTTTGTTCCACTACTGGGCGGAGATCACAAAAGCAGGCACTGCCTTTGAGCTTTTTATCTCTGTGCTCATGATCTCAACTGTGATCCAAGCGCTAATTTACCCCTCGAAAACCTATGATCAATTGATCAACCTGCAGGCGAGGCGGCTGGCTAAAAAAATCAAAACCCAAGCTTTGGTAATCCCAACTGAAGAGGGGGATTTAATCTTAGAGCCTGCAAAAGTAAGCTGTGTTTGGGTGGAAGACCATTACCTCCATATCATTCACAAAAATGAGGAAGGCTGGGCAGAGAAGGTGATCCATGGGAAACTGAAAGAAATCGAAGAAAAGTTTCAACCTTATTTAGTAAAGGTTAGCCGTTCTGCTCTGGTGAACCCTAAACATAGCCTTGGGCTTTCAAAAACCCACTTGAACCAATCTGGGATGGAAGAGGGGATTAAAATTCCCCAAAGCCGAATGCCAGAGGTGGCAGAACTGATCAACCTCAGGCAGCCCGAAATCGGGTCCTAGGTAACTTCACTTTAAGTAGAGGTTTAATTCTGCTTGTGGGCAGTATATTTCAGTTTCATTAAATCATACCCTTGGGCGGCTAAATTTTTCAATATAGTTTCTAGGTGATCACTTTGCATCTTGGGCTTGCGCGATAAAATCCAGAGGTATTCTTTTGTTGGGTCTGACACCACAGCATATTGATAATCTTGATCGAGCATGATGATCCAGTAGTCACCACTTAAGAAGTTGACTTGAACCAGGAGGATAAAAAGAACTGGACCTTCAACTTGGCATTGCTTTTACTGTCGACCACCCAAGCGATACCTGTAGCTTCTTTATCTTCACCCTCATTAGGGTCACCCAGTTTACAGCTATTAAGTACCCTCAGGGTTCCGTCATCTTGCAGGGAGTAATTTGCTTTGGTAGCTGTGCAGCCTTTTTGAAACCATTGTGGGTAAGAGGCTATTTCATACCAGTCTCCTAAATACCGTTGCAGGTCGACCTTTTCCACAGGCTTAGGCGGACCTGCGAAGGCTGACGCAGGAATTAAGGTCATGGACCAGGTTAAGATAACCAGAGCGTATGTATAACTAAGTTTGCGTAAATTCATTTATTTCCTATATTTAAAAACCACTAGGGAGTGTCACCCTTTGGCGACTTTGTAAAAAACGAGTCTCATTTTTCCTGCTTTAAGACTATACTGGGAAAAAGTACTTTCAGGTATCACTTTTTTGTTCAGGTCAGGAAAGCGTGACCGGTTGTCACTCTATCGAAGAAATATCACTATATTTTGCTACTTTGACCCTGCGATGATCTTTTTGCTTTACCCATGGTTGAGAAAAGTATCTTCCTTTCAAATCCGCAATTTCTCAAAAAAAGCATAAGATTTAATTTTTAATTTTTATTTTCCTATTTAAGTGCCCCTGTGCATGTATCCTGATGGGTAAGTTATTGTTTCTCATTTAAGACTAGCCCTATTCTGCTTGTAAAAGCTTGGCATACCTTTGAAATCTTACCTAAAGAGCAATATCCTTCACCCATCTCAGGGTGCGCAAAAACCAAATCCACTAGCTTGATTTAGCGACAGTTTTTTGGGTTATGCCGGGAATGTCAGAAATAACCTAGTCTTTAGTTTAAAAACTTTGGCCGACAGAAAATTCCCCCTGAGTTATCAGAAATTTTAGAAAAGAGATTATATGGACATTAAAAAGCAATCAGCACTGATATATTGTGACAAAGAATTTGGTATGGTCGACGGCAAAACAGCCGCAGGTTTAATTAGACATTCCGATTTGTATGATATTATTGGTGTTATTGATAGCCTTTTAGGCGGACAAGATGCAGGAGAGGCTTTAGGTGAGGCTAAAAATGGAATTCCCATTTATACAAATTTAGAAGAAGCCTTGGAAGGACTTACAAAGGTTCCAGATTGTTACATTTACGGAAAAGCGCCCTTAGATATTGATATTTGCACCGCTGAAAGAGTTTTGGTTGTGGAAGCTATGACCAAAGGAATGGATATTATCAGCGGTCTACATCAATTTTTCTCAGAAGACCCAGAATTCGTGGCCGCAGCTGCTGAAAATAAAGTTACCATCACGGACATCAGAAAGCCGCCTCAAATCCAAAAATTGTGTGTTTTCACAGGGAAAATTGCGGAAGTAACCGTTCCTGTTGTGGCTGTTTTAGGTACAGATTGCGCTTGTGGAAAAATGACCACTGCTGTGGAATTGAACAAGGCCTTCAATCAAATTGGAGTGAAGTCAGTTTTGGTGGCAACGGGGCAAACTGCAATCATGCAAGGTGCAAAATATGGCAGATCAATTGATGCACTTGTTTCCCAGTTTGTTATTGGTGAAATCGAGGATTCTGTGTTGCAAGCAGTGGAGCATGAAAAACCTGATATTATTTTAATGGAAGGGCAAGGGGCCGTTGGTCACCCAGCCTTTATGAGCTCAACAGCCATTTTAAAAGGAAGCTTGCCTGGAGGAGTCATCCTGCAACATGCACCTGCCAGGAAAGTCCGTTGCGATTTCCCCCAATTGGAAATGCCAACTCTAGAAAGCGAGATCAAGTTGATCCATGCTATTTCAAAAACTAAAGTGATGGCCATAACCATTAACCATGAAGATCTTTCTGATGAAGATATGATCAAGTCTGTTAAAGATTATGAGCAAAGGTTACAACTGCCAGCGTTAGATGTGTTAACACATGGTTGTGATAAACTCATTCACGCTCTAGGGAATCAATTTCCCTCTCTAGGGGAAAAACTCAAAGAGCTAAAATTCGAAAAAGTTCCGGCTTAGGCTGTGAACCCAAGAATCGAGATTTCCCTTTCTAAAATAAGGGAAAACTCCAGTCGTTTGTCCCAAATTTATGGGAAAAAAGGGATTTCTTTGATGGGTGTTTCTAAGGCAGTTTTGGGGGAACCTCTGATTGCTGAAGCCATGATTCAAGGCGGAGTTAGCTATATAGCTGACTCTCGTATTGAAAACATCCAGCGAATGAAAAAAGCTGGAATCAAAACCCCTTTAGTTTTACTGCGTACTGCCTTGAGCCAAGCTGAGTTGGTTGTTCAAAATGCGGACATGAGCCTCAATAGCGAGATCGAGACCATAAAAAAGCTCTCTCACTTTGCGCAAGCTTATAATAAAACCCATCAAATTATTTTGATGGTCGAAATGGGTGATCTCCGTGAAGGGATACTTGCGCCTGATCTTCCCTTATTTATTAAAGAAGTCCTCTCTTTGCCAAACATTAAATTGGTGGGGCTGGGCTGCAATTTGGCCTGTTATGGTGGGATTAAGCCTGATGACCAGAATATGAATAGGTTAACCGAATTGGTTGCAGCGGCGCAAATTGAATTTAATCTGAATTTGGATCTTGTTTCTGGTGGCAATTCCGCAAATTTCGACTGGTTTCAATCGACCAAAGATATTGGTGAAATCAATAATCTTCGCATTGGTGAATCTATTCTTTTAGGATGTGAAACTGTGAACCGAACGCCCATATTGGGTCTTCATATCGATGTTTTTAAACTCTTTGCAGAGGTAATTGAGTCCAAGGAAAAGCAGTCTGTTCCCAGCGGAACCATTTGCCAAGATGCCTTTGGGCAAACACCTACCTTTGAGGACCAAGGTAGTTTCCAGCGAGTCATTTTGGGCCTTGGCCGACAGGATGTGGAAGTATCTGGACTGAAACCTATGGGCCAGCTTTCCCTACTTGGGGCGAGCAGTGATCACATTATCCTCAAGTCGCCAAATAACAAATTGCAGGTAGGCGATGAGGTTAGTTTTTCTTTGGATTATGCCGCTCTTCTCTCAGCCATGACCTCTCCCTTTGTCAAAAAGAAATTTATACCCTAGCTACCTGTTTGCCTTGGGACATAACATCGGCCTTGCGGCGTCCGAAATAGGGTCGTAAACTACTGCGGAGCTTGCCAACTTCGGCTTTCACAAATGCCAACTGCATGGCAAATCTCATAGCCTCAGGTATTGCATCTTTATGAAAGCCTAGCAGTGCTCCAATTTTTTCTATGAGTAAACTGACACCCAAATTCACGGCGCCCTTTTCTGTTGCACAGTGAATTGTATTTACCCACATTAAATAGGATTCTTCAAATTCCAAACCGACTGGTTTTGTTTCTAGTAGATCATCAGGCAGGTAGTTGGACATCTCAATCAGCTTTTTTTGGTCGGCTAGGCGAACCCAAGTCATTGCTCTTAGTAAATCTTCATGTTCTTGTGCCGCAGAGTTGCATTCTGCAGTATAAACCTTCCAAATAACCATGAAGAGCCAGTTGCGCTTTTCTTGGGAAACCTGGGAGAGGTCTTGGTTGAATATTTCCATTATTGTCCCTATCTTTTTAAATTACAGTGCATCTTACCAAATATAAAAATAAATTCATAAGTCAATGTTACCACCAGCAGCCTATCCCCCCTACACCTTTTACTATTAATGGATTAAGGTAAGGGGAGAGCTGGATAAATCTGTATCTAAACGACAGGAGTGACAATGTGTGGTCGATTTGCCCTTTATGAAAAGTTAGAAAAGCTTAAAGAGGAGTTTCCTCAAGTTTTTTTCCCAGAAGATTTAGCCCATGGCAAATTGGAGGCTCGTTATAATATCTCTCCTGGAACAGGGATCTTGGGCCTTGCAGGAAATTCTAAGGGGATCAAAGCAGGCTATTTTCATTGGGGGCTTGTGCCTGCTTGGGCAACAGAAACAAAAGTTGGTTACAAAATGACCAACGCTCGGGCTGAAACCTTGGGAGAAAAAAAGTCTTATCAAGGAGCATTTCAAAGTAGGAGATGTGTGATTTTAGCAAATGGTTTTTTTGAATGGCTTCGCACAGACTTAGGTAAGGCGCCCTACTTTATTGGCCTTGCTGGTCAATCGGTTTTTGCTATGGCCGCTATTTGGGAGCGCTGGCAGGACCAAGGTAAAGACCTGATTAGCGCGAGCATCATCACCAGTTCGGCCAACGAGCAAATGGCACCGATTCACCAGCGTATGCCTATCTTGTTGCGGCCTGATGAGATTCAATCTTGGTTATATGAAGGTTTTGAAAAACAGGGGCAAATTTTAAAACCCTTTGCTGGGAAATTAGAAATCTTTCCCGTTGCAAAGGATGTGAACTCTTCGAAAAATCAAGGGCCAGACTTGATTTTGCCCCTTTCCTCCTAATCCTTGCCCCTAGCTTTAATTATTTAAATAGCATTTCAAAATTCCCTCCCTTGCCTTGTCCAGTTCTGCACTTTCGGCTATGCTAAAAACTCAAAAATTCGAGTTTAATTGCGGTCAAAAAAAAGATTCATGGAAACTAAAAAAACAGACCTTTTGATAGTAGGTGGCGGAATTTCTGGCCTAGCGGTAGATCATTTTATCAAAAAATTGCAGCCTGATTGCCAGAGTTTAATTATAGAAAAATCACAACGCTTGGGCGGCGCTATCGAAAGTTTCAAAAAGGATGGTTACCAAGGGGAATGGGGCGCCCATGGGTTTTTAAATAACTGCGATGAATCCCAAGAATTACTGGCAGACTTGAATTTACTGTCTAAAGTCCAAGAAGCACCACTGAAAGAATTTGCTCGTTTTATTTGTAAATCTGGAAAGTTAGAATCCTTGCCTCAAAATCCAAAAAAAATACTTGGCACCAAACTGCTGCCTTGGTCTGCCAAGTTACGTGTACTGGGGGATCTATTTGCAAAGCCCCAAGAGCAAGACCAGTCAGTAGCCCAGTGGGCTGCCAGACGTTTTGGGCCCAGTCTACTTCCCTTTGTAGATGCGGCTTTAACAGGTACCTACGCTGGGGATATGGACAAATTAAGCATCCAAGGGGTGATGCCTGGGTTAAGGGAAAAGGAGTTGGCTTTTGGTTCTGTGCTCAAGGCGTTAATTAAGGGCAAATCAACTTCTGACTCAGGGGATTTAGAGTCCCCAAAAAATAAAAAGGGTCTGCCTAGAATGCAATCCTTTAGCGGCGGTATGGAAGACTTGATTTTTGGTCTTTCTCCAAATCGAGAGGTGTTGCTGGGCCAAGAGGCCACTCAGATCCAGAAAACAGCCACAGGCTGGCAGGTGCAAACCCAAGGCTATCTAATAGAGGCTAAAAAATTGGTCGTGGCTCTGCCCTTAAACGAAGCTTGGAAATTACTCAACCCAATGACCCCTGCCCCTTTGCCGCCCCCAGCCCGAGCTAAAATTTATAACATATTGCTAGGTTTTGGCCCTGAGGTGAAAATTCCCTTTGGTTTTGGTTACCTTGCTCCAAGGGTGGAAAAACGCTATTTACTGGGGGCTCTTTTCTCTTCCAAAATGTTCCCTGATCGCACCCCTGAAGGCTGTAATTTATTAGAATGCCTAGTTGGGGGGAGACTCTACCCCGAGCGTTTAGAGGGGAGTGACGAAGAGTTAATCAAAGCTGCCATGGATGACCTCCGCCAGTTGTTGCCCCTGCCAGAAGTTCCCCTTTTTGCAAAGGTTTTGCGGCCAACCGCCGCTATCCCACAACCTGAAATGGGCCACGAGCAATTTTTAAAGTGGCGGAGTGATCTGCAAAGCTCTAGTTTCCAGATTATTGGTTTTGGTTGGGAAGGAATAGGTATCAATGAAATGACTAAAATGGCCAAAGCGGCAAGTCTGGTTTTAACTGAGGGACAAGTGGAGGCTAAGGAGAAGGAGATCAAAGGAGTTTACTTTTAACCCAATGAGTAAAGAAATATGGATAAAATAAGAGGCTAGCCTTTGACAGGATGATATAAGGGATATAGAATATTCAGAAAACTATATATAGGGTTTCTCATGAAAAAACTAGTCAATCGCTTCTTTGTCACTTTATACAAAATCTCTTGGGTTAAAAAAAGATGGGCCACAAAATTTAACTCTTTTCAGGTTTCAGGAGACCCCTTTGCTAAAGGCCCCGAGTCTTTAAAGGAAGTTCATTTGGCTTTGATTAGCACTGCTGGAACCCACCATAAAGATGACCACCCCTTTGATATGGAAAATCTAGACGGTGACGCCAGTTTCCGTACCTTTTCTGCAGCGAGCATCCAGTCCGACTTAACGATCACTCACAATTACTATGACCATACTAGTGCTGGCAAAGACATCAATGTTGTTTTACCCCTAGACCCACTAAAAAAATGGATCAAAGAAAAGAAAATAAAATCCACTTCATCCCATGTTTATAGTTTTATGGGACACATTCAAAATAAACCCCTAGAGGAATTAATTGAAAAAACCATTCCTAAACTGATCCAAAGGCTTAAAGCCGAAGGAGTGAATGCCGTTTTGGTTTCCCCTGCTTGAGGAATCTGTAACCAAACGGTCGGTTTGGTCCAAAGAGCAATTGAAGAAGCAGGAATCCCCACAGTTGGAATTAGTATTTCTAGGGAAATTTCAGAAAAGATAAAACCCCCAAGGACACTATTTTTGAAGTACCCCTTTGGTCATCCCTTTGGGGAGGCCTTTAATGAAAAACAGCAAGAGGCTATTTTTAGTGATGCCTTGGAGCTTTTATTAAAAGCGAAAAAACCTGGTGAAATTGTTGATTCCCCCTACAAATGGAGGAGAACCAAATTTGAATGATGGTTTTTTCAGCAGGCTGCTTAAACAAATTTTAGTAGTTTTTCAGGGACAAATCAGGTTATAATTGCTAATATTCACTATTCTTTTTAATGGCTATTTCTCTTAGAATTAACCTATAAAAGGGTTTGGTATTGACTTGGGGGCCTGAATGCAATTTCATAGATTAACCAGATATTTCTTAGCGGTGCCCTCATTTTTCAAGCCTGCCTGCTATGTAAGCCTGCCCAAAAAAAGCATTTTTTTGCTGGTCGGTTTATTGCTACTACCCCTAACTCTATTTGCAGGCGGCGCTGTTTCTTTGCAAAGTGAGATGAAGGGGGTTAGTTTAGCGCCCCATTTTCGTTATTTAGTTGAATCAAACAAAGAATTAACGGCCACCCAAGCCTTGGCCGCAGATGAGGCAGGTGAATTTTCCCCAAACCAACAAAATTATCCTAACTTTGGGTTTTCAGAAAAAACCTACTGGGTTGCCTTTGAATTTACTAACCAATTGCCCACGAGTGGCCAATGGTTTATTGAATTTGCTTACCCTTTAATCGACGCTTTAAGCCTGTTTACCTTCTCAGGAACTGAGATAATCAAAGAGACCCATACAGGCGATTCTGTTCCCTTTACAAAGCGTGAAATAAAAAATAGACATTTTGTTTTCCCTTTAAGTTTAGCCAGTGGTGAATCACAAAAATACTTGCTGCGTATTCAAAGCCGAGATACCTTAGAAATCCCTCTTTACCTTTGGTCTTCTGCCGCCTTCCATGAAAGTGACCACGATAACCAGACCTTTATGGGGATGTATTTTGGCATCATGGCAATGATGGTTGTCTATAATTTACTGGTCTATTTTCTCGTGCGAGAAAATGTATACCTTTACTATATCTTAGCAACCTTTTCCTTCTCCATGGTGATCATCGCCTTAACGGGGCATGCTTATGAATATTTCTGGCCTGACTTCCCCGTAATAGCGAAAAATAGTAGGCCCTTTTTTATCGGTACGAGCATTATTTTTATCGGTTTTTTTGTAAAGGGTTTGTTTCTGACCGCCAAAGCCTTGCCCAGAATGGACCGCTACTTAAGCATTCTAATGGGAGTGGCGACAGTTGCCTCTCTTTTGGCCCTGTTTGGCTTTTTTGAATTGTCTATTTTGCTTGGTGTGATTACCTCCATCCCTGCGGCAATATTAGTTTTTTTAATTGCCGTCAGAAGGATGCAACAAGGCTATGAACCTGCAAAGGCTTTTTTGCTTGGATGGAGTTTCTTCTTAGGCGGAATTATTCTTTATAGTTTTAAGGCCTTAGGTCTATTGCCGCCTGTGTTTATCGTGCGTCATGGGATGATTTTGGGCTCTGTGGTGCAAGTTATAGCCCTAGCATCTGCTCTTTCAGAACGTTTGAATTTGATTCGAAGGCAGCTTAAAGATACAAACTTACAGTTGATGAGGTCTAGAAAACAGATCATCAGCCGCTTAGCCATTGCTGGCGAATTTCGTGATAATGAAACGGGCCTGCATGTGATTCGTGTTAGTCGCTTTGCCAAGGCCATGGCTGTCGCAATAGGTTTAAGTGAAGAAGAACAGGATGTTATTTATACTGCCGCCCCGTTACATGACATTGGTAAAATCGGCATTCATGACTCTATTTTGTTAAAGCCAGGTTTCTTAGAACCTGAAGAGCGAACCGAAATGGAAAAGCATGCCGTTATTGGTGGGGAAATTATTGGTATAACCGATTCCAAGTTGATGAATGTGGCAAAAGACATCGCAATTACACATCATGAACACTGGGATGGGAATGGTTACCCCCGTAAAATAAAAGAGGAAGAAATCCCCTTAAGCGGGCGCATTATCGCTATTTGTGATGTTTTTGATGCTTTAACTTCGGTGCGGCCTTACAAAGAGGCATGGACTGTAGAAAAAGCCACTGGCCTAATCCAGTCTTTGCGTGGCAAACAATTTGACCCCACTTTGGTAGATCTATTTATGTCTATCTTGCCAGAGATAATTACAATCAAAAACCAATACTCAGATATTGCCTCCACTTAAGTAAATTCTGAAATCCACTTCTTGCCTTGGCCTTTTTTTGGGGAGGTGAGATCCTTCCCTTTGATTTGAGTATGCAAAGTCCTAAAGAAGCGTGGAACTGGGTGAAAAAATGTACAATTTTTTCCCCTAAAATTTACTATATTCGCTATAATAAAAATCTTTAAAGAAAGGTCTTCTGTAACCTAAGAAGGGCCACGACAATAATTTGTTTCTATGAATCAACTAAAAACCTTGATTGGCTTTTTGCTATTATCCGTTGCCCTGTTATCTGGGGGGTCCTATTGGATCGGGCAAACTATGGCAGTTCGCTACTTGCCATTGATTGATGCCGTTATGGAAATCAAACTGGAAGCAACGACGGCTCACCTTTGGTTTGAAGAGATCATCTCAGGCGATAGAGACGAAAACCTTGATTCTGTATGGGCGCACCTCGACCTCGCCGATTGGTATACAAAGGCAATGCTAGAGGGGAGCTCTAAAAAAGAGATGTCCTTTGAGGCCTTAAGGGAGCCTGAGTTAGTAGAGAAGATTAAAAAAGTTCAGATTTACCTATCTGAATTTCGGGCCATGGCTCACTTGCGGCTGGAAAATTTAGCAGGCACTTCTGGGGTAGGTAGTTTGGCTGATCAATCTTTTGACAAGGTTTTCGCAAATTTAATATTGCAGACTGATGAAGTGGAAGTGGCGTTACATCGGCATATTGCAAGCTCACTTGAAAGTTATCGACTCATTCAAATCACCTTACAACTGGGAATATTGGGGTTAGGTGGTATTTTGTTTTGGGTAGTATCTCGCTATTCTAAACAAGCGAGCGAAATGGTCTTGGCCGCCAACAAGGCAAATCTGGAAAAGAGCAAATTTTTAACCATGATGAGCCATGAGCTAAGAACGCCCATGAACGGTGTTATAGGTATGGCTCAGCTTTTGAGAGATACTAAGCTTGCTAAAGAGCAGCAAGTATTTTGCAAAGTGATTTTAGATTCAGGGAATTCTCTTATTAATATTCTTTCTGACATTTTAGATCTTTCTAAAATTGAAGCGGCCCGTGAAACGGTTATTGTGGATTCCTTTTTTTTAAAGAAACTGGTGTTAAACAACTTAGATTTATTCTCTGGTACGGCCAAGGCTAAGGGGATCGACTTAATCTATATTGACGATTCCAGAGTGCGGGACTTTGTTTCTGGGGACTCTGAAATTCTGAGGCGTATTTTATCAAACCTAATTGGGAATGCTGTAAAATTTACCATGAAGGGTAAAGTGGAAGTGGCATTACAACTCTTAGATGCAACCTCTAGCCAGCAACGGGTACGTTTTGAGGTGCGTGATACTGGGATTGGTATCCCTGAGGCACAAAAGGAAATAATATTTGAGCCCTTTCGCCAAGCTGATGAAGAAACGACCAAGCAATTTGGTGGAACAGGATTGGGCCTTTCAATTGTAAAGGGTTTGGTGGAGCTGCTTGGGAGTGAGATCCAAGTAAAAAACAACGGGCTGCAGGGCAGCTCTTTTGTTTTTGATCTGACTTTTGGAGTCTTAGAGAACCAAAATCGAGATGAAGAGGAAAAAGGTAAGAAAATGGATAAGCTAGATCCAATATATTCCCATTTGAAACTCTTGGTAGTGGAAGATGATCCTGTAAACGCCCAAGTGATTGGAGGGTTTTTAAAGCTGGAAAAAATTTCCTTTGATTTGGCAAAAGACGGAGAAGAGGCTTTGGTATTTGCGGAGAATTATAACTACGATCTCATTTTAATGGATCTCTTACTTCCCAAAAAAGACGGCTTCACTGCCACAAAGGAAATATTAAATTCAGACCAAAGTTTGAACCGTGCAACCCCCATTATTGCTTTGACAGCTATGGTCAGTAATGAGGACAGAGAAAAATGTCGGGCTTTGGGAATGAAGGATTTTTTAACAAAACCAGTTGATTTTAATCTACTTACTTCAAAGATTCAAAAATATACAAAAAAGGGTTCTTAAAGGGTTCTGCTTAAGGCCAATTTTCTCCTTTTTAAGATCACTATTGCCACCAAAGAACAAAGAGTTGGACTATAAGAAATCTGGCAAAATCTATGGATTATTTTAGTGGATTTGCATATTGTTTAGCCTAGGATAGCTCAATAAAATCCTGTTTATTGGCATCAATAAATTTTTAAACTCATTAAGCTGATAGCTTATTTTAACCCATGGTTGTATCAAAAGTCCCTTTTTTTGATTCCATTGCCACCGACCTGTTGCGAAGGGTATTTGGGTTTTATATCCTCATTGCTGCAGCCGTTACCTTGGGGCATATATCCGCTGAATACTACTATGTAAAAGATTCAATCTCTAAAGAGGTCAGACAGTTACAGAAAGTATTTGCCCCTACCTTTGCCAATGCCCTGTGGAATTTAGACGATAAAGCCATTGCCACTGCAATGGAAGGAATTGGGCAAATTGGGATTGTCGCTGGAGTGAAAATCACCGATGAATCAGGGAAAACCTTTGGGGCCAGTGGCACTGGCTACGAGCTAAACAAAGGGGACGGAGGAATCCTTTTTGCCTATGAGTCAGATCTTCATTTTAAAGACCATCATGGTGAAAATTTGGTTATAGGAAAGCTGCATATCTATTCGGCGCAAGGCAGCATCTTTGATCGTATTGAGCACAACATCATCTGGATTATCGTCAATTCTATCGTTAAGACCTTAGCTCTTTGGGTCATCTTTTGGTTTTTCACAAAAAAGATTCTTGCCGTTCCCATTGGGGAATTGACAGACTCTGTGCAAAAAATTGAACTGGATCAAATCAAACAGGCGCAAATCACAATAGATACAGCTTCTAAAAATGAGCTTTCTATTTTGACAGAGGCCTTTAACCTGATGATTGAAAAGGTCAATGGAAGTTACCAAGAGGTAACTGAAACGTCTTGCCAGCTGAAAAATGCTTTGCAAAAGGCTGAGGAATCCGCCCAAGCGAAGAGTGATTTTTTAGCCACAATGAGCCATGAAATACGCACGCCAATGAATGGTATTTTGGGCATGGTGCAGATTTTAAAGGAAACGGATTTAAATGAATCCCAAGCGAGATTCGTTGAAATACTCTACCAGTCAGGCTCTAATTTATTTCATATCCTTTCTGATATCTTAGATTTTTCAAAAATTGAGGCCAACCAGTTGGATCTTGAAGATAGAGAATTTTCTTTGCATGAAGTGATAGAAAGCTCGGTACAACTAATGTATCTATCTGCTGGGAAAAAAAATATAGAGCTTATTTGCAATGTTCACTCGGGCCTCCATGACCAGTTACTTGGTGACCCAACCCGCATAAGACAGGTGATTTCAAATCTATTTAATAACGCTGTTAAGTTTACAGAAAAAGGTGAGGTTACCTTAGAAATTGAGACCCTGGAAGAAACCGAAACCACCACAAAAGTAAAATTCACCATTTCTGATACAGGTATTGGTATCCCTAAAGAATTTCATGATGAACTTTTTAGTAATTTTGTTCAGGTTGACAGTAGCTCTACTCGAGTTTTCGGTGGAACAGGTTTGGGGCTTGCTATCTGTAAAAAACTAGTCACTTTGATGGACGGAGAGATTGATTTTACCAGTGTGGAAAATGAAGGTAGCAAATTTTGGTTTTCCCTTGAACTGCAAAAGAACACTTCTTACGCAAAGGCAACTCCGAGCTTCCCTGAACTTGAGGGCACCCGAGTTTTAATCGTTGATGGCAACGGGGCCAATCGATTATTTTTAAGCCAGTTACTTCACTCTGCTGGGATTAAGCAGCATAGCTGCGCCTCTGCAATTGAGGCTTTAGAATTAGTGCAGGGGCAAAAGGGTGCAAAGTTCGACCTCGCCATTTTCGATTATAAAATCCCTGATATTGATGGGCTTGCCTTGGCCAAGCTATTTAAAAAAGAACCCTCTACCTTAGGTCTCCCGCTAATTTTACTCACTTCCGTTGATCATTTAAAAATTGTGGAAGAGGCAAAGGAAGCTGGCATTAACTTCTGCATGGGCAAGCCAGTTTTACGCTCTTTGACCCTATTTACTTTAATGACCCAATGCCTAATCGGCAGGGAGGTGCTACGAGAAGAGCCGACAGAAATAAAACAGCCTGAACAGAGATCCTTGCAAAAACAGATCTTAGTTGCAGAGGATGACCCTGCAAATTGCCAAGTGATTTTAGAGATGCTCAGGCCCTTTAATGCGAATCTTCATTTGGCTGGAAACGGTGTGGCGGCATTGGAAATTTTAAAAAATAAGCCCATTGATTTAATTTTAATGGACTGCCATATGCCCAAGATGGACGGCTGGGAAGCCACTTCTGAAATACGCAAAATGCCTAGATATAAAGAAACCCCCATCATTGCAATTACCGCTGATGCCTATGCTGGAGATAGGGAAAAGTGTATTACCGCTGGGATGAATGACTATTTACCCAAGCCGATTAATTTTCTTAATTTTAAAGCGAAAATTGAAAAATGGCTTTAAATACCGATGGCTTCCTTTTTATGCCTGCCTGTATTTTTTGCCTTCTCTCATTCTTTCTGTCACCGCTGGCGGTAAAGGCTGAAATGGGCCATTTGAAGGTGGCTGAAACGGCTCAAGTTGCCGTGGGCAGAACAGTCCAAGCGAAAGTAGCTGGAACCCCAGAACTAAAGATTCCAGGCACACAGAAGTTGCAGGTGGCAGGAACGCCCCAACTTCGCATTGCGGGAACAGAGCAACTCAAAGTTGCTGGAACGACTGAGCTAAAAATTTCAGGTACAAAAAAGACTCAAGTTGCTGGAAAGCGGCAGGTGAAAAAACCTCATTTGGTTTGGGTAAAATATAAACTTGTGCCTGAATACATAGATAAGGGGCCTTTCGCAGGCCAAGGAACGGCAGGTCAGATTTTAAAGCAAGTGCAAAAACGACTGCCAGAATATACCCATGAAGATCGATGGGTTTCTAGCCAAAGGTTCATTTCTGAAATGCAGCGCGATGGCTCTTGTTCGGTTCATGTTTGGAACTTTCCCAGTTTAATGGTGGTATCTAAGCCCTACTCTGTCACCAGCCCATATGGTCTCTACATTTTAAAATCCAAGGCGCACCTTTTGGGGAGGACAGGTCAAGTCATTGATTTAGCTAAAAGTTTAGAAGATAAAAGTTTGGTTTTTGGAATTGTAAATGTTGGCAGTCAAGAAGAAATAGAAAAGGGTGAGGTCAAACAATATGCTCGGCCCGTTTTAGATTTGATCGTTAAACACCGAAAGAAAAAGAGTCTGAATCTCTATGAAATGAGTGGTGGGCGTACCCAAGTCCCTTTAAAAATGCTTGATAAAGACAGACTCGACTATCTGATTGGGAATATTCACTATGCTTCTGCCCAAGCAAAGATCAACAAAATCCCCAACAGGTACCAACTATTTAATATCAAACAAGAAAAAACCTACCGCAGGCTTTATATTGGTTGTTCAAAAACCCCAATTGGCTACAAGGCAATTCGGGCGATGAACAGACAAATTATTAACAAAAAATTCATGAAAGAAGCATTAGAGATAAAACAGGAATGGAATGATGATAACCCTAGATTTCGAAAATTGGTAACAGACCATTTTTTAAAGGGCTTGCCCAATGCCCATATTATTGATTGAGATCTAAAAAATGCAGCCACCTAAAATCATAAAACTAGAGCCCTGCCTTGTTGCAGGTTTCACGGCAACCATTGGCAGTTATCAAGATGACAATCGAGCCATCATTAGCGCTTTATGGCAAGAATTAAAAGGCGGCCTGAGTCCCCCTTTGCCAGATACCCGAGTGGCCGTTATGCCTCCCCCTAGTAAAGATCAGCTGGATGGTCCCGTTGAATATATGGCTGGGGTATTTATCCAAGCCCCAGAGGAAGCCCCCAAAGGTAGCAAGACTTTGGCAATCCCAAGAGGCGACTATGGGGAATTTATCCATATTGGTGCCATGAGAAAGATCTCTCAGACCTATCATCATATTTTCAAAGTGTGGTTCCCTCCGTCAGGGCGTACTTTAGGGGCAGGCCCAGAGTTGGGGATTTACCCTATGGATGCCGACCCTGATTCAGAAACCTCAGAAATTAAAATTCTTATTCCTCTGGGCTAAAGCCTGATCTTTGGGGGAGTCTTTACGCAGCATGCAAATTGAGGTATTTTTAAATGCCTCTATTCACCACAACTACAAGTTACTAAAAATGGCAAAAGCAATTCTGACCTCTCTGATTTTTTTTCTACTCACAGCTTCTACTTTTGCTAGCGACGGAATTTTGTTGGTGCAAAGTTCCTATAGTGTAGCCGTTACCGCCGACCGTCTTGAAAAGATATTAAAGGCTAAGGGCATGACTATTTTTACACCTATTGACCATGCCCAAGGTGCAAAAAAAGTCGGGCAGAAATTGCGACCGACAGAGGTGCTTATTTTTGGAAACCCAAAACTTGGCAGCTTGATTATAAAGTGTAGCCAAATGGCGGCCATTGATCTGCCCCAAAAAGCAATGATCTTTCAAGATAAAAAAGGACAAGTTTGGTTAGCTTACAATGACCCCAAATACCTAAGTGAGCGCCATGGTATTTCGGGGTGTAAAGGCCCCTTAAAAAAAATTCAAGGAGCCTTGGCCAAATTTGCTAAGGCTGCGACCCATTAACGTTTCTAAAGGTTAAAAAATGAATATTGAAGTTTTAAAAGAAGCTGAAAAACGCTTTATGCACGATTACCCTGGGGGCTTTAACAACCCAGAAATGGTGGAAATTGGCAAAAAACATAAGGTAAGTAAGTTTGTCACCCAAGCCCAACTGGCCTTTGCTCGGGAAAACTTTAAAGACGATGATTTTATCTTAAGCGAAATGAATAAGCTGGTTGGCCGCTCTTCCATGGTTTCCATGTTTGAAAAACCTAAATTTAGAGACATGGTAAAACAACTCAATGACGATGAAAAGGCACGCATGTCAGGTGGTCTTTTTGAGCTGCTACATGGCAATGAACAAACGGGTTTTGAACAACTTTTGTATGAACTTCAAAAACAAAAGCTGGGAAAATGGACCATGATGTCTGTATTTCTTTTTTACTTTAAGCCCCAAAGTGAGGTTTTTGTGAAGCCTACCACGACAAAGTTGGTGATTGAAAAGCTAGGGTTGGATCTAAAATATAGCCCTAAGCCCACATGGGAATTTTATAAAAAATACCGCATTCAAATCAACAGCATGAAAGCTTTGGTTGACCCTTCTCTTTCGCCAAATAGTGCGGCCTTTAGTGGCTTTTTAATGATGACATTAAAGGAAGACTACTAGCCCCATTTTTTCTTTTCTTGCATTATCTTGAGGTGGGGTTAATATAAGGCGAACCTAAAAATCAAATTGCCCGATGAAATCTCTTGGTCTGCTGTGTAGTTTCCTTTTTATAATGAATTCGCCCTTGCACGCTGGGGTAATTGGTGAAGTTCTCAGACTACAGGGAACTTTGCGAATCCAAGGCCCAGAAGCCAAGGGGCTGGTAAGGGTTGGCCAGAAGCTTTACCAAGGGGACAAATTGGAAACAGGAAGCCATTCTAAAGCAGAACTCAAACTGATTGATGGAACCTTGATCCGTTTGAGTGAAAAAAGCCAATTTACCTTAGAGGAGTTTGATTTTCAGCCCCAAAGTTCCATTCGTCAGGTGCTTTTTACCCAAGGGCAAGGTTACTTTCGGATGATTGTAGGAAAGGTCGGGAAGATGAAGGCCAAAAGCCGCTTTGAAGTGAAAACACCCATGGCAATCATAGGGGTGAAGGGGACCGACTTTTTTGCAGGCCCTCTCAAAGCAGGCGAGGTGAATATAGCCTTGTTTAAAGGTGGCCCCATTGAAATTCAAAATGGCGGTGGTGCTTTACTCTTGAAAAAAGCTGGCCAAGGGGTAAATATCCAAAGTTTAGAAAAGATGCCTCCCAGTGCAAAACAGTGGCCCCAAGCACGCTTGGAAAAGGCGAAGTCTCTGGTGGAATTTTAACTTTTTTAAAGTGGGCAGCTCTTAAAAAGGCCTGAGCCGCAAGTTCCCGCATCAGACCTTTTTTTTGAATTTAACTGTCAGCTAGCTAGAGCTCTCTTTTCCAATTCTGCAGTTTTGAAAATTCCCTCCATATTAACTAAAAGAGTCACCCCTTTAGCCTCTTCTTCTTGCCAGTTTTGGAAGAATATTGGAAAATCAAAAAAAACTTAAGGAGTAAAAAAATGCAGAAAAAAACAGGCATGTCCGTAGAAGAGCACCAAGAATTTGGTAGCGACTGCCAAGACTTACAAAACTATCTGGTACAGACCCAAGCTTTTTTTAACCAACGCTTTGGGAAAACCAAATATTGCGCGTTAAAATTAGCTGAAATTTGTAAAACCTTGGAAGAATTTCGTTATGAAATGGATGAAATCGTGACAGGTGATCATAATACGAAAGCGGGAAGCTTCTACTACAATAAGCCTGAAAATCCTTACGCCGAACAAAAAGCAACGGATTTGGCAGCCTTGAACATAAAAAAATAAAAGCCTTCACCACTGAATAAGGCTTGATTGATTTTATGGTCGCACTTAGACTAATTTTTTAACCCAACTTGGCTCTTATATATAAAGGTAATACCCCATGGACTACGACGATTATTACGACAAAATGGAGCCTCTCTGGGCTAAAAATTACCCCTCTGTAGATTCGACCGAAGAGGTAGAAGCCTTTTATAAAGAATGTGGGATGGATAACCCCTTAAACGAGCTAGTGAAGCGCTTTATAGAAAACCCAAAACTAAAATTCAGGAACAATCGTTTGCTCGACTTTGGTTGTGACAATGGTATTATGCTGAACTGGTTTAAGGGCTTTGGTCTAGAGCTTTACGGTGTAGATATTAATGACGATGCCATTGCCAAGGGTGAGGTTTTATTTCCTGAGTTTATTTTGGCTGAGTCTGAAGGGATAGAAATTCCCTATGAAGATGACTACTTTGATGTTCTTTTTGCCTCGGCTGTTTTAAAGCACATTCGTTATCAAGATAGAAGAGAGCTCTACTTTGAATTTGCCCGTGTAGCGCGGTATATTTTAGTTTGGGAGAAGAACTCCGAGCACAAGCAGGTTAAAAAAATGCAGGGCTTTAACTTTTATCACTCCAACTTTAAAAGTGAGTTGGCTAAGAACTTTGACCAGATCGACCTTGTTGAGATTGGGGACGACATCTATGGTCTTTACGAAGTGAAGGAAGAAAATAGATAAGCTGAGGCCCTAAGCTAGAGTTCTGATTCTAGGTTAGGGCTTTGATTGCTAAAAAGTCTTAATGGGTTAGGTGCCAGCCGCCGACCAAATTAAAAGTATCAAAGGATGCACCTGTGGTGAATTCTTTCATTTTAGCGCCGACCTCAGATTTCATTAAATCCTTAACAGCGTTACTTTGCATGAAGCCCTTAAAGGCAGCTTCCGATTCCCAAGTAGCTGTTGAGACCACATCACCTTTCCCTGAAGGTTTTAAAACCTGCAATTGAACAAGACCAGGGAAGCCATGCAAGGTTTTCCCAATATCATTGGTCATGTTCATAACCTCATCCATTTTTCCCTCAGCAGGGGTATAGCGTTCGATGACAACATATAAATCAGTTCCGTGCTGGTTATCCATTTTGTTCCTTTGTTTTTATTAGTTGCTCAAGCCAGTTTATTTCAAACTCGAGTTGTGAAATCAGGTAATCAATACCTGGGTGATCTTTTCTCGTTTTTAGGTCTACCGAACCTAAGTCTTTTAGTTGGTCTTGCCCTTTTTGCAGGCGCTGTTTTAGTAACTCCACCTGCTCGGTAGGCTCTAGCAAACCTAAAAAGTTTAAAGAAACAGCATCTGGCAAGTGGGTTGCGGCCCTTGTTGTTAGGCGTTCTTTTAGAGCACGCTTAAATTCTTCTTGTCCCGACTCAGTAATGGAGTAAACCTGCCTTGGGGGGTAGTTTTCTTTTTTCTCTGTAACGCTGTTTAAATAACCATCTTTTTCCAGTGCATTTAAAATGCGGTAGACCTTAGCTTTGTCTATGGTAATGGGCATCCAAGGGGCATTTAAAGCTTCTGTTATTTGGTAACCGTGGGCTTGGTGAGCGCTAATGATACCTAAAATAAAAAGTCGTTCGTCTGTATTTTTCATGAGTTTCCTTTAATCTGGCTTAATAATAACTAGTTCATTTGAACTATGTCAAGTGAGGTGACTTTAGTGATGAGAAAATTCTTAGACAAAAAATCTGTGAATGGTTAAGATCAAAGGAAATAGAAGATAATAAAAAATTAAAGATTCAAGATGAACGACCAAGCAAAAGAAACCCAACTAGACCACCGAGTAACCGCCGATTTTGGCCATGGGTTCGAAATTTTTGGAGGTGGCGTATTTGCTATGTCAGGCGGTTATACCTGTGACCAAAGGCCCATTGTCGGTGATCTAGTGGCTTTGGATTCTGCTTTACGGATTTGTGAAATTGGGGAAAGGGAGAACACCATTGCTAGGGTCAAGGGTGGCGAATCCCAAGCTTTGGCGGTGAACATCAACCGTGCTTGGCTCATCGAGCCCCTAGACCGACCCCCTTCACCAAACAGGTGGGAAAGGTTCATTTCCTTTGCCACAGACCAAGGTCTAAAGGTGGACCTCATTTTAACAAAATCGGATTTGTGCGAAGACCCTAGCCAGTGGTTGGACTTAGCTATGAACAATAATATGGTGGCTGACGTGCATATGGTCAGCTCAAAAACAGGTGACGGGCTAGGGACATTAAAACCCATCAACCCATCAACCATTTTACTTTTAGGTATTTCAGGAGTGGGCAAATCAAGTCTTGTCAACGCACTGACAGGTTCCGATTTGAGCGAAGGGGAAGTGCGCACCAAAGACCAAAAGGGCCGCCATATGACCGTTGTCAGAAGGTTGATCCCTTGGGGCACCAGCGCTTTGATCGATATCCCAGGGGTGAGGGAGCTAAATTGGGAAGGACAAAGCAACACGCTCAATGAATTTGCCGATGAATTTGGCGCCTGTAAATTCAGCAACTGTACCCACCGAACAGAACCAGGTTGCAGGGTTTTAAAAGCTTTGGAAAAGGGCAAACTGGACCCTGAAACCTACGCCAATTTATTAAAAATTAGTAGTGAAGAGGTTCGGCTCCATGAGCCTAAGGGCTTTGAAAAACAGGAAGAACGCCGTAAAGACAAAAACTTCGCTAAGCATATCCGCAATACCTTAAAAGTTAAGCATGGTGGGCGGTAAGCTGTTTTTTTTGGTTCAATTTACTTCTTGTGCCATTTTTAAAAGGACAGAAAATTTTGGTCTGGAATTTGGTATGGTTTAAAGGTAGAAACAATCGAATTTCAGAAGTAAGATCGAGCGCCTAGAAAAGGCGCCAGATCTTAAAACCAAAAACCACAAAGCGGAAGCTCTGTGGAGAGATGAGGTTTTAGAAGGATGCTGTGATACCCAGCTCTGAAGTGGTCATTGAAGCTTTGGTTTCGTAAGCTTCGATGTAAGAAGCAGAATCTGCGCCTGTTACTGTGGCCTCATCTGCTGTGGTCGTAGCAAAGTCGACTCTAAAGCTATCAGAGAAGATAAAACTCCCACCGACTGTTGTATGGTTTTCCATAAAGGCAGGGATTACCATGTTTTCTACGGATGCACTGTCATCTGTAGGGGAATCACCCTTGTTATTACCAACTCTGATAATAAAAGAGTCACCTAACGCCAGCTCAATACCTAATTTTTTAACAGTCTGGTCTTTCCAGTTGGTGTCAAAAGTGTAGTTTGAGTAGGTGCTTGTTGGCATATCTTTACCCATGACCTCGCTCCATTTGATAGTTTCAATATCATAAGCGATTTTAAAAGCGCCAAAGTTAAAACCAAAACCAACGGTTGTAACGGCAGGTGAATCTAAGTTGAGT
The DNA here is from genome assembly GCA_965602905.1 of uncultured bacterium. Lineage (GTDB taxonomy): Bacteria > SAR324 > SAR324 > XYD2-FULL-50-16 > XYD2-FULL-50-16 > JASJGK01. The sequence continues at coordinate 43,608 of CBFCZY010000015.1, read as the reverse complement.
GTACCTGTTGTGGTACTACCGTCAGAGCCAGTTCCAGAGTATTCAAACTCACTGTAGTCTTGCTGCGACTCATGGGCAAAACCTATTGAAAACATTTCACCCATGCGGATTAAGGCACCGACTGTGTAGCCTGAGCCTGTGGCTGCAGCTTCTTTTGCCTCTGGCATGCCAGCTGCTTGAAAGGCCATGGTTGCCATACCATAGTTGTAAGAAGCCCCCAGGGAAATAGCACCCATATCAAGAGCTAGAGCTGGAGCAATACGAAATTTTGTTAAATTACTTGTCGCATCTGCACCGTAAATACCAGCGGTGTAATCAACGCCACCGCCGCCTGTACCATAAGCGCCGATGCCAAATTTAAGGGTATCGCCACCTAAAACTAGGCCGAATCCTGGCATAGCGGCAGAAGATGTTCCCGATTCAACGGGGCTACTTGTATCAGGCATGCCTGCACCTGAGCCATTGGCATCCATGGTAACAGACTCAATGGAAGTTTTTCCCGTCAGTTGAGTTACGCCAAATTGAAACATAGCGCCTTCTATGGAGACCATTCCTGAAGGGTTTGAAATCGTAGTGGCTGTATCTAGCGGTAAGCCAACGGATGCACCACCCATAGACCTCTGCACAGGGCCAAAGCCAATCATTCTGGCTCCGTTCATAGCAAAGGCATCTGTGGTGATGACTGAAAATATCGTTAATAGGGAAAGGGCAACTTTATAGCCTTTATAATTTATACTCATTTATACCTCAAAGTGAATTTGTATCTATTAGCTTAAAATTTTTTCAATCAAGAAATTGGGCTGATTATATTTATAGCTATTGCCCCCAAACACACTTTTGGGGGCTACGTTTCTCTTTTCGGTAAAATATGGGATAACTTGAATATTTAAATGTATATCTATGTGGATTTGTTTACAAAGGAGCCATTTTAAAAGTACAAGCCCCTTTATTGTCTATTAGTAGGCAACTTCAGGGGCACCTTGCCAAAGCATTTCGTAACCCATCTCTTTAGTCTCGCTGCACAACTCAGCAACGGCGTTGAATTTTTCTAAAAAGATGGCGTCGGCATGGGATGCCTCATGTTGCTCAAAAGAATTCCAGTAGGTTACAATTGCGTAGTGTTCCTCTGTGCTGCCCCCTGAATTAACAGAGCCTTCTTTAGAAATGAAACCAGAATAGCGCATCACTTGGCCCGCCAGAAAGCCACCCTCTTCATTGCCATAGGTTTCTTTAACTACGTTGCACATCTCGCCAATCAATAGTTCTACATCGTCTAAGGTGACCCCTGGTTTCAGTTTGACGATGTTAAATAGCATTACACTGTCTGCGGGGATAGAAATTGCGTTAAACATGATGCCTCCTTTTTAAAGTTTTCTTTTATATATAAAATACTATAAAAAATACAAATAAAGCAAGTTTATTTATTTTGACCTCTGGTTACCTCAAGCCAAAAAGGAAGATTAATCTAAATTCAACTTTACAAGTCAAATTATCTCGCCTATTCTGGTCAACTAATCTCTTAGCACAGGTGATTAGGGAAGATTGATGTGCACCCGTAGCTCAGCTGGATAGAGCGTCGGCTTGCGGAGCCGAAGGCCAGGAGTTCGAACCTCTTCGGGTGTACCATTTTGTAAAAAACCACAATCTTACAGGCTTTTTCAAGCCTAAGAGATGGAACGGAGAGATGTCTGAGTGGTTGAAGGAGCACGCCTGGAAAGCGTGTGTAGGGGTAACTCTACCCAGGGTTCGAATCCCTGTCTCTCCGCCACACCCCCTTTAAAATAGCCTGCTTGCAGGATATTTTAAACCCTACCCATTAAAGTTTTTTCAGTGTAAAGCGCTCTAGCGTGTTCCTCGTAATCAATAGAGGGACTGAGTGTATAGATGCTTAATAAATTTTCTTGTAGGGTTTAATGTGCGTTAACTGTCGGCAGAAAGATTCTATAGAGGGATTAGGAAAAACAGGCTGGTTACAGAAATAATCAAGAAAGTTTTCATAATTTATTTTGGGCTGTTGATAAAGGCAGAAATTACCCTGCCTTCCGATAATTAGCTATTTACGGCTTCTTTTAAAGACTTACCTGCTTTAAACTTTGCAGCCTTAGATGCCGCTATTTTAATAGTTGCACCAGTACTTGGATTTCTTCCATCTCTAGCAGCTCTGTCACTTACTGAGAAGGTACCGAATCCAGTCAAAGTAACCGAACCACCATCCTTAAGTGCTTTTGTGATTCCACCAGTGATAGCTTCTAATGCTTTTGTTGCTGCGGCTTTTGTAATCTCTGCTTCTTCTGCGATCTGGTTAACTAGATCAGCTTTTGTAATGTTACTCATTGGCTTTTCCTATTGTGAGTTATGGGTTTATTAGCTTTTATAGCTGGGAGCATAGTAAAAGAAAAGGAATATTGTTTGTGAAAGATGTAACTTTCTTTAAATGAAATAAGCACTAGCCGAAGGTAATGCTTAGTCTTAATGCTTCTATGCTGATCAATACTAACAAAAGCAAGTTCTCCACTTTCGAGTCTATGGTAGTACCCAGAAAGTTTAATCTCATTTTTAACCGATGCTTCATCAATGTAATCTAGCATTCTCTCTGTATCCTGTAAGGCCTCTGTCATGTAATCAGCTATTAAGTCCTGCCAGCCATTATGGATTTGAATGTCATCTGCCCTGTCGGTATTTAAGCCAAAGTTATGAACTGCTTCGATGACCTCTTCCCCCGTCAACTGAGCACAGCGAATTCCTTGAGCTTACCCCACTTCAGCAAACTCTTTTACCCCTTACTTTTATTGATTCTTTGGATTTATCCCTTAAGGTTTGTCTCTCCAATCAGGTTAGACTCGTCATAGGATGTTGATCTAGTTTGTTTTTGTAGGCTAGTTTGGCGGGGAAGATCTTATTTTGTCGTTTAAGAATACAGAGCTTTTTCTCTTTCTTTTAGACTCAGCGAAAAGAGAAGCAACTTGTAACTATTCAAAATAAAGGGCTTCACCAAATTTTAAAACAACAAATTCATTTTCTTGTAACGAAGCTTCTTCTTTGGCAAGTTTCAGTTTTTTTGGTGGCTCATCAAGGGGCTCATCAGTCAAATCATAAAAAGTGCCCCAATGGATGGCGAAAGATTTTTTTGCTTTTATATCCAAATGGACTTGCACCGCCTCTTTAGGGTTAAGGTGAACCGTCTTCATTAGTTTAGCGGGGTTATAGGCACCAATGGGGATAGCTGCCAGATCAAATGGCCCCAAACGTTTTCCTGCCTCTATAAAATCAGGTCCATAACCAGTATCACCGGCAAAATAAACATTTTGATTTTTCCCTTTGATGGCCCAGCCAGCCCACTGGCTTTTGTTGGTATCAAAGGCTGCTCTACGGCTAAAATGCTGCACCTTAGCAGAGGTAAATTGTACCCCTTTTTTTTCTACCGAGGCCCACCAAGCCACCTCCACAACATTAGTTATCCCAATCCCCAAAAACCATGATTTAAGGCCTAAAGGCACAATAAATAAAGTATCATCGCCAGCTTTAAGGGATTTTTCATTTAAGGCTGTAACACTGGCAATATCAAGGTGGTCAAAGTGGTTATGGCTAATCACCACCACATCAATGGGCGGGAGGTCTTTAATTAATATTGCTGGTTTTGTAAAGCGTTCTGGCCCCACAAAAGAAAAGGGGGCCGCGTAATCTGAAAATTGTGGGTCCGTTAAAATTGTTGTTTCGTCAATTTGAAACAAAACTGTTGCATGCCCAATCCACAGGGCACCCCCTCTTTTTTGCAAAGTTTCAAGGTCTGGTTTTTCTGTTGGAAAGGCCTTTGGTTTTGGTGCCCTTTCCCTGCTCCACCGCCAAGCCAGAATTTCAGATAATGATTTTAGTTCGAATTCATTTGTGTTTTTGTAGACTTCTGCTTGGCTTGTTGCAGCAAATAAAAATAGGGCTGCTGTTATAAAAAGTAATTTCTGTAGGATCATTTTAACCTTTAAATTTCATGTATAATTTTTCTATTCTGCCTTTTTCAAAGTTTCCAAAAAAAGTAGAAAGCTCTTTGAAGATAGGTCTTTTTCTAATTGCTTTTGCGAGTGGTCTAAGACCCCTTGCACCCCATCAATAGCAAGGGTAGGCCGCTTTCCTTCGGCTTTAATTGGATTTACAAGGGGGAAAATTGGCCGATTGCCTTCCACGGCTTTAAAAACATCCAATAGTGTAAAAGTCTCGGGCGCTCTCTTGAGGCGCAGCCCTCCCTTTTTTCCTTCTTTTGCCTCCAAAATTTCAGCAGCAATTAAGGAACTCACAATTTTAGACAGGGTTGGCCTTGGGATGCTTAATTGTTCGGCTGCCTCACGCAAGGGCACAAAATCAAAAAACCCAAGTCTAACCTTATCATATACAAAAATGAGGAGAAGCAAGGATGTGGAAAAGCTTAATGAGTAAGACATGGCGGATGCTCCTTGGGCAAAATTCCTGAAATAGAAAAAAGCATAGTGTTAAAATAGTATTTTATCCTAATATTTTGTATCTTCTTCGCCTTAAAAAGGTCAATTAGCATTTTAGGATCTATTTTGCGGGCGTTCTTTTGCCAGAGGTGCAGAAGGAAGGCTTCACCCCTCTTGAGTTCTTTCGTCTTACAATGGCTTTTCACGCCCACAGGCTGAAAATCTTCCGAAGGCTGGATAAAAGAACTTACACCTCCAGCTTTTGTGGCTTCCATGGCAAGAGCAAGGATTTCTTCTGGGTCCCTAACAACATTTAAAATAGAAGAGCCAATAAAAACATCTGATTTTAAACCTGTGTCTTGGCCAAACTTTGAACTTATAAACTTTAGGTTCCCCTTTTGGTAGTGGCTTTGAGCGTAGTTGATCATACTGTGATTTGTATCAAATGCCGTAACTTGTGCAAAGTAACTAGAGGCAAAATAACTCAAAGCCCTGGCCCACAACCAACCTCAGCAAGTGTTCCTTTTTGGGTTTCGCTGAGTTCCTTTACCCAGCTTTTTAAAGGAGTGGAATACCACTCATAGGTAAAGAGCTGGTCGAAAAATGCGCCTCTACGGAAGAATAACCTCCAGTATAAGGCTAACCTCAAAACCGGTAACCAACATGAAGGGTCACAAAGGATGTGGTAGCTTTATGGTCAAATGCTGCTGAATTATCATCAAGTGAAGTATCACCTTCTATAACGTCTGATTTTCCAACCCCAGCCCAAGGAAATAGATAAAGCCCACTGCCACTCAAGGGTTCATAGTGATAACCAACCCTAGTAAGGGAAGAGAGGGCTTTATAGGATGTACTATTCCCATCATAGCTCACTTCGTAGTTTTGGCTAGTAATCTGGGCTCCCAAAATCCACCCTTCTATTTTGTTATCAAAAAGGTAATCAAAAAATAGGATCTGCGCAGAATCAATCCTAGCTTCCCATCCTTCATTGTTTTGATTCATTTCAACCAATTGCTTGGGCATATCCAAGGCATAGACTCCACCGCCTACCACGGTTGTATCTAGTTTATAACGCATGTGGAGTGAGTAGCCGTTTTGGGCAAAGGTTAAGGGGTCTATTTCTAGCATCAGTTTTTCTGACGCCCAAGCCAGGTTGGGGATTAAAATAAGTAAAATTGCAAGTAGTTTCATATGTCCTCTTTTAGTTAATGTATATAATGTATATCTAGTTTATCTATATATGGCAAGAATATTTCATTTTTCAGGAAGAAAAAGAAATTAATAATCTGATATTATTGTGATTTTTAATTTATTGGATCTCTGGCTTACTTGGGGTTTTCAGGGGTTTTTCAGGGAATTCGCAGAGAAATCCCTAGCTTACCCCAGAAAAGCTGTTCATTCTGGCGAGCTACGCATAGCACCTTCTTCGCCTAGGGTAAAAAAAGACCTACCACTTTAATCCTGAAGTTTGATCAGCTTTGAGATCGAAAAAAATAGTTTAGTTGCAACGTTACAATTTTTTCTTCACCAAAAATTCTCTATTGATAGCTCGACTAAACTAAGGAGAGACCAACTGAATAACCAAAAAATAAGAAGCCTTTTACAGTGAAGATAACAACTATTGAAGTATCTATTTCATGGTAATTAGGTTAACTATATAGAGTGTATTTCTAAAAAAATGAAACTCTGTTCAACATTGATTCAGCCCCAAATGAGAACAAATAAAAAATACCGATCCCTGTTTTTCTGGATTATTACCCTAGGTCTATTCCTTTCTTTTCCTGCGAGCTTGTTTGCCCAAGACCAAGCACCACAGACAAACATCCTTACTCTCTCAAAAGAAGAAAAGACTTTTTTAAAAAATCATCCCCTAATCCGTATTGGTAACGAAACAGATTGGCCCCCCTTTGATTATTTTGAATTTGGGAAGCCCAAAGGATTGGCCATTGATCACGTCAAGCTATTGGCAAAAAAACTGGGTTTGAAAGTTGAGTTTGTTAACGGCTTTACATGGACTGAACTCTTAGAGCTCACGAAACAAAAAAAGATAGACGTCCTACCTGGCCTATACCGTAATATTGAGCGGGAAGGCTATCTGAACTACACAAGCCCCTATTACAATGGGAAGCTAGGCATTTTTTCTAATAAGGATGTGACTTCCTTTCAAAAGGGTAAAAATTGGAAAGGGGTGCAGGTTGGCATTCAAACGCAACATGGGAGTATCCCTATAGTTAAAAAATTGATGCCTGGAATTATTCTTGTTGAAATAGATAGCCCTGCGCAATTGGTTCAAAGTTTAGCTACCAACAAGCTTTCTGGCATTATTGGCAATCCGCTATTATTTTATTACTACGCAAAGGAAAATCAAGTCACCAATTTAAACTTGGTTGGTTATGTTGACTTAAACAAAAAAGAGCAGTTGATGACCTCCCTGCATATTGGGGTCCGAAAAGACTGGCCTATCTTGCAGCAACTTCTGCAAAAGTCTATGAATGCCGTTACTTCTGAGGAGATGCAGAAACTTGAAAGTCAATGGACTGGGTTTCAGTCAACTACCAAGCTGCTAAAAAAAATTCCCCTTACTAGCCAAGAAAAGGCATTTTTAAAACACCACCCCATCATTAGAGTTAGTAACGAAAAAGACTACCCACCCTTTGACTTTACGATAGGTGATCAACCACAAGGCTATTCAATAGATCTATTGAACTTAGCTGCGGAGCGGATAGGCATACAAGTGGAGTATGTGAATGGCTATTCTTGGGCGCAATTGGTGGAATTGTTCAAAAGTGGAAAACTTGATTTACTTCACACTCTCAATGATACCCCTGAACGCAGGAAATATGGCCTCTTCTCAGAGCCATTTTTTTGGTACAAAAACTACTTTATCATACGAGAAGGTGACCCTGAAATTGATAGTATCAAAGAACTCTATGGGAAAAAAGTAGCCGTAGGGAAATCTTGGAGCCAAGAGGAGTACATCCGCAGTAACCACCCTGAAGTGCAACTCGTTGTAGTAAACAATATAAATTCCATGTTAGACGCTGTATCTACGGGGAGAGCAGATGCTTTAATTGGGGAGGAACCTGTTGTAAGGTATTTCTTGAAAAAGAGAGGAACCAGCGACCTTAAGCTTTCAGGCTGGAGCAAAGGTTTTGATAAAGGTCAAAACCGCAAATTACACTTCATGGCCCACAAGAAAAACCCAGAGTTAATTTCTATGCTGAATAAAGCTCTGACCTCACTCACACCTCGGGAACTTGAAGAGCTTAAACTGAAATGGTTAGCCTCAGAGGACTACCGTGAATCCAGTAGTCCTAAATTCATCCACCTGACCTCAAAGGAAAAGAAATATTTAGCTGAAAATACCCCCCTTAAAATTTGTGTTTCTTCCAATCAGCTGCCCTATGAGCAAATTAGTAGTACGGGCAAACATGAAGGAATCATAGCCGATTATTTTGGTTTGTTGCTGAGCAGGCTTAATATTAAAGCCGAAACCTACCCCACAAAGAGTTGGGCGGAAAGTATCAAGGCTGCCAAGCTAGGGCGTTGTCACCTCATTAGTAGCACCAATACAAGGATGCAACCAAACAAGAGTTTGTTGGTTACAACGCCCTATGTTTCCTTTCCTTATGTAATAGCGACAACAAATGATAAGCTCTTCATCGACGATCTAAAGGATGAGCTTCAAAATACTTTTGTCGCTGTTGCTGGAGGAGCGGTAATTGAGGCCCTAAAAAAGCAATACCCTACTATAAAGATAACAGAGGTTTTAACTATTCATGATGGTTTGCAACTTCTCCGTGAAGGCAAAGCTTTTGGTTTCATCGAGACCCCTTTGGCCATTGGCTACACCCTCCAGAAAGAATCAATTTTAGATCTTAAAATTGCAGGGAAAATTTCTGGGACTTTGAATTTGCGCATTGCTACCAGTGATGATGAACCGCAACTACAGGCAATTTTTCAAAAGGCCATTGATAGTTTAACCAAAGAAGATAAACAGAAAGTTTTTAGTCATTGGATCTCAGTAAAATTTGAGCAAAGGATTGATTACACCCTCGTCATACAAATATTTGCCGTTGCGTTACTCCTGTTTTTAGGGATGCTCTATTGGAATAGAAAATTAGTGGCCGCAAGAGGCCAAACACAAAAAGCAATGGCTTCGCTCAGGACCGCACAAGTTCAATTGCAACAGAAAAACTCAGAATTAATAGTAGCAAATGATGTAAAAAATAAGTTCTTTTCAATAATCGCTCATGACTTAAGGGGCCCTATTGGCAGTTTGTCTGTCCTTTTTGAGAATGTGATTCAAACAAAAGATGATTTGAGTGATGATATTTTAGTTGCCTTGCGTCAATCGACACAAAAAACGAGTCAACTTTTAGAAAACCTATTAACTTGGTCAAAAACGCAACAGGGAGATATAAGTTTTGCCCCTGCTTCTTTGGATCTGCACGAAATTTTTGCAGAAAGTAGTGATTTACTGGCGCAGACTGCGCAGCAAAAAAATATACAACTTCAAGTTCATTGCCCTCCTGATTTATTTGTCATGTGTGATCGGAATATGATTTTGACTATCATCCGTAACCTAGTAAATAATGCGATTAAATTTACCCATGAAGGGGGTAATGTGCAAATAGATACCGAGGTTTTAGGGGAAGATGTTCAGATTAGTATTACAGACAATGGTACTGGTATGAAGGATACGGTTAGAGAAAAACTTTTCCAAAATGGCAATAAGGGCATCTCGATGGCAGGGACAAATCGAGAGACTGGCACAGGTTTGGGATTAACCCTTTGCCACGAATTTATCAAGAAGCATGGCCGCACAATTGAAGTAGAATCGAACTTGAATGAAGGCAGTAGGTTTTGGTTTACCTTGCCCAAGGCTACAAAGCCTTTATCAACAGAGCCAATAGTGGACTTTGATATGAGTCACCTTCAAGGGTTGATTGTTGATGATGAAGCCTTGCACCGCGAAACCACGGCAAACGCCTTAGGAATGTTGTCTATTGCATTCGATTTCGCAACGAACGGAAAAGAGGCTTTAGAAATGTCAAAATTAAAGGATTATTCTTTTATTTTAATGGACATCGATATGCCTGTGATGGATGGGATAGATGCGGCAAGGCTCATTCAAGAAGAAACAAACTCAGAGCAAATGATTATAGCTTTAAGTTCATATGAGCAGAAGGATTTGGAAAGTCGCAGGGACGACGTGGCCTTTGCTGCTTATTTGCAGAAACCTTTGGAAAGGCAAAAGCTGATTGTAGTCCTTCTTGATATCATGTTGTAGGCTGTTTACGGGAGTTTGCATCTGAGGCAGCTGTTACAATCAAAAAAATTGGCTAAATCCTCGTCTCTCCATCACTGCTTATTTCATAAGCAGTTTTCTACTATTCCCCTTGTTTTTTATTGATGCGGCTCATGGGTATATTCTAGATTCTTTTGCGGAACAGTATCGCATGAATTTCAGAGAAATGAGTAACCCTTTGGTGGTGTAACAAACATTAAGAATATTCTAAAATCATTGACATTGAACCCTTATCAAAAAAAAGCACGGCCTAAGCTAATTTATAATGTGAGGTAATAGTCCGCAGTAGACTCGCAGAGTGGGCTAAATCTTGCGCTCGTTGACTCACACCCTCAACTCCCGAGGCGGTTGTCGTAGCAGTGTCAGCAATATAGCTAATATTTCCTGAAATTTTACTGGATGCTTTTCTTAAGTCCTGTGACTCGGTAACTACCTCATTTACTGAGACTTGAAAGGACCGAATATTACTGGAAACGGATTTTGCAACTTGTGACATTTCAGATATCAACCTCGACACCTCTCCAACAGCCAAAACATTTTCTTGGGTATTTTTAAAAATTATTTTAGAATCCTCTACCTGCTCTTGGGTCATGGCATTAATTTTTTCCGAGGATACACTCACATTGCGAATCACATCAGACATAGATTGGATCGAGGTTACAGCAGATTTAGTGTAATCTTGAATTCCAAAAATCTTGCCTGAAATATCCTCTGCTGCCTTAGCGCTTTGGGTTGCGAGTTCCTTAATCTCATTTGCTACGACTGAAAAGCCCTTGCCCGCTTCGCCAGCGCTTGCAGCCTCAATATTTGCATTTAATGCTAAAAGGTTGGTTTGCCCTGCAATCTGTTTAATCATGCCTGTTATATCACCAACCTCTCTGGCTGAGTCGCTTAAGGTTCTCATAGAGTTGTCTACATCTTCTGAGATCTGCTCCGCCTGATTTGCAATGATAAAGGCATCATTTGCCATCGTTGCAACCGTTTGATTGGAGCCCAGAACCTTTTCAATAGATTGGCTTACAGATGATATATTTTCTTTCATTTCCAAAGCAGCACCAGAAATTGAGCCAATGTTTTCTGTCATCTCATCGATTGCAGAGGAAATATTTAAGGTATTGTCACCAATGGTATCAATGGAGCCTGATACTGCATCAATACTAACGGTAATGTCATTGATGTTTTGAGATGCCGCTGTAGTTTTCTCACTGATTTCAGTAGTAGACTTATTTATTTGCATTGTGGACGTTGAAAACTCGACCGACATATCATCTAGATCAGTTGCATTTTTTTCAATGTCCCTAAATATTACATTTAGGGAGTTCAAAAAATTACCTACCTCTAACAATAGACCTTCTGATGAGGAGCTGTTTAATTGTTTCGATAGGTCGCCCTGGCTTGCTCTTTGTACCAGTGCAATCACCAAACCACCTTGGTAAAATTTCTGGTTTGAAAGATGGACTAAATAGAGACCAATCAAAACCTCAAATACCGCAGCTACAATATGCACAATAACAGGGGTCCAGATCCCCAGTTCCGTTTCAAACCCCCAGTTATAGGCGATCAGTGGGGTTCCCCCAATTTCAAGCCCTATTGTTTGGCAGTAGGCGAAGGTAATATGATGCACAACTGTCAAGACAGTTAAGGTTAGTATCGGAATGAAATCTAGATAGCGAAGGGTGATAGCGACCCCAATAAAAAACATAAAATGACCTTCTGCCATCCCACCCACTTGCTGCACTATCAAAATCATAAATAAACCTATTCCAAAGCTCATGATAACCCTTGAAATCAGTTGCCCCTTTAAGAATAAGTAAGAAACAACTGCAATAGCGACAATGGCTCCGCCAACCACAAGACCAAGCATCTGTGAACCAAAAAAGAAGGGGATAAGTAAACCTGTAATACCCCATAGAGCCGTTAGAATTACGATCATTAATTTATCTGACTGACAGAAATCCCTATGGTAAGAGTCCTTTAGACTTTGTGGTAGATCTTTTCTGTAGGCTGTAAAAAAATTTGCAAGCATAAATCGTCTCAGTTTATATTTTGTAAAAATTCAAGAGACCCAAGCCCCTCGGGGAAAACCTTTTCAATGACCCAGTGCTTTTGGGTTTTTCTAAGAAGAAAAAGGCTTCTTTTGTGTGCAATTTCTTCATCTGACTTAAAAAATTTAATTCTAAATTCTTTAGCTATCCTTTCTAGTTCTTTTGGTTCTGGTTGGTAAGCTACAAAATTAGGATGAAATAATTCTACGTAATCTTGAGCTTGCTGCTTTGTTTCTAAATCTGAAAGATTAACAAAAACAAAAGCCATATCAGAGAAAGAGGTCTGGCTCTGATTATAAAAATCAGCGACCTCGCCTAAAACAATGGGGCACTCTGTGCCACAACCGGGGTAACCAAAAAACAGGAGTACCTTATTAGAATCCACTCCCTTTAAAATTTTTGCATCCACCTTCTGATTGGGGCTGGTTGGGAGAAAGGGTAATCCCAAAAATAGGCCCATCATCAAAATTAAAAGGACACCACCAATCCAGTTCTTTTTTAACATATTATGATTAAATTCACCAAGGTTATTCTTATAAGACCTTCACTTTTGCCTCTTTACTATATACATATAATATTTTTTATTAAAGTAAAAACCTAGTTTCAAAATTGCCCTTGTTTTCTCTAGTCAGACTAGGGCTCCCTCCGCCTCGAATACCGCCACATAAAGACAGAGCTACAGACCGACGCTGTATCAAAGATAAAGTTTCTATTCTGGCCTAAGGCTAAACTCAACATTTTTTGAGCCCAATATGTGAGTCGCTTAAGTAAAGTAGGGCTAAGGATATCCCTATTTTGGGCAGCAATAAAAGTTCTGATATTTATTGATTAAAATTGTACATTACCTCCCTTTGGCCTAACCAGCAGGATTGGAATTGGGTTCACCTAACGCAGGTTAGCGGGGCAGAGGGGACTAGTATTTTTTAAACTGAAAAATGATACTAGAAGGGAGGAACTATGATAAGTTTCCTTAACTTTTAGGGTATCGATCACCCCTGGAATATGAAAGGATGATTTCTGGTTTTGGGGTCCATCAATTGGGGCCGTTTCAAAAAGATAGAGCTGTGTGTATGAATTATTCTAAATCAATTTTCAGATGAAATTAGAAAAGAAAGAAGCCCGCCTTGCCTTGGGGCATTGGTCTTGGTTAGAGGTCGGCCAAGGGCCACCAGTAGTCTTGATTCCCGGGTTTGGTGATTCAAAAAAAACCTTTATCCGCCTTGGTCGAGGGCTTGCCTCAAAGTACAAAGTATATTTGGTGGATACGCCGGGCTTTGGTGACTCACCAGCTATGGAGCCCCAGCAATATCGCTTGAAGATGCAAGTTCAAAGATTAGCTGAACTTTTTACATATCTAGCCTTAGCAAAGCCGATCTTAGGTGGTAATTCGGCAGGAGGTCACATTGCATGCCTCTTTGCTATGACTCACCCAACGCAATGTAGAGCTTTGGTTTTAATGGCCCCTCAGGGGTTGAAAACGAAGGAGTTTCGGCCTTACAGCCAAAAGCTGGAAGCTCCCCAGAATATAGAGCAATACCTTGTAGAATTAAAAAAACTCTATTATCAAGTTCCCAGCTTAAGCGAAGCGAAGCTCCTTGAACTGTTGAAGCGCACCCAAGAAAGGTGGGATTGGCTGAACGCCATTAGAAAGGAGATTGGAAGCGAAGAAGAACATTGTTTAAATCATCTTGGTAACAAATTACAAACTCCCAGTTTGGTCATATGGGGGGATGAAGATGGGCGAATTCCGCCAACAATGGGCCCAATATGGGACTCCTTTAATGAAGGAACTACTCTTTGCACCTTGGCTGAGTGTGGGCATCTTCCCCAACTTGAAAAGACCCAAGAAGTGGTAGAGATCATTTTTGATTTTTTATCTAAGGAGGCTAGGCGGGCCTGAGATTTTCACCATCGAAGAGACTTTTCAAAAAGAGAATGATTACCTTCCAAACAGTAAGATTTAAAATCTTAATTTATAGGTAATTCCACTTTCCGTAGTTGAGTTATAAACTTTTGAGAAGGGAGTTACCAGACCTTCATAACGCTTACCCCCTAATGTAACTGGTGGCACGGGAATGGGTAGGCTATAGTAAAAATACTTGTTTTCAGGTGCCCAGTTGGCCTGTGCATCTGGAAATTCTACCCCTACCCCAATGCTAAAAATCGCCCACCCACCAAATTCAAGATAGGGAACAAGATCTTCTTTCTCGTTGGTGGTTACTTTTTTGGCCCCTATGGCAACCCAGAAAAAATCAGCCCAGCCCATATTACCTTCGTGCTTGCCACTCCCTAGTTTGATAGAGGTTTCAACTCCTGTGATGCCGTTTTTATCAAAGACGAGGCCACCCAAAGGAAGGGGTTCCATTGCGTGGAGAATAGGCACCCAAATGAGGAGCAATGCTAAAGTAAAAACGCCTTTCATTGGCTTTGCCCGCAGGCGGCGCAAAACCCCCACTCATTTGCAACCTTTTCCCCGCAGTTGTTGCATTTGGTCGCAACTTGGACACCGCAGGTAGGGCAAAACAAAGCTCTTGAGTCCTTAGGCGTTGCAAGGTGTTGGCAAATGGGATTTTTAAAGAGAGTCAGCTTTCGCTGTAGATAGCCATTGGTCCACCATAAAACAAATACAAAGAGCCCTACCCCAAAAAGATACAACATCAGGGGAGTAAAATAGCCATAAAATCGTTCGACCAATGCAACCAAAATGCTTAAAGCCCCCACCCAATTAAAGGCAAGCCCCAATGGCCTTGCAAGAGTAAAGTCACGGGTTAAAATTTGTCGAGATGAGGCCAAAAAGAATGCCCCAATCAAGCAGGCAAACAAAGCTTGGTACCAATCAATGGTTTCACTGCCTACCCCCTCAACCTCGGTTAGGTAGTGAGAAAGCAGGGATGTAGATTCAAAAATAGCCAGCACAAAAAATAGTATGATCCCACAGATTAAAGGTAGGTTTAATTTACGGGCGAAGTTGCTTTGTAGGGGCATATGCTATTGATAAAAGTGTAGGGAAGCTAAAAAAGAGTCATTATAATTCAATTGAATAACTCTGTAGGTACTCACGTCTTTTTTATCTGAGTTTTATTTAAAGGTAAAGTGGCCTGCATTAGAAACATTCAGGGCCTAAGATGTTTCACATGGCCGAAAGAGGTTACCATACTACCATAGCTTTAAACCCCTAAATATTCCTTGATGGAGCCAAATATCTTTGTACCTTCTTGCTAGTTTTCAAGTTTGGATATAAAATTGATATTCTGAAGTTTAAACAATACAAAATTATGGAATTTATATGGAAAACCCAATTATAACTGATCTTAGCTGGAGAAAGACTACAAAAAAATATGACAGTTCAAAACAGGTTCCACAGGAAGACCGCCAGATACTTTTTGAGGCAATCAGGCTTTCGGCCTCATCTATAAATTCACAACCCTGGAAGTTCGTAGTTGTTGAAAGTGAGGAAGGGAAGAAACGTTTGAACAGTACCTTCACTCCAAAGTTTCAATTCAATCAGCCACATATTTTTGAGAGTTGTTTTACTATTTTATTTGCTCATCACCCCAGTTATAAACGTGAAAATTATGCTGCTGTTGTTGATAAAGCAATTGAAGATAAGCGCATAAAACCAGAAGACCGTGAAGGTGCATTTGGGGGCTTTGTTTTTGCTGAGATGAATACAGATTCTAAGGGGAACACAGGAATTTGGACAAAGGCCCAAACCTATCTTGCCTTAGGTAACACATTGCATACCTTGGCACGGCTTAAAATCGATTCTACTACAATGGAGGGGATTGATACAGAAATGATAAATAAAGAGTTTAAAAAGGAATTAGGAGACTATCACTGTGATGTTGCTTTAGCCGTTGGCTACCACCACGAGCAAGAGGATTACAATTTTAAACTTCCTAAATCTAGGCTCTCTTTGGATAGTATTTTTACACATTGCTAACTAGGAGGATTTTTTGCCGCTAATTCACTCAATGGATACAAAAAAATATGTATAAATTAATTGGAAAGGGCAACAGGGTAAACTATGGAGTTATAGATGAACCTATAGAATGGAATTATGAAGATTTTAAGCTTCTTGATTTTTTCAATAATGAAGTAACAGGCCTCAAAAAGAAATTCGCCTATCACCAGTTTAACTATATAGGGGTTACAGCAGGGGACTATGTTATCGGCTTTGCCACTGTGGACCTGAGTTATATCAAAAACGCTTTTGCTTTTATTTATAAAAAGGGCGAGGGCATCCTTCTCGAAACCGATGATAAATGTTTAGGTTTCTCAAAAAAAATGGACTTCCCCAGAAACCCTGACAACTATGTTACCCACTTTAAAGCTGGGAAAACAGAGTTGAAAATTGGAAAAAGCCACGGCAAGGGGTGGTTGGAGATAGACTGTAATTTGCAAAATCGGTTACAATGTAAAGGCAGCTTTAAGTATGCACTGGAGTCTCACCAGCCATTGCGAGTGCTAAACCCCAGTACCCCCACACGCTTTACCTTTACCGAAAAATGCTCCCCCCTAACAACGACTGATTTTGAGGCATCCCTAGACGGGAAATCATTAGATTTTGAACAGGATAAAGTTGTCGCCATTTACGATTGGTCAGGTGGTTATATGCGGCGAGAAACCAATTGGTATTGGACTGCCTTTGGCGCTGTTTTACCAACGGGAACCAGCATTGGTGTCAATTTCGCAGCCTTTACCAACGAGACTTACTACTCAGAAAATGCCTTTTGGATCAATAATAAAAGAATTCGGGTTCCCAGAATTCGCTATGATTTTAACCAACAAGACCCTTATGAAACCTGGCACATTTACGATGAAGCGGGGTCGGTAGATTTATACTTTAAACCAGAAGGGGAAAGGCAGGATAAAATAAATGGTGGGCCGCTGGTAAAAACAGTCTTCCGTCAATTTGTGGGAACTTTTGAGGGCTTTTTAATGGAGCCTCATGGAGAAAAAACGGAGCTCCAAGGGGTTCAGGGATTCTGTGAAATTCATCGGGCAATTTGGTAAGATAAACTCAGGCCCAGCCCCTCTTGAAGATTTTTGTGTTTTCTCTCAATGTTTTTGAGGCGGAGCAATAACATCTTTCACCAACAACTTCAACAGGGCAGGAGTAAGAAAAAAGTCTGCCAGTAAAGCGATTATAATCACAATGCCTGTGATAGCGCCGAAGTTAAAGATATTGGACATTTCAGAAAACATGTAGATAAAAAATCCACTACTTAAAATGACTGTGGTCATAAACATAGCCCGCCCTGTGGAGGTGATGGTCTGGGTGATAGCCTCATCCACATTTCCACATTCACTGTGATAACGCTTAAAATTATGCATAAAGTGAATGGTATCATCCACAGCCAAACCTATGGCAATGGCACCAATTAAAATGGTAAACATGTCTAGGTTCATCTGAAACAAATACATAATAGAAAGGCCAAAGATCACAGGTGCAATGTTGGGAATCATAGAGACCAAACCCAGTTTAAAATCGCCGAGCAGCAAGATCATTAACAGGGCAATCAAACCGTAGGCTATGATATAGCTATTGATTGTACTGATGATAGAAGCATTTACTGTTTCTACAACCATAGGGATCATGCCTGTGACAGAGGTCTTTGCATAAGGTTCCATGTGTTTATGAACAATATTTTGCACCTGGGCCAAAAAAGAATGATAAGCAACAGCGTCCACCCAAGGCATTTTAATGGTCACTTTTGTCTTACTAAATTGACTATCCACAATGGTTTCTAGGTCGTCACTTCCACTATTTTCAAAGAGTAAAAATTCTTGAGCAATGAGCTGTTTATCTTGAGGGATAACACTGGCAGAGGCCTTATTTTCATTGAGTGCCTTGTTAATTTCTTTTAACATATCTGTAATAGAAATAATTTTTCCTACAAAGGGAACATCACTTTGGATCTGTGAAATTTCCGCCGTCATGCTGTCAATTGCCTTGAGTAGTTTTGGTTCGTAAATTCCATTTTCCACTCCACTATCCACTACAATTTCCAGGCTCATACTGCCTTTTAATTCCTTATCTATGACCCCCGTGCTCACCCTAAAAACATTATCGTCAGGGACCCAAGCTAAGGGATCATGCATATATTTTAAGCTGCTAGAAAGGTACAAACTGCCAAGAATGATCAATGTAGAAACAGCAATAATCCCCTTGGCTTTGGAGATCGAAAAGAGGGCTATCTTTTTTAGAAAATCATCAAGCTGGTTGTGGCTTTCTAGATGCGCCCCATTGGGTTTAAGGGTAAATAAACTCAACATAGAGGGAATAAAGACAATGGTCAGAAGCAGGGCGATCATTGCCCCTGTTGCCGCAAAAATGCCCAAATAGGCAACTGGGGGGATATCTGACAGACCAAAGGAAAGTAAGGATACAGCAGTAGTAAAGGTAGTGAGGGCAATAGCTAAACCAGAATGGCCTAGAGCATAGGCAATGGCAGATCTCTTATCCCCTCCATTTTGATCAAATTCTTTAAAAAATATACTCAAAAGATGCACCGAGCCACCAATGCCAATGGAAAGAATAAAGGAGGGCAAAATGGCGCTCATCATAGAGAGGGGGATACTAAAAATTGCCATTAAAGATAGGGTGCTGATAATAGAAAGGCCGACAGTCATCATGGGTAGGATAACCCCGACCTTTCTTTTGAAAAACTTAGCTAAGAGCAGCACAATAACTAGGAGCAAAAGAAAGACAAAAAGCAGCATACTGGAAATCATTTCATACTTTAAGGTATGAATAAAGGCAGGCATACCAACAGTATGAATCTCTAAACCTTGCGCCCTATATTCATCAACAATGGTTTCGATTGCCTCAAGCATTTCTGAGTTTTCCTGGTCTGTAATAAACTGTGGGGCACTGGCAGGCAACTCCCCTTGGCTAAGGGTAGATAGATCAGAAAAGTCATCTGTAGCCTCACTGCTTTCGCCTAAAGAAGAGTAGGTTTGGGAGGTTAGGACCAGAGTTGTAAACTGCTGACTTTCGCTGATTAAAAGGTCTTCAAAAAAGGTAGACCCTGCAATATAAGCCTTTGCTTGGGCAACGGCTTCTTGTTCAATGGGGAACTCCTCAAAGAGATCGGAAACAACCATAGAGTCATTTTCGCCAATTGTTTTTCTAGCATTGATGATGGAGTTGATGTCTTTTAAATAGGGCACTTTTTCCTCTAACTCACTGTGTAGAGAATGCAGTTGGTTTATAAAGGTGAGATCAAAAATATCCTTTGTTTTGATGGCTACAATTACCCTCTCATCCCGCCCAAATTGATCTCTGAGCTCTGTGTAGGCGACTCTTTTTGGGTCATCTTCATATAAAAACCCCTCGGTACTGACATCAATCGTTAAGGTAAAAAGATTCAGGCCTAAGAGAATGACCGTGAGGACGACAGCAGGAATAATTTTTTTGTGGTGATCATAAATAAAGTAGGCGAGCTCTTCAAATTTAGCTTCGATTTTATTCTTTATACCTTGGATCATAGTAGGTGTCTTTTGTTGTTAACTGGGCTTTAAACTAGTTCTATCTTTTCATATTCAGCGTTTAAATCAAATCAAAAACGAGTTTGGATTCATTCCTACCCTTTGTTCTTAAGGCCAATCAGATTTTTTTCAAACCTTTGGAGTGGGGCACTTAGGTGGGATTCTCGGTGGTCTGTGTCTATTTTTTTAGTTTTGTACTGGGTGGAAAAGTCTATTTTAAACAGTAAGAGCCAAAGGCCTGTTGTTACCTTTTAAAGAACCTCATTAATACTCTGCACTAATTGGCTTCCCTTTTTTTCAGGTAGGCAAACTTTATAAAAAGAGAAATTTCTTTTTTTAGGGAACTTGTGGATCGTTACGTTACCCCTTTGGGGGTGAACATCTATAAGGCATTTAGGAAAAACAGACACACCTAAGCCCAAAGATATGCACTGTAAGATGGTCTCAATAGAAAAGAGGTATTCATGTTTTTCTGCAAACACCCCAAATTCATTGTAAAGCTGCAACAGGGATTGCCCAAAAAAACATGCATCTCCAAGTAGCAATGGCTGAAGCCCATTTAAGTTTTTTGTGCTGAGTTCCTCAACTGTTTTCGGTGTAACAACGCACAATTCTGATTTAAACTCGGCAATTACATGTAGGTTAGAGGGTTTTGTTCGTGAGATGACAACTCCAATATCAACCTCTTTGTTATCTAGGTACTCTGCAACTTGAGGGGAAAATGCTGTTTTTATCCTTACCTTCGCTTCAGGATTCATTTTCCTCCAATGCGTTAGAGGGTTACTCATATATACACGCATGAAACTATCAGGGACGGCAAAGGTTACTTGGTTAACGCTAGCAGGCCTTTGCATCTCATTTTTAATTTCCTCCTCCCGTTTTAGCATTTCTTTTGCTTGGGGGAATAACTTTTCCCCTGACTCGGTTAGAAACATCCCCTTTTTTGTACGGCTGAAGAGACTGCACCCCAACTCTTCTTCCAGTTGCTTGAGCCTAGCAGAAAGGTTCGACTGAACATAATTTAGTTTTTGGGAGGCTTTAGTGAGAGAACTCACCTCTGCGATAGTGACAAAAATGCGTAATAAATGGAGTTCCATTATTTTTTAAATTCGTTAATTGTGATGAATGAGTTCATTATAAATTGTTTTTAATGATGATGTATATTTGTTATACCTCAGCTAAATCAAAGGGTAAATCATTTCTTTCTACCCAGTAACTTACACCTATTTAAAGGATTAACATGGAACAGGAATTTTACGGACTAACAAGCGCTTATATTATCATAATGGATCTAATTTTAAGTTTTCTGTTGTTACAAACCCTAAGGGTTTTTGGAGCTTCAAGGAAACTAGTAACAACAACCTTCTTTCTCTTGAGTGGATGGTTGGGAATTTTGATTTTTGGTATTTCAGGAAAGAACCTTTTTCCTCAGGATTTGTCGGAAATGAGCTTCTTTATTATTTTAATCTCTGGGGTAGGGGCAATCGCTACGGGAACTTTTTTAAGCCCCCTCAAAAAAGCTTTGATCCAAATACCCCATGAATTTTTACTCTTACCACAGGGCTTAAGGGTGTTTTTTGGTGGTGGCTTTTTAATAGAAGCAATTTTAGGCATTATGCCGCCTGCCTTTGCTATCTTAGATGGGGGTACACATATTTCAGCGGCCTTTTTGGCCTTGATCGTAGCAATCTTATATAAAAGCCAATGGTCAAGTCAAAGAAGCCTTTGGATAGCAAACCTCTTTGGTTTGCTAGACATTGGAGTTGTCGCCATTGGGATTTCCTTTTATTTATTAGAGATTATCACTCCTCACCATAACCTGATGTACGCTGCATTTTTTGCAGCTCCTATTTTCATAACACTCCATCTTGTTGGACTTTATAAACTGAGCACAGAGTAGCTCTATATTTTCAAAAGGGGCTAGTCTGTAAAAAGAGGATGCTCCTCAATTCTTTGTGCCCAGGCACTTAAACCTGAGTAGTCCCGTAAGTTTAGTTTTGTGAATTTTATTCTTGCTACATAAGGATATACAGCGAGATCTGCTAAGGTTAATTTTCCTAAAGCCAACCATTGGGAGCTGCTCAAGCGTGCCTCAAGCAGGTTTAAGTTGTTTATAGCTTGCTCCTGCGCTTGGTCCAAATCCAGAGGAGCGTTAAAGTGTTCAATGAGAAACAATTGAGTAAGGCCAAGGTGCATAGTGGTTGAAGAGTATACTACCCACCGCAGCACTATCATTTTGTTCTGAGCTTTTTGGGGAAGTAAAAACTCTTCCTTATCATAGACTTCACAGAGATATTGCAAAATAACCAAGGAGTCACTTAATGTGGCACCCTCATCTTCTAATAGGGGTACCTGCGCAAAGGGGGTTAACTTTAAAAACCAATCTTCCCTTTGCTGCAATAATTGGATCTGGTGATCTTCATAAGTTAATTTTAAAAAGGAAAGAGCCAAGCGGATTTTATGGCAATTTCCTGATATTTTTCGGCCATAAAGCTTCATAATGTCATCCTTAAAAATTGTTTAAGCTTAATTTACAATAGTGAAGGAAGGAAAAATAATGATTAATTTTGATTATGAAGATCATTTTAAGTGATTACTTTTCTATTGTCGGGCCTTACTTTTATTAATTCTTCCCATTACCTTATATCACAAGGGGGATGCTTTAAAAACCGCTGAAAGGGGTCACTTTGGCGAGACAGCCCGTGAGTTGTAATGTTTGTTTAAATGGGGTGACTTTTTTAAAGCTGGAGGTTGTTCTTTCTTCCAAAGCTTGGGCTCCCTAGTCTGTACTCATTGCGTTGGTATGTTTCTACCTATTTTACCTGTGAGCTTGTCAATTTCGTTGAAAAAAGAGTAATATACAAATTACAATAAGCTTGAAGTGTTACTAATAAAAAAATTCAAACCAGTTCTCTATGTTAGGAAATAAAAAAGACCCCAAATCCATTTTTGCTAGATTTGTTAAAGAATTATCTGAGCCAAAACAAGTTGTGGAAGGCCAGCATTGGCTGCATGAACTGCCAAAATACCGTGATTGGGAAGTGGCATTGAATGTGATCCATTTGGCCATTAAGAGTAAGCCCTACTACGTTGGAATTGTTACCAATACAAGGCGTAAGCTCAATGGTCTTGCAGGCTTATCCATGTTTAAAAAACAGGAAGAGGAACTTTCAGAAGAGCTTTTAGCTTTGCTCAATATTAAGGACAAAACCTTTTCTTCTTTGACTCAAAAAATCTATGATAAAAGCGCAACTACCAGTGCCAATAAGGATGTTTGGCAGTTCACTACGCCTTGGAAAGAGTTTGCAGAAGGCACAAAAGTAATTGAAATTCATAAGGAATTAGAAGCGAAACAAAAAAAGAAACAACACCCTAACAGTCGGGCTTATATCATTTTGGATATGAAATGTTCCACGGCGGTGCAAAACCAAATTCTGTTCATTATCCACAAGGTCTTCGAAGATGAAAAGAATGTTAAAAAAATCTTGAAGTTGGCAGCGTTAGAGTTTGTTTCCAAACCGACAAGGCAGGTTAGAAAGAAGGCCTATACAGGCCGCACCCCAGGCCGCTTGGTGATACAGCTAAAGCAAAGTTTTAAAAATGAAGTGGGTAATGTAACGCCAGAAGAACTGGATGTGCTCCTAAGGTATTTCCGCATGCTAGGTGAAATAAAGGAATTGAGCTCTGAGTTGCGTGGGCTAGAAAAGCGACTGCGGGATCACTTTCAAGTTTTTAAGGACTAATTTAGTTTAATGTTAGAAAAGCCTGAGTTAAGTCAAATAAAGGATAGGGATAATGTATAAATTAATTGAATGGAAAATTAAAAAAGAAAGAGCTAAGCTTCTGGAATCCTACCGGTTTGAGCTATTTGAACAACTGGATTTTGGCCTGATGGTGGCCGAAGAGCTGATTCCTGAGGCAACCCTCTTGGTGGGCCGGAAGAAACTTTCTGCCAGTGTAGTGTTAGAAAAACGCATTGAGGAAATTAAAAACTGGGTGAGTCAAATTCTCAGAGATGCTTGCACCCCAAATGAGGAAGATCGCTGGTCGGTAAAGGGAATACCTGAATTGGAAATACCCCAAAGCTTAAGCCACAATGTATTTGGCTGGGTTTTGGATTTGCTTAGTTTTAGTCGAGATTTGACTGATTTAGACTATAATTTTCTTTCTCACCTTGCAGCGGCAATGAGCCTAGCCCCCTCAGAAGCCTTGGCTCAAATTGATCAGTTGGAAGATGACCAAAGGGCAAATTTTTTAGAATTGCTGATGGAAGACCAAGGGGAAGAGGGTTCCTTTGGCTGTGCTTTGCTTTTTTACCAAGCAATCCAAGCCGATAAGCGAGTTGATATTGCTGAGGTTAAATACATTGAAAGTATTATGCAGCTGCTAGAAGGCGATGAAGAGAAATTGCAGCTTGTAAAAAACCTGATCAAGGAAGAGGCACCCTTGCCAAGGCTGGAGATAGACAGGGAATTGGCGCTGCGACTTTTTTGTTACCTCATTGAAATCGTCCTTTGCGATCAAAACTACGACGTCCTTGAGTCAAATTTTATTAAAGAAGCAGGCGAGGTTTTAAAGCTGGACCCTAAAGAGCAAGAAAAATGGCTGACTATTTTTGCTGAGCGCGTTTTAGTGAAATCGGTTCTCTTTCCCACGGATGAAACCTCTGAAACTTGAGGCATTAGCTTGGCCGATCAGCTTACCCCTAGCTTAATTGCTGCTGCAACTGAAATTCTTACCAACGGGTTCACTTCGGTTGGATTGCAGTAATTTAGAGGCTGAAGAGTAAAAAGGCAGTTTTATCTAAATCGATTTTCTGCATCTACGGCCAAACCATAGCCGACACTTCCAAAAGCATCCCCTTCAACAACTTCTGCATTTGGGATCTTGTCAAAAATATGTTTTCTTAAAATTGGTATTTTAGTCGATCCGCCAGTGAAAAATACAACATCAATGTCACTTGCAGCGGCCCCAGCTTGCTTCAAAATCTCTTTGGTTACTGTGGAAAGTTTTGTTATTTCTTCAGAGATAGCTTCATTACTTTTTTCTTGAGACAGAGGTAAGCTCAGGTCTTTTTCGATGAAATCCAGATTTAAAATGGACTCTGTTTTGGAGCTTAAAATTTGTTTTTGTTCTTCCACACGACTATTGAGCAAATGCCCCAACTCAGAATCAACTAAGGTTTGGAAACGATCTAAACCAACCTGGTTGGTTGCATGTTTTAGATAGCCTGCAATGGATTCTGCAATCTCATCGTTGTAAAGTGAGTTGATTCTGTGCCAAGTTGCCATATCGTTAAAATACGCCTTTGGCACATTGATATCTTGCCCAGACATGGTTTTAACTTCCGTATTTGCCCCGAAAAAAGGCATCACTTCTTTGACACTTATTTTGCGGTCAAAGTCAGTACCACCAATGTGTATCCCCGCATTGGCAAGAATATCTTGTTTCCGATCAAGGTTGTTTGATCCCAGTTTGATAACGGAAAAATCCGATGTTCCACCGCCAATGTCAGCGACTAAGGCTAGAGTTTCACTTTTAACCGATTTTTGTTCATATGCGAAAGCCGCAGCGATGGGTTCAAACTGGAATTCCACATTTTTAAAACCTTGTTTTTTTGTAATGGTTCTTAAAATTTCCTCTGCCTGCTGGTCTTTTTTCCGATCACTATCATTAAAATGTACAGGGCGCCCCATAACAACGCTATCTACCCCTTGCCCAAATTGTTTTTCAGCTTGGGCCTTAAGATGAGCGACTAAGTATCCAATTACATCCTGAAAGGGCACCTTTTTACCCTGTAAGAAAGTACCTTCCGTCATCAAATTTGTGCCTAGAATACTTTTTACAGAAAGCATTAACCTTCCTTCTTGGCCCTCAATATATCTCTCAATTCCCTTTTTTCCAAAGAGTTTCCCCCCGTGTTCTCTATCAAAGAAGATGGCCGAGGGTATGATTGGGTTGTTGCCTTCAAGGCTCGCCAGTTCAAACCCGCTACTGGTTTTCAAGCCAACGGTAGAGTTCGATGTCCCAAAGTCTAATCCACAAAATTTATTCATAAGTTAAGGAAATTTTTCAGTATTATTCATAACCAGCGAAATCTTGCTGGTCCAATCATTCTTAGATAGCTAGCTTCAATTGTCCAGCCCCTACTTTTCGATATAAGGTTTTTTAATATTAAGAGGTGATTTTTTGCTGGATTTGGGAAGGGAATTTTTTTAGAGGTTTATATCCACCAAAAGGCCCAGTAATTCACCAGATTCAAGAGGCTTAGAAAGATAACCATCAAAGGAAACTCCCTCTAAAGAGGAGCTAATTTCATCCTTTTCGTGGCTACTAAGAGCAATTATAAATGGCTGGGTTGTAAAGGTTTTTCGAATCTCCTTTAAAGCTGTAATGCCATCCATGATGGGCATATCTATATCCATCAAAACAACATCTTGTGGCGCATTTCGCAAAGCATTCAAAGCCTGTTTCCCATCGGTTGCAACGGCAAATGAAATAGAAAGACTTTTTAAAACCTCAGAACTACTTAAAACATGAAGGGGGTTGTCTTCGACTAAGAGAGCTGTGATCTTTTGCGTTGCAATAGGAAGTTCCATCGGTGGGCTACTTGCAACGAGAGTCTCATCGCCCAAGGGGAGAGAGAACCAAAAACGGCTGCCTTTGCCCACTTGAGATTCAACATTGATTTTACCTTGGTTTTTATCAATAAATTCTTGGCAAAGAATCAACCCTAAGCCTGAACCAGTCTCACTTGCGGTGCCTAAACTACTACCTACAGACTCTTCAATTTTAAAAAGTTTCGATAGTAAATCAGTGGGAATGCCTTTGCCATTATCTTGGATGAAAAAACGAGCTTCCCTGTCAACTTGGGCGGTTCCCATGGTAATCTTTCCACCAGAAGCTGTGAACTTAATAGCGTTAGAGAGTAAATTTCTCACTACTGTCTTGATCATAGTTTCATCGGCAAAGGCAAATAGGCTCTGGGAAAGTTCCAAATTCAGTTCTATTTTTTTAAATGAAGCCTGTTGTTTTACCAACTCACTTTCCCCAGTAACAAGATCTCGAAAATTAAAGTGTGTAGGCTTTGCTTGTAAATGGCCTGATTGACTTCTAGACCAATCAAGCAACTCGTTGAGCATGTTGTATAGGTTTTTTGTCGATTTTTTAGTTGCTTCAAACATCTCTTCATCGATGTTTTTATGAGATTCAATGACATCATTAAAGATGATTGAAAGACTACCAAGGGGCCCACGTAAGTCATGGCTGATAATAGAGAAAAATTTATCTTTAACGCTAATTACAGATTGCAGTTCACTGGTTCTTTGGGCCACCTTTTCTTCTAAAATAGCAGCTTGGCTTTGTAAGTTGCTTAAGAGAAGGCGATCGCTCGTTTCTTTTTCTTCAGTTAAGCGTTTGATTCTAAAAGCTAAGTAAGTGGACAAGATTACTACTTCTAAGGAAATACCCAGTTGCCAAGAATTGGCAATGAGCTTAACACCTGTTTGGATGCTTGCCATCTCCAGTAGGCCCCCAACAACAGCTGGAAACAAAGAGATAAATAGAAAAATTGCCTTTGGTTGTTTTTGAACAGCATGGACAAAAGACATTACCAACAGGGTAACAACAAAAATCCCCGCAGCATTGTTCATGATCATCTGGTTGATTCCAATATCAATAAAGACAAAAGGAATATTGATAACTAGTAGGCCAATGGGGAAGTAAATCAATCCCAGTTGGATCTTATTTTTTTTAGTCAGGCCCAGCATCTTGATACAATACTGGGATTGAAAATAGAAACCCAAGGCAAAAAATAGATCCATTGCCCCCATATGCACCCACCAGCTTGGGCCATTGGGCAGGTTGAACCAAGCTTCAAAAAGTCTGTCTCGATTGATTAGGAATAATAAGATAGAAAAGATGTAGGCGGCAAAATAGCCCCCTTCAGCGGATTTAAAAGAGATGCTTAACAAAAGGTTGTAAAGCCCCATTATCAAAAGAATCCCAATGATCATGGCATAGGATACATTTTCTTTTGATTTCTCTTTAAAAAATTGATTTGGGCTGTAAATAGAAAACTCTTTAACTTGCGTGTTAAAACCGTCGGAACGAACTAAAAACTGATTTAAACCTGGCTCTACAATCAAATTAAAATTAGGAAAGGGGGTAACCTCACTGGGATAGATCCCGTCATCTTCAAAATCCTTGGTCTGTAAATGTTGCCATTTGCCCTCTACTTTTTTCCAAATTTGGATATTTGAAACCCAATCTTCAATAAAAAGAATTTTCGGTAAGTCCTGTTCGCCCTCATTTAAAAGATCAAAACGAATCCACTGGTTGCGGAAATCGGTACCGTCCATTGGGTAGGTTTGAATATACTCTTGATAGCTAATGAATTTTAAACCAGAGGCCAAAACCTCTTCTTTTTTTAAAGACCTTGTAAAATCAGCAACCATAAATAAACCACCCTTTAAATCCTGGTGTTCCATTATGGCTGAAACCTTTTGCACATGCGGCTCCATGGCCGAAGCTGCAAGGCTAATAAACAAAAACAGTAAAAGAGGGATTAATTTTAGGGCTTTCAAAAAGTGGGAGTTTGTCATGCGATTTAGGGTCTATTAAGTTCGTTCTATATTTAATATCTATTGAAACTATAATAGTAGCAAATCTACACTAGAACCCAGTTCAAAACAAGGTCTATGTCACTAGGCACAGCGACAAGTAAAACCTCTGTGGCCTCTCTTTCCTTTTATGGGCTTTGATGGATTTAGGGAGAGCTAGACCAAATTTACTTCTTAGCATTGGCCCCCCAACAAAAAGTCTACTTGTATACCAACGAACCCTTAATCGATCATTTACCTTAACCCACTCCAGATAGCGATGCCAATAGTGCCTGCGCTGGCACCCGTAGCAAAGGGGCTTCCTGTGATTTCGGTCACGGCCCCAGTGGTGGAATCCATGGAATAGCCATTGATCGTGGTGCTACCGAAATTAGTCATATAAACAAACTTCCCAGAAGCTTCAATGACAGGTGTTCGTGACTGGGTTCCAGTTGTAATAAAGGCGCCTAAAGTCAAGGCCCCTGTGCTAGAGTCGATGGTGTTGTCACGAATACCAGGCCCACCGCTTTCTGCAAGCACTAAAAAACTTCCAGTTACATCTATATCAAATCCCATTGGAGTTGATCCTGTTGAAAGGGGACTGCCTGTAACCTCAGTCAAGGCCCCAGTTTCAGCATTAATGCTGAAAGTTGAAATTTTACCTGATGACAATTGGTGTGTGATATAAATAAATTTGTTAGTTGGGTGAATGCGCATCCTTCTAGGTAATGTTAACCCCGTATCAAAGGGGCTACCTGAAACTTCGGTCAAACCACCAGTAGAACTATTGATGCTAAAGACTGAAATATCACCAGAAGTTGAGTTGGCTACAAAAAGAAATCGACCTGTTTTGTCAACTCTTAGTCCGAAGGGCACTGTTCCTGCGCTATAGGGACTTCCTGAGATAAGAGTTAAAGCTCCAGTAGTAGCATCAAGGTTAAAGGCAGAGATATTATTACTAGCAGATTGGGTTACATATAAAAACTGGCCTGATGGGGCGATTGCGATGTCCTGAGACGTAGTTCCATCCGTTGCAAAGGGACTGCCTGATAGGGTTGTTAGGGCGCCAGTGGTGGAATCGATGCTATAGCCGTATACACTGTTAGTAGTACCAGAGATTACATATGCAAATTTTCCTGATGGATCGATCGTAATCCGGTAAGGAGAGGTAACTGTTGCAAAGGGACTACCTGAAATGGCTGTCAAGACCCCAGTAGTAGGGTCTGCACTAAATGCAGTGATACTGCTAGCATTATAGACAAACTGTGAGGCTAAGACTGAGGTAACGGTAGTCTCTGCGGTATTCGTTAATCCATTTAAGGTTGCCGTTACGTTGCTCGTACCTGTAGCTATTGCCGTTACGACTCCACCACTAGTAATTGTAGCTGCTGTTGTGTTGCCACTGGCCCAAGTTGCCGTCTCTGTGGCATTGGAAATGGAACCATCCCACAGGGTAGCCGTGGCAACGAAGGGTTTCAGAAGTCCCTGAGGTAGGTTTGTAGAATTGGGGTTGATGACCAATGTTTTCATCGAGGTTGAAGAAATGGTCAAGGTGGTAGCTGGAGAGGTAATTCCAGCTGTGCTAGCTGTTATGTTAGTTGTACCTATAGCCGCACCAGTAGAAAGGCCACTGGATGCTATGGTTGCTGTTGCCGAAGTACCGCTGCCCCAAGTAACGGAGCTTGAAAGATCCTGAGTACTGCCGTCGCTATAGGTGCCTGTAGCTACAAACTGTTGGGTTAGGCCTGCTATAGTAGGGCTAGTAGGGGTTACTGCCAGTGCCGTAATCACCTTACCAGTTGTAAAGCTCCAGATAACTTCACCCGTGAGGGCCGAACCATTTGCATCTGTGATCTTATTCGTTAGCTTGGCTTTATAGAGGCTATTGCCACTCAAGGCGGTAGCAAAACTGCTGGTTGCCGTGGTGTCGCTATCTGATAAGGCAGGTGTGGTTAAGGGTACGCAGTTAACAAAGTCGTCTTTCGAAACTTGTATGTTGCCGCTACAGTCAAAGCCTGTGGAATTTGTAACTAGGCTGCTTTGTTTTACTGCAGAGGAAAAGACAATGGAGATTGTTGTCCTGCTAACGTCGGTTGCTGTATCTGCTGGCGCAGTGGAGCTTACGGAAAGGCTTCCACCAGCTGCAGTAACAGCGGCAGAATCATTTTTTTTGCAGGAGGTTGACCCTAGAATTAAGGCCAGACCCAATATTAAGATTGTATTTTTCAAGTTACCCTCAGAAATTTTTATTTTTAATTAAAGCTTTTTAGCTTACAATGTAATGGTCGGCTAAATCATTGGGATAGAGTTTTTTAAACTAAAAAAGAGATCTATAATGTCAAAAAGGCAACTAAAATAGCGCCCCTTTTGAAGTTTATGATCCCCTGTGCAAACCTTGTTTACCTTGATGGAAACAAGCCTGCTCTATCTTTGCTTTTAATTAATATATCAACCAAACTATATTTGGAGTGTTAAGAGTTTGTTAAGTTTTGGCTTTAGGAAAAACTGAAAAACTCAGCTGTAGATCTAGAGTTTTTTGTTTGATGCGCTAGTAGCTAAAATAAATTGGGTCAGCCCTTCGCTTTTCAAAGCTTAAGTTAAAGTTAACTTGGAAACTGAGACTGGGTGACATCAACAGCCAGCGATTTGTGATTGCCCTTGCCAATTCCACAAAACTTAGACATTATTAATTTTGGCTAATAAAATTACAGAATTCGGTAGGCTCTATCATCCCATACATGGGAGTTTACAGTTGTTTGAGAGTTACCAGAATTATTTTAGTATCAAAGCCAGTTTGGGTGGCCCATGCAATTGGAAGGTGTGAATCGTGTCAGGTCCGAAAGGAAGCAGCACTAAGTACTTAAAGATGTGTGTGGGTCATCTTTCAATTTTACTTCTGTGAAATTGGACTTGACCTTAAGTTCTACCCTAAAAATTTTCTTATCCCTTTCCTTCTCCCCTAGTTTTTCGTCTTTAGTGGCCCTTTGCTTTACTTGAAGCACATCACTATATGTGTTATATTGAGGTAAGATTAGTAATCATTATTATTGATATATTGCATAGAAATGGAGGACGAATGTCGAAGGAAACCAAAGAAGAGCGCTTTAAAAGAGTCGCTGAAAAACGAGTTCAAAATGTTTTAGACTCTTTAAAAAAGCTGTCTCAATGTTCCAACAAGCGTGTTTATAGCTCAGACAAAAAGCAGTTAGAAAAAATATGGAATGCTATCGAAGAGGAATTAAATCAATGTAAATCAGCCTTTGATGGAGCGGAAAGAGAAATGTTTCGTCTATAGGCAAAGGAGGAAAAATGGAACTTTATAAAGTAACCCCAGTGGAGTTTGAGGGGGAAAAATTTGAGGTAAAGGTCTTACATGGTGGCAATGTCATAAATGTAGTGGTCTTTTTAAACCACTACCCAGCCGGTGGCTATCGTCATCAACTGGTCTTACCTAAAAACTGCGATGTAATGAAAATGCTAAAGTCCGAAGCAGTATCTGATTTGCTAGACCTTACAATTGCAGAGATTAAAGAAGGCAAGGTGGAAAAACTTACCAAAGCCATGAATGAAAATAGGATGACAGCCTAAAAAATTACCTATTAAAAAGGAGGGCTTTCGCTCTCCTTTTTTCAATGGATCAGGTCTTTTTTTTAAGGTTATTTGTGAAAAACCACCTACCCTAGTTTCAATTTAAGTGTTATAAATTTAAGCTCGGTTGACTCCTCTATCTTGAGGCTTTTTTAATTCATTGGTACTCATGTCCTATCTTGTTCTAGCTAGAAAACTCAGACCCCAAAGATTCCAAGATCTTGTGGGCCAAGATGCCATTTGGAAAACCTTGCTCAACGCCTTTGCGCAAGAGCGAGTTGCCCATGCCTTTTTGTTTACCGGCCCCCGTGGAACAGGTAAAACCTCCTGTGCTAGAATCCTGACCAAAGCTTTAAATTGCTTGAATCCGCAGAACTTTGAGCCTTGCAATATTTGCGAAAATTGCATTGAAATTTCCCAAGGGATTGCGGCCGATGTGATGGAAATTGATGCTGCCAGTAACAGGGGCATTGAACATATTAGAGAACTCCGTGCCAGCGTGAAATTCTCCCCTGCAAAGTTTCGCTATAAGACCTACATCATTGATGAGGTCCACATGCTTACCACTGAGTCCTTCAATGCTTTACTGAAAACGCTCGAAGAACCACCGAGCCACGTAAAATTCATCCTCGCTACCACCGACCACCATAAGGTGCCCACAACGGTAATAAGCCGCTGCCAACGCTACGACTTTCATAATATTGAAGTGGGCGAGATGAGTGAATATTTAGGGGAAGTGGCAAAAAATGAAGGCGTCGCCATTAGTGCCGCTAGCCTTTCTATGATCTCTCGTTCCTCTGTTGGTGGAATGCGAGATGCCTTGACCACCTTAGATATGCTCATTGGTTTTTGTGGGAAAGACATCGACGATGGCAAGGTGATCGAAGTATTAGGCCTAAATGAGCAACGTGAAGTGGATGCGTTACTCTCAGGTATTATGCATAAAGATCTTGAAATGGTGATGCAAAATCTTCATTACCTGATTAAAAAAGGTCGTAGCTTTGGGCAATTGCTCAACGATTTGATGACTGCTGTAAAAGACGTAACCTTGATTAAGGAACTGGGTTTAAATCGGGTTTTCTGGAAGGAATTCCTGCCTGACCAAGCAGAGTTGTATCAAAATCTTGCAGGCCTTGCTGGCAAGGCAGAACTCCACGGCTATTTTCAAATTTTATTGGAACTGGAAACCCAAGTAAAGCGTAGCTCCCAAGCCCAAGCCTGCATGGAAATGGGAATGATCCGCATGGCTAGGGCGGAATCCATCAAGGGTGTTGCCGAAGTAATCCAACTCTTAGAGCAGGTTGCTGGCCCAGCAACGGATGATGCCTTAAAAAAAAAGTCCCTACTCAATTAGCATCCTCGCAAGCGCTTTCCAAAGCCCCAGTACCTCTTCCTCAAGCCTCTCAACCTGCAATTGAAGTCGTTGAAAAAAAGACGGCCCCAGAAGTTTTAATTGTAACCGACCCCGTAGCAACGCCTGAAAGTCAAAGCTCCGAAGCTACAAAAACACCCCAAGAGCCTATAAAAGAAGGGGAAAAAACCGAGGTTTTAGGCTTAGAGGTAGCGCAAAATAATACAAAAACAGATTCGAACCCAGTACAACTCAAAGCTGAGCCTGTAGTAGCAAGTGAGCCTGAGGCTACAGCCCCAGAATCATATGATGCAGCCGAATCCCAATCATCTGATGTGGTACAAGTCAAAGTTCCGTTAGAGGAAAAAGCCTTAGACCCAGTAGTAGAACGGTTGGCCGAACCTGTGCCTGAACCTGTGCAGACCCCAGTGGTTAGCCCTCAAACTACGGAAACTTTAGGGGCAAATGACCAGACAAAAAACAAGGTTCAGGCTGCCCCAGTGGAAGCCGCAGCCTCAAGTAAAGATACAAATGCATTAAATGGATTTGAGGATGGGCCACCCTTAGACCAACTTTCACCGCCAGACTACTTTGATGAAGACCTCAGTGACATTGAGCTACCATCTACAAGGCCCAATGCAACTGAGCCAGAGCAGGCCTCTTCGCCAGCGGGGCATATTCCCGTTGTTAGGCCTTTGGCCTCTGACATACAGCCTACAAAAGCGAGCCAGCCCCAAGTTGCCCCTCCCGTGGTTGAGCCTGCAGCCCCGCCAGTATATCCTATACCCACTAAGGTTGAGGTCCCCACGGCAGCCTCGGCAACCAGTGAAGCCCAAGGGCTTGGCCCCCAGTTGGGAGAAAAAGACGCCTTAAATTCTGGCGATTGGCGGGAATTTATAGAAAGCTTGCAAACAGAACTGAGCCCTGGCTTCTACTCTTTACTGAAAACCACAGTACCGCTAAAGTATGAAGGTAAGAAGTTACTTTTAGCCTGCTCTAATGTGGCCCTGGCCAACCCTGAGCGGCTACAAGAGGTGCAAAGTTTAGCAGGAGCGTTTTTTGGGCAAGAATATATCTTCCAGTTAGTTGAAGGTAAAAATACCCAAGAGACTTCTCTTATTAAGCAAGAGATGGCAGAAAAAGACCAAGAGGAACTGGATTCCCAAGAGGTGGCGAAAACCAGCCCCTTGGTGACAAAAATCCAAGAAATATTTGAAGGCACAGAAGTAATTGCTGTAACCCCCTTTAAGGAGAATGGAGATGTTTAAAGGTATGGATATGAATCAGATTTTAGAAAAAGCCAAGGAAATGCAGAAGAATATGCAAGACCAAAAGGATAAATCTGCAAACGAAACCGTAGAAGCCACCGTCGGCGGCGGCATGGTCAAGGCGACCATGAATGGAAAAATGGAACTGGTGAAGCTAGAACTTGACCCTGAAGTTGTGGATAAAGACGAGATTGATACTTTAGAAGACTTGATTCGAGCAGCCGTAAATGAAGCTGTTAGACAAGCTTCTGAGCTTTCAGGACCAAGCATGACCGATGTACTGGGTGGTATGGGAATGCCTGATCTTAGCAACTTTGATTTTAGTAAATTTGGGAAAAAATGAATCTACCTCCTGCTCTGGAATCCCTGGTTGAAGAATTGGCCAAGCTGCCTAGTATTGGAAAAAAGACGGCCAAGCGCTTAGCCTTTCATTTGGTTACGGAAACCAGAGCGAGGCCAGAAGACTTAGCCAAAGCTTTAACCGCTGCAAACCAAGAAATTGGCCAATGTGAAACCTGCGGGGGCCTGTCTCAAGGGCCAATATGCGGTATTTGTACAGATAAGAGCAGGCAAAGGCAGTCTATCTTAGTGGTGGAAGATGCTAAAAACGTATTTACTGTGGAATCTAGCGGAATCTATAAGGGACTCTACCATGTTTTAGGTGGAGCCATTTCACCACTGCGTGGCCTTGGGCCTGATTCTTTAAGAATCTCCCAACTAGAACGGCGTGTGGAAGAAGGCGGAGTGGAAGAGTTAATTCTAGCCACAAACCCCACATTAGAAGGTGAGGCTACGGCCCACTACCTGATGAATTTATTCCAAGGCCAGAGTCTTAAAATTTCTAGAATTGCCCGAGGAATGCCTAGCGGCGGTGATTTGGAATATGCCGACACCAATACCTTAGCCAGAGCTATTGAAGGGCGAACCCACTTTACTTGAGTGGGAGTTCGCTCCTTGGCATAACCCTTGTATCTATCAAGGGAAGAAACCAAATTTTTTGCAAAAATTGAGACTATAAAATGATGAAGCGATTGATCGTGCTAATTCCCTTCCTAGCCATCCTTTGGGTGGGTATCGGGTTAGCGAGTAATGACACAGTGCAGGGTATAAAAAAGCCTGATATCTGCTTAAAAACTAATATCCGTTGTGTGCTAAAGCAGTACAATAATGGTAAATATTGGTGTTTAAAATCTAATATTCAAAGAAATTTAGATGCAAGGCGAAATAGCAAACCCATAAAAAAGACCTATAATGGTGTGATGGGCAACTGCGCAAAAAGAATCCCAATTTACGAAAATGTCGTACCAGCCAAATAGGGTAATACTGGACGCAGAGGCGGCCCATTATCCTTTTGCTCAGAAAATTCTTCAGCGCTTACCCAATGCGCTAGTTGAAACTATGCCAGCGGCGCAATCCGCTGAGATTCTGAACCAACTTCCCCCTGTTACAGAGGGGGGAAAAAAAATCCTCCACCTGAAAAAATTCCAAGGAAACCCCCTAAAGCTTTGCCCTGGTTTTACCGATAGCCTCCTCTGTTGTAACTACCAAGTTATTGATCTTATTGAAAATTGCCCTTTAGAATGCAGCTATTGTATTTTGCAGGCATTCTTAAGTAAGCCCATCATCAGTTTGCATGTGAATGTGGAAGAAATGGTTGCAGGCATCAAAGCTACCATTGCTACAGAACCCAATCGATTTTTTAGAGTGGGCACAGGGGAACACTCCGACTCCTTGGCGATGGATCACCTTTTTCAAGTCAATCCCTACCTGATTGAAGAATTTGCTAAGATTCCCAATGCAAGCCTAGAATTAAAGAGTAAAACTGGTTATGTAGATAATTTGATCGGACTAAATCATGGCGGTAAAGCGGTAATTGCCTTTTCCCTCAACCCCAGTGAGATTGTAAAAAGTGAAGAACTCAAGACGGCCAACCTAAGGCAGAGATTTGAAGCGGCGGAAAAGGTAAAAAATGATGGTTATAAACTGGCATTTCATTTTGACCCCTTGATCTATTACCCTGATTGGGAAATTGGATACAAAAAGGTGATTGATGAGATCTTTGACAGATTCGCACCAAAAGAAATTGCTTGGATCAGTATGGGGACCTTGCGCTATATTCCAAAGCTGAAAGATATTGCCATGGAGCGCTTTAAAAACCCTAAAATCTTTAGTGGGGAATTTATTTCTGGTGATGGTAAGATGAAGTATCTCAAGGTTCTAAGAAAAGAGCTCATTTCTACCATCTCAGGTTGGATCACAGAAAAGTCAAAGGGCGATACGCCACTTTATATTTGTATGGAAAAGCAAAGTCTCTGGAAGTCTTGCATGCCCCAACAATTTGAAAATCATGAAGCCCTTGAAAAATACCTTTCAAAAAATTTAGTTTCTGAGTAATTTTAGGGGAGTCTTTACTTCAACCT
Organism: uncultured bacterium; assembly: GCA_965602905.1. GTDB lineage: Bacteria > SAR324 > SAR324 > XYD2-FULL-50-16 > XYD2-FULL-50-16 > JASJGK01. The sequence continues at coordinate 7,101 of CBFCZY010000015.1, read as the reverse complement.
AAAAAAACTTTCCATGAAATTAGATATCTACCAAATTGACGCCTTTGCTTTACAGGCCTTTAGTGGTAATCCTGCCGCAGTACTCCCCTTGACCGAGTGGTTGCCTGAAGAGGCAATGCAAAAGATTGCAGAGGAAAATAACCTTTCTGACACAGCTTTTTTTGTGCCCTGCGAGCGCGGTTTTCAGCTGAGGTGGTTTACTCCCTTAAGCGAAGTGAAGCTTTGTGGCCACGCCACTTTGGCCAGTGCCTATGTCATTAAAGAAATTTTGGAGGATGCAAAAGATGAAATTCTATTTGAAACCCTCAGTGGGGATCTGGTAGTTACTTGCAAACAAGGAGTCTACAGTTTAGATCTACCTTCCTGCCCGCCAAAAGCTTGCGCAACCCCAAAAATAATGGAAAAAGCCTTAGGGGCCAGTGTTGTGGAATGCTTAAGGGACGAAGACTATATTGTGGTACTGGAAACAAGTGAAGAGGTGCAAAGCCTTGCCCCTGACTTTGAACTCTTAAAACAACTGGACTTAAGGGGGGTTGTGGTCACTGCCCCAGATCAGGATTTTGATTTTGTAACTCGGTTTTTTGGCCCTAAATTGGGTGTAAACGAAGACCCTGTAACAGGTTCTGCCTTTACTGAATTGATTCCTTACTGGGCAGAGCGCCTAGGTAAAACAGACTTTATGGCTGCCCAGCTTTCCAAGCGCGGTGGTATTATTGATGGCAGATTGCTGGGGGAGCGTGTTGCTGTTGCTGGCACCGCAGTTGAGTACCTGCGAGGTACCATTACCATTTAAAAGGTGGTTTTAGGTTGGGCTGTACTTTTCAATGAGTTCACTCATTTCTTTAACAGCCTGAGTGATGCCTACAAGCACGCTTCTAGAGATGATAGAGTGACCTATGTTCAGCTCTTCCAAGTGCGGGAGAGCCACAATAGGGCCAATGTTAAAGTAAGTTAGCCCATGGCCTGCATTTACGCCTAGACCCGCTTCATGGGCCCAGTTGGCACCATCAATCAAGCGACTCAATTCCGCTTCTTCCTTTCCTTGTTCCGCATTTGCATATTCGCCTGTGTGCAGCTCAATATCGTCAGCGCCAACTTCTTTAGAGGCTAAAATTTGCTCTTTTACAGGGTCGATAAATAAACTAACTCGAATCCCCGCAGCCTTTAAACTTGTTGCAATCTCTTTGATGCGGGGCAAGTTTCCTACCACATCCAAGCCGCCTTCTGTGGTGACTTCGGCTCTGTTTTCAGGCACGAGGGTCACAATATTGGGCTTATGGGCCAAGGCGATTTCTTGCATTTCTTTGGTTGCAGCCATTTCCAAGTTCACCTTGGTTTGGGACATCTGCATCAAAAGGGTTAGATCTCTGTCTTGAATATGACGTCGGTCTTCACGCAAGTGAATGGTTATCCCTGTCACGCCTGCCTGCTCTGCGATGAGTGCTGCATAAACGGGGTCAGGTTCTGTGGTCATGCGGGCTTGGCGGATGGTTGCTACATGGTCAACGTTTACGTGGAGTCGGGGCATAGTTTACTCGTATACTTTTTGGTTTAAGACCCACACATCAATAGGGGGCCATACTCTTAAAATTTGTAATTCTGGGCTCACTCGCAAGGTTGGAGATTTCACCTTGTGGGTTCCAGGTTTATAGGCTTGTAGATTGATAAAAGCTTGGATGTCATCAGGCTTCATTTTATCAAGTATAGACTTGGGCCCTCGAAGCTGAATATTAAATGACTTCGGATTAATCCGAGTCACATAAATCTGATTTACAAGACCAATGGGTATGCTTTCAAAGTTGACAGTAACAGGCTCACTCCCCACTTTTAAAAGGGCTGTGTAAAGATCAGGTTTAGGTTCAACAGGAGAAATCCCTTGGGGGAAGATGATGCTGAGGCGCATATTTGCTTCGCCAACAAGGCCATCAATATCAATCCGTTTACTCTCTAATTGTTCTACCTTGGCTAGCTTGGATTCAGGCCCATGAACCAAGACAGATTCTGGGCTTAAGGTCACCTTTTCCACCACGTATCCTTTTGCAGGTGTGCCTGCAAAAACAGGGTGAATGGGCAGCAACTTTTCTATGCGGTTTTCAAAGGTAATATCTAGGGTCGCAGGGTTAATGTTTAAAATCCGCACATCTTTAGGCGCTATGACCTGTGATTTACGGAGGATAAAATTATTTTCCCCTGTATCGGCATCTGTCAAATCAACTCGAAGCTGAAATTGGCTGGGGTTGATGTTACCTAAACTGGATTGAGGTAACTCAATAAACAGCGCAACCGACCGAGGTGGCTGGCCTGTAATTTCTAGATGCTTCGGTAAATTAGTGTAAGAAACAGGTACAAAAAATTGAATTTCTGTGGTGCCTTCTCTTTTTGGTAGAGGCGCAAAGCCCCAAATAGCAATAGCTACAAAAAGAGCCAAGGCCTTTTGGGCCAAATTCCTCGCAAAGAAGGCATTGATTTTATACTTTATGTTTTTCATACCTTTGTCCCCAATTTTTGGGCTTCCTGCTCTTCTTGTTCCTCTTGTTCTTCTTCTTTTTGGATCTGTCTTGCTGACTTGGTGTAGAGTTCCATTAGTTTGACTCTCACATCAATGACAGGGGTACGAAAAAGCTTTCCTTTGTGGGCAAGGCTAATAGCGCCTGTTTCTTCGCTGACGACCAACACAATTGCATCTGATTCTTCGCTTAACCCTAGGGCCGCTCTGTGGCGGGTGCCTAAGTCTTTGGAAAAATCAATATTGCCTGTGAGGGGTAAAATTGCCCCTGCGTAAGCAACTTGGAAGTTTCGGTCCATAATTACTGCCCCATCATGGAGAGGGCCGTAGGTATTAAAAATAGTTACCAATAATCGTTCTGAAAATTCGGCATTTAAGGGAGTTGCACTTTTGCTAAATTCAGCCAGTCCAATGGACTTTTCTAAAATGATTAAAGCGCCCGTTTTGGATTTGGATAGATGCTCACAGACCTTATAAATCCGACCGAGCATATCTAATGAGGCCTTAGGCGTAGCCTTTTGAAAAAAAGTCTTGGTTCCCATTTGGGCTAGTGCATTTCGCACGTCCGCTTGGAATAAAACGATGATCACAACAATGAAGGAACTGAAAAGATTGTTCAGTAGCCAGTTGACCCCTGCGATACCAAAGATTCCCGAAAGATAAAACACCACACCAACAACAAGAAAACCAATGATAATTTGGACGGTTCTTGTACCTTGGAGCATCAAAATGATGCGGTAACTGATCAAGGCTAAAAGTGCGATATCAATGATATCTTGCCAGCGAAAGTCTACAAGGAGGTTCATTGTTCCTTAGGGTTTAAATAAAATTCTGTCATTTGTAATGCTTCTTTAGTCGCTTTAACATCGTGCACCCGAAAGAGGTCTGCGCCTCTTACACGGCCTAACACGTTGGTTGCAAGGCTTCCATTTTGTCTATCTTTTGTGTCTTTATCTAGGGCTGTACCAATAAAAGACTTGTTGCTTGTTCCCAATAAAACCAAGGAGCCTAGCGAAGTAAATGCACCTAGAAAATTCAAAAGGTCTAGATTGTGTTCAAAGGTTTTCCCAAAACCAATACCAGGGTCGAGGATGATTTTATCCCTCTCAAGGCCGCAAGAAATGCACTTATCAAGCCCTTTTTGTAAAAAATTCCTTACTTCCAAGAGACAATTTTCGTAAAATGGTTTCTCCTGCATGTCTTTAGGTGTTTTCTGGGTATGCATTAAACCATAGGATGCTTTAAACTCTTTGACTACTGCTATGAGCTTATCTGCCTCAGATAGCCCAGATACATCATTGATCATATCTGCACCCTTTTGCAGGCAAGGCCTTGCCACTTGGGCTAACTTGGTATCTATGGAAACAGGAATAGTATAGTTTTGTTTGATCCATGTTAGCACTGGCAAGATTCTTTGTATCTGAGTCTGTGCATCAACGGACTCAGCACCCGGTCTGGTAGATTCTCCACCGAGGTCAAATAGATCTACACCTTGGTCGACCATTTTTTTAATTTGTTCCTGCCACTGGTCTTCTTTACAAAATTCACCACCATCAAAAAAACTGTCAGGGGTGATATTTAAGATCCCCATCACCTTAGGCCGACTTGCGTCCCAAGTTTGATTGCCAATTTTAAAAATCCTAGGGGACGGGCTCGGTGGCTTGATTGGGCTGGGGCTTAAAAGGCTTTGGCAATAGTAGCTCGTAGCCCCAAGGTTTTCTGTTAACTTAAACCCACTTTGCTCTAGTCCTTTAAATGAATTCTCACCAAGAGAGCCATCCTTTGCATTGTCTTCACCTGAGGTTAGCCAGAGCCTTGTGGGGCCTGAAAGCTGAACCTCTCTACCAAAGTTGCGAAAGATATAGTCTTGGATAATCTTAAGAGGGACATGATCTATAAAAAATCGCTGGTCCCTAGGCTGGGTCTGGGGCATCTGCCGCTGTCTTTCCTAAAATTGCAAGAATATGGGCCCCATCAATGGTTTCCTTTTCAATTAAGTCTGTTGTTACCTTATGGAGGTGATCCATGTTTTCTTCTAACAGTAGCTTCGCCTGGGCGTAAGCCTCGTTAACAATACGGTTCACTTCAAAATCCAGTTCTTTGTGGGCCTTCTGGCTGATACGTTTTCTGCTTCCTTCAGCACCGCCGAATCCAGAACCGCCTGCGGCAGCCAAGTAAATGGGTCCAACTTTTTGGCTCATGCCCCAGCTGCATACCATTTTATTGGCAATGGCTGTGGCTCGCTCTAAATCGTTACTGGCGCCAGTTGTAAAGTGGTTGAAAATAATTTCTTCTGCGGCTCTACCGCCCATCATCATAGCCAGTGCGCTGAGTAATTGGCTTTCTGTTTGGGAATGCTTTTCTTCTTCTGGTAGCAACATAGTTAGGCCTAATGCACGCCCACGAGGGATGATTGTAACCTTATGCACTGAGTCAACCTCGTCAAGAAGTGTCGCTACTAGTGCGTGACCTGCTTCGTGGTAGGCTGTTACCTTTTTTTCTTCATCAGAAATAACCATTGAACGGCGTTCCTTGCCCATCATGATCTTGTCTCTAGCTTCTTCAAAATCGGCCATTTCTACTGTGGCCTTGTTTAATCTTGCCGCTGTTAGTGCAGCTTCGTTGCAAAGATTAGCGAGGTCGGCACCTGTAAACCCAGGCGTTGCCTGAGCCAATATCTTTAAATTTAAATCGTTAGCAAGTTGGATATTTTTGGTGTGAACCTGCAAGATTTTTTGTCTCCCACCCATGTCTGGCCTTGGCACAGAAACTTGGCGGTCAAATCGGCCTGGTCTGGTTAGGGCTGAATCTAAAACATCAACACGGTTGGTAGCTGCAATAACAATTACACCATCGTTCCCGTTAAACCCGTCCATTTCAACAAGTAGCTGGTTTAAGGTTTGCTCTCTTTCGTCGTTTCCACCGCCCATGCCTGTGCCCCTGTGGCGACCAACAGCATCGATTTCGTCAATAAAAACGATGCAAGGTGCAGTGGCGCGAGCTTGGGAGAAAAGATCACGAACTCGACTGGCACCAACACCGACAAACATTTCTACAAAGTCAGAACCTGAGATGGATAAAAAACTCACCCCTGCTTCGCCTGCAATGGCTTTTGCCAGTAAGGTCTTACCTGTTCCAGGCTCCCCTGAAAGCAACACGCCTGTAGGAATCTTGCCACCGAGCTTATCAAATTTACTGGGGTCTTTTAAAAATTCTACAATCTCATCCAATTCCGCTTTGGATTCGTCAATGCCTGCCACATCGTCAAAGGTAACGACAACTTGGTTTTCGTCTTGTTCCTTCGGCTTGGTTTTGCCAAAATTCATCATCTTATTTCCGCCTTGCATTTGGCGCATAAAAAAGATCCAAACAGCAATGATCAATAGGATAGGCAACCAACTAGAAAGGATGGCTAAAAATAAACCTTGGGATTCCCTAGACTCAACTGAAAAGTTTACCCCTCGCTCGTGAAGCATAGGAATGAGTTCACCGTAAAACCTTGGGATTTGGGTGGTGAAGTAGTCTTCGTTCATAGTGCGACCTTGCACCAAATCACCTTGGATGATGGCTTCTGAAACCTGACCTGATTCAACTAGATTCAAAAAAGTTGAAAAGGGAACTTCCGTTTGCCTTGAAGGCGGTGCTGCAATTGTATAGAGGATAATAACACCAAATAACACGGCAGTAATAAGAGCTAGGTTTCTAATTTGGGGAGGCATTTTGCGGGTCTAATTTTAAGTGATTTTGTAAAAGTATATTCTATCGAAAAAAAAATTCTAAGCCAAGCCCAAAGAAGCAAATGTTGCTTTTTAAAAATAATACTTTAGGCTAGTCTGATTAAAGATGAAGCAGTTCTCTGTTAATGTCTGTAATTTAAACTATTCCCCCTGCACAAATGAATTTAGCCGCAAGAATATACCGCCTGATCCAAAGTTACACAAAAGATGAGATTTCAGAGTTTCAAAAAAAGATCTTTGACCAAGGGTCGTCATTGGAGGATGAGCTGAATTCATTCGAACAGGCACAGGGCCAAAAAACCGCAGGAAGTAGCTCTAGCCAAGCGCCGCCAAGAGACGAGCCTAAGCCGGAGGCAAAAAGAACTTCCCCCTATCCACAAGAATTGATTGATGATTTGGCTGTCTTGGGATTGAAGCCACCTGCCACTTTTGCAGAGGTAAAAAAGGCGAGGAATAAAGAGATTAAATCCTTTCACCCCGATAAATTCAGCAGTGATAAGGTAAAAGAAGAGGCTGCAAAACAGATCTTGCAGTTGATCAATGGGGCCTATGAGCGGCTGGAGAAAAGACTCAGTTAGGAGTCCCGAGGGCGAAGCCCGAGGTCGACGTCTGTATCAAAGATAAAAATGCGAAGCAATTTTTCTTTGCCAAAGTCAGCCGAGCGGAGTGAGAACAGAACAGAAAGAGTCCCGAGGGGGAAGCCCGAGGTCGACGTCTGTATCAAAGATAAAAATGCGGAGCAATTTTTCTTTGTCAAAGTCAGCCGAGCGGAGCGAGAACAGAATAGAAAGAGTCTCGAGGGTGAAGCCCGAGGTCGACGTCTGTATCAAAGATAAAAATGCGGAGCAATTTTTCTTT
>CBFCZY010000014.1:0-77830 GCA_965602905.1 uncultured bacterium | reverse complement strand
CGTGATGCCGCCGGCGGCCTGAGCCCGGATGGCCTCCTGCTGGGCCTCGTTGACCTCGTTAAAACTGGGTCTAACTGAATCAGGTGGGTTTACATCTTGAAGCTGCACCACAACCAACATGATTCCAGAGTTATACTTTTCTAAGACCTGTTGCATTTCTACTTTTGTAGAATTACCTACTTCTTCACGATTGTTAAGAACGTAGTTAAAATCTCTGTTACCAACAATTCTACGTAACACAGACTCAGAAACGTCGCGGATAGCGGCTCTTGGGTCTTCGATATTAAATAAAAAGTTTTCAGGGTCTCTAATTTTATACTGCACAACCCAACCAATCTGGATTACGTTAAAATCACTGGTCAGCATTAAAGATTCTAGGTCCAAAGCTGAGCCAGCTCTGCCACTACCTGTTGTGTTTTGGCGAAAACCAAATTCTTCTTTTCTAATGTTTTCCACATCCACCTTAATCACCTGTTCAACCAAGGGAATCACAAAATTTAGACCAGGGCCTGTGGTTTCATGAAATTGGCCAAAACGGAGGACAACACCCTGTTCGCCAGGCTGTACCTGATAAACAGACTTAGCCCCGAAGATGACTACTATTGCCAACAAAATGAGGGGTATAAAGTTAAAGGACTTAGATTCAGGCTCATCTGGGCCATTTCCCCAAGGACTTTTTGATTTTTTCTTACCCAATAATTTATTGGTTATATTCTGAAGCCATTCGTCGAACTCAGGCGGTTTTTTACCACCACGATTTCCCCATGGATTATTTGGATCTGCCATTTTTCTCTTTAGTTAAAGTTACTGAATATTAGGGTTGTTTATATTTACTTTATAGTCAAGACAAGCTTATTTAATAAGACCTGTAATCTTTCTTTCTGCGTCTTTGGTACTTAGTTACAGCCTTATCATGGTCTTTAAAATTTGAAGTGAATTCATGTGTTCCATCGCCTCGAGCAACAAAATATAAAAACTTCGTCTTTTTGGGGTTCACTGCTGCCATCAAGCTCTTCACCCCTGGGCTTGCTATGGGTGTTGGCGGCAAACCTTTAATAACGTAAGTGTTATAAGGATGATACATTTTTAAATGCTTCCTTCTTATGTTACCTGCGTAATCTTTAATTCCATAGATCACAGTAGGGTCGGTCTGTAACCTCATTTTAATTGCCATGCGGTTATGAAAAACAGAAGAAATGGTTGGTCTTTCTGAGGCCCTTCCTGTTTCTTTTTCCACTATGCTCGCTAAAGTAACAGCTTGATAAAAGCTCAAGCCAGCCCTACGGGCCTTCAATTTATAGTCCTTAGGGATACGTTTCTTAAAATTTTCTACCATCCTTCTTAAAATCAACTTCTCAGAAGCATTTTTTGGGAATCGATAGGTATCAGGAAATAAAATTCCTTCCAGCATATTTACTTTCACGGGTATTTTAAGCCCAGCAATGAAGTTCTTGTCTGTAGCCCACTTCATATAACGGCCTGAATTTTGGAACCCCGTCGATTTCAGCAGAGCAAAGATTTCTGTCATGCGGTAGCCTTCTGGGATGGTCACAGAGATCAAAACCCCCTTACCTTTTTCCAGAATTCCAATCAAGGCGATGAGAGATAGATTGCCTTTAATTTCATACTCACCACTTTTTAAGGCTTGGGTTTTACCCATGAGCCTAACAACAACTTTAAAAAGAGTGGATGATGCAATAAGATGTTTCTTCTCTAGAGTTCTGGCGATAGCGCTGTTGCTTTGACCCGACTTTACCGTAAAATGAACTCGGTCTGGCCGAGCTCCACCATAGGGTAAAAAAATCAAACCGATTCCGCTTAAAACAAAAATCAAAGCGGAAACGAGAGTAAGAAAGATTAGATTTTTAGATGCTTTCATATTTTAAAGCTTATCAATTTTTGGTGCAAAACTGCTACCTGAAAATTTAACAGCAAGCAGGCCATTTGGCCGTTGAAAGTTTTCTAGCAAACTACTGAGAAAACCTAATTTTTTGATGTATATCGCTGAAATTGTAGTCCGTAGGGTTAAATTAAGTTGCATTTTTCCCTTCATTGCCGCAGCCAAACTTACAAATTTAATGCTCCCTTGCACTCCACCATTTAAATCGCCTTTGGCCTTTAAATCGATTTGTGCAGCATTGGGACTAAAGTCCACAGCAAGGTCTATATTGTCTAACTTTGTCTCTGGAAGGTCAACCATTAGACCCGTTTTTTGGGTCGTTAATTTTGTAGTTTGCAGGTTTTTGGCAACCACAACTAAGGTGCCCCTTTGTTTCATTACGGCCATATCCAATTCAAAATTCACCTTAGGTTTCGAGGCCAATAATTGTAGTTTGCGAAGATGCCCATTTAAGGCAGGTTCAATATTACTTCCTACCAAAGTGACTCGGTTACTCAACGGTTTAAAAAGACCTGAAATTTCCCCGCCATACAATTTAACATCAAAGGCCACGGCACCTTGGATTAAATACCAAGGAGCCAAACTGACCCCCACTTGCCCAAGGCTAAGCAAAGCCCTCTTGTTCCCTTTAATGTAAAAGGATGCATAACTTAAGGTTGCACCTGTGAGGTTGGTTTCTATTGGGCCGAAGTCGACCCTCATCCCTGTGTTATAGGCTTCAAATTTGTACTTAGCAAAGGCTGCCAACCGAGTGGGCGAAAGTTGCACCCACACTAAAATCAAGACCAGAAAAAGGCCGACAATGCCAAAGGCAAACGCCTTGAGTAAATTCCTCACCCTTTGCCCCCGCCAGAAACAATCAGGTTTAGCTCCAAGCGTTTTTCATCTTTAAAGGAATGGGTCAAACTTAGGATCTTGATTTTTAAGGGTTTTGTGTTTTCAATATAGTAAAATAATTCAACGACCTTAGCCATTTGCAAGCCATCCACCTTCAAGGTTACCGAGTTACTGTCTTGGCTAGAAATTACCGCTTCGCCACGCAATGCCAACTTGGTTAAGATAGCCTCAACCTTTTGGTTCACCCGCCCACGCGCTGCATTTTGGGTGGTGTTTTTATAGTCTCGGCCCAATTGTTCAATCGCTTGAATTTCACTTTGCAGCCGAGTTATCTTAAGCCCTAATGAATCTTTGTAGTCAAAAAAGGGGAAAAATACAAAGCGCAGCAGCAAAAGAGGGACTATGAGCCCAGCGGCAATGATAGCAAGCAGCTTCTCACGTTGATTCAATTCCATTACCTTATCCTTTCCACTGAGAGGTTAAAAATCGAACTGCCTTCCGGCCCAGGTTTCTGGCTAAATCTGGTTTTATACCTCGCATCAGTAAACAAGTCACCAATGAGGCCCTTTACTTGGTCCAGTTCTTTTAGGCCTGGAACCAGTCCCTTTATATTTAAGCCCTGTTGGTTCAAGGTAAAGTGGGTCATCTTAAAACCCTCCACCCCTTTAAAGCTTTCACTAACCTTTAAAAGTAGACTGCTAACAGGATATTTGCCCGCCCAGAAGGTTTTGCTATTGTCTGTGTTGGCTGTTTGTTCTTTGAACCGCTTTTTTAATACCCGCAAGGCTCTAGTCGCTGGAACTCCTTGCACATATTTTGCCGCCACAGCTCGGTGGGTTTTCTCTAAGGCTGCAAGCTCACCGCTCTGTTTATAAAGCTGGTAGCCCACAGAACCCAAATAGACGGCAAACCAAATGGCCAGTAAAATAGCCACCTCTTTGAATTTCCAAAGGGACTTACTAAAATCTTTGATTCCTTTGGGCTCTGGCTTGGTAAAATTAATGGTCGCACCCTTTTGCAAGGGCACTTGGTAAAGATCAGGGAAAAGAAATGGAATGTCTGGCTCAACCTTTGGGTCCCTAAAGGCCACTTCCTTTTTTTCATTCACTTCCAAAAGCATTTCCCCATGGCCATACAACTCTAAGGGAGTGGACTCCCCCAGCTCCAAAAAGCAAGCCTTTAGCCTTTGGTTGATCGACTTTAAAAGCTGATTTGAGGTAGATTGGGCTTCAATTTTACTGGACTGGACTAAAAACCCACCTTGATAGAGCAGTAAAAAAGCTTGGTTGCCGTCAAAAAAGAGATGTAACCCCTCGGCATTTTTAGAGCGTCCCGTGACAAGTTGATCCAGTAGGCATAGGCCAGATGTTGCTTGGGATAGCTCTAACCCTGAGTTGGTTAGCAATTGCTGGACATGCTGCAAGGCTTCTCTTTCAAAAAGATAAACCCCAGCGTCTGTAGGTTTTCCCGCTTGGAATTTTTGAATTTTTACATCATAGATGACATCTTCAACGGCTGAAATCAGTTCGTCTTCCAGTTCAAAGGGGAGGATTTTTTTAACCTTGGCGGCTTTTAAAGGAGGTAGTTGAAAGTAGCGGTAACTACAAAGGCCTTGGTCGAAGATAGCCACAACCTTGCCAGTTCCTGTTTCGCCCCAACTGGGCAGGCTGTCTAAGAAATTAGGAAGAGCTTCTAAAGCGCCTGAAATGCCACCTGAGTGGGGCATTTGCCCCTCACTGGGTGAGAGACTGGGAGCCCAAAATTTGATGTGATGGGGAGTAAAAAAAAGATAAATCAGTTGCATGAAAGGCTCACTGATTACCCTTCAGCAAATTCTCCCATCTTGCGGAACTTTTGATATCGATCCTCAATCAGGGTTTCAGAGGAGTTGCTTTTTAGACCAGCATATTGCTTTAAGACAACTTCTTTTAAATTGTTCATACATTCAACAGGGTTCGCATGAGCGCCGCCCAATGGCTCGGGAATGATCTCATCGATCAGACCAAATTCTAAGAGATCAGCAGAAGAATAACGCAAGGACTTGGCTGCTTCTTGGGCACGGGTGCCATCGCCAAAGAGGATTCCAGCGCAACCTTCAGGGCTGATTACAGAATAAATAGAGTGATCATACATTAAAACACGATCGGCAACACCAAGAGCCAAGGCCCCGCCGCTACCGCCTTCACCTGTTACCACAGCAATAATGGGCACGCCCAAAACTGCCATTTCACGTAAATTTACAGCAATGGCTTCCGATTGACCTCGTTCTTCTGCGCCGATTCCAGGATATGCCCCGGGAGTATCGATCAAAGTTAAGATAGGAATACCAAATCGGTCTGCCATCTTCATCAAACGTAAGGCTTTTCGGTAGCCCTCTGGGTGAGGCATACCAAAGTTACGTGAGACATTTTCTTGGGTATTGCGGCCCTTTTGGTGGCCAACAATCAAAAAGGTTTGGCCATCAATCTTGCCAAATCCACCAACAATAGCTGGGTCATCTCTAAAGGTTCTATCCCCATGTAACTCTTGGAATTCTGTCACACAGCTTTCAATAAAATCAAGAGTATAAGGTCTCAAAGGATGGCGAGCAACCAGAGTCTTTTCCCAAGGGCTAAGAGTGGAATAGGTGCTCTCTTCCAACTTAAAAGTCTGCTTTTCCAGTTTTTGGATTTCCTTGTCCAATTTTGGATCAGGGTCGCCAGCTTGCCGATCTTTTAATTCTTTGATCTTCTGCTTCAAAGCAATGATAGGCTTTTCAAACTCTAAAATATACATAGTAAATTGGGGAAAGTTGCAGCAAAGGGAGGAAAATGAACCTCCTAAAATAAAAAAAGCCCTTCTGCTTTAGCATTAGGGCTTATTTTTTCTTCTTAAATCAGCGACCTAGTCTACAGTCATGAAGACTTGAGAAGGATCAATGGTAACGTCTTTTTCACTTGTGTAAGGAGTGTATTCTGTTTCAGAAAAACCCTTAGACACGGAGTATAAAAATTCATTGATCACGTTGGACATGTTCAACATGGTTGTCTTCTTCTTTTTGATAGAAACAATGTCAATATCTAGAAGTAGACCTGGCTGAATATGATAAGGATTGATCTGATTTGCAAAGGTTTCATATTGCTCACGAACAAATCGTAATCTGTTCTCGAAAACTCTACGGATTTCAGATGTTTCTTTACCAAAGGCCTTTTCCATTTTTTCAAGCATCAATGGGAATCGAGCACCTAATTCTTCCAGTTCAATTTCACAAGTTGGGTTCTCTTCAGAAACCTTTGTGAGTTCTGGCTGAATAAAGTTAATTTCATTCCACTGACCACCTTCAGACTCAGTTGCAGCAGCATCGTCGCCACCTTTAGCGTCAGATGCTTCAGAAAGCATTTTTGCAGCTAAGGTAGACCAGTCGTCTTTGCCAGAGGCTTCTAAAGACTCTTGGTGGATACCGTTACAAACTTCCCAGAGGTGCATAACTTCACCAGTCAACTCTTTCAGTTGGTGCTGGTAAGATTCACGTAAGGAATTTAATTGCTCTTGGTCATAATAAACCAAGCGGATAGCATAGCGCTCATCAGGTAACTTTGCTGGATCTTCTTCTTCATATTCACGGATCAGGCATTCACGAGCGTTTTTAAAGTTCTCGATGAACTGGTAACCCATTTTGGAAGTATCTAAGATACTAGTGATAGCGTTTACAGCAGAGTTAAAACCCCTGTTGCGGATATTTTGGCTATCGATAATTTTTGCGATATTTTCACGGATGTTTAAAGCGTCATAATCTTCTGAATCAATGCTTCCTTCGATGCTATCTACAGCGTCTAGGAATTTTTTCGCAACATACTGGTAGCGAGTTGATTCTTCTGATTCGTCGTCAGAAACATACTTATCCATGATGCGGAATTTTTCAAATAAACGACCTGTGTCATTTAAAGAATCTTTACCTTCTTCGTCTAAGCGCTTATTTGTCTCAGCGATTTCTTTATCAATCAGTCTTTGAATGTGCTTAGCAACTACATCCTTAATCAAGCTTCCAACTGGAACTTCATAATGATAAATAGAGCTAATTAATTCTGAATTGTGGATAGAAATGGATAGTTTCATATCCATTACATTTTTTGCTCGTCTTGGGTTATCACGGAAAGAGCACTTGGCAATTGCGTAAGAATTTTCCCCACGGATAAAGGCCCCAACATCACTCTTCTCTTTAAGTAGAGCGTTTGTGTGGTCTTCTATCTCAGACATTCCTCTTTGGATATGGCTTTGCATTTGGCCATACATGTTCACTACAGACTTTTCGATCTCACCTGTGTTTAAGGTACCAATTCCAGTAACCTTATCAATGATATCAGTGATTTCTTTCGGAGTGTAACGATTTAGAACTTTAGACTCTTCACGGTCAACCAAGTCTCTAAACTTCTTACTCATCTCGTCTTCCATCGTTACGATGTAGCGGTTGAGCATGTTTTGGAAGTCTTGGTTAAAGTAGTTATGTAGCTTTGATTTAACAGAGCCCATAACGTCTAGTTTTTCTAGTACTTCAGGGGGTAATTTGGCGTGGATGTGGTTTAAGATTTTATCCACTTCCTCGTCAATAATGTGTTTCGCCTCTTTGTACTCATCACGGTTATCCCGATTTACAGAATTACGTGAACCTACAGCACTTGGCTTTTCGGGGTGTACGAAGTTCGGTCCCCTTGTGATGCTTTCGCGAGCCATATTTGTTTCCTCTCGTTTTCTAATCGCCTTTTCAACCAGTGAATTAGCGAAAAATTGGGGAGCTGATTAAGTTCAGCTCAAACCATAAAATATTTTTGAACAGCTTTTCGTTCTGTCTTTTTAACAGGCCAGTACTATAAAAGCAACTATTTCAAGCCTAAATAGCGAACATAAAGAGCCTTTTTTGTATCAACATTCTGATCATCTCGGCTTATGACTATGATTCTGTTGATTTTCTCGTCTAATTTTAGCTCTAGATTTAAATCGACTTTAGTGCGCTGTTTTTCTCTTAAGTAATTTTTATAAAAGACTTTTTTCTCATTTACAATGACGTATAAATCTTTAACCCCACCTGCATCGGTAATGGTCAAAGGAAGCTTGTATTTTCGAGTTTTACTCACCCCCGTAGCCTTGGGCATGATTACTCTAGGGGCTGCGTTTTTAATATCAGCCAATTTATGTGCCAGGGATATTTTCAACTTGTGATTCACACCAACCAGCGGGAATTTACTGTCTAGAATATCCAAGGAAAGGTCTAAATCACCGTCTAAAGGCGACTCTTTGACATCAAATTCAAAGGCTACCTGCCGCTCCTCACCTGTTTTCAACTTAGGGATAGTCTGGCGGCCTTTGCGCAAAAAGATGCGGCTACCTTCCCCGTTTTTAAGCAGTACACTCACCTTATTGGAAGTTCCAACGCCGTCGTTTTTCACCTTCACCAAGATTTTAACCTTGTCACCTTTTTTGATGATATCTCGATTTACCGAGACTTCATACAAAAAGTGGGGTCGTTTTGCCTCAAGGATTTTCAACTCCATAGAAGCATTGTGAATGATTTTTTTAGCCCCATTGGTCAGGGCAAATTGAATCATATCATTGCGACTCAAGCCAGAAGAAGAAACCTTGATGGGGATATACCACTTTTTGGTTTCCTTAGGCTTAATGTGCCCAAAGACAAGTTGACGATCATCAAGTGCATTATTCTCAGAAACCGTGGTGGCCATCAATTTTCCTAGCGGCCTGGCCCCAAGGTTCTTAGCGCTTAAGTAAAGACGAATTTCAGAGTCGGCAGGCACGGGTCCTTGGTGAAGCTTAAAGACCTTGTCTTTGTCGGCAACTTTTGCGGCCTTTTCACCCTTGGCGGGCTTCGCCACCTTTTTTTCTTTTGATTTATCTCGGATCTCAATCCATGATTTTGTCTTGAGCTTTACACTGCCACGGGTTGGTAGATTCTTCCAATCCACCTTATACTCAGCAAGTTTTTTGCTAATCTTCTTTTCTTGTGCCGCTTCTTTTTTGGTGAAGTATCTATGAGATGTCTTTAAGAGTTCCATCTGACCGTTGGAATTACTAAAGGTACTATCGTACCCCTTACGGCCATTCTCAAAGAGGATGTTCACGGCCGACTGCAATAGGTAATCTCGCTCTTGGCGTTTTTTGCGGGCTTCTTTCGGGGTTAAATCTTCTTCCTTTTCTAAGGCTTCGTCGCTTGGCGTATCAAAGAGGTAAAAGGTGCTCTGCTCAGGCCTATCGGGCTTATCGCCCCACTCACTAAAGGCTTGGGCCAATTCTTTTTCCATGCCCTCTTCTTTGGCGGGGCTCAAGCGTACAAATTCTTGGTCAATGGAATAGGGCACTAATTCAATGTGCGGGGAAACGCCAACCGATTGGATAGAACGATTTCCAGGGGTCAAATACTTAGACATGGTTAGCTTTAAGGCGGAACCTTCTGCCATAGGGATAACCTGCTGCACACTACCTTTACCAAAGGTTCTACGACCTAAGACAACAGCTCTATCGTGTGATTTTAAAGCCGCCGTTACAATTTCAGAGGCGGAAGCCGAACCATTGTTGACCAAAATAATCACTGGTACATTGCTGATGGTATCAAACCAGTTTGCCTTTACCGAGTGGAGGTTTTCCGCATCCACACCTGAGGTAGCAACAATAACACCTGTTTCTAAAAATCTGTCAGACACAGCAATCGCTTGCTGCAAAAGACCACCAGGATTGTTTCGCAGATCAATAATCAAACCTTGGAAGCTTTTAAATTTATAGTCCAAATCAGGCAAGGCGGCATTGATTTCTTCAATAGTATTGCGCCCAAAGGTCTTAACCTGAATATAACCAACGGTTTTTTTAGCTCGATCAAAGCGTTCGCTTTCCACTGACTTGATCTTGATCAAGGCCCGATTCACAGGGACAACCTTAGCGGCACTCAAGCCCTTTCGCATGATGTAGATCTTAACTTCTGTATTTGGCTCACCTTTGAGTTTCCCTACAGCATCTTGCAAAGACATATTTACAGTAGATTCGTCATCAATCTGAACAATTTTATCTTTGGCCCTTAGGCCAGCTCTACTTGCAGGGGTATCGTCAATGGGGCTAATGACCGTCAATTGAGAGTCACGAATGCCAATCATCATACCGACCCCACCATAGTTGCCCACGGTAGATTGGTTGAATTCAGAGTAGACCTTGGGGATCAAAAACATGGAATGGGGGTCTAGCTTCTTTAAAAAACCATTGATCAAAGCATGGTCAACCCTTTCTAGCTTCTCATCCTTTTCTAGATTTTCTTTTGTAAACTGAGCGACATCTTGCAAGATTCTGTTGAGATCCAACACGGTTTTGGGCTTATTAAAAACCAATTCTCTTTTAGACTGATCCACACTGATCGTAACATAAACCTTACTGCCTTTAATCTTATATTCTGTAAGAACAGGTGCGATCGAAGTGGATAAGAGCTCCAAAGAACCTTCCAGCATCTTTTCAGGTACAAGCCGTTTTCCATCGACATAACCCTGCTCCACAATGGATAAAATGGCAGGAATCAAGTCCGATTTAGGTACAAATCGCTCCGCATACAGGGCGCTCAAAGAGCCCAGTAGGAACAAACTAATCAGTAAAATCTTTTTCATTATCTAAGGTCGACTATAGTGCCCTTGCCAACTCAACCATTAAGGTAAAATAAGCTTGTGCTTGGGTTTGGCAATCAGCAGGAGCATCCTCCTGTTCCATTAAAAGAGAAAGCTTTAGCCCCATGCTTAAAGCCTTTAAAATTTCATAAAGGGGCAAGACCAATTTCAGATCTTCATCGCCACTAGCTTCAATGTACTGGGCAACAAAGGCCTCGGCCTGTTCTGTTTTTTTCTGTAACTTAAGCTCAATCAGTAGATCGGCCACATCAGAAGCAACATCAAAAAATGCATTTTGGAAGGGATCACCGCCACGGCCCAAAGCCGTAACTTCTTTCACGCCAACATGAATTTTGCTAGGTTTAAAAGAACCTTGCACACGGGCCACCTTGCCTTTTCTTTGCCTTGAACCGAGCAATTTTTTTAGTTCCTTCGCCTTTTTTTGAAAAGGGTGCAGGGTCATTTCCATCATGGCGGGTTTTAAGGTCTGGCCTAAAAACTTTTTTGATTGGTAGAAGTCGGCTTCTAAGAGTCGGGTCAAAAATTCAGCTGTGCCTGCATCTCGGCCTGTATAGGCTTCAATATTTTTGTGCACATTGGCCAAATAACCCCCAACGGCTTTAGCGTGTTCCACCTTAAGCTTATCTTTTGAAAGTAAAGAATTGATAAAACCACGATCTGAAAGCTGGGTTTGAACCACTCCAGAAAAATGGGCATTGTCTGGGCTAGAAACTTTATCTGTTAAAACAAACCCCTCTTCCCTTTGCTCTAAGCAAACCACTTCTGGCTCAAGTTGAGGAGAAAAGCCTGCCACTCTTTTTACAACTTCTTGGCAAAAGGCCTTTTCCAATTCTGGAGAAGATTTGGGCTCTATTGGCTTCTTAAACTTATAGACTTTGGGGCCAGTTTTGAAGATCCAATAATGCTCTGCATTAATGTATTGTACCTTTATAGAGGCATCATCAAAGAAATCCTTTTTGCAAAGGTCTTTATAAAAAATTGGTTTTGCTTTGTGTTTCAACTTGTGATCTTTGTAAATAAGGGGATATCTGTCTTTCTTCAGATGCGTGGCCCTAAGTGTTTTACCCAATCTTTTGGCGATTCAAAAAATTGAGATCACGTTAGGTCTGGGACTATCTGATTCGGATGGTTACTTTTAGCCTAATATGGGCGTAACTCTTTGTCGATATCTTATTTTAGTTTAGAAAATTTAAAGAAATCAAGGGTAAAAAAGAGAAGTTGCATCGGCTACTAAAATCGTGTATATTTCAATCATGGAAAAACTAAATGACACCCTGATCAATTACATCACGAAAGCTAACGCTCAACTTGTAAAAGGATTTGAGCAGCAACTGGCAGAATTCTCTCTAAATCACCAACAATTGCTGGTCTTAGACTGCATCAATAAAGAAGGCCCGATCAGCCAAAAGGACATTGCTACCCAGCTCCATTTAAATAAGGCACATGTCTCTAAAATCGTAAAAAAGCTTATTTCTTTAGAATATTTGCAAGCGATTGGACAAGAAGGTGACGCAAGACTAAAATTATGGACAACCAGCCTTTCAGGCATTCAGGTTTCCACAAAAGCCTTAGAAAAAGTTGCAGCCCAGAACCAAAACTGGCCACCTGAGCTTAGCGCTGCTGAGGTAAACCAAATGGTACGAATCTTTTCTAAAATCAATCTCTCGTAATTGGCGGTAACCATGTATTATTTGTATATCAATCAAATCAAAACAGAGTACAAAGCCCTAGAAATTTCTTCTGAAAAGAAGGAGCAACGGGAGTGGATTGAGCTTGAAACTTTGGCGGGCCGAGTTTTACAGTCTGGCCATTGGGGCGAAAGCGACGTATTAATTTTAAAGGCAGACAACGAAAGAGACGCTCACGCAATCGCCCAAAACGACCCTCTTCATCAATATGCCTTAGTGGATTTAGAGATCATCCCCTATACAGATCAACTGCCCTACCTAGAGCCTCACATGCAAGAGGTATCCTCTTTTGATGGTAGTAGCCTAGAAGTTGACGATCTTTTAGACGAAAACCTTGATTGTAAATTAGTTTGCCTAGATGAAGTAAAATCCATCAAGGTAGACGGCTTTAAATCTCTTGAACAGAACCAGGCCCCGCAAAAGACCAAAGCAGATAATGTAATTTTAGTTTTAGATGGGATGATCGAGGCTATGGTAGACCATACCTTGGGAGACGTGCAAAAATTTCAGATTTTTAAAACCCGCAAAGACTCGGCTTTAAAAGATTTAGCAAAGGATGCCGCAGGGGGCAAATTTAGCCAAAGCCTAAGTTTTACAATCCAGGCAGACAGCTAGTTTCTAACTCTTCTGGCAGTTACTTAAATGAGCCTAGTTGTTTATAAAGGCCTCTTAAAGCTTCCTTTCTAGAATTTCCCCAAGCGGAAAAACAATTGCTTTCGATTTCCAAGTTACAAATGTGAGTATGACCACTGGCATTTGCAGCAACGGTTTTACTGGAAAGCTTTTCCATGCGAAAGGCACCGAGATTCTTCTCAGCCAGACCATCAAAAAACTGGATATAGTTTAAAGTATTCATGGCATTCCTAAAATGTTTGGTTTCTTTATTTTTTTTGAGCGCCCCCTTGCCTTAGGGGGCAACTCCGCTTAGATTAAGTTACTTCAAACAACAAAATCTATTTTTACACTTCGATTCTTAATTCGATATTCTAAACTCAATATTCTTATCTAAAGTCATTATAATGCGAATTCAATGCCAAACCACCCTATTTTTCATACAGGATAAAGGATGAGCGAAATTTGGGACGTACTTATTATCGGTGGTGGCCACGCTGGCTGTGAAGCTTCACTAGCTGCTGCCCGCATGGGCCAGAAGTCATTACTCTTAACGCAAAATGTCGATCAAGTTGCGGCAATGAGCTGTAACCCCGCTATTGGTGGCCTTGCAAAGGGGCATTTGGTTAAAGAAATCGATGCACTCGGTGGCGAAATGGGCTTAGCAGCCGACGCTACAGGCATTCAATTTAAGAAGCTCAACCAGAAAAAGGGGCCTGCTGTCCAAGCGACACGCTGCCAATCTGATATGATTGCCTACAAGGCAAATATGAGAGAGCGACTGGAATCCCAAGAAAATTTGACCCTAATGCAAGGTGAGGTGACAGAAATCATGGCCACAGCGGGCAAGATTACTGGCGTTAAAACCCAACTTGGTGACGTGGTCTTGTGTAAGACCATCATAATTTGCGCAGGAACCTTTTTAAATGGCCTAATTCATATTGGTGACCAAACCTTTGAAGCTGGCAGAGCTTGGGACTTTTGCTCCAAACCTCTGGCAGAACAATTAAAAGATCTGGGCCTAAAAACA
This sequence comes from uncultured bacterium, assembly GCA_965602905.1. GTDB lineage: Bacteria > SAR324 > SAR324 > XYD2-FULL-50-16 > XYD2-FULL-50-16 > JASJGK01. The sequence continues at coordinate 64,114 of CBFCZY010000014.1, read as the reverse complement.
GGACGCCTAAAAACAGGCACAACCCCAAGGCTCGATGGCAGAACCATTGATTTTAGTGTGCTAGATTCCCAGCCTGGGGACGACATCATCGCTCCCTTTTCCTTTTGGGAAACGGCTCGCCCCTTAAAACAGGTGCCCTGTTTTATTACCTTTACAGGCGACCAAGGCAAACAAATCGTCCAAGATAACCTGCATCTTTCGGCTATGTACAGCGGAGCAATCAAAGGTGTTGGGCCAAGATATTGCCCTTCTATTGAAGACAAAATTCAAAAGTTCCCAGATAAAGAGCGCCATCAGATCTTCTTAGAGCCAACCTCTTTGCAATCTTTTGAATACTACCCTAATGGCATGTCTACCAGCCTACCTCTTCGTGTCCAGCAAGAGTTTATGAGGTCTATCGCAGGCTTGGAAAAGGTGAATATCGTACGCCCTGGTTACGCCATTGAATATGATTTTGTTTTCCCTACCCAGTTGAAAGCCAGTCTAGAGTGTAAAGACATTGAAGGTTTATTCCTAGCAGGACAGATCAACGGCACCAGTGGATATGAAGAAGCTGCCGCCCAAGGGCTCATGGCAGGCATCAATGCCAGTTTATCGGTACAAGGCAGGGAACCATTCGTATTAGAGCGTGATCAAGCTTATATCGGCGTTTTGATAGACGATCTCGTCAGCCAAGGCACCAATGAGCCCTACCGCATGTTTACCAGTCGGGCCGAATACCGCCTTTTACTGAGAGAAGACAATGCCGATGTCCGCTTGAGCCAATTTGGCTACGACTTAGGCCTGTTGGGCGAAACCAAATACCAACGCTTTCAAAAAAAGCAGGAACAGGTGGCAGCCTTTACGGAATATTGCGACAAGACCTACCTTGTCCCGTCAGAAAAATCAGCTGAGGTTTTAGGTGACCTTGCAACATCATTACTGCCCCACAGGTTTAAGATTAATGATTTTTTAAAACGGCCCGACGCCAAGATCTCCCAAGTGGGCAAACTGATTGAAAAGCCAGAATTCCACGCCTTTTCCAGTGATGTTACAGAGTATGTAGAGACCCTTATAAAATACGAAGGCTACATCATAAGACAAGAGTCCCAAGTGGCAAAGTACAAAAAAGTGGACGCCATTAAGATCCCAGTAAACTTTGACTATTCCAAGATCGGTGGTCTTTCTACCGAAGTGATCCAAAAATTAAACGAACATAAACCTCAAAATTTGGGCCAAGCATCCCGCATTAGCGGCGTGACCCCAGCAGCCATTACCATTTTACTGGTGGCAATCAATAAAAAGGAGAAACCTTGAAGGTTACAGAAATCTTGAGCCTAATCAAAGAGGGCAAACGTATTGACCAGACCCAAGCCTTGACCTTACTCAAAGATGCCTCTTGGTTGGATTTGGCGCAATTGGCAAATGAAAGAAAAATAGCCAAGGTGGGGGCCGAAAAGGCCAGCTACACCATGTTCAAGATCATCAACTACACTAACGTCTGTGAGATCGACTGTACCTTTTGCAGCTTTAAAAAGGTGCAAGGGGCCAAGGGTTCTTACGTTATGAATCTTGAAGATATAGAATCGAGCGGCAAGGCTGCCCAAGAGATGGGCGCAAACCAAATATTCTTACAAGGTGGCGTTCACCCCAGTCTACCCTTCAGCTATTACCTTGAAGCTTTGAGCACACTAAAAGCCATCGGTATTACTCACATTCGAGGCTTTTCCCCTGTGGAATTACGCCAAATGGCTGCCCAGGAAAAAAGACCCTTGGCGAATGTGTTACAAGACTTAAAAAAAGCTGGCTTGGATTCGGTTCCCGGCGCTGGTGCAGAAATATTAGTAGAGCGAGTGAGGGAGATTTTAAGCCCTAACAAATGCGACGTTGCTGAATGGGCCGATATTTTAAGAGAATGCCACAGCCAAGGTCTTCATGGTTCGGCAAATATCGTCTTTGGTTCCGTTGAATCGGACGCAGAAATGATTGAACATTTAGAGGTAGTCAGGAAGCTACAGGATGAAACAGGTGGTTTTAATTCCTTTATCCCTTGGACTTTCCAGCCACAGACAAAAGATTTTGTTGTTGAAAAAATTCCTCATCACCAATATCTAAAGGTATTGGCCCTTTGTAGAATCTACTTAGACAACATTGATAATATTGAAGTTTCTGTTATGGTATTGGGCCAAGATATAGGCCAATTAGCTTTGCGAATGGGCGCTAATGACATCTCATCACCTGTATTAGAAGAGAATGTTCTTCGTTCTTACGGTGTGAAAGATGAAAAAGCTGCAATAAAGCTGATTGAAGAAGCTGGGTTAAAGGCCTTTAACAGAGACTTTAACTACCAGCCAGTATAGATGTGTTTTCTCAAAGGTCGCAAATTTGCGACCTTTAAGAAACTAAATTACATCTCGTCTTTCCAGAAAATGCACTCACCTGGGCAAGTATCAATTTCTTCTTGAATATCTTCTTCGCTTCCAGCGCTACCATCACCAACTACTACTGCGATGTCATCGTCATCCATAGCAAATACGTCTGGTAAGTTGTCAGCACACTGTACACAAGAAGTACATTCGTCACGATCAATTACAATTTCCCTAGCCATTTTTTTCTCCTTCTTATGCCTAAGATCACTTAGGCCAATGTCATGTTACATAAAAGAGCAAACATTTGCCCCCTTGGCAATTGGACTCAGACTTGCGAAAAAATCTTGCTTTGGAAAGAAAAAAATTAATTTTTTTATCCAAAAAGCTCTAGAACCTTCTCCCCACAGGCTATTTCAACCTTTTTATGATTGGCCTTCCACTCGTCGTGACCTGTTGGCCCCACCTTGTTCGTCACAGCAAAAACCCCTGAGAAGTCAATTTTATTGGCTTTAGCGAAGGTTGCAATGGCGTAAGCTTCCATATTTTCTAAGACTACGGCCCTATTTTTGTGAATCAGTTCACTTAAATTCTGGTCTAAAGTCAAAGAAAGTAGGCTGGCAACTTTAAAACTCTCTTCGCCAGGAAAGATCTCTTTGGCTTTAATAAAAGTTGGTGGGTCAAAACTAGGGTATTTCGAAAGACCCAATTCGGCAGCAGCATCCAGCAAGATCACCTCACTGGCTTGAACAATATCCCCAACTTCAACCTCAGAGCTGTAAGTGCCGGCAGTGCCAATAAAAATAATCTGGGCAGGTTTAGCGCCAAAGGCCGCCACTGGGTTGCCTGGGCTTCCAGCATGACTGTAGAGATCGCTTAAACCTTGGTAAGCCTTGAGCCAACCGATGCCCGCAGGGGCCAAAAGCAAACCTCTTTTTTCATCTATAATGGGGAAGCTTTCCCCTTCCAACTCTAAACCTTGGGCTATAGAATGAAGCTCTGATTCAATTGCTGAGACGATCCAGATCATATTATTATCCTTTAAAGATTTTTTCTTTTTCAAACCGCTCAATGCCTAGAGCAATGAGCTTTGAAATGAGTTCGCTGTAGCCTATGCCTGCCTCTGCCATCATTTTGGGATACATGCTGATGCTGGTAAAGCCAGGTAAGCTATTGGGTTCATTGAACCATATTTTACTATCTTCGGTAACAAAAAAGTCCATCCGAGAAAGGCCTGCTAGGCCCATGGTTTTGTAGAGTAGCTTGGCCGTTTCTTGTAGCTGAGCTACCAGCTCAGGTTTTAAATCTGATTTTAACACTAGCTCTGTTCCATCGGTAACATATTTAGATTCATATGTGTAAAACTCATCATCAGGTAAAATTTCCCCAGGGTGTGAAACGATAAGCTCAGAATTACCCAGTACTGCCAATTCAATCTCACGCCCAACAATTGCCTGCTCAATTACAATTTTATCGTCATACTGAAAAGCAAACTCTAAGGCCTTTTTGTAGTCTTCCTGTTTTTTCACTTTACTGATTCCCACCGAAGACCCCTGTCTGGCAGGTTTTACAAATAAAACGTCCCCTAATTTGGCTTTTACTTGCTCATAGCTTGGCCATCTATCACTTGCAAATACAGTAATCCAAGGGGCTGTAGCCACGTTGACTGATTCTGTTAGGATCTTGGTAAAATCCTTATCCATAGCAATTGCGCTTGCAGCAGAACCACTACCGACAAAGGGAACCTGTGCCAATTCTAAAAAGCCTTGGCAGGCGCCATCTTCGCCGAAAGTCCCGTGGAGGGTGGAAAGAACACAATCTACCTTAAAGTCCTTTAGCTTTGCACCTTCCAAATAGCCCTTTTTAAGGCTCACTGGCTCCAAGTTTTTGGCTAAGGCAATTTTTTTATGATCCTCGGCGTGATCGACTAAACCCTCAGAGGCAAATGCCTCTGTAACCAACCAATCCCCATCTTTAGCCACGGCAACTGGAATCACATTGAACTTATCTAGGTCAATGTGTTCCGCCACACTCAAGCCACTGCGCAGGGAAACTTCATGTTCTGAGGAACGACCGCCTAAGAGTACGATTATATTTTGCTTCATATTTTTCCTTAACTGTCTTTTCCCTGCATCTCTTTCACCCAAATTTGGGCATCTTCAGCGGGGTGTCGGTAATAATTTTTTCTCAAACCTGCTTTGGTGAAACCCAGTGATTGGTATAATTTTTTTGCAGCTTCGTTAGATGTCCTTACTTCCAAGGCCACCTTTTTGATCTCTAAAGAAGTCAATTGTTCAAAAGCCAAAGCCAGTATTTTTTTAGCTAATCCTTGCTTTCTAAAGGGGGTTTTTACACCAACCTTTATAACTTCAGCCTCATCAACGGCTATAGCAAAGAGGGCAAAGGCCTTATCATCATGCAGCAACAGGCAATCTCTCTTACTCAGAAAACCTTCCCAAATCCCTGAATGCCAAGCCTCAGAGGGCAGGCAATCTTCATCTAGCGCCACGAGCAAATCCAGATCCTTTGCCGTTAGTTTTTCTTGAACAGGCTGCTGGGCCTCTAACCTAACGAGATTTAAAGTTTTGATCATAATTTACCTCAGCCTCGCTGGCTCTGATATAAATTGGCTCTAAGGATTTAGCCGCCGCAGCTTGGATTTTTTTCTTAATACAGCACTCAATTACAGTGATTCCGTTGGAGTTTCGCCCCCAACTAGGGTCGGCATGGGCACCCTTATCCGCAAGGTCAAGATTGCTTTTGGCGAGTACAGCGAGACCTGTTCCCACCACCATATCCCCAGCTTGAACCTTCTCAAAAAAGACCTCTGGTTTTTCCATCGCCATGGAACCGATGGTCTCAGGAATCCCTGAGCTACAGTCATAAGTGCCTGAGTAGACTTCGCCCTTGTAGGCGTTTTGTATCGCATGAATTTTATTTGGATAATGGGGCAGGCTGCCTGCCATTACCTCTAAAACACTGATCCCATAAAGGGGGATGTTAAAGGCTTGGGCCAAACCTTCTGCCGTGGCAATTCCCACACGGAGGCCTGTAAAAGAGCCCGGTCCCAAGGTTAAACAAATGCCTTGTAACTCTTTTTTGTCGATTTTGGCAGAGCTTAGTAAATTCTCTAGGGCATCTAAAATCATGGTGGAGCTTTGGGCACCCGCATCCAGCCAGACTAGTCCTAAAGCTTTCCCCGCTTTTGAGAGCCCCAAAGATAAGGGGTTGCCTGTGCATTCAATGCCTAAAAGTAAATGGTCTTGCATCTTTAAACCTATCAAATTTCTTGTAGTTTGAGAGAAGAAGGCTAAGCTGTAAAGAAAAGTCTTTGCTAACTTGAAAAATATAGCCTTTACCATTGAACAAATGCTTATAAAAGCCTAAATTATAGGGTTTAAACCAAAGGAAAGCTCATGTTTCAACTCCCACGCCCTAGCAAAGTCGTTTGCGTGGCCAGAAATTACCTTGATCATATCAAGGAGTTGAACAACCAAACCCCTACCAGTCCTATCTTTTTTATTAAGCCCACTACTGCCATTGTGGACTTTGCAGAGACAATAAATATTCCTAAGAATCTAGGTGAATTGCATCATGAATTGGAATTAGCAGTGTGGATAGCCAAGGATTTGAAAGATGCCAGTTTGGAAGAGGCCAAAGCGGCCTGTGCTGGTTACGGGATAGGTTTGGATCTGACTTTGCGAGACTTACAAAAAAAATTAAAGACCAATGGCCACCCTTGGGAAGCGGCAAAGGCCTTTGATGGTAGCCTGCCCATTACAAATAGGTTTGAAATCCAAGACCCAGAAAATTGCATGATAGAATTACAGATTAACGGTGAAGTTCGCCAAAAAGACAGCACAAACTTGATGCTAACGCCCACTTTCGAATTGCTTGTAGCGGCAAGCAAAATCTTCACCCTTAAAGCTGGGGATATTCTTCTTACAGGTACGCCCAAAGGGGTGGGGCCTTTAAGATCAGGTGACAAGTTGGAAGCTATATTGGATGGCAACCATCATTTTACAACAGAGGTAGCATGAGCAAAGCCCTAGTCATTTTTTCAGGTGGACAAGATTCCACCACCTGCCTCGCATGGGCAAAAAACAGATTTGAGACCGTAGAGGCGATCACTTTTTTATACGGCCAAACCCACAAGATCGAAATCGAGCAGGCGAGAAAAATCGCCAAAGATCAACAAGTAAAGCACCATGAAATTGACATATCCTTTTACCAAGGAATGGTTCATTCTGCCTTAACAGGCAGCGCTCAGGCCATTGATGCCCCTCACGAGGATAATCACGACCTACCAGCTTCATTTGTGCCCAACAGAAACGCCCTATTTATTTTGCTTTCTCACAGTTACGCCCAGACGATCAAGGCCGACACCTTAGTAGCTGGCCTTTGCCAGACAGACTACAGTGGTTACCCCGATTGCCGTGAACCCTTTGCGATTAACATCATTGCAGCATTGAACTCAGGCAGTGACCAAGAAATCGAACTGGCAACACCCTTGATGCACTTAACAAAAGCCGCCACTTTTGAGCTGGCTCAGACCGAAGGCATCTTAGAGGTTGTTTTAAAAGATTCCCACACCTGTTACTTAGGTGAGCCTTCAATGCACGACTGGGGAAGAGGCTGCGGCCACTGCCCCGCTTGTATTTTACGCAAAAAAGGGTACGAAGAATTTATACAAACCAAATCATAATTTAACAAAGATATTAGGACATAAAATGGCTGAAGCAGAAGGAAAACAATTTTCATTTGAAGGTGTAGAAAAGATTAGAACTGACTTTTTAGAAACCTTTAATTTTGATAGCCCCAACCAATTGATCACCACAGAAACAGAAGAATTTTCTGCTGTCTGCCCCTTTTCAGGCCTGCCTGATTACGGTGATTTGATCATTGAGTACCGCCCCCAAGGTGGTGTTTGTGTGGAGCTAAAAAGCTTAAAGTATTACATCACCAGCTACAGAAATGTAGGCCTTTTCCAAGAAGGCGTTACCGCCCGCATCTACAAAGATCTAAAGGCACTGCTGAAGACTGAGAAAATTATTGTTACTACCATGTACAAGCCAAGAGGTGGATTTACTACCACTTGTGAAGAAGGCGAATTATAAATGTTACGACAGATTAAATTCTACAATAGCCTGACCAACCAGAAGGAGGACTTTACCCCCATCACTGCGGGCAAGGTTTCCATCTACAATTGTGGCGTTACCGTTTACGATCGTTGCCACCTAGGCCACGCTCGGGGGGCCGTAAATTTTGATGTACTCCGCCGCTTTTTGGAGTCCCAAGAGTTGGAAGTGACCTACATTAAAAACTATACTGACATCGATGATAAGATGATCGACCGTGCAAAGGGTAGAGAGATCACTGTGGGCGAACTGGCTACAGAAATGATTGCCCTGCACGACCGAGACATGGAATCTTTAGGCATCAACGCTCCTACCTTAGCCCCAAAAGCTACCGATCACATTGCAGAGATGATTTCCATGATCGAGCAATTGGTTGCAAAGGGTCACGCTTACGAAGCTGGTGGAGACGTATTTTTTAAGGTGGAATCCTACGGCGACTATGGCAAACTTTCAGGCAAAAACATTGAAGATTTAATCGCTGGCCAAAGGGTAGACGTACAAGAGACTAAAGAAAACCCCTTGGATTTTGTTCTTTGGAAGTCTGCCAAACCCAATGAACCTAAGTGGGAAAGCCCATGGGGAGAAGGTCGCCCCGGTTGGCACATTGAATGCTCTGCCATGAGCCAAAAACACCTAGGTGCAAATTTTGATATTCATGCAGGGGGTTCTGATTTGATCTTCCCTCACCATGAAAATGAAATTGCTCAGTCTTGCTGCGCTAGTGGTGAGTCTTACGCAAATTACTGGTTGCATAACGGGATGATCAAGATCGAATCCCAAAAGATGAGTAAGTCTTTAGGCAATTTTGCCACTATTGAAGACTTGGTTCAGATTTATAACCCTGAGTTGATTCGCTTCTTTATCCTTTCCAGCCAGTACCGAAAATCGATCGACTTTAGCCATGACGCACTAAAAGTTGCTTCAGAAGGGTTGGATAAAATCTACCAAGCTTTAAAGCGTGGCAGTGAAACCTTTGGTGAGGCTATCGCCAATACCAACAGCGACGAGTTTTTTGACGCTCTAGCAGACGACTTAAATACAGCTCAGGCCATTTCGGTACTCTTTGATTTAGCCAAGTCTCTAAACATTGAAACTGGCCAAAAGCGAGGCCAGAAGTTACTCGGTCGGCTTGTGAGCCTCGGTGCCATTTTAGGCCTCTTGCAGCAGAACCCAGAAAAGTGGTTTAACGAGCCAAGAATCAAAGAAGAGGGCCAAGAAACCATTGACCCCACCTTAATTGAATCCTTGATCGCCGAGCGTGTAACAGCGAGAGAAACCAAAAATTGGGCGAGAGCAGATGAGATTCGAGATCAATTTGCGCAAATGGGTGTCATCTTAGAAGATAAAGACGGAAAAACTACTTGGAAAAGGAAATAAGTGGAACATATCTACGGGGTAAACCCAGTCATTGCCGCTTTAAAAGCGAAAAAACGAGAATTTAAGAAATTATATGTAAAGTCGGGAGCGCAAAAAGACCGCCTCTCCGAGGCTTGTGCGCTGGCTCGCAAGATGGGCTTGAAAGTAACCGAGGTTGACCCACAAAAGCTAGACGGCCTTGCCAACAGCACCAACCACCAGTCTATTGTGTTGGAATGTGGCATTTTGCCCACCTTGCTTATTGAAGACCTAATAAAAAGAGCGCCTAAGTTAATTGTAGCTTTAGACCAGATTAAAGACCCTCAAAATGTTGGGGCTATCATTCGCTCTGCCGCTTTTTTAGGGGCTGACGCAATTATTCACTTAGATAGAAACGCTGCGCCACTAGGCTCAACAGTGAGCAAAACTAGTGCAGGAGCCATGGAAACCTTTCCTATCGCACAGGTACAAAACCTAGATAAGACCTTGAAGATATTAAAAAAACAGGGTTATTTTGTTTATGGTGCCTCTACAGAAAAGGCCTTACCTTACAAAAAAGCAACGCCCCAAGACAAGTTAGTACTGGTCATGGGAAATGAAGGAAAAGGTTTGCGCCCGCTAACAGCCAAGGGTTGTGACCAAATGGTTTATATCCCTGGCCGCCATGGGGTTGAGTCTTTGAATGTAAGTAACGCTGCTGCAATATTACTTGCACATTTTGGCTTTGCTTAAAATAAATCTAAGCCTTATAATTTAGTATATTTTTTATACAGGAAAAAACATGAAAGGTGCTATCCTCTTAATCAATGGTCCCAACCTCAATCTTTTGGGAACCAGAGAACCTGAGATCTACGGTGAAACAACCTTGGCCGACATCCAAACCAAACTGAAAGCCAAATTTTCGGCCCAAGGTTTTGAGTTGGTCGCCTACCAGTCGAACCAAGAAGGGCAGCTCATTGATTTTATCCAAGAGCACCAAACAGCCAAGTTTGCCATTATCAACGCTGGCGCTTTTACCCACACCTCCGTGGCCTTGCGGGACGCAATTAAAGGTGTTGGTTTGAAGTTTGTAGAGGTGCACATTTCTAATGTTCACGCCCGTGAAGAATTTAGACAAAAATCTTACCTTTCTGACATCGCCCAAGGGATTATTGTCGGTTGCGGTGTACAAGGCTATGAGCTTGCGACAGATTTTATTGTTGCTGAGCTTGGAAAATAAATGAAATCAATCTTCGACCTTACAAAAGACGATCTAAAAACCTGGCTCAAGGAACAGGGAGAAAAACCCTTCCGCACCAAACAAGTATTCGAGTGGCTCTACACCCATAAGGTAAAGCGCTTTGAAGATATGAGTAATCTTTCCAAAGCGACTCGTGAGCTATTTGAGAAGAATTTCACCATCAATTTACCCGATGTGGTTCGCAGTGAAAAGGCCCCTGACGGTACAATAAAATTCTTGAGCCAGCTCAGCGACGGCGAAGAGATTGAAAGTGTGATCCTTGCTCACAACGACCACTTCACCCTCTGCCTTTCCACCCAAGTGGGTTGCGCAATGGGCTGTAAGTTTTGCCTCACTTCCAAAATGGGCCTTAAAAGAAACCTCACCTCAGGCGAGATTGTTGCCCAACTGATGACTGCCAATGAGTTTGTAGGTGAAGGGAAACGTGTGCGGAATATTGTCTATATGGGCATGGGTGAACCCTTTCATAACTATGAAAACGTAATTAAATCCTTGCAGATCTTCACCGACCAAGAGGGTTTACGGATCAGCAATCGCCGCATTACCGTTTCCACCAGTGGCCTGATTGAAGAAATAGAAATGTTTGGCCAAGAAGAGCGAACCAAAGCCAATTTAGCCATTTCGCTAAACGGAGTTCGAGAAGAGTCACGGGCGGCCATTATGCCTGTTACCCGCAAGCACAGCCTAGAAAGATTGATTGAGGCCTGTAGAAATTACCCCCTTGAATCGCAACAACGAATTACCTTTGAGTATGTTTTACTCAAAGGCCTAACCGACGATATGAAAGATGCTAAGGCGCTGGTAAAACTGCTCCACGGCACTAAATCCAAGGTGAATCTCATCCCCTTTAACGAGCATGATGAACTATCCACCTTTAAATCCCCAGAGCCTGCTCAAGTGTTAGAATTCCAACGCTACCTACTAAAGCATGGCCTTATGGCAACCTTGCGCACCCCCCGTGGTAACGGGATCAGCGCAGCTTGTGGCCAACTGGCAACCAAAAATAAGAAAAAAAATGAGCAAACGACCATCTAAAGAAGCAGCCCTAGAGGCAGTAAGAACCCTTATGGCCTACGCAGGCGACGACCCAGACCGAGAAGGCCTGATCGAAACCCCTGCCAGAGTGGTAAAGAGTTACCAAGAAATTTTTAAGGGCTACAACCAAGACCCAAAAGAAATTTTAGAAAAGCGTTTCACCACCAACTCCCATGAAATGGTAGTTTTAAAAGAAATTGAGCTTTATTCCACCTGCGAACACCACATGATCCCCTTCGTGGGCATTTGCCACATTGCCTACCTTCCCAAAGACCAAGTGGTAGGAATCAGCAAGCTCGCTCGTTTGATGGAAATCTATTCTAGGCGTTTGCAGATCCAAGAAGAGTTGACTCACCAGATTGCCACAGCCCTCTGTGAAGTAGTCCAGCCCCGTGGCGTTGCCGTTATGATCGAAGCCAAGCACATGTGCATGAGTTGCAGAGGCGTAGGCAAACAACACAGCAGCATGGTCACCACCTGCATGCTCGGCGAATTTAAAACCGACGCCAACAAGAAAAACGACTTCTTCCACCTCATAGGAAAATAGCTTCGCTACTTTTACGGTTTAGTTAACTGGATCATCTAATTTTTAAGGGCTTCTTTTTTAGGTAGCTTCGCTACTTTTACGGTTTAGTTAATTAGATCATCTAGTTTTAAAGGGCTTCTTTTTTAGGTAGCTTCGCTACTTTTACGGTTTTCTTAAGCAAGATCTTTTAAGATTTACCCAATAAAATGGCTGAGATCACCCCCTCAAGCCATTTTTAGCCCGCTCCATTTTTGTCCCTTTAATTTTACAGATTTTTCTTCTAATCCACCTTCTTCTTTGTTAGGGTTTGGGGACTTTATAATATTTAATCTGAAATTATACCCTCACTATTTTAGTATTATTTTGCAATTATAATTATATCACAAACTTATATTAGCAGGGATAAAAATGGGCGAACTTACCTACGACAAAAAAACAGCCAGTGCCTTTTACGCCGAATGCAGCGAGAATATTCCAAAATATACCGATAGGTATGGCATGGTCTGCGATGTGGTAGGTGAGCTGTCTCCAAACCCCACATTTACGGCCCAAGGCGACTCAGCTTGGCGGACGGGCATCGATTTGATCTGCGCCGCCAATGATAACGATCTGGAAAAGACCCGTAGGATTATCACAAACCTGAATGCTTCTTGGTCTGGCGCCGTTACCGATAATGGGGATTATTGGCCTGGTTGCCCAGTGACTACAGATAGCATGTGCATGGTGGAGGGCAAATTTTATATAACCAATGGGCCCCAAGTTTACACCTATAACCCCATTGTCCAATCAGATACCAATATCCTGCAAAATTTCGATGCTGACCCCAGTAATCCAAGTACCCTAGAAACACTCTGCCCCGACTTACCTGCAAGTTTCCTGGAAGGCATCGATAATATTTGTGTATTAAATAAAGAAACCTACCTGATCAAAGGCGCTGAGTTTATCCAAGTTTCAAACCCTGCCGCCGCCCAACCCTTGAGCGACCTCTTCAAGAATCTACCAACAAGCTTCCAAGATGGATTCGATAGCATTTGCGTGATAAACTCTAAGGTATTCATCACCAGGAGTGAAAATCTGATCATCTACACTAACGAGACTGTTTCCCAGTTGGAAGGCGAGGCCCAATTGATCACCGCACAATGGCCTGCACTCTCTAGCATCAAGCCAACCAGCTACTCTGGCCCTGTCGATTTTACCAAAGATCTGGATGCAATGTGCGTTATCTGGGGGCATCTCTATGTCGTCAAAGGCAATTATTTTCTCCGCTTCGACGATGAAAGTGGTAGTACTTTTGACGGGGTTCCCGTCCGAAACCCAGGTTGCCGTCAGCCCTATTCCGATGATCAATTGGTCACACAAGCGGCAGGTCTATATTACGCATGCAAGCGGCTAACCCCAACGAAGCTGCATGATAAAGAACAAATCAGAGTCGTGCAGGAACAGGCGAAGAGGTTACTTATGAGGTTCACAACCTGCCTCATAAAAAATGGAATGTTCCTTGATGTGGAAGGCAACAGGAGGAGTTTTACTATGATCGCTCCAGATAGTTTGGCCGTTTTCCTCAAAATTTTGGACAGTCTGGAACTCAGAAAAACAAAAGCGGACCTGATTTTTTACCTAGGGAAAGATTTTACTCAGGACAACCAAATCAACCGAAAATCCCTGCCGAACTTGGGTGATAAGTTGAGTAATGCTGTTTATATGTTTTTCAATTTGCCGCTCATATCCTTTGCTCAGGGTACATTAAAACAGTCGGACCTTATGAAAAAGGCTGTAGCTGTAATTAACCAATCTCAAATTCCAGGCCTTGCAAATCCCCAGTCGGAAGAGGTGAATAGTTTGGCAAAGGTTCTGTTAGAAAACCTTTCTACCAAGCCACAGGAAATCTTTCTTTCTTTGGTCCAAGGATTTTTGAAATTTTCCTACCTGCCCCACGACTTAGGCATTGTGGAAAACCTGCAAGACCTCTGTGGCGAGAACCCAATTATTTTAGAATATCTTTCAGCTCCTACGCCACAAGTCACCATGCAGGTTTTATCCATTGCGCTGGAACTCTTGATCGACATAGAGAAAACTAGCCAAACCCGCCCAGCAACTTTGGATCAAGCTGTACTCACGGTAATGGAAAATTTTGGGAAGGTCACTGAACTCGACGTCTATATTTGTGAAGAAAGTCCGGATCATACCCTAGGGTACGCCGCCTTTTTGTTTTTCTGGAAACTGATATTGATCTGTGAAATGCAGCAGGATGGGGATTTTAGTGGAGACCTGACTCAGCTAAGAGTGATGACCAGTAACCTCTACCAAGGGAGTAAATGGAGGGATATGGCTCTGCTCAATTTCTTGAGTATGCAGGATGTCGGTCAGGCAGAAATCTGGCTTTCCAACAAAAACCCCTACTGGACAGAGGATAAGCCATGGGTGGCAGGAGGCACCCCCTATTGGAAACAAGTAGATTACGCTTGGCAAAGGACGCCTTCAGGCGAAGCCTCAAGTACACTCATCCCGCGCTTGGACTTCATGACACTCTATCATATTCACAATACTTGTGTGACCAAAGGAATCAATTTAAAGGAATCAATTTAAAGGAATCAATTTAAAGGAATCAATTTAAAGGAGTCATAGAAAGGAAAACCAACTATGGTTGTATTGCATCTCAGTGTTTAGCTCGACGCCTCAGCTCACCACCTCAAATTCTCTTAAGGGTGCAGTGGTTCAAAGAGGCTGGCTAACCACCTCGAACTGTCTTAAGATAAGGTCCTTTTTCTTCAGCCAAGCCATGCCTCGTTGGTGCCAGGTGATCAGTTTGTTGGTTTCGTCTAAGGTGCAGCCGCTCAAGTGGCAGACTTCTTTAAAAAAGTGCTGGCGAAATGGAGGCAGTTGCCTGTCGCCTGAAAGCAACAGGAGCAACTCGATTAAGATCAAACGCATAGTTTTAGGTTCAAACACATCCAAACTCACGAGAGGCGGGGAAATTTGCCCCTGCAAGCAGATGGAAAGCTCTCGTTGCTCTTCGGCACTGACAAAACTAATGGCGTGCTTAACAAATCTCTTTTCCCACTCATCGATTTGCTTGTCCAGCAAGGTAGTGGTGATCATCAATTTAGCGTAGATCAGTTTTTGGTCTGGGCTAAAGTCTTCCACAAGAATTTTATAAACCCTGCCCTTATTTTCACTGCCATCGATCAGCAAACTTCGGCCATAGTGCCAAGAAAGACCCTCTTCCGCCCAAGATTGCACAACTAATTTGGCTTCGGAAGTTATGCCCACAAGCTTTGCCAGGTCATTTAAAAATTGTGATTCTTGAGCGTCCAATTCCACATCGCAGATGATAATCTCAATCACCTCTAGATAAATACTAGCTAAAATATGCTGAGAAAAGGGAGGCGGTGGCTTTAATTGGGAGGGCTTGCGGCTATTGATTTGGGCAAGCAACTGCTTTTTTGCGTCACCGACAGGCAAGGCCTTAGCAGCATCGGTTAAGTATTCCACTTCCGCCTGTTTAATTTGACCATCGGCCAGTACAGCGGCAATCACCAACTCGTAGTACCAAATTTTTTGGGCTTCGTTAAATAAAACGGTAGGGACTGTAAGCATAGGGCAAACCAAAATAGTTTTGCTTTACACTACTGAAGCTAAGGGCGCTTGACCAGAGATCATTTTTTTTAAAATCTTGGCCAGCGAAAGCCTTTAAAAAAAGGAATTTGAAAATTTGGGCTAAGTGATTTTAAGGTTAGCAAACCATTCGGCAGCTTTGCCTTTAAAGACATCTTCTGGGTCGAGGTCCTCGATAATATGTAACTCTTCCTCTTCGGCAAGATCAATCAGTTCGTGTTCTTTTAGCCTATTTTGTTTTGAGTCTTGCACCAAAACAATGTTGGGGTTTTCAAGGTCGTTTTCATTCACACTCACCACAAAAGCCAAGCTCTGGTCGTTGAGTTTTACCAGTGAGCCTTTAGGATACTTGCCTATGACCTTTAAAAATTCTTCCCAAATATCATCATCAAAATCAATTCCAGCTAAAGAATCGATGTAGCGAATGGCGCTCGGTGCTGTCCAAGATTTTTTATAAGGTCTTCGGCCAACCAAAGATTGGTAGACATCCACAATGGCAAGCAAGCGGGCTTCATAAGAAATTTTACTATATTCGGTGTCGTTGGGATAACTAGCAAAGCCTTTACTCACTGACTTTACATGGTGATGGCGAGCCATATCCACTGCAATTTCGGGTAAGTCCATTTGTGCAATCAACTCTGCACTTTTAACAGGGTGGCTGCGGAGCATATCCATTTCAGGGCTATCCTTTTCAAACTTTACATCTGACTCTAAAATTTCTTTTGGAATCATACCCTTTCCCACATCATGCAACATGGCGCAAAGCAAAGCCTCTTCCTCATTGGCGAAAACTGGTTTTTCCCCTTTGCGTTTTTTAATCTCATAGTACGAAGCTAAAAAGATAGCACCTACATCAACGCAGTGAGCATAGGTATGGCTCGATTCCCGTAGCGGGGCGAGAGCGCTCATGGATTCAATCAATTTATCTTCAATAATTTGGCCGACATAACCTTCTAACTCTTTGATTTCTGGCACGCCGTGGGCGGCACCATCCATAATGCCTTCGATGGCTTTAGAAGCTTGCGCCTTAACTTTATAACTTTTTTTAACTGTGGCAACCAGGCTGGTTGCCTTGTCGGCTTTAGCTTGATGCTCGGGGCTTTTTGCAAGCTTGGCAACTTCAAAAAAGAGGAATTTACGAGCCTTTAAACTGACTTTAAGTTTGTCATTAACTTGGGTAAAATGCTTTAAGCCCACAGGGAATTTATGCACACGGCTAACGATGTCACCTACTTTTAACTGAACAATGGCAATATCAGCTCGCTTTTCACCACGCTTTATAATGGCTCTGGCACCACTAAAGTTGTGGGCCAGCCACTGGCGGTTCTGTTCACTCAAGTGGCCAAAGCGTTTTTCCAATCCGATATAAGACTGAATCACCATATTTTCATTTAGTTCTTCTAAGCGAACTTGCATGCTTTCCCTTTTCTATCTTTTTCCCAAAACAACTGAATTAACTGACTAATTCTAGTTTTTAGAGCTTTTTTCTATTAACTTACAGGGTCCATTGCCTTTAAGCCTTCCCTGATTTACTGCAATGGCAAAGCATAAATTATACCCAAATAAATATTCAAGAAGATTCCCAGACCAAAATAGTCGAGTTTCCCTGATATTTTCCGCCAAATTAATCCATTTTGAGTCTATGTCTATATATAGGGCAAATGGTAATGATCTTGCATCATAGCTTGATGAAAAACTATGTTCAATGATTGAATAAAGAGAATGAAAAAAATAATACTCATCTTATTGCTGTTACTACTTCCCTCTATGGTCTTTGCCCGTGGGAATGAAAGCTTAAACCGACCTTTCTTGGTTGGCCCGCAATATCCCCTGCTCTTTATGTCGACCACCTTTGAGCCAGATACGGCCTTTCCTGTTGAAAACGGCAAAATCTACACTCAGGTCTCCTTTACCAACCTGAATACCTATGTTTTCACTGATAACAGCGATAAGGTAGACAATCCAGATGGTGACGCCAGTCAATTTAGCGAAAGCGATTCAAACGGCTATTCTATCTACATTGACGGTGAAATCGACCGTAGGTACTTCCGTCTCTATTGGGGCTGGACTGATTCGGTGGAGTTGCAACTCACTTACCGAGACATCCGCCTGATCAAGGGAAATTTGGATTCTACCATTGAATCTTTCCATTCCACTTTTGGTATTGGCAACCAAGGCCGTGAACAAACAGACCAAGACCAGCTGGAAATCTACGTGCATGATAACGAGACAGGGGAAAATGTTTTGGTAGTTACCCAAGCTAACGATACCTTTCACCAAGAATCCATGACCTTAGGTTTGAAGTTCAATTTACGAAAGACGGCCACCGAAGCCATCAGTTTGATCTTCTCTTCCAATTTCGGAGACCGCTACATTGAGCGAGAGATCAACGAAGTTACCCCTGACTATGGTTCCGATTATAAAAAGTTCAACGACTTTAACTATGGCCTGCTTTATAGCTCTTTATTCCCTGATTGGACCTTGCATGCTGGTTTTTCCGTAGCCAAGGTTGGCCAGTCACTCCTGCCAAAATCACCGGAAGAACAATATTATTTCTTCCTTGGTGCTTCTTGGGAAATGGGTAGCAGTACCGATCTTCTGCTCCAAGCATTAGAATACTCTAGCCCCTTCCCTGAAAATAACTCTTCTGCCATTGGCTCCGACGCTAGAGAAATAACCACAGGCCTACGCTGGTATGTTGCAGATAGCGCAACTTGGGAAATGGGTTTTACTGAAAACCAAAGCCAAGGGCCACAGAATGTGGATATTGTGTTCTTTTCTAACTTAGGTTGGGTCTTTTAAGCTAGTAGGGTAAGGGTAACTTGATGGTGATTTGGCTGCCTTGGCTCAACTCAGAAACCATACTGATTTTTCCGCCAAATTTCTTCACAGCATCTTCCACCACAGCGAGGCCATTCTTTTTACCATGCCCAATAAATTCAGGCAGAAAGAGCAGTTTCCAGACTTCGCCCTTTTGGATTAAAGACTGCACCATTTCTTTGTCTAAACCTCGGTTGTCTTCGGCCATCTTACCAAGCTTATAGGGGTCAATACCTACACCATCGTCTCTAACAGTGATTTTCAAGAGGTCATCAGACCTCCTAACCTTAATGATCAACCTTGCAACCAAGGCCTTATTTGTGGCGGCTCTGACCTGAGGCGTTTCTAGACCATGGTCGATAGAATTTCTATAAAGATGACGCAGTTCATAGTTCAAGGTTTTAATTTGAGAGCTCCAAACCTGTAAGCCAGGCTCCACTTCAAGGGACAATTCAACCTTTTTACCCACCCTGCGGCATAGGGAGTGAACATCATCCTCCCAACCTTCAATCAGTAAATCTGCGGCAACGCAGGATTTTTTCATTAAAATTTGCGCCACAGCATTGCAGTCTTGGCCACTGGCAAAGCGGAAAAGTTCATTAAATTCTTGGGCGGAGAAGTTGATTCCTTGGAGCATAGAAAAGTAAGCATCGCCAAACTTGTCTTTAAGAAGATTTGCATACTGCAACTCAGCTTCAAAGGTCATAAAGGCACCTTCTAAATGATCGGCTTCATTGGTATTCCAGAGGATCTCCATGGCCGTTTCTAAGTCATTTGAAGCATCCAAAAGGCCACTCATACCAAAGGCTAAGCAAAGAACTTGAATGGAGTGAAGGTTTAGAAAATCATCCTTTAAAAGATCCTTTTCCCAATTGCCGTCTAAAACTTGGTCTATCAACTTGGAGGCTCCATGCATAGCCTTGTCACCAGCTTCAATCAATTCTAAAAAGCCCTTGGTATCATCCTTGATGCACTTAATTATTATATCTTCTGCCTCTTGTCTGGCAGCGCTGGATTCCTCTAACTTTTTTAACTCAATGCGACGTGTCACATCTTCCATTCTTACATAGAGGCTCATCACCTCGCCATTGGCATCTAGCGTGGGAGTGTAATAGAGGTGGAAGGTGCGGCCTTTGTAGGTCGTTTCCTGCGGCAAAAGAGCCAGCTCAGGGCCATAATCCTGTTCTTCCTCTTCAAATAGGAGGCGTAAAGCTCGGTAGTAGGCCTGCAAAGCCTTTCTGTCTTTTTTAAAAAGAATATCTGCAAAGGAGCGGCCTGTAAGATTTTCTGAACCTAAGATAGACCTCGCCTTCTGGGAGATTCCCCCTTCTATTTCACCACGTTCATCGACTAAAAATGAGACCTGACCCAATTCATCTAGGGCATCTTTACTGATGCGGATCTCCTCTTGGGCAAACAAAAGGCGTTTGCCTGCGAAAACCAGATCTTGCTCTAGGGTCTTTTGCACCTCTAAACAGAGGTCATTAAAAAGGCCTGGCATTGTAGGGATAAATTGCCACAGGTCCTTATTGGAAATATAAATGGCTTTACAGTGGGCCAAGGGAGTCACGTTAAAGGGCGACTTTTGGGCTGTGCCTAAAAGTACATTTTCGCCAAAGATCCCTGAACGACGAAAAATGGGGCTGGATGCACCAAAAACTAAACCTTCGGCCTGCTCGAAAAGCAAAAAGAGTCCCGGTGTAGGTTGGTTTTGAGCAATAAAGGGGGTTTGAGTATCCAGACTGAGAAGCTCAGAGATAGAAACAACGTAGTTAAATTGAGAATCGGCAAGTGCCGCAAAGGGGGCAAAGCCCCTGAGGAAAAAAGCCTTTTCCGCTTCTTCATCGCTCAACTCATCTAAAGAGGGGGCAAGGAGATTTTGTTTTTTTTGATTTTGTAACTGGCCAGCAAGGTGTAACGTTTTCTCAAGCAGAAGCTCCAATTCATCTGGATTTAAACCCTTAGCCTTTTCAGCCAAATGTTCAAAGTTGATTTCCTGGGCCTGACCTTCTGGAGGCATGGTTTTACTCATGATTATGTTGCATCGGTTAGACAAAATTCTCTAAACCAAACCTAAACCAAAATAAGGATGATGAAAAGCTAAATATCTTCTCAAAGCCGAATCACTCTGGCTTTTCCTTGGGTGGTGGCTAACTCCCCTTGTTAAAAATTATACTTAAATTTTAACAATTATATTTCTGCCGCAAGGTTAAAATTGGGTTCAAGGCCCCTCAAGGCATTAAAAATAACGCCCCAGCTACCTATCGCCCCAGCGCTTTAACACCTAGGTGGGGCAAACCACAGCCTATTTATTATTGCCCTAAGGTTTTCTCTCATCCCAAACAGCAATTAACCCTCAAGAAACAAAATAGTTTTTAGGCCAGATTATTATTTGGGCGAAATGGAAGAAGCCTGCACTGGCCTTTGGGAAGCGTCTCTTTGGTCTTTTAACTTTTCTACTTCTAGAAACAAATAGACTAAGGCCCCAAGAAAAACAAATCCAATGACCGCTAAAATTTTACTAAACATGATAATTTTAAATCCTTTTTAAAAACCCTATCATGGGGAAAAAGGAACTTTATTAAAAGTGAAAAAAAAAATCGGCCTTAGGAAAGAAAAAAAGCAGCAAGGTTAGACAGAGTAAGGCCGCTTGTTTTAAAATCACTTCATGTTAACCAAGAATTTCGGCTACTCCTAATGATCACAAAAACCTTACTCTTTCTCTTTTTACTCTACCTACTCCCTCACTTTGCCTTTGCAGAAGTCATAGCCCAGCTGAAAGAACTTTCAGGGTCTGTCCAAATCACCCATAAAAATGGGATGGAAGGACCAAGTGGAGAACTCAAAGTAAAGGAAGGCGACCATATTACCACAGGGCCAAAGGGCAAAGCGACCTTGGTTTACGCCGATGGTACCGAGGTTCGGATTTTTTCAGGCAGTAAAGTAAAGGCTAGTTTTAAAAATGGGCGCCTGTCGGCCCATGTGAAAAAGGGGGCCATTTGGGCCAGCTCGCCTCGGCCTAAAACAAATCGTGCGGGCTTTGCTTTGCGCAGCAAAGAGACTGTTATTGGCGTTAAAGGTACAACCTTAGCCATGGATACCAGAGAACCTAAAAAAACCAATATTGGTATGTTTAAGGGGGCCGCTAAGGTACAAAATGGAAAATTAAGAACCACCTTGGCGGCAGGCCAACTGATGCGAGGCGTGGAACAAACAGGCAGCCTAAAGAAAAAAATAGAGCCTATCATCCAGCATCTAGAGGTTACCAGTTCCACCAAATCCATTGATTTAGAAAAATCAGACAGCCTGAAGATTAAGGTAAGGCTCGTTAGCCCAGCAGGGGAACCGCCACCGAGAGAAAGCCTTGTTTTTATCTCTGTGAACATAAGGCAAACCACCTTGAAAAGACAACTGGCCTTAAATGGGCAAGGGCGTGCCGAGACGACCATCAAGTTTAATACAAAAACACCTAAGAAAAAAGAATTGGTGGTGCATGCTTTGATGGAAGATTCTTGGGAAGTTGCCAGCGGGGTGACCCACGTTACCTTAAAAACCCTAAGTAAAGAACAGGACGTCGAAGGCTTGAGGAGTATTGAAGAGCAATAGCTTTTTTCCAAGCTCGCCACGCAACGAAATGAAACAGTGCGACCAATAAGTGCAACCGGTTGCCCCACTCAGCTAGACCCAACCTAGATCCAAAAAGCCAACTGGATTTAGGCCACTAACTCAGCCCTGACCGAACCAACCTAGTTAACTTACTCCCCATGCCCCCCCCAAAAATTGCCATAATTTTTATGCCAAGCAGAGGAATATGATGCAGAGAAAGGCATTTTTCTCAAATAAAAGGGAAATTTGGTAATTTATACCCCTTATCTATTGAAAAAATTGATTTTCCTGAATTTTCTTCTTTTCTAAATAGTAAAAAATATTTAGAATAGCCTATGAAAACAAGGATAGAAGTATCTTTGCGTTCATAGGCTCTAAAATTTCTTTTTAGAGATATTTAGATGCTTACCTTCTGTTGGGCTTTTCCAATGATGGATAAAGTTCTTTAAACTCGGGGATGGAGTTAAAAGTGCCTGCGGATTTTATCAGAGAATTGTTCGCTATGGGCTTACTTATCGCTGTGGCAATGGGCTGCAAAGAGTAAACCATAACAAATCAATGAATTAACCCTTGGTCTAGCTTGGCCAAGGGTTTTTTTTTGCCTTTTTTTCAGGGAACTCTCCCTATTTCTTTTATCCAACAACACCAAAATTACGCCCATGGCCTCAGGCAACTGGTAAACTCAGTCACTCAACTCAATCTAGATATTATCATACTCAAAATTAGTTTTACCTTAAGGCCAAAAATTCCCAAAAGAAGCTCCAAGTCCAAAGATTTGAATTTGGAACATGGCTTTTCTTAAAGCCCAGTCAGCCTTTAACACATTTCTCCTAGAATTCGCTTTAATTATGGGGTAATCTAGCCTTCAATAGAAGTTAACATTATAGCACCTTTAAAAAAACTATGGCAATTACTCTCCCTCGTACCGGGGTCAAATGGCAAGATGACCAACACGCAACCCTGTTTGCAACCTTTAGAAAATTAGAACAGTGCCTAGAGAAAAAGGATAAGTCAGAAATAGAAACAGTAATCCTCTTTTTATCGGACTATGTAGAAGATCATTTTAAACAAGAAGAAGAGGTGATGAGGGCGAATAATTACCCTGGGCTTGCTGAGCATCGTGATGAGCACACTCGCTTCCAGAATATGATTGAAAAAATCAAATTCAATTGGTTTTCCACTCTAGACGACGACTTAATGGATTTCTTTGAGGAGTTTTCTGAATTGGTTGAGGATACCAAAGAGGATTTGCCCAATGAGCTTTACTTCTTTTTATCCATCTGGTTTACCATACACATTAAAAGATTGGACCAAACTCTGGGCAAGTTTATGATCCAAAATAAATTGGTCTAGTCTTGGTCTTTTTTCTTTTTAGGGTAAAAGCGCCAGTCTCGCTCTTCAATTAATCTGGCTCCACGAGCATTGGAAAGGTAAGACCAAGTCCACTGAACCATAACAGAAAATTGATTTTTAAAGCCTAGAAGATAGTAGATATGGATTACCAACCAAAGCACCCAAGCGACAAAACCAACTAATTTTAAAGAGCCTACTTCCACAATAGCTCGACTGCTACCAATGGTGGCCATTTGGCCTTTGTCTTTATAAACAAAAGGCTTCCGAGGCTCCCCTTTGATTTCAGCAAGGATATTCTTTGCGGCAAAACGACCCTGCTGCATGGCTACAGGCGCAATTCCCGGTAAGGGCTGATCTGACCCTTCAGGGCAAAAATGAGCTTGGTCACCGATCACAAAAACTTCGGGGTTATCTTGTAAAGATAGCTCAGGCGTAACTATTACCCTTCCTAATCTGTCTCTTTCCACATCTAATTTCTTGTTCAAGGTCACAGCCTGCACGCCAGCGCCCCAAAGCACTGTGGAGCATTGAATGCGTTCTTCACCGACATTTACGCCTTCAGCGTCAATGTTGGTCACCATGCTTTTTGCCCAAACCTGCACACCAATATGTTCTAAATCACGGGTAACACGACTAGAAAGCTTTGGGTCAAAGCTAGGCAAGATCCTTTCCCCTGCTTCAATTAAAATAATACGGGAAATTTTAGGGTCAATATGATTAAAATCGTGGGCCAAGGTGTAGCGAGTCATTTCGCCAATAGCACCAGCAAGCTCAACCCCTGTAGGGCCACCACCGATAACCACAAAGGTTAGCAACTGTTTCTGGCGAATCGGGTCTGTTTCCTTTTCCGCCAATTCAAAGGCAGTCAAGACCCTTTTCCTAATTTCACGGGCCTGCTCTAGATTTTTCAAGCCTGGGGCATGCTCTTCCCACTCTTCATGTCCAAAATAAGAATGTTGAACGCCGCAAGAAAGAATCAAATAATCATATTCGTAAGAGCCAAAATTGGTGATCAAAAGCTTCTTTTCTCGGTCAACAGCAATCACCTCTTCTTGGAGGACTCTAACATTTTTTTCTTTGGTAAAGAGACTGCGAATAGGCTGCGCAATATCAGCGGGGCTTAAGGCAGACATAGCTACTTGATACAGCAAAGGCTGAAAAAGATGGTAGTTTCGTTTGTCAATAATGGTCAGATGCACATCTGCTTTTCCTGCCAATTTTTTCGCAGCATTTAACCCTGCAAAACCGCCACCAACAATAATAATTTTTTTCATTCTCTGAGCTCCTTTTGCCCTCGCAAAAAATAAAACCTAAGGGTTAAAATCTTTAGCGCTTGAGTTAGGATGCAATTCTTTTTACAATAAGGCAAAAGGAAAAACCATGAGCCCAAAAGTCTCCATTATAATGCCTACCTGTAACTCTGAATCTACCATAGGGGATGCGGTAGCAACGGTGCTTGCGCAAAGTTATAAATTTTGGGAATTGATTATCGTCAATGACGGTGCTTCCAAAGCCACAGAAAAGATCCTTACCTCCTTTGAAGACCACCGCATTCGGCTAATCTCCCTAAAAGATTGTGGGCCTGCAAAAAGCCGTAATCTAGCTATTAAAGAGGCTTCAGGGGAATTGATTGCCTTTTTGGATTCTACTGATCTTTGGCTGCCTGATAAGTTAACCCTACAGGTAGAACAATTTACTGGTGGCGATAAAAAACTAGGCCTGACTCACCACAACTATGTGGAGTTCGGTGATTTTGGGGAGCGACTTCCCAGCCACATGAAAGATTGCAAAGGACTCGCTCTGGCAGGAGACCTGTACCAAGATTTGATGGTTGTTAATTTTGTCGGCCGCCTATCGGTCATGGTGAAAAAAGAGGCCCTAACCCAAGTTGGGGGGTTAGATGAAACCTTAGGGGCCCAAGGAGACTGGGATTTGTGGATCAAGGTCGCCAAGGCTTGGCAGATTGGGTACACCCCTGAACCCTTGGCCCTCTACCGCTGCTGGACAGGGGAAATTTCAAAAGACTACCGCCCCCAAGCTGCCCAAATTTTAAAAGTCTTAGAGAGGCACCTTTTAGCCCATGGCAACGAACCTGCAAAAGCCAGAGGCCTCTGGCTCCACAATCGTAATATGGCCCATGATTTTGCCCGTGCAGGGCAAAAGAAACAAGCCATTGCCCACTTAAAAGAAGCTTATAAAGCCAAACCCCTCTCTTGGAAAAACCTCGTTAGCGCCCTTTACATAGGGGTAAAAAAAGCAGAAAATTAGAAAACTAAAGTAAAATTAGAGCCCAAAAGCAAGACCACAGCAGGCTTACCTTATTTTAACCAAACTCAAATAAAGAGATTTCTCAAAAGATTACAGGTTGTTTTGAGAGAATAGGAGAAATGAATGCGCATTGCGATGATTTACACCGTTGAAAACTACGTCACCATAGATATGCCTCTCATGTCATGGACCGATGTCCCCTACGGAATCGCAATGGTTGCGGCCTCTTTGTCCAAAGAGGGGCATGAGGTAAAAACATGGATTTTCAGTCCTGGTTCCGATCATCCCTTGTTAATCAATGAGATCTTAGAAGACTTTAAGGCGGAATCCGTAGCCTTTACAGCCGTTACCTCGCAATTTGAATTTGTTAAAACTATTGCCAAAGAAATCAAAGAGGTCAGCCCTGATATCAACATGATTTTAGGTGGCCACCATGCCTCGCTAGCCAGCGAGGAAGCAGCGGCATGCCCCGAATTTGACGCTATTTGTGTTGGCGAAGGCGACAAGGCAGCCCTTGAGTATTACCAACTTTTAGAAGCTGGAGACCAGCCCCTGACAGTTCATAATTTTTGGATCAAGCATGAAGGTGGGATTAAAAAAAATCCAACAAGAGCCTTTGACCAAGA
Organism: uncultured bacterium; assembly: GCA_965602905.1. Taxonomy (GTDB): domain Bacteria; phylum SAR324; class SAR324; order XYD2-FULL-50-16; family XYD2-FULL-50-16; genus JASJGK01. The sequence continues at coordinate 38,186 of CBFCZY010000014.1, read as the reverse complement.
CTTAGACGAACTCCCCTTTATCCAACGTGAGCAATGGGCGCAGTGGATTCAAAACCCCAATGCTTCAGCCGTTATTTTACTCGGTCGAGGTTGCCCTTTTAAGTGTACCTACTGTTCCAATCACGCGCTAAAAGATCTGGCCAAGGGGAAATTTGTTAGGATTCGTTCCATTGAAAATGTAATGGAGGAACTCCGTGAAATCTGCGACCAAAGCCCCACTTTAAAGGATGTTTATTTAGAGATTGAGACCATTGGAGCCTTCCCCAAGTACTTACGGGAACTTTGCGAGACTTTAGAAAAATTTAATGGCCTGCGTGAAACCCCCATTTCCTTTGGCATCAACATGACTGTCACCTCTAAATTGGTGAAGGATGAGGAAACCTGCCGCTCTATGCTTCTGGCCATGAAAAAGGCGAATTTTAAATTTATCAATTTTGGTTTAGAATCGGGTTCCGAGCGAATGCGCCAAGAGGTGTTGCTCAGGCCTAAGTATTCTAATGAAGAGCTGGTGCTTTTTTCAACCTTAGCTGCCGAATATGGAATTGAAAGAAATGTTTTTGTGCTCATTGGCCTGCCCCAAGAGAGGGTTAAGGACTTTTTAGAGACCAAAGAGGTTACACGTAGCTGCAAGCCAACTCGGGCCTACCTTGGAATTTTCTACCCTTACCCCGGTACTGTTTTGTATGATGAGGCCTTAAGACTAGAGCTTTTTGACCCTACTACCATTGGTTCTAAAGCCGAGCGAAGCCGCGCCTATTTAAACTTGCCAGGCTTCCCTGGCTGGCGGATTTACTATGAGTATATCACCTTCAATGCCTTTGTTTTTAAAGGACAAATCCCACGAGCACAACTGGCCTTGATGACAACGTGGTTCGCTATTAAAACCTTCCCTAAACTCCATTCCTTTGCCAAGGGTGTAACCAATAAGACTCCCTTTCTAAAAAAGCGACTGAATCAATATCGCTCGACCAAGTTAGAAAATGATGAGTCTAACTCAGACAATCAATGACCTTAACCGAAGGAATCCACCACCTCGGTTTGGCCGTGAAAAAACTGGAAGATTCGTCCAATTTTTTCATCCATGCCCTAGACTTTACCCTTGTAAAAAGAGACAGGTCTTACCCTTCGATTTTTGTCACTGACGGAAGTAACATGGTCACACTTTGGCAGGTGGACCCCAAGGCGTCAGACTTTGACCGCAAAAAAAATATTGGCCTACATCATGTGGCTTTTAAGGTTGCCAGCCTAGAGGCGTTAGATAAAGCCTTTGCCCAAGCGGCAAATCACCCAGGTGTCACGGTGGAATTCGCCCCTGAATTACTCAGAGGCGGCCCTGCCCAACACTGCATGGTCCTAGAACCGAGCGGCATTCGAGTTGAATTGATTTTTGTGGGTTAGACATATAAAGCTAACGCCATTCACAGAACCAATCAAAAGCTTTTTTGTTCTTTATCCCCAAATTCTTGGATGATTAAGGCTCAAGAAAGGTATCCTCTAACCACTCGTCCTCATCTGGGTTACTCGCATTCCACTCAGGGTCGATCACCTCTGCCACAAAGAGGTTATCTTCTTCGTCGACAATATATTCGTACAATAAATCAAATAGATCCTCTGTTGTATAATCTGAGTCGACCAAATAGGAAGAACCAGAAAGTTTAAGATGGTCAAGATCTGTTATCTCTTTTCGCAGCTCTGCACGATCAGCATCATCATGCATGAAGTAGGTAACGATATGAACTGTCATTTGAGGCGTTCTCTACGATCATAGGCTTTGTCGATATTTTTCTTGAGCCAAGTATTAATCTTGTTGGGCGCTTGGCAGCCAATTTCTCCCGATAGCTCACCGACAAAGATATAATCCTCAGTAATTAGACCCTTAGAAAGTTGATCGCAAAGACCTTCAGAATTCATTTCGGCATAAACTGTCCAGGCAAAGTCAGAAAACTTTTGGGCCTTTAGCTTCTTGAGTCGCTCTACTAAAACTTTATGGATTTCTTCTTTCCCTTCTTGCATTAAATCAAAGGTAATTATTTTGACTGACATTTTTCCCTCTACTAAAAATTAAACATTTTTGATTAATTATCCCTAAGATGCAAAAAAATCAATCCTGAAAACTTAGAGTTTTTATCTGCTATTTCAGCCATTGCATTTGCTCTTAGTAAAATACTATTTCTAATCTATCACCTAAATCCAGAAATCCAAGGGACAAAAGTAGGGAGAATATGTCCCCTAGGTTACAAAGCTAAAAAGTACTATAAAAAGAAAATTTGACAGGCGCCCAAAAAGTTTAAGATAATAGTAAGAATCAAAATTTAGGAGTCGATATGATCGATCATTTAATCATCAAGGTCAGTAATGTGGAAAAATCCAAGGCTTTTTATATAAAAGCTTTGCAGCCTTTAGGCTATAGATTAGGCCAAGAGTACCAAGGTTGGGGATGTGGTTTTGAACATGACGGAAAGAGGGTTTTTTGGATTGGGACCCCAAAGGAAGGAGAGAAAATTGGCCAATGCCACATCGCCTTTGCAGCCCAGACTCGGGCCAAAGTAGATGACTTTTACAATGCCGCAATGAAAGCGGGGGGAAAGGATAAGGGCGCACCTGGTTTGAGGGAAAAATACCACGAAAACTATTACGGTGGATTTGTTTTTGACCCTGATGGGAACAACATTGAAGCTGTCTGTCATAAGCCAGAATAACCTTCTAAAAAAAAAGCCCCATGAATTGATATAATTCATAGGGCCTTAATTTTCTTTTTAAAAACGGGGCTCAAGCCGCTAGGCTGCCTGTTGCGTAGTTATTAATAGCGGTAATGATCAGGCTTGTAAGGGCCATCTACTGGGATATCCAAGTATTCTGACTGTTCCTTACTTAATACTGTCAATTTCACACCTAATTTATCTAGGTGTAATCTTGCGACTTCTTCGTCTAACTTCTTAGATAAAGTATAAACCTTATTTTCGTAATTAGCACCATTTTCCAAGATGTCTAACTGAGCTAGAACTTGGTTAGTAAATGAAGCAGACATTACAAAAGATGGGTGACCTGTTGCACAACCTAGGTTCAACAAGCGGCCTTCAGCCAAGATCATCACGGAGTGACCATCTGGGAATTTCCATTCGTCGTACTGTGGCTTAATGTTAATGCGTTCAATGCCAGAAACCTTAGCAAGTGCGGCCATGTCAATTTCGTTATCAAAGTGACCGATGTTACCAACGATTGCCTTGTCCTTCATTTTTTCCATGTGCTCTAAGCGGATTACATTGAAGTTACCAGTTGTAGTAACAAAAAGGTCAGCATAATCAACAACTTCTTCCAAAGTCTTAACTTCGTAACCTTCCATTGCAGCTTGCAAAGCACAAATTGGATCAATTTCAGTTATTATAGTCCTGCAACCTTGGGCACGTAAAGACTGAGCTGAACCCTTACCAACATCACCGTAACCACACACAACAGCAATCTTTCCGCCTAACATAACGTCAGTTGCTCTGTTTAGACCATCAGGTAAAGAGTGACGACATCCGTAAACGTTATCAAACTTAGACTTAGTCACAGAATCATTCACGTTAATACAAGGGAACATCAACTCACCAGAAGCTTCCATTTGGTAAAGTCTGTGAACACCAGTAGTTGTTTCTTCAGAAACACCTTTAATGTTCGGGCTAATTCTGCTCCAACGAGTTGGATCTTCTTTTAAAATTCTAGCAGCAGTTTCCAAGATTACAGAATATTCTTCTGAGTCTTTATCTGTAGGAGTTGGAACTTTACCAGCTTTTTCCCACTCTAGGCCCTTATGAACCAATAAAGTAGAATCGCCACCGTCATCAACAATCATGTCAGGTCCGCTACCGTCAGGCCACATTAAAGCCTGCTCAGTACACCACCAGTATTCTTCTAAAGTCTCGCCCTTCCAAGCATAAACAGGTGTTCCTGTTGGTGCTTCTGGGGTACCTTTTCCAACAACAATTGCCGCAGCAGCGTGATCTTGAGTAGAGAAGATGTTACAGGAAACCCATCTTACATCAGCGCCCAAATCAGTTAGAGTTTCGATCAATACAGCTGTTTGCACAGTCATATGAAGACTTCCCATAACCTTTTGGCCCTTAAGAGGCTTAGTTTGACCGAAGCGCTTTCTTAGCTCCATTAGGCCTGGCATTTCTTGTTCTGCAAGTCGCAGTTCTTTTCTGCCATATTCGGCCAAAGATAAATCAGCTACTTTGTAAGCTGGTCTATTTGTATCTGTTGTTACTAAAACTGCATTCATATGAAAGCCCTATTTGATAACGATTAAAAAATGACACCTTGGGGCCAGAATGCCCTGCCAAGTGTCGAAAAAAAATTATTTTGCTTTTACGCAATCTAACTAATTTAATAAAAAAAATGGAAAATGTCCACGCAAAATGACTAGAAGCCCAGACTGAAATAAAGAACTGTACGGTTAGAAGGGTTTTGACCTGCATACTCACCTGTTTCTTCAATGTATCTAGTGCCGCCTAAAACCATGGCTCGCCAAAAGCTAATTTCGGCACCTGTGCTGTAATTCCCTTGAGAAAAACCGTTTCTAATGGAAATCCAACTTCTACTTTTAGAAAGAGGGAAGATGCCTAATTCTGAGCCCCAATGAGTTCTACGGTTGATCGATTTATCGCCAGTAGAGGCGCCCTTGAAGGTTAAATCTCTAAAATCCAAGGCTCCAATCCAGCGGAAGATTCCAAATTGATGAACCATCCCTAGACCCAAGGCATATTCTTCGGGGATTGGGGTAGAGTCACCCAAGTCGATTCCCTTGCGGTAAACCCCGCCAAACATCAAACGACTGGCTGAGTTTTGGCGATATAAAAAGCCCAAATCATAACCCTTACCTATGCCAGAAGTGCCTGCGCTCTCTAAGGTTGGGAAGTCTTTTTTGTCTAAAGCGTCAGACATACTATAGGTAAAATCCAACTCATTTCTTTGGATTGTTTTATAGGTAACGCCGATAATCCACTGGCCAATGCCAATGGGAACAGACATCCCATATTGCCTTACGTGATCTAGCCGAATAAAGGTGGAAATTTCAGGCATGCTGGGGTTTCTAACTTTAATATCTAGCACAGCTTCATAGGTATAATTACCAGCGATGGTCAGGCCTCGCTCAGAGATATTAACAACGGCGTTGGTTCCTGTAGTAAACTTGATATAGGGATTTTTGCCAATGTAGCTGCCCATAAAGTCAAATTGATCCTGCTGTGTCGTTAGAGCAAAACCACCATTTTTTGCCATATCATAGAGGTCTTTCGAGTCATCACTATAGGTAAGCTCCATCATGGGAGTATCAATCCACCAAGTGAAGATATTAGACAGGGTAGCAGGGTTGTAAAAAAGGGCCGTAGAACTGGTGGCCGTAACAATACCTGTGTTACCCATGGCCTTTGCACGGTAATCTTCCCCGAGCCTACGAATCTCCCCTGCAGAAGTAACCGAGGTAATAAATAATGCTATTAGTAATAGAAGTAGTTTTTTCATTCTCAATCCTAATTGGCTGGTGGACTGAGATAACCTAAGATCTCGCAATCGTTAATAATACCGTCACCTGCAACAGGCGGCTCGACAAAGCCACTATTACAAATCTGAATACTGTTTGTTAGATCACTAACGGTCTGGGAAAAGTTAACCCCTTTATCAATTGCAGCATATATTTTTAACGGAGTCAGAGAGTCTGCCAGATCAGCAAAACCTGTTATGCCTTCGCCTGCCAATTTATTATAGGCCATGGCGCTACCTGCTTGAATGGTGCAGCCATCGACACTCAAATCATAAGAAATATCTGTAGTGAGGCTCAGACTGGTAATGGTATTGGCAATGACATGGACTAAAGGTGTGTTGGTCGCAATGGAAACAGCCGAATCAGGGTCTTGGCAAATGCCATTGTAAAAGTTTGCCCCGAGGCCCCCAAAAATGATGCCTGCGGCGTAACCTGAGGTTTCTGCAATAGTAAAGGTAAAGGAACAAGCTTCTAAACTGCCACCACTAGCGCAGTTGTTAACTGTGCCATCAACGACTGTTAATGAAAATAGGGTAGAAAGTTCCTTATAAACAAGCATAGAGGACAAAAGTAACGCCTCTAGATAATTGGTATCTGTCTTAACTACAATATCATCCATGATGATTTGTAGGGCTTTTTTATAGTTTGCAGCCTTGGCATCTGTGGAAGGAATCTTACCTAAAATCAGGGTCATGGGGTCGCTAGCCGAGGCTAGGCCTGAGATCACAGAAAATAAGGAAAGGTCTGCAAGGCCCATATAGGCCTGAGCCGTCAGGTGCCTCCCCTCATCATTGTCAACTAGGGCGCAAGCCGTTACGGCTTCAGCCCAGTTTTCTTGGTCACTGAGGGTTTTACAGGTCTCAAGCAAACCAGCGGCGTGGGTTGCTTTTGTGTCCTTGCAACTAGATAAACTAGTTAAAACAAGGATTAGGCCCATAATAAGAATTGTAATTTTTTTGGTAGCTCTGTTCATTCCATTAACTTGTCGAAATTTCTGCCTCTTGGTCTTTTAGTTCAATAAGTGTGCCTTCTTCAAAGCTAGCGATTTTTTGTACAACTGCATTGATAATCCAATCTGCCGTACTGGCTCCAGCTGTGATGCCAATTTCGTTTTTTCCTTCAAACCAGCTTTCTTCAATGTCCTCATCTGTTTCTACATGGTGAGTCTCTACGTACTGTTCCGCTAGGGCTGCCAGCTTTTTTGTATTGGAAGAGTGAAAACCACCAATTACGATCATAATATCAACCTGCTTTACCAGTCTTTCCGCTGCCAATTGCCGCCTTTTAGTAGGGTGGCAAATGGTGTTTTTCACTATTACTTCTTCAATTCGGATACATACCTGTTCGACCATCACGTCGAATTTTTTTGGTGAGAAGGTACTTTGGCAAATGATCCCTAATTTATCTGGTAAAGTTAATGCTTCTAGTTCTGCTTCATCATTGGCAATTAAAGGTTGGTGCATTCTACTGGCTATACCCTTTACTTCAACATGGTTTTTATCACCAATAATCAAGATCTGGCAGCCTGCTTCTTCTAGCTTTTTCCCTTCATCGTAAATAGTAGCCACAAGGGGGCAGGTGGTATCAAGCAAGGGTTTTTCTAGGCTGTTGATCAGGTCTATATTTTCTGTCGTCGTTCCGTGGGCCGTAATTACAACTGGGTTTTTTTCCTCAGGCTTTACCTCGTGGATCACAAATTTACCCTTAGCTTCTAGGGTCTTAACCACCTGCTTGTTGTGAATCAGGTCTCCCAAGATGGATACTGGCCCTTGGTCTTCAACAATTTCCAGTGCTCTGCGCACACCCCAGCAAAAGCCCTGGGCTTCTGCGACAATAATCTTTTTCATAGATTTTAATATAAAAACTTAGTTTTTCTCTATTCAAGGATTGACATATAGTACTAAAGTGGTACTATATCCACATAGAGACAAGGAATTGGTTACTTGAGCCTATTATGGGGCAAAGTAGCTTTTCAGGCAAGTTGGGCCAAACAAATTAGATATATTTTAAGGTAGCTAATAGTAATGTTAAAAATCTCAAAAAAAGCAGATTATGCCCTGGTTGCCTTAAGCCACTTGTTAAGTACTTCTAAGCCTGCCAGCGCCAAAGAAATTGCTGGTACTTATGATCTTTCGGCTCAAATGCTAGCCAATGTATTAAAGTGCTTGGCAAATGCACAAATCGTCAGCAGCACCAGAGGCAGCCTTGGCGGTTACTCTTTAAATAAACGCCCTGATGAAATTTCAGTTGGCGAAGTCATTATGATCTTCGAGGTGGGAAGTGGTTTTTCTGATTGTGCATCCAAAGAAAAAGAATGCAACGCCGCCCCCAATTGCCCAGCAATGAAGCCCATGTTGATGATCAACAAAAAAATTAAAGGCTTTATGGACGGCCTAAGCTTGGCAGATATTGCCCAGCACCAAAACATCAAAGGATTTACACTTTAAGGTATAAAATGAGCGAACCCATTTATTTAGACTATGCAGCGACCACCCCTGTTGACCCTAGGGTACTGGAAAAAATGCTTCCCTATTTTAGTGAGATCTACGGCAATGCTGCCAGTAAGGCCCACTCTTTTGGTTGGAAAGCCGAACAGGCCGTGATCCAAGGAAGGCAAGAGATTGCAGACCTACTTGGAGCCAGCTCCAAAGAGATTATCTTTACCTCAGGTGCAACGGAATCAGACAACTTAGCTCTGCTCGGTGTCGCTGAAATGTACGCCGATAAGGGCAAGCATATTATTACTTGCGTAACCGAACACAAGGCTATTTTAGACCCTGCCCACTACCTAGAAAACAAAGGTTTTGAAGTTACCTTTTTAAAGGTGGATAAGGCTGGAATGATCGACATGGCTGAACTAGAAGCAACCATTAGAGAAGATACAATATTAGTTAGCTTGATGGCTGCAAATAATGAGATTGGTACCGTCCATCCCTTGAAAAAAATTGGTGAGCTCACCCGCAAACATGGCGTTTTGTTCCACACGGATGCGACCCAAGCAGCTGGGAAAATTCCCTTAGATGTCGATGATATGAACATTGATATCTTGTCTCTTTCTGCACACAAAATGTATGGGCCCAAAGGAATTGGTGCCTTATACGTAAGACGCAGAAAGCCTAGGGTTCGCCTTGCACCTATGATGCACGGTGGCGGACACGAAAGAGGCATGAGGTCTGGAACCTTAAATGTACCTTCCATTGTGGGTTTTGGTGCCGCTTGCAAGATTGCCCAAGAGGAAATGGAATCTGAGGCGAAAAAATTACAAGAGTTGAGAGACCGACTCCACAACAAAATCAAAGATACCATGGATTTTGTCTACTTGAACGGTCATGAAACCGAACGCTTGCCAGGCACAGTAAACTTAAGTTTTGCTTATGTTGAAGGGGAAAGCCTAATGATGGGTATGGAAAATATTGCTGTCAGTTCAGGCTCAGCTTGCACCTCAGCCAGTTTAGAACCCAGTTATGTACTTCGTGCATTAGGCGTTGGCGACGATCTTGCTCACTGCTCTATTCGTTTCTCCCTAGGCCGCTTTACAACTGACGCCGAGCTAGATGAGACAATTAACAAATTAACTACTGTGGTGAACAAACTCAGAGAGATGTCCCCACTTTATGAAATGGCAAAAGAAGGGATTGATATTAATTCTATTCAATGGACAGGGCATTAAGCCTTACAAAGGAGACTATTATGTACAGCGATAAAGTAATTGACCATTACAGCCAGCCTCGAAATGTTGGCGGCTTTGATAAAGACGATGAGTCTGTAGGCACAGGCATTGTTGGAGCACCGGAATGCGGCGACGTTATGAAGTTGCAAGTTAAGGTAGAAGACGGTAAAATTGTAGATGCTAAGTTCAAAACCTTCGGTTGTGGCTCCGCAATTGCCAGCAGTAGCCTTGCCACAGAATGGATTAAAGGAAAGACCCTAGAAGAAGCAGGCGCCATCACCAATAGTGATATTGCTGAAGAGTTAGACTTGCCACCCGTTAAAATTCACTGCTCTGTACTTGCAGAAGATGCAATTAAAGCTGCTGTGAAAAACTACCAAGATCGAAAATAGGAGTACTAAAATGGCTGTGACTTTAGAAGAAAGTGCGATTTCAGAAATCAAGCGTGTAATTGTTGATAATAAACTACCAGCAGGCACAGGCTTACGCTTAGGTATCAAAGGCGGCGGTTGCGCAGGCTTTACCTATGTTTTTGACTTTGCCGACAAGGCAGACGAGTTTGACGAAACCTTTATTTCTGGCGAGATCCCTGTATTTGTAGACAAAAAATCTTTGCTCTATATTGATGGCACCAAAGTGAGTTTTAATACTGGCTTAATGGACAGAGGTTTTAAATTTGAAAACCCCTTGGCCAATGCAGCCTGCGGTTGTGGAACTAGTTTTACACCAAAAGAGGCCAGCTTTATTTAAGCTTAACCCTATAGCCTAAGACCAGAAAAGTCATGAGCCAAGACCAACCTCATCAGCAGTCTCATAAACACAGTCATGATCATTCTCACGAACATAATGATCATGCCTGCTGTGAATCCTGTGATTGCACTCTACAATCGAGTCTCTATTGTAGCGCCTGCGACCGCATCCAGCAGTTAGAGACCGACGCCGACTATTTTTCCCTCTTCAATCTCCCTCGGAGTTTTGATGTGGACTTCGACGCGCTCCATAACTTTTTTGATGAGTTGATCTTAAACCTCCACCCCGACTTTTTTGAGCAAGCAGCCCAGAGAGACAAAGACCTCAGTCTTGCCCATACAGCCTTACTCCACCAAGCAAAAGACTGCCTAGAGAACCCCTTTGAACGGGGAAAATATCTACTTGGATTGCTGAAAAAAGATGCCGTCCGTTTGGGCCACCCGCCACAGGAATATATTTGTAAGATGTTTGATCTGCAAGAAGACCTAGACGAGCTGCAAAGAGCAGAGGCAGATATGGAAGGGATCAAAACCCAAGTGATTACCTACTTGGTAAATAGTGAAGCTCTTTTGACAGGCGAATTTCCAAAATTGATGAAAAATCCTAATGATTTAGATATCATAGACACCATTGAACAAGAGCTAGCAAAGCTTAAATACATCCTCACTCTAGCCAGTAGGATTGGAGAATTGACGGTATGAACGAAGCTCTAAAAGAAATTGTTATAGGCATTGACCTAGGCACAACAAACTCAATGGCCGCCTACGTTGGCGAGCGTGGTTTAGAAGTTGTGGAATCTGATGCAACCACCACTGCCATACCGTCTGTTGTGGGCCTGGAAGGGGAAGATCTGCTAATTGGCACAGAGGCTCTAAACAAACGTCTGACCAACCCCAATAATACCTTCTACAGTTTCAAACGCTTTATGGGCCGTGGCTTGGACGACATCCAAGATGACCTTAGCCATTTACCCTACTCTGTACAAAAGGGATCCCAAGATAACTTGACTCTGGGGCAGGCCCAAAAAACGCCAGAAGAATTGAGCGCTATAATCTTGAGAGAAATCAAGGAACGGGCAGAAGAGGTTTTAGGTACTGACGGTAAAAAAGCAGAAGTGAAAAAAGCTGTAATTACAGTACCTGCCTATTTTGATGATGGCCAAAGACAAGCAACCCGAGACGCCGCAAATTTAGCTGGCTTAGAGGTAATTCGCATCATCAACGAGCCAACGGCCGCAGCTTTGGCCTATGGTTTGGAGGAAAAGGCAGAAGGTAAGGTTGCCATCTACGATTTTGGTGGCGGGACCTTTGATGTCTCTATTTTAGAGCTTAAAGGCAAACTTTTCAAAGTGCTTTCTACCCACGGTGATACCCATTTGGGCGGTGACGATCTGGATTTTGTGATCATGGAAATGCTCCAGAAAAAATTAGAGCTCACTGAGCCCGATCCAACAGAATTACAAAGCTTAAAAAAGCTGGCCGAAGAGATTAAAATTGAATTGACCACTGAGTTAGAAATCAAAAAAACCGCTCAAATTGGCGCCCGTGAAATCCAGTTTACTCTAAAGCGAGAAGAATTTGATGCCGCTATCTTATCGGTGGTACAAAAGACCATAGATCATATCCAGCAGGCCCTACTGGCTGCTAAGCTAAAGCCCAGCGATATTAAAGAAGTGGTTTTAGTCGGTGGCTCCAGCCGCATCCCCTTAGTGCGGAAAATGGTCGGTGAATACTTTAGCCTCGACCCTCATATTCGGCTCAACCCCGACCAAGTTGTCGCCTTAGGCGCAGGCAGGCAGGCCCACTTGCTCAGCGGTGGTGCTAGGGACTTTTTACTCATGGATGTCATCCCCTTGTCTTTAGGGCTGGAAACCATGGGCGGTGCCTTTAATAAAATGATCATGAAAAATGCTTCTATCCCCGCCAAGGTGACGGAAGAATTTTCTACCTCTGTTGATAACCAGACGGGCATAGTCTTAGGTATCTTCCAGGGAGAGCGGGAATTTGTTAAGGATTGCCGTAAACTGGGCCAGTTTACCTTAAAGGGCATTCCACCCATGCCAGCAGGCCTGCCTCGGGTTGAAGTGACTTTTATGGTGGATGCCAGTGGCTTGCTGACAGTAACAGCTAAAGAATTACGCTCAGGAAAAGAGGCCCAAATTGATGTTGTGCCTTCTCATGGTTTAAAACGTTCCGAAGTCAGCCAGATGATTCGTGACTCCTTTGAATTTGCCGAGGCCGACTTTAGTGATCGAAATTTAGTAGAATTTAGAGCCAAGGCCTTGCTTATCGAGACAGGCTTAAAAAAGGCCTGGAAACAAACAGAAGAGATCTTAAGCCCTGAAGAATTCAAAGCTCTGACCGAGCACCGTATTGTCCTTGCCGACTGCGCAGAAGGCGACAGCCCTTTGGCCCTGAAAGCTGCTCTAGATACGATGGGCGACCTCACTCGTGACCTCGCCGATGAAATCATGGGTGCCGCCGCGAAAAATGCTCTGCTAGAAGACTAAACCGAGGTTATTTGGGCGACCCAAAAAACTATAGCCTCGGCAACTAAATACCATTACCTCCCTTAAGACCAAAGAAGTTTACGGTTAATATCCATACTCACAGTGGCTCCCATGGTTTCTAAAATACGATAAATGCCCAACCAAGTCCGATCGGTAAAGACAAAATCCTTGCTCATCTGGGGGCAATGGTCGTGCAACTTATGCATCAAGTAAGCACCTTCCTTAATGTAGCCATGGTAACTATTAAAATCAAAGGTCTTCTGCTTTAAGGGTTTGATGTGCCACTTCGTCATAGCGAGCAAAAAATCATTGGATTCAGGGTCATCCTTGTAAACCAAACCAACGCCAGCTAAGGCAGGCCTGATTTTTTTAAGGTCTTCTGTAAGAAGCGCCTCTAAAAAGGCCCTGTACTTAACCTTAAATCCTGGCTGGTAATGCTTAACACAGCCAAAATCAATCAGGCCGAGCCTGCCATCGGGTAGAAATAAGAAATTCCCGGGGTTGGGGTCGGCGTGGAGTCTCTCTAAATGCATCACCCCATATTCCCACATATCCAATAGAAGCTGCCCCATATGGTTTCGCTGTTCTTGGGTGGGGTCTGTTTTCAGCCAGTCATCTAAATGCAGGCCCTCTAATTTTTGTGTAACTAAGATTCGCTCTGTGGAAAATTCTCTCAAAGGTTCTGCAATCTGAACCAAGGATTCCTTAAGCTGCCCCTTAAAATAAAGCAGCTCTTGCAGCTCATTTTTATAGTCTGTCTCTAAAATAAAATGCTCATGAACCTCGTCTAAAAGAGGCTGCAAATTATCCAAGGAGGTCATGGGTTTTAAAAGCGATTTAATCAGATTTAAATCACCGTCTAGGGTATCTGCAATGCCGGGGTATTGGATTTTCACAGCCCAGTTTTTCCCACCAAAGGTAGCATTGTGCACCTGCCCCAAGCTGGCTGCCGCAAAAGCCTGAGAGTCAAATTCGTCAAAACAATCTTCAGGGGCTTTGCCCAATTCGGCCATAAACACCTTACGGACAATGGCTCGATTGAGCGCTGGCGCTTGGTTGTAAGACTGGCCTAAAATCTTTTGGTACTGTTCTGGTACGAAGTCCGAAGCCTGAGCCAAGATCTGCGCCGCCTTGAGAGCGCTCCCACGTAAACTAGCTAAGGTTTTAAAAATCTTTTCCGCTTGGGCCTCTCTGGTGGTGTCTTCTGCAAGCTGGCTCCCCATACCGAGCCCCCGCTTTAACCTCAGCTTGGCCTCACTTACCCCTACGGCCATAGCCGTCATGCCCACCTTACTGCCACGGTGGAGTTTTGATTTGGGGATTTTTGTGCCCTTCATTTTTTCCCCTTATGGCAATCGCAATCGTGGCTGGCTCCCAAGTTCAGATGGTTCATCATCCCTGCAAAATCGGTTAGATGGCGTTTAAATAGAAACTGTAATAGGTCCAACCCCTTGTTTAAGGCCCCGCTTTTTAGCAGGCTCACCCCAAAATTTAGACTCAAGTCAGAAAGTTGCACCGACTTTAGATAGTCTTTCGAATCATCCTTTGCCCAGTAATAAACTAGCCCTGAAAAATAGTCGCCAATCAGAGATTCAATAAAGGACTGCATCGGCGGGTTGGGGATCTCACCTGATTTAATAGCGGCCTCTAGGGCGTCGTGGATCGGCCCACCAAAGGTGTCTTTTAGCTCTTGGATTTCCCGAACAAAAGAAAAGGGGGTCAAGCTGATTTGCTCGTTCGCTTCAATGATAAATTCTCTGTCTTCGGCGTAACGCTCTAAAACAATATCAAAGTAGAGTTGCAGGCGTTCTTGCAGGTTGTAACTCTCAGGATCTTTGACCTGATTAAAGGTGGTTATGGCCTCTAAAAGCATGGTGTTCACTTGGGCAAATAGAATTTGGTCTTTCGATTTAAAATAATTGTAAATGGTCGAGCCTCCAATGTCCGCCTTTTTTGCAACGCCGCCCATGGTGGTTTTGCGGAACCCCTTTTCCCCAACCAGAGAAACAAAGGCCACGATAATCTTAGCTCTTACTTTTTCTTGTTCTTTTTTTGAAATCTTCATTTTTCTCTCCTGTCTAAGTTATTTAGGCCGCAAGTAAGGGCATTGTATGTAAAAAAGTTCCGCCAAGACACACCACAAAGAGCGCCCAAGAAAGCTTACTTTCTTTAGGAAAAAACACCACTTGCCCCAAGGTGCGAATCCCCCACATGATGGCGACCCCACCCAGTAAAGCACGGCCCAAGTTGGTTGTTAGTACTTCATCTGGGAAGCTAAGCAGTAGGTAGGCGATCATAGAAAAAAAGGTTATCAAGGCAACATTCATTACCTGCATGGCGCCTTTATTAATGAAGTGCAATTTTTCCAATTGGCTCTGCCAGTGAAATAACTTCCAAAATCCAAGGTGGATTGCTGCAATGGTTAAATCAAAAATTGCTGTTGATACTAAGGTTATGGTCATTTTTAAAAATCTCCTATCGATTAAACTAAATTTTTGCTTAATTATAAAGGATAGATTCCTTAAAAGTCAAATTTTATTTAATGCGAAACTTCCCCCAACCTTTCGCATTAGCGTTAATCGCAGAGCGATTAAGTTTCCTTATGCCATTTATGGCTTATGCATGAGGGCGAAAGCCGCAGGCTTTTTTCCTTGGGTTTAGAACTTTAGACCATGTTCGCAAACTCACTCTTCACTAAATTCTAAAGTATGGTTTCTTTCTCTCCCTTTTTGAGAGCATCAATGTTTAAAGATACTCTGAATCTGGGTTATTTTTTCCATATATATGATAGTATGTTTGGCAGAATCACATTAAATGCGTGAAGTATCTGGGGAAAGAAGAGCATAAATAGTTTGAGTAAAGGCTACACTAGTTTAATTCTAAGTACTCAATCCCTTCTGGTATAGGTTAAAATACTCTTGTGGAGTTAAGCCGCAGTTTCTTTTGAAATCACGAATAAAGTGGGCTTGGTCGCTGTATCCTAAATTTTGTGAAATCTCAGCCCAACCAAACTCTTTCACTTTGGATTGCTGAATCGCCTCTAAGGTTCGGTAGCGACACAAAATCCATTTTAGCCTAAGGCCAAGGTGTTTTTGAAAAAGCCTCTGTAATTTTCGGGAGTCTAAGTTAAATTGCTCTTGGATTTGACTCAATGTGAGGCTAGGTTTTTGGCTGACTGCTTTAATGATGCTATTTACCAGCTTCATTTCCTTCGAGCAAACAGGCAGAGTTTTGAGTAAATACTCCTCTATTATTGCGACATTTTTGCTGAAGTCTTTTTGGAAATCGATGAGTGGAAGTAAAAGGAGTTGGTTCAAAAAGATTGACTCAGTTGCAGGCTGTAACTTGATCCCAAAAACTGAGCTTTTGCCTTTGAGGTTAATTTTAAACTTAACAGTTCTAATTTGTGAAAGTTGCCAATGTTGACTTTCCTGTTCGATAAATAAATCCGCCTTAGGCTCGGTCAGAAGTTCTTGTATTTGCTCCTGCCCCTTTGGAATATCCCAAGAAACCTTCCAGAAATATTCAAAGTGCTCAGACTGTTTTGCAGAAACCGTTTCAATTGTTTGGTTTTGCAGATGATGGATTACAACGTTGGCCATTGACTCTCTTTGTCGTATTTATTCAATCAAAGTTTCGCTTTTGCTATTAACTTTATTGTTTTAGGAGATTTATTATGAAAGACATTCAATTATTAGGAAGTTTTAAAATTACTCAGTGGAATGAGGAAAAAGTGATCAACTCTGTTTCTTTTGCAAGAGTAGAATATAATTTTGAGGTCCCGCAACCCTTTGTTGGCCTAAGTACATATTCTATATTTTATAAATATTACTCTGAATCAGAGCCTCTGAAATCAGAATCCATTTACACTGGTTTTTTACAGATTTCAACGATGCTCCAAGGGGAGCAAGTTGATTTGTGTTTTAAAGAGGAAGGAGACTTTGTTATGGGCGTTGCAAAATCCAAATTAATTCTTATCAATAATGATAACTACACAGGTGATGGTCATTATGAAGCATCCCATGATAAGAGCACCTTTTGTATCACCATCAAGAAAAAGTAGTAGTGGATTTTTTTTAAGGTGTTGTAAAAGAGCTAAAAAGAACCCCATTAAATAAAAACCATCAAAAACCAAAGCCCCTTTGCAAATTTGTGGGGGTTTGATAGAGTAAAGGGATTATTGTTAACCCACGACTACTAACGACTTATGATCGGTTATTTAAAAAAAACACTCTTTGGTTCACACAGCGATAAAGAGCTTAAAAAATACTTAAGCCTTGTGAATAAAATCAACGAGATAGAGCCACAGTTTGAAAATTTAACCGAGGCCGATTGCAAGGCTAAGACAGAAGAATACAAAGAGCGCTACCAAAAGGGTGAATCTTTAGACAGCCTTTTACCTGAAGCCTTTGCTTTGGTCAGGCGTGCCGCCCAAAACTCTTTGGAACAAAGACACTTCGATGTACAGCTACTCGGTGGCATCGCGCTACATAAGGGTCAAATTGCAGAGATGAAAACAGGTGAAGGTAAAACCCTAACCTCTACCCTGCCCCTTTACCTAAATGCCTTAACTGGCAAGGGTGTACACCTAATTACCGTGAACGACTATCTGGCCGAGCGTGATGCAAACTGGATGGGTGAGGTTTACACTTATCTTGGGATGACCGTGGGAGTTATCACCAACTCTGTTGACGATTTTGACAGAAGAGCAGCTTACAGATGCGACATTACTTACGGAACCAATAACGAATTTGGATTTGATTACCTCCGTGACAACATGAAATTCGATCTGGAAGACTACGCCCAAAGAGAGCACCACTTCGCAATTGTCGATGAGGTAGATAGTATCTTGATTGATGAGGCGAGAACGCCTTTGATTATCTCTGGCCCAGCCGAAGATTCCACTGAAAACTACCTGATCATCAACAAAGAACTCTACGGTTTGGTACGTGGCTACCGTGTTTCTGATGACCCTAGTATAGAACTGATTGCTAAAGAACACGACATGAACGTGGAAGAAGCCAAAGCTTGGCTTGCCACTCAAGAAGATCTGAATTTGATCATTGCTGGTGATTTTACCTTAGAAGAAAAGAGCCGCAACATCCAACTTACCGACCAAGGGGTTGAGAAAATGCAGCTTAGGGTTAAATCCTTAATGCAGTCTGACAACCTTTATGATTTTGAAAATATTGAGATACTGCACCATGTTAATTCAGCCCTAAAGGCCCATTACATCTTTAAGCGTGACATTGATTATGTTGTGCAAGGTGGTAAGGTGATTATTGTTGACGAGTTCACAGGTCGCTTGATGGATGGCAGACGTTTTTCTGAAGGCCTTCACCAAGCTTTAGAAGCGAAAGAAAATGTAAAGATCGAAAAGGAAAACCAAACCTTAGCCTCCATTACCTTCCAGAATTACTTTAGAAAGTACGATAAATTGGCTGGTATGACAGGTACCGCCGAGACAGAAGCGGAAGAATTTAGAAAGATTTATGGCCTTGGTGTGGTAGTGATGCCGACCAATGTTTCCTTAGCGAGAAAAGACCAAGCCGACGTTATTTACAAAACCAAAGCGGCTAAGGACCGAGCTATTGTAAGTAAAGTTAAAGAGCTACACGAGAAAAAACAACCTGTATTGGTCGGTACCGCCTCCATTGAATCTAGTGAGCATTTGAGTAAGATGATCAAGAAGGCAGGGGTTCCCCACACAGTATTAAACGCAAAACACCACGATAAAGAAGCTGAAATTATCACAGGTGCAGGCCGAGCTGGCGCAGTAACTATTGCGACTAACATGGCTGGCCGTGGTACAGATATTAAGCTTGGGACCGAAGAATTAGAATCAGGTGGTTTGTACATCTTAGGCACTGAGCGCAACGAATCAAGACGTGTGGATAACCAACTTCGTGGCCGTGCAGGCCGTCAAGGTGACGCCGGTGAAAGTAGGTTTTTCTTGAGTCTAGAAGATGATCTTTTACGAATCTTCGGTGGCGAACGAATTGCGAACCTCATGGGCAAGTTGAATATTGATGAAGACGAAGCCATTGAGCATGTTTTAATCAGCAAGGCCATTGAAAATAGCCAGAAGAAGGTTGAAGCCTACCACTTTGATATTAGAAAGCATCTACTAGAATATGATGATGTAATGAACCGACAAAGAGAGGTGATTTACAAGCAGAGAAGAGACATCTTAGGTGGAGACGGCGAGGAAGTTTTCATTACCATGATGGAAGATAAGGTAGACGCTCTAATCGCAAAATTTTGCGATGACAAGCACCTAGATGAATGGGATATTGACGGCCTACACAACGAATTATTTTCGATTTTTGACGAAAAAATTGGCTGGGATACCAGTAGCCTTTCGGAAGCCCCAAGTGACACAGATTTGTTTTCTTGGTTGATGAAAGAAGTTAAAGCCTCTTACGACAAAAAGGCAGAACACTTTGGCGAAGTCAAAGACATCTTGCTTAAGCGTGTGCTTTTAGAAATTACCGATAACCTTTGGAAAGACCATCTTTTAAGCATGGATCACCTGAAAGAAGGAATCGGCATGCGAGGTTATGCCCAGAAAAACCCTCTTACAGAATATAAGAGAGAAGGTTTTGAATTGTTCCAAGACCTTATGGATAGAATTCACCTTGATTGTATCAAGGCCTTTTTCCATGTGCAGATTGTAGCTGAGCCTTCGGCTGACTTTCAACATAGCGACCAACCGATGGAAATGATTCATGAATCAGCTCCAAACCCTAGTCAGCAGGTGATGAAAGAGTTGAATGAGCCACCTCCAGAGCCAAAGCAGATGCCTGTTCACAAGCAGAATCTACCTGGTCGAAATGACCTTTGCCACTGTGGTTCAGGAAAAAAATACAAAAGCTGCCATATGCGTGAAGACCAACAACCAGCGTAGGTTTGTTATGGCTAACTTTTTAGCAAAGGCCCCCCCTGTTTTGGTGGGGCTTTTGTTCCTTTCCCTTCCCTTATCTGTTGCAGGTGGCGACTTTGCTGCCACCTTTTTGATTCTTTTTTTTCTGATTGCCCTAGCCCAGAAAAAAACCACCTTTGAATTTAATTTTTTAGCAAAGGCGATTCTAGTTTTTGTTTTGGCTTTTTTTGTCAGCGCCCTAGCCAGTAGCGACCCCGCTCTTTCCTTAGCCTACACTAAAAAATTCTGGAAATTCCTGCTGCCCTTTGCGGTTTTTTGGGCCTTGAAAGACAGGGATTTGCCCCAAGCACTAAGATGGCTGCTTGGTAGCAGTATAGCCATTTGCATCTACGCCCTAGTGCAATATAAAACGGGATTAGACCTTCTTAGAAGTGCCAGCCTACAGGCTGAATACCTACAACACGCCGGGGCATGGCTTGCCGTTGGTGCCTTTTCTCACCATCTAACTTTTGGTGGGGTATGCCTACTTTTAACAGGTCTATTTTTAGGTCTCGCCTCACAAAGAAGCCCCTTTCAAATCTACTATATTATAGCGGCTTTGATGAATTTACTGGCAGCTTTTGCCAGTCATGGCCGCAGTATTTGGCTGGGATTAGTGGTCACTTTGGCGGTGATTGCAATCTTTCGCCTGCCAAAAAAATGGGCCTTGGCTCTGGGAATTTTTGCCCTCTTGGCCGCATTTGGGCTGTTTAGCTTAAAGGATTCTGAGACCTTAAAACAGACTTCTGTTGGCAAAAGATTGGCGTCGGCTATGAGTGTAAAGTCTAATATTGACAGGCTTTATATGTGGGAAGCAGGGGTGGATATGATTTTAGATCGGCCCATCTTTGGTTTTGGAGCCAGCACCGATAAGGAAATGACTCCCTACTATGAGGCAGTCTCAGAACGACATCAATTCACCCACCACCATCAAGAAGAGCATATTCCTGAGTTTAAGCAATTTTTTGTAGTCAAGCACCACTTGGCCCATAGCCACAGATATAACTTCCATCATAAACCTTCTGTTGGGGTTCATAATCTCTATTTACAGTCTTGGGTGAATTTTGGTTTTTTCGGGTTTGCAGCCCTGGTCTTTTGGCTCCTTTCCATTCCTGTTCTCCTAATTAGATCTTATCTAAAGGATCGTTCAGAAGCAGGACATGAAAATAAACTAGAGGCTGGCCTAAAACTAGGCCTTGCGGCAGGGTTACTGGGCAGTCTGTTTGCTGGGAATTTCGAAAATAATTTTAGAGACGCAGAGGTTCAGACAGTAATCTTAACCTTCCACGGTCTAGCCTTAATTTTACTGGCGCAAAAGAACAGAAAGCATAATGGCTAAAACCCCACAAAAGGGAATGAAGTAGAGGTCATCATTGTGACTAAAGCGGCTGCCCTTCACCTTTTTAAAAAGCCCGATATATTGAAAATCGCCAATCATGCGACCAAAAAACAGGGCCAACATCACCAAAACACTAAAGCGGATTACTCGGTACTCAACAGGAAGCGCCACTAAGCCCCCAAAGGCCAAAACTCCAACAGCAAAGGCAAAAAAGGCCAAGCCCACAGCAGCAGTGATAGTAAAGGTAGGCAGAAAAAGTGGTTTCCCGTTTTTTTCTGGAATGGTCGATGTAAGGAACTTCTTACCGCCAAAGGCCCAGTAAAAATGAATGATTCCAATAATTACAAAAATTACTGGTACAAGATAAAAAAGAATTGCCTTCGCCTGATCCATAGTTCCTCATTGGTTGTCTTTGTTGACCCCAAGCCTACAGAAGAAGCTACTCATTGCCAAGAGGCTTAAATTCGACTATTCTTGTGTGAAATTCAACAAAAATACCATGCCCAAACCAACTGAAGAAACACGTTTGCAGATCCTAGAAGCGGCGCAAAATCGCTTTATGCAGTATGGATTTCAAAAAACTAATGTCAACGAGATTGCCGCCGACTGCGATATGTCGCCTGCAAATTTGTATCGTTTTTTTGAAAGCAAAGGGGATATGGGTGCGGCTGTAGTCAAACGCCATATTGAAAATACCAAAAAGCTTAAAGTCCTGACTACAGAACTGGAAGGAACAGCCCAAGAGAAACTAGTTTATTTTTGCCATAAAACTATAGAATACAACCATAATATCTTTTCCAATCAGATTCACCTCTTTGAGCTGATGGAATTTATCTCTAAAAAGCGTAAGGAACTGCCGACAGAACATGTGGCTTTAAAGCAGGCTTGTATTAGAGAAATCCTTGAACTGGGCCAGAAAACAGGCGAGATCGGCCCTGGTGACCCACAACAATTGGCTATGCTGATTTTTCAGGCTTTGCGGGGCTTTGTTTTACCCCATACCTTGATCCCGAGCGGCACCGCTTTAGAGAAACTTAAACTGCAATCCTCCAAACTGATTCAATTGCTCTTTGCGGGCCTACATTCTTAAAGGCCTCTCTCCCCGCCCCTTATAGATTTCTTTTTTTTGGGCCTTCTTACTTTGTGAAAAAACAACCGATTTTTCATTTTTTACTTGAGCAGCCCCCTTTTTTAATTTATCTTTGCAATTCATGTGAATAATTAACAATTTTTTTATTTTTTATAATTATGAGTGAATTACAAATGTTCTGTAACCAGTGCGAGCTTAGCGTCGTGAATGGTTGCGGCTCCAAAGGAAAAGATATCGGTACCTGTGGTAAAACTGCTACAATTGCTAAACTACAAGATATGATGGTTTACGGTCTTCGTGGCCTAGCTGCTTACCGTGAACACGCCAAAGAAATGGGTGCAGACACATCAGAAATTGATGATGTTACAGCTGAGACGTTGTACTTCACTATGACCAACGTTAACTTTACTTTTGACGACCATATTGCCCAGTTGATGAAGATTGGTGCTGCTGGTGTTAAATGTATGGATCTACTCAGTGGCGGTCATGTAGCCAAGTTAGGTCAACCTGCACCAGTTCAGGTAAGCCAAAACAAAGCCGAAGGAAAGGCTATTTTGGTTTCAGGTCACAACTTAGATATGCTTGAGAAGTTGCTTGTTGCCACAGCAGGCAAAGGAATCAACATTTACACTCACTCTGAAATGTTACCAGCTCATGCTTACCCAGAATTGAAGAAGCATAGCCACTTGAAAGGCAACATCGGTGGTGCATGGCACGACCAAAATGTTTTATTTTCTAAATGGCAAGGTACTTGTGTGGTAAACACCAACTGCATTATCCCACCAAAAGATGATTGCGATTACATCGACAGACTTTTTGGTTACAAGATTGTAGGCGTTGAAAAGGCCCACAAAATTGAAAATGACGACTTTACTGCTTTGATCGAAAAGACCTTATCTTTACCAGATGTTACTGGTTTTGATGCTGATACTACCTTGATGACAGGTCACCATTACAACATCATCTTGAGCCTAGCGCCTCAGATTCTTGAAGCTGTTGGCGCAGGTAAAATTCGTCAGTTCTTTGTTATCGCTGGTTGCGACGCTCCAGGAACACCTGGAAACTACTTCCGTGAAATGGCTGAGTCCTTACCTCAAGATTGCGTAATCATCACTTCTTCCTGTGGTAAATTCCGCTTCAACGACATTGATTTTGGAACTGTTCCTGGAACGGAAATCCCACGTTACCTCGACTTAGGTCAGTGTAATGATTCAAACGGTGCGGTTCACATTGCTCTAGCCGTATCTCAGGCCTTAAATGTACCTGTGAACGATCTACCTATTAGCATTGTGTTAAGTTGGATGGAACAAAAGGCAGTAGTTATCTTACTGGCTCTATTCAGCCTTGGCATTAAGAACATTGTTCTTGGGCCTAAGCCACCTCAGTTCATGAATGAAGCTATCTTAGACTTCATTGTGGAAAACTTCAATTTATCCTTAACAGGTGATGCGAAAACTGATCTGGAACGTCTATTACTGCCAACTCCTGCGGCTTAAGTAATTTGATCTAGAAGTGGCGCTTAAGGAATCTGTTTGGTGGATATTCTTTTGCGCTGCTTCTACCCCCGTCTTTAGTTAGCTTAAATTTACTTACTTGCTTTTCAAATCCAAAACTAGTCTGGGCTACTCTGGTCTGAAAGTTCCTTGGCAATGGCCACAAATTCCCCTTCAATTTCCACAAAAGCTTGGGTGATTCTAGCGTCAAAGTGCTTGCCTTCCCCCTCTAAGATAATCTCCTTGGCCTTCTCGTGGCTAAAGCCCTTTTTGTAAGCTCTGGTGCTGATCAAGGCATCATAAACATCAGCTACAGCCATCAAACGCCCACTCAAGGGAATGGCCTCACCACTCAAACCTGCAGGATAGCCACTGCCATCCCATTTTTCATGGTGGCTCATGGCAATCTCTTTGGCGTAGGATAAAAAGCTGTCATCACCCAAGGTTTTCAAAGCAGTATCCAAGGCAACTCCACCGATGGTGGCATGGGTTTTCATGATTTCAAATTCATCAAAATCCAGTTTTCCTGGTTTGAGCAAAATATGGTCTTGGATACCCACCTTACCGATATCGTGCAAAGGGGCACTTTTAAAAACCAGATCAATGTATTCTTCTGTTAAAACCTCGCTAAAGTCAGGGTGCTTTTGCAGATGTTTCGCGAGAACCTTAACATAGGCCTGTGTTCGTAAAATATGGGCACCTGTTTCATTATCCCGAGCTTCCGCCAAGGATGCCAAGGCGATAATGGTAGCATCTTGGGTCAGCTGCAGTTTTTCCGTAGCTGCTTTCAAGCCTGCGACCATGTGGTTGGTTTTTTGAGCAATCAGGCCAAACTCATCGGAACTGGCAACGGGTACGGCTAATGCAAAATTCCCTTCGCTGGCCCTTTGTAAAACCTCAGTTTCATCATCAAAAAAGGTCTTTAAATTTTTAGAGTAAGAGCGAATGATATTTAGAGAGTGAAACAGAGAGACCGAGACCACAAATAAGACTTCCCCTAAAATGGCGGTTCTGGCCTCGACTAAGGAGACAGAACTTCCCACAGTCATCAACCAATCCAAATCCTTATTTACAACTAAAAAGAACACCCCTGCCATCAAGGAGCTCGCCAGAGTTACGAAAATAAAAAGCTTATTGGGCTGGGAGAAAAATCTTGCATCCAAATCAAAGGATTCCCCTGTAATCTTAAATCTTTTGGCTAGTTTTCGCTCTTGCTCCAGACTCATATCTACAGCACAGAAAAGGCCAAAGCCAAAAAAGCCCACTACCAACTTCATACCGCTACCAAAGGGGAATTGGTACACAAGCATATTAAAGACCGTGATGATGAAGCCAGAAAACAAAAAGAGCAGTAGTTCTCCGATAAAGACACCTCTCGATTGCATTTCCAAAGGCAGGTTGGCAATTTTTTTATGCATAACCAAACTCACCATAAGGTACTGGAACAAAAACACAGAAACAATTGGGGTTACAATCTGGATGGGGTTTAAGGTCTCAATGAAGGGGCAAACTTGTATCCCATAGACACTTAAAATGGCTGCTGCAAAAAGAAAATGTGTGATTCGTCGCAAAGGGGCTCCTGATTTTTTTATTCTAGAAGCTTTTATTTTAAAGCCTTTTGGCCCCAATGCCTAGCAGTTTAATACTTCAATCTGGGGACTCAGGGCTAAAAAAGGAAGGAAAAATGGGGGGTCAAACCTCCTGCATTTTTACATTCCGCCTGGTTCCCAAGGATACTGGAAGATCAAGTTAACTTGGGCGCCCTCTTCACCAGTGGCCAAATCAAAGCGGTAAACTGAGCCTGAACCTGTAACCAGTCTTAAACCAGAGCCATAGGAAGAGCGTGTAATGGTGCCTAAATCTGCTTTGGATTCTGCAACGGTACCCTGCTCGTAAAAGAATGCGACCTGTAAGGCCTCTTGCACATCAGAAAGCAGATACCAGTCAAAGTTCACATGTTCGGTCAAGATGTTCCAACGGAATTCCGTGGCAATCACTCTAGCGTGGGCTGCCTGAAAACGCCCATTGGGGTAGGCTCTCATGCGGTTGGTTCCACCTAGTGCCGCTGCGGTACCATATTTATTAGCATTTAAGGTGTTATTTACATTTTCTAACACCGCAGCTTCGCAGGCAGTCTGGTCGGCGGAATAGGGGCAAGAAGCAAAACCAGCATTGGTTTTTAACGTTTCGAGGTCTGTATTGCCCTGTTTGCTCACTGTGGCATCAGAGGTGTAGTAGTGAAACACCCAAGTCGAGTTGACACCCATAGGAAGGTATAAAGAAGCAAACTGGTCTAGCACTTTAAATTCTGGAGAATCGGCACTAGCTGCATCTTGGGAGGCTTCTAAAATGCTCAATCGTAAGCCAGAGCGAGGGTCACCATAGTCGTCTGTTAGATCCAGTAAAATCTCGTTGGTTTGGCCCTTTTGTTCAAATACCTGAGGGGTATCATACTCCACCAGTAGCTCACCCTTGGCGGTTAAAATTTTGTTGCTCCGCCCATCGCCTGCTTGTCTTGAGGTAGCTATCTGCAAGCGACGATCAAAAAGTGGAATCACTAAACGGTCAATATGCTGGGCATATCTATCGCCAACAAGGAGGTTGTAGTCATCCTTATCCGTATCCATCCCACGCTTGCTATAGCTATTGATGCCGTAGGAAGTAACCAACATTTGGAATCGGTTGTAATAGAGAAAGTCAGGTATAAGAAAAAGCTCATCAACAGAGCCAATATAGCCCTCAACATCGCCTTGCATAGCAATGACAAAAGAGTCGGCATTGGACTCTAAAATATTTCCCCAATAACCAACCACCATCATACCACTGCCAAGGCCAGGTAATTCGTAGGGTGCTGGAAAGAGCAAGTAACCTGAATCAGTATCAAATTGTTTGTCTCTACGCTCAGGGATCAAGGCCGACGCCGTTTGGACAAAAAGAAAAGCAAAGATAAAGCTTAAGAGGAGTAGTTTTTTTGGGAGAATTGAAACAGACATAGGGGGCCTAGGTAACTAAAAGAAATTAAAACTTTTAATTTTACTGAAATTAATTAGAGTATAAACTCTATTTAATTTTTAGGTAAAAAACAAGGGGAATTTCCCTATTCCCCCTGTTTTTCTAACCTCGCAGCCTACCCATTAGCCCTTTTGGCTTGGATTTTGGTGGTGTTTTTGGAGCACGACGCACCACAGGTTCAAAGTCTTCTAAGGCTTTGATTTCTAAAATATAAAAAAACACTTTTTTATAGGTTAGTTCCACCTTGCAGCCCTTAGGCAGGGTTGCAGGGTCGACGCAGCCTCTGGGCGCACGCTGGTCTAGTAGCAAGAGGCGTAAGGGTTTTTCTAAATCTTCGGTTCTGATATTCACGATATCAGGGGCGACGCCTCAACCAGGGCTTTTAAGGGGGCCTAATTCAATGGATTCTATCTGGCCTATAATCTTAATTGGTGGGTACATTTCTGCCATAATCACTCTCTTGCTTGACTCAAGTCTCAATTGATATTAAAGTATTCATATAATACGCACAAGCAACCTAAAAAGACAAGATTAAATGCCTCTATTTGAATACAACTGTGAAAAATGCAGTCACCAGTTTACGGAACTCCGCAAAACCAGTGAGCGGGATGAAGCCCTTAGCTGCCCCCTTTGCAAAGAATCGGGATCAAAACGTAGCCTCTCGGCTGTGGCCGCTAGCGGTTCTAGTGCAGTTCCAAGTGGAGGTGGCGGGAGTTACTCTCCCCCATCAGGAGGTTTCTCCTGAGGCGGTGGATGCTAAAGGCTAGGTCTAGCCTGATAAAAATTATTTAAATGATTAAAGATTCTAAGGCGGTTTTAACTTTTACGTTAAAACCGCCTTTTTTTTTGGCCTAAATTTGCCAGCTCATCATCTGCAATTCCACATTTGATTTCTTTTTAATTTCAAGTAGACTGGTTAGAATAATAACGCTTATACGAGCTAATTAATGAGAGTCAGATACCTAGTTTTAATCATCCTCCCGCTACTGGTGGTCGTTTCCACCTTTGGCATCTATTTTATTGAAGGCTATGGGGAAAGCCCCTTTGTTAGCCTATTTGATAGTCTCTGGTGGACCGTGGTAACCTTCACCACCGTTGGTTATGGGGATATGTCGCCCTCAACGGTAGAGGGGAAATCCTTTGGACTGTTAATTTTGGTTTTAGGGGTGGTAATCAACTCGATCATTATCTCACTGGTTTCCAACTGGTTTTTTGCACTGCGCAGCGGCAAGGAACAGGGTCTAAAAGATGTTAAGATGGAAGACCATATCATTATCTGTTCTGATAGCCCCGTATTTATCTACTCCATTCTTTCTGAAAATAAACAATTTGTAGAAAAGGGTAAGGCCGTAATTGTCACTCCTCTAACAAGGCACCCTCTGCTAGGTAGCGAGTTTGAGAACGTCCCTTGGGTTCACGGTGATGCTAGTAAAATTGATGTTTTAAATAAGGCCTCCAGTCACGAGGCCTTGATAGGTTATGCAGCCTATGAGGATGACGCAGATACCGTAATGACAGTCATGCAGTTGGAAGTAAATAGTGACCATGGTGAAATTCAGACCATGGCCCGCTACCAGATCCACGATTATAAAGCCCACTTAAAAAATGTAGGCTGTGACTATGCTATTAAAACCTTTGATGTTTACGTGCCCCTAATGGTGCAGGCCTGCTTGTACCAAGGTGCGCCAGTTTGGATTAGAGAGTTGATTTTAAGGACGAGCTCAACGCCTATACTCTACAATAAAATACTTCGTGATCAATTTGTTGGCTTCAATTGGTTAGACTATATCAAATCGGTAAAGGCACAACATGGTGAAATCCCCTTTGGTTATGTCGACGAAGATGATGAACTCCACGTAAACCCGCCAGCACAGGCTCTGTTAAGCAAAGGCGACCAGATTTTAACATTAGTCCCAGCCAAAGATCGCCCCAAAGGGGATATGGAGCAGGATGCCATAGAGATTTTGGGTTTTGAAGAAATTCCAGAATCGGGGCACATTATAATCTGTTCTGACGAATACCCCTTTATCCGTCGGATCTTAATCGAGATGGAATTGGCAGGAATTACAGGGGATATTGTGATTTTGTCTGAAACTTACCCCATGGAAAATATTGCTGACTACCCCCAAATTACTTGGATTCAGGCCTCCTCTTTTTCTGATAAAGGCATCAACTTAGCCAATGCAAAGGAGGCCCGCATTGCCTTTATTGATCATAAAAGAGATAGCCACACCTTGATGGCCGTTCTTCGGTTAGAAACCTTAACAGGTGGCGCCATCTTTACCATTGCCAGCTACAGAGAACCCGACTTTGATGAGCGTTTGATTGATATTGGTTGTGATTATTGTATCAACGTCGATGAGCTCATTGCCCCCATCCTATCGCAAAATGCAGTGCACCACGGAATTGGGTCTTTGATCGAACAGGTTATTTCTCATAAAAAAGGCAGCCAGGGCCTCTATATTGTAACCCTGCTTGATGGCTGGAGGGACCGCACTTGGAACCAAGCCTTAGACGAGTTAAAAGGCGAGTACAACTACCTACCCATTGGATTAATCAAGACAGGGGAAAACAAAATGATTGTAAACCCCCATTCCAATTTGGATGTAAAAACAGGGGACCGCATGATTTTGATCTCAGAATCTGGCACCCAGTTTGACCCTGACCTCTTTTTTGAGTCTAGAGTCTAGTTCCCTTTTTTACTCTGCACCTTTCAGGCGGTAACGAAAGTCCAAGTGGCAACCTAAGCAACCTTGGATCATCTTCACATAGGCTTTGTTTTGCTCTTGCTTGTCGCCAGCATTGGCAAACTTGGCGAGATCGGTTGCGGCCTTGTGCACCTTTTCATCCCACTCTTTAAAGTCGCCCATTTCCAATTTTAAAACCTGAAGAATTTTAAATTTGCTGTTGTTTTTCAGCTGTTTATGGTCGGCAATTTCTTTGGCTGATTTATAAAGCAACTCTTCATCTTCTGTTAAAATGGCCTTTTGGGCATTTTTTGCAGACTTGCCCAAACCTTGCATCATTTCTTTTAAATCAGGTAATTCTAAAGCCTGCACAGGCATACTGGCTAGTAATACAGCTAAAGTAATCAGTAGTTTTTTCATCATTGTTTCTTTTCCAAGTTTTGTATTTTTTTAAGTTAACTTAAGACTAGAATTTCGAAACTGCAAATGCACCTTTTATTTTTTTAAAAAAAGAGTGATCATAATTAGCAAACATAAAATAATATAATAACAAATGCATTCCAAGTTCCTAGCCATTTTCTTAGGCCTCTTTATCTGGGTCACAGTCGTACCCAGTACCAACGCCTTAATTCCTGACCGCCGCAAAGACCAATTTGGCACAGAGGAAGCTTGGTACGCCGTACCTACCCCCTATTCTCTACCAGGCTTAGGCTCAGGCTTTATTTTTGCTGGGATGTATACCAACATTGCAGAAAGCCATACCGATGCTCTGGTCGCTATCATGACAGGTGCCTTGACAGCTAAAAGCGTTGGCTTGATGGATGTGCATCTCATTGATGAGACCTTAGTCTTCAACTACTTTTATTCTGAGATAGAAAAAATCACGGTCAATGGCTACAATGGCCGAGGTCTAGACACTTCAGCCGATGACTTTAACATCTACCAAATCGGTGGTGGTTCTGGCAGCGGTGGGCAGGTTTCCTTGAAGCTTGCGGAACAGCGATTGCAATTTTATTACGTAGGTTTTACCAGCAGCTCCACTTTGCAGTCGGTAAAGGATAAAGATGGCAATACCCTTTTTGAAACCGACGGTGCCGAACCCAGTACAGCAAAATCTAAAACCACAGGTGGCATTTTAGACCTCACAGATGATTGGAATGACCCTAGAGTAGGCCTTAGAGCAAGCTACACTAAAGCTGGAGCGGAAGGACTGGAAACCAACAGCACAGCGCCTGTGCAACACACCGAAGATGTTAACGTAACCCTCTATATTCCTATGGGAAAGCAGAGCGTTTGGGCCTTTAACTACTATACCTCTGATGCTGTGGTGACCACAGAAGGCTTAACCGACCGCACGGCCCTTAGAGCCTTGATGTTTGGGACGGTGGACTGCACCGAGAGCACAGACCCTACTGCTTGCGAAAGTACCATTGAGCAGTCTCTAGACGATACGGTGGCGGCAAACAAATACGGAACTTCCTCCAGCCTAGGTGGCCCAGGTCGCTTGCGAGCCTTTCCCTTTGCACGATTTCGAGGGGCCCATACCCAATTTTACGGTACCGAGTTCCGCTGGAACGTAACAGACGAAAACACAGCCTTTAACTTTTGGTTGATCAAGGATGTAAGAACCTCCATTCAATTTGCAATGTTTCACGAGCAAGGCTCTGTTGCGGAAACCAAAGAGGCCTTGAGCCTCGCCCATAAAACCTCGACAGGGGTTGGCTTCCGTTTAGTTACAGGCTCAGGTTTGGTCTGGCGTATGGATGTGGCCCACGGTGAAGATGGCAATGCCACTCAGGTCATTGTAAATTACCCTTGGTCGGAACCCCTATTTTAAATCAACTCCTAATAACAACAACAAAAGACACCATGGCCCAAGTATATATTTCTACCTTTCCTTTTGGGAAGTACGACCCCGCAGCCTTAGACCTATTAACCGAGGCCAAGGTAGACTTTGCAGCCAATCCCTTAGGCCGAAAATTAACGCCTGAGGAACTTTGCGAACGAGCTATCGACGCTGAGGTTTTGATCGCTAGTACGGAAGATTTAGAGCCCCTGATCAAAAAATCTACAATGCTCAAGGCAATTGTGCGAGTGGGAATTGGTCTGGATTCGGTACCTCTAAAATTGTGTAAAGAAAAGGGAATCCAAGTGGCCTATACTCCTGACGCCGTTACCGAAGGGGTTGGGGAAGTGGTTGTCTCTAGTATGATCAGCTTAAGCCGCAAACTCAACTTGGCTGACCGCCAAATGAGGCGTGGCGAGTGGAACAGGCTCACAGGTTTACGCCTAGGCAAATCCAAGGTGGGCATCATCGGCTTTGGTCGAGTGGGGACGTTAGTTTACAGGTTGATGCAACCCTTTGGTTCAGGGGGAATTTACATCAATGATATCACCGATAAGGCAAAGGAAAACTACCAATCCTTTTTAACCTCCTGCCCAAGCCAGTGGGCGACCAAAGAGGAAATATATAAAGAATGCGACATCATTACGGTGCACACTCCCTTAAATGATCAGACCAAAAACCTGATTACTAAAAAGGAACTGGCAATGATGAAACCCAATGCTCTTTTGATCAACTACGCCCGTGGTGGCATCATCAACGAGGCCGATTTATATGAAGCTTTAAAATCCAATCAGATCGCAGGGGCTGCCATCGATTGCTTTGAAAAGGAACCCTACTCAGGCCCTTTGACGGAACTGGACAACATCTTACTCACCCAGCACATGGGTTCTTGTGCCTACGATATTAGATATGAAATGGAAACCCAGTCGGCAAAAGAGGCCATCCGTTTTGTAAAGGGCGAAGCTTTTTTCTGCCCTGTGCCCGAAGAAGAGTACCAAATTAGCGATAATTAGCCTAAATCAAAGGGTCCCTGTTGAGGGCGCCCTTTATTTGGTGCAAGTACTTAGGGTAATAGAGAGTATTTTTGCCTTTTCACATTGATCTAGCTCCACTGACTCCCAACCCTTGTTAACCTGCCTGTAAAAAAAGTAGCGAGACTCGTCCTCGAAGCTCCAAAGAGGCTCTGTAATGTCTTTTTGAACTTTGAAAAAAGTCACTACACCCCAAGGTGGCAAGTACTTATAGGACATGCGAAAATTCTGGTTTGTCTCAGGTCCCAATTTATTGTCTGTCACAACCAAGTTTGCACCTGTTTGCATGGTGAAAAAGGGCTGGTTATAATAATGATAGGTTCTATCTAGTATCAAGGTATCCCCCGATTGAACCTGCCCCGTTAGCACCTCTCGTGAAGCAAGCTCCATTAGCTCTCTAGGGTATTTCCAATGCTGATTCATGTTTTCCACAACAACACGGTTGTACTGGGTATGGATCATGGTGATGATCAAAAGAAGGATCACCATCAAGACCTTGCCCCAAGCTCGCTTTAAACCTAAAATTCCCATAGCTGTGAGCAGAATCACCCCAAAATACTGGATAAAAACTTGCAAATAGGGGAGTCCAAAAGCTGCTTGGCTTTGGTGACGAGTGGAAAGCGAAATCAATAGGGGGGGCAAACACCAAAATGCCATTCCTACGGTGATGTAACCAAAAACCCCACCCCTCTTGTCAGTAAAGGCGGCTCGGTCAAATTTAAAATAGAAAACCTTCAGCCCCACCAAGACCATAAACAAGGTAAAGATATCGGCAAAAATCAGATTTTCCCTAACAAAGTTAGAGGAAGTCCAAACCCCACGAATGCCCCTGAAATAGGTCAGAGGTAACGTTGATTGGATCTGCAACCTCACAGTATTAGCGACTTTGGGCAAATCCCAATTTATGGCATAAACCGAAGGATGGGCAACGGCATTGGCTCGAATGTAGAGGGTCAAACCGACCATAATAACAATAATAATCCCGTAAGGAAGGGACTTTAAGACGGTGCGAAAAAAAGATCTGCCAGAGGGATCGAAAAAATAGATCACCACAACATGCATCAACACAAAACTAAAGCTGATCTCATAGGTAAGCAGGGAACAGAGGTATAGTAAAACACTCCCACTTAAGTACCTGTATTTGTTGGTCCGTAAATAAAATACCAGCAGAGTCAAGGAACCGACTGTGTATAAAAAGACAATTTGTAGCAGTGCTGTATAGGCTAAAATAGGCTCATGAAAGTCGCGAAACTGGAAAAATATGGGACTTAAAAAAGCTACCAAATAGGCAAATTGTCTGGAACGGGTTAGGGCAAATGTAAAATAACTAAAGGCTGCAACACAGAATAACACCATGACCAACAAAAAGATTTTATAGGCAATCAAGGTATCTAGGATATCAAACAGATAATAGCCATAGGAGGTTAAAGGGAAAAACCTTCCATTTAAAAACCACAGTTTTTGAAAATGCCACGTCAAAGCCCCAACAGAATCAAAAGCAAAGGGCACCACGCCTGGCACCAGTGAATTGGGTGCATCATCCCCATAGTAACCACTGTTTAGCATTTCCCTTAAAAGAAAAAAGTTGAAAAAAACCAAAAAGGAAAGTTTCAACCACGTTTGCTGTTTTGCACTTAAATTTTCAAAAAAGGATTGAATCGAGGTTATCATAGGATAGAAGAAAGGGAGGATTTGAGTGATACGTTTAAGTGTGATGGCTACTAATTCTGGTTAAAGACTATTGTACAACTCCGAATTTATCAAGATAAAATCAGGTACTCCCTTGACCTAAAAACCTTCGCCAGCCTTTAAGGGCCAACAATCATCAAGTTCTTAGCCAAAGAGTCCCTCATTACTTTGGTGATAGTCCTTTGATCAATCTTCCTTTAACTTGGGCCGCATCAAGGCTTATCTTCCCGCCATCTGCAAAGGAATAAAAGGCTGTGTTTTTGTCTAGCGAAACAACATCAGGCTTCTTGCCTGTAGCTGCTAAAATTTGTTGTTCCAAAGATGCTGCACGATCGGCAAATCCCCTTCGGTCAATGGTCAGGCCTGCAAAACCATATTCTTGGACCAACAAAAATTGCTCCAGCTCTGTTTTTTTAGAAAATGCCGAATAAATATCACTGCATTCTCGCCCATTCATACAGCCATAACTCCATTTTAATTTTGTAGAATGAAGGTAGGGGCGGGATAAACCGTAAATAGGCATGGTAAAAACGGCAGGACTTTCAGGGAAGACCATAAATGGCAGTTGGTAGATCATGCCCCCCTCTGGCATCTGAGCCTCAATTTTTTCTACCAAAACCTTATCATTGTTAAAGGCTACATTTCTAGGCTCAATGCAGTGCTTGCAAAGTGGCGGTGTTTGGTCGTAGATAGCAACAAGCAATAGAAACCCCGCAACGTAGGCTATAATCTTACCTGTGTTTCTAGTTGAATATAGCTTTAAGATTGCCATTTCCACAAAGATCATGAATCCCGCAATAGACAAAAAACCTATGAAAATACTAATTCGGTTCCAAGCCCGCAGGGAAGGACTAACAAACATAGCAAATAGGGAGGCAAAGCCACCGATGGTTGCAAAGAGTAGTAAAAATAAACTTAAGACGGACAAGAGGTAGACCCTATAGTCGGTAATGATTATTTTGGTAGCAAACAAAAGGGAGAAAATTAAAAGCAATAAGCCAATAGAAGCAATCAACCCTATTGAGGCCGCTCGATTCTCATTATTTAGGGGAAATTGTGCGTGTTTACCGGCAATCGACCTCATGGCACCAGAACGATGAAAGGTGGTAGGCAACAACATATGAACCAGCTTTAACCCATACATTTCTGACTCTATTGGTGATCTTACAGCGACTTGGCTGTTTGGCCCTTCAAGGGAAAGGTAAATCTTGCTTGGCGAAATATTGACACCTACTCCAGCTGAGGTGACAACTACAAATATAAGACCATAGATAAGGGGTTTTTTAGAGCGAGATGAAAATGCCCCAGTAAGCCCAGCCGCCGCAAACATAAGCACCGAAAAGAAGGCAAAGTAAACGCCACAAGAAGAGAGAGTAAAAAGCAACAGCCCGAACCCCGCTATTTTTTTAAGGCCGATCTTAGCAGCATCATGAGATTGGTAAATCTTAAAGGACAACCAAGTGGCAAGTGGCGCTGCAAAATACCACAAATAAAAAGTGTGGCTTAAGCGGTAAAAATGAAAGGGAATCAAGGTGAAAGTGATTCCCCCGACGATAGCCAGAGCAGGAGAAATTTTAAGGTCCCGCATAACATAAAAGGCGACCACTGCGTTGGCAGGGAAGCTAAGTAATACAAATATGTTAAAGGTGCTAAAGGGGTTTTGAGTCAATTCGCCAACCACTTTTAAAAAGAGCAAACTAAAAAGGTCCGACGAGGGGAAATCTAAAAAAATTGCTCCAAAGGGCGCACCTTGGATATCATTGAAAAAATACCAAGCTCCTTCGGTAATTCTTTTTATGACTAAAATGGTCATCAAGCCATCGCCATCATAAACCACAGGCACCGTCCAATCTACTCTCAGCTCACCTAAAATAATCCACCCAATAAGCAGCGAAATCAAGGCTGTTACTAGCGCTTGAACATGGAGATTTGTAAGTTGCAATTTCTTTAAATTAAACATGCATTGTCTTGTAGTGTTGATGAAAGGCTAACTGCAAATTGGCCGATTTTATTGTTCGTTTTTCTTGTTAGACTAGCGGACAAATGAAATTTCAACAATACAAAAGCATCTTCCCAATTTTTTGGAAATTTGGATTAAAGCCCAAATTAAAGCCCCCCTAGAATAGCCAGTAAATTACACTAATCATTTGTTAAATAGTCATCTAGGGAAATATTGCATGCCTGAAGCTTTCGGGTTTTTCTATTTAGAGTTTGATTTATT
Source organism: uncultured bacterium (assembly GCA_965602905.1). Classification (GTDB taxonomy): domain Bacteria; phylum SAR324; class SAR324; order XYD2-FULL-50-16; family XYD2-FULL-50-16; genus JASJGK01. The sequence goes on along the minus strand of CBFCZY010000014.1, from coordinate 2,403 downwards.
GTGCTATTATTTTTATAGTGCAGGGATTAAAAGATATGCAAATCACTGAAGCCTAGACCCTACGAGTTTAGCTTTTGAAACAAATTTTCTTAAATCCCAGAAAATATTGGTTTTTCCCAAAGTAAAATTATGAAAGCAGTACTGTTGGCTGGTGGCCTTGGAACAAGATTAGAAGAAGAAATTGGTTTAAAGCCTAAACCTATGGTGGAAGTTGGGGGCAAGCCCATTCTTTGGCACATCATGAAAAACTATTCGGAACATGGCGTAACTGAGTTCATTATTTGCTTAGGTTACAAGGGGTATCTGATCAAGGAGTATTTCTCAAATTACTTCCTTCATCTATCTGATATTACGTTGGATATGGATAGCAATACAACTAAAACACACCAAAATGCTGCTGAGCCTTGGAAAATTACTCTCGTCGATACAGGCGAATCAACCATGACAGGTGGCAGATTAAAGCGTGTCCAAGAATATATTAAGGATGAAGAATCCTTTTGCATGACCTATGGCGATGCTGTGGGAGACGTTGATATTACAGAGCTCATGGCCTTTCATAAAGAACAGGGAAGCTTGGCCACCGTAACAGCCACCCAACCTCCAGGCAGGTTTGGTGCTTTGAATTTTACCGAAAATAAGGTCACCAGTTTTAAAGAAAAGCCAGAAGGCGACGGAAACTGGATCAACGGCGGTTTTTTTGTCTTAAGCCCCAAGGTATTAGACTATATTGAAGGTGATGACAGCATTTGGGAAAAGGGACCAGTAGACCAGTTGGCGGCGGAAGGTCAACTGTCTGCCCGTAAGCATCATGGCTTTTGGCAACCAATGGATACTCTGCGAGACAAACAACACCTCGAATCCCTTTGGGATAAGGGAAATCCCCCTTGGAAAACTTGGTAGTGCCAAATTTTTGAAGAGAAAATTACAATTGTACGCCAAAAAAAAGGGACCCCAATGACGCTAGAAAAATTAAACCGAAATTGCCCCATTTGCCAAGGTGACGAGGGAGAAAAACTTTTAGAACTCACCTTCACCTTGCCTGAAGACTGCGTTTTACCTGCAAAAAACAATATTGTTGCCTGCCACCAGTGCCAGTTTGTCTTTACTTACAATGGTGCCGACCAAGCAGACTACGACCAGTATTACTCTCAATTTTCAAAATACGAGCATACTGATATCCCCGGAACAGGTGGCGACACCGAAGACGACCGAGAAAGATTTCAAAAACTAATTACCTTTTTGAGCGAACAAAAGATCTCCAAAGAAGCCAAAGTTTTTGATCTTGGGGCTGCCAGTGGAGGCCTACTCAACAAATTTCGTGAAGAAGGCTTTACCGATTTAACTGGATTGGACCCTTCAGATGGCTGCGTAGAAACCATGAAAAAGGCGGGGCATAAGGCCCACGTTGGGACTGTGTATAATTTAAATACTAGCGGTCAATATGATCTTGTGATTTTGTCTCACGTTATGGAACATGTTTTTGATCTACAACAGGCCATGGGTAGCATTGCTAAGGTTATTAAACCGGGTGGCTATCTCTATATCGAGATCCCCGATTCCGAGCGATACTGCGACTATATCAATTCCCCTTTGCAAGACTTCAACCTTGAGCATATCAACCATTTTTCAAGTTTCAGTCTGGGCAAATTAACCCGTCTTTTTAATTTTCAAAAAAGTGCCGAATTGGTGCGAGAATTATCTGTAGGGCCAAGGAGCAGCACACCCGTTTATGGGGGTCTATACCAAAAACAGGCCGCCCCTGCTGTATTGAGCAAAATCAAACAATACATTGATCAATCCCAGGGCTATTTGGATGAACTCAGCAGCTTTATCGAAAAAGAAATCGATGCTGATGAAGTGATCGTCTGGGGTTCAGGGCAACTTTTTTATAAGTTGTTAGGCTTAGACTCAATGAAGAAGAAAAAAATCATCAAGATTGTTGATAACAATTCTATCAACTGGGGCAAATCCATTGAAGGCATTGCCATCTGTAGCCCCAAGGAATTGGTTGGTACAACCCAGCCCATCTTGATCACAACGACAATTCATTCGCCTGGAATCATTGAAAACATCAAAAGCCTTGGGGTTAACAATTCCTATTTTGTCTTGCCCGACATGAAATAGCTTTTGCTGGGGCCTTAAGTAAAACCTTTGTGTGGGAATCATAGCTCTGTAAAATACAAAGGTTTTTTATAGCCACTCTAAAGACTCAGCCCCCAGAAAGCGACCTTACAAAAGCCACTCAGTTTAAGTTTCCCGCAAATCTAAAAAGCCCGGCCAAGCCGCCTGAGGCCCAGTTGTATCTTCCCTCTAGTTTCACTGTAATCCTAAATCCATGCACTTTATGGATTGATCTATTTCAAAGATCTGTTTAATCTAAGAGAATTGCGACAGCATTAAAAA
>CBFCZY010000013.1:0-92041 GCA_965602905.1 uncultured bacterium | reverse complement strand
CCTCGTTTACTATTAGGCAGGCTTTGCCTTGGTCCCTTATTTTAAGCTAGGGGGGGGGCTGTGTATTGCGTTCTCTGGTAGGTACGCCTCAGCTCGTTCCTTCACTTAGCTGGCTGGTCTGTTTGCTGCGTTCTCTAGTGGGTAAGCTTCGCTTCTTTCTTTGTGTAAGCGATAAATCGCTTAGGGAGACTTAATTGCTTCGCAATTAATATAACCGATAAATCGCATTGGCTCGTCCTTCACTAAACTGGTTGGTCTGTTTGCTGCGTTCTCTAATGGGTAAGCGTTGCTTCTTTCGTTATGTAAGAGATAAATCGCTTTGGCTGGTCCTTCACTAAACTGGCTGGTCTGTGTACTGCGTTCTCTGATGGGTAAGCTTTGCTTCTTTCGTTATGTAAGCGATAAATCGCTTAAGGACACTTAATGGCTTCGCCATTAACGCAAGCTTTACCCCTTTTGCCGTTCCTGCTACTTTGAACCTACCCAAATCATTCAACCTGCAAGGATTTTTTAATGAATCTATTGGAAGCCGTCCCCAATCTCAGTAGTGGCTCAAATGGCCTTTTAAATGAAAAAATCCACAAAAGGCTACTGCGAGTGGAGTCTCTCTGGGTTTTAGGGATTGAGCCTCATTTTGATAGTAACAGGACGGTAATTACTCTAGTGGGGACCGAGCAATCATTGCTCGAGGGGCTTTTTGAGCTTTTCCAGATTGCAGCCAGTGAGATTGATATGAGAAACTATCAATCGATCCACCCCCATATCGGCGCTGTAGACGTCTGCCCGATCATCCCTTTAGGTGAGTCTACAGAAGTAGATGCTCAAACTTTAGTCGAGGATCTGGCTCAGCTTGTTTGGCAGGAGTTAAAAATCCCCGTATATTTCTACCACCACTCAGCCAAAGAAGATTCTAGGAAAAAATTAGCAGGCCTCAGGGCCGGAAACTACCCTGCCTTAGAGGCCAGGATCAAAGAAGGCTTTGCCCCTGATCTTGGTGAGGGGATGAATGTTAAAAGCGGAGCCAGCATTTTAGGGCGAAGAGAATTTTTAATCGCCTATAATATCAATCTTAAAAATGCTACTTTAGAAGATGCAAAAAAAATAGCTGCCGCTTTAAGGAAAAAGAGAGGGCTGTGCAAAATGGAGTCTGTGGAGTTCCTAGGTTGGTATTTGGCAGATTTTAAGGTGCCCCAGATCAGTTGCAATTTACGAAATTACAAAGAGTTCGGTTTGGCGCAAGTTTACACTGCTGTGACAGAGGAAGCCCAGAATTTTGGCCTCGAAGTTTCAGGCTCAGAGCTGATTGGTCTTGCGCCACTGGATGCATTGGTACCAAACTATAGCTTCAAGCAAGGGACGACAACTCACAGGCTAGAGCCAGAATTGTTACAAAGAGAAATCGCTAAAAGAGTTCAGCTATTGGGCCTTGAAGAATTAACAGCATTTGATCCAGATCAAAAAATATTAGAATTACGCTTAAAGGCTATGGGAGGCCCTGATGAAATTTAGTTTACTTGTATCCACAGCTAGCCTGAGGAGCGAAAAAAGTGGTTTTAGCTCTGGCAGTAGTTCCCTTTTGCTGGAATTAGCAGACTTGATGAATAGGGCAGGCATGGATGGAAATATTTTTGAATTGCCCATCCAAGCGAGGGAAATGATCCAGCTCAGCCCCTTTTCCATCCAAAGTGGCTTTGCCCTCAACCCCTTAGATTTAGACCTTTCCCTAGTCCCCGAATTGCAGGGGAAATCAGAAAAATTTGCTGTAATTAAAGAACTTTTTAAATTGCACCAAGATGTCTTTGCCACTGTGAAGCGCATTAACTATGAGCTTAAATCTGTTTTTATCCTTTCCAGTTTAGATTTGGCCTTTGAAAATTTTAAGCCTGAAGGCGCACGGAAAAAGGCCTTCCAAGATTTTAAAAAGGCCAGTTCTTACTGGCTTGAAGACTATGCAAAATTTAAGGTTTTACAAGAAGATAACCCTACCCTAGACCTTGTGGATTTACGAAAGCTGAAGTTGAAAAAGAGCCATGAAAAGGCCGTTAGCTTTACCCAGTTTGTACAATTCCTTTGTTTTGAGCAGCGCAGTGATCTCACAAAAAAAATCAAAGCCTCCAATTTGGGGCTAGTGCTAAACCTGCCCTTTGGCGTGGAAAGTTTGAGTGCCGACATTGCTTATCACCCTGAAGTTTTTGATGAAAGCTGCCAAGTTGGTTGCTCCCCTGAGCCCGAACATGGCTACCCCGAGCAAGCATGGGGAATCGCCCCCTACCGTGAACAAACCGCAGGCTTGGCAAAGTATTTAAACGAGCGATTTTCCTGGCTCGCACAGTTTGGCAGCGGGATTTTTCTAGACCACTTGGTTGGTTGGTGTGGGCAGTATGTTTTGCCTGTCAAGCTACCTAAGGGAGAGGGGCCTCACGGGGCATTTTTGACAGAGGACCAAGAACAACGAGAAGAAAATATCCTTTGGCTTTTAGATTTACTGGCAGGCAAAAACCTCACCCTAAAGGCCGAAATAGCGGGAGACTATGAAAGGTTGCAGGCTACAATGAATGGTTTGGCTAAGGCCCGAAAAAAGGGTTTAGCCATGTCTGTAATGGAAATTCCTCGCTGGATTCGTGGACGCAAGGGCTGCATAAAGCCACTCAGTGAATATGAATCTAGCAGCTTAATGATGCTAGAAACCCATGACACCTCAACTCTCTTGCAGTATCTAACCAACCAAAAGGGTGACCAAGCTGATTTTGAAAGTCCTGATGTTCTCTTGGATTTTTGTAGGAATTTTCTATCTTGGCCGCTCTTTTATCACGAAGTCCCCTTAAAACTGGAAGACCTAAACCCTGAGATCACTTGGGAGCTATTTGAACGAATTTATCATGGTTCCAACGCTGAAGAGGTGGTCTTTACCTATGGTGGCTTGGTTAGTCTCCTGCACCCTAAATACTTCTCTGTGGACTTGGAGATGAATATTAACATTGCCCCAGGTACTTCTGGTGAGATTGGGAATCTGCGTGGCAATTGGTCTTACTTCGCCCCGCCCTTAGAGGCTTTTGCGGATCTTGTTCCTAGATTAAAGGCCTTGGGGCCGAGGGCCTGCAAGGTGATTGAGCCTGCCAGAAACCTGAATCTAGGTGGCGGCAGCCCTGAGGTTATAGGCTCAAGTCTCAAAAATAAAAAAGTGATTTTTGCTGGGGCAAAGGGGTATGAACTTTACTCAGGCCCACTGCAACCGACTTATGAACTGCTGTTATGTAACAACCAAGATCATGAGATCTCAGGGATGTTAGATTTTGAGACTTTAGGGTTAGATCTAAAATCAGAAAGGGTTCAAATTCAAGATCTTAGGGGGGATGATCCCGTTTATATTCACCAGCTGCAAGACTTAAAAACCAAGGGCCTTTTTTACAAAATGCAGCCTGGGCAAGTGCACCATTTGATCATTGCCTAATTTTTTGGCTCTACTGCAACTAGTTTGTTCGAGGCAGTGGCTCAAGCCTCGCCCCTTGAAACTGTAAGGTCGGGTCAAAGTAGCGGGAGAGAGATTTAATTTGATCTTCATCCAAGCTGCTCGAATCTAAAAAGAGGCGTTTTCCCGGTAAAAACTTATTGAGAAAGCAAGCGAGCTGTACAAATTGTTCCGCCTGATTTTGTTTGCCCTGTTCAGGGTAAAAGAGAACCACTTTTTTATCGGAAAAAAGCTGGTAAAAATGAACGATCCCCCGCAGGTTAACCATCATAGGGTTTGAAGCGTTTTCGCTTGTAATAACCAGATAAAACATTATCTTATGGGCATCATTGGGGTTTTGCTCTTCCCACTCCTTATGGATTAAAAAGACAATGCCATCGGGGCGTTTTGAGCTATCGGCCAAGCTTTTAATATCGGCGCCCTTACGTTCGATTAAAACCAAAGTTTTTTGGTTTATTGTCTCTACAGGTGTCGAAAGCAAGGCTTCCAATTCTAAAATTGCCTTTGAATAGGATTTATATTCAAAGCTCGTTTTTAAGTTCGGGGCAACACGTTTGAGCATATTTTTAACAATGGCCATGGTTGCTAAAATATCACGAACGTTCTTTTTCGCCTCAGACATGTAATCCAAAACTTGAGCGCTGCTATTTGCAGGCACCAATTCAATGGGCGTTGCCTTCCCCTGCCTTTTTGAGGATTTAAAATTACAGGTTTTATTAAAGTCGATGTCCTTTGTGGTCCCAATGGCAATTTTGGTGTCATCTGGAATAAAATTTTTCAGGTGAGCTGCCGTCATGGCGGGGCTAGCGCTCTCTAACACCTTTTGGGACGTTAAAAGTTGATCCAAAGTAAAGAGGCTTAAAACAGCATAGAACTTTTTCCAGATCTTTTGGAATTCCTTTAGAATCTGGAATGCTTGGCCCAAGGCTTTTCTTGAGTGAGTGTCTTTTTGTCCCAAGGCCTTTACCAAAGCTTCGGCAAAGTCCTTGTTGATTCCATCCAAATCACCAGCAGCTTTAACAGGGAGAGTCAAAAGATGCACCCGAAAGCTGTCACCCTTGCCACGCAAATCAAATTCATTACCGATAAAAAGTAGAGGGCTCAAAACCTCAGGTAGTAAAAGCAAACATTTGCGGTTGATGCAGCTTGCCTCTAGGGGTTCCATGATTGTTTTCGCAGCAGAGGAAACCATTTCGAGGAGTTCAACGTAAAGCAAACTGATGCGTGTTTTTTTTCTCAAATCATGGGAGGTGAAATGGAAAAAGCCATCCTTGATCAAGGATAAAAAGTAATGGGCAGGGTTGCTCTCGTGGTCATCCTGCGCCGACATCTTTTCGATTCTGGCAATAAAACCGATCAGCTCTTGCTCAAAAATAGAGTAGTCTTCGGCAAAGTTTTTTATGCCGTAGCTCTCATCAAATAAACTGGCTCCACTGCCACCCCAGATCTCTTGTTTGATGATAGGGCAAGGATCAGGGTCGTAGTCGCAAGTTATAAAACCCTTTTCTTTTAAATGGGGGATCAAGTTTTTCTGGGCGACCCAGGCTCCAAATTTTTGGCGGTTCATGGGTAGATCGTTCGCAATGACCACTTGGTAGAACATAATATCGAAAAAATCGCCCTTAAACCTTTTATAGAGGTCTTCTAGGCCAGGCTTGATGAATTCTTCAAAGGCATTGTCGAGTCTGACGCTCAAATAGTAGCCCCATGAAGCCGATAAAACATGCAACGACTGGCTCAGTTGACCTGGGTTTGCCGCCTGTAGATCGAAGAGGGCATAGCTTTTACCCGGTGCCTTCTCAGGGATTACCTTAAGTTGTAATTCCTTAGCAATGGCACTTTGTACCATTCCTTTGATCACAGGATTTACCCCATTGCCAACCCAAGCGGGCCTTTGGTTGAGAATGTTTTTTAAATTGTGAATCGTAAAGATGTCACGGGCATTTTTATTTCCCGACTGGCTGGAATGGAGAATTTTCGCATTCAGGCCTGTGATCATTTCTTTAATTATGGTTTCACGGGTGCCTTCTTCAACATCCTCTTCATCTGGTGGAGGGAAAAAGGTACATTTCTTCCACAGAGCAGGGTCATATTGACTGCGAGCAAAGATCACTGTTCCACTGAGGCGAGTAAACAAAACCCCTTTATTGTATTTTGCAGGGTCTTTGCCAAAGGTACCCTCATCCATTTGCTTTATGGCGTGATAGAGCAGATTAAAGACGGCAGCATTGGTTTTTGCCTTGGCATCCTTTGGTAAAAAGTCGTGGAATTTTTTTAGTAAGTAGCTGGCCCTAATTCCAGAGGTCAAGTCTTCAAACATCTTGCAAAGCGCAGGCACAGGTGATTTTTTAGCTGTCACCTCTGCTTGGAAATTATCTAAGATCTCTTGGTATCTCGTTACCAAGTCGGCGAGTAGCAAAATATTTACCGCTTCTCCATCTGTGAGAGGGGTGGGTTTCCCTTGGATCAAATACTTTAATTTCTCGCCTACAGCGGGGTTTAAGCCAGAAAGATCAGCCACTTCTCTCGCTGTGGACTGCATGCCTCTGGTTCTCCCAGAGCGTGAGATTAGATCCTCTAAAAGTTCTGGATTTTCTTGGATTTCTGCAGGCACATTTAAAAATTCTAGGTCCACCTTGGCGCAAAGTTGTGAAATAACACGTTTTTTTGCACTTGTGATAAATACGGTGCCTTCGGATTCAAAGATTTTTTCAAAGATTAAAGGCAAAGCGTTCGTGGATTTTGGTCGTTCCACTTGGAGCAAGAGAATATTTTCAGGGTCTTTACCTGCACGCCAAGAAAATTGCCTTAAACCTTTAAGGTTTCCGTTCACATTGACTTTCTCTTCAATGGTAACTTTTTTCGTTGGCCCTTGGGGATTTTTCGGGTTGATCGGTCTGCTTACCTCGGATTTGGTAGAGAGGTGGTAGTGGAAATGATCTGCTTCAAAGCCATGGGACTCGGTTAAGGTTCGAATTAACTCGATGCCTTCAACCTGACGCCGCTCCAGTAGGCTTACAAAACAAAGCCTTTCTGTAAGGGCTTGTTTTTTACCAGCGCCTTTGGCTGTTAAAGTAGGTGGGGGAGGACTCATATAATTTTATTAGTATTTTTTCATTATTCTGACAAAAAATTATTTTACCTCAAGATTTTAAGAAAATCTATAGCTCTAATGGACTTTTATTAGGGAGTTACCCTAGATAGCTTTCTTTTTTTTTAGATTTGGCTATAATTTAGAAAACTTTTGGTGAAATTTATGAAATATTTACTGCCCTTTTTTTTGAGTCTTGTTCTTTTTTTGAGTTCCTGCGCTCCTTATACTGCAAAAAGTGGTAAAGATTTTCTTTATCCTTTTAAACAGGAAGCAGGTTACTACCACACATGGAAGAAGGGCGATTCCCTGAGTACCTTGGCCACAGAGGCGGGTGTAAAGGTGTTGGATATTAAAATAAAAAACACCATCATTGAAGAAGAAGATTTGGATGTGGGCATGTTGGTCTATATCCCTGTTAAAAATGAAAAGGTCTTTGAAAATAAGGTAAAGTTCCCCGATGAGGTGCCCAACTTTAAACTCTACGGTGAAGGTCTTTCTTGGCCAAGCCCAGGTAGATTGACCAGTAAGTTTGGAAAACGCTGGGGGCGCAAGCATGAGGGTATTGATATGGGTCAAGACAAAGGTCTGACGATTGTTGCCGCAGGCCCAGGTGTAGTGGAGTTCGAAGGCAGACAAAGAGGCTATGGCAAGACGGTAATTATTGACCATGGTAGAGGGGTGAAAACCCTCTATGCCCATGCTGCTCGGACCTATGTCCGTGAAGGGGACAAGGTGAGAAAGGGCCAAAAAATCACTAAGATGGGCCGCTCAGGTAAGTCCACAGGGGTGCATTTGCACTTTGAGGTTCGCATCAAGGGTGTTGCTCGTAATCCCCTCAAATACTTACCTAATAGATAAATCTTTAAACCTAAAACTACTGTAAGGTAAAGGTGATCTGGCCCAGTGGCGCAACGGCTCCGTTGTTGCTAAATATTCCCGTGGTAATCTCTGTGATCAGCCCTTGAGGGGATGTCACTTGGTTGCTAGATGAAAAATCCGTCCCTGAGTCCGTCCCTGCATCAAAGGGTTGCAGGTCCACTGTTTTAGTCTCTACCCATTTCCCCGATTCACAAAGATTTAAACTATTCACACCCATAAACCAGTCGGGGCTAGGTGAAATTTTTGATAGGAGTGTAATGATGGGGAAGGCGTTAGTCGGGGCAAAGGTAAAGCTGGTGCCTGTTTGGTTGAAGGTTAAGGCTTGAGGGCTAGTAAATTGTAGCGCTGTTTTTGCAGTGATGGCAGCAGCGATTTCGGTGTAAAATGAAGAGTAGGGGTAACCTGATTCGGCAAGCACTTGCACCCCAACCGAGGCATATTGCCCCTCTTGCCAGAAAGTGACATCACTAGAGTGAACTGCTCCTACCAAATCACCAAAACTAGCATTGCTAGGGAAGGCATTAGGGTGGCTGATTGCACTCCACTGGCTTACAAAGGTTGCCTTATAGGTGACATCATACCAGCAGGCTTGGCCGCTGCTACTATCTTCCGATGCTTTACAGCCTGCCAGTAGCAAGATGCAAAGAATAAGGAAATATCTCACTTTTCAGTCAGGCTGAAGATGCCATCCCAGTTTTTAGGGGGGCTGTCTTCATATTTTTTAGCTCGTTGGAAGAGAACCAAACTGGGGCCATCATCGCCGCCATTGAGTTTAATGCACTGGGCGAAGTACTTTTTACAGCCTTCAAAGTCCTTACTGCGGTAAAGGCTAAGGCCCTTAGCGTAGTAACGGAAGGACTTGAGTTTTTCTTCTGGGTATTCTCCTTTTTTGCCTAACATCTCGTAGATGTGAATGGCTTCGCTCTTTCCAACAACACGAACAACATCCAATTCCCGAACTTCAATATAGTCCTTGGCAGCTTCATAGGTAAACTCAGAGATCATGGTGAAGGAGTGGTATTGTTTATTTACCCCTTCTAGGCGGGCGGCCAAGTTTACTGCGTCGCCCATGATAGTGTAGTCCATTCTCTGGGCGCTACCCATGTTGCCCACAACCATTGGGCCTGTGTTCACGCCGATACGTGCGAATAATTCGTTTTTACCCTCAGCTCTCCAAGCATCTCTCATTTGAGCTAGTCTTTCTTGCATTTCCACTACGGCCATACAGGCTCTAACGGCGTGGTCAGCTTGGGGCAGGGGTGCGCCAAAAAAGGCGATGATTGCGTCCCCTTCAAACTTATCTACTGTACCGCCATGATTTAAAATGATCTTGGTCATCTCAGTTAGATACTCGTTTAAGAGTTCTACTAGTTCTTCGGGACTCAAGGTTTCAGAAATGCTGGAAAAGCCTTGGATATCACTAAAGAGGCAAGTGAGCTCTCGCTTTTCTCCGCCGAGCTTTAAGGCTGAAGGGTCATCTACTAAGGCATCAATGACATCGGGGCTGAGGTATTGACCAAAGGCCCCCTTGATAAATTTTTTGTCTTTTTCTTCACCAAAGTACTGGTACAGGGTCAGGGCCAACCAGTTGAGTAAGATCACCAAGGTGATGTACATAAAACTTGCCCAGGATTGGAAAGCATTTAAGGCGTAGAGGTTGATGGCCCAATATAATCCTAAGAGGGTTACAATAAAGATAGCCCCTGTTACAGCTCTTAACTTTGGAAATACAAATCCAATCAAAAGACCTATGAAGATAATCAAAGTAAAAGTCAGAAGATCGGTAAAATCAGAGTTGTAGAAATAATCATCCTTTAGGATGTTATCAATAACATTGGCGTGAACCTCAACCCCAGGATAGGCAACGCCTACAGGTGTGGTTCTCAGGTCGAAGACACCTACTTCTGTGGCCCCAAGGAGCACGATTTTATTTTGCAATTCAAGCAAGGGGATCTTTCGATCAATGACATCGGCTACAGAATAATGCTTGAAAGTCTCGGCAGGCCCACGGTAGTTGATCATGAGAGAGCCATCTGAGGCAGTATTGATGACCTTTTTGCCCATCTTAATTTTTTCTACACCCCCCTCATTGGCAATGAGTTGGATCGGTGGATTGCCTAGGTAGCGGCGCACCATTTGTAAGTCTAAAGAGGGGTAGAACTGGTTGTTATAACGCATCACCAAGTGCACCCTTCTTACTGTACCATCTTCATAGTCAGGGAAGACGTTAAAATAGCCGTAGAGGTTGCTGGGTATGGTCAGTTTTTTGGTGTTGGCCTCAACGGCCTTAGCTGTATAAAGAGGAAGGTCTTTTAGGTGGTTTGCACCTTTAATAATGGAGATTTTACTACCAGCAATCTTCCGCCCCTCTTGTTCAATTTCTAGCTGATTGAGGTGGAGGACGTTTTTATCGTTAAAAAAGAAAAAGTACCCACCAACGGCCTTTGAGGTAGACCTTAAAGCTCTGGAAAATTGACGGTCGTTACTGTAACTATTTTCAATGGCATCCTTCACTTCAGAAAGCCGCCCTCGGCCTCGATCGGTAGAAGCTAAGGCATTGGCTTTATTGTAAAAATCCTTAATAACCTTTTGAGCTGTAATGTCATTTGGGTCGGGTTCGGAGAAAACAACATCATACCCCACCACGCTTACATTATAGTAACTGGTTAAGTTGCTCAGGAGTTTTGCCATGAGGTCACGGCTCCAAGGCCAACGGCCATAACGGTCTACCGATTTAGTGTCGATTGCAACAATCACAACCTTGCCAGATGTTGGCGAGCGGTCTTTGGAATCTAAGATAAAATCGATGGTTTTTTTATCCATCAAGTCAATAAAGCTACCTTGCCCCAAGTTGACCAAGTTGGAAAAATTCAAGAGAGCAATCACCAAGGTGATGGCTGCCGAAATTTTAAAGGGGCTAGGGGATAGAAACTTGAAAGAGGCCATAGACTTAACTCAGATGATTTTTTAAAACTTTTGCCATTACCTTAACTGGTGCAGTTTTCTTCGTCCATATTTCTAAAGCTAGAACCCCTTGGTAGAGCAACATGAGCATGCCATTTTGGGTTTCCTTGCCCATGGCTTCTGCCTTTTTTAGTAAGTCTGTTTTGATTGGATTGTAGATGATGTCGCAAACAAAATCTGCCGATTTAATCAAATCATGGCTTGCGAGGCAGTCTCCCTCTCTCATGCCAACAGAAGTTGTGTTGACTAGAAGGTCATAGTGAAGCAGGTCTTCCACAGTGGATATTGTGATATTTGGAAAATGGCTTCCAAGTAAATCCATCAAGGCTTCACTATTGGCTTTTGTTCTGTTGATAATATCTAGATGCGAAATCTCAGCCTCACATAATGCGTAGGCCACAGCCTTGGCTGAACCACCTGCACCTAAGAGAGCTACTTTTTTACCCTTGGGGTCAAATTCTTTGACCTGAAGACCACGAACAAAGCCAGCGCCGTCGGTTGAATAACCCTTCCAGCCTTTTCTTGTGTGGATTACCGTATTGACCGAACCTAAAACCCTGGCGGCAGGGTCAATTTCATCGAGATAGGGTATGATATCTGATTTAAAGGGAACAGTGACGTTAAATCCTTGGAGGTTAATTTCTTCAAAGGCTTTTAAAAGGTCGCCTAAGCGTTCTTTTTCTGTGAGGAAGGGGAGGTAGACAGCGTTTTCATTGATCGCCTGCATACCCATAGTTTGCATGAGTGGAGAAAAGGAGTGGGAAACTGGGTCGCCAATGATCCCGTAGATTTTTGTCATCCCGTCGACCGAGATTTTTGGCTCCTCGTCGATCAAGATTTTTTTTTCTCCATCAACCAAGGTTATTCCTTTTCGTTAAATTTATTTTGAATTAAACCGATCAGTTGGTTCAGAGCGTCGGTTTCTTCAGCGACAGAATCACCGTCTGCATGCAGGGTGACGTCTGTGCCGTTGGTTACCGCCAGCATCAAGACTTCCATGATGGATTTTAAGTCCCCCTCTTGGCCAGCCACTTCGATTTTTAACTCAAGGTCAAAATCTGTGGCCATTTGTACAAGTTGGGTTGCCGCTCGGACATGGAGCCCGAGCTTATTGCAAATGGTAGTATCTTTTGATGTTGCCACTTTAAGCCTGTGTTAGGATTAAAGTAAACTAAAGGCCTAAGGCCTTTTTAATCTCACCAACCATGTTGGTTTCTTCCCAAGTGAAACCTTGATCTTCACGACCAAAGTGCCCGTAAGCGGAAGTCTTAGAGAAGATAGGCTTCTTTAAGTCTAAATGCTTAACAATCCAAGATGGATTTAAAGGGAAGATAGTTTTGATCGCTTCTTCGATCTTACCTTCGTCTACTTTTTCAGTTCCAAAGCAGTTGATGCTAATGCTAACTGGCTCAGGGTAACCGATTGCGTAGGCAACTTGCACTTCACATTCGTCTGCGGCACCAGAAGCGACAACGTTTTTTGCAACGTATCGAGCTGCGTATGCTGCTGATCTATCAACTTTAGAGGCATCTTTTCCAGAGAAAGCACCACCACCGTGACGACCACGACCACCGTAGGTATCAACAATAATTTTTCTCCCAGTTAGACCACAGTCACCCATTGGGCCACCGATAACGAAAACACCCGTTGGGTTGATCAACCATTCAATATCATCAGATGCAAATTCAGCTGGAATTACACTTAAGGCCATTTCTTTTAGGTCTTTGTGGATCTGCTCTTGGGTGATGTCTGCATCGTGCTGGCTACTGATAACAACAGATGTAACTTTTAAAGGCTTGCGGCCTTTGTAAAGTACAGAAACTTGGGTTTTGCCATCAGGCCGTAAATAACCTAGCTTGCCGTTTTTTCGCTCTTCAGACATTTTTGCTGCAAGTTTGTGAGAAAGTGCAACGGGTAAAGGCATCAATTCAGGAGTTTCATTTACAGCGTAACCAAACATTAGGCCTTGGTCACCAGCACCTTGTTCCGCGTATGCACCTTCGCCAGTGTTCACGCCTTGGGCGATATCAGGAGATTGCTTATCAAGGGCAACCATTACAGAGCAGGTAGTAGAATCAAAACCCTTGTCACTGTGATCATATCCGATTTCAGTGATTTTTTTTCTTACAACTTCTTGGAAGTCGATTGTTGCTTTAGAAGTGATTTCACCAGCTAAAACAACTAATCCCGTAGTGATCATTGTTTCGCAGGCAACACGACTAGCAGGGTCTTGCTCTAACATAGCATCTAAAACTGCATCAGAGATTTGGTCTGCCATCTTGTCTGGGTGACCTTCTGTAACTGATTCAGATGTAAAAATATATTCTCTATCGTGTGCCATAATCTTTTCCTAATTATATCAAATAAAAGTTTTCTCTCAATTTAAAAGCTATTGTCTCTGCTGTCAAGTCATTTGACGGGGTCACTCTTTGAATGCAAGGGCTTGGGGAGTAATTCGGCTTTCTACTTGGCAAAGTGCACCTTGATTCGCTATATTTAGGGAAAAAGGGGCAAAAGCCCATAACAGATTATTAAGGTAAAAGATGATTGGTGGACTTGGAGTTGGAGAGCTTTCCATTATTTTATGTATTGTGGTTGTTCTTTTTGGAGCAGGCCGCTTAGCAGGCATTGGCAGTGGACTTGGAAAGGGCATTGGCAATTTTAAAAATGAAATGAAAAATATTGAAGAAGCCACTAAAGGCAAAGATCCTGAAGAGCCTGAAGCAGAAAAGTAATTTCTCTTTACCGCATATCTCTTTACCAAGCCCCAAGCCTAACCTTGCTTAGGCTTGGCGCTTGTTTCTTAAGCGTCATTTCCTTGTAGCGATCGTCTGTTTTTTTTTGGGGGATCTTTAAATCCCTCCTGTTTTAAATCCTAGATCTTTCTAAATCCGCATATTCTATTCCCGCATATTCTAGATTGATTTACTGGGTTCTTGTCAGTAATCCCCTTTCTTCTGCGCTTCTGTGTTGTCTCTAGAGTTTTTTATCCTCATTGAGGCTCCTTTTCCTCTGTGGCGTTTTTGTGAATCAGGTCACTGATTTGTGTCAGTAATGTCATGTTCTATCTTGGTTTGATACTATCTGTTTGAAATAAAAGATTTATTTTTTCTGGCATGCTTCTGGAAATAAGGATAGGGATAACTAAAATTTGGAACAAAATTATGAATGAAAAGCCCATCGTCTTTTTTCACCTCGACTTGGATAATGCCACTAGCTTTAAGTATGAAAAGCACTCCCAAGATTGGAAGAGTGCCTTTAATGATTTTTACGGAGGTTGGTCAAAATATCTGCTCAACGCTGTGGAAAATAGGGCTAAAGAGTGTGGGCTCTCCTTGCAGCCTCTCAGATTTTGGAAGGGCCTAGGGGATGCTCAGGTGCATAGGGCGGAATTTGAAGGTGCTGATCAAGCCTTTGCTTATGTGTTGGGATTTTATGATGCTTTTCATCAGTTTTCTGAATACTTATTGAAGCGCTATGGCTTAGGTTTAAAGGCCACCGCTTGGTATGCCACCTTTCCTGAGCCTAATTTACGCTTGCAAACCCCTGCTGGGGACGACTATATCGGCCCTGATTTGGATATTGGGTTTCGTCTTACAACCGTTTCACAATCTAAGCGAATCGTTTTAGCGATGGATCTTGCTCATATGATCAGCCGCTCATCCTTGATCAATAATGTATCCTTTTATCATGTTGGCTGGCGGCGGCTTAAGGGCGTGCATCGAGATACCCCCTACCCTATTATTTTACTCAACGGCGAGACCCCCATCAAGGTGCCCATTTGGGAGTCTTACCTCAGTGACTTGACCCAAAACTATCTTAAAAGTGAACCCTTAAAGCCTGTAGAATTGCGAGGCTTGATTGATCGCTATAAAAGCGACTTGCAGTATGACCGTGACAAAATTTGATTTTTACAGAAGCGATTTCTCTGTTGAAGAAGAAAGACCAAAAAAAAGGGCCGAGGCCCTTTTTTAAAACTTGTGACTGACCAACTCAGTGAATGAGTTTAGCTGGGAACTAGGGGGGGTGAGCTTGCAAAGTTTTTAACCAAGGCTCACAAAGGGTTCCACAGGTCGCCCTTGCTATTTCCCTCTAACCTTAAGCTGAATGTAACCTAGCCTCTGTTTAGGAGATTGAATCCATTGACGATGATCATCAATTTTTCTTCCAACTTGCAAACGCCAGAGATTAAATCTTCTCGGTGGGTGTTCAAGGTATCAGAAGGAGAGCGAGGCTCAATTTGGTCTTCTGTTACAGAAACAACTTCCCCAATGTGATCGACTAAAATGCCAAAGGGCTCACCGACACGAGTCTTGAAGATGATAATCCTCGCCTTTTTAGCAGGTTCTTTATTAACCAAGCCCATCATGTGTCTGAAATCTAGAATCATATGGATCTCACCACGGAGGTTCACATAACCTTTAACTTCTGACGGAGCATGGAAAATAGGGGTGATATCAAGGAGTTGGGTAACTTCTTTAATATCGATGATATTGATCCCAAATAGCTCTTCTTCAATCCAAAAGCTCACAAAGAGGTCGATTTTTTTAGTTGTGGCGACTTCGGTTTTTTGCGCCACTACCATTTGATTTTCCATAGTTACCTTATTTGTTTATAGCCCACGGCGTTACCTGCCGATAGACTCTTTTAAGCTGAGTACTTTTTTAAGTAAATTTTCTTTATCAATTTTCACTTCATAGGCATTAAATCCAGCATCTAAAGCTCGGTTTCGATCTGCATCTGAATCCAACGAGGTCAAGGCCATAGCTGGAATAGAGTGATTATTGAAGATGTTTCTTACGGCCATGATAAATTCCACACCATCCATTTCAGGCATTTCAATGTCTGAAACAATCATGTCAAACTCATTTTCTTTAAATAGCTCTAAGCCAATTTTTCCGTCTTCTGCGGTGACTACATCGTAGCCAGCTGAGGTAAGGTAGCCAGTGACGAGGTTTCTGAAAAAGACCATGTCTTCCAGTAGAAGAATTTTTGTTTTGCGGCCCTCAACATCGTCATTTTCAGCCAGTCCCATCCAGCCAGGTTCGGCTTTGTCGATGAGAGAGAAGGTGTCAATAAAAAGGGTCATCTTATCATCAACAAGTGTTGTGCCTAAAATTCCTTGCTCTTGGTAAGCTTCCTCATCCAAGGCCATAGGAAGATTTACAATGTCACAGACCTTAGAGATCAAAAAGCAGAAAGGCTTTTTCACCATAGTAGGTAACAACAGATAAGGCCGATCTTGCTCGTCATATGGGGAAACATCCAAGTGGGCATCTAAACGAATTACCTTGGTGCTGCGGCCATCGATGGTTACATATTCATTTTTTCCAATGAATTCAATTTGTTCTTTTTGGATATGCTCAATGCGCTTGATCATGCGGATAGGAATAGCAAATTGCTCTTCTAAACCGTAGCGGAAAAGAATCACATCATGGCTATCCACATCGTTCTTCTTTAGCTCGGAGCCTTTTTTGCCATCCAATCTGCTGTCAAAAGAAACCCCAGCATGTTTGGCAATGCCGGGTACATCTAAAATCTGCGCTACTTTCCCATCGCCCATCAAAGTGGAACCTGCATAACACTGGAGGTTTTTAAGATAAGAATGCATTGGCTTAACAACAATTTCTTCTGTGTCTAAAACCTGCTCAATGACTAGGCCATAGCGGAAGTTGCCCACTTTTAACACGGCAAAGGTCAAGGAGAGTAGGTTTTGCGTTTGGTTGTTGTTGTTTTCTACCGCTTCAATTTTTTCTTGGTTGAAGGTGGTTTCTTGGTCTTTATGATGCTGTTGAAATTTGGCTGAAATTCTTGAAGCATCCACTTGGGTAAAGGGTTCCGGTGAGTCTAATACTTCGCCGAGCCGAACCAGTGGTAAAAGCTGGCCACGGAGCCTAAAGACTTCTTGCCCCCGAGCAACTTCAACTCTTTCTGTAATTTCTTCTGAATATAATGTAACCAGTTCTTCTAAGTTAACCTGTGGAATAGCAAAGGAATGACCCTTTTCTTTAACCACCAAGCAAGGGATGATAGCCAGTGTTAAAGGCAGTTGCAGCCTGACGGCTGTGCCTTGGCCCACAATGGAATCCAATTCAAGGTTGCCACCAATTTTTTCAATGTTCGCCCTAACCACATCCATGCCTACGCCACGGCCAGAAAGGTCGCTCACTTCAGTTGCTGTGGAAAAACCTGGTAAAAGAATAAAAGAAAGGATTTCCTTTTCTGTTAAATTTTCAAGTTCCTCAGGTGTTTTGATGCCCTTTTCAATGACCTTGTTTTTAATGACAGCAGGGTCAATGCCTTTACCGTCGTCACGAATTTCAATGTTAACATAACCACCTTCGTGCCAAGCTTGCAGGTCTATGGCGCCTGTTTCAGATTTCCCTGACGCTGTTCTAACGTCTGGTAACTCTAAACCATGGTCGCAACAGTTACGAATCATGTGGGTTAGTGGGTCTGACAGAGCTTCTAAAATGGTTCGGTCAACTTCAACCTCTTTTCCTGAGATGCTCAAGTTAATCTTTTTGCCTGTTTTAAGCCCTAAGTCTCTAACAATACGGGTGAATTTGCTAAAAAGGTTGCCTACAGGTTGCATCCTAGTTTGCATCACGCATTCTTGGATTTCCGAAGTTACCAAGTCCAGTTTTTGGACATTCGCCTTAAACATAGGGAATTCAGAAAGCTGTTCGCTCATCTGCAATTGCTGGTTACGAACCAAGACCATTTCGCCTGCAAGGGCCATGAGGTGGTTTAACAGGGGGACCTTGACCCGAATGGTTTCTACCTCTTGAACCGAAGTCACTTTAGAATCATCGGTTCCAGCTTTTGTAACGGGTACATTCTTGGCTGCTACTGCGGCAGCTGGGGACTGGGCTTCTTTTTTCTGTGAAACAGAAACAGACTTTTCCTTTGCAGGGGCCTTTTCAGTATTTTTATTTTGTTGCGTCATGAGTAAAATAACTTCTGTAGATGCGAGTGTTTTAGTTTGGTCGCCATCTTTGGTTTGGGTGGACTTTGTGCCAAGAAGTTTCAGCGCCTGTATGATATCAGCTTGGTCTTTTTCATCTGGGCAGGATGAGGTTTCAATCAGTTGGTCGATCAAGAGGCTTAGCGCCTGACAAAGACCAGCAAAGGCAGTTAGCTCTAACTCAGTAGCGCCTTCTTCCATCTCGCCCAGTGAGTTCTGCGCATCTCTTAGCATATTTGCGCCAGTAGAGCCATCGTCAAAAAGGACTTGGAGCAGGGACTGAACTAATTCTAAGTAGAGATCACATTGCTGCTGGAAGGCTTTTTCTGTGATTGCATTTTTTTTCTTTGGGGTAGGGGCGGCTTCGGGAGGAGCCTCCTCTGAAACTTGGCCATCTTCTACAAGCTGATTTAAATTGGATAGAATTTGTAGAATATCATGGTCGTTACTGGTGCTTATATCCTCAAACATAGTCACAAGATGGTCTAACCCAACAAGTAGAAAACCTGTGATATCAATGGTTGGCTGGAGGTCGCCCTTGCGGAGACGGTCCATCAAGGTTTCCATAGCGTGGGCAACATCTTTGATGTTGTTCAGGCCAAAGAAGCTGGAACTGCCTTTAATCGAATGAACACAGCGGAAGGCATTGTTTAATATTTCTGGTGCAACATTTTCCAGTTCGGCTTCAATTTGTAAAAAATCGCCTTCTATCAGAGTAAGGTTTTCACGACTTTCGTTTACAAATTCGTTGATTAATTCTTGTTCATCCATTGGCTTCTTCTAAATTAAAATTGAGTGAGCAACATATTTTTGTATTATATAGGCTTAGCCTAAAAAAACCAATTCTTATTTGGTCTTTTTGGTTAGGGCCCCAAAGGAAAGTCAATGTCTTGCCTGTGGTTGCTCTGTGGTCAATGTTTACTTGGCTCTACCCTTAGTTGCGAGGGGCAATTTCTAGGTTGTTTTTAAGGGGAGGGTAATTATTACTTTCGCCTAATTTGCAAGCCTAACAATCTTTTATTAAGATTCTATTAGGTTTTTTTTTCAGGGGCTTTGTCTTTGCTGTAACCGTCTTTATACCAACCACCGCCTTTTAAGGTGAAGCTGGTTTTGCTGGCTTTTTTCTTTAGTCCCTCAGCGCCACATTCAGGGCAGGTTTCAAGATTTGCCTGTGAAACTTTTAAAATGAGTTCCAGCTCTTTTTCGCATGAGGAACAGGTAAATTCGTATATTGGCATGACCTTAGGTGTTAAGTTGTTTTTTATCTCCTTAGGATAAAGTTCTGCCTCCTTTTTGGTCAAGGCCTAGATTGCCAATCCTTTGAAATTTGGATAAAGTAGGTTTTTGCCTAAAATTAATTCTACAAGGTTAGTGATGAAATTGCGTCTTTTGTTTAGTATTCTCATTGGTTTAACGGTTACTTCGCCCTTGTCGGCATTTAATTTTGATTTTAAAGGCGAGGCCCAAAAAGGCCTAACAGCTTATGAAGCTAATAATATTGAAGTCTTTGAAGCAACAAATAAGTCGGTCGTTTACGTAACCAACTCCCAAATCAGGAGAGACCGCTTTAGCTACAATGTACAAGAGATTCCAGCAGGTACAGGTACTGGTTTTATCTGGGATAAATCAGGTCATGTTGTGACCAACTTCCATGTAATTAAGGGCGCTAATAAAATAACCATTACCTTGGCCGACCATAGTTCATGGGTTGCAAAAGTCATTGGGGCAGCACCTGATAAGGACTTGGCACTTCTTAAAATAGAAGCTCCTGTTGAGAAATTATTCCCTTTAGAACGAGCCGATCCAGAGTACCCTAGAGTGGGCACCAAGGCCTTGGCCATTGGGAACCCCTTTGGTCTTGATGCGACTCTAACCGTTGGTGTGGTAAGTGCCTTGGGGCGGGAAATTAAATCCATTACAGGGCGCAAGATTAAAAACATGGTCCAGACAGATGCTGCCATTAATCCTGGTAATTCAGGGGGACCGTTGCTGAACTCTAGAGGCGAGCTGATTGGCGTGAATACGGCTATTTATAGCCCCTCTGGTGCAAGTAGTGGGATTGGTTTTGCCATTCCTGTGAAAACCGTGCTCAGTGTGATTCCTCAGTTACAAAAACATGGTCGCTTGATTCGCCCTGTTGTGGGGATCATTGATGCCCCTGATGCAATCGCTAAGAAAAACCAGATCAAGGGTATTATTGTTGCTCAAGTGTTAAAGGGTGGCCCCGCTGATAAGGCTGGTGTTGTGGGTATGAGCCGTGACCGCCGTGGGCAATTTCACTTCGGTGATATTATCATTGCATTTGATGGCAAAGCCGTTCTGAATATTGATGATCTCTTGACCATTTTAGAGACAAAAAAAGTCGGTGATGTCGTTGAGATGAAGCTGATTGATGTGGATGGCAAGGATAAGATTGCAAAGATCACCCTTGGCGCTCCTCCCCAGAAGTAACAGGGGGAAACCTCCAAGTTGGGTAACCTACTAACCTAGCTAAAGCAAAGGCCTGTTCTGGTCTTTGTTTTACCTTTCACTTTAAAACCCCAGTTCAAAATCCCAGTTTAAAATGTCAACTCAGCTAGAGTTCTTCGTTGGGGGATAAGGCTTCAGGGATAGGCGGGCCTATGACTTGAATCTGCTCAGTGGTTAAATCAAAGACTACCTTAAAATCTAGTTCCTTATTCACCACCCCGCTCAAATCACTGCATCCCAGTTGGTAGTCTTCTCTGTATTTTAGCGCCACTAGCCCCGTAGCTCCCTCCATTGTAATGTCCTCTAGTTTGAGTAAAGCCATAGAATGGTTCACAGAGGTTCCCTCATCGGTAACATAGGCATCAAAAAAGTAGTTCAAAGAAGACTCGTTTGCTTTTAGGATTTGAAATAGCTCTTCGGCAGTGATGCTTCTGGGGAAGTCGGCTTTAAGCTGGGTTTGGTGCGTCTTCATGTGGAGTTAAGTAGT
The DNA here is from genome assembly GCA_965602905.1 of uncultured bacterium. Lineage (GTDB taxonomy): Bacteria > SAR324 > SAR324 > XYD2-FULL-50-16 > XYD2-FULL-50-16 > JASJGK01. Next base: position 71,712 of record CBFCZY010000013.1, on the reverse strand, counting down.
AGGTGAGTCGTAGAAAGCAGAGGTGCTTTAGGGGGGCTTTTAGGTGATCTTAAAAAAGTAAGAAAAGGCCCATGTTATAGTAAAGACCTGTATAGATGTAGTCGGCCTGTCTAGAACTGCTGATTTCTGATTGCTGCCCTTCCGCCTGACCTGCTTCAATGCGAAAGCCCACATTGGTGTAGGTTTTAAAAATATCCATACCCATCCCAATAAAACCTAGGGGGACAGTGGTATTTGCCGTCTCTTCTGTAACAACGCCACTGGTTGACCTTGTTTGTATTGTGCTTTCCACAGCTAAATTCCCTTGGGAGGCAATTGCGTAAAACTTAACGCCACCGAGCTGGTGTGTCCCTAAAAATGCTTTAAAGTCGTAAGCGGAGTAACCTGCCTTTTCAAAAACTGTCGCTGAGGAGGAGGTGCTTGATGTTTGGATGATGCGTTCTAGGCCCGGGGCATACTGTAAACCAAAGGAAAAACTAGAAAAGAAAATCCTTTCATAATAGAGCACATTTCCAGATAGAGCCTTGGGGGCTGTGTAGTTGATGTTTTCAGAATTAATCGCAAAGACAGCATTGGCAAGTGTGGTCTTCACAATGCCAAACTTATTCTTGGGCTCTCGGTATTTTTTCGCTAGCGCTGGCTGGGTAAAAGCAAGCAAGACTAGTATCAATGTAATTAATTGTTTCAACATAGTGCTTTTATTTTAACCTTTTTGACTTTGGTAAGTAAAGTCAAAAAGGTAGCTAAAAAATTGTTCAAAAATGTCACTGATCGGCAGTAATTTCGTCACTTTTCGCCCTGTTTTTAGGTTTTAGAAAAGTCCATGTTTCCAAGTTACTCTTTAGTGCCTATGGCGAAGCTAGTACTAGCTTGAAGAAGTTCAGGCGCAGGTAGTTTGCCCACTGCTGGGCAAACGGCGTCTCTTATAAGAATTGCACTTTTGATGCCACTGAGCTTGCCTTTAGGGGCAGCTAGTGACCGAGTTTCCAGCGCCATCGGCAGGATTTGTAGTGAGGTCATCAACAGGGCCAATGCCAATGCCTGTATCCATTTCACCATCTGCATTGGAGGTGAACAGGACAAAATGGCTCGCTTGCAAGGGTTTGATTCTCGTTCCCGTCGTTCCGCCATTGTAAATCAGCGTGCTCCCGCCTGACGGTACAGTGCCGATTGCGGCAATGCCCGCAGCTTGGGTAATACCATCGTTACTCCAGTAAAGAGTATAGGTGGTGATATCTGATTCTGATAAAGCGGCTTGAAAAATTACATCGCCTCGAATCTCACCAGTTCTGGTGTCTTTCTCATCATTGAAGCAGATCATTTGTGCCTTGTTCACAGGTATCGCCGCATCAGTAATGGCCACGTTCACCCCTGTAGCCATCTCGCCGTAATCATTTTTGGTGAATACTAACAGATGGGTTACCAGAGCTGGGATGGCTGTGTTTGTAGGGACTGCCACACTAAGGTCCATACCTGTTTTGGCAATGGTTGCCATGGCTGTTACTCCACCCAGTTTGGTTGTGGCATTTGTACCCCAATAAACTAAGTAGTGGGTAATGCTTGTTTCCACGGTCGCTTTGGTAATGGTAATGGTTCCACCAATTTCACTGCCATGCTTATCTGTATCGGTAAAGGTGATGGCCGCAGCGGCACTGGTTGGGATTGCAATATCCACTAAAGCCACTGCAACGGGTGTGGTCAACTCAGTAGCGTTATTTTTGGTGAACACCAACAGGTGGGTTGCCCCAGGTGGTATCCCTGTATCGGCTGGCACACTAAAGCCTAAGTCGGCCCCTGTTTTCGCTATCGTGGCCAGAGGTGTTTGTGACTGCTTGGCGTCAGCACTAGAGCCCCAATAGAGCACATAATGGGTAATATCACCTTCATTTGTCGCTTTGCCAATGTAGATGGTTCCTGCAATTTGGCCCGAGTCTGTATCTGAGTCTGTGAAGGCAATTGAGGAGGCAATTCCAGGTGTGGTAACATCGTTCAGGGCGAGGCTTGACCCTGTTGTCATTTCGCCCTTAGCATTTTTAGTGCGGACAACAAAGTAGTTAGCAGTATCAGGTACGGCTGTATTTGCAGCAAAGTCGTAGGTTAAATCTGCCCCTGTTTTTTGGATTTCTGTGATTACCGTTGAACCCTCAAGGAGAGTATCGTCACCCACACCCCAGTAAACGGCATAGTGGGTGATGTCTGTCTCGTCGTTAGCCATGCCAATGGTTAAAGTCCCTTCGATTTCGCCACTGTTTAGGTCCGAATCTGTAAAGGTTAAGGCATTTGCTGTAAAAGTTGGGATCTCTGAGCCACCATCGGTGGTGGAGCTTACTGTCATGGAATAGGCTGCTCCGTTGCCGGCGGTGTTACGGGCAACAACATTAAAATAGTAGCTTGTGTTGACCGTTAAACCTGTAACCATTTTTTGGCTGATATCTTCAATTGGGCTATCAAAGGCGGTGCCATTGGTGGTGGCTGAGTCAAGGTCGTAGATGTTGGCTTCGGTTGAATAGTAAACTTGGTAAGAGATGGTAGCGTCGTCTGCACCTTCTTTAGTGGCTTTTTCAAAGGTAACCATCGCCGTTTCTGAGGTTTGCTCAGAAATAGTCAGGGTCTTGCTGGCAATGGCAGGCTCTAGGGCGCTATCTCCAAAACTTGCAGATTCAGGGGTCTCTGGGGCGCAACTCATTATAGCCATTGCCGTTACCAGCATCAGCCCTAAACTGAATTTGAAATTTTGAAATTTAAAAGTCTTCATAGTTAACTTAATAAAATGCACACTATTGATTCTTCTCAACATTTATTTCGGGGGCATACCTCGCCCTTTGTAGTTTTATTTTAGCAAAATTCAATGGCTGCGTCTCTAGGGGGAATGCCCTATGTCTTTTAAACGTAGTGGTCTAGGGGTGTTTTGGGGCTTGTTTATGAGGGGCTGTTTTCTGCGTAGATCTTTTATAACAGTGAGTTGTCTTTACTTAATTGAAACTACAGACGATATTCGTTAACGTTTACTCATGGGGAAGTTAGGAGATTCACCGAGGAATAATAGCATAAAAAGATATAAAGCGCTCTTAAAAAAATGCCCCTAACGAAAGGGGCATTTTTGTCTTTTTGTTGCTTGGAGTAGGGTTTTTTACCCCCCTGCAAATTTTAGGGGCAAACGGCATCTGGACTGGTGGTTAAACCATCAACAGGGCCAATTCCAGTCCCCGTAGCCATTTCTCCATCGGCATTGTAGCTGACCACAACTAAATGAGTGGCAGTTGGGGCTACTCTAGCAAAGGTGTACATGGTGGCACCTGTACTCACAGCTGGGGCAGTTATTGATGCGAGAGCTGTACCCGTAGGTATGCTGCCGTCAGTACTCCAATAGAGTCTGTAACCAGTAACGCCTGTTTGATTGGACGCCGAGGTTATAGATACTGTTCCTTCAATGTCTCCGCCGTTACGGGTGTCACTCCAGCAAACTGTGGTTGCTTTGTAAATGGGAATGGCCATATCAGTAATAGTCGCACTACTAACCCCTGTTGCCATTTCCCCTACCGCGTTTGTGCTAAAGACCATGAGGTGTGTTCCCCCTGAAGGAACGGTTAGAACTGAGGGGATGCTATAGGTTACATTTGCACCTGTTACCGCAACTGTAGCAATGGCTGCCGTTGCAGACATTTTATTAATGCCGTCGTCGCTCCAGTAGATTGCATAGCCAGTTACATCAGATTCATCTGCCGCTTTGGTGATTACAATGTCTCCACCTAATTGTGCGCCTTGCGGGGCTGTATCTGTGAAGGATACGCCTACAGGTGCGTTAGTGGGGATAGCCAGATCGGTTAAGACTGCAGCTTTTGGAACTGTCTGCTCTGTTGTGCCATCGTCGGTGTAAACCAGTAAGTGGGTTGCACCTGCGGGTATGCTAGAGGCAGTGAAGGCATAAGTTAGATCGGCACCTGTTTTTGAAATACTGGTAATGGCCAGTTCCCCATTGAGTTGCGTGTCTGCGGCAGAACCATAATAGAGCACATAGTTGGCAACATCAGTTTCATCGTTTGCTTTGCCTATATTAACTGTGCCTTGTAGCTTGTCAAAACTAAGGTCAATATCTGTAAAGGAAAGACTTGAGGCGATTCCAGGTGTTACGGCATCGTCAATAGCAAGGCTGATTCCTGTGGACATTTCCCCCTTGGCATTTTGACTGTAAACTAAAAAGTGGCTGGCGGAACTGGGCACGGCTGTATCTGCGGCAAATGTATAAGTGATGTCGGCGCCTGAGATTTGGGACTCAGTAAGTACGGCCTCACCATCTACTTTGCTGTCGCTACTGACACCCCAGTAAAGGGCGTAGTGTGTGATCGTTGATTCGTCGGCAGCTTTGCCAATGGTTAAAGTTCCTTGGATCTCAGAGCCATTTTGATCGCTATCGGTAAAGGCGATGCTTGCCGCTGTTTCTGTCGGTACCTCCGTGCTGCCATCGGTAGTTGTAGCTACAGCCATGCTGTAGGCTGCACCATTGCCAGCCGTATTGGCGGCAACCACATTAAAAAAGTAGCCTGTTGCTGCGGCTAGTCCTGTAATGGTTTTTGAGTTGATGTCTTCTACAGGATAGCCAAAGGTGGTGCCATTGGCTTTGGCGGTAGTGAGGTCGTAAATATTTGCGTCGGTTGAGTAGTAAATTTGGTAGGTAAAACTTGGGTCTGCGGTTCCATTATTGGTTGCTTTTGTCCAGCTAACCACAGTAGATTCAGATGTAGTCTCTGATATAGTAAGGGTCTTAGTGGAAAGAGTAGGCTCAGATGCACTAGCGCCAAAGCTTGCTGACTCCGATTTATCGGGGGCGCAGCCAAAGGCAAAGAGGCCCGCTATCAGTAAAGTAGTAGAAACAATGATTTGTTTTAACTGGAAGCCAGTCATTTTACACTCTCAGAACCGTAAATTATTAAAGTTGTATTAACTAATATAGTTTAGCAAGAATTATACCCCTATGGTTAGTCCTAGTCTACCACAAAGGATAGTTTTTGTCTTTCTTGGGGAAAAGCCTCCAGGCCCTGATTTTTAGGTAAAAACCCAAGCTTTAGGGTTCTCGTTTTTTGTTTTTAGTGGTACTAAAGAGGCAAATGATTGAATAAGTCTAACTTTATATTTGAAAAAAGAGACAATTTTGTCTCTAAAAAGACCACAAATGTCAAAAATTCAGAAAAAGGTTTTGGAGAAGTTACAAAAGGAGTTGCAGAGCTCTTTTGACCCAAAACAATTGCAAGGTTTGGGTAGCCTTTTTTCGTCTTTGACTGAAACTACAGGCGGTGAGGCTGCCTCTGTGGACGCACAGGACCTAAAAAACCTCCAGACCCTTGCAGAAAGTTTGAATCAAACCCTAAAAAGGGCAATCCAAAGTTCTAAAAAGTTAGGGGCCACGCAAAAACTAAAAATTGGGATTTTGCAAAAGCTCCCCCTCTTCCAAGGTTTGACCGTAGAAAACCTAAGAGGCATGGCCGAGGCAATGACTGAATCTTCCGCCAGTGAGGGCCAAGAACTCTTGAGCCAAGGGGAAGCTTCCGGGCATGTGGTTTTTATTAGGGAAGGCTCTGCCGATATTATTATCAATGGGGAATTAGTTGCCACACGTGGGCAAGGGGATTCCATCGGTGAAATGTCATGTCTGCGTGGGGAAGAGGTGGCTTCGGCCACAGTGCGGGCGACCCAAGAATTAACTCTCTGGAAAATTGATAGAGATACCTTTTTAAAAGAGGTGAACCAGTTGCCCCAGCTTTGGCGCAATGTTTTTTTAGAAATGACCAACCGCTTCCAAAGTGCCAGTCGTAGAAAAGCGGAACTTTTACAACATAGCCTAGAGGGTATTTTACAACTGGATACCCAAGGCCTGATCACAGAAGAATACTCCCTAAAATGCATTGAATACTTTGGCAATACTGATTTTAGTGGCCAAGCCTTTAAGGATGTCATCTTCCAAGACCCCAGCCAGCGTGAACAATGGGATAAGGTTTTTGAACTGTTTTTTTTAGACGATGTAATGGGCTTTTCTTCTATCGCCAGCCTCCTGCCCCAAGAGACCATATTTCTACACCCCAAAGGTGGGGAAAAACACTATAGTTTTTCCTATTACCCCTGTCGGGATCTGAACAAAAAATTGATCTTTGTAGATGTAGGTATCAATGATACCACCATCGAAAAGCAACTCCAGAAAAAACGGACCATATTAGAAGAAGAAAGAGCCAGCAGGCAAAAAATCTACCATGATCCCGCAGCCTTTATCCAACTCTTAGAGATCTCCACCGAAGTGGCAGAACGCATGGATGTTCTTTCGCAGAAGTTATTTGACGGCGAGGTACCCAGTCTAGAGCCAAGCTTGCTCAGGATGTTGCACACCCTAAAGGGTTTGAGTGGTATGATGCTGCTCAAGGACTTGCAAAGCGTGGCCCACCAATTGGAAAGCACCTTGGCGCCCTTAGTGACTGTTGATGCAGGTTCTTTTGACGAGGCTCTTTTTTTAGACCAAACCTTAGAATATTCCAGCGCCAGAGACCAAGCGGGGCAAATTTTAGACAGCCTTGGCGAAGATATGAAAGCTCGCCTTACAGGCGTGGTCTTGACGAGAGAAGACTTTACTTTACTTACAGAAATTGAAAAACAAAAAGACTTTGTTGCTCTGACAAAATTACTGGAACGCTTGCAGCATGTTCCCGCCCGTAAGTTGGTGGAGTCCTGGCCCGATGAGGTGGATCGTCTCAGTTCCCAGTTGGGCAAACGAATTAAATTTATCGTCAAGGGCGACCCCATTCCCATCCCCCAGCAATTGTTAAAAAGTTTGGCTCCCCTTTTAATTCATATTTTAAGGAACGCCGTTGACCACGCTATTGAGTTGCCTGATGAGCGGGTTGAGCTGGGCAAAAGCGACTATGGGCGTATTGAGGTTGCCTTTGCCTTAAGGGGTGACAACTTAGGTATGGTGATTCAAGATGATGGAAAAGGGATTGATCTAAAAGAAATAGAAAAGTCGGCTAAAGCCAATAAGAACCTAGACCAAGACTATATTGATGCTCTGCTGTTGACCGGTGAAATGTGGAAGGCCTTGCTGCTTCCTGGTTTTTCCACAGCTGTTAAAGTTACAAAAACCAGTGGACGAGGCATTGGGCTAAACGCCTTAAATGAAGCGCTAGAAGAACTAGGCGGGGAGCTTTTAATCAAGTCTGTCTTTGGGGCAGGCACGAAATTCATTCTCACCATTCCCCTGAAAAGTAATTAAAATTTTAAACCAAAATTAAAAAATCCTATGACTATGATCCTACCCTTTAAAGGGTTACGGCCTGTTTCTGGCCTTGCACAAGATGTTTCTGCACCACCTTATGATGTAATGAACCGAGCCGAGGCCAAAGAAATGGCCAAGGGAAAACCCCTTTCTTTTTTGCACATCTCTCGGCCTGAAATTGATTTAGATGATAATCTAAATCCCTATGATGATCAGGTTTATGCCAAAGGCAATGCGAGATTGTTAGAAATGATTGAGCAGAAGCACTTGGCGCAAGATGAGTCTGCAAGTTATTACTTCTACCAGATGCAAGATGGGGATCATGTCCAAACGGGTTTGATGGCTGTAGCTTCGGCAGAAAAGTATGACCAAAATTTGATCATGAAGCATGAGCTGACTCGAAACGATAAAGAGACAGATCGCATCAAGATGATTGAAGGCATGAATGCACAAGCGAGCCCTGTGCTCCTGACTTGCAAACCTACAGAGGAATTTAGGGTCTTGGGGAAAGTGGTTACAGAATCCGCTCCAACAGCTGAGGTAGTGGACTTGCAAGGGGTAACCCACAGGCTTTGGGCCGTGGATAACCCCAGTATCGTTGAAGCCGTATCCAACCTGTTTAACGGTGGGCACAAGGATCTAGATAAACTCTATATTGCCGATGGGCACCATCGTTCTGCCGCAGGCAGCAGAGTGGCAGCCATTAGAAAAGAGCAAAATCCAAATCATACTGGTGACGAAAGTTATAATTATTTCCTCAGTGTTATTTTTCCTTCTGATGAAATGAAGATCTTAGATTATAACCGTGTCGTTAAAGACTTAAATGGTCTTTCTATCGGTGAATTTATTGCTAAGGTTTCTGAATCCTTTGCTGTGACTCAGGTGGATGCGGCCTATAAGCCTGCAGTGCCTGGCGAAGTAGGAATGTTTTTGGGCAAACACTGGTATAGTTTAAAAGTGAAAAGTGAGCTGATTCCCACCGATGCCACAGGTAAGCTAGATGTAAGCCTGCTTTATAATTTGGTTTTGGCGCCAGTTTTAGCCATTGGAAACCCTAGAACCGACAAGCGAATTGACTTTGTTGGTGGAATTCGTGGCCTTGCCGAACTGGAAAAGCGAGTTTTGCATGGGGACTCAGAGGTGGCCTTTGCCATGTACCCCACACAAATGGAACAGATCATTTCTGTTGCTGATGCAGGCGAGATCATGCCGCCAAAATCCACTTGGTTTGAGCCGAAGTTAGTCGATGGCTTGGTGAGCCACTTGCTCGGTTAGTTTTTAAAAGAAAGGGCCGCAGTATAATTATTGCGGCCCTTTTTTCTAGTTCTTAGTCTTCTGTGATGCAATATCACATCTGGTGTTTCTGCCCCATTTTATATCTTTTTTGAATTTCCTCAGGCCATAAGGATTGGATGTAGGCAATGGCAGCTTTTATCTGTCGATCACTGAGTTTGCCATTAAATCCACGCATCGGTGAATCTTGGGCCATGGACCCAAATTTAACAATTTCCCAGATCATTTCAGGTGGATGGTGCCATGTGTGAGCCATCCCATTTAAGGCAGGCGCCCAGTAGCCTCCGCCATCTTTTGCCCCACCCTTGATAAATCGACTATTTTCCCCCACTGCTTCTCGGCCATGGCAGGATGCGCAATTTTGAGCAAAGACCTTAGACCCTAAACTAATTTGAGAAGCTTGGTCTAATTGCCTTTGTGTCTCTGACTTTTGTTGGTTTGAAAAATAGATACCTGTAGCCGCAACTAAGGCGATCAAAGCCACAAGGAGGGTGGGTTTCCTTTTATTTTTCATTTAACGCATCTAGGCTTTTCTGCGCCCAATCGTTTATTGTTTCTTTGTCTTGGTCTGTTAGCTTTGCGCCCCAGTGCATCGTTAAATATCTCTGTGGTGGCATGCTTGATTTTTGATTGGACCGAATCAGGGCGTTTAAATCTGCCCTCGTGTCGCCGTGGCCTACAAAGGGGAAATCCTGACTAAAGTCGAGGTGTTCCTTGGCTTTCCTCTGGTCTCTTTTTAGCAGGGACGATAAGCCTGGCAAAGAGCCATACCAAGGTAATTCTTGGCCCGAAGCGTGGCAGTCAAAACATTTTTTTTCCAAAAGAGGTTTTACTTCTTTGAGGTAGCTTTGGTTGATCTGAGCTAGGGTTGCCTTTGGGAAGGTTTCATTTGCGTGGGAATGCATATCGGTTTTCCTTTCACCTGAGTGAGCCGCAAGTTCCATAGGTGCAAAAAAAAGTAATGGTAAAATCAAAAGGCCTGTAAAATTCATTTTTTCCTTGGGGAAGGGTCTAAGTAGTTGTTAGTTGAGGATCTCCACTCCCGCTTGCATGGAAAAAGAACTCAAAGGTAAATCTGTGAAGGGGAGTCAAAAAAAAAGACAGCTTTCGCTGTCTTTTTTTTAAGTAAATTGAGGGGCTAAGCAGTTGCTGCGGCAGCCTTTGCGGCCTCAGCTTCGGCGGCAGCTTTTTTCTTATCTGCGTCGGCTTTCAGTTGTTCCGCTGTTTTAATGTGGAATCCATCAAGCGCCGCTTTCACGTAATCAGGTCGATTTTCAAAGCCAGATTTTACTTCGCCAATGATCTTCTGCAAGATTTTAACTTCTTCTGGGGCCAGTTCATCCTTCTTGTCCATACAGTTCAAGAAAAACTGGTAGTAAGTGGAAAGAACAGGCTTATCGTTAAAGTACAAGCCAATCAGGAACATCATTCTTGCAGCCTTGTAGACTAAGGTCTTATCGCCACGACTGTTAAAGCATTCTTCCGCTTCTTTCAAGGCTTGCTTTAAAAGCTCATCTGCTTTTACGTGTTGTTTGGCAGACATTAAGATCTCAGCCATGGTTACTTTCAAAGCTACAATCTTCCAGTGATGATTGGGGTCTTCGGTAATTTTGAAAAGCATACTTTCTGCTTCAATGGCCGTTTTATACTGGTTTAAAATGGTAACGGGGTGCCTCACACAGGAGTCGATTTGCTCTAACTTATCACCAAATTTCGCCTGTCTTTCCTTTAGACCTGCCATCCACTCTTTGGGGAAGGGGCCGCTGGACAAGTGTTTAGAGATCTTATCGCTGGCCATCTTTAAAAAGTTACCCTTATCATTTGAGGTGTAAAGGCATTGAGGGCAGGTCATCACATTAACATGGTTGTAGTTAATGTAGTCAAACCCTGTGTTGGCTTCACGGAATGTAGGGATTCCAAAAATATTTCTTGAAGGCTTTTGGCTCTTAGGTTTTAGCTGGAAGTAGGAAACCTGAGCTTCTTTCTGACAAACAACACAGGTGATCTTTCTGGCGGTTAGGGAACCATTTCCAGAAGATGGGCCAGCGGCCTTGGGTTTCTCGTCGGCGTCTGCCTCTCGGCCTACAGAATTCAAGAGTTTAATTTTGGCATTTTTCCAAGTTACCCCCCTGTTGCACCATTCCACCATCTTGTTAAAGTGGGCATTGGCAAAGCCACAGGTTGTGGAAATCTGTTGCAAGTGATTCAGCTCGGTGTAGCTAATGGCTTCATCGGCGGAAATCAAAAGGATCACTTCAATAAAAATTAAGGTCAGAATTTCTGTGCTCATGCCGATCGGTGGGCTAGGAACATTGGGGCACATGCGATTTTTCACATAGGCCATTAATTCTACCTGTTCGGCCTTGTGTTCTAAAAAGCTGATGGCCATTTTTAAAAAGCTCATCTCCATTGCGTCCACTTCGCCGTCGAGCAAAATTGTGGAAACTAAAACCTTAGAGTACCATTTTTTCTGTTCACTATTTAATTTTTTCAAAGGTACTTGGGTAAAGCCTTCGCCGCCTTGGGTCAAATAAAGCTGGGCTTGTTTCCAATCAAGGCCTTCTTCTAGCCAGTCAAAGAGTTCTTTTTTGTAGTTTCTAGTGAATTTAAATAGGTCTGCCACAGATTCTAAAAAGGCCTTTTCCCCTTCATCATAGTCGATGTCGCTAATGATAATCAGGATCAACTCCATAAACATGGCGGCCAAAAGCTGGGGCGGAATGTTTGGTGGTGGAGTTAAAGGAGGCATGACTTTCTTTTCAATAGAAAGCATGAGGCTAGCCTTGTCTTGAGGCGAGGCTATGATTTGTAGGATTTGCTTTAGAAAGTCAATTTCTGAAAGGTTGATCTCACCGTCTGCAAGGATTGCAGATAATACCAAGTTGGCATACCAAAGCTTTTGATCATCTTTCAGTGTGTTTACAGGTACTGTCATGCTTAGTTCTTTTTTTCTGCTATCATCAATCCATCGCCAAGGCTTAAAAAGCTTGTGTCAAAGCCTGGATGTTGAGACATCAATTGATTAAATTCTCTCATTTTTACTATCCCCTTCTTATTTTTGTTGGTCGGATGGGGTGCAGAGCCTAAGACTAATTGGTTGAAAAAAATATTATCAGCTACAAAAAGTCCAAATGATTCAAGTCCTTCATAACATTTTTCAATCATTCCTGCATATCCTTTTTTCGTGGAATCCTGAAAAATCAGGTCGAATTTTTGGGTATTGGAATCGAAAAATTCTAAGGCATCTTGATGAATGAGGGTCACTCGGTCCAAAAGACCCGATTTTTTTAAGTATTTTTCACTTATGGCGATGCGGTCAATGTTGAAATCTATAGCTGTGACGTGGACAGCCGAATTTGCCTTTAAAAACCAGTGGGTGGAATAGCTGATACCACAACCGATTTCTAAGATATGTTTGGGCTTTTGCAAGCTGGTGATTAGCTTTAAAAAAAGGCCAACCTCATCACTCACAATGGGCACAAAGGTTTCCAGGCCATAAGCTTTAATCTCGCTCATTACAGGGTCTAATTCTGGCTGCATGGGCTCCAGATACTTTACTGCCAAATCAAAGACATCGCTGCTCACCCAAATACCTTGGAAAAAAGTTTGTTAATCTTGCTGGGATTTGTGTAATCAACCAGCAGGCTATTATTGACCATAGCCAAATTGCGAATGGAGTTTAAATTCTCTACTAGGTCCGCATGGGGGGCTTCTGTGGGGTAAGGGGTAATCACAATAATATGGGTATCGGGGCTTAAAGTTTTAATCTGCTTTAGGCTTTCTTTAATGTTACTCAAATAGTTTTGTTTGTCTTCGGCAGCCAAAATAATAAAGGTAGGCCTTTTGTTCATTTCGGTGATTTCCATAACAATTTTATCTAAGAGCAACTCTCTGATGGGGACAGATTTCCCAAAGAAATTCAAGCAAGGGTCATTAAAACCCCTTTGAATATCAGTGCTGTTCATGCTGCCATCACTGACCAAGGTAACTTCGTCCACTCGGTCTTTGCCACCTTTAAATTTATTCATAGCATCGAGTTTATTGGTCATGCTTTTTTGGGTGGCCTTGCTAATGGTCGAGCCTGCATCACGAATATTTTTCACCAACATCAAACCAGCCATTTCCTTGTTGATTTGCAGTAGGGTTTCAGAAAGATCGCTACTTAAATTTTTGACTTCCTTTTGGGCTGTTTCTACCGTTAAGGTCTGGCCCCCTTCTAAAGCCTTGCCAATGGTGTCTTTGGCCGATGCAAATTTTTTGTCGATCTCTGCAAATTTCTCATGCAGACTTTCCCCTTCGGACTCCATTAGCTTTAAAGCTCCTTGGTTTTGCCTGATGATGGCAGCCAATTTTTTGGTTTTTTCTCTCGCTTTTTTTGCCTCGGCATCCCTTGATTTTGTAGCCGCAGACATGCGTTTTAAAAGGTCGCCTTCCTTTTCTAAAAAGCCCTTTAGCTTGTTGCTTTCCTTTGCATACTTATTAATCTGCAAACGGATTTTTTGTTTTTGCGACTCGTTTTGCTTTAAAATTTGGTAAAATTCCTTATCTGCAAAGGGGAAGATCTCATCTTCATCAAGAATATCTGTGAAGTCTCCCTGGTCTATATCTGTGCCTGTAAAAAGCAGATCAGGGTCGTCTGGGACAGCATCACTGCCGACAATGGAGAATAGTTGCTCATTCAAATGGTCAATTTTCAAACAGGTAACGATGAAGCGTTGCAAGGTGGTATCGTCGGTACAAAAAACAATATTTTGTTTTGCCAGTTTGGCGATTTCATCATCAGTGAAATCAAAGATGACTCGCTTTACCGCTCCAACCTCAGAGGAGGCCTGTTTAAATGAACCAAACAACTTACGCATTGAAGGGCCTGAATTCTTTAATTGGCTGGTAATTGCTGGGTGTATCGCCTTGGAGAATTGCTTTGATAGGCCACGTTGGGTTAGGGCGACCTTCTTTTTGTGTGCCCCTGCAATGTTCAATTGCTTTTGGTACTGTTCAAAAACCCGCAATTTACTTTGGAGGAGCTTTAACTTTTCCGTGGTTTGGGCAGAGACCTTTTTTAAAGCGTCGTTGATTTCTGTACTTCGTTTTTTTAAAGCAGGGAATTTTTTCTTGGCATCCACCAACTCGATCTTTAAAAGCTCAATATTGTGGTCAACGAGATCCAAAATCTTTTCTTTTGCCGCTTGGCGCTCGTCTAGTTTTTCCAGCATCTGCTTATCTAGCTTATTGTGCATTGCATGGGTGGTCACTTCGAGCAGAATAACCATGGTGTCAGAGAGGTAATTGCCTACAGGGTCTCGTTTGCCTGAATCTTTAATCTTGGCGGCCGTAGCTTTAATTTTTTCTTCAATCTGGCCTTGCATCTTTTCAAATTTATCAATGTCGACGCTGCCCTTTCCTAAAAGCTTCACCAGACTGGTATCGATAACATCGTCAATCTTAGTGAATTGCGCGTCGAGCAAGGCCTCATGGTGCATCAATTCTTTTACATCGTCGCTCAAGCAAACGACCGAATCAATGGAATTGGAAAGGTCTTCCATCAAAAGGGTGAGCTTCTCTAGGACCGTTTTCCCTGGGGCTGTCAAAAAGAATTCTGTCAGATTTTCCATGCGGCGCGATTTATAATCGGGATTGGACGCAACACGGGTCATTAAACCTGTTTTGGATTCTGCCTTATTAAATTGCTTTAAATAAAGCAGTAATAGGCCTGCAAGGTCTAAAAATTCACCTTCTTTTGCTAGGTCGGCAAGGTAGTCTACATCCTTCACTAGGGCCGCTAAGGTTTTATCCCCTGCACCTAAAATGATGTCACTCTTGTCACGAGGCGTTAGCTGCTTGACGATCTCTGCTGTTCTTTGACTGCCTGCGGAATGCCAAAGGCTTTTTCTAACTTCAGGGTCGAAAAAGTTAAAAAACTTTTTTGATTGTAAGCTAATGAACTTACCGATCATGGGGCCTGACTCGCTTTCGGCAAAAATGCGGTCCATTTGGGCATGGTCCATTTTTTTATCCTTCAAAGATTCAGCAAAGAGGCTGATCTTCATGGGGATATCTACCTTGGATAGCTTTTTAAATTGGCTCGACTCGTAATTTTGATCCACCTTAAAGGTGATTTCAGGGAATTTCTTTTTGAACATGGGGGTGTTGGTCAGCATCAAGCTCGCCAACAACTCATGGCTGTATTCTTTTAAAAAGGAATTTTTATCCTGATCTTCTAGAGCGTTCCAGCCTTCTAGGGAAAGGGATTCATTTTCATAGAGCTCTAAAATAATACTTTCTCTAAGCTCAGGCCGCACACGAGAGAGCAAACTTTCTACAGAAGATTCTTGCAGGCCTTTGATCAATCTATCGATGATCTTCCCATGCATCAATTCAAAGAGTTTCGCCTTTTTGGTTTCTTCCAAGTCGCCGATCATGCTGCCAAAGGTTTTGGTTTCCTTGACTAAAAATTGGGGTAAAAGTGTTTTTCCTAAGACACCGATTAAAAATAGATCTCGGTCGTCGTTGTCTAATAGCTTGGCAACTTCTTCTAAACCTTTGGTTTCTAACGCATCTACAACGCCTTTAGAAAGGCCTTCTTCTAGGAATTTAAAGACTTCCTCTTTGCTGGAAAAGTCAAAAATTTGCTCCATTTCGTCAAACTTCAACCTAGAAGCGACAACTCTGCGGATGGTGGGCTCTAGCATGACCACTACTTTTTTACGCTTTACAAAGCGCAGCTTTTCTTCCTCTTCTACCTTTTTAATTTCCTCTTCTTTTTCCGTCTCAAGCTGGATGACCTTAGTAACAGTATCGGCTAAGGTTTGGTCTTGGATAGAAAAACTATCATTTTCCCCTTGGATGTTAACGACGCCGTCAAACCAAATATCACCGATGGCGAGCCTGCTAACGTTAGCAAGATCAATCTGGCCTTCCGTGGGGTTGCCTTTAATTTTAGGTAGCTGCGTAAGATCGGTAATTTCAATGGGCGCACCAACTTCGGTTCTTTCAATTCCTGTAAAAACTTCTACGTAAACCTTAAATCCATAGTGGTGGTATTCACGGATTTTTATATTCAGGTCCCCTGCAAAAATCACCTTTTTCATACGAAAGGAATTGGACTTTTGTCTTTTTAAGAGGTTTTGGTAGGCTACAAATCGAATGGTCGGGTCGATTTGAAGGCTAGAGGGGGTATCGTCTGTGACCATTGCATTTTTCGCAGACTTAGTAGAACCACCACCGTCGGTACGGGTAACGTCAAAGCCAGTAAAAAGAACTTCATAACGAGGGTTGGCCACAACTACGTTTGAAAGAGGCCTGTTTTCCTGATTATTGATAAACTGAAGGGCTATTTTTTTTGATGGATCTTGTTGATTTAATGAATCAATTTGATCATTCAGATCTTGACGAATCACGGCTTGTTTTTCCTGACTTAAGTCAGTGTTGATGGCTGTGATGCGAATTTCTTCTACTGTGGGCATGGTCGGACTTGGGTCTTAGGTCTATTGTCTTATTTTTTCAAATTCACTCAAAAAAGCAACTCTAAAATGGCTTTATATTTTAAATAAAATCATTTTATCCTTTTGCAATCCTTAAAGGTATAGTAGGTATTCTTCTATAAAGAATAGATTTAGGAGCGACATGTCAAATAAATATGCAATTGTTACAGAAACAAGACAAGGCGAAGCCTTTCGAGTGGGCTTGGGCTTAATTTTGCTCGATGACGAAGTGGAAATCTTTGTTGTAAATCAGCCCTTAAGTGGCGAAGATATGGCAAAAAGCCAGCACGCCAACGTGAAGGAGATGGAAATCCCCATACACTTTGTCGGCGCTGGTGGAGATATGACCTTAGAAGCTATGGCGACTCTATTGCCCGACTTCACACAAGTCATCCCCTTTTATTAATAAGGTTCAAGCAAATATGAAATTACTATATATTACCAGTGGCAGCCTAACGACAGGCGCCCAAGGAATCATTCAGGCTCAAGGTACCAACCATGAGGTAACCCGCATTAACTTAGATGAAAACCAAAATTATGGGGAAATCTTAAGTGCGATCAAAGCGGCCGATAAGGTGGTCTCAATAACAGAATCAGGCGTGGCCAATATGGGAGAGGAATCATGAAACTAGGAATCTTGGTTTTAAATTCCAATCAATTGAAGGCTATTTTAGGCCTAACGCAAGCGGCCTTGGATGCAGGCGATACAGTCCGATTTTTTGTTAATGATCACGGTACAAAGCTACTGGCTGAGCCGAACTTTACAGTTCTTTCAGGCAAAGTTGCCATGTCCTTTTGTGAGTATTCAGCGAAAAAATTGGGAGTGGATCTATCGGCTTTGCCGAAAGAGATAAAAAAAGGCACCCAGTTGAACAATGCCATTATGTACCAACAGTGTGAAAAGGTGATTGTTCTTTAATCCCCTCTTTTTTACATCCTGCAAGCTTAAGGGCTGAGTCATCAGCCCTTTGCTCTTTGGTTTAAATTCATAGGAACTAAAAGCCGCTAAACTCAACCTTAGACAGTGGAGTCTGGGGCGCTGTTTGTTTCGGCCAGAAGTCGTCCCCTTTAATTTCTTCTACATCGGCAATGTGAGGCATAGAGCTCATTGACTCTTTGGCTGCAAAGCCATTCTTTTTATTGCTGCCATTTTTACTTTCAGAGATATCTACCTGAGAGGCAACCTCTTCAATTAAATCTGATAGCGTATGGGCTTGGGCCGAGAGTTCTTCTGCGGCACTGGCTGCCTGCTCGGAACTACTGGCGTTTTCTTGGGTAACACCTTCGATCTCTACAATGGTTCGGCTCACTTCAGAAACGGCTAAGGCCTGCTCATTTGAAGCTACCTTGATGCCTGAGATTTCTTCCGTTAAGGACTCAATTTTTTGGGCCTGGGCTTTTGCGGCCATTACGGCCTCTTCCATCATGGTTGCCACTTTTGCCGACTGGGCATTGATCTCGTGGAGTACCGTTTCGCCAGATTGGGCTTTTTCATGTCCCTCTTGGGCGCTTTTAACATTCTCTTTTATCAAACTGGAGATTTCCTTTGCTGCCGTTTTTGAACTCATGGCAAGCTTGGAAACTTCATCAGCTACAACAGCAAACCCCTTTCCATGTTCCCCCGCCCGAGCGGCCTCAATGGCGGCATTGGTGGAAAGCATTTTGGTTTGGTGGGTGATCTCGTTAATGATCTGAATGATGTCAGAAACCTTGTTACTAATAGAAGAAACTTTACCCATGGAAGCGCTGATTTCACTCATGGAGTTCACACCCTTTTGCGCTGAATCCTTGGCCAAGTTGGAAAGGGAGGCAGCTTCGGTGGAAATGGCATGGGAGTTTCGCACAGTTACTAAAACAGCCTGCATAGCTTCTGCCACTAAATTAGCGGCATCGGCGTTGGATTTGGTTTGCCCGTTCAACTCTTCAATGGTGGCGCTGGTTTGCTCTAGCGCCGCAGCTTGGGTGCTTGCCCCTTGGGAAAGCTGGATGGAACTATTTGAGATTTCGTTGGCCGCCGAAGAAACCTGATCAGAAGAATTGGAAAGGTTTACAACCATCTTTCGAAGTAAGAGACAAATGGAGCTGTTTAAATAGTACCAAAAGGAAAGGCCAAAGATGATCCCTACTGAGGCAGAAATAATAATCATTTTTGATAACATTTCCAAGTCCGTTAAAATAGTAGACATCGAATCTGCCGCTTCTTTTTGTTGGTCCGCAACTAAGATATTTAAGGAACCATGGAGTTTTTCCGCCACTTCATCAAACTGAGGCATAAAGGCGTTGCCGCCTGTGGGGCCTTTCTCGATATAGGTTTGGGCCATCACCTTGCCAATTTTATAAAAGCTAGCAAAGTTTTGGTTTACTTCTTCTACCAACTGCAATTTTTCTTGGTCATTTTCCTTTTGGAACATTGCTTTGAAGCTTTGCAAATTCAAGCGAAAGGCTTGGGCCTGTTTTTCAGCCTCTGCGAAGCCATCGTCAAATCCCTTTTCTGCCCTTGTTGCTGAGATATCTTGCAGCCATTGTTGCACTTGGGTGACTTGCAATTTTGCATCACTGGCCTTTTGTAAAAAGACCAAAGACTCAGTTTGGGTCAAGAGGGTTTTTTCTTTAATATTCAGGCTTATAAAAAATAGAAAGCTCAGAACCGATAAAAGAAAGAATAAAAGGGTGAGATTATTGATTGCGAGTTTTTTTCCGATGACCATGACTTTATTGGGGGCTGTAAAGTTTTAAAAGGGTTTAGGGGTAGTCTTGGCACAGGACAATGCAAATGCCAAGCCTGTATAAGTAATTACCAGAGGCGGATTGAGAGGTAAAATGTGGCAAACTGTAGAAAAGATTACAGTTTTCACCTAGGCATGGGCTTCTAGGGGATATTCTAAAGGCCAAGTCTGAGAATAATAAATGTTAAAAAATACCTTTTATTTTGCTACAAAGACATATTTTATATACCTCTTAGGGCAAGATTACTGCTTTGTAGTTTCCCTCCTTGCCAAAGTTCGCAAATAGGGCAAAAATCCCCTATTAGTGGTTAAAAGACAACAAAAGGAAAGGTATGAAGTTATCTAGTTACGCAAAATTTGCTTGGGGAAATGTTTTTTATAATCTCTTGGTAGTAATTTGGGGTGCTTATGTGCGTGCTACTGGCTCAGGCGCTGGTTGCGGGCAACACTGGCCTGCTTGTAACGGTGAGATTATTCCCGCAGACCCGAGCTTTACCACCATGGTGGAATATAGCCATAGACTCACAAGTGGTTTGGCCCTGATTGGTGCTGTGATGCTTTACTGGATTGCTCGCAAACTTTGGGAAAAGGGGCATATTGTCAGGAAGGCCTCAGGTTGGACCTTATTTTTTATGATTACTGAGGCCACCTTAGGCGCAGGCTTGGTACTACTGGAATTGGTTGCCGATGATGTTTCTATCTTACGAATTATCTCCATGCCCACCCATTTGGTGAATACCTTTTTACTCATTGGCGCTATGGCCTTAACGGCATGGTGGGCCTCATGGGGTGAGCCTACTCGCTTGAAAAAAGAAAACTGGACGAAGATGCACGCTGCTATTTTCTGTCTTTTCTTAATTGGAATCTCAGGCGCGATTACAGCCTTAGGTGACACCTTATTTCCTGTTGATGCCTTTGGTGATCGAGACCCTAGCTCCACAGCCGCCCAGTTTTTAATCCAAATGCGTATTGTTCACCCTGCCTTGGCCGTGAGCATCGGCGGGTTAATCGCCTATATGGGGATGCAATATACACAAAGCATCTACCAACCCCTAACCCGCTTCTTAGCTCGGTCTTTGACTATATTGATTGTCTTTCAGATTGGCGTTGGCGCATTCAATATTATCTTGCATGTCCCCGTTTGGTTGCAAATGTTTCACCTCTTCACAGCCGACCTAGTATGGATCGCTTTGGTGCTCCTCACAGCTCAGGTCATGGCCGTAGAATCCGATGTTGTTGATGATTAGCTAGTTTTTTATTGAAGATGTCAGATATTCAAGTCTTGTTTTTTTGGATGAGATCGTGATATTATGGGCGATGAGCCCTCTCATGATCGTTTATTTAACTTCCCAGAAATAGGGATAAAACAGAAGGACAGCTTACTTTGATAAGGAAAAAGAGCTAATAATTACAGTATATAGAAAAATAGCAATAATATAAAACTATACAACTATTACGTTTTGTTGTTAACTATAGGTGTTTGTATAAAGACAAAAAAGAATAATGCCCCTTGAAAAATTTGTAATTGCAAGGGCGAGTCTTTGTACTATATTTTGATGAGGAACTTGATTTTGGTTTGTAGGCGTTATTCAACGTTATTTATCAATTCTTTAAAAAATAAGTAATTGAATTCAGTTTGGCAGAAATAGTGTATAGTCTTATCCTTACATAGGAAACTTAATGCTAAACGTTTAGGGAGAAATAAATGAGTTTAGATCCAACAATTTTTAAAACAAGAGGCGACAGCCCATTTTCGACAGAAGAAAGAGAAAAGATGAAAATGAGTGCTCAGACTATTGTGAAGTGTGAAGTGCATGAGGATCAGATTGGAGAAGTCTCCAATGAAGCAGATATGACTCATGATCAAGAGCTAGATGCTTGGAATGAAGGCATTTCTCAAATGTGCTAAATGACTAAAGTACCTTTTGATTTTAATCGGAAAAAAGAAGCTGATACTATTGAAGCCTTCCTCACAAAATGGGGACAAGTTTCTGGCCCTCAAAAACTACACGGTAGAATCATTGATCTTAGCGCATGTGATTTACTGGCAGAATGCGTTGAAATTGTCTTACAAAGCATTATTATTCAATACCATAAAATGGCGAGGCCTGATGTTCATAAAAAGGCAGCTATTCGGTCTCTAGTGCTTTATTCCTTCTGTGAAGTTTATATCCTTTCTCCTTCCCACGGTCGCTTAGCCCCTGATCTTTTAAAGGATATTAAAAGTCACATAGCGGTGGATGCTTTTATTACAGCTCTGCCTAAGCTTGATAAGTCAGCTATTTACAAAAGCAAAACTAAAGACTCAGAAAGGCGATATAAAGATACTTGGGCAATTTTTGCAGCAGAAAGACCGTCCATTTTTTCAATGTCAATGATTGGATTTTATCTCGAAAGAGAATTCCACATTAATCCTTTGACGATGGCTGCTCAACCTCACACAACTTTGCAAGCTATCGCTGGTAACAAAGCTAACTAGTTGTAAAAAAACTTTTTTGATTTAGTTGTTCCCTGTTCCCTTACTCTTTGACGTAAAATCTGAAATTGTCTTTGCGCTTTAAACTAACAAGTGATGATGAGAGTTGGGATTCCACGTCTAATTTTTAAATTAGTAAAACTTAAAGCCTTAACAAAAAAAAATTAAGATTTAGGGCGATCAGGGTTGTGGGGGCTATCGGGGCGAAAGCGGTCGTTAGGGTCTCGCTCTGGGGGTGTCTCTTTTGAGGTTGCAGCCTCGGGTGGGGGTTCTGGAGTGGGTTCAGAAGTGCTTGTTTGTTCTGGCTGGCTTTCGGCTTCATTGGCTTTGTTTGCTCCCATTGCCCAAGGGCTTTCCCCAGCGGCAAGGGTTTCTGTTTTCTTTTGCAAATCCCATGGGCTTCGCACAGCGGCAGGGGGTTGTGTTTTAAGTGGCTCACTGCCTTCCTGTGGTTCTTCACTCAGTAATGCATCTAGGTCAAAACCAGACTGTAGGTTTGGGGTTTGTTCTTTGCCTTGTGGAGCCTGCTCTTGGGCCTTGGGGAACTGAGCGACTAAGGTAATGCTCCCGATGACTAGGGTGCTGGCTATGTGGTCGTGCAGTCCCTGTTTTTTTCTACTAAAGGCGACCATAATATAGCCCAAACAGAAGAAAAGGCCAGAAAGCAGTTTGCCCAGATAGCGACCTACTGCCCCCAGAAAACTGATGCGGCCCCCCTCTAAATCCGTTACCTTAAGGCCAAAAAGCATCTTGCCTAAAGTCGCCTGAAGTGGGGAAGACTCAAATCCTGCAAAGTAAATTAGGGGTACTAAAAAGGAGACGGAAAGAATGCCATTTACAGTAAAGACCTCACTGGAGGATAGAAGCTGAGTGGTAAAAGAATCCTGATCTAAAAAAGCGGGGTCAAAGAGAACCCTTAAAAAAGAATAATAGAAACTATATAAAATCACCTGCATTACAATAGCATCAATCACCCAAGCGAAGAGGCGAACCCAAAAACCAGCATATCGGTATTGGTACTGCCCAAGCTCTGGAGTAGGGGTTTTTAACTTGGTAGCTGTGAAAAATATACCAGCGCCCAAGAGGGTTAGAATGA
The DNA here is from genome assembly GCA_965602905.1 of uncultured bacterium. Taxonomy (GTDB): domain Bacteria; phylum SAR324; class SAR324; order XYD2-FULL-50-16; family XYD2-FULL-50-16; genus JASJGK01. The sequence continues at coordinate 49,385 of CBFCZY010000013.1, read as the reverse complement.
TGATTTCCATTAGTTGTAAGCCCTGTTTGAATCATGAATATACCTTCACTTTAGTTGACCATGAGGGATAAGAAAACTACAATATTAGAAAACAAACAGGTATCCCTTGAAGTCTTATATTCTTTTCTTTTTCCTTTGGCTTTTCTTTAGCCCCGCAATGACTGCCGAGTCCTTAGAAGATGTGCATCCTGAACTTTTTGGTATAGAGGTGAATAAGTATCGAGATTCTGATGTTGTGCCTGCGTCTGGGATTCGTCAAATTTACAAGATCAATACTGGCCTGCAAAGTTTCGATAGTGAAGGTGATATTATCGAATCAGGTACCAAGCGCGATAAGGAACAAAATCCCTTTGCAAAAAAGCAAGCAGAACGGACAAGAGCGCTACAAGAATCAGACCTGACCCACGACACTTGCAAGGCTATGGGAAAAGCAAAATGTATGGCTCAATTGTTAAAGAAATCCGGTTGTAGCAACTGCGACTTAAGCAATGCCGATTTTTCAGGGCAAAATCTACAGGGTAAAGATTTACGTGGCTCCAATTTAAGAGGGGCCAACCTTTCTGGAGCAAACCTAAATAATGCGTTGCTCAGCGACGTGGATTTTAGAGGTGCCAATTTGGAAGGCAGCCAGTTGCAAAAGGCCGACTTATCAGATTCACTCCTTGCAGAGGCGAATTTAGAAGGCAGCAACATGAGCAAGTCGAAACTGGATGGAGCAAAAACCTTTAAGGCCAATTTTAAAAATACCAACCTATCTAATTCTAGCCTGAATAACACAAGCCAAACAGGCTCTAATTTTGAAGGTGCAAACTTGGCTGGTGCCTATTTTAGCAAGGCTAACCTAGCAGGTGCGATTTTTATGAAAAGTAACCTTGTCGGGTCTACTTTTGCCGATGCAAACCTTACAGGTGCCAACTTTTACGGTGCAAATTTACAGGGTAGCAATATGATGAGTGCAAATCTGGTCGGTGCTGATTTTAATGAGGCCGACCTCACTGGGGTGAGTTTCAATGGGGCCCGCATGCAAGGGGCCAGCTTTGTGAACGCCACTTGGATTGATGGGGCTCCCTGTAAGGAAGCATCAAGCCACGGCTGTGAGACCTTAAAAAGGTAAGAATGCTTGCTATATATAGCTATTTGTATATAATGCTATAAAATTCAGATTAAATTAAAATACTAAAATTCTATGTCTATCATAACTAGCGATAACTTTTTACATCGCTTCCGTAGCTCTATCCTTATTGGTATTATCGTTTTTACGGTGGTAGTTTCAAATGGCTATTCCACTTTTCAAAACTACAACTCAGCCATGGAGATGCATAAGTCTCGGCTCACCGAGTTGGTGTTAAGTCAGGCGATCTTAATTGAATCTGTAGCGGCCTTTGATGCCTCAATCCAACAGGATGAAGCTAGTGGAAAAGAAGCCACCTTGTCCCAAGTTTTTGCAGCCCTGAAAGATTTTAAGGGCATTGGCGAAACCAGTGAATTTGTAATTGCCCAAAGTAAAGATGACACCATTGAGTTTTTGAACTTTAAAGGCATTGATTTAAGAGAAAATAACAAGACAGTCATCCTCCCCCTTTCAGAAAAATTTGGTGAGCCCATGCGCCTCGCTTTGGAAGGAGAACAGGGATGGATTATAGCCCTTGATTATGAAGGGGAAGAGGTCCTAGCGGCCTACGCACCCATAGCGAAGTTACAGTTGGGATTAGTGGCGAAGATGGATCTTTGGGAGATCCAAGAACCCATGCTCAGTAGTTTTATTCAAGCCTCCTTCATGGCCTTGGTATTATCGCTTTTAGGTAGTCTTTTTGTGCTTAGAGTGATCAACCCCTTGGTTGTGGACCTACAAAAGGAAGTGAAAAAGCGGAAAAAAGACCAACGTGCTCTGGCTTTACAAAAATCTAGCCTAGCCAAAGCCCAAGCCATTGCCCACATTGGCAACTGGGAATGGGATAATAGGAAGAATCTTTTTTCCTTTTCTAATGAGCTTTATCGGCTTCTTGGTATTACCGAAGGCCAAGAATCTGACACCACCAGCTACGAGGATTTTTTAAGTTTTATCCACCCCGACGACCTGTCGACCTTCAAATACTGCTTGGATATGACCTTGTCTGAAAACCAGTCTTTTAACTTTGAACACAGAATTATTCAAAGGTCAGGTGAGGTGCAATATGTAAAATCCAGCGGGGAAGTGGTTTTCGACCTAGACTCTATGCCCATCAGTATGACAGGCGTGATGCAAAATATCACGGCAGAAAAGAATAACCTGCAACGCATTAACCTTCTGGCTAAGGTCTTCCAAGAGGCCCAAGATGCGGTGGTTATCACCAATCACAAAAATAGAATTATCGAAGTGAACCCCTCTTTTGAGAGGATTACAGGTTACACTTTTAAAGAAGTTGAAGGCCAAAACCCAAAGCGTATGAGCAGTGGTAGGCACAAAAAAGATTTCTATACCCAAATGTGGGAAGCCATTGCAGATGGAGGTTTCTGGGAAGGGGAAATTTGGGACCGCAGAAAAAGCGGGGAGCCTTACCCAAAGTATTTGACCATCACAAAATTTCAAGACGAAGCGACAGACCAAACCAATTATTTGGGTGTTTTTAGCGACATTACCGAGCGCAAGGAAACAGAAAAGAAACTGGAAACCTTGGCTTTTTACGACACCTTAACAGGCCTTGCAAACCGTACCTTTTTTCTTTCCCAGCTAAAGGATGCATTGGTTTATGCCGATCGGGAAAAACATAAGATAGCACTATTATTTTTAGACCTAGACCACTTTAAACAGGTGAATGATACCTTGGGCCATAAGGCAGGGGATGATCTACTGGTGCAAGTTTCCGAAGTTTTAAAGTCGGTTACTCGTGAGTCCGACCTGGTAGGGAGAATTGGCGGCGATGAATTTTTAATTGCTCTTAAGGGAGTTAAGACTTCACAAGATGCCATCCAAGTTGCTTCTAACTTAATTTCTAAAATTAAAGAACCCTTTTTGCTAGGCGATAAAAAAGCCCACATCAATACTTCGATTGGGATCTCTATTTATCCTGATGACACGAAAGACAGTGCCACTTTGATAAAAAACGCCGATACGGCCATGTACCTTTCTAAGGAAAAGGGAAAGGGCATCTATTCTTTTTATACCAAAGAGTTAGACGAAAAAGCCAAAAAGCGAATGTTCTTAGAAAGCAACCTCCGTGTGGCACTAGAAGAAAAGCAATTTAAGTTACTTTACCAACCTCAGGTGCTGGGCGACACAAAAATGATCAATGGCTTTGAGGCCTTGATTCGCTGGGAGCACCCAACAGAAGGCACAATTTCCCCTGTTGATTTTATCCCCATTGCCGAAGAAACAAACCTGATTGTGCCCATTGGCACTTGGGTGATTGAAGAGTGCTGTCGCCAGATCAGAGAGTGGTTGGATGCAGGTTTAAAGGTGGTTACCATTTCTGTAAATGTGAGCCAGAAGCAGTTTACCAAGTCCGATTTGCCAAAAATTATTTTTGCTCAACTGGAAAAATATAACATTCCCAGTGATTTATTGAAGGTGGAAATTACCGAAAGCCTTTTGATGACCGATACGAAAACAGTAGTGGCGACACTGAATGAACTAAAATCCAAGGGTGTTTTTAGTTCCATTGACGACTTTGGTACGGGTTACTCTTCCTTGGCCTACTTGCGGACCTTCCCTATTAATGAACTGAAAATTGACCAAAGTTTCACTCGTGACTTAGGTGAGGATTCAGCTATTCCCAAAGCCATCATTTCTATGGCTTTAAGCTTAGGGCTAAAGGTTGTAGCCGAAGGAGTGGAAACGCTAGACCATAATCAAACTTTGCTGGATCTAGGTTGTAAAACCATGCAGGGTTATGTTTATTCAAAACCCCTTTCCCAAGTTGATGTTCGGGATATGCTTAAGATTGGCCACTATAAAGATTAATCTTAGGGGCGAAGCCTCTAATAGAAGCTCAGTAAAAACCCAACCCCAAGGGTATCATCAGCAAATTCTCGGTATTCCCGCTTTGTTAAATCTAAGATGTCTGTGCTCTTGTTGAATTTATGGAACTCGCTTGCCAGTTCTAAAGTCAATTCCAGCTCGACATCGTACCTAAAACCAATGGTTAAACCGACGGTTCTAAAATCCTCTACGGAGTAATAGGTTGGCGAAGTGAAGGTCATTTTCTGGGTCTTCACCTTTTTTTCTATCCTCATGGCCTGACCACCAAAGGTGATTAAAGCCCCATAATTGTAGCCTTCCCCTGTGGTTTCATCGAAAATGGCATTTCCTGAGGTGATAAAAGAGAAGTCTTTTTTGTCCCAACGTTTGCTGCTGCTATAATAAAGTCTACTTCCGCTTTGGAAGCCCCAACCGATGCTACCCTTGGCAACACGGTAAAATTGCTCTGCCCCAGCGGCAATATCCGTTCCTGAAATGTCGTTAGATTGGCCGTTTCTATAGAGTATCCCCATGTAGAAACTATCAAAATCAACAGGTCGTTTTTGAAAGTGGTAGCCTGTAAAACAGCTATCAATTTCATAGGATATATCATTGGCAGTAACAGACTGAATGATGTCTCTCTTTTCTGTGGTGCTACCTTGGAACACACCTAAGTCAACATTCCAACTGGGGATTCTAAGGCCCAAGGATTGGCTTTTTTCTTCTTGTTTAGTGCGGTCGTCAAAGTAATAGGTTCCCTCCTCTAAGCCTAGGGCTGGGGTATCTAAATAACTTTGGTAGTCTTTAATGTTCTGGTCTACTCGAAAAAACATATACTCCAAAGGTAGCACTAAACTACCAGAATAGAGTCTTCCTAGATTTGAATACTCAGAGTCACCCTCTATGACCTTTAACATTCTATTGGTATATTCAACGTCGGCGACTAGATAGTAGTAGGCCTCTAGTTTCCCGCCTCGGCTTAATAGGTAGTCTGACCTTTCACTGCTATCAGAAGAAAGGGTCGTCCTTTTATTTTCCCGATAAAAATAGTCAAATTGCATCGAATTATCTTGGGCAAAGACTGTCCCTGCACAGGTAAAGATATATAGAAGCGTAAAAAGAAGACTGGTTACTTTCATTTTTATTATTGGATAAAGTTTTCTCCCCTTGTTATCGGCAGAGGGGGGAGGAACTTTAATTAAAAAGTAAAAAAATAGAATTTTTCTTGTAGAAGACTTTATTTATAAGGGGGTAGGCTGGTTGATTTGTTTGTGTTTCTCCTTTTGAAGGCTGGTTTGGGCAGGCAGCATTGGGATTCAAATCCCTTGCTCTCCCTTGTCCTCCTTCACGCTTTTGGTCTGTTTTTTTTGAAGACAGACCTGCCACCTTCCTTAGTTTTGTTTCACTTTTATGCGATAACTCCCATTTTAAATCCAGTTTCAATTCCTCTTCTCTTTTTTGATATGTAAGCGAAAAATGTCCTCATCACTATAAACTGGCTGGTCTGATTGCTGCGTTCTCTAATGGGTAAGCCTCGCTTCTTTCTTTATGTAAGCGATAAATCGCTTAAGGACACTTAATGGCTTCGCCATTAACTCCTCTCCTCTTCAAATCCCCCGACCAAAAAAATCTGCCCAAAAAGTGACAATTTGCAAGGAATTGTCACTTTTAAAAAGTCACGCTTGTTCAAAGTGTCATTTTTGTCACTTGCCGATATTGCCTAAGTACTTGTTTTTATAGATATTAACCTAGTGGCACAAGCCTTGAAATAGTAATAGGCAACAATAGTTAATCTATTTTTTAAAAATTGTTTGGAAGCCCCAAACGATGGAACAACTTTATCTTACATGTTGAAAAATGAAAATTTTAAGCTTATCAGCAATTCTCCTTTTACTTTTCGCCTTCCCAGCTTTTGCCTTGGAAGGAAAAATTGATGGGAAAGAGGTACCTGCCTTACAGTATGCCCTAGATACAATCTGGGTTTTAGTAGCAGCGGTACTTGTATTTTTTATGCAGGCAGGTTTTGCCATGGTGGAATCAGGTTTCACTAGATCTAAAAACGCAGTCAACATCATGATGAAAAACATGATGGACTTAAGTATCGGAACAATATCCTTTTGGGCAGTTGGTTTTGGTATCATGTTCGGAGTGGGCAACGGCTTCATGGGAACAAGCGGATTTTTTGTAGATGCATCAAATGTTGATGATTACGCTTCCCTTTCTTGGACTTCAGTACCAGTAATGGCAGCCTTTATTTTTCAAGCAGTATTTGCCGCCACAGCCGCCACCATCGTTTCTGGTGCTGTTGCAGAAAGAGCAAAGTTTTCTGCTTACTTAATCATGTCTGTACTTACAACCATGGTGATCTACCCTATTTCAGGCCATTGGGGCTGGGGTGGTGGTTGGTTAGGTGACTACGGTTTCACTGACTTCGCAGGCTCTACAATCGTTCACTCTGTCGGTGGATGGGCAGCCTTAGCTGCAGTAATTATCTTAGGCCCAAGAATTGGTAAATTTACCAAAGAGGGCAATACAAGAGCGATCCCCGGTCATAACGTCCCTTTAGCCACACTAGGTGTATTTATTCTTTGGATGGGTTGGTTTGGATTTAACCCAGGTAGTACAATGGCCGCTGACGTTTCTGTCGGTCAGATTGCAGTTGCAACGACACTCTCAGCTTCGGCAGGTTCCTTAGTTGCCTTTTTTATCACTTGGTTCCGCTACAAGCTCGCTGACGTAGGTATGACTTTAAACGGCGCATTAGCTGGCCTAGTTGGTATTACAGCTGGTTGTGCAAACACTACAGCTACAGGCGCACTTATCATCGGTGCAGTTAGTGGTGTAGCAGTATTGGTTTCAGTAGATTTGTTAGACAGATTTAAAATTGACGACCCCGTAGGTGCCATCTCAGTACACGGTACTTGTGGCGCAGTAGGAACAATCTTACTTGGGTTTTTAGATGCTGAAAACGGACTTCTTTACGGTGGTGGATTTGCACTTTTAAAGTCACAAATCATCGGTGTCGTTGCTATCGGCGCATGGGCTTTCACTAGTTCATTGGTTCTTTTCAAAATTGTAGATATGCTAATTGGCCTACGTGTAAGTGAAGAAGACGAAATTACAGGTCTTGACCTTACTGAGCACGGTGCTAGTGCATACCCTAACTTTTTATTAAGCGTCTTAAAAGCATAAGACGAGTTTTTTAAACACTGGGAGCCACCTTTATTAAGATTCGGTGGCCCTCAAAACAAGATCACATTTGGAGATTAAAATGTTAAAACAAATCATTACTTTATTCACATTCGCCATGTTAACAACTTCGGCAGCATTTGCCGAAGAAATGGCCGCAGAGGCAGCGCCAGCAGCAGCAACACCAAGCACAGCCGTCGCCATTGGCGGTTATGTAGGTGCAGTGAGCAACTATGTTTGGCGTGGTACAGAACAAAATAACGGTGCCGCTAGTGTTCAAGGTGGATTAGACCTTACCTTTCCTTCTATTGAAGGTTTAGGCGCAGGTCTTTGGATTGCCTCAATTGGTGGTGGCGATACTAAAAACGAAACAGATTACTATGTTTCATACGGAGCCGAAGCAGGCGCCATCGGTTACTCAGTTGGTTTGACTCTTTACTCTTATGACTTTCAAAGCTTCACTACTGTAACGAAAGCTGGTGAAACTACAAACGTAGCTGTCCAGAAAGAAATTGCTTTAGGTTTAACTTACGGTGACTTCGGGTTTACTTACTACTCTGTTCTTGCAGACGACTCAACTTATGGCATTAGCGACGACGCTACCGCTTCTGTTGGCTTAGATTGGATCGTATTAAGCTACGGTACTGCCTACGCTGGCATGGACTTAGGTGTAACTTACGAATCAGGTACCTACAACCAACAGTGGGTTAACTCAGGTAACGCACTAGAATCAACAGCAATCGCTACCTATTCAATTGGTAAGTCAATCTCTGACAGTTCTGCAGTATCTTTTAACGGAACTAAGGTTTTGACAAACTCAGACAAGGGTTCTGCATTGTCCAATGAATTCTGGATGTCTATGGACTTATCCTTCTAACCAATCAATAGCGTAAGCCCTAGATAAACTAGGGCTTCTCAGGAGCAAAAAATGAAAAAAATTGAAGCAATTATAAAGCCTTTCAAAACGGAAGCAGTTAGAGATGCTTTAGAAGCGGCAGGTATTTTAGGTATGACAGTAAGCGAAGTGAAGGGTTTCGGTAGGCAAAAAGGCCACACTGAGCTTTATCGTGGCGCAGAATACCAAGTGGATTTTGTTTCCAAGGTTAAAATCGAGATCGCCCTCAAGGCCGATCAAGTTGATAAAGCCGTGGAAGTAATTGTTGAAGCTGCCGCCACTGGCAAGATTGGTGACGGTAAAATCTTTGTTCTTCCTTTAGAGCAAGTGATCAAAATTCGTACTAACGAAAGGGGTGAAGCCGCTATTTAAATAGCCTTTACTTTTCAGCTGGAGGGGAGAGAATAAAAAACTTTCCCTTCTGTAAAAAATCCCTGTATAATAAAACTAAATTTCAATCACAAATTGCTGATTGATAAAGAGCCCTGCCGGAACCAGGGTTTTTGTGCTTGGTAAGATGGCCGTTAAAGTTTTAGGCGACTTTGCATCGGAGCATTTTTCGAAGCTCAAAATTGAAAGCCCAAGGGTACCTAAAACCCTTGGGCTTTCTTTGTTTTTGGCTTTTTATTTATTCCCCCTGTTTGCTCCCTCCCTCCCTTTCTTTTTTTAGTAAGGACTTTTTTTAAGAAAAAGGATTCTCCTCAAACTTCCTAAGCAAGGCAAAAATGGTATAAAACAGGCAGAATATCTATGTCATTTGTAAGCCAATCGCTTGCCAATATTTAAAAGAGACTGATAGAGTTGGACTCTTTTCTCGTTTATGCTAAAATACTAAGAGAAGAATAATCAAAGGTACATGATGGCTGAGACAGCTCCCCTTACTATAGCAGAAACAATCAGTAAAAAACTCAACGCAATAGTTGGGGAAGGGATTGTTCAACTAGTGACACAACAAAACGAATGGCAGCTCAAAGGACTAGCTAAGGAGTGTAAAAAGGCACTTGGACCCAAGGAAAACTGGGGTACTAAAGATGTCGAGCTTTTGATTGTCTCAGCAAGTGTTTTTCAATTGCTTGCAAAGCATGAATTCACCGTTCAGCTTTTGAAGAGTGTTTTAAGGCGTGAACAAGGGAAAGTCCCCTTTGGGGTTGTTACAAATTTAGCGCAAGTGCTCTTCTATTTTGACCGAAAGGAAATGTCGGTACTCTTGGAAAAATACCAAGGTGCTTTTGAGCTAGATTTCCCTCAGTTAATTATTGCTGCGGGGTTACAAGCCTATGATGTAGAGTTGCAGACTATTATTGGATTATTTCAGCCCCAAAGTTTCAACACAGAAACAATGCAGGAATTGGCTCAAAGTATTCTTTCTGGGAAGGTGAATGAACTGAGGAATATTGACTACACCGATACAATTTCCAACTCAGTCAACTCTTTGCTAAATGAAGCGATAGAAAGGGGGATTTTAGTGAATCAAAAAATTGCTACAATGTTTTTGATGAATCTTGCTTCTATTTTAATTTCAGTAACGGGTGAGTTTGAAGAGGAGTTTCTTGCAAAATTAGATGACATTCCATTTCAAGATGAGTTTTCCAGTATTTTTGGCGTAACGACTTATCAAGGTTGTGACGAAGAACTAAAAGAAATTTTTAGTTAGGCTGTATTTTTGAAAGAGCAGCCTGAAAATTACCGCCGTTTTCTAACGAGTTTAGATGACGAAAAAAGAGAAGAGCTTCGGGAGATTGAAGCTCGGATCTATGAAGGCTATTATCCAAATAAGTTTACCCCCGAATCCGTAAATGTTGACGGGAAAGATGAGCGCTGCTTTTCCTTTCCATTTCATGGGTTGAAGCTCTTCTATAAACGAATTGGTAAAAATAAATTTAAATTTAGAGGGCCATGTAAAAAAGATTCCAAAGGATGTCTATCATTTGATCTCTCATGGAAAAATTGGCCTAAGAAATCAGGCCTCAGTGGATTGACCTAATTATTTAACAAAATCCCCCAAGAATCCTACCTCTAGTTCCCTCTCTAAAAAACCTCCCCAAAAACAAAAAAAGAAAAATCACTTTCCACCCTTGGGGAGTTTGTCACTTTTTCCCTTCTACAGCTTGTCTTAATTCTTGTATTATGCGAATAGTTGAATAAATAAAAAAGCTTTGAAAAACCAAAAAAAGGATTCCACTATGAAAAAGATTATCTTCATTTTTATCGTTACTTTAGCGTTTAGTTCCCAGTCTATTTTTGCCCAGTCGGCAAAACGCATGGCTATCATGGCCCACGTAAACCCAATGCCTAACTATGTAAGTTTAGTGACCAAGCATTCAGAACAATTGAGGCTTACTAAGGCACAGAAGGCCAAATTAATGGATTGGAAAAAAGAACATGGTGCTAAGATGGCACTCATGGCGGAGGCTGTTTTGAAGGCTGAGTCAAAGCTGAAAGAGGCTTCATACAACGGCGTTCCTTTGCATAAAATTAAAAAGATGGCAAAAGGGTTAATGGAAAAAAGAACAAAAATTATTGTGAGCAAAACCAAGTGCCGTAATTTTATGATGAAAACACTGAATAAGTCACAGTGGAACAAGGTAAAATCAATTCTTAAAGCAAAGAGTTAAGGTAATATTTTTAGTACGTTGCAATCAGTCTAGTTCCAGCCCCACTAGATTGAAAGCGCAACTCAACTTGGGAGTACTCCAAAACAGCAGTACTCCAAAACAGCAGTACTACAGGAGAAGGGGGTTATTTTTCCGCCTCTCAGGTCTTCTCCTTCACTCTTTTTTAGGCAAAAAAAGCTCAGAAAGCCTCAAGGGACGCAGCAAATCTAGCTGCAAAGGCTTAAGCTATTCGCTGTAAAGCCCAAAATAAAAAACAAATAGTGTATTATCTTGCCCCCTTTGGTGATTAAGTCACTTTACTTCTGTGGGGATAATATTAAACTATGCATATATTTTAATTTTTCAAGGAGTTCAAAATGTTGAAAAAAACCATTACTGCTTTAGCAGCTTCGTTTCTATTATCACTTTCGCCAATATACGCAGCAACTGAGGTTGATGGTAACGTGATTTTTCCTGTTACTGAGTCTAGCTACCAAGCAAATTTAGCCGCTTCTTTAGTTGGTGGTAGCTTTACCCCAACCGAAGGGGATGCCTATTCTTTGGTCGGTGTTGAACTTTCTTTAGACTGCCCTCTTTTTCAGGCCTCAGGTGGGAATGTACGCCAGCAGGTAAGCTACACTGTTTTTTCTAAAGACTCCGTCTCTGGAACATTGATTGAGATCAATCCACATTGGATGAATGAAGTGGCCGACGGCCTAACTGTTGGTTTTGGGCCAGGCCTCGGAATGGCTACAACTCAGGTTACAGGTGGTGAATCTACTAGTAAATTTGAAATTGGTGCAGGCGCTTCTGCAAGTTACAAGATGAACAGTTTGCTATTAGGATTTGAGTGGAGACAAATGTCGGCAGATACACTGGATAACAGTCGTTCTTTAGTTAAGCTGGGCATGAGCTTCTAAGCTCGAGGTTACCCCGCTATATTTAGTATCAAAAATGGAATCCCTTGTGTTTTAAAGGGATTCTGTTTTTAGTCTCAGCCCCAACTCCAGTCTATATTCCCCTCGTACTCTAAGCCACTACCAATCTAACTCTAAACAAGCCTACTCTGTTTCTAGGTCGGCAGTAGGGTCTTCCTCTTCTTGAGGCAGCTTTTGGAAGCGTTTGATATGAAACCCGTCTAACTCGGCTTGAATATACTGCTCTCTGTTATCAAAGGCATGTTTGCATTCGCCATAGGCCTTTTGAAATTCCATGCGGTCTACAGGTTCTAGCTCCATGGCTTTTTCGTCTTTAAAGCGAGAGAAAAAATCTAGATACTTACCAGCGAGCATTTTATCATTGAAAAATAAGGCCAGTAGCATAATCAAGCGGCCAAGACGAAAGACCATTTTATTGTCAAAGGCAACATCAAAGATCTTTTGCGCTTCCTCTACAACAACCCGCAGAATAGCCACAGCATCATCGGTTTTCCCCTCTTCCATTAGGACTTCAGCCAAAATCATTTGGAGTGATAAGGCTTGGCCTTTTAAAGGGTGGTCTGGTTTAGCCGAACCCAGTAAATTACATGCCTGCACAGCGATTTTATAAGATTGTTTTACCGTCTCTAATGAGCGGTTGACCGTAATGATTTCGGCAGGAACAGGATAAACCAATTTCTGGTTTTTATAGTCATCCCTCCAGCGGTTCATAAAGGCCTTGGTCATGAGATCAGGGGTATCGTCTTCACCACGTTGGAAGTGCTCACGGCTGATGCTGGTAAAGTGGCAACTAGGGCAAATAATGGGGCGCAGTAGGTTATAGTTACAGTAATCATTTTTTTCAAAGGCTTCCACATAGCGGGCGATTCCAAAAATATTGGTATCGGTCTTGTGGGTACGAGGCCTTAAAATATAAGCATCAATAACAGTAGCATCCCTGCAAACATGGCAGGTTACCTTTCTGATCATCACAGAATTATTGGAGTCGTGAACTTCTAACACACCTTTGCGGGGTACTAGCTCATCGCCCATATTGGTTTTGGCCTTTTCAATTAGGGCCTTTTTCCCCTGATGCCAGATCACACCGAGGTTACACCAATCCATCATTTGGTTAAAAACCAAAGAGCTGATCTTACTGACGTCACAGATTTTTTTAATGTAACCTTGGGCGGAGTAAGAAATCTCTCCCTTGTGGGAAAGCAACTGCAACAGCTCCATAAACATGCGGGTAAGCAGGTCGTGTTCCATTCTTGGTGGAAGCTTGAGCGGTGGCTTTTGGTTTTGTTTGATATGTAATTTAAGTAAAGACTGAGCCTTTTTATCTTGTAAGCTGCCAATGGCCAGTTTAACCCTGTCCCAAGCATACTGGTCGGGCTCCTCGTCTAGCATGAAAGCCCCTGTTAAGATGCTTGCATACCAAAGCTTCTGGGCCTCTGACATTTGAAAGAGCGGCACAATAGGCTCGTCCATATCTATTTCCACTTCTTCGTCTTCAGCGCCGAGAAGGCTATCTTGCGCCTGCTTCCAAGCCAAACCCTCAGAGCAGTATTTCATCAACTCTTTAAAGTAGTTTTCCGTAAAGTCAAAAAGCTCAGCGATCTCGGTTAAAAGCCTCGATTCGCCATCGTCAAAGACCTTATCGGCGATAACCAAATGGATTAACTCAACAAAAATAACAGAAAGCTGGTTTTTATCTAATTTTTCAGGGGCTTTTAGCTCTGGCTTTTCTTCCGACTCTAGAAGTTTAAAGAGGCGTTTTTTCTCTTCAGGGGAATCGATATAGCTGGTAATTTCTCGAACTCGATCCAGTTCCGCTAGGCGGACTTCATCATCAGAAAGAATCGTAGCAATAATAAGTTCAGCAAACCAGATACGTTGCTCTTGGTTTAATTCTTCAACATTTGTTATCATGGTTGCTTTTTTTGAGTCTTAGACAAAAGGATTTTTGTTTTAAAATAAAAGCCTTAGGGCCAAAGCGTAAAGGAAAAAATTTTTTTAAAAGGGAAAAATATGGAAAAGGCTGAAATTAAGAGGTTGCTACAGCTACAGAATCAACCTATTCTATATACAAATAACAGGATATTATTATTTTTTACCCGCTAGGAAATTCTATGAAAATCGTTGAAAAGGTAATCCCTACCCCTGGGAATCAGTATAAACCCTCTGTGCCCTTTGCCGGCACTGTGCTTGAAAATAAACGACTAACTACTGAAGGCAGCCCTGACGACATCCGTCACATTTTACTCAACATTGGCGGCAGTGGTATTGAATATGTAGAAGGCCAGTCTATCGGTGTGGTTGCCCCGGGGCAACGTGAAGACGGTAAAAATCATAAGGTAAGACTCTATTCTATTGCTTCAGCCCGAAAAGGGGATAGCGGCGACTGTACTTCGGTTAGTCTTTGTGTGAAACGTGTCATTTATACTGATGAGCAAGGTGAAGAGCAGAAAGGCTTAGCCTCAAACTTTATTTGTGACTTAAAAGTGGGCGACTCCGTTCAACTGACTGGGCCTACAGGGCGAAGATTTTTACTTCCTACTGATAGTAATGTGAATTTGATTATGGTGGCCGTTGGGACAGGGATCGCCCCCTTCCGCTCTTTTATCCAGCATGTATACCACGAGAAGGGTAAATGGGACGGGAAAATTCGCCTGTTCTACGGTGCAAAAACAGGTATGGAAAGCCTTTATATGAATGATGAGAGTAATGACATTGGGCAATACTTTACTCACGAAACCTTTGAGGCCTACCAAGCTCTTTCCCAAGGGGACGAAAAGGCTTACGTGCAAGACCGAATTATGGGCGCGAAAACCGAGCTCTGGGAAATGGTCCGAGGCGGGAATTTTAGTTTTTACCTCTGTGGAATGAAAGCTTTGGAACATAGCGTAAAGGAAATTTTTACCAGTTGGGCAAAAGCCGACGGTTTGGACTGGGAAGAGATGCATAAGCAGTTTAAAGAAGAAGGCCGCTGGAATATTGAAGTATATTAGTGGTTTATCTTGTTTTAGCTGGGATTATTTCAGGTTTTTTTAACCGTGAAATTGTTGGTTTTGAAAAAAAAATGAAGTTTTTTACGAAAGTAGGTTGAATTTTCTTTACATAAGTTTCTTTCTGTCATAAAAATACTATAGCTGCCCTACTGGCGGCGTTATTTTTTTAAAAAGAAAAGGAAAGTTATGAGTACAGGTATCGTAAAGTTTTTTAACGACGCAAAAGGTTTCGGTTTTATCACTCCAGAAGACGGCGGAAAAGACTTATTTGTTCATATTTCAGACATCGCAGGCGACACGCTTAATGAAAATGACAAAGTTGAATTTGAAGTTGGTGAAGGAAAAAAAGGGCCTTGTGCCGTTAACGTGAAAGCGGTTTAACTCCACCAAAATAGAGCTTTTTTTCAAAAAAGCTCCTTCAGTTCCCCTGTTGTAACTAAATTTTCTTAAATTTAGGACACTACAATTACCCGAAAGATTGGGTGAAGGTGGATATTTCACCTAGGTACTAGAGGTGGTTTTTAGATTAGTTTTAGAAAAAAAGGAATGATTGCCCTTACAGGCTTTCATTCCTTTTTTTTTGGCCTTTTTTTAGGATGTCACTTTACCCGCCATTGATCATATACAATGTAAGCCAAGGGGTGAAGTTGAAGATGGTAACTATGAGCTTAAAATTTGCGAGGTAGCGGTGCAGCTCTTTTAGGGTAGTGGCTTCGTCAAAGGCGAAGATCTTTTGGTGGACTGCTATCACCATAGGCTTAAAGACCAAAATAGCCACGGCTGTCAAAATATAGAGCCCAAAGTTGATGATGAGGCACCAGAAAAAGAATTCTTGAAAAATATAAAGATCCATGGCGAGAAAGCTCCAAGGAATTTGTTACCCCAGTGCCTGTGTCTATATCTTTGGCAAAGGGTTGAATCACTAAGCTATTATAGCTCCAAACGAGTGGATTTGTAAAATTCGAGTCACTGCCTAGTGGGTCTTTTTTTTCTGGTTATTTGCATCAACAAATTGGTTCAGGCGCTCTACCAGTTTCCAAATGCTGGTGGAAGGGTCGGGCTGGCTCAGTGGCATGAAGTGTTTTGGGCAGAGTACCTTTGCTCTTTCAATGGCGTCAGCTTGGGAGCCTTTTAGACGGTCATAAATGTCAGGCATTTTTTTGTCATAGTCTGACAGTGGCCCCTGTTTTAAATATTTACAGTAGTCTTCACATTTGTAGCCTGTAAAGTTTTCTCCCTCTTCAAAATGAAGCAAAACCCAAAATTCAAAACAGCTGACTGAGTAGGCGATGTTAAAGCCAGACTCCTTTGCGGCCCTGTAGGCTTTCGCAACATCTTGGTGTTTGCCTTTTTGAAAATCATCACGGTCAAAAACAATCCAAACCTCGCTATAGTCTTTTTTATTTTGGTCTATAATTCCCTGGGCTTTTTCTACTAGCTTAGAGGGGTTTTCGCTTCTTGCTGCCACCTGTACCCTGACCGCATCCCCAGTGGGGAAGGCTTCAAAGTAGTTCTTTTCTGTTTGTTCGCCGAGGCAAACAATCAAAACATATTTTAGGCTTCGTTTTGCTTTGCGGCGACTAAACTGCGGTTTATCCCTCTTCATTGGGCTCAACCTCAGTTTTAAAGGGTTTTACCTTGGGGATGGCTCCAAACCTGCCCAAGAGATAATTTTTCCCATAGGCCATATCCTTTCTTACTCCCTTAATATCTGAGAGAGAAAAGATTTCTGTTGCCCCAAATTCATCCTTTTCAGCGAACCAAATTTGATCCCGCCTAAAAAGTCGATTGTCTAGTATCTCGGTGGCGTGAGTGCTGAAAATAAGCTGGGCGTTATTGGGGTTTGTTTCAGGGGAGTGAAACAATTCAATCACCTTTTCCATGATCATAGGGTGGAGGCTTGCTTCGAGTTCATCTATTACCAGTACCCCGCCTCTCTCTAAAGCCATAAAGATGGCTGAAGACATAAAAAAGAGTTTCTGGGTTCCCTTTGATTCATCCGTTAATAGGCCAGGTAAAATGGCTATGGCTTGGCCCTCTTTATTATAGATGAGATGATGAAATTCAAATAGCTCCTTTTGCTTGAACTCGGCGATCATCTTCTCCTGTTCAAGAGGGGCGTCAAAGATTTTTTTTGCCACTTGTGAGAGTGCTATTTCATCGATCTGTCTGAGAGTTATCTGATGAATTTGTGTATCGGCGGTTTTGAGCAGATTTTCTACTTGTCTCAGTGCTTCAGGGGAATTTTTTAAAGTTGATTCTGTTACTTTGCTAAACAATGTTTCATCGTCCACATCAAGGTGAAAAAGATACTTTCCTTCAAATTCATCCAAGATGCTCGTTGCTAGAGGCCCATTAAACTGGGCCGCTACTGTGAGTAAAAGGGCGTTATCCCGCATGCGGGCTTCCAGCCCCTCTCCTTCTTGGAATCCAGATTCTGTTTTAAGTTTAATGCCTGTTCTTTTAAAAAGTAATTCTTCCTTTTGGGTGGTCTTGTAAAGCCATTCCCCTTTAACGCTTTCTCTGTCAGTCTCAAATCCATAGCGGTAGATCTCATCCTGTAGTAAAAAGCGGCATTCCATAAAGGTTGGAGTCTTGAAGCTTCCCGTGGAGAACACAAAAGGCATAATCTCTTGAATCTCTTTTCCACGGCGTTCACTAGATGCAGAATGTAATATTAGAATTTTAAAAACTTTTAAGGCTTCAAGCAAATTACTTTTCCCACTGGCGTTGGGACCATAGATGGCAGCACTTTTTAGGAGATTAAAATCACCAAGGCTGAATTGATTGTCTGGGTGGTCAGGAGTCTTTTCTCCTGTCTCAGCGGCAATCATGCTAAAGGTCTGCTCCCCATTGATGGAGAGGAAATTTTTAACGGTAAAATCGATCAGCATGCTTTGTCTCTTTGAGGTGTCTTCTTACAATTTAATGGACTATTGGGCTGCTTGTATAGCCGTAAAGGTCATAATTTGTGATTTTTTCACAAATTTGTCGAATTTGCACCCTGTTTCTAAGCAAATTCTATGCTTAAACCAACAAAAGGTGAAAAAAGGAATAATTAGGGGATTGGAAATGTAAGAGGGGGAGAATGACTGGCAGGAAGCCAGAAAAGGAAACTGCCGCCCGAGATGGGCGGCCGTTTTGGGTGCTACTTTTTACCTGCAAAGGTAGCAGGCAAATAGGTAGCCAGTGTTGCTTAAGCGTCTTTTTTGTAGAGCAAGAGGCGGTAGCATTTATGTTTCGCAAAGCTGGCAGCGTTAATGTTACGGTTGTAATATTTGTAGCTCGCCTTGGCGAGTTTTGCAGAGAACTTCCATTTGATCAATTTGATCAACCAAGGGGCCTTGTGCTCGGTAACTCGGATGATGATTTCTGTGATAGGAATCATGAATCGAGTTAAAAAGTCATCTACAACGTCTAGGCTGGGTGCCGTCTCAGCAGTGATGTCCTGATTTTTGATTTCCGTAACCTTAAAATTCTTCATGGTTGCAAAGAATTCATCTTGGTCGTGACCGCCGCCAATGGGGCTTTTGCTTTTTTCTTCCGTGCGCTTAAAGAAATCACAGATAACGATGTGTCCATCAGGGTTTAAAAACTTTAAACCTTGGGAAATGGCATCCTGTACAGGGATATACTGGAAGGATTCAGAAAACATGATCAAATCATATCTTTTGTCTGTCTCTACATCTTCAAAACCAGAGTTGAAAATTTCTGCTCGGTCGCCAAGTTTGGCGCGGACCTTACTGGTTAAATAATCACCTGGGGAAACGCAATCCACTTGGTAGCCTTCATCTAGCAGTCTTTTGGTTAGGGCGCCTGTGCCACAACCGACGTCCAAAATAGTTTTTACGCCTTCTGGGAACTGGGAGAATAAAAATTGAGTATAATTTTCCTGTGCTTGGGCCACATTTTCAGGCAAGGCTTCCATTCCGTCTTTAAAAAAGCCGTAATGTAGAAACTGTGTTTTCCAGCAGTAATCAGCGAAGATCAAGCCAAATTCTAGGCCCGCTTCTGTTAAGTCATATTTTTTTGCCATCGTGAATTCTCTATTTTACTGTTTGTAGTTGGTCTTTAAATTGGATTTGATAGAGTTTGTTGTATTCTCCATCAGCCTTGAGTAGCTCTTTGTGTGTCCCTGACTCAATGATCTCGCCGTCTTTTAAAACATGAATAATATCTGCTTTATATATGGTTGAAAGGCGGTGGGCAATCACTAAAGTGGTTCTGTCTTTGACTAAATTTTCGATAGCTCGCTGCACTTCTAACTCCGATTCCGTGTCGAGGGCGCTGGTTGCTTCGTCTAAAATTAAAATGGGTGCATCTTTAATCAGGGCTCTGGCAATGGCGACCCGCTGGCGTTGTCCCCCTGAAAGCATCACTCCCTTTTCCCCTACTTCTTGCCTGTAACCATTTTCAAAGGAGGTAATGAACTCGTGGGCAAAGGCATCTTTGGCGGCATTTTCTAGGGTTTCTTGGTCGCAGTCAATATCACCATAGCTGATGTTCGCTTTAATAGAATCGTTAAACAAAACAATTTCTTGGGTAACAATAGCAATCTGGCCTCGAAGCGAATCCAAAGAACCCTGTTTGATATTCATGCCATCAATGCAAATTTCGCCTTCCCCTTCTTTCAGGTCGTAAAACCGTGGGATTAGGTTTGCCAAGGTCGTCTTCCCGCTGCCGCTGGCGCCCACAAGGGCCGTAACCGTGCCTGCTTTCATACTGATATCAATATTTTTTAAAACAGGCCGATCTTGGTAAGAAAAACTAGGGATCTTAATAGAAATGCTTTCTGCAATGGGCTTGAGCTTGGTCGGGTTTTCTACTTCTTCAATTTGCCAGTTGCTGTCAATAATCTCGTAAACCCGTAACGCCGCAGAGTGACCCTCTTGGATCTTCAAGGTGAAGCCATTAAACTTTTTAATGGGCTCATTCATCATAAAAAAGGCAACAATAAAGCTGGCAAAGTCGCCACCTGTAATTTGACCGTCAATAATTAAATAGCCACCGATGGTTAAAATCAAGGCCCCGCAAATGCCACCAATGAATTCTAAAATAGGGTAAGAATAGCTTCCGATTCTTATGGAGTGCAAGAAGTACTCATAGAGCCGCTCGTTGATTTTATTAAAGCGTTTTATCTCGTAAGGTTCCATTCCAAAGGCCTTTACCACTCGGATGCCACTAATAATTTCAGCGATCAAAGAGGTTAGATTGCCATACTTATTCTGTCTTTTGGTGGTTACTTCTTGGTTTTGCTGGCCAAAAAGCTGGATCGTAAAGGCTGCGATAGGCAGTAATATTAAGATCAGTAAAAATAGCTGCCAAGAACGGTGGAGCATTAACCCCAACAAAATCAAAATTTGGGGGAAGTCTCTCAGGGGGCCTGAGATGCCTGTCCTGATTCCTTCGTTTAGGTAGTTTAAGTCTGTGGTAAAGCGGGTAAGTAGGTCGCCTGTTTGGGTCTTATTAAAAAAGGAGATGGGCATGCCTAAAATTCTGCGGAATAATTTATTTCGCAGCTCTTGGATTAATTTCTGGCCCAGTTCCGCCATTAAAAAGCTTTGGCCGTAGAAAAATAGACCCTTGAAGAAGAAAACTAAAATTATACCAAAGGCGACAAGATAAAACTTTTCAATAGGTGGGACTTTTCCACTGCCTAAAGCGTCGACAATATCCTTCATGTATGCCGCTGGGGCCACAGTAAAGACAGCGTAAAAAAGCATGCAGATGATGCCTAAGGCCAGCTGGGTCTTATGCCCAAAGATCAGGCGCAGAATTTGAGGAAGAACGGACATGCTTACTATATAGTGGTTTGTTTTTTTACTCTTACCTTCTGTCTACTGACTTGGGGCAAAAAAATCTAGTCTTTGCTCGAAATATCTAGTCTAATCTCAAAAAAAGATTCGATTTTATCTTTGCTATTTACCCTTTTTGGGAGTTGTTCAGATCGAGTTCTAATAAATAAATTGCTGTGCTGTTTAAAATTGACTAGTTTTAGAGAAAAAATGTAATATTAATTCTAAATTAGAGAACTAAAATAAAGGCGGGATGGATGAGGTTTATAAAAAGTCTGGTTGTTTTTTTAACGGTTAGTGTTTTGGTTAGTGGCTGTGTATTGAAAAGGCCCCATATTATTGAATACGTTGCTGTGGAAAAATCAACCCTTGATAAACCGATAGTTGTGGATATTGGGGATAAAATGATATATTCAGCCTTCCAAAGATCCTACGTGAGAAAATTCTACACCCCTTTGAAGAACGCTGAAATAATAGCTGAGGAAGGGCTATTTACAATTACTACGGCAATGGAATTTGAGGCCTTTAAAAGCGAGGCCCCCCTATATTGTAGTAGTAAAAGACACAAGGTTAACAAGGATGAAAAGCCTGACCTTATCTGTCTTTACGATGGCGATAGCGATGGCAAATTTGAGAGTTTTAAAATTGGAAGGAGCAAGTCGGATATGACTTGGTTTGTTATCGAAGGGGAGCCAATTAAATTTGGGGAACCTGATACTAGAATTCGTAAAAAAGCCAAGGGGGTGACCATCACACAAGCCTTGACACTCCAGGGTATAAGTAAAGATTCAATAAAATTGCGATATTCATTAATTGGTCTAAGCTTTTTTGAGAGCTTTGAAGTCCCCTTGGTCTATAATAAAGTGCTGACTGTGCAGGGCGTTAAGTTTATTATTAAAAGTTCCACTTATTCCTCATTGACAGTAGTCGTGCTAGATCCCTTTGAGCAGTGCGATCGATGCAAGCGCCCCAAAGGACGTTAGGTTTGTCTCTTGGAACTCGGTGCAATTTGGGCCTGAAGAAAAATCAAAGATGCCTTTGGGCTTCTGGGCAAGCTCCCTCGTATTTGTTTGGCCCAAAGCACGAGAGGGGTTGGTTTTACGCCACTTGCGCCAATCCTGAAGCCATAAACACTTTTTCATTTCCCAGCCTTCTATTTTCCCGTCTTTCTATTTTTTCAGCATCAAACCTTTGCTCTAAAGGGTGGAGGTTAAGTCGAGTTGCTTTTAACCTCGACAAGATAAGCTTTGTTAAATATAATTGATCTATCAACTAATGAAGCAAGACCTCTAATATGTCAGAAATAAATAGCCCCCCTACAGTCAAACGCTTAGGGTTTTTGATCAGCCGTACCTCTTGGGCCATGAGGCGCAGAGTCCAAGCTACAATTAAGGCCGAAGGTTTTAACTTTACCCCAGAACAGTGGGTAGCGATCAATCTGCTGGCTGACTATAGCCCGATTCCACAGGGGGAATTGGCGGAGCTGATGCACAAAGATAAGGCCAGTGTAACTCGAATTGTTGAAAGTTTGGTGCAGCAAAAATTGGTGCTGCGCAATGATGACCCTACAGATGCACGCAGGCAGTTGGTTTCTTTAAGCCCTAGGGGCTTGGAAGTTAAAAATGATCTGGCGCCTAAGGTTTTTGCTGAATACAGCAAAATGGTCGAGGGTATTAGCCCAGAAGAACATAAACTCTTAAGCGAAGTCCTAATAAAAATTTGCACCCAGGCCGAATAGCTAGGCCGCAATTGCATTACAAACTAACTTATAGCTTCAATCAGATAGTTGATCTGTTAACTATTTTTACCAGAAAAGAAAAGGAAAGGAATGAACGACACAACCTCAAATGTGGACGAGAGTCCAAACAAAAAATTTACTCTCCTCAAGGGATTGGCTATTTTTATGTTTTTCTTTGGGATCTTGACCGTGAAGTCAGGCGGTGGCGTTTTGTTTGTAGAGGCCATCAGGGAAAATGCAGGCAATTACACCTTACCCATTGTCTGGTTTAATTTTATCGCAGGTGTATTGTCATTGTTTGTCGCTCCGTCGCTTTGGCTCGGTAAAGCATGGGGGCCTAAAGTTGCGGCACTGGTGTTTGCAGCTTATCTTTTTATGGATATTTACTTGGTCGTTCATATTGCAGGCGGTGGCCTTTATATGGAAAAAACCTTGGTGGTCATGTTCATTCGAACCACGATGTGGGGTCTGGCGGGCTTTTTGGGGCAAAAGTCAAAGTAGTAAAAAAAATAAGCTTCTCCCTGTACTCTCTAATTCCAAGAAAAATAAAGAACCTAAATATAGCTTCTTTACACTATAAGCCCGCTTCAAAAAGAGCCCAAGAGACGCCCAAGTCTTTTGGGCTCCCTTCCAGCACCTAGGTTTTTTAAATGCAAAAAGCCTATTCAGTGTAACTTTTAAAAAACCAGTATCTTCTTCTTTGTAAACTGGGTCATTACGCCTTTTGTTAAGGCTTTCTATCTATTAAACTTTTAAAATTTTGCTCAAAAAGGGTTCCCTTTTTGTGCTGTTTGCGCTAAGGATAGTGCGTTTGCCATAGGCAAAAAAGGTACTTACTTTGTTGCGGTTACCAAACTAGCTAGCAACACTATTTATTCAAGCAGAGCAATAATGAGGAGCTTATGCAACTGACTGGTATGAGATGGGGTCGACAACTTTTAGAGTTGGTCGATTTTCCCGTGGCCAACGTATTAAATGAAGATGCCTCTTTAGAGGAAATCAGCAAGCTGATCGCTTCATCCCCAGCAAAAAAATGTGTGGTTAAACCTGTATTTTTAGGTGGTGTTGGTAAAAAAGGAAAAGCAGGTTTAGTTAGAATTTGTGACAATGTATATGAAGCACAACAGGCAAAACACGATTTGTTTTTTGCAAAGCACGTTGCTGGTAACCATGAAGTTCAGGCTAATGGCGTGACCTTTGAGGAATTTGTACCGTCAGATTCAGAAATTTATGTAAACATCTCTGTTTCAACTGAGCATAGAGCTCCTGTTATGATGATCACACACGAAGGTGGTGTTGATATTGAAGAACTGGATTCAACTCGTAAGAAAATCATTTGTTTCAACCCTGCAACTGGTGTGAAGTCGTTTCACATTAATGATGCTTTGATTGAATTGGGTTGCCCAAAAGAATTGATCAGTCCTCTCGTTCAGCATATTCCAAAGTTATGGGATCTTTATGATAACTATGGTTTGACTGTATTGGAATTGAACCCCATCAGAATGGCAAAAATCAAGGGTAGAATTGTACCTGTTGCTTGCGATATCAAGGCTCAATTTGACCAGGATAACCCTGCTACAAAACGATTAAACTTCCCTGAAGAAATCTTTTCTGTTGATTTCACTGAATTTGAAGCTGAAATTAACTTGCTTAGAACTTACCAAGGTCAAAGTGACGTGGTTGAATTGAACCCAGAAGGAACAATTTTACCCTTCATGTTTGGTGGTGGTGCTAACTCTGCGGCTACAGAATCTTTAGGAACTGCAGCTATTGTTTCTTCTGACTTTGGTGGTAATCCACCCTATGCTAAGATGAAAGCTATTGCAGACATCTCTTTTAAGCATTGGTTAAAAGATGCTCGAGTGATCTTAGTGATCGGCGGTAAGGCAAACAACACAGATATTTTTGTTACCTTGAAGGCGATTTTTGATTCTTTAAAAGAACACATTCACCTGAACCCAAATGTTCAAGTGGTAGTAGGTCGAGGTGGCCCAAATGTTATCCAAGGTATGGCGTATTCACGTGATGTACTAGATAACTTAAGAGTCCCTTATCAATTCTTTGGCCATGATTCATCTATGATTGGGGTATTAAACTACGCCCTTGAATTAGATAAATGGCTAGCCACTCACCCAGCTTAGGATTAGGAGCAATATGAACGCAAAACAAAAGAACCCCTTCTCTTATTATGTTGGGGCTCATAGCTTAGAAGACTTGGCAAACAAAAACAGCCGAGTTTGTATTATGAACATCATGGGAAATGAGTCACGCCAAGTGACCCCAACCTCTCATGAATATTCAGGCGGCAACATTGTTGCTGGTGTTCACTACGGTAGAAGTGGACAAGAGTTAGAAACAGAAGCAGGTAACATTCCTGTTTTTGGATCAGTAAAAGAAGTAATTGCAGCTGGTGTTAAGTTTGACACAGGTGTTATTTACCTTCCACCTGCTGCTGTAAACCACGCAGTAAGTGAGCTCTGTGCTAACAACCCTGATTTAGAAAAAATCATCCTCTTAACAGAAAAGATTTCTGTTTATGATGCCAAGATGATCCGTTACGGATGTCAGCAAAGAAAGGTAGATGTCTTTGGTGCAAACTGCTTAGGAATCGCTAATGCTCATGACCATGTCAGAGTTGGTGGTGCACTTGGTGGTGATAAGCCAGAAGAAACATTAAAGCCTGGTTCTGTTGCTGTTTACTCAAACAGTGGTAACTTTTCCAGTACAATGACTGAGTACCTAAAGACTTCTGGTTTTGGTACATCAACTATTTTATCTTCTGGAAAAGACGTAATTATTCATTTTGCCTTGGCAGAATTTTTATACTGCGCTGAAAACGATCCAAGAACCAAAGCGATTCTTTGCTACATTGAGCCAGGTGGCTACTATGAGCAGCAGGCTTTGGATATGATTGCCAATGGTGATTTTAAATTCACTAAGCCAATCATCGCTTGTGTTACAGGTCGTTGGAAGAAAAACCTATCTCGTGCCTGTGGTCACGCTGGTGCCATGGCTGGTGGCGGTGATGATGCTGAAGCAAAAGAAGCATGGTTTGACGCATTCACAGGTGTTGGGGAATTTGACCCTAAGAACCCTGTTGTTTCTAAAAAAGGTGTTCGAATTGCAACCATTCAGGATATCCCAGAGGCAATGGCCGCTGTGATGAAAATGAACGGTGTTGAGCCTGATTTTGAAGCTGTTGGTGACTTGAGCCTAAAGCCTTGGTTTGTTAACCACTTTGGGAAAGATTACCCTGATCATTTGAAGTTACCTGCTGTTGAAGCAGTAGCTCCTTACGATGAGCAGATTGCACGTGTTTCAACTCAGGTTGGCGCACAGCTTCCAAAAGAAAGCATGAGAAACAGATCTGGTGCTTCTATGATGAACCCTAAAACTCAGGTGACTGAGCTTTATGGTAAGCCTCTCTTAGAATTGGTTGAGTATAACTTTGCTAAGTCTGCTATTTACGCGATTACAAAGGCTATGCCTACTGATGCAGAATCTGCACTGGCAAATGCTGTACTAAACAGTTACATCGCTTTGGCGACAGGTGACGTTAGTGCTAGCCAAAGTGGCCGTGCAAATAATGCAACTCCAAACGCATACATTGCAGCTCAGGTTTTAATTGCTGGTAACAACAAGCTTTTACAAGCTGTTGAAGCGAACATTGATGCTTTGATTGATTTGTTTTACATCAACGTAGGTGCTGATGTTTCCATGAACAGCGCTAAGCTTACTGAGTTAGGTGGCGTTCAGGTGAACCTTGCAAAGGGTAAAAACACCGACCAGATGAAGGCCGTTGCCGCTCACTTGGTTACTGTTGGCCAAAGCAAGGGTGTTGAATCTTTGATTACAGCTTATGCTAAAGAAGCAATTGCTAAGGACTCTAGTCTTTGTGCGATTTCCTTAACATTGGCTGCAAGTGTATTGAGTCTTTCTTGGGCTAGCGTAACTGGTAGAAGATTAACCAGAAAGAACGCTGTCGAGATGGGTACTCACTTGGCTATGTTTGGTATTATTGCCGCAAATGCACCTGCCAACCCTGATAAGAACGATCGCTGGAAGGCTTTACAGTCTATGGCCGATGCTTCTGTATTGGATGAAGATTACACTTCAACTCTTTTCCAGATCTTGTTTGCAAGACCAGGTGAAGAAAGAGAAGTATTTGCTCTTAACGCCATGTTGAACCTGACCATTACTAATGGTCCTGGAACAATTTCTGGTATGGGTGCAAAGGAATCTGTATCTGCGAAAAACAACATCTCAGTTGCTTACGCGGGCTTTATGGCCAACACGGGTCTAGCTCACGGTGGTAACGGGTTTGAGGCTGTTGCTTTCTTAATGGAAGTCTTTGCTGACTTTGATCCTTACACAGCAACTGCTGCTGAAAAAGACGCTAAACTAAAAGAGTTGGCTCACAAGGCTGCCTCTGATTGGGGTCATTATAAAAAGCAAGCTAAGATCGAAGGTAATATGAACTACTCTAAGATTCCTTGTGTGAATCACCCTGTTTTCAAAGGCAAGGCGAAGAACATTGATCCTAGAGAAGAATTTATCTGGAATCTATTTGCAACCAGAAAAACAGTAAATCCATTCCAAGAGTTCTACCATATTTTGGTGCAAGAGCTTTTCGAAGTTGGTGCTACTAAAAACGTTTTCTGTGTAAACATTGATGCTGTTATTGCTACAATCTCTCTAGATTTATTCTGGAAGGATATGAAAGCTGGTAAGATTGAAAAATCTGAAATGCAAGACATCGTGTTTATCATGTTCTTATTTGCTCGAATGGTTGGTTCTGCTGCTGAAATCACAGACCACCGCTCACGTGGAACAGACATGGATTGTAGAACACCTGCAAGCCAGGTTGAATACGTAATGTAAGCGGCTCGCCGCTTTAGTCTGTTTGGTTAAGGCTCTCCTTGGAGATTCTTAACCTTCAAAAAATTAAAAGCCCCCAGCTAATTTAGTTTAGTTGGGGGCTTTTTTTTTGCCCCAAGATTAGATCTTTTAGTGGGAACAGCTAGGGTAGGGCCAATTCTTTTTGTTTAGAATTTGTAGCCTAAAGAAGATTCCCCTGCTACTATATTGATAAAGCATGTCTTTGTTTGTTAAACTGCTATCGCTTCCTTCAGCCATTAATGGCTTTCTTAAGGCAGCCAAAAGCCGCAGGCTTTTATTTAATATAAGAGGAATATGAAAATTCAATTTATGGGCGGCGCCCAAACGGTTACAGGTTCGATGCATCTAATCCATGTGAATGGATTTAAAGTTTTACTAGAATGTGGCATGTTCCAAGGCCCTAGGGAATTGAGCAGGCAGCTGAATCAAAATTTTGAGTTCGACCCAGCAGAAGTTGATATTCTTATTTTATCTCACGCCCATTTAGACCATAGTGGCAACATCCCTAACCTTGTTAAAAAGGGCTTTAAGGGGCAAATTTACGCAACCGATGCCACAGCGGAATTGACGCAATTGATGCTAAAAGACTCGGCTTTCTTGCAAGAAATGGATGTGAGGTGGGTAAATAAAATTAGAGCAAAGTCGGGCAAGCCCTTGGTGGAGCCGCTTTATACGAAAAAAGATGTCGCCGCTTGTGAGCATCTATTTAACCCCGTTTCCTACGATGAAACCTTTGAGCCTCTAGAAGGGATCAATATTACCTTCCGTGAAGCAGGGCATATTTTAGGCAGTGCTGGGATTTTACTAGAAATCAATGAAAATGGCAGGCACTTCCGCATTGGCTTTACTGGCGATATTGGCAGGGCCGACTCAGCTGTGCTCCGTGACCCCAACCCTGTTCGGGATTTGGATATTTTAATAACGGAAACCACTTACGGAAATCGCAAACACGACCCCCAAGTGGATATTAAAGAACAACTTTGTACCTTGCTCAACGAAGCTGCCCACAAGGGAAGTAAGATCTTAATCCCAGCCTTTGCCTTGGGTCGCACGCAGCAAGTGGTTTATTACCTCCACGAGCTTTTTGACCAAGATCGAATCCCCAATATTCCAATTTATGTAGATAGCCCCTTGGCTAGGAAAACCACTGAGATCTACCGAAAATATGAGGATTATTTTGATCTAAAAACAACCAGAACCTTTTTAAAAGACCATGAAGACCCTTTTGGCTTCAACCGTTTAACCTATGTTGATGATGCAGAAGAATCTAAGGCCCTAAATAACTTGGTCGTGCCTCATGTCATTATTTCCGCATCGGGAATGTGTGAAGGGGGGCGGATTTTACACCACCTAAGAAACAATATCGAAAATCCAAAATGCTACATTCTGTTTGTCGGTTATGCAGCAAAGCACACCTTGGCCAGAAGGATTATGGATGGAGATGAAAAGGTGAAGATCTATGGGGAAGAGTTTCAAGTTAAAGCAACTGTGATCTGTTTAGATGGCTTTAGTGCCCATGGGGATCGTAAGGATATTTTAGACTATGCTAAGCTTTCTCCGCCAACAAAGTTAAAGAATATCTTTTTGGTTCATGGAGAATTGGAACAGGCGACAAGCCTTGTGGATGCGTTCCGCTCGCAGGGGTATGAAAATATTCACATCCCTGAGAGGGGGCAATCTTATGAGTTTTAATCATTTAGCTAAATATTAAAATCTTTAGCTAAAGGTTAATTTATCTCTTTCTTTTATCGATGCAGCGGTAGCCAACATATTTTTGAGAAATGTTTCTTGAGTTTTTCTTAGTAACTACTGTCTGCCACTCACCACTACAACTATAATTAGAACGGTAGGGTAAAATTTTGTTACGAGGTGCTTCTGGTTTTGCTTCCTGCGCAACGCTCATTATAGGACTTAGCATAAAAGCTAAGAGAAAAATTATTAGACTATTTAGGATCTTCATATTTACCTTAAAAGTTATTTTTAAAAGATTGTTATCTTAAAGTACCATTAATCAATGCAAAAATGGGTGCATTTTTAACTAGAGGCTAACATTAATTGCAAATAAAGGTCAAAGGACTGATCTAATTTCTGAATAAAACAGTATTCATCCCTTTTGTGCGCTTGACTTGCCTCCCCAGGGCCTAAAATAACTGTAGGCGGCGAATTTAAATAGGGGGTTAAAATCCCTGCATCTGTGACATAATTCCCAAATTCAAAGTCTTCCACCTCAGGCTTAATGCCTTTAATTGTTGCAAGGCACTCTGTCATCCAAGGCAAACTTGGGTCTGTGGCGATTGACCCGCCATCATTGAGCTTTGTTAAGGTCACTAGCCCCTTCAGCTCTTTTGCAAGCTCTTCTGCTACTTGCTCACTATTTTGGTTTGGAAGGGTTCTAATATCGATGGTAAAGTCGGCAAAATCGGGCACGCTGTTAATATTACTGCCCCCTGTAATGGTTCCTATGCTTAAGGTTGGTTTGCCGTGTAAAGGGTGTGCTGGGATATTAAAATCATAGTTTTTTAGTTTTTCAATGGCTGCAACGGCTTTATAAATTGCATTTTCCCCTAGCTCCGGGGTGGAACCATGGGCGGCAACGCCTGTGGCGCTGGCTTTGAACCATAAACAACCCTTATGGCCGAACCATGGAATATTACTGGTTGGTTCTGCAACAATGAGCGCTGTGATTGGCCCTTTTACTATCTTTTCGGCGACAATGGCCTTTGCCCCCTCGTAGCCCTTTTCTTCTCCTGCTGTGATAATGAGGCAGATGTCTAACTCGCCTGGTTTTTGTTTGTGAGCCTCGATAGCGCTGAGTACAATGGAGGCCACCCCACATTTCATATCGGAAGTTCCACGGCCATAAATCTTACCGTCAGACACTTCCCCGCCAAAGGGTTTTTTGCTCCACTTGGCTTTTCCCAGAGGCACAACATCAATATGACCTGTAAAACAGAGGGGCGGATTATTTTTTTTGCTCTTTATAGAGGCTATTAAATTGGCCCTGTCAGGCTCAAATTTATGGAGCAAGGTGGTGAAGCCTGCTTTGCTTAAATAATCTTCTAAGTACTCCATAGCGCTAAGTTCACTACCTGGAGGGTTGACCGTATCGAAGGAAATTAATTTCTGTGAAAGTTCAATTAGTTGTTTTTTCATCTAGGGTCTTTTATTTGTTTGTTTCTTTTACTTTAAAAAAAATGAACTTTATTGACAAACCTTCTTTTTCAACATAATTTGAAGTCAAACAATCAATGCCTTACCAAGTTCAGGATTCAAGGAGAGGAAATGACTCAGAGTGTGTGGCACCGAGAAGATTGCGGCCCAGGCCGTCAATACATATTAGGGCACGAAATAAAAGAAATGGACCGCTTTAAGCCAGAGGCTGAAGTGATCCAAACAATTCTGGATGACATAAAAGGTTATTTGGTTGTTGAACCTGCTATTCGTTTGGTTTTAGACTCCCCAAAAGTGAACCCAGAAAGAGTGGTGTTAGCTTTACCGGCAGAGGGTGCTAAAGACCAGGTGATGGAAAATTTTGCAGCTGAATTGTACCGCTCTTTAATGGGCTACTACTTAGGCTCGAACCCAAAATCTTCTCACTATGGAATTAGTCAGGTTGTTTTAGGTGGCGACGTTAATAATTTTATCCGTCGTGAAGCAGAAAAGTTGTTTGGGCAAATGGGCTCTCGTCCTGATATGGCGGGGCGTGTTTTACAGAATGCCGAATTTGGTAGCTCTTTAACTGTCGGCGCAGCGGGAACCAATCATTTGACTGAAACTGTTGCTAAGGCTTTGAATATTTACGTTGGTTACAGGTTGCATTTGCACGGTGATGGCGTGAATAAAAATCAAATGTTTATCCCCCTTGAAGGCGGACAAAACATCATTGATTTGGTTTATTATAACCTTGAACAAATTGTGAACCAAAACTTTTTAAGTTACGATGAAACAGGTAGCAGCTACCTGCAAATCACCGAAGGTTTGGTCTTTAAAGAGCTTGAATGCTTGTTGCAACGTTCCAAAGACAAAGAGAATACTCGCAAGAAGATCTTAACGAATATTGAATATAATCTTGTCTTTAGCACTAACCCAAGAGCGGAATTCAATGAAAACGCAGGTGATCATTTTTACGATAGCATCAACCAAGTGGAAGATGAAAAACTAAAAGAATCCACCAAGCTTTCCAGTGAGCTTTATGCCACAGTTGTTACCAAGTCAAAAGAACTTTTAGACTTAGGTATCACTCCTGGTAAGGGAACTAAAGTACCTGCTCCACCGGAAAAGGCGAAAGCAGCCGAGGCGAAAGCCCCTGAGAAGGAAAAGACGAAGAAGGTTGCGGCGAAAGCCCCTGAGAAGGAAAAGGCTGCCAAGAAGTAACTTTCTAGCTGAGTGTTTTTTTAAAAATATTTCAGCTTACATACTACTTGAGTTTACATACCAATTAAAAAAGGGCCTTTCGGCCCTTTTTTTTGTCCAGCCAGCTGGCTTCTAGATCTATCTATTTAAATTCTTTTTAATTTTAAGAGTACTTCTCTTATTGTTCCTTATCTAGCTCAAATTGTGCTTGAATTCATTGATTAAGGGTTGGTTCTTTCATGTAATTTGTTTGAGGCGTACAGCTTTCATTGATGCTTTTTTTGGCGGCAAAAAAAGAAAAACCCCCGCCCTCACCGCTCCAAGCTAATGGCTGTCACAAGCGCAAAGAGGTATCGAATTCATTGCCCGAAGGGCAAGTATCTTAAATTCTATGTATTGCATGTAGGCCCTCCGCTTTCTACTAATGCGGGCTGCGAAGTAGTCCAGTATCTACGTAGGGTTAACACTTAACCGAACTAGCTAAGAAGGGGCATATGTCCCCAAAGCCTTTTCTCCATCTATTTTTTTAAAAGCTAAACCAGTGAGCATCAATGAAACACTGGCAGAGGATAGCCCTTGATAAATTTTTAAATCTGGATCTACCTGTTTTTTGTGCCATGTAGGCGGCTATTATAACTGGTTTTGACTTGGCACGGCAAATCAATAAAAGAAAGGGCGCCCACTGTAAAAAGGGCGTTTGTGATAAGGAGTAATCTAAAAGAAAAAAACTAAGTAGAATAATCAGCGTTGATAGCGATGTATTCACGGCTCAGGTCGCAGCCCCAGCCTAAGAGGGAAGTTTCGCCTTGGTGCAACTGGACTGAAATGACCACATCAAAGGCAGACATCTTTTCGGAAAGGTCTTTCTCATTAAAGCTTACAGGTTCGCCCTGTTTAAACACCTCCACGCCGCAAATAGAAATAGAGATCGGTGGGTTATAAACCCCTTCCCCAAGATTTTCATCATCAAGTCCATTGCCAATGGCCATCATCAAACGGCCCCAGTTTGGGTCCTGACCATGAATGGCAGTCTTTACCAGAGGGCTGGTCAAAACAGCTTTCAAAACGCCTTGCGCTTGGGCCAAGTTTTTAGCCTCGCTGATTTCTAAATGGATCAAATGCTTTGCCCCTTCTCCGTCTGCGGCAATCTGTTTGGCTAGGTCTTGGCTCACTTGCAGTAAACTATCAAAGAGTAAGGCTTCAAACTCAGGGGGGCAGATCTCGCTGTTGGAGGTGATCACAAAAAAGGAATCATTGGTAGAAGAGTCGCCATCAACAGAGATGCAGTTGAAGCTTTTTTCGGCCAAATCTTTGGTCAGTTGGTTGATGTCTTTGGGCAAAGGGGCATCGGTCATCACATAACCAAGCATGGTAGCCATGTTGGGGTGAATCATGCCGCTGCCTTTGGTCATGCCGTAGGTTTGGTACTGGTTGCCATTAAACTCAATGCTGCCATGGGCGACTTTCGTCGTTAAATCTGTAGTCAAAATCGCTTGGGCGGCAGGTGATGGGTCAAGTTGTAGAGCTGCAGCCAGCTCTGGGATTGCCACAAGAATCTTATCCATAGGCAATTGTTGGCCGATAATACCAGTGGAACCAGTCAAAACAGCATCAGGTGAGCAATCTAGTGCTTCAGCCGTTTTGGTCGCCATAGCTAGGTTGTTAGCTTCACCTTGGGCGCCTGTTGCCGCATTTGCGTTGCCACTGTTTACCACCATGGCCCTGAAATCTTCTAGGGGGCAAAGGTGCTTATCGTAGAGCACAGAGGTTGCAGGGAATTTATTTTGAGTAAAAGCGCCGCCTGCACGCCCGCCCTTGGGGCAGGTGATTAATGCTAAATCAGATTTACCAGAGGCCTTGATGCCTGCGGTCACACCGCTATAAAGAAAGCCCTGCGGGAGGGTTTCTAGGGTCTTCTCTTGTTGTTTTTCCATGGGTTACTGCCAGATACTATCTGGTCTTACCAGTCAAACTGAAGGTGTATTTAACAGACTCAAAGCTGATAACATCCCCTTCTTTGAGGTATTTATTTTCTACCCTACGGCCGTTGATATAGGTTCCGCCTGGGGTGCTAAGGTCTACAATCTTGTAGCGACCTGCAACCTTTTCAATCTTGGAGTGGCGGGGGCTAACGCCCTTGGCCTTACTTACCAGGTCATTCATTTCGGAACGACCAATATAAGTGATGTTCCCTGTCAAATGGTGGGTTTTTTTCCTGTTGTCTGCTGGCACCAAGGAAGGGTGGTTTGCAAGCAACTTGGATTTTACCTTTCTGTTTCTCGGGATAAACTGTGCTGATTCCGGTTGTGGAGATGTTTCCGAATCATTTTCGTCACTCACTTCAGGGGAGGAAAACATTAAGGTCAACTCACCCATGTCTAAAATATCGCCATCCTTTAAAAAACAACGACGTGTCCTACGGCGATTTACCAAGATGGATATCTTGTAGTTTTTTTCTTCTAAATAAATCCCACCTGTACGTGAGTTTAAAGTGATCTTATTTAGATTGGAATAAACATGGATGTCTGGGTCGGCCAAGGCCGCCACGATAGGTTCCATGTTGGTAATGTTCGCACCGACAGGGTAAAATTTTCTTTTGCGATTGGGCGTAATGGAATAAAACCCAATTTGTTTTTTAGGTCTGATTCCCTGTTGCCATCGCGCGGCCAAGAAGGCCAAAAGTGCCAATAGTCCAAGGGGGATCGCCAGCATATTTTCCACTAAAGCCCTTTGTGGGTCTAGAGTTTGGGCAAAAGCCGCCGTTGAAAAGAACAACTGGCTTAAGAGCAGAGTCATTTTAAGTAGTTGTTTCATGTCGATTTACAATATTGAAATAGGGCAGTGCCCAGTTTGATAATATCGCCATTTTTAAGGGGCTGCTCGGTGATAGAGCGAAAATTTACAAAGGTACGGCCAAAGGGGTCGTTATCAACAAGAGAATATCCGCTATAAAATTTAATCAACTTTGCATGGGTAGAGTTGATGTTAGGATAGCTGGAAAGGTTGATCGAATCCAAACTCTGGGTGCCTAAAAAATGTACTTCTTTGTTCAGCTCAAATTCTTGGTCTCGCAAATCACCGTTCAACATGCGCAGCCACTCGGTGCGGCGAAAGTTAGAAAAGTAATAGAAGCTAGTAGAAAAGACCAAGCAAAGGAATAAGGATTCAATGGCTAAGTGGACAAATCCACTGATCGGAGCCAAGTAAAGGTATCCAGAAAGAGCTGTAAGTAAAATATGAGTGGTCAATGTCGCAGCCACGCCACGAGTCATTTGCAGGTAGCTTTGGTCACGAACGCCAATAGCAATGCCAATAGCAAGCAGAAGAGGCAACCACTTTTGAGCAGCAAAAATACCCAAGCCAGTAAGGCCTAAGTCGCTGGCAATCACAAGTTCTACTAAACGGTTACCTAAGAAAAACCCAGACATGCCGCCAATAGCGCCAAAGAGTAAACCGATTTTTAGGCCTTGGGCCATGCGGGGGATGTTGCGGTCGAGATAGCCCTCAAGGCTTAGAAAGATGCCCCCTAAAAGCGCACCTATCAATAGTCCCTGAAAAGATAGCGCAAGGCTAGCGGGAATAGGAAGTTGCAAGTTTGCCAACTGTGCCACCTCTTGGAGGCTCCACAAAGCAAGACCTGCGGCTAAGCCTGAAAAAAGCCTCGCCAAGGTAAAATTATTCATCGGATAAATCCCGTAAGGGTCACCGCAAGAGAATAAGGTAGAGTAAACTTAAGGCTGCGCTCGTTTTTTGCGCATAAAAGCAGGTACGTCATAATCCTCAGTTCGCATTTTCGGCGCCGTTCCAACTTCTTTTTCTTGGTTTAGTTGGTCTGGAAAGTAGAGGTTATTTTCGATTGTCTTTAAGCCAATTACGTCGGGATCAAGTTCAATGATCTCTTCTTCCTCTTTTGGAGGTGCTGCGGCTTGAGTAGGAGCTTCAGCTTCGGGCTTAACGGCAGGTTCTGCTATTTTATTTCTTAAACTATCTACGACCCTTAATGGTTTGTGTGAGGTTGCAGCTGTTGTGGGCTGTACCTCTTCAGGGCTTTCGAATCCTGTTGCAATAACAGTTATTTGTACTTCGTTTTCTTTATTGTCGTCTGTCACTAAACCGAAGATAACATCAGCATCTTGGTCGGCAGTGCTTTGGATAAAATCTGCGGCTGCTTGGGCATCTAGCAGAGAAAATAATGGATCTGCTACAATGTTGATAATAACACCCGTTGCGCCACTGATAGGTTTGTCACTGAGAAGTGGGCTAGAGATAGCTTTTTTCGCTGCCTCAAGGCCTCTGTTGTCTCCCTTGCCAATACCTGTACCCATGATGGAACGACCTTTGTTTTGCATTACTGTTCTAAGGTCAGCAAAATCGAGGTTAATGAGTCCTTCAAGGTTAACAAGATTGGTGATTCCGCTAATAGCCTGTTTTAGCACATCATCTGCGATGCTAAAGGCTTCGGTCATGGTTGTTTTTTGGCTGGCAATTTCTAAAAGCTTGTTATTGGGAACGACCATTAAGGTGTCCACATGCTTTTTTAATTCTTCCACACCATTTACGGCAATCTTGGCTCTTTTGTTGCCTTCAAAGCTAAATGGAGTGGTAACTACGCCGACGGTAAGGATCTTCATTTCTTTGGCGATTTCAGCGATGACTGGTGCTGCACCTGTACCTGTTCCCCCACCCATACCAGCTGCGATAAATACTAAGTCAGTATTTTCTAAAACGGCTTTAATGGTTTCGATATCTTCTTCTGCCGACATCTTGCCTACTTCTGGCTTCATACCAGCACCGAGGCCTTTGGTGATTTTTGTTCCCAGTGGAATAGTGGTATCTGCTAAAGAGGACTTTAGCACCATCATATCGGTGTTTGCTGAAATGTATTGTACTTTTTTTACACCATCTTCAACCATGCGGTTTACTACGTTTCCGCCCGCTCCTCCAACACCGACTACCTTGATGACAGGTAAACCTGTATGTTCAGGTTCAGCGTGAAAGTTTTCCAGATCAATCCCCATTTCTCCTCTACTCTTTTTATATGTTATCCCCTCCGTTGTTGTTCTTTTTTTGAGTTTTTACTCTAAAAAAGCAACGAATCTTAAGGCACCATAACAGGTTTAATATTTTAGTA
Organism: uncultured bacterium; assembly: GCA_965602905.1. Classification (GTDB taxonomy): domain Bacteria; phylum SAR324; class SAR324; order XYD2-FULL-50-16; family XYD2-FULL-50-16; genus JASJGK01. Next base: position 12,926 of record CBFCZY010000013.1, on the reverse strand, counting down.
AAACCATAATATTGCCTTGACAAAAACTTTTTTTTAACAAAAATCGGATGTTACATCAGAAATGATGATTTTGAGATTTTAATGGGAAAAAAAAGGTCTTAAATTTTGATTGGAAAACTAGAAGAAATCAAAAAAGCTTTTGATAGATTTTCTCATATTTTCCATTACATCACCAAAAATATTTTCTGGATTTCCGTCTTTTGCAAAGGTCATAGAGAGGTCATTGTCAGCCCCATATTTCACTAAACCAACCGATGTAGCGTAGATTGGGCTGGCAACCAATTCGGATAAACCTTCTACTCCCACGGGGCAACCGATGCGCACTGGGACTTGAAGAATATCTTCTGCCAAAAGCTCAACACCTCGCATTAAACTGGAGCCACCTGTTAGCACGACGCCTGCGCCTGCTGAAATTCCTAGGCCTGATTGGTCAATGTTCACCTTGATCAGTTCGAAGATCTCTCTAAACCGAGCTTCGATCACTTCGGCCAATAATTTCTTTTCAATGATTCTGTTTTCACGGCCAGCAATGCCCTTAATGCTAATGGTCTCACCTGGCTTTACGCTGCTCATCTTGGCAATGCCGTCTTCATGCTTCACTCTTAAAGCTTCTTGCTTGGTTGTGCGCAGTCCAATTGCGATGTCACTGGTCACCTGGTGTCCACCGATTGGTAAAACGCTGGTGTGAACAATAGAGCCATTTTTATAAATAACCATGTCACTTGTACCGCCACCGATATCAAGTAATATTACACCTAATTCCTTTTCTTCTTCTTCTAAAACGGCAAGGCTACTAGCCAAGGGTTCTAAAACCACATTTTGCACATGCAAGCCTGCGTTGTGGCAGCACTGGACGATGTTGGAGGCACTGGTAATAGAGCCTAATATTAAATGGACTTTAGCTTCTAATCTTTTCCCCGCCATGCCGATAGGGCTTTTTACCCCGTCTTGACCGTCAACAATATATTCTTGGCAAAGGGTATGGAGAATTTCTTTATCTGGGAAGTTGCATGCTCTGGCAGCTTCAATAACTCTTTGGATGTCTGAATCTGTAATGGTATCGCCACGTACGGCAACCACGCCATCTCGGTTGAGACCTTGGATGTGATGACCTGCAATGCCTGCGTAAACACTTTCAATCTCTAAACCGCTTTTCAACTGGCATTCTTCAACGGCTCTGGTGATGGATTCAACAGCAGCGTTAATGTTGGTAACAACTCCTCGGGTTAGGCCTTCTGAGGGAGATTGGCCAAAGCCAATGATCCGCAGACGTGCACCACTTGTGACTTCAGCCGCAACGACACAAATTTTTGTGGTGCCGATATCAAGACCGATTACAATTCTACCTTGGTGGGGGTTCTGTTCAATCATGTTTTGCTCATGCTTCCAATTAAGTAAGCTATTGAAATAATTATTTTGTGATTACACCTATTTTTGCATACAAAAACAGAGATATAAATTAAAAAATTTCATAAAAGTCTTGGGCTTGTCAAGAACTCTCTTGCTTAGGCCCAAAGGATGTTATCTTTTTTTGGTGTTTATTGCTACTTTTAATGGAACTTTGATGATGGAAGCTAAATTATCGGCCTTTTCCTGTGCATCTTCTTCGCTGTAAAAATGCCCTATGCGAACGGTCCACCACCAGTTAACTTTTGCTGTATCCTGAACCTTAACTAGGAAAGGTTTTAAACTTTTACGTTTCACATAGTTTAATAGTTTTTGGGCGTGATTTTTTTTGTAAAGACCCCCAATTTGCACGGTATAGGGCTTGTTTGGGCTCGCCTTGTTACTGTCTTGCATGAACTGTGAATAGTCTGTCTTGGCTTCACCTGAGTTTGCAAAGTCCGCTACTTCCACTTCTCTAGGGGAAATGGTTTTGTAGTTTGCCATGTTTTTTAAGATCATGGACTTGCTAGAGTTTTGGTCTGAATATTTTTGGGCCAGCGCTAAGGCAGCGTTGAGCTGTGATGGCGCACCAATTCTAACGACATGCCAGATGGCGCCCTTTTTACCTTCTGCCGAAGTAACCTTGGCCTTAAAGCCTCTTTTCTTTAGCTTAGCTGCGAAGTTATTCGCATTGTCAGCACTCTTGAAAGCTCCCACTTGCACAACGTAGGGAAGAGTGGCCTTACTGGCTTTTTCCCCACCAGCTTTGGGCTTTTGTGCAACCAATGCTGGGGCAACTCGAATGGGCGGCGGGCTTGCCATTTCCAAATCTAAATTGGGCGACTCTTCATCTTCTAAGGTGAGTTTGGCAAAAAGATCCTCTCCCTCTTGTTCCCAGTCACTTTGTAGAACCGTGTTGATCTCTTCATCCATGCCAGTCAGGCTGACAAAATGCGACTTTAGTTTTTCACAGCCACTAAGAAGCAACAGCGAAAATAAAAGAAGAGCTATTTTTGAGATATGTGTTTTTTGCATCATTTTTTAAAAACCAAATTGAGAAAGAAGAGAATCCACATCTTGTTGGTCTTGTCGGTCTTTATCGTCAGCACGTAAAGGACCTTCCATGGGGGCTTCATCTGTAGTTTTTTCTTGGTTAAACTGGGTGCCGTAATGGACAATTAAACCTGCAAGGTCTGTTTCCAAGCTCTTAATGATTACTAAAATTTTATTGATTAACTGGCCTGTAAGGTCTTGGTAATCTTGGGCCACAAGGATCTCAGTCATGCCCGCTTGGGCGCCGTCATTGATGGTCTTTAATTTTTTTAAGGAACCTAGACTTTTGGCCAAGGCCGCTTTGGTTTCTGGTCTTGTTTTTTCATCATCTAAGATGGCCTGTAAGTCAGAGTCGATTTCCCCAAACAAATGGCCTTCGCTGGCGAGGCTATCTGCAATACCTTCTGCAATGTCCATGGTCTTATTGGCGGCATTGTCCGTTAAGGTCATGATGTGTTCTAAGTTGTCTGAAACTCCAGCGGCATCCCATTTTGCGATACTTGAGGGGAGATCGTCACGGAAGGTTGTCAATTGATTGTGGAAGTTTCTTAAGATCTTACCAACATCTTGGTAAATGGGGGCATCTAAAGTTTTTTCGATCTGAGCAATGGCAATTTGCGCCGTGGCCTTGTCTTCTTGTTCTAGTTGGCCTAAAAATAGTTTAAACTTGTCTACAAAGTTGGCAAAGAGTTGGCCGTCCTCTTGGGAGGGTATCATGTCAGCAAGTTCCTTGGCTGTTTGCTTAAGTACGCTTTCGCTCATAGTGGACCTTTTATCAATGTAATTTTTTTTATAAATTCTTTCACCATTACAAGGAATTGGGCAACTAAATTTTTTATTTTATATTTTCACTTTTTTTTGATGCAATCTAACAGTTCTTCTTTTCGTTTCTTGGCCCTTTTGGCTTTGGTTTTATTTTATTCCAGCGGCCTTTTTGGGTTTGATAAAAACGGGGGTAAGCCGATAAAAAACAATAACTTAAATCTTGTTACCCCAGCGGATTCACAAAGCAGACTTTTCTCGCAAGGGGAAATAGGGAGCTTGGGCCAACTCAGTGAAAAGGTGGACGCTAAAATTGCGGCGGTGAAGGAATATCACCTTCCACTGCTACCGAGATTAACAAGGGCCAAAGTCGCCCAAGAGCAAATTGTTGCGGAGTTACAAAAAGGCAAGAGTCCCAAAGCTGGCCAAGAAGTTAATATAGGCCAAATTAAAAGAGCAATCGAACAGGTGAACCCAAAGCAGCCTAAAGCGGCTGAAGTAAAGGCTTTGCTAGTTGAGGCTGGTGTCTACCAAGACAAGGCCCTCCGTTGGATGCACCGCCCCAAGTTGGCAGGCCCCAGAGGGCTAAAAGCCCAAGTTAAAATTGAAGAGGCCATAAAGTTACTAGAGGCAGAAAAGAAAAAAGAACAAGATAAAAAAGACAAACAAAAACAGGACCAAGACCAGAAAAAAAAGGACTCTAAAAAGTCAGATCAAGACAAAAAAGAAGGCGAAAAATCAGACAAAAAAGACCAAAACCAAAAGAAAGAGAAACAAAAAGAAGATAAAGAATCCCAGAAAAATAAAGACAAAAAAACCAAGCCCGAAACCAAAGAGGCCCTAGAAAAATTAAAGCAGATCCAAGAAAACCAAAAGGCCGAGAAAAAACGAAGAAGAAAAGCCTTGGGGCTGCCTGCGGAACGGCCGAAAGAAGCGGTGGATCAAGATTGGTAAAGCCCGCCTGCAACCCCCTCGCTCTTTACCTACATGTTCCTTTTTGCGGGCATATCTGCCCCTTCTGTGCCTTTTCTGTGAGGCTGGATGCCCCAGGAAAGCATAAGGCTTATTTGGATGGGCTGAAGCTGGAAGTGGAGATTCTAAAGGGCCAGTTTGACTTGGATTTTAAGGGTTTGAAATCCATCTATTTTGGTGGCGGAACGCCATCAAGACTGACCATTCCCGAGATGGAAGGCTTGGTGGCGTGGCTCCAATCCCTAGAGGGTTTTTCTTTAGGTTCAGTGCCGTCCAAGTCCTTTTCCATAGAAATGAACCCTGAAGATGTTACCTTAGATTACGCTAGATCCTTAAAAGACTTGGGCTTTAATCGAGTGAGTTTAGGGGTGCAGTCCTTCAGTGATAAAAACCTAAAACTAATGGAGCGCAAGCACTGCGCTGGAGATAATCACAAAGCCATCGATATTTTGGCCCAAGCGGGTTTTACTAATATTAACCTGGATTTACTTTGTGGGGTGCCCAACCAAACCTTGAAAGAGGTGACAGAAGATCTGGAGATTTTTGCAGGCTACCAGCCCCAACATCTTTCCTTTTATCTCTTGACCATGGAAGAGCGGGCCAAGGTGAGCAAGAGAAAGCTTTGGCTTGATTGGGAACAGGCAGAAGAGGAACTCTTGACTCAGATCTACCTGCAAGGGGTGGGCTATTTGGAGAGCCATGGACTGCCGCAATATGAGGTGAGTAACTTTGCCCAAAGGGGTTTTGAGTCTGCGCAAAACCTTTCAAACTGGGCTGGGGAAGATTATTTGGGTTTAGGCCAGTCGGCCCACTCTATGATCAATAAACGGCGGTTTGGTTGTGAGAATTCTTGGGCGAAATACCATAAAAAACTAAAAGCGGGCCAGCTCCCTTGGAGCTATAATGAAGGCTTAAATGAGCTAGAAATAGCAGAAGAATCCGTTATGATTGGCCTGCGTAGCCCCAAGGGCTTAGCCAAAATCCAGCTGGAAAAGTGGGCCGAAGCAGGCCTGATTCAGATTAGCCCTGCAAACTGGAAACAGCTTGAAAGCGAAGGCCTAGCCGGTGAAACCCAAAGCCACCGAGCCTTGACCCTTAAGGGGTTGCTTTTGGCCGATGAGCTTACCGCTTGGCTGCTTTCCCGCTAGGTTGTTGCCTACGAGGTTGGTTGTAAATTGGTTTGTGTATATAAAGTCAGGATTTTAGATTCTCTTCCCTTATTTTTTACTAGCGGGTCTGCTTACTGCGTTCTCTAATGGGTAAGCGTTTCTTCTTTCTTTATGTAAGCGATAAATCGCTTAGGGACACTTAATTGCTTCGCAATTAATGTAAGCGATAAATGTCTTCATCACTCTAAACTGGCTGGTCTGTTTACTGCGTTCTCTAATGGGTAAGCTTCGCTTCTTTCTTTATGTAAGCGATAAATGTCTTCATCACTCTAAACTGGCTGGTCTGTTTACTGCGTTCTCTAATGGGTAAGCTTCGCTTCTTTCTTTATGTAAGCGATAAATGTCTTCATCACTCTAAACTGGCTGGTCTGTTTACTGCGTTCTCTAATGGGTAAGCTTCGCTTCTTTCTTTATGTAAGCGATAAATGTCTTCATCACTCTAAACTGGCTGGTCTGTTTACTGCGTTCTCTAATGGGTAAGCTTCGCTTCTTTCTTTATGTAAGCGATAAATCGCTTAGGGACACTTAATGGCTTCGCTATTAACCCCAAATCCAAATCCAAAAAAAGCCAAAAAAAAAGCCCAACTGCAAAGGAGCAATTGGGCTTTTGATTTTATCTAATAAGAGGCTATCCTCAAAAAAAAACTAGCTGGCAACAGCCTCAGTTTCTTCGTTGATAAAGTCCATTTCAGAAGATGCAGAATCGCTCTTTTTGTTCATCTGAGTAAAGCCCTTTGCAATGGCTTCTAAGAACCCAGTTAAAACTTCACCCATGGCCTTGATGGTAGACTCTTTTTTCTTAATGGTCGATAAAGTCAGGTTTAAAAACAAACCAGCTCTAACGTTATAAGGGTTGTAGACAGAAGAAAACTCGTCAAACTTTGCAGTAAGGAAGTTTAATCTTTCGTCTAGGAGCTTACGCTCATTGGCAGTGTCATACTCAAAAACTTCTTTGATCTTATTTCCAAGAAGGTTTAGTTCCGCTTGGATAAAGCGTTTTTGAGAAGCAATGTAGACGTTAGGGTCGTTGCTATGGCTAAGCTTGTGCTTTAAAATACCACGCTCGTCGAGCCTAGTTTCCTCATCAACATCAGCAGGAATAGGAATCAAGCCCTTCTTTCTTTTGATTTTCGACATCAACTTATCCATAAAGGTAGGCTGAGGTGGTGGTCCATCTTTGTAGGCAGCAGAAAGAGCAAGAAAATCAAATTTGTTTTCCTTTGCTTGGTGCTTCTTACGCAGTACGTTATAAACGTCCCAGATGGTATCTACTTCTTGGTTGAACTCAGAAATTTGCTTAGAGTAGGCATCCTTTAGGGATTGAACCTGCTCTTCATCGTAAAAGCTAAGATTAACGCTGTAATGCTCATCAGGAAGGTCGGAACTATTCTTTTCAGAGTACTCGCTAATGGTAACTTTTCTAGCATTTTTAAAGTTTTCCATATGCTGGTAACCGAGCTGCGAATCATCAAGGTAGTTTGTTAAGGTGTTTACCGCCTTATTAAAGCCTTTTGTTCTTAGTTTTCCGTCATCAACAATATTCTGGAGGTTTTCTCTGATATTTAAAGGATCAAAGTCGTCATCCTGTGGGATCTCAGAACCAATGCCTTCAATTTTTTCAAAAAACTCTTTGGTGATATAAGAGTATTGAGGCGAAGTTGGAGTGTTTTCAAAATCCACATAGTTTTCAAGTCTTCTAAAGGACTCAAAAAGCTCTTCTTCGCTATTCATTTCTTCGTGGCTTTCAGCCACTAATTTTTTATTTAAGTCTGTAATTTCGTTTTCCACTCTTTCTAAGATATGACCACTGATCACATCTTTAATGATGGATTCGGTAGTCGCTTGAAAATGGAAGATAGGGCTTAAAAGCTCAGACTCTAAAATGTTAATTACTAAACTAACATCTGTTACAGTCTCAGGCTTTTGTGCGTTATCGGCAATGTGGCACTGTACGATAGAAAAGGTGTGGTCAACGTTGATCAAACCACCAACATCACCTTTTTCTTGTAAAATAAGGTCTGTTTTCTTTTGTAAATCATGCACGCCCTTTTGCAAATGTCCTTGCAGCTGGCTGTAAATACTTACAATAGATCGTTCTAGGTTTTCGTTGTTGAATTTAGCACTACCTGCAAGTTGGTCTAAAAGAGTGGTCATCTCTTTGGCGGTGTGCTTATTCAGGCCTTGCACTTCTTCTGTGTCAATCATGCGACGGAACTTCTTAGAAAGCTCATCTTCAACCGTTACAAGGTAGCGGTTATACATATTGTGAAAAGACTGATTGAAGTAGTTATGTAAAATATCTTTTACCGTTCCACCGACGTGAATTTTTTCTAGGACCTCAGGAGGCAGCTTGGCAGAAACGTGATTTAAGATCTTATCAACTTCTTCGTCGATCAAGAGCTTAGATTCGCTATATTCGTTTCTCCCGTCACGGTGGAGGCTATTACGGCTTCCTACTGCGCTTTCTTTTTCAGGATGAACCTGATTGGGACCTTGGTAAAAAGAGTCATTGGACATGAGTGACCTCTAAGGATTTATCTTATGGCTGTGGTCGTGCCAGAGCCTAAGCGTACGTTCTATTTTAAAGGTAACCATAATTTCTTGAAAGCCCCATTGTCAAGGTAAAAGCAAGAAAAAACAGACTTACAACACAAGGCTGTAAGAATTTTTCCCCCTGCTTTTTTTTGGATGCCAAAGTCAGTAAAAAGATTTAGTCTTTATATCACTTAAAAAAAACAGGTGCTATGGATATTGGTCAGGATTATAAAAGCAATGAAGACCCTTCAGTAAATCAAAAGATTGCAGGCTTTGTCTTGCAGTATTTTGGTTCAGAAGAAGAGGGGTTCATTCAGGTAAACGACCATGTCTGGCGTATTACCGAAGAAGATTATGAGATTAATCTGATTCTAACCTCCAAACTCATAGTTTTTGATACTGAGCTTTGCGCTCTGCCTGATAAGGCCCAAGGTGAATTTGTTGTAGAGCTTTTAAAACTCAACGGTCACCAAACCAAAGCCTGTAAATTTTGCATGGTTAAGGGCATGGTTCATTTGCGCATCATCCATGAACATGATTATTTTGTTTATGAATCCTTTAAAAGCGATATGGAAGAAATGAAATGGCAATTCCCCCGTTTCCGTGAATCTTTAGGCCAGAAGTATTTCACTTAAAAATTACAGCCAAAAAAAAAGCCCACTGTACCAAACCAAGATAGCTAAGAATTAAGGAAGATCACTTGACCCCCATTTTAAAAGTTACACAAATTGAAAAATCCTTTGGCTATCGCAAGCTTTTAAAAGGTGTAGATCTGGATCTACAGGCAGGCGAATTCGCCCTGTTGCTCGGTAAAAACGGCCAAGGGAAATCGACCTTGCTGAAAATTATCACAGGTTTAATGCGTGCCGAAGCTGGACTGGTTGAGTTTGAAGGGAAAAAGGTCGCCGACCACCCCGAAGAATTTAGGGCCGCATTCGGCGTTATCAGCCATGCCCCTCAGTTATATAGTGAACTCACAGCAATCGAAAATTTAGAGTTTTACGCCCGTTTGCGAAAACTAACAAATTACCGTGATAAAATCAGGCCCATATTGAAATCTGTAGGTTTAGAGCCCTTTGCCCATACTAAGGTCGGGGTTTTTTCTAGCGGCATGTTTAAGCGCCTCAATATAGCCAGGTTAATGATCTTTGAACCCAGATTACTCCTCTTAGATGAGCCCTACACAGGCTTAGATTACGACTCCATTGAGTTTTTCAACGATTACCTAGAAGACTATAAAGAAAAGGGCGGAACCGTGTTGATGGTCACCCACCAAATCGACCTCTGTTACCCCTTAAGCGACAGAATTTTTATTATAAATCAGGGTAAATCCTCTGAGGTGGACAAGCACGATGACCACACCCTAGACGACCTCCTTAACCACTACCAGACCCTAAGCGCATGATCCGCAGCACCACTACCCTACTGGCGAAGGATCTAAAATTAGACCTGCGCTCTTTGGAAAATTTTATTTCCATGCTCTTTTTTGGGGTGATTATCTTATTGATCTTCGCCTTTGCCTTGCCCATTGAAGATGAATCTCACGAAAAATTAGCCCCTGGCCTCTATTGGGTGGTTTTTTTACTGAGTGGAATTCTAAATTTGAATAAGCTATTTCAGATAGAAAAAGAAAACGGCTGTATGGATGCAATTTTACTTGCGCCCATCCCCCGAGGCAGTATCTTTTTAGGTAAGATGTTAGAGAATATTATTTTCATTACTGCCATGCAGGTGATTATGATCCCTCTATTTAGCCTCTTCTTTTTCGAAGGCCTAATGGTTCATTTTTTCGAGCTACTAGGTTTGAGTGTTTTTACAGCAATCGGCTTTTCTAGTCTCGGTACGCTACTGGGTGGCTTGACGACAGACGTTAGGTTTAAAGAAATTTTACTGCCCATTTTGCTTTTTCCCTTGCTGGTTCCTTTGTTGCTGGCTAGTGTAATTTTGCTCCAAAGTTTAGTAGGTGGGAATGGGCTTTTTGAAGAGCTCGACTGGCTAAAGCTACTCATTGGTTTTGACTTAATTTACCTCGTAGTATCCTACCTTGTGTTTGATATTGTGATGGAAATTTAATTTTATAGGTTTTACATTTAAGGTTCTCATGTTTCAAAAAGTTGTTGGTTTATTGGCTCTCGTCGGTTTGGCGTTTAGTGGCTATATTATTTTTCTTTGGGCACCAGTTGAGTCCAGTCAAGGCTACGTGCAAAAAATTATGTATATCCACCTGCCTGGCGTTTGGATTACCTTCGTTGCCTTTTTTATCACCTTCTTAGGCTCCATCGGTTACCTTTGGAAGCGGCAAGAAAAGTATGATATTATGGCCTTGGCCTCGGCAGAAATCGGTGTGGTATTTTGTACCATCGGCCTAGTTACAGGCAGTATCTGGGGAAAGCCAACTTGGAACACCTACTGGACGTGGGACGCAAGACTAACAACTACTTTAATTTTGTTGTTGATCTTTATCGGTTACTTGCTGCTGAGAAAATTTGTCGCTCCAGGCGAACAACAGGCAAGGTTTGCAGCTGTTGTAGGCATCATCGGTTTTCTAGACGTGCCGCTGATTCACCAGTCTGTAACTTGGTGGAGAACCCTACACCAAACCAGCACCATGTTTTCCAGAAAATCATCATCAGTGGTCGACCCAAACATCGCCATGACAGTTTGGATCTCCCTAGGCGCAATGACTTTGGTTTTCATCTGGCTTTTCTTAAAACGCCTACAAATCGAAAAAGACCAACGAGCCTTCTACAGACAAATCGCCAATATGGCCTAATCCACTTCGCCCCGCCAGCGGGTATTTAGGGTTAGAGGGGGTGAACTAGGGCGTGCTTAGTTTGGGCTTTGATTATTTTGATTCTTAAGCTTTAAGATGTTTTTCTAAAAGGGAGTGATTACTTTGGTGGTCACTCCCTTTTTTTTTGGCAACTGGAGTAATCGAGGGATGCGTTCATTTGAGCGCACTTTAGTATTTAGAACTTTTTTTTTAACCTGCCAGCCCAAAATTTAATTTCAGGGCCCAGAGTGGCCAGCCCGAATAATTGGGTCTTTGGAGGGATTATAAAAGCAAACTACTCTCCCTTAAATGCCTATGGGAAACTAAATGACTTCTTATGGTTCACTCAATTGAACGCAAATTGGTTTTTCAACTTTTTTGTTTTTAACCTGCCAGCCCAAAATTTAATTTCAGGGCCCATAGTGTACAGCTAGAATAATTAGGTATCTGGAGAGATTACAAAAGCAAACTACTCTTCCTCACATGCCTAAGGGAAACTTAATTACTTCTTATGGTGAGTTCATTTGAACGCAAGTTGTCATTTAAAACGTTCATTTAACTTTTTATTCCAAAATTTAATTTCAAGGCCCAGGGTGTCCAGCTCAATTAATTGAGTCTTCTGAGAGATTACAGAAGAAAACTACTCTTCCTCTTGTAGATTATTACTCTCTTTCGAGGAAAGGAACCTAAAGCTTAAAAATAAGCGGGGGAAATTGTTGATTTTAGTGAACCTATTAAAATCAATCAGAAAGGCAAGGTACAAGGCCCAAAAGGCCATAAGAACTACGGCAAGCACAATATTAGTTAGCATGGCGAATTTAAAATAGTAAAAATGCCATTCCTCGGCAAAGTAAAACCTTCTTCCATAAAGTAAAGACATCAAAAAGCATGTATAAAGCTTCAAGGGTACGGTTATCAAAATAACAGGCCTCATAGTTGCGATGACCCCTATAAATATAAGGCTAAAAGCGGTTATTTCGGTAATATATGTGGTTTCGTGAAACAGCCCCATAGGGGCTTTGATAAAATCAAAATATACTGAAAGATATTCTATAAGAAGGTCAAGCACTAGCAATACCAGTACCCAACCTCTTAACTTAAAAAGTTGAATTCTTTGATTCTTTAAAGGTCGATCAAGCGGATATTCTTTTGGAGGTGGCCCCATTCTGGATAGTTCTCAGTAAAGTAGTAAAAAGTTATTAGTCCTGCGGCACCAGCAGCTGAGGCTGGTAAAGCCACAGGCAAAGTTGAAAGAACTAAGTATCCAACGGCAATAGTCCCTAGTGCACCTAGTATTACATTCCTATTTGAAGTACTATCACTATCACTACTGAAACTCCAACTTTCATTCTGGCTACTCCGCCATTGTGTTAAAGGAAGATTTGCCTCTTGTAACCTATTTTCGTTATTATTATTTATTTTATCAAAAACCTCAAGGTAGATTGTCACGCCTGCTTTTCCCTCAAAGGCGGTGTTACCAATATTCTGCTTTATTACTTGGTTCTTTTTGGAACCCTTGAAGGCTATTGGGGTTGCTTTATAGCCTGGCAAGGGTGGAAACCGATACTCGCAAAGAGCTAGTGAGGCATCGTAGTCTGCGCCTAAAAAGCTAAATTTAAAACCTGCATCCATGGTTACTTTTCCAGCGGTCGTTACCCCCATTGAAGCGATAAAATTATGAATATCGGCCTTTACAACCAGAGAATCTTTACTGATTTCAGTGGTGAAATTAATGGGGCCTTGTTTTTGGCAAGCTACATCAACCTCGTAGGTTAGGGTCCCTTTTGCAAATTTATTGGGCCCAAAGGGGATTTCAAAGGGAACCTTCAAGGCTTCAGGGTCAATTTTAACTGAATAGGCAGGGCAGGCGACATCTTGGGCTTCTTTGCCTGCTCTGGCTTTGTCGACCTCTGTTACTTTAGCGGGTGGGGTTTCTTTGGCTTCCTTTAAAACATCTAACTTAGGGATAGTAAGTTCATGGCCAGGTAAAATAATTACAATATCATTATCACGGTATTTCACCTTGTCTGGGTTGGCTTCTGCGATTTTAGGCCATAAAAAACCATTACCATAAAAAGTCTCAGCAATGGCCCAAAGGCTATCGTCTTTTTTAATAGTATAGGTTTCTCCGCCCATTAATTTAGGCGGTCCCTTTTCCAATCTCAGTTTGTAGTCCACACAAGGCAAGCCTTGCCCATGTTTTACAACCTCGTCGGGAATTGAGTCTGGGTGCATAACAAGCTGACCCTTGTCATCTCGGGTCACCCAGTCATCCT
>CBFCZY010000012.1:0-96531 GCA_965602905.1 uncultured bacterium | reverse complement strand
CTCAAGTGTCCATAAAGGCTTTAGCCTTTACACATGAAAGCAAGCGAAGCTTTCTGATGGCAGCGGAGCGACTCAAGTTTCCCCAAGCGATTTATCGCTTGCAGATAAAAGGCAGCCAGCTGCTTTTACGGGCTTATTTTTCAGGTGCTTTTTACTTTATGGGCTTTGAGTGTGATTCAGCTTCCTTTTAGGGCTTTATTTTTAAGGAATTTCTTAGTCATTGGGCTTGGTTTTAGGTTCAGGCAACTTGGGTTTTCTTAAAGGGAGACAGGCTCTATCAAAATACAAAGCATTTGGATCTCACAAATATCCAAAGAGGTAGCTTGACATTGAGAATCCTAAAGGCATAATTTACAGATACGCCGAGTTGGTGAAATTGGTAGACACGCTGGATTCAAAATCCAGTGACGCAAGTCGTGCCGGTTCGATTCCGGCACTCGGTACCATCGCCCTTGGGGCAGATGGAAAAAAAGCCCCCCAGTTTTTTAAATTGGGGGGCTTTTTGCGTTTTGGGGGTTTTTGAATAAGATCAGATTCAAATAGTGTCTGTGCCCTTCTTTTGCGCTAAGATCTTTTCATATTCAGTTATTTCAGCATGGTATCTCGCATATAGATTTTTAAATTGCTGGATCTTTAAGGGGCCAAAGTTTAATGCAGTCTCTCCATATCTTAAGTCTATGCTACAAAGCAAAGGCCCAGCAATCGGTGAAAGGGCTCCATAAGCATCTAAATAGATTGCTGAATTAATATATACAGTTGTATCTCTCTTCTTAGATTCAATTCGCCCTAAACCAAACCATGGCCCTGTAAATTCTTTGTGTTCTGGGTGTCGAGCTTGCAGTCTACACAATTCCACTAAATCCAAAACATGGTGTTGTGACCTCCCTTTAATTGCCTTCTGGTATACTGAAAGTACAGTATCTAAAGCCTCATTTTTGAAACAATCATAATGCAAGAAGTCAAAAAATAATGTCCGATCACTTCCCTCTAGTTTCCCTTCATTAAAAAAACCAAGCAACCGTCTATCTTCTTTAAGAACAGCAGACCAAAGATCAGGCGATTTTTCTAGGAATTTGCGCAGCCACTGAGGGTAAAGTACTTCCCAGATTTGTTTAATAAATGAGGGCAAAAAGTAATTCCAGCTCACTCTATAAAAAAGCTTTAAAATATCTCGTGTATTTTCAGGGGACCTCTTTAATAATTTAACATAATCACTTCCTCGCAGGCCTATACTGGAGTCCTTAACTAAATCATAGTCAAGCAACTGGCTCAACTGTGCAGCTCCCATTGACCCAAATCCGTCATGGGCCTCAAAGGTGACAACCCCAGCTTGATGCTTCGCTTCTCCTTGATAAGAAAAATCTCTCAAATTACTATTACCACCTATTAATTTCCAAAGTTGGGCAATTTGCTGCCAAAATAATAGGTTTTTACCTTGGGGCAGGACGTTATCTGCTATCTCCCCTTCATGGCTCATCGACCGAGACATCTCTACCGCTGGGGTTTCTAGTAATTTATTTTCCTCCCCTTCAAAAAGGGTAAATTCAAGTTTCTCTTCGCCTTCCAACCCAAACCAAAGCAGGATCAAATTTTGAGAATAGCGGGCAAAGTGTTCTATCTTGGTATAGTGACCTCCCATTAAGAAATCAGATACAGGAAAAGGCCACTCTTCCTGGCTTTGAAAGCGTTTGAGCTCCTTTTTAATGGTCTTGAGAATGATCTTTTTAGTAGATTGTTCAAGCTTACCGTTTGATGTAATCTCCCTCAAAAAATATAGAATCTTTGGGTGTTTTGTTAACCACTGGTAACCCAAAACAACTCGAAAGCTATTTTCATCGCCTAAAGAAGGACTAATAAAGTCTTCGCCCCCTTGGGCTTGGCTAACCTTATAAATAAAATCTGCCGCTAAAAACTCACCGAAGGTTTTATGAATAAATTCAAAGTTCCATTTTTGCTCATCTTCCTTACCTTGGGAGTCACTGGTATGTAGAAAGAAAAACCCCCGAAAAAAATCTTTCGAATCAACTCCAATAGGCACTTTAAAATAATCAGTACCGTCTTTAAGTTCTCTCGGTTTTAAATCCGTTCGATCAAGGCGATACATTAAAAAAGCTGCTACTCCCAAAGTTAGTCGAAAGCCTTCACATTGGTCTTTAAACTCCTTAGTGTCAGGAGGGTTATGGATTGTAAATCCATCAAATTTTTTACCCTTTAAAATTTGCCTCAAGGTAAACTGTTGAATCAGTTCATCATAAAGCCTACTCCTACCGCCGCTTTCAGAGAGGTTTTTTAAACTCCCACCACCTGAATTATAGAGAGCCAAAAGAAACAAGATCAAAGGCTCCTTGGCTAGCTCTGTTGTGGGCACATCATTGTGAATCAGGTTTCCATTTTGCTCTATTGTCTCCTCTGGTAGCGTAAAGGTCGCTTTGCCAGCTTTTTCTTGAATCTTGTTCCAACGTTGGCACCATAGTTCTTGCTTTGGCCTATTAAAGGAGGACAATTTGAAGATTTCAACACCATTAGGAATATTGAGCCTGTCCATAACGGTCAAACGGCTGGTTACAATAAAGCGGGCTGAAATTCCGTCTTTTAAAATAGACTCTTGGAGATCCCTTACCTTGATTAGATATCCATGAAGATCTGTTTCGGAGGTTTGAAGCAATTCATCTAGACCATCTAAAATAAACACAGGGATGCGTTCAGGAAATGCCTTTACCCAATTTTTCCAATGAACCTCCATGTTATCATCTAAGAGATGCTTGATACCTTGGTTTATATGATCCTTTATTTCTACGTGATTACTATCTACTTTTTTTAAGGGAATCCAAAAGGGAATGAAACCAGGTTGCTCCAATAATTTGGCCGCTAACAGACGACTCGCCATTGATTTACCAGAACCTGGGTTACCTAATAGTAAAATAGGTTTCAGTGAGTTTTCAGGGTTAAGAAGTGCCTTATACAGTGGGTAGCTTACCTTTGGGCCTGTTGTTTTTCCCAGTTTATCCCATTTACTTTTCTCAAAGAAATCTTGGTGGATCTCTGCGTTATAAACAATGCTTTCATAAGCCTGTGGAACATAGGCTGCCGCAGCAGTAGGAGACTCTGCCTCCTTTACTTCTTCGGCTCTAAAAAGTTTCTTTTCCTGAAAGCTTTTGATTTTTCCAAGATAAGATTTTATTTCACGGTGCTCCTCATCCTTTCCAATTAACTCTAAGGGGGTGAGTTGAGGGTAGATTTTTACATCAGGAAAGTCAGCATCCAGTTCCTTTAAGCCATTTAAGGCTAGCAGGCTATCCGCCAAAGGCTCAAGTCCCTGTATTATCGGAAAATACTTCTTTATTTGGTCATGAGATTCTTGAGAAAGAAATAACCCATATTCGGGGATTTCTTTAGCTAAATAAGTTCGAAAAGCATTAAACGCACACATTTGCTCATCAATGAATTTTTGTTGTAGGCCTGAAATATTTACTTTTGATATATGAATACCCCCAGACATGCTAAACTGGGCATTCTGGGAATATATGTTATCATCTCGGTTTCTAAATGAAAGTATAGCCTTCTCTAAGATGAGTTTTTCAAAATCTTTATCGCCTTGTAGTTCCTTTTTAGTTTCTTGGATCTCAGGCTCAAGGATTTCTAAGGCCTTAAAGGCAGAATAATAGCCTAAAATTATGTGATGTTGTTTGAGCTTTTTATAACGTTCAATTACAGAAAGATCTAAAGCCCAATCTTTGAATCCCAGAGCGGACTTCGCAAGGTTAAAGGTTTTATCTACATTTAACCCAAAAAAGCCCGTTAGGCTTGCCATCCTGTTAAAATCAAACCCTGATAAAAATATGCTCCCCAGCCCGCCTGCAACAACGGCCAAGTTTTTAAGGAGATCTAAGTTTTCACCTGTAGTATCCTCAGGTCTGAGTTCGTCCACCAAGTCAGCAAAGCTTTCAGGCAGTTTTTGTCCTGCTTCTTTTTCCAGTAATTTTCTTAAGTCGCTCATTTTGATTTATTTTTTACAGTGTTTAGGTTTGCGTAAAAGTTGTAACAAGATGCGGGGAATTTTCAAACTATCATTCAAGAATCACCCCCAATATTTAAGAGGCACCTGATTCAAGGCCTCTGAAAATAACAAAATATAACAGAACTCTAAGGAGCCCCAGACCATTGGGTTCAAAACCAAAGAGTTTTTTTAATATTTGTAATTGTTTGTGGTTGGACTATATCACTCTGCAATTATATTTAAAAGGGGCTGTAGCAAATATGCAGGTAGATTTCCCCAAAAAGAACATAATTTAATAAAAGGGGCTTCAAGCATACCCACCCAAACAAACCGTAACCCTTTAAAGTCAGTCTGGTGGCGAAAATTGGGTAGATAGAGATTGACTTCTCTGCCTTTCCCTAGTTACAAATGACCAATCAATTTTACATCCGTAATAATACCTACTAAATTGCGTAGATTCCCCTATAGACGCACTTTTTTAGGTTTGTAGAATAGAAAAAAACTAATAAATCCTTTAATAAGCCGTTAATTGTGCTTATCCCCATAGAAGAACTGGACCAAAGGCAACGACTTTGGTTTGCCAAATTGTGCATCAATGTTGTTTTGCTCAGTGATGAAATTAGCATCTCTGAAATGAACTTTGTGCAGTCTGTGATTAATTTAATCACCGACCCTGTGGCCGTCAAAGCCCTCCTTAAATCTTGGGAGGCGGAAGAAGCTTTTGCGCTGGAAGAACCACCAAAATCTTTAAATCAAAACCAAAGGGCTTTGATTTATATGGAGATTATCCATCTGGTTATCCAAGACAAGCAACTCAATGAAAAAGAAAGTAAGTATCTAGCTAATTTAGCCAATATTTTCAGCTTTTCGCCCAACTACTATAAAGAGTTAATGCACCACTGTTTAGAAGGGTTAGCTTGGCTACAGGGGCAAAATGAGATTTTAAATAGACACATCGATGCCATCAACCCTGTTGATCTCTACGGCCTGAACCAAAGCCCCCGTGAGTGGTACGCTAGGCTGCTGGTGATAGCTATCTTGATGGTCAATAATCCTTCTAGCTCTGTTTTAGATAAAACCAACTTGGCCATTGATTCTCTGGAAAGTGCCCAGATGAAAAAGCTCTTGAAGGCCCATTTGCAAAAATCCATCATGCCTGGTCCCAAGCCGCCTCCAGCAATGAGGGAAGAGCAACTGATTTTAATTTTGATGGATATTTTACAAGTCCTAGGCTCAAGGGGCGGGGTTACGGAAAAGGGAGACAGATTTTTCAGTCAACTTTTGCTCGTTTGCAAACAGGAAGGGCCAAGGTATTCCGCCTTCATTGATTGGTGTAATTTAGGCCTCAGTTGGCGCAAGGGCCAAATCCAACTGGCTGCCAAGGCTAAGATAGACCACCCTGAAGAGACGCAACACAACCCAGAAGGAGTGGAGCAACATCCTGAAAACACGTCCCTAATCGTTAGGAATTTTGGCTGTTTTGTTTGTCATTCCTCGGCTAAATTCGCAAGCTTTACCTTGATACCCAATTCCCAAAAGACGGTGAATAATATCTTTGGCATTCCCACTTACCATGGGTCAAAAGAAGGTTATGATGCTTGTGACTACAATAAGATCAAACTCATTACCTGCCCCATGTGCTTTTTTACCAGTGCCTCGAAGGATTATTTTAAAAAATTCCCCGATGACAGGGCACCTAAAGAAATAACAGGAAAATTTAAAGACCAATGGATGAAATCCATTCCCCAGTTTCGTGAAGTTATGGGCGGAAAATTCAACCCCATGGACTTAAACCGCAGCAAAGAGCAGGTTTACGAACACTATAAACTAGCCTTTAA
The DNA here is from genome assembly GCA_965602905.1 of uncultured bacterium. Classification (GTDB taxonomy): domain Bacteria; phylum SAR324; class SAR324; order XYD2-FULL-50-16; family XYD2-FULL-50-16; genus JASJGK01. The sequence goes on along the minus strand of CBFCZY010000012.1, from coordinate 90,696 downwards.
GTCCGCTGAAATGATGGGTATGAAGCCAGATTCAAGAGCCGCTAATGACGGCCTAACCTTGTTGCTGACTCAAGCGCAAATTCTTACTAGCTATGGCGCAATGGAAGAGGCCGCAAGGGTTTTAAAACGAATTAATGATTCTATTCTTTCCAGAGTTGGTGAATTTGAAAAACCATCTCTACTATTTCGCTGGTACAGGCTAGGGATCTTGTTCCACCTCTATTTTGGGAATCTTGAGGCTGCGAAAAATTTATATAAAGCTTTCGCCAACCTTTCCCAAACACGCCAGTGGGAGGCTCAAATTCGGCGGGAATTCGATGCTCAGATCATCTACTGCCAAAAGGCCCTGCGTAATGCGACTCGTTTTGAAAGGCGGAATATGGCCCGTTTTCATTTGAAAAAAGCTAAAGCATAGTCTGCTTGGCTTGGTTATGATTTGATAACTGAATAGGGCGCAAAATTGGTGAGAACCAATAAAGACGAAAATATGCCCTAGGGCGCCTCGCTGGGCAGGGAAACTAGGAAACAACTCCCTTGGTCAATCTCAGAAGTTACAGAAAGCTCCCCCTTTAACCCTTGGACAATTTCATAAGACAGGGGTAACCCAAAACCTGTCCCCAACTCCCCTTCGGTGCCTGTTCTGCTCGTCTTTACCTCATACTTAAAAATATCACTGAGCATATCTTCAGGGATACCAACCCCAGTGTCGCAAATTTTTATTAAGGCACAAGAGTCCAGTTCCACGGTTAAGGTAATTTGAGACTTTTGGTGAGAAAACTTGATGGCATTTGCCAATAAATTATGAATGACCTCAGAAAGCAAATGAATATCAGAAAAGGCAACGGCACCAGCGGGGATTTCAAGCTTAAGGGTTAACCTCTTTTTTTCAAGATCCTGCTTCAGTCTCTGGGCCAGGTTGGAGCACAATAAAGGCAATGAAATAAATTCAAAATTTGGTTTCAGTTTCCCTGTTTTAAAACGTTCTACATTCAGCAGATCTTGAATCAAATCTTGGGCTTGGTTCGCAGCGGTAAGGCCAAGGTTAATAAAGTGACTTATCTCTTGCGGGCTATGTTCACCTTCTTCCGCCTCCCTAATGATGTTTAGGATGCTTTGAATATTGGAAAAAGGATTTTTTAAATCATGACTTACAAGGCTAATAAATTTGTCTTTTAAGAGGGTCGCCTCTTCCGCAGTAGTTTTTGCCTTTTTTAATTCCTTTAAAACACTGTAATGCTTCACTGCGTATCTAATAGAACGCTCTAAGACTTCAGGGGCCAATCCATTTTTTGGAAGGAAGTCCCAGGCGCCTGCGGCCATACCTTGGTGGTCTATATCGATGCCACTCATCCCCGTTAAAAGGATCATCGGTTGATCAACACCTAATTCTTGAGCCTCTTGGATAAACTCGGTTCCAATTTTTGGGCCAAGGTTATAGTCGACCAAATAAAGATCAAACTGATCCTCTTGAATCCTTGCCATAGCCTCTTTGTGAGACCCAACCCATTCTATTTGGAATTCTTCACCTTCAAATCTATTAATAACATCCCTCACAAGGATGAAGTCATCCTCATCATCGTCAATCATTAAAATTTTTAGGTTTTGTGCGTCCATTTTAAAACTCGTCTGGAACATTTACAATTTCTAGCCAGTAGATATGCAGACTTTTAATCATGCTTAAAAATCCTGACATGGTAACAGGCTTCACGATATATGAATTTGCCCCGTTCCCATAGGTATTGGCTATGTCTTCTTCTGAATTGGAGGTGGTTAAAATCACCACAGGGATCTGCTTTAATTTTGGATTGGATTTGATTTTTTCTAAGGCTTCACGTCCATCCATTTTAGGCATATTCAGATCCAACAAAATGAGGCCGATCTTTACTCGTGACTCTTCCTTTTCAGAATTGGACTCTAAAAACCCGAGTAACTCTTCTCCGTTTTCTATTTCAATAACTGGGTTTTGAATCCCTAGATCTGCGATTGCATCACAAATCAACAAACGATCATCAGAGTCGTCATCAGCGATAATAATGGTTAATTGTTCTTTAAGCATTCTTGTTATCCTCTTGGGAAATCTGTTTGAAAGGTAAAGCTATCAAAAAGCTTGAGCCCTCATCCACAAGGCTTTCCACTTCAATAGAACCATGATGCCGCTCGACAATCTTTTTTACAATAGCCAGGCCAATGCCTGTTCCACTATATTCATTTTTGCCATGCAAGCGCTGAAACACGCCGAAAATTTTATCTACATACTTTTGTTCAAAGCCAATCCCGTTATCCTTGAAAAGGATTTTAAGGAAGTCACCGTCATTTTTGGTAGAGATTGAGATCTCACAGGGCCCCATTGATTTTCGGTACTTTAAAGAATTCCCAATTAAGTTTTGGAACAATTGGCCCATTTGGGTTTGATCCCCCTCAATGGAGGGCAGTTGTTCAACTGAAATTTGGGCATTGGCCTCTTCAATGGGGATAGATAAATCATCCAGTACATTCTTCGTAATTTGATTTAGATCCAACGCAACAAAAGGCCTAGCCTTGGTTACCACTCTGGAAAGCTGTAATAGATCGGCAATCAGTTGGCTCATGCGGTAGCCCGCACTGGTCATTCTTTCTAAGTAATCACGAGCTTTATCGTTGAGGTCGTCCCCTAAAATCTCCACTAACCGCTCTCCAAAGCCAATGATTTTTCTAACGGGTTCCTGTAAATCGTGGCTGGCAATATAGGCAAATTGGCTGAGTTCCTCATTGGCAATTTTTAAGTTTTCCATTGCCATGGCAATTTTCTCTTCCGCCTCTTTTTTTTCTGTTATGTCTATGGCGAAAACAGCAACTTGACGCTCGTCCAGGTTTCCCTCACCAGCAATTGGGTAGATAGTTTGCTCGAAGATTCGGCCTCCCCTTTCATCAATAAAATGCAAGGGTCTATTCGTTTCAACAGCTTTTCTAACAGCCTCAATACGCCGTTCAGCTACATCTTTTGGAATCATACTATAGAGATTGGCCCCCATAATCTTTTCGGGAGTACTCCCAAGTCGCCTTGCCCCTGTTTCATTGATAATATACGCTTTCCCACTGACGTTCATAATCAAAACACTTTCAGAAATGGCATTAAATAATGCCCTCAATTTGACTTCATTCTGGTTGATCTGGCTCAGGCGGTCTGCCACTTCTTTTTCTAACCACTGTTGGCCCTTTTCAACGTGGGCCGTCATTTTATTAAAACTCTGGGCAATGAGTTTTAATTCCCTTTCACTGGGTTCTTCTATCCTTGTTGAATAGTCTCCAGAGGCGACTCTCATCACGCCTTTATGAATAATTTCAATGGGCTTTTCGATAAAAGTTCGTAGCCAGAAACTAGCAATCACCAAGGTTACCAAAAGACCAACCAGCCCTATTGAAAGAGTGATTCCCGTTTGGATAATTTTCCTGTCTAAAACGGCGCTATTTACAACATCAAAATAAACCCAATGTACCGCTTCCCAGCTTTCGCCTGTGATGCCTCTGGCTATCTCTTTGTTTATCACCCTTTGGTTGATTTTATAGGCAAGATTTGCAAAATAGATTTCTAAGGTTTCGCCCTCATATTGCATTTCAAAATGACCAATATCTTCGTCCGCTTTAATCAAGGTTTCAAAGGGAATGTTATAGTCTTTTCTGCCTTCAATTTGGCCAATGAGTAAACTCCCATTGGAACGGACTAAAAATGGCGTGTGGTCCTTTCGTACTCTTTTGGAAAGCTTTTGAAAGATCTCATTGATTTTAAAGTTGATTTTTATAATACCAATGGGTTTAGAGTTCAGTGAGGAACCATCCCCTTGGTCATAAATGGGCAGTACAACACCCAAGGCCAAAGAACCGATACTTAAATCCCAACCTCGATCATCAAGAAAAACATTCCCTTTGCCCTCATTCCATGCCCCTTGCCACCAACCTTCATCAGCTTGGTAAAAGTCCGTTAGGGTTTTTGTCATCCCTAGGGTAAGGCCTTTTTCGTCAGTAACAAAAATCTCACCAAAATCACTGGTTGGCTCTTGTGACATTTGGCGAAGTAGGCCAGAGATTTTATTTTTTAAAAGCTTTTGGGCCAAGGGGTGGTTGTGCTTATCCTTTACCCAGGCCCGGTCAAGCTGGTTTAGCTCTTTTGGGTTTAGACTTCGTTGTACAGCAATAACCTTCTTGGTTAGTTTAACTTGCTCAATGAGTTCTGGCATATAAGAAATCAGTTTCGCTTGGGCGATTCTAAATTCTATCAACTGGTTTAACTCATATGACATATGCTCAACTTCTTTTAACTCCGAACGGGTCAAGTTTTCATGAAGTAAATCATAGATTGAAGTTAAACCAACCCAGCCCATAAAGAGAACGGGGCTTAAAGATACAACTAAAAAAAGTAATAGAATCTTGCGTTTCAGACTCATTTAATTCCTGTTTTCTCTATTTAAAAAGTCTATTAGATCATAGCAGTTTTTACCTTTAAAGTGTAGTTGATAATTGGGGAGATCACGGCTGATGGCCAAATATTGATAAAAAGGATGTGCACTCGTGTCATCAGATTGGACAAGCCAACCCCCTTGCCAAGGCCAGCCCCCATAAGCTAGTTTGAAAGGAAACTATTAAGAAAAAATCATGAGCAATTCCTTTACCAAAATTACCGTTTTAGGCGCTGGTCGCTGGGGAACGGCGATGGCTATTTACTTGAGTAAAAAAGACTCTTTGCAAGTTTCCTTGCAATGTCACCTGCAAGCAGAGTTTGACTCCATTACCAACGAGCAAAAAGCGCCCAACCTACCCAATTTTTCTACAGGTGGCCGTGTGACCCCTGTTATGGATCTCAACGAAGCCGTTGCTACAGCCGATTTGGTGGTGATCTCTACGCCTGTGCCTTTTCTCCGTGGCCTTTTAGACCAGTTGACAGGTCTTAAACCCACCACGCCTTTGGTCACTATAAATAAAGGGATCGAGCGGGAAACCTTGCTCACCGTACCTGAAATCATAGCAGAAATTCTGCCCAACCAACCTGTTGCACACCTAGGCGGCCCCTGCTTCCCTGAGGGTTTACTCAGTGACGCAAGTCCTGTAGCCGAAACTTTGGCCTGCGCTAATGTCGACTTAGGTCAACAAATCCAAGAGCTTTTTGCCAGCCCCTCATTTCGAGTCTATCGCTCAACCGAACTCAAGGGCGTGGCTATTTTGGGAGCCTTGAAAAACGTCTATGCTATTATTGCAGGCATCGCCTCAGGCATGGGCATGTATGAAGAGGCCACAGCGGTACTGGTTACCCGTGGGCTTGCCGAAATGAAACAGCTTTGCGACAAGTTAGATATATCCTTAGAAACCCTTTACGGCCTTTCTGGCCTCGGGGACTTGGCTCTAACCTGCTACTCTTTAAAAAGCAGCCACAACAAAAACTTTGGCCTCAAGTTGGGCCAAGGGGCAACACCCCAAGAGATTTTAGACCAAATGGGCTCAGAAGTAGCCGAAGGTTACTACACAACTCGTGCGGCCTATGATCTTGCTCAAAAATTAGGCGTGGAAATGCCCCTCTGTGCAGCTGCATTTGAAATCATTTATAACAACCAACCTGCCGCAAAGGTATTGGCAAAGTTGATGAGTCGCCCCCTCAAGGCTGAGGATTAAATGGCCGAGGTTTGGGAGTCCCTCTATAGTTTAAGAGGAGGGATTAAATTGGGGCTTGAGCGTACTTTTGAGCTTTTAGAATTACTTAAAAACCCCCAAGATCGCCCTCAGATCATCCATGCTGCAGGCACCAATGGCAAGGGTTCCACCTTGGTCACCTTGGAAGCCCTATTGCTTGCCCAAGGCCTTACAACAGGTCTTTCGATTAGCCCCCACCTCGTGCATTTTACCGAGCGTTTTAGGGTCAATGGCAAAGCAATTGAAAATGAAATTCTGCTGGTGGCCTTCGCTCGGCTCTGCGGCGTTCTAGGACTCGACCCTAAAAACCCCTTGGAAGGATGGGAGCAGGCGCCCCTGCAACCGAGCTTTTTTGAAATGGCCATTGCCTTGGCCTTCCTCACCTTAAACACCCAAGATTACCTGCTTTTAGAAACAGGCCTTGGCGGCAGGTTGGATGCGACTAATGTGATCACAGACCCGCAGTTGCTTTTGCTAACGCCCATTTCTATTGACCATGAAAACTTTTTAGGTAGTGATTTGATTGGGATCGCCAAAGAAAAGCTGGCTATCAAAAAAGGAAAAACTCCCTTTTTAATTGGGCAACAAAACCCCAAGATTCATGAGACCATTAAAGAAGAGTTGATGGGAATCCCACAACTTTGGTACGGCCAAGATTTTGGCTGGCGTGGGGAAGACTTTTTCTATCAAGATCGTAGCTTCCATCTGCCTAAACTGGGCCTAGAAGGCGAGCACCAGAAACAAAATATTGGCCTTGGCTTGGCCGCTTACTTCTATGTAACAAAGCAAAAAGACTGGCTTGAGCCAAAGCAGTTGCAGACTGTGGTGGCGGGCCTGGATTGGGCAGGGAGACTGGAATGGTTAACACCGACCTTACTCCTCGACGGCGCCCACAATGAGGCTGGTATGGAAGCCTTACTCCAATACCTAGAAAGCTTTCACAGGGGTAAAAATTTCCGCCTTTGCTTAGGGCAAATGGAAGGCAAAGAGATCCTAGGGCCAATCAAAAAAACCAGCCTGAATCTAACCCTACAGCCCATCGATTTCAATCAGGTTGGCGCCATCAGTGGTGAGGCCTTAGCGACATCTTTAAAGGCCACAGGCAAGGCCTGCTTAGCACCCATTGACCTACAAAAATTGGATTTGGAGGGCACAACCCCTTACGATTTTACGGTAATCGCTGGAAGCCTCTACCTTTTAGGGGCTTTCAAAGCTCATTTTCAGCAAAGCTAGAAGCGATAAAAAAGCACCCCTGTCCCCTCCAAAAATACTAGTCAAACGCTTTTAGATGGGCCAATATAAGGGGCAACCAACAATTGATTTTAAGACTATATAAAATAAGAATAGATGGAAATAGAAGCCAAAAAAGGATACTTTGGCCAATTCGGCGGGATGTTCGTCCCTGAAATCCTAAGAACCACCTTTGACCAGCTCATTGTAGAATACGATAAGATCAAAACTGACCCCGCTTTTTGGGCTGAGTACAAAGAGCTTATGTCCACCTACTCTTGTCGTGCCACACCCATTACCTACGCTCAAAATTTAAGTGAGCATCTCGGCGGCGCACAGATCTACCTAAAACGAGAAGACCTAAACCAGACAGGTGCCCACAAGGCCAACAATGTAATGGGCCAAGGCCTCCTGACCAAACGCATGGGCAAAACCCGTGTGATTGCCGAAACTGGTGCAGGTCAGCACGGAGTTGCCACGGCTACCATGGCAGCCCGTATGGGTTTTGACTGTACTATCTACATGGGGAAAGTTGACGTTTTAAGGCAACGGCCTAACGTATTCTGGATGGAAAAACTAGGCGCTGAAGTCATTGCTGTGGAAGAAGGTAGCAAGACTTTAAAGGACGCCATCAACGCCGCCTTTCGTGATTGGGCTGGCAATATGGACAATACCCATTATGTACTAGGTACCGCCTGCGGCCCCCACCCCTTCCCTGAAATGGTCAGTTGGTTGCAATCGATTATATCAGAAGAATCCATTGTGCAGATGCCAAAAATTGCAGGCCGCTTGCCCGACAAAATCTACGCCTGTGTTGGCGGTGGCAGTAACGCTCTGGGCGCCTTTTACCACTATTTGGATAAACCTGAAGTTGAACTGATCGGCATAGAGGCTGGTGGGCGAGGTTTAGACACCCAAGACCACGCAGCTCGACTTGTTGGGGGCGATGCTTCCATCGGTGTGAGCCAAGGTTATAAAACTTACTTTTTACAAGACCCCGAAGGCCAAATGCTAGAAACTCACTCCATTGCAGCAGGGTTAGACTACGTTGGCGTGTCGCCCATTTTGGCCAACTACAGGGATACGGGCCGAGTGCGTTTTGAGGTTGCCACTGACGAAGAAGTCATTGCAGCAGTGAAGTTGTTAGTGAAAAAAGAGGGGATCATCCCCGCTTTAGAATCAAGCCACGGCCTTGCTGGTGCCTTTCGGGAGGCTGCAAAGCTACCGAAAGATAAGGTGGTTTTAGTCAATCTTTCTGGGCGAGGGGATAAGGATATCTTCACCATTGCCGATGCCTTTGAAGATGAAAAATGGGAAGACTTTATTATCGCCAAGGCAGAACAATATCTAAAGAAAAGGGGCTAATGTCATTTGCAACTAAGATAGCCACTGAGCTAAAAACCAAAGACATCTTACTAATGACCCACATCGTTTTGGGTTACCCTAGCTTAGAAGAAAATAAAAAAGTCATTACAGCTATGTGCGAGGCTGGGGTGGAATTTATCGAGTTACAGATTCCCTTTAGTGAACCGAGCGCCGATGGACCTGTCATTGTGGCCGCCAACCAAGAGTCCCTTAAAAAGGGCACCAAGGTTTCTGAATGTTTTGCCTTTGCTGCAGAGGTTGCTAGCCAGTTCCCTGAGACCAGCTTTTTATTTATGACCTACTACAATATCCTTTTCAAACGAGGGGAGCGAGAATTTATTTCTCAAGCTGCGCAAGTAGGGATCAAAGGCCTGATCATACCTGATCTGCCTGTGGAAGAAGCAGACCCTGTACTCACCGCCTGCGAAGAGTTTGGACTGGAGAATATATTTATCTATACCCCGACCAACCAAGAAGACAGGTTAGATTTGATCAGTAAAAAGGCCCAAGGCTTTATTTACGCCGTTGGCCGCAGGGGCATCACAGGGCAAAAAACAGACTTTGACCAAGGTCTTGCCGATTGCATTGGTCACTATAAAAAACATACCAACCTTCCTTTGGCCCTAGGCTTTGGTGTAAAGACCAAAGAAGATATTCACTTTTTAAAAGGGCAGGCTGATATTGCCGTAATCGGTACAAAACTGATAGAACTGCACCAAGCGCAAGGTGCTAATGGCGTTTCTGAATTTTTAATGAATATAAGACAATAGTGTAAGAGGATTTGTGTCACTTTACTCTCTTTTAAAGAAGCAAAATGAACTCGACCCTAAGAGCAAAGAGCAATTTAGGGAATCATACAAAGAAGGGGCTAAATTTTTTAGTCGCTTTAATGACACACGCCTACGCCTAGCCTTTGATTTCTTTTCCGAGGATATGAAAAAGGCTCTTTATGAGATTATTCTTTTTCTTCATATCAACGATGCCCGCTTTGAGAAACACCAGTATTCCGCTACCAAAATTGAAGGCTCTGGCGATAAAAAGAAGGTTGTCCAAGAAACAGAATATGCCAACCTCTATACGCCAGGTTCGCCTTATGGGGTTGTGGGCATTGAAAATTTAAATGCTGTTTTTAGAGAAGACTTTAACAATTTTATTGCTGAGGAACTGAACTATACCCAGATCAACCCTGCTACTTCAGAATCGCCAATCTACTCCATTGCCTCATTGGGCTCCATTGGCACGGTGGGCCACAAGCAAACAGCCAGTGATTTGGATTTGCAGATCCAATATGAACTTTCGCCTTTTACATTTGAGGAAGAAGATCTAACAGACACCATTCTTTTAGGCTTTGCTAAAAAGTTGATCAGCGCCTTTGCCCGTAGAGCGGGCCTTAGAAAAAGGCTCAAGGCTGCCGACCTCGCCAAACCAGAGGTTAAAAAACAAATTATGACCTTGGGGCGCAGAGAATTTGCCAAAAGATTCCCCAAGCTTTTTCCTATTTTAGTCACTCGGCAAGACAGTACTTTTGTTAAAAAACTCAAAGATAAGGCCTTTGCCCAAGCCTTGGCTAAAGAATTTTTTACCATGGTCAAGCTTTACCAAACCTTTGCCTGCGCTAAAGAAAGAAAGCAAAAAGAAGTTTTATTGCAGGAAAAAATCAACAATATCCAAACCTATATCCAGCAAAAGTACCCTGAAGCTGAGGTTTATTTATTTTTCTACTCTATCGATGATTACCGCGCTGGCAAGCACGGGAGTACCTTGCAAAGCAAAGAAGCCAGTGGGTCGGCTTATGAAAAAATTCTGACTTACGAGACCTTGCTCCCTGGGATTCAATTTTCGCCCATGGTGCCTTCGCACTTTTTGCTTTCGCCAGAAGTGAATTCCAGTGAAGAAGAAAACGGCAAAATCGTTGATTTTATAAGATTTCATTTTACCGATATTTTTGATTATCTGCGGCCCCGCATTGTGGATCTAGGCAGCACGCCTACCATTTCTTTTGAGACCATGATTGCGCACTCCGGGGCTATCTATTGGGAATCCTTTAAGGCCAGTAGCGGCAACCTGCCCAAGGCTTTGCTTAATTTACTGCGCATAGAAATGCTCTTTGATCCAAGGTTCAATTCTTCTATCATTGAGTTGGTTAAAGACCCTACAAAATTAGACCAATATATTGAAATTGTTGAGCAAGAAGAGCGGCCTTTGCCCCCTTGGAATGAAGATTTTTTTGCCAACTTTGGCATCCCTGCGGATAAAGTTGAAAAACAAATTGGAAGAAACACAGAAGACAGTAAGGGCGGGTTTCCCCTAACGGAGATACTACGCTGCGAAGCCGACTTCCCAAAACTTTTATTTGACCCTTGGTGGATTCGCTTTAAAGCCCTAAAAGTTGGCTTTGGCCCTGCCAATAAATACCTAGATCAGGCCGAGCAAGACGCCATCAGCGAGATCATTGATCTTGGATTTGCTTTGCACATTAAAATCTCTGAAGTTTTTGCTAAGGATAAATTAACCACTTACCGTGACCAAGTCTTAAACCGCCTGCTCATTAAGGGGTTCCCCGAGATCAAACGCAAGTACATAGAGCATATTTTTAATGGTGAGTTAGACGCAGTCAATCGCTTTGAAAAAGAACTAAAACGAATTTTTAAGGCTTCCCTTGCCCGTGTGAATAAAATTGTAGACCTTTCCGAAGGGGAAGATAGCACCAATCGAGATGAATTTAAAATTTGGTATCATTACTACGAATCTAATTTTGAGCCAGCAGAGACCCAAATCCGCACAGATATTTTAAGTCACTTGCGTGTTCCCCGTGGCCGCCTGCAAGTGGGTTTTGATCTTAAAAAGAAGCATTGGTTTTTTAGGTCCATCCAAAAGGGTACCGAATACACCAAAGCTGGCGACTTAGACCACTTGCCTGCAGAAGTGGAACTCTTTGATCACCCTAGCTTTTTACACGGTGTTGGCCACTGTATTATGAATGAATACTACGGTATTTATAACAAAGGCACCTTGCTTGAAAATAGAACCCAAGTTGAGTTCTCGGCGTCAAACATGAAGCTTGGCTCTCATTCTGCCGATAATTACGCCTATATTACACCTGATGCCTTGCTTCGCCTCTTTGAGAAGATCAATAATTTCTTCCCGCCCCAAGAGTATGAATACCTTGATATCATTTATAAAAAACCTGAAATTGTGGATATGTTCTGCTGCTTGAACCAAGCGGAATTTGGTAAGCTTTCGATCCTTTACCGTGACAACCGAAAGATCTGGTGGGTGGAAGAAATTCCACACCCCGACTTAGAAGCGCACGCCGACCGATTTCACACAAAAGATAGTGAGTTTTGGGAAGATACAGACATCTATATTTCCCTAAAGAAATTCTTAAAGGCAAAAGACTTCCCCTTAACCCTACAAAGCAAAGAGAAAATTGCCTTTTGGGTGAACCCCAATAGCTTCTCAGGTGGTGGCTCTAAGCCTGCCAGACGAGAAGAGCAATTGAGCGAATCCTTTAGAGATGGTTTCTTTGGCTATGCTGGTGTTGCTATTGAAGAAAATAACACCATGGGCAATTTGCTAAAGGCCTAGAATTTTACCGATGGCTTCCCGAGCGAGGTCATCTACCCTCTCGTTTTCAGCGTGCCCAGCATGCCCCTTGACCCAAACCCACTCTACTTTTCTTTTTGAGTTAACAGCATCCAAGGCCTTCCAAACCTCTTGGTTTAAGACAGGATTCCCGTCAGCCTTCTTCCAACCCTTCTTCTTCCAGCCAATAATCCACTTGGTGATCCCGTTGATCACGTACTGACTATCTGTAGTCAAACGGACTTGACTGCCTTCAGGGGTCGCTTCTAGGCCCTTCATTGCCCCTGTCATTTCCATTATGTTATTGGTCGTTTCTGGGTGAGCGCCAAAAAGTTCTTGTTCCTTACCGCCACTCCTGACGATAGCGCCCCAGCCACCAGGCCCAGGGTTGCCCTTGCAGGAACCATCAGACCAAATCTCAATCTTTTCAGAAGGAGCGGTGGTTGCAACTTCTACTTTTTTTTGTATGGGGATTAAATCCAGAGCCTCTAGTAAAATTCCCTCTATTCTGCGGGCCTCAGGTGCTTTAAGTTCAACCTGAGCCAACCTGTTTTGGATCTCTGCGAGGGTATTTTGTATTGTCATTACTCGTGCCTTGTATGTAAAAATGTTTTCTTTCCTGAAGAGTAGTCGCCTTTAATTTGGCCACTTGCTCTTAGTTTATACTTGTAAATCACCAATCCTTCGAGGCCTACTGGGCCACGAGCATGGGTTTTGTTGGTGCTAATGCCCACTTCTGCGCCAAGCCCAAAAACAAAACCATCAGAGAATCTTGTAGAAGCATTGTGAAATACGCAACCGCTATCTACTGCGCCCATGAAGATTTCTGCGGTTTCTAACTTCTCTGTGATGATGGAGTCTGTGTGACCACTACCATATTGGTTTATGTGGGTAACGGCTTCCTCTAGGCTTTTCACCACCTTGATGCTTAGTATTAAATCAGTGTATTCTGTTGCCCAGTCAGCCTCTGAGGCGGGCTTAAGAGTTCCCACAATTTTTGTGGTCTCTTGGCAGCCACGCAATTCCACCCCTGCTTTGGCCATTGCGGCGCAAAGATCAGGTAGAATTGTGTCTGCTACAGCTTCATGCACAAGTAAGGTTTCTATGGCGTTACAGGCAGAGGGGTAGTCTAATTTTGAGTCTAGAGTCAGGTTGATCGCCATGTCCTTATCGGCCTCTGAATCTAAATAAACATGACAAATTCCATCGGCATGGCCTAACACAGGAATCTTAGTATTGTTCTGGATGTACTGCACAAAAGCGTTGCCGCCTCTGGGGATGATTAAATCCACATATTTTTCTTGGGACAAAATAGCATCAACATCTTCACGGCTTTCCATCAGGCCCACTGCGCCTTCAAGGTCAAACTCAACCAAAGTCTCGTTGATCAATTCCCATAGGGCTCGATTACTGTTTTTCGCTTCCTTGCCACCCTTTAAAATCACGGCGTTAGAAGACTTGATGCTTAGGGCACTCACCTGCACAACCACCTCAGGTCGAGACTCAAAGATCACGGCTAAGACCCCTAAAGGGCAGCTAACACGTTCTAAGTCCATGCCATTATCGAGGCGCATGCCAAACTGCTTTACTCCAACAGGGTTGGGCAGGCTGGCTACGGAGTCCAAGTAAGAATTGAGCTGGTCGATTTTAGCACCTTGCAAGGAAAGCCGTTTTACTAAAGGCCCACTGAGTTCACCTTCGGCCAGCATTTTTTCTGCTTCATCCAAATCCTTTTGGTTGGCCTCGGCAATTTTGGCTCTATTGGCGCTCACCTTTTCCGAGATGGCTTTGAGCAGGGCATTCTTTTGGTCATCCGACCAGAGAGCTAATTTCAATGAGGCTTCACGGGCCTTCAAGCAAGTCTGTTCCATTTTTAATTTACGATAAAAAGGTTAGGTATATTTTTCTGGTTCTAGGGCCATCAAATTCACAGAGATAAATCCCCTGCCAGGTGCCCAATGTCATTTCCCCACCATTTACGGGTATGGTTAGACTGGTGCCCATGAGGCTAGATTTTAAATGAGCCGCTGAGTTGCCTTCGCCGTGGAGGTCTTGTTTATGTTTCCAAGGAGCGAGGTTATCAAGCCTGATTTCCAGATCATGCAGTACGTCAGGGTCGGCATTTTCGTTGATGGTGAGGCCACAGGTGGTGTGGGCAACAAAGAATTGTAAGACGCCGTCACTCCAGCCTTGAGCCTGAATCTTCTGGGCCACTTCCCTTGTAATTTCAACAAAATCAGTATGATTTTGGCTAGAAATCTGCAAAAGTAAAGTCTTCATTGTAAGTACAAGGGGATAAGTTTTTTAGTATTTTATCATCATAAAACAGGTTACCCAAAGGCGCAAGGATGGAAGAAAAGTTAGACATCATCGACTACAAAACAGGCAAACCCACTGGCCAAGTAGCCTTACGCAGCGAAGCCCACAAACGAGGTTTGGCCCATAAGGCCGTGCACCTTTGGATTGTAATTGAGTTCCAAGGCGAGCCACATTTTGTTTTCCAGCAGCGCAGTCACGAAAAACCAAATTACCCCGGTATTTTTGTCGCCTCCGTCGGTGGCCACGTTTCCGCAGGCAAAGGCAAAGAGACTCTGGTGCGAGAAACGGCCGAAGAAGTCGGCCTAACCTTGGATTTGGACAAAGCAGTATTTTTAGAATCCAACCCCTTTGAGTTGATCCTTCCAAACTATATTGATTACGAATGGATTGATGACTATCTTTACGTGGGCAAAGAAACCCTGAGTGATTTTTCCTTCGCCGATGGCGAGGTGATCGGCTTGGGCCTAATGAGCCAGAAGCAGCTGCGGAGGTTCATCAAAGCCCCCAAGACCCCCGTTCCAGGCTTTCACTTTGACGGCAAGGAAGTCAGCAAACGCACCTTCACCGAACAAGACTTCATCCCCAACTTCTGGAATATGCATATCGCCGCTACTCTTTGTGGGTTGGAGCTTTAGCTTTTTCCTTTGTTTTTCTTTGGGTTAATTTTCTATTTTTCTTGAATTCCTCGCAAGGTCACCGTGGGTACTCAAATCCCTCTTAACTGTTTAGGTTAAAAGGTAGCGGTGGAGGACACAACCCCTTCGTAACAGGTTAGGTTAAGGGATAGCCGTGGGTAGACAACCCTCATTAGAGAGAAGCGGAGGCGTCGCCTACAATTTCAAAAAGAAAATAGACAATCTACTGGTGTTATGCAGACCTAGTTACTTGGCTGGGAATTGGCGATAACTAGCTTCGAACGGTGAGGGCGGTTTTTTTGTTACTTTTTTTGGCGGCAAAAAAAGTAAAGAAAGCATCAATGCCCTATGTAATTCCCAGATAGGCTTTATGGAAAAACAAACTGAATGCTAGAAGGGAATGTCTTCATCAATAAAATCTATTTTAATTTTCTCTTGATACAGCTCTGAAGTTTTTGGGTCGTCCTTAAGTAAATTTAAAATATCCTGAGAGATGGCTTCAGCTGTCTTTGTCCCTCTTATTAGTGCCTGATACTTGCCGAGAAACCCCTGAGGGTCTTCATCTATTTTAATTGAAATAATTTTAACGTTTCTTGCTACTGCAAAGCCAATTTCCTGTTGGCACCACACTTTTTTTGCAAACCCTTGAATATGCAATGCAATAAAAAAATCCATTGTGTTTAAGGCTTTGTGTATTTCATCCTGCCATTCTGTTGTTGGCGTCGCGTCTATGTGGGCAACAAAACAATCTATATTGCTAGCACCCAGAATTCTTCTTAATGTTTCGGCGCGGACTTTATCTTCTGATCGGTGGCTTATAAAGGCTTTAACCGATTGTGTTCCCTCCCAGTTTTTTGGAGGAATAGCCCCAAGCTGAAGAGTTTCTATAGTTAACTCTTCATTAACCCTTCTCAGCTCTGATATTTCAAAATCTCTTAATTTTTCAATAATTTGGTCAGCTACGTGCCCTTCTCCTCTCAAATAATTAATCCCAAATTCCCTTAGAAAAACTTCTATCAGGGAATATTCGAATTTTTCCTCTAATTCAGTCGCAATTTTTTTAATCAAATTTACTTTTTCTAACGCACCCATAATAAATATTCCCTTAAAAACACCCTTATATTATTAATTATCTAATAATATAAGTATCTACCCTAAAAAGGAAACATATATTACAATTAAAACAAATGGCAAAGGGGGAGGTTTTTGTGCTTATATGCAAAGAATAAATCCTTTGGGGAAACTTAATCGCTTCGCAATTAAAAGACAAAAAAAAAGCCCAACCATTGCTGGTTGAGCTTTAATTTTTAAACTAAAAGAAGAGTCAATTAACCGATAGCGATCTTGCCAGCGTCAACTCTAGTATTGGCACGTCGAACCTTACCTTCAAGCTTGGTTACAGTTGCTTCATCAGCATCTTTCCCAAGTGATCGAAGTTCAGCTTGCGCCTTTTCTCTTGCATCACGACACCTTTCCATATCCATGTCAGAACCGTTTTCGGCCATCTTGGCTAGCAAAGTAATCTTATTGTCGTGCACTTGAGCAAAGCCGTAGTGCAGAGCTATTTTTGTGGTTTTAGCTCCATTCTTAAAGGATAAAACCCCTGAATTCATGGAAGTTAAAACAGGCAAATGGCCTGGTAAGATGCCCAATTCCCCGACAAGTCCGGGAATAGTAACATAATCAGCTTCTGTTTGTAATACAACACTCTGGGGTGTTACAACCTCTAAGCTTAGCTTACCCATGATTTAGGCTCCGACTTTCTTAGCTTTTTCAATCACAGCTTCAATTCCACCAACAAGGTAGAAAGCCTGCTCAGGTAAATCATCATGCTTACCGTCTAAGATTTCTCTAAAAGCTCTAAGTGTATCTTCCAACTTAACATAACAGCCTGGAGTACCAGTAAACTGCTCAGCTACGTGGAAAGGCTGAGATAAGAATTTCTGAACTTTACGAGCACGTTCAACCGTAGTCTTCTGCTCATCAGAAAGTTCATCCATACCCAAGATAGCAATGATATCCTGTAGGTTTTTGTATTCTTGTAAAATTTCCTGAACTTCACGAGTAATGGCATAATGCTCATCACCAACAACCTGAGGATCAAGTACACGAGATGTTGAATCCAAAGGATCAACAGCGGGGTAAATACCAAGTTCGGAAATAGCACGTGAAAGTACTGTTGTCGCATCTAAGTGCGCAAAAGTAGTCGCAGGAGCTGGATCGGTTAAATCATCGGCAGGTACGTAAACGGCCTGTACTGAAGTAATCGAACCCTTGTCAGTTGAAGTAATTCGTTCCTGCATCTGGCCCATCTCAGTAGATAGGGTAGGCTGGTAACCTACAGCAGAAGGAATACGACCTAAAAGGGCGGAAACTTCTGAACCAGCTTGAGTAAAGCGGAAGATATTATCAACGAACATCAAAACATCTTGGTTTTCAACGTCACGGAAGTATTCAGCCATTGTAAGACCTGTTAAGGCTACACGAGCACGAGCCCCAGGGGGTTCGTTCATCTGACCGTAAACTAAAGCTGTCTTAGCAAGTACGCCTGATTCCTTCATTTCTTCCCAAAGGTCATTCCCTTCACGAGTTCTTTCACCAACACCAGCGAATACTGAGTATCCACCATGCTGCTGAGCAATGTTGTTAATCAATTCCATGATGATAACTGTTTTACCAACACCAGCACCACCGAATAAACCAATTTTACCACCCTTTAAGAATGGGCAAACTAGATCAATAACCTTGATCCCTGTTTCTAAAATTGCAGCAGAAGTATCTTGCTCTTCAAATTTTGGTGGGTCACGGTGAATAGACCAATGATCTGTAGTTTCAATTGGGCCCATTTCATCTTGTGGATCACCGATCACATCCATGATACGACCTAAAACTTTTTTACCTACTGGAACTGTAATAGGCTTGCCTGTGCCAACAACTTCGTGGCCACGAACAAGTCCGTCAGTAGATTTCATAGAAATGGTTCTAACCAAGTTTTCACCCAAGTGTTGTTGGGTTTCTAATACGAGGTGTGTTTTTTCGCCGTCGAACTCGTAGTCAACAGTTAGTGCGTCTAAGATTGCGGGAAGTTGACCTTCTGAAAACTCAACATCCACAACTGGCCCGATCACCTGAGCGATTTTACCTTTGTTCATCGATTTGCCTTTATTGCTAGTCGTTTATAGTGAACTATAAATAATTGACTGCGCCCCTTACAGGGACTCAGCTCCTGAAATAATCTCAATCAACTCGGTTGTAATTGCCGCTTGACGAGCCCTGTTGTATTGCAGGGTTAAACTGTCGATCAACTCACCTGCATTCTTGGTAGCAGAGTCCATAGCCGTCATTCGGCTGGCATGCTCACAGGCAACGTTGTCTAATAATGCTGTAAAAGCTTGGTTTTCTACATACTGAGGAAGTAAAACAGATAAAATTTCCACTTTATCAGGCTCAAGCAAAAATTCTGCTTGGTCTTTCTCGCCCTGTTCATCCTGCTCAGGGGCCTCAATAGGTAAAATCTGCTCAATTTTTTGGTCATAAGTAATCACGTTCTTGTAGTGATTAAATGAGATCCAAAGCTGGCTGATTTCGCCTTGCTCGTACTGTTGGATTAGTTTCCCTACTAAATCTTGTAGGTCCTTTTCCATTTGTTCAATTTTTAAATCTTTAATGGAGTCACCTAAAGTGAAACCTTCATATTTAAAAAATTCAAAACCTTTTTTTCCAACAGGAATAATTTCAACTTCATCAATGTCTTTAGACTTTCTTTTTACAAAATGCGATAGACTTTTGCAAAGTTTACTGTTCAAACCACCGCAAAGGCCACGGTCTGAAGTAATGAGTAAAACAACAGCCTTTCCTTCTTTATTCTTAGAAAGCAAAGGGTGTGAAGAAGAATCAAGACCTTGAGACAGGTTTGCAACCATTCCTCTAAGCTTATCGCTGTAAGGACGTGCAGAGCGAATTCTCGCTTCGGCACGCTTCATTTTTGCTGCGGCAACCATTTTCATGGCCTTGGTAATCTTCTGGGTAGAAGTTACACTACCGATGCGAATTTTAATGTCTCTTAGGGTAGCCATAAGTTCCTTATGCCATCGCTCCAAACTCAGTTGCGAATTCCCCGCAAACCTTGTTTAAGTTGGCTTTGGTGTCATCAAGAATTTTACCTTCTTTAGCAATGCTAGTTAAAATATCTGGCTGATTTGCTTTCAAGTGAGTCAGTAAACCTGATTCGAAATCCAAAATTCTAGCTACAGGTAGCTTATCTGCGTATCCGTTAGATACAGCAAAGATACTTGCTACTTGTTCTTCCATTTTCATTGGTCTGTACTGGCCTTGCTTTAAAACTTCAACAAGACGTTCACCACGTGAAAGCTGCTGTTGTGTAGCGGAGTCCAAATCAGAACCAAACTGAGCAAAGGCTGCTTTTTCACGGTACTGAGCTAGGTCTAAGCGAAGTGTACCAGCAACAGACTTCATTGCTTTTGTTTGAGCAGAACCACCAACACGAGATACGCTAATACCTACGTTAATAGCAGGTCTAATACCTGAGTTGAAAAGTTCAGATTCTAAGAAGATCTGACCATCAGTAATAGAAATCACGTTGGTTGGAATGTATGCAGATACATCACTGGCCTGTGTTTCAATAATTGGTAAGGCTGTAATTGAGCCGCCACCAAGCGCATCTGAAAGTTTACATGATCTTTCAAGTAAGCGTGAGTGGATGTAAAAAACGTCACCAGGAAATGCTTCTCGACCAGGAGGTCTACGAAGTAAAAGTGATAACTGGCGATAGGCTACAGCTTGCTTTGATAAATCATCATAAATGATTAAAACGTGCTTACCTTGATTTAAGAAGTGCTCACCCATGGCAACGCCTGCGAATGGAGCAATAAACTGTAAAGGTGCTGGATCAGCAGCAGATGCAGCAACTACGATAGTGTACTCCATTGCGCCATGCTCAGCTAATTTCTGGGTAACCTGTGCAACAGTTGAATTCTTTTGACCGATGGCAACATAGATACAAATCATATCTTCGCCTTTTTGGTTGATGATAGCATCAACTGCAATGGCGGTTTTACCTGTCTGGCGATCACCAATGATCAATTCTCGCTGACCACGTCCAATTGGAACCATGGAATCGATAGCCTTAAGGCCTGTAAGCATTGGTTGGTTAACTGACTTACGAGCAACAATACCAGGGGCAATTACTTCGAGTCTGTTAAATGTTTTTGTATTTAGTGGGCCTTGGCCATCAAGAGGAAGACCAATGGGGTTAACCACACGGCCTAAAAGCTCTTCTCCAACAGGAACTTCAGCAATTCTACCAGTTTTAGTAACTTGGTCGCCTTCTTTGATGTTCTTATCACTGGAAAATAAAATAACCCCAACATTATCTGTTTCAAGGTTTAAAATCATACCAGTAGTACCATCAGGGAAAGTTACAAGCTCGCCTGCCATAGCCTGATCTAGGCCATACACACGGGCGATACCATCACCAACACTAAGAACTGTTCCTACTTCTTTAACATCAACATTTGAGTCAAAGCTTTCGATTTGCTCTTGGATGATCTTGCTGATTTCAGCTGCATTTATCTTCATTGCTCAATTATCCTTTGGAAATTGTTTCTTTGATCCGATCCAATCGGTTTTTGACACTTCCGTCTAAAACCAGAGAGCCCATTTGGGTCACTGCACCACCCAGGATAGAAGCATCAATATTGACTTCTAGCTGAATTTCTTTACCGGAATATTTGCTTAATTTTTGTTTTATTTTATCTAACTCACTATCGGCAAGTTCATCTGCCAAAGTAAGTTTTGCTTGGGCAAGGCCCAATATTTGGTTGGCTTGTTCACCAAAACTTCTTGCCACATAACCGATGGTTGCAAAGCGACCTTGGCTAGTTAAAAATCGTAAAAACCGATTTTCTAAATCATTGGCTCCCAGTTTTGTTGCAATTGCACCAACTGTCTTAATCTTTGCAGCTAATCCGTATTTTGGATCAGAGATCAGATCTTGAATTTCTGCATTTTCAGCAAAGAGTCCTGCCAAAACTTTTAAAAGCTCTGAGCTTTTGCGTAAATCATCTTTTTTAGTCAAGCCTGCTAACGCTTTAGCGTAGCGGCGTCCGATCACTCCAGAATCCATGATCTAGCCTGCCTCGTCTAATGTGTTATTGTATGAATCTAAAAGGCTTTTCTTTTGCGCCTTGTCGATGTTGTCCTTAAGGCCCGATGCTGCCAGTTTAGTGGCCTGTTCAATCAAAGCGTTGCGGATGTCATTTTTTGCCTTAAGAGTGGCCTGATTGGCGCGCTTGATAGCACCTTCTTCAATCAGTTTAGCCTGTTCTTTCGTGTCGGCAATCATTTTTACTTTATCTTCAGCCATTGCCTTTAAAGCAGTTGCCTTTTTTGTCTCTAACTCAGCCTTCATTTTTTCAAAATCGGCTTTAAGCGTTTTTAACTCTTCTTCTTTTTCTTCAACTTGCTTTTGGGTCAACTCAAACTCGTCACGGGTAGCGATGGCTGAGGCACGTAAAGCAGATGTTAAAGGCTTTTTTACAAAGATGTGTAAAAGCACTAATAAAATTAGAAAGTTGATTGCCTTATAGGCCATATCAGCTGTAAATAGACCGTCGATGGGGCTACCATTGCCAGCAGCAAATGCCGCTGTAGGGGCTAATAATAAGGTGGTAATAAAAAGATTTTTCATAATTAACCTAGAACCTTTTTATGAATTAAGTCGGCTAAGGTAGCAGAAAGAGTTTCCGCATCCTTAAGGGCTTTATTCTTTTCTTCTTCGATTTCCACGTTTGCTTTGTCAAAAGCTGCTTGAGCAGATTCTTTTGCTGCGGCAATGATGCTCGCTGCTTCTGCCGCTGACTCAAGATGGACATCTTGGTAATGCTTGCCCAACTCTTCGTAAGTAGCTAGCTGCTTAGCAGTCAACTCTTCTTGGTAATCTTTTAATGTTTTGGATATTTCTTCGAGTCGACCAGACCGTTGGTCTAAAATGCTTTGTCTGCCTTCAATGGATCGAAGAACAGGCTTAAAAAGCATTGTATTTAAGATCAACATGGTCAATGAGAAGACCACAAAGATAAAAAGGGCGGTAGGCCATTCTAGGTGTAACACACCAAAGTTAAAAACCTCACCTATAGCTGCTTTGTGTTCCATGTCTTTTTTTTGTGACTAAATTTAGATTGATAAAATCAGTAATCAAGTGTCCTAGATACCAGCGCCTAGCTTAGACTGTCAACCTTATTTGGGAAAAAAAGACTGTCGTTTTTCTTACACTAGACAAGATTTTAGCTTGATTTTTTAAAAGAATTCAAGCCCCATAGGGCTTGAGCAAAAATAAAATAGGATATTCATTGATTGATATATTAATTGTCGCGGCAGGCAGTGGCAAACGAATGGGCGCCGCTGGCAATAAACTTTATTTGAAGTTATTGGGAATGCCTATTTTGTATCATTCCTTATATAGAGTCTCCCTTTCTCCTTTGGTTTCTCGGATTTTCCCTATCATTAAAAAGGGCGAAGAGGACGATTTTAAAAGGATGATGGCTGAGTTTGGTGAGATCCCTAAAGTACAGACTCCTATATTAGGTGGTGCCGAACGATTTGATAGCACAAAAGCGGGCCTAGTAACCCTACTTATCTCAGAGCCCGCTGACGTAGTGATGGTCCATGATGCCGCTAGGCCCTTGGTCACCAACCAAATGATTGAAGACTTATATAACGCAGTGGCCGAAAGCCCAAGCCAGTGCGCTGTGCCTGTAATACCTGTAGCCGACACAACTCGTGAATTGGTAGCTGGGGAAACTAAGCTAGTCGACCGCAGTAAGCTTTATTCTGTCCAAACACCCCAGGCCTTTTTAATGTCTGAAATTGAAGAAGTATTTTTTACAGAGGCTGCCCAGAACGCAGAACCTACCGACGAGGCAGGTTACTTTGAACTTGTACAAAAAAAGGTGGTTTTCACAGAGGGCAGAAAAGCCTGCTTGAAAATCACAACACCAGAAGACTTATTTATAGCCGAAGCCTTTTTAAAAGCCGAAGGCTAACAACAAAATTTAACCACCATCTAGACTATATATATGCAAAGTGCTGTTTATTTCGAATCCTTAGGTTGCGCCAAAAACCAAGTAGACACTGAAATCATGTTGGCGAAACTCTTGGGCGGTGGATTTGTTGTTACCAACGATCCCACCGAAGCTCAGGTGATCATTATCAACACCTGCGGTTTTTTAACCAGCGCAGTGGAAGAATCCATCAACCGCATCTTAGAGCTTTCCCCCAACCGAAGTGAGCAATGTAAGGCCTTGGTCGTTGCAGGCTGCATGGTGCAACGCTACGGTGACCAGTTAAAATCTGAGATCCCCGAAGTGGATGCCGTGATTGGCACCAGCGACTACACCCAGATCTTAACTCTAGTAAGCCAGATTTTAGGCCAGAAAGAACAGATCAACCTGTTGGAAAAACGACCTCAGTATAATAGTTCGAACCAAAGCGCAGAGCGTGTAATCACTGGGGAAGGGCACTATTGCTACCTAAAGATCTCTGAAGGTTGCAGCAACATGTGTAGCTTCTGCAACATCCCATTTTTAAGGGGTACCTTCCAGCATAAATCCCAAGAGGCCGTTTGGGCCGAATCCAAATTACTACTGCAAAGTGGCATTAAGGAAATCAATATTATTGGCCAAGATACCAGTGCCTATGAATCTAAAGGTGGGCTTTTAGAGTTGGTCCAGGGAATTTTAGACCAAAATCAAAGCCCTGATTACTGGCTGCGATTGCTCTACTCTTACCCCAATACCTATAATACTAGCCTCTTTGACTTGATGGCCCAAGACCCTAGGCTTTGCTCCTATGCCGATATTCCCATCCAGCATTTTAGTGACCCTGTTTTAAGGGCCATGAACCGTAAGATCACAGGCGCTGAAATAAAAAGCCTATTTGAAACGGCAAAAGATAAAGCACCTGACATTGCCCTAAGGAGCACCATCATTGTAGGCTTCCCTGGCGAAACAGAGCAAAATTTTAAAGAGTTACTGGGCTTTGTAGAAGAAGGTTGGCTCGATCACCTAGGGGTATTTGTTTACAGTGATGAGGATAATATCCCTTCAAATAAATTAGATAAAAAGGTCCCTGAAGAGCTGGCAAGCGAACGAGAACAGATTTTGGCCGCTGCCCAACAGGAAGTTTCATACAAAAAAAACCAAAGGCTCATTGGCAAGAAATGTCAAATTTTGCTAGAAGGGTTATCAGAGGAAACAGACTTATTACTGCAAGGCAGAAGTCAGTCCCAAGCGGCCCAAGTCGATGGCGTTACACTCATCAACGATGGTGAAGGCAAAGCGGGCGATTTTGTCACAGTTGAAATTACCGATGCCCACCCCTACGATGTGGTTGGGCGAATCATAGAATAATAGGATATATATGTCAGGTCACAGTAAATGGAGCACAATCAAGCACAAAAAAGGTGCAGCTGATGCAAAACGCTCTAAGATCTTTACCAAAATTGCCAGAGAAATTGTTGTTGCAGCCAAGCTAGGCGGCGAAGACGCCGATTCTAACCCAAGGCTTCGCTCGGCAATGGTGCTTGCTCGTTCCCAAAACATGCCCAACGAAAACATTAAAAGAGCCATCCAAAAGGGAATCGGCGCTGGCAAAGGGGAGGAGTTCCACAGCGTAATTTACGAAGGCTACGGACCCCACCAAGTTGCAGCAATCGTGGAATGCCTGACAGACAATAAAAACCGAACCATCAGTAACATCCGCACGGCCTTTAATAAGTCTGGCGGTGCCATTGGAACATCTAACAGTGTGATGTATGCCTTTGATCACATGGGCGCCATCGAAGTGAAGAAGGATTCCATTGATGAGGATACTCTGACAGAACATATCTTAGAAGGCGGCGCCGAAGACATCGACACTAGCCCCGAAGATATCTATTTCATCACTACGGCTCATGCGGATTTACACCAAGTATCAACCTACCTAGAGAGCCAAGGCGTAGTCCTTGAGTCTACCAAATTGATTTACATTCCTCAAAATAAATTGGTGATTACAGATTTAGCCCAAGCCCAATCTGTGTTGCGCTTTATTGACGCCCTTGAAGATGATGATGATGTGCAACATGTTCACTCTAATTTTGACTTGAGTGACGAAGTACTAGCCCAGCTCCACGCAGAGGGATAGGCCATAAAAATCATCGGAATTGACCCTGGAAGCCGCTACACTGGCTTCGGGATCATTAAAAAAGAAGGCCAGAAGTTGATTCATGTGGCCAGCGGCCGCATCCAAGCGATCAAGGTCGAAGGCCTTGCCGCTCGTCTGGACCTCATCTTTACAGAACTGACAGCCTTAGTTGAGAAACATAAGCCCGATGCCTTTGCCATTGAAAAGGTGTTTCACGGTAAAAACCCCCAATCCAGTTTGATCTTAGGCCATGCTAGAGGCGTGGCTTTGCTCGTTGGGGCTAGAGCTGGCATAGATTTGTTTGAGTACAGCCCAACAGAGATCAAGAATGCAGTGGTCGGCCAAGGCCGAGCGGAAAAGGCCCAAGTGGCAGGCATGGTTAAAATCCTGCTCAATCTGGGTCAGGCCAAATTAAGCGAAGATGAATCCGACGCCCTTTCCATTGCCATTTGCCAAGCAAACAACCAGCTTTTCGAGACCATGAAACGAAACAGCCAATGAAACTAGATATTAAATTAGGACCAAAAAAATGATCGGATGGTTACAAGGACAGCTACTCGCTGTAGAAAATGATGAAATCTTGCTGCAAACCAACCAGATCGGTTACTGGGTAACCCTCGGGCCTGCCAAGCGTATGGCTTTAGGCTTGAAAGTAGGTAGTGAAACAGAATTGTTTATCTATACGGTTGTGCGAGAAGACGATTTAAAATTATTTGGCTTTGATAGTTTGGAAAGTAGAAAACTATTCACCCATTTGATCAGCGTCAACGGCGTTGGCCCCAAGGCGGGCATGGGGATTTTAGACGCGCTCAGCCCCCAAGAAATACTCCTGGCCATCCAGTCGCAAGACGTGACCCCCTTTACTCGGGTCAGTGGCGTGGGCAAAAAAACCGCATCGAGAATTTTGTTGGATTTAGCGGGAAAACTGGATTCTTTGGAAACAAATTATATGAATCAGGCTTCCCAATCGGCCTCCCCAGAAGCAGGAGCAGAAAAAAGTGAAATTGCAGGAGAACTGACATTACGCTTGGAAGCGAGATCGGCATTAGTGAACCTCGGTTTTGCTGACAAAGATGCTGACAAAGTGATTCAATCTCAGATAAAACCAAATATCAGTTTAAACGAGCTCATTACCCGCTCATTGAGCCAGTTAAAAAGGTGATTTCCTTTTTATGGTACTAAAAAGACATCAGAATTAGTTTTTGTTGATTTTTAGGGTTATAGTTCGAAGATGCTTACAAAACAATTTTAAAAGCCATTTTGTTTCATAGCCTTATAAAATAAGACTTTAGACGATAAATCATACACAAATCCAAGGATAAGCAATGGGCAACCTCAATAAAGTAATACTAATTGGCAGATTAGGCCAAGATCCAGAAAAAAGAGTCACGCCGCAAGGTCACTCTGTCGTAACTCTCAGTTTGGCAACAAGCGAAAGATTTAAAGACAAACAAGGTCAAAAGCAAGAAACCACAGAATGGCACAGAGTCGTATTTTGGAATCAGCTTGCCGACCTCGTTGAGCAGTATTGTAAAAAAGGAAGCCAATTGTATGTAGAGGGTAGCCTCAAGACAAACCAGTGGAACGATAAAGACGGCAACAAAAGATACACCACAGAAATCCAAGGGCGCAGCATGCAGTTCTTAGATGCACCACAAGGTGCGGGTCAAGGCGGCCAAGGTGGTGGTTATGGAAACGGACAGCAGTCTGGTGGTTATAGTGCCCCACAAGGTGGCGGTCAGTCTGGTGGATATGGAGCCCCTCAAGGTGGCGCTCCTCAAGGTGGTGGATATGCGGCCCCGCAAGGTGGAGCTCCTCAAGGCGGTGGAGCCGCTCAGGGTGGTGGTTATAATAAGGGCAATGACAACATGCCTCCAGGACCACCTGATGATTTCATCGAAGATGATATTCCATTTTAGTCTTTAAGACTTTCTTTTCAAACCCGCCCAAGTTACATGCTTAGGCGGGTTTTTTTTTGTTCAAAATTTGAACTTAGGAAATCAAACCAATTAAATAAACAGGAACAGAATGAATGACAATTCCCCAGACAGACTTTTTGAAGTCTTTTTTTATGGACTCTATATGGCCCCTGAAATATTAAAGACCAAAGAGGTCACACCGAAAAACCCCAGAAAGGGAGTCTTGAAAAACTACAAATTACGCTTAGGGAAGATGGCGACCTTACTTAGGGAAAGGGGGCAAGTTGACCATGGCATGGTTTACTCCCTAAACCAAAAAGAAGCCTACAACCTCTACCAAGGTTCAGGTTTGAGTCAATACCGCCCTGAAGCTGTAATGGTACTAGTGGGCGAATTGAGCCTAGCCGCTCTAACCTACAACTTGATTATACCCCCTGAAATTGAGGAGGAAAATCCAGAATATAAAATCAAACTCAAGGCAACCATGGAAAATCTAGGGCTGCCATCAACTCAAATAAAGGTCGCATAAGATGTCACAGGTAAAGATATTTGGAATAAAAGAAAAACTAGATCCCATTAAAGAGCAGCTATCCCAATGCATTCACTCCTGCGTGATGGACGCATTGCAGTTTCCAGCAGATAAAAGAGCTCATAGGTTTATTCACTTTGAAGAGTCAGACATGCTGGCTCCAGGAGGAAGAACAGAAGCCTATACAATTTTGGAAATCTCTATGATTGAAGGGAGAACCAACGAGACCAAAAAGAAACTGATTCGTCTGCTCTTCGATCGCATTAGGGACGAAGTCGGCATTTCTCACCAAGATCTAGAGATCTGTATCTATGAAAGTCCCGCTTGCAATTGGGGCTTTCGTGGAATGCATGGAGATGAGATTCAGCTAAACTATAAGATCAAGGTTTAGCTTAATGAGAAAATTTCTTAAGGTGATTTTAAGAATTTTTTAAAAGATCGACCTAAAAACTCCTTCAAATTGAGGGAAAAGATAGGGCAATGCTGCTAGCGGTAAATTGGAATACTAGCTTTTTAGGAATTCCGATACCCTAGCATGCAAATCAGGGAAATCCTTAATTTCGTCCATTTTGACCCCTTCTTTGACCATGTAACGAATAAAGGTCATTTGCCGTTTTGCAAAGGCTTTTATATCTCTTTCCAAGGAGTTTTTCATGGATTTTTCGTCACATTCGCCATTTAAAAATCGAGCAATCCATTTATATTCTAATCCGTAGGATTTTAAAACTTCCAAATCCACCCCTTGGGAAATTAAATCTTCCACTTCCCCTACCATCCCCTGATCAAATCTCTGGGCTAGTCTCTGGGCAATTTTCTCTCTCACCAACTCCCGCTCTGGGGAAAGGTAGAATCCTTGCACTTGGTAGGTTTCTGTAAATTTTGGCCCAGGCGCTTGCGCTTCTGGTTGCTCCGCCAACTCCAGTTTTTCTATCTCTCGGGCAATTCTTCGTTTGCTATCCCTCCCCAGTTTTTCTAAATTTTGCACCCCTGCCATTTCTGCCCGCGCTAAAAGTTGCTCCTTTGGTAGGGCTTCCAGCTCCGCTGTTTTACTCACGTCCGTTGCAGGGGTTTCAAATTGATAGTCTTGGAGCAGGCCTTTTAGGTAGTGACCTGTGCCACCGCAGAGGATTGGCAGTTTGCCCATGGCCACAACTTTTTCCACAGCCTCAGTGGCCAAGCGCTGGAATTTTGCCGCTGAGAATTTGCTTCCTGCAGGGAGGATGTCGATCAAATGGTAGGGGATGTTTTGGTATTCTGAGAGGTCTTTCCCGCTGCCAATATCCATGCCCATAAAAACCTGACGTGAGTCGGCCGAGATAATCTCGCTAGAAATTTTATTGCAATTGAGGGGGGCAGGTTCCGACTCTAAAACTTGGGCAAGCTGGACAGCTAATTTTGTTTTTCCCGAAGCCGTTGGCCCCGTGATAAAAATGACCTTCGGCTTTTTTAACATCCTTCTTCTACTATAGCAGAAAACAATAAATGTTTCACGTGAAACATTTATTTAATTCTGGGCCAATTGACTTTGTAATTTGTCGTACTCAGGTTTTAAATCGGGAGACATTAAAGAAAGGTTTAACTTTTTAAGGGTCTCTAGGGCTTCGGTCTTTTTTCCCTTTGATGCGTAAAGTTTAGCTAAGCGGAACAATATGGCCTGTTTTTTTTCTTGGCTTTGGCCTTTTTTGTAATAGAGCCGCAAGATGTTTTTCACAGCTTGGTTTAAATCGCCTCGTTGGCTTTTGATCTGAGTTTGTAATTCTAAGGCACGGGGGTAAATCCCAGCTTCATGATACTGGCTAGGGTCACCTAAAATTTTATCACTCTGGGCGACTTGGCCCATTTGAAATAGATTTTCAGCCTTGATCAACTTTGCATGTAATTTATAAGCCTTAGGTGTGTTTGGCCCAAGTTGGTCGATCATCTCTTGGGAGGCTGCGTAACCGCCAACCTGATTTCTCGCCTGAGCTAAAAGAATGGTCACCTCGGGTTTTCGGTAATGCCCAGCCCCTGTTAAAAGCTCATTTTCTAAAGTTGCTAAGACTTCCCTACTCTGGCCTCGTTCAATGGAGCATTTCGCCCCTAGAATAGCCAAGTCTCGCTTTTCCATTGCCGTAGCACCCTTAACAGGGCTCTTTGCTAAGATCGAGCATTCTTCTAAGCTGCCGCCCTCTTTGTAGAGGCGAACTTGCTGCAATTGACTTTGGGCCTTTTTAAAGGAATATGTTCTGCCGTAGTTACCAAGCAAAGCCTGAGCCTTGTCGGGCTTGCCGCCCTTTTGTAGGTAGTTGGCATAATTTTCTGTAATTTGGAACCTGGTGCCTTCTTTTAAAGGCTCTGCCAAAGCTGCCTCTGCGGCCTTTTCATAGTCAGGGAACTTGTTCGCCAAATAGAGACTCATCACTCGGTTATAGTGAAGGTTACTTCTCAAGTCCCTACCCTTTGCCAATTTCAAGGCATCTTGGTAGCGCACTTCGGCCCGAGCGTAGTCTTTTAAGTTGTACCAAGCATCACCGAGATAGCCAAAGTAGGCAATTTTGGTGGCCTCGTCCTTTTCTCTTCCCAGTAAAGGCTGAACCTTGGAAATGATTTTTTTAAAGTCTTTGCTGTTGAGCCAAACTTCAACATGCAGAGCAACTAGGATGTCGCCCTTAAACCGAGCATCTTCGATCACACGTTTTGCCCGCTCAAATTTACGCAAGCCCAAAAGGGATTTCACCTTCCAGTGAATCAAACCCATTGATTTAGGTTTGGGGTGTTCGGCAGCTAAGGTTAACACCTTATTGAATTTGCCTCTAAAATAATAAACTTGGGCAATGTAACCTAAGGCCTCTGGCTCTTTAAATTGATCCCAACCCTTTTGAAAAAGTGCCAAGGCTTCTTTTTCCTTGTTGCTGTTATAAAGCAGAGCGCCGTGCATCAAACTCACTTCCCACTGGGAGGGGTTGTTTAATAGTTCCTGTTTCACTTGGGGCACTAGGTCTAAAAATTCTTTGTCTTGTTTTTTGTTATAGTGAACAAAAAGCTGGTGATACTGAATCAAGTGTTTTGGGGCTTCTCGGTTCTTTAGTAGTTCTTGTAACAGACCCAAACCCTTTTCTAGTTTCCCCGCCTTCATATGGACCAAGGCCATATTATACTGGGCAACCCAGTAAAGCCCGCTTTTGCTATCTACAGCCAGAGCTTGCAGAAACTCAGCCTCTGCGCTCGCCATATCTCCGTTTAAAAAGTATCTATGGCCTTCTAAAATGGCCGTATAAAATTTTAACTCAGGAAAGGAAAATCGACTGGCTTGGACTTGATTTTTCAAGTCAGGGTATTGTTTTAATTCCTTAAAGAAGGAACGAATATAAAAGCTCGCAAAGGAATAAAAATCACTCGATTGGGGCAACTCTTTCAGTTCTGCAAATAACCCTTGTGGCCTTTGCAAGCGAACTTGGGCGGCGATCCAAAGATAGTGCATCTCAGCTTGGGAGGCCAGATCCAGCTTTGCCATAACAAAGTGAGCTGTCTTTTTCGCCTTTTCATAGTCGCCACTAAAGTAGTTCATCCAAGCGATGGCCTTTAAACTTGTCAGGCGTTCGCCCAAATCATTTTGCAATCTCTCTAAGGTGATAAACGCCTTGAGGGAATTTTTAAAGTCGGAAGCTTGGTAGCTGATTACAGCCTCCAGCTCGACCAATTTTTTATAGTTTGGGTCTCGCTCAAAGGTTTTAATATCTAAGGCGAGTAAAGCCTGATGGGCCTCTTTCCACTTTTCGGCCCGAGATAGCGCAGAAAGTTTTAAAAGGTGTAAACGCAAGCTTTGGGATTCCTTAGGAACTTCTGTCTCAGCTGACTTAAGCAACTGAAATAATTCTTTATTTTTGCTACTTAGATAATATTGCAGGCCAGCTATGTAGTAGGCCTCAGATCTTATACTAGGGTCTTTTGCGTCAAACAACTCACTGGCAACCTCAAAGGAGGCCTCTATTTCTTCCAGTTGAAAAAGGGTCCAAGCCTGCCAAAGGCCGGTTTGCTCCCAGATGTCGCCACCTTTTCTTTTAAATAAAACAGCAAAGGCCGCTTTCGCATCTTCATAGCGCTTTTCTTTGTAGGCCAGTTGCCCCCTCTGAAATTGCCCCTTGGAACCCAAAAAGGTTGCCGCAAGACCACCAGAAAACTCGGTCAGCCAGTGGACAGGAACAGCCTCTACAGCCATACCCTTAGGCAAAGCGTAGCTTTTAACCTGCACCTTGGGGCTAAAGGGTTCCACCCCACGCTCGGGCCTTTTGGGCTCGAAGGAGTGATTTAATATTACAGGGCGAATATTTTTGCTTAAATGCAGGGCCTGCACCGCTACTTTTTTAGTAGAGATCTCTTGGGCGCTGGCTAGCAGAGGTAAGCAAATGAAAAGACTAAGGAAAAGACGCATATAGAACCACATGATTATTTTTTCACAAATTAACAGATTTTATTCATTGTTCCTAGTGGCAAATTTAACCTTTGAGCTAGGCTGGACTTGCTCAATATGAGGCATCCTGCTAAATTAATCCTTTTTAAAATAATGAGACAAAAACAATGGAACAGGCCAAAACAGATCACAAATTAGGAGAGTTACTCTTCAAGTATAGAGACTACACTCCAATCCCTTTTATTATACTCATGGTAGCCTTTGCCAATGCCGACTTACTAAGCCTTCAGATAGGTGGAGTCATGGTACTATTAGGCGAACTCATCCGTACCAAAGGGGTTGCCTATATTGGTGGTGTGAGTAGAACTAGAAGCTACTCTCTAGGTGGTAAAGTAGTAACTGGCGGGCCTTTTGGCCATGTTAGAAACCCACTTTACTGGGGAAATTTCTTTTTGAGCACTGGCCTCGTTGTCATTGCCAATGTTGCTTGGCTAGAACCTCAGTTCCAAGGCTTTTACCTAGCCTTCCCAGCAGCCTTTATCTTTTTCTTTTTTGGCCAGTATCATTTTATTATCAACTGGGAAGAAGAAAACCTAACCAAAACCTTTGGCGAGCAGTTTTTAAACTACAAATCAAAGGTTAGCCGCTGGATTCCCAACATCTTTCCTGCTGACTTCACTGTTGAAGGCCAGGAACAAGAAGAAAAAATTGAAGGGGATTATAAAATGGCGATCAAGTCAGAAAAAAATACCCTGATGATTGCCATCACCATCACGCTGATTTTACTCTGGCGTAGCGGGTTTTTCTCAAAAGCCGCCGAAGCAACAACAGCACTCGCAGGAGCGTAACATGCAGATTACAGATAAAGTTACCCTGAGCCCAGATAGCCAGCTATTAATGGCTGGTAACTGTGTTATGGAAGACAAAGACACAGCCTTTAGAACCGCAGAATTTTTAAAAGAGCTGGCTGAAAAATTAGGCGTTACCTATGTTTTTAAGGCGAGCTACATGAAAGACAATCGCTCTAGCGAAAAGTACTTCCATGGCCTGCCCTTGCCGGAAGCCTTGGAGATCTTCCAAGCTGTAAAAGACGAATTTGATGTACCCCTCGTCACTGACGTCCACTACCCTACGGAATTGGCCGAAGGCGTTGGCGAAGTATTTGACGTGTTGCAAGTTCCAGCTTATTTAGCCATGCAAACAGGTTTGACCACAGCCATTGCCAAAACAGGCAAGGTAGTAAACTTGAAAAAAGCGCAATTTTTACACCCAGAAGACATGGGCAAAGTTGTAAAGAAGATTGAATCTACTGGTAACAAAAAGATCATGCTCACAGAGCGTGGGACCTGTTTCGGCTACCGAGATATGGTCGTTGACCCTAGAGCCTTTCATATCATGAAGGGATTTGGTTACCCTGTACTCTTTGATGCAGGCCACTCTATTAGAAAATATGGTGTACCTTCTTCCGACCCATCTGGCGGAACAAAAGAGTTTTTAGAAACTATGATGTCTACCAGTGCCGCAGCCGACTTGAGTGGTCTATTCATTGAAGTTCACCCTGAGCCCGCCCGTGCATTATGCGACGCTGCAAGCCAGTTGAATTTTAAAGATGCAGAGCGACTCATTACCCGTTACTTCCAGATCGCTGACTTTGTCAGAGGCCTGTAATATTCAGCTACTATTTGAATTATGAAAGTCATTGCCATATTACCTGCTCGTTTAGGCAGCACCCGTCTACCGAACAAACCCTTACTTGAGTTTGACGGTAAAACTATGATCCGCCATACGGCGGAGCGTGTTTTGGCTGCAGGCCTTGAACATGTAGTTGTGGCAACGGACTCCAAAGATATTTTTGCCGAATGCGAAAAAATAGCTGGAGTCACACCCTTGATGACCTCCGTGGATCATACCTGCGGTACAGAGCGAGTTTTAGAAGCCTACGAGCTGATTCAGCCGAAGCTAGGTGACTTTGATTTGATTTTAAATGTCCAAGGGGATGAGCCTTTCATTGAGCCTGCAATGGTCACTGAGCTTTTGGGCGAACTAGAAAAACGACAGGGCAAGGCAGAATTCTTCACCACTGTAACCACTGTGCCTGAGGGCGATCAGGAAGATCTGAACGTGGCTAAGGTTGTGGTAAATGTAGAAGGCAACGCCTTGATCTTTACCCGTGAGCCCCTAAAAGACGCAAAAAAACACACTAGTGTTTACATCTACAGCCCCGCTTTTTTAAAGCTTTTTTGCTCCTTACCCCCCTCTCCTTTAGAGTTGAGTTACAGGTTAGAGCAAATGCGTGCCTTAGATAACAACCACAATTTACAATGCATCGACCTCGCCTACGACGCCGTTTCCATCAATGATGAAAATGACTTAAAAAAGGCCGGGGTTACGGAATATAAGATCTGGCAAAAATGATTAAAACCATCGGAATCATTGGTGGCCGTGGGATGATGGGGCAAATGTTTGTCCCTGCATTTGAATCTCTCGGTTGCGAAGTCATGGTCAGTGGCAGCTACGACCAACACTTAGAAAAAACTTTGGTCAAGGAATGCGAAATGGTGATCATCTCGTCTCCCTTGGATAAAAGCGTGGAAGTCATTCACCGCATCAAAGGTTGGCTCAAACAGGGTCAGTTGATCAGCGATTTTACCTCCGTTAAAACGGGGATTGTTCCTGAGATGCTCAAAACAGATGCCGATGTGATCAGCACCCACCCCATGTTTGGCAGGGTGAACGACATCAAAGGGAATAATGTTATCATTTTACCTGTTCGTCCGGGAAAATGGCAACACAAGGTAGAGAGACTCTATAAGTCTTTAGAGCTAAACACTACGGTACTACAGGACTGGAAAGAGCATGATAAAATGATGAGCCTCATCCAAGGCTTAATGCACTTTATCCACATTACCTTTAGCCATGCTTTAGAAAAAAGTGGTGTGGACTTGGATTTACTCCTTTCCATCTGTAGCCCTGTCTACCAAGCAAACTTCGCTTTTGCCTGTCGGATTTTGCAGCGTGACCCCAGTCTCTATGGGCATATCCTAATGGATAACCCCCAGAATACCCAAGTGATCAAACATTTCTTGGATGAGGCTCACAATAGCCTAAAAACCATTGAAAACAAAGATTTTGACGGCTTCAACCATCAATTTGCTAAGACCAAAGATTTTTTAGGGACCCAAGGTGAGGTCTTTTCTAAGCAAAGTGATTTTTTAGTCGAGATGTTAAAAAGCTACCAACCGCCCAATAAATAAGACCCAATGCAAAAGCGCTTTGACCATTCCTTTTTAACGAACGCCCTCCATTCCGAACAAGAGCGTGTAGCCCTCTGGGGGACCTTGCAGCTAATGCTGCAAGAGTTAACTTCTGAAGATGTTCGCTCACTGCTCCAAAGCCCCTTTCCTTTAATACAAGAGGTGGGTCTCGCTCAAATGGTTGACCTTGGTCTTGGCGAGTTGCTTTCTGATGTGGTGGGGATTTTTAAGGAATCAGAGGCCCAAGTGAAGTACGCTGCTGCTCTGTGCCTGTCTGAATTTCCCAATGATTTTTCTAAAAACCTGCTGCACCGCTGGTTTGACCTAGTTTCCGCCGACAGTCACGCCACTCGGTTGGAGTTGGAGTCGGCAACCCATGCTCTACTTAAGATTGACCCCCAAGGGGGATTTGAGAAGGTTCTAGATAGTTTAGGTGAGTCCTTAGAAAACATCATCCAGTCCAGTGTGTTTTTTCAATACTTGCTGCCTGCAGCCAAGACCCAAGAAGACCTAAACCGCCTTTTACATATCTACTTTGACCTTAGAGAAAGATACAGCGACACAGATGCGACCAACCAACTGCTTTTAGAATTTAGCTCCATTGAAATTGCCAATTGGTTAGAGTCTTCTGTTAAATCCAGTTACAGCCTAAAGTCGATTTATGAACAGTGTTACAGGCTCTTAGGAAAAGAAATAGACAGTAACTTGCAAGCGATCTGGAAGAGCCTAGGCGAAACAGCGGTAGAATATGAGCAAGCCATCAGGCTGAGCCCGAAGAACGTGAAGCTTTTTTTAAAGCAGCTGGAAGGTTGGGTCAACCGCCTGATCAAGGAAGAAGAAAACCCAAAATTGATCAAAAAGCTTTGGTTAATCCAGGCTTTCCAAGCGCACCATGAAGAATTTTTAGATTCCATCCCTAAGATTATCGAGCTGGAAGTAAACTTACTTTTAACCATCCCCTTGAGCATGGCCTTAGAATCGAGCTTTACTAAGTGGATCCAAAAACCACAAAAGTTTTCTTCTACCATTGCCAACTATTACCACAGCCCCCTTTTAACAGAAGACTACTGTGTCGAGTTACTGCGGTTGTTCTTTCCAAAATTGCCTGAATACACCCAAGCCGACTTGATTATCAGCAAGCCGATCAAAGATTTTCGAGCTGAGATGTCCCGCCCTGAGGTTTTATGGGCTGTTTTCAAAGGTGACCTTTTTGGCTATGAAGTAGATTGGCCCAGTATGTTCCCCAATCCTTACGCCTTTGATAATCTCCCGACTCTGTTGCTGGAGATCTATTTAGAAAACTTTGACTACTATATTACCAACTCAGACCCTGTAACCATTGACTATGCTTTGCAGGTCTTCCAAAACTTCCAAGATGACCGCATCAATAACATAGCGACCAAGCACTTTGATTTTTTGATCGGCCACCATACCCAGATGTTTTGCCAGTTGTTAGAGTACCACCCCGACTTAAGCCACTTGCCTGCACTATTAGAGCGCTTTTTTGAAGGCGAGCAAAGCCTAGCCACGGTAATCAGTTTTATCTCCACCCTTTTTCGCCAAGAGTCGCCGATTGAGGTTACCGAGGCTTTAGAAAAGGGGGACATGAACGATAACCCCAAAAGATCACTCCGTTTGCATTGCCCCGCTTGCAAGAGGTCTTTCCCCTACCATGTGGAAGCCATCTTTTTAGATATGGGTTGTTTGCAGCGTGGTGCTACTTTAAAATCGGACTCCCTCTGGGTAGAAGAAAAATTTTACTGTAAAAAATGCGACAACCAATTGCCGCTAAAAGTAGACGCCTTGCAACTGGTAGAATTGGCGCAACAGGCAAGGGTTGAAAGCTTGCTCAACATAAAGCAGAACAGCCACCCTAGCCCACTGGGTCACAGAATTGTGTTGATCGACTTCCCTCGCTTTGAAGGCAGATTTTACAACCCAAGCGACTTTAAAGACCTTGTGATTGAAAAGGCCCAAAACCTAAATAGCCCACCGCCTGAGATGATTCATCTTTGGATGAAGCTTGCAAAGTTATACCATGTTATGGGCTACCTAGAACAAATGGTCTACGCCCTTGACCAGTTTACACCGAGCCACAGCCAAACTGTGGAATGGAATTACCTTTTAGGTTACGGGAGGCTGAAGCTCGGTGATGTCGCTGCCGCAAGGCCCAATTTTGAGCTCTTGACCAAAGACTTTCACAACATGACTGTAGATACGCCAGAATACCAATACATTGAAAAGGCTCGTTACTGGTTGAAAAATTTAGATAGCTACTCCCTTAAACGTGCTCGTTTCCAGATCCACGGAAAAAAGAAGTGACCCCGATAAAGGCTCAGGCAGACCTAAGCCAGTGGTACAAAAAAGACTCACCAGAGGCTGAGCAAGACCAGATTTTAAATCAACTCTTGGAACAGCGCTCTATTGACTCCGACTTTTTAAACCCTAGCCTGAAACTGATCCCAGACCCCTTTTTATTGCCCCAAATGCGGGAGTCTCTAGATTTGTTTTATAAGCATTTTGAAGCTGGTAATAAAATCATGCTTGTTGGGGATTACGACGTCGACGGTGTTACCTCAACGGCCTTACTGCTGCGGTTTTTCACCATCATCAATCTAGAAAACAAGGCTTGGTTTATCCCCAACCGCTTAAAACATGGCTATGGCCTCACCGACCTTTCGGCAGCCGAGATCATCACCCAAGCCCCGAGTCTTGTCATTACCCTAGATAACGGGATTACAGCTGCAAACGGAGTTCGTTTGCTGAAAGATGCAGGTATTGAGGTGATCATAACAGACCACCATGAACCAGTAGAAGGCTCTGTGCCCGACTGCATTATAGTCAACCCCAAGCTTGCCAGTTCTAAGTTCCCAGAGCGAGAAGTTGCAGGTGTTGGCGTGGCCTTTTTATGGATCACAGCCTTGCGCAGCTACCTTCGGGAAAAGAACTTTTGGGCCCTGCAAAGCCTACCAGAAGAACCCAATTTACTAGAGCATTTGGACTTGGTTGCCCTGGGAACCATTGCCGATCAAGTGCCACTGCGTGGCCTGAATCGCCTTTTTGCCAAGTATGGTTTAGAACAAATGAACCGCTGTTTCCACGCACCTGCAACCAAACTTTGGCATCACTATATCAAAGCCTTTGGGGAAAAAATGAAGGTTACAGCCTTTGATTCACAGCTGGTAGCCTTCAGGCTGGCCCCCTTGATCAACGCCACTGGCCGCATGGGCGACCCTGCGCCTTCACTGGGTTTTTTGTGTTCCCCCGACCACAAACAGGCTTTGCTCAACTTAAAAGACTTACAAAGAACCAACAACACCAGAAAATCCCGCCAAGATAAGATGCTGAAAAAAGCTAAAAATCTGGCCGACGCCCAAGGATTTGATAAGGGTGGCTTGGTGCTTTATGACTCCACCTTTCACGAGGGGATCTCGGGAATTGTTGCCCACAGGATCTTAGATGAAACAGGTCTACCTGTTTGTGTCTTAACCAAAAATAAAGAAGGCATCATCAAGGGAAGTCTGCGCTCTAAAAAAGAAAGTGTTTTAGAAGCCTTAACCCAATGTTCTGAGCATTTACTGCAATTTGGCGGTCATAGAAACGCAGGCGGTTGCGCCCTTACAGAAGAGATGCTCCCTGACTTTACCACAGCCTTGCAGGCTGCCTTTTTAAACAGCAAGACCCCGACCGATGTGGCTCTGGTTACGGATATGGAAGTGACTCCTGAGATGCTCAGTTATGATTTGATTTCCAACTTAAAAAAGCTAGAACCCTTTGGCAAAGATAACCTCCAGCCTCTGTTTATGCTCCAAGATCTATACCTTGATGAGCCTCAGGTTATGGCAGGAAAGCACTTAAAATGGCATCTAGATGATGATCTGGAACTGATCTATTGGAATGGACTGGGGAAGGTGCCTAGCGACATGTCAAACCCCATTGTAGCCGTTCACTTGGGCGAGAATAACTTCCAAGGTCGCTGGACAAAGCAGCTTATTTTAAAGGCGATTGCTTTTAGCTAATTAGATTGCTTTTAGCTAATTAGATTCCTTTTAGCTAAAGGGACTGCCGTTAGTTTTTCAGCTTATCTGCAAAGCCATGCCCGCAATTGGGGCAATCGGAGCTGAGCATTTCTAGCTTTACTCCACAGTCGGGGCAAGTTGTAATGTCCCAGCCATCATAATCTTCTATAGGCCCTTCAAGAACATTACCTATCTTCTGCAAACGACTCTTCAAGCTCTTTTGAGCCTTACTGATGAAGCTATGGTCTTCGTTTAAGTTTTCCAAACGGGTCAGGTCTTTTTTCAAGAGTTCGTAGACTTCTGCCAATTGGGCTTGGCTATTGCGGCGGTAATTTCTAAGATGTTTTAACCCCATAACCGTGCCTGCAAGTAAAAGCATATTCACAGCCAATAAAGCTGCATGCCCCCACTCAGGAACAAAGGGTGACTCTAAGTTTGAAATAATCAAAGCGCTGACCACCCCCATAAAACCTAAAAAGGCCAAGAGGATCACTCGGTAAAGCATGGTGATCGAACGATGTTGATGGAAGTGTACCTGCAGGTATGCAACCAAAGGGTTATCGCTAAAGCGTTCTAAGACTAAGTCTTCAATTTCACTATCAAAAACAAAGCTTTTGAGCTTTTTCATTCCTTTAACTAGCATTGCGCAACCTCTTTAACCCTTGGAAGCGATTATAATGCCACTTGGGTCTATATTTATTAAAAAATTCTTCTGTCAGTTCACCCATCATTTCTAAGCTGATCTCTTCTGCTCTTTCAAAATCCTCTTCATCAAATTCACGCTCTGCGATTCCTGTCCAAAAAACCAAACCACGCTCAACATCCACAAGGCGGATTTTTAAACGCATGGTAGGTTCGTCTTCGCAATCTAAGCAAGGCCATTGGTCAAACTGTACCACAAAAACCTGATCGACGCCCATTTTTTTGCCCAGAGGAGTAATTATATCTCGGTCGCTCACGGCAATCATACTCAAGGAATCAAGGTAGATTTCTAACTTTTGGTTTAATGCCCCTTCTCTACCAACAATATCACGGGCAGCTTCTTCTGTTATCTGCTTAGAAAAAAGCCCTGTGTTTTGGATGTTTTCTGTGAACTGGGTAATGATTTGGCTCTTTAGTTCTTCTGAAACTTGCTCCAATTTGATCAAAAAGAAATAGGTATATTTTTCCTTGATCATCAGCTGGTTTTTAAAGCCAATGGCTTCAATGCCATGATCATCGATATAGGCTTGTTCTTCTTTTATGTTACTGGTCTCGTTGATCACAGTCGTTTGGGCGCAGGCGCTAACAAACAGACTTAAGAGGATGATAATATACTTTTTCATTATAGAGTATGGGTCGCTTTCATGTAGTTGTGTATGCCGTGGTAAATGCCTTCAGCTAACACCTGCTGGTAAGTACCC
Organism: uncultured bacterium; assembly: GCA_965602905.1. Taxonomy (GTDB): domain Bacteria; phylum SAR324; class SAR324; order XYD2-FULL-50-16; family XYD2-FULL-50-16; genus JASJGK01. Next base: position 50,190 of record CBFCZY010000012.1, on the reverse strand, counting down.
TTTTTTAATAATTTGTTTTCTTTGTAGTTTGAAATAAAGCCTGCTTCCACCAAGATACTTGGCATGTTCGCCCCGAGTAAAACTACAAAAGGAGCCTTTTTCACCCCTAGGTTTCGCAGATTGATCATCTTGCTTCGTCTCACTCTTTTAATGGCCGCAGACTGCACCATTTGGGCTAAGTCACTGGACTCCTGAATCTTGGCATTGGTCATCAAATCTTGCAAGAGGCCTTGCAGCTGCGCAATACCCCTAACACTGGTCTGGTTCTCTTTCGCAGCCAAGGCCAAAGCGGCATTATCCTTACTTAAATTAAGGTAGTAGGTCTCCATTCCACTCACACTTTTCTTGCGGCTGGCGTTCAAATGAATAGAAATAAAAAGATCACCTTTATTTTGATTGGCAAAGGCTGTTCTCGCTTCTAAAGAGATATACTTATCGCTCGGTCGAGTGAGTAGCACCTCAATCTTAGGGTGTTTTTTCTCAATGATGTTTTTTAATCTTTTAGCCAATTTTAAAGCTAAGTCTTTTTCTCTGGCCTTGTAGCCTGAAGCCCCTGGGTCTTTTCCCCCGTGGCCTGCATCAATGATCACTCTACGAACCTTTAAACCTAAGGCCTTAGAAAGACTGATCTCTTGCTTGCTGGCTCTCTTTCGCTTTTTGCTCTTAGAGCTACTTTTTTCATAAGCTTGAGGCGGATTGTAGGGGACTTCAATTTTAGGGAGTTTTGCTCTGGCTGCCCTTGCCGCTCGTGCTTGTTTTTCTGGTTCTGGCTGTGTTGGAGTTGCGTCCAGTGCAGGTGTAGAGGTTGCGCTCTCACCTAGCATATCTATGATCACTTTATACTGGTTTGGTAGCTCCAAGTGAAAGACTTTAATCTTATCCAAGCTGGCCAAATCCAAAACGATTCGAACTGTTTCTGTGTTAAACTGGGCTACTCTCGCTTGCGTGATGAGACCATCTTTGGCAGCAATTTTTTTATTAAAGCGCTTGGGCAGGTAGCTTCTGTAAATATCAAGGTACATCCTGCGACCCTTGCCCGCCTTTTTGTCTGCCTTTAAAACTTGGTATTTATAATGAACTGGATTTTTAACATTGATCACCATTCTAGACCAATCTGAGCTAGACCAATAGTCCACTTGAGAAACCAACACCTTTTTTGACTTGCTCGCTTTTCTGTAACTCCTGCCGCCTTCACGAGCTTCATAGAGCTGTTCTAAACTGCTGGCCTTGCCCTTCACTTTTGTGGGTACCGAAGCTGTTTTAGGGGGTGCTTTGAGCTTAGATAGCTTGGTTCTAGCGGGGCCAACAAAATCACCCTTAGAAAAAAGCTCTATTACTTTTTTATATTCTAGGTAAGCCCGAGACTCATTTTTATAATAGACTTCATAGTTTTCAGCTAAACGGTACTGCCCATCATCGGCCAGTTTGCTTCTTGGGTATTCACTAGCAAGCTTGCGAAAGTAGATAGAAGAATCGTCGAGGTTACTTTGGTTGTGGTTCCATTTGTACAGTGATCGATAGAGCAGGCCGATGTTCATTAGGGACTGAGGGGCTCGCTTGTGACCTGGCGCCCTTTCGTAAATGCCCTTAAAGGAACGGATGGTTTTTAGCCAATTGTCGGCTTGGTCACGAAAAGAGGTATCTCGGTAAAGTTCGTGGAAATCCTTAGCCGCCTTAAAGTAAATTCGGTCAATCTTATCGGCAAGAACAAGATTAGGGGCCAAAAATAGGCACAAAGCTAGGCTTACAAGAACTTTAGATGTGCTATTTTTGATTTTGGTGAAATCCACGTTTTTTATTTTAACTGTTCTTTGATTTTGTATAGAAATTCCATAGCCTGTAAGGGCGTATGGCTGTTTAGGTCAAATTCTCTTAGTTCTCCGACCCAACTTGCCTCTATGGGGGCAAAGGTAATCTGCTGGTTGGCTGAATCTTTAATGGCTTTTTTACGAGTGGATTTTAGATTGTCTTCTGCCTTTTCCAACTCATGCAAAATGCCCTTGGCTCGCATTACCACTTCAAAGGGTAAACCTGCCAAGCTAGCCACTTGGATACCGTAGCTTTTGTCGGCTTTGCCCGCAACTACTTTACGTAAAAAAACAATCCCTTCCCCTGCTTCTTCTACTGTTACCTTTTCATTAAAGACCCCTTCCAGCTCTTCTTCAAGCAGGATCAATTCATGGTAATGGGTGGCAAATAGCGTGAGGGATTTCTTTTTGTGCAAGTGTTCTAAAATCGCCCAGGCGATAGAAATGCCATCAAAGGTGCTGGTCCCACGACCAATTTCATCTAAGATTACAAAGGAATTTTCCGTTGCACTGTTTAAAATAGAGGCCGCCTCATTCATCTCTACCATGAAGGTAGACTGGCCCCTTGCCAGATTATCCGAAGCGCCAACACGGGTAAAAATCCGATCAAATATGGGCAACTTGGCAGACTTAGCAGGTACAAAACTCCCAATTTGCGCCATGAGGCAAATTAAAGCGGCTTGCCTCATGTAGGTAGACTTTCCACCCATATTTGGCCCTGTGATCACGCTAATATAGTCGCTGCTCTGATCTAAAATACAATCGTTGCTCACAAAGGGATCATCTGGAAACAGGGTTTCGATCACTGGGTGACGGCCACCGATGATTTCCATGTAATTATCTGTATTTAACTCTGGCCTGACATAGTTATTGTCCACAGCGATGCTTGCCAGTGAGGCCAGAACGTCCAAAAGAGCGATTTTCTGGGCTGTTTTTTGTACCCGATTGATCTGGGCCTTGATGCGGCTTAATAGATCTTCTAAAAAGGCTGTTTCGATTCTTATGGCTTCATCTTGGGCCGTGATAATCTTTTCTTCCAGTTCCTTAAGCTCTTCTGTGATAAAGCGCTCACCGTTGGTTAAGGTCTGCTTTCTAATGTAATTTTCTGGGGCCAAGTGTTTGGAAGCATTGCTAATTTCAATAAAGTAACCAAAGACCTTATTATAGCCGACCTTCAAGCTGGTGATGCCTGTCTGTTGCTTTTCGCTGGCCTCTAAATTGGCCAAGTGTTGCTTGGAATTTTGGGCAAGGCTACGGAACTCGTCTAGCTCGGCACTGACGCCATGGTTGATAAAACCGCCATCCCCTGCTTTTAAATTGGGTTGCTCCATGATTTGGCTTTGCAGCAGGGCAAATAAATCCAATAGAGGGTCAAATTCGCCAACCAACTCCTGCAAGCCTGCATTTTCCAACTGGCTGACTTGAATTTGGATCTCTTCTAAAGGGGCAACTCCATTTCTAAGTCGTAATAAATCGTGGAGATTGGCATTGGGCAGGGCCAAACGGGCGATGATTCGCTCTAAATCGTTGATGGCACTCAAGGATTTTCGCAGTGAACTCCCCTTCCAATTTTCCTTCACTAAATAGCCGATCGCTTCATAGCGCTGTTCAATTTGCGCCTGTTCCATCAAGGGATGAAGCAACCATTTTTTAAGGAGTCTCGCCCCCATGGGGGTTTTGGTCTTGTCGATCAGTTGGATTAAACTATGGTCGTCAAAGGAAGTTTGCAAGGGCTCAAAGAGTTCCAAATTGCGGATGGTACTTCCATCTAACGACATGACCCCCTTCTTGGGGCAGGCTGTAATCTGGGTAACATGGCGCAAGGCATCTTTTTGAGTCGCCTTCAAGTAACCCAGTAATCCACCACAGGCCTTCAGGGCATCTGGCGCCTTTTCTAAACCAAAGACATCCAAAGATTGCAGTTCAAAATGATCCTTTAGGGATCTTTCCGCTTCAGATTGACCAAAGGAGTAAGAATCAAAGGCTTCCAAATGAGGTTTTTTATAAATGCCCCCTGTAAGATCTTGTAAGATCTTCTGGTAGCTCGCCTCTGTGTCTTCTGAATTTGGATACAAAACCTCCACAGGTTGGTAGCCCTGCATTCGTTCCATAAAACTGGTGGCCGCTTTATCTAAGTCGGCCTCATCAAATTCAAATTCCCCTGTGGTCAGGTCGGCAAAGGCCAAACCCAAACGGAGATTTTTTTCATCAATATAAATAGAAGCAATAAAACGATTGGTTTTTTCATCAAGAAGTTGGGAAGACAGCACCGTGCCCGGGGTGATCACCTTCACCACGCCACGCTTGACCAAACCCTTGGCCAAGGCTGGGTTTTCTAACTGCTCACAGATAGCCACCTTGTGGCCTGCTTTGGTCAGCTTGTTGGCGTAATTTTCCCAAGAATGGGCAGGAATGCCACACATGGGCAAGGCGTCTTTTTTCTTTTTATCACGAGATGTCAGAGCGATTTCTAAAATCCCAGCGCCAACAACGGCGTCAGGGCCAAACATTTCATAAAACTCACCCATACGGTAGAACACTAAGGCATCAGGATATTCTTCCTTTACCTTGTAAAACTGTTCCATCATGGGCGTAACTTTGGGCGCGCTCATAGAGGGTTATTCGAGGTGTGTGGTTTTTTGGAAGTGTATCTTAACCTCTCGGTCAACGACAAACAGGCGGGAGCCATCATCAAGCTCATTTTCTGCCACCCTACGTTCTAGCTCGGCTTCATCGAGCAATTCCCAATTGGCTTGGGACTCGCCACCGCCCATGAGGCTAGGCTCACCGGGGGTTAAAAGAAGATATTGCTCTTCTTTCTTTTTTTTAATATCAAACAATCCAAAGGTTGGTAAGGCCACTAGTTCATCTCTTTAGTTAAAGTTTCGTAGATTATAACGAGGTCAGCTTGCAAAAACAAGAGCGGAGGAATGAGCATTTTTTTAAAATTATTTAACTTTTATTTTCACAGGCCTAGCGAGCAAACAAAGGCCTAGAGTAAACAAAAAATTTAAGAGTCTAAGTTTGGTAGTTTACTTTATTTGAGCTTTAAAGCGATTCAACTAAAATCGAACCATACATAAAAGGAATTATGAAAGCCCATTACAAAACAGACAACACACACAAACAACATTTTACTTGGTACCACTTTGCAGCCCTAGCTTTGCAATTGGGCCTAATCCTCGTCTTTATTTAAGGAGCTTTGAAACAGCCTGAGTCTAGCATGGAAAGCATAGGACTCAGATAGATAGTTAAGCCTAATCCCTTTCAGGGATTGCTTTTCTTGGGTTAGGGGTAGCCAAGGGGTTGGGTTTTTTCTGGTATTGCGGCTTTAAGAGTTTGCATTTCCCCTGAAAAAAGACCTCTTTATCTAAGATCAAATTCACTGTTTCCACATCTCCAATCAATTGGCCTGGTCTGGTGATTTTCACGGTATCTTCGGCGTGAACACTGCCGTGGATAATGCCACTGGAAACCAAAGACTCAGTAACAAAAACACCCTCTAGCCTAGCATGCTCGCCAAGGTAGCAAGTTGCGCCTGCTTCTAAATGCCCTGAAAAATGGCCATCAATTCGGATGCCCCCTTCCACTTTTAACTTTCCCTTAAGCTCAATGTGCTCTGATAAAAAACTCGTAGTTTTTACAGATTTTTTTGCAGCTGCCATTACTCAACCCTTTTTAGTAACAGGGCAAAAAGTCGATTGAACTCCTCCTCCCCTGAATAATCCAATTCAATTTTTCCCTTACCCGACTTTTCGTTGATTCTAACTTTGGTGGAGAGAATGGACTCAAGGCGGTCTTGGTTTTCTTGCATCTGTGCCGTGATTCCAGCGACAGGTTTTTTCTTAGTCTCAGGCTTGCCTGTTTGCGCTTTGGCTAACTTTTCGGCCTCACGGACAGAAAGCCCCTTACTAATGATCTCTTCTTTAACTCGTAATCTTTGGGTGCTGTCAGTAATACTCAATAAGCAACGTGCATGACCTGTGCTCAACTTCCCTGAAGCCAGATCCTTTTGGATCTCTTTAGGTAGCTGTAAAAGCCTGAGCATGTTGGCAACGGTAGACCTGTTCTTGCCCACTCTACGGGCTAAATCTTCTTGAGTGTAACCATGTTCATCTAACAGGTTTTGGTAGGCCAAAGATTCTTCAATGGGACTCAGGTCGCTTCGTTGGATATTTTCAATGAGAGCAATTTCCAGTAAGTCTTGGTCTTTAATCTCTTTTACAATGGCTGGGATTTCAGTGAAACCTGCAAGCTTGCTCGCCCTTAAACGGCGTTCCCCTGCAACCAACTCCAAAACCTCAGGATTCCCATCTCGGGTTACCTTGCGCACGATCACTGGCTGGATCACGCCCTTGATTTTAATGGACTGAGAGAGTTCTTCTAAAGCCTCAAGATTAAACTCACTTCTCGGCTGCTTAGGGTTTAAGACAATATCTTTGATCTTAAGCCTTAAAACCATAGCCCTTTCGTCTTTGGGTAGGTCTTCTACAGGTTTTAAGAGGGCAGAGAAACCTCTACCTAAGGCTTGTCGTTCTTTCGGTTTCATGAATTTTTAGGCTTACGTTGTTTTTCCAAAACTTCTTTGGCTAGATTTAAGTAGGCAATGGCGCCCTTTGAGGTACGGTCGTATAAAAATACAGGCTTACCAAAGCTTGGGGCCTCGCTGAGTCGCACATTTCTAGGGATCACTGTGGAAAAAACCTCATCTTTAAAGTGCACCTTCACTTCATCAATCACCTGCTTAGAGATGTTGTTTCTCACATCATACATGGTCGGTAAAATACCCTCAATGGTCAGGTCAGGATTCAGATTTTCACGAATCATGTTAATGGTCACCAGCAACTGGCTTAAACCTTCCATAGCGTAGTATTCACACTGCAAAGGGATCAATACCGAGTTTGCAGCAGTCAAACTATTGACTGTCAAGAGGCTCAAGGTTGGGGGGCAATCGATAAAGATATATTCAAAATCATCTGCAATGGAGCTAATAATTTTCTTTAGCTTCATCTCACGGGCAATGGCACCAACCAATTCCACTTCGGCACCTGTAAGGTCTACATTTGCAGGAACAAGCTTTAAATTTGGGATCTCTGTGTCTACAATTTGGTCTTTTAACAATTCCTTGCCAATCAAAGCATGGTAGATGTTTTTTTCACACTCATTGGGGACAAAGCCCAAGCCACTGGTGCTGTTGCCTTGAGGGTCAAAATCAATGAGCAGGGTTTTTTTACCCAGCACCCCTAAGCTGGCAGCTAGGTTGACGCAAGTTGTTGTTTTACCAACACCTCCCTTCTGATTTGATACCGCAATAATTCGACCCATCTTATCCTTTGCTGGTTCTGCTCTTTCGATTTTTTAATTTGGCAATGCGGCTACTGGCTAACTGATAAAAGATATTCTTTTCATCGAGCCTGTCTATAATACTTTCGTATACCACAATGGCATTAAATAGCTGATCTTGTTCTTCGTAAAGCTGCGCTAAACTCATGGCGCTAGCTAGGCTTTCTTTTCCATTTTGGAATTTTCGGTCCACTTCAGAAAAGGTAATTTCTGCCAAGTCCTTGCGGCCTTCTATATAAAAACAGGTCCCAATCATATGGTACGCCTTGGGCACCAAAGTCGAATTGGGTAACTTTTCTATCAATTGTTTTAGTTCTACCCGAGCCTTTTCATACTGCTTGGCTTCCAAATAGATGGTAGCTAGGGCAATTTGATTTTCTTCAAAGTCACCAGATTTAAGGTCTTTGGTTTGTAGCTTTTGGTAGATGAGTATCGCTTTGTTCCGCCCTTCATCCCCTTGGGAGTAGTAGACTCTAGCCAAGCCTTTTAAGGCTCTCAGGCTGTATTCACTATGGTCAAAGGATTTAGTTAAGGAGCGGTAATACCGAATCGCTTGCTCTTGGTCGTGCAGGTAAAGCTCATAAATGTTGGCGATCCAAAATAAAGAATCATCCACCAGAGCATCTTCGGGGAAGGCCTTGGTCAGGGCGATGAAATTCTGCACTGCTTCTTCATGTTTGTCCTCTTGCCACAGGGCAATAGCACGATCAAACATAGCTTTCCCTTGGTTCTGCTGACAGCCACCTAAGAGAAGTAAAACAATGAGAATTGCAACCAGCCGCATTACAGTTCTTCTTCGTCCTCAACGATTTTAGCAATGGAAACAACCTTTTCGTCGTCTTCCAACTGGATCAGGCGTACGCCTTGAGTGATTCGGTTGGTTGGTCTGATCTGGTTGGTTCGCAGACGAATGATCTTACCCTTTTCGGTAATGATCATCAATTCTGTTTCATCGTCTACTAAAAGGCTGCCTACAACATCGCCGTTTCTAGCGGAATGGCGAATGTTCATTACACCCATGTTTCCACGGCTACCAAGCCTGTAGTCATCAATTCCCGACTTTTTACCAAAGCCGTTTTCTGTTACTGTTAAGATGGTACCTTCACCTTCAATGGCTTCCATGCTGATCACTTCGTCATCCCCTTTTAGAGAAATGCCTTTGCAGCCACGGGTCACTCGACCTTGGGCACGTAAGCCTGTAGAGGCGACTTTTAAGGCCATGCCGTTTCTGGTGGCGATAAAGACTAAGTCGGTATCATTTACAACTCTTACAGCTCGCAAGCGGTCGGCGTCATCTAAGACAATTGCCTTTGTGCCTGTGGTACGAACGTTTTTGTATTCTGTAAGGACTGTCTTTTTAATAACACCCTTTTCTGTGATCATCACAATGGAAATATCTTCCGTGTCAAAGCTACTGATTGGAGTGCAGAACATAATTTTTTCATCAGGTGCTAGGGGAAGGATATTCACCCAAGCTCGGCCTTTTGCCGTTCTACCTGCTAGTGGAAGTTCGTAAACCTTCTTCCAGTAAACCTTACCTGCACTACTAAAGATCAATAGAGTATCGTGAGTCGAGGCGATGAATAAACTTTCAACAGCATCTGTCTCTTTGGAAGTCATGCCAATTTTACCTTTACCACCTCGGTGTTGCGACTGGTAAGTGCTTGTTGGGCAACGCTTGATGTATCCAGCTTGACTCATGGTAACCACCATTTTTTCTTCTGGGATCAAGTCTTCTTGGTTGATATCTGATAGGTCTTCGGCAATTTCTGTTCTACGCTCTGACTTATAGTTTTCATTAATTTCAGTCAGTTCTTCTTTAATGATATCCAGTACCATTTGCTCGTCGGCTAAGACCTTTAAGAAGTATTCAATCTTCTTTTGTAGCTCAGCTAACTCTTCTGTTAACTTACCTACCTCTAGGGCTGTTAAGCGTTGGAGTCTCATTTCCATGATCGCTTGCGCCTGCAACTCAGAAAGATCAAACTGGTTGATCAAGCCTGTCTTGGCGATTTTAGAATCACTGGAACCACGAATCAAAGCTACCACAGCATCAATATTATCTTGGGCTTTCTTTAAGCCTTCTAACAAGTGCTCTCTTTCTTGGGCTTTCTTCAACTCAAACTGGGTTCTTCGAATCACCACATCAATTCTGTGGTTAGTGAAGTACTTGAGTAGTTCTAAAAGATTAAATACTTTTGGTTGGCCATCGGCCACAGCGAGCATGATAATACCGAAGCTCGACTGCATTGCAGTGTGCTTAAATAGATTATTTAAGATCGTATGGCTGTTTTCGTGGCGTTTTAATTCAATTACAACACGCATGCCCTTACGGTCAGACTCATCACGTAGGTCGCTAATGCCTTCAATCTTTTTGTCTTTTACAAGATCAGCAATCTTTTCAATCAAGCGAGCTTTGTTTACCATGTAAGGTAACTCAGTGATGATAATGGATTCACGTCCACCTTTCATCTCTTCAATTTCTGTTCTCGCTCGAACCTTAACGATACCTCGTCCCGTATTGTAGGCACTGATAATACCTGCACGGCCCATGATCAAGCCAGCTGTTGGGAAATCAGGCCCCTTAATGATGGGCATCAAATCTTGGATTGTGCAGCTTTGGCGGTTATCTATGTAGTGCAATAGACCATCGATTACTTCTGTTAGGTTGTGTGGCGGCATGTTGGTCGCCATACCCACAGCAATACCGGTACTTCCGTTAACCAGTAAATTTGGGATCTTTGTAGGTAAAACCGTTGGTTCTTGCATACTACCATCGTAGTTGTCTTGCATATCAACGGTGTTTTTATCTAGATCATCTAAAAATTCCCCTGCGATTTTTTGCAGGCGAATCTCCGTGTATCTCATGGCAGCAGCGGAATCACCATCAACAGAACCAAAGTTACCTTGGCCATCGATCAATGGGGTTCTCATGGAAAATTCCTGCACAAGTCGAACAGTGGCATCATAAACAGCAGAGTCACCGTGAGGGTGATACTTACCAATTACATCACCTACAATCCTAGCGGATTTCATATAGGGCCTGTTATGGGCAACATTCATACTGCTCATTGCATAAAGAATACGCCTGTGAACTGGCTTTAAACCATCGCGCACATCTGGCAAGGCGCGGCCTACAATCACACTCATAGCATACTCTAGGTATGCGCTCTTCATACTGTCTTCGATATTGATGGGGGTAATGTGTCCGATTTCTGATGTCATGTCTGATCTATTTGAAATAAAATGTCTTTTTAAGAGTAGCGCCCAAGGTTCTTGGGCTATCGGGAAATAGTAGCCAATTAAGGCCTATCTGTCACCATTAAAGCAAAGAGATTTTGCACTCTTTTTGGCCCAGTTCAAGCGCAAGAAAGGGGGGCTTTTTGCAGCTTTATAAAACGACATCCTGAGGCAAGGAAATAGTGAAGGTCGAGCCTTTGTTTTCCGTTGATTCCACCTCTACTGTACCGCCAAGACGCTTGACCAATTCAGAGATAATAGAAAGGCCAAAGCCTGTACTCAGCTCATTATTTGTCCCTTCCCTCAGGTAGTTGGCCGTATCAGAAAAAAGGGTAGGTAAAAACCGGGCCTCAATGCCAATGCCTGTATCTATGACAGATATTTTGACTGTGGCATCTTGCAAAGGGTGCAGGCGAACTTCAACCGTGCCCTTAGCCTTGGTAAATTTAATGGCATTGGTTATCAGATTATTTAAAATCCGCAGCATCGACTTTGCCTCAGAATTCATAATCACATCGCCAGCTTGGTTGTTAAAAAAGAGGACGATTTTTTTAAAAAAGGCAGAGTGAATATTGCTTTCAATAGAAGACTTGATGATCTGCTTTAAAGAAAAGGGCACAGCTTGCAAGGTTTCCTCTTCATAGATCTTACTCAAGGTAAGCAGCTCTTGGATAAATTCCAATAAAAAGCTCCCAGATTGGTTGATCAACTGCACCATATCCGTCTGGTTCTGGGTAAGGTCTTCATCTTCTAAAAGCAACTGGGCTATGCCTATAATTCCATTTAGCGGGGAACGCAGATCATGGGAGGTGATCCCGAGCAAGCGGTTTTTCACCATATCGTGCTTCTTAGATTCAGCCAGTTTATTCTTTAAACTTTCCGTGAGTCTTCTGGATTCTAGGTGAACATTAAACCTAGCTAACAGCTCTTCTTTAGAAAAGGGTTTAGGTAAATAGTCCGAAGCGCCAGCTTTGTAGATTTTAATAATAAAATCCATTTCGGCAACGCCACTTAGAAAAATAATGGGTAGGTTTTCGTTTCTTTGGTCGTCCCTAATTTTTTGACAAAGCTCAAGGCCGTCCATCTTAGGCATGGAGTAATCGGTTAGCACCAGATCCAATTTATCTTGGTTGGCGGCGATCAAGCCTAGGGCCTCGATTCCATTGGAAGCATTCAAAACTTCAATGCCTTCGGCAATGAGTACCTTTTTCAAAAGCTCCACAGTAACATCATTATCGTCGACAACTAAAACAGTGACATCGTCAAATCTCTTCGGTTGGCTCCCCTTGGTGATGCCTCGAACCAGATTTTTTAAATCTTTGGTAAAAAAGGTGCGGCTATAAAAGTCAGTAACACCTAGCTCTTCGGCTCTGGCCTGCTCAGGATAGGTATCTTGGGTACCGATGAATAAGATGGGGGTATGAGAGTCAAAATAGTTCTCTTCTGATTTCGACTTGCCTCTAATGCGTGCTGAGATCTCCAAAACATTAATGGACTCCTCTTCAGCGTCCATAATTACCAGATCAGGCTTCTCGCTTTGGAAGACCTCTAAAGCCTCAAACTCACTGAATACATTGAAGATTAAATCATTCCCTCGGGTAAATTCCGCTGTCAGCTGTTGGAATAAAAACTTTTTCTTTTCTACAATTAGAATCTTCATATATTACGTAGCCTTACATTTTTGCCAGTTTCTCTTTAAAGCATAGCAAACTACTTTAGGAAATTAAATCTGAATTTAAAAAAATATCACTCTAAAAGTAAATTTTCTATTTTTGAGCCTAGAATCATTAGTCTCCCTATAACTCCAACTAGATTCAATTTTAAATTTATATATTAAAAAATATCCTTGAGGAAAATATTTACAAGGCCTCCTATTTTTTTAAAAGCCGCATAAATGTTTGACATAGGCGAAGGTCACCCAGTAAAATTAAGACTAATACCAAAATATAAGACCTTAATGACACCTGTTACCAAGACCCTGTTTCTTACTCTGCTTTTCATTAATTCCTTTGCGCCCCAAGTTTTTGGGTTTGACCTGTCTTCTGTTGAAAAAAGAGTCAAGGTCAACCTGGAAGTGCACTACTTTAAAGATGTTTCCGAAAAGAAACATCTGAATGATTTCATTCAAAATGGAAGGCCAATCGCTACAGCCTTAAAGCAATTCCAACCTGTTCCAAAGATAGGCACTAATTTTGGCCCCTATTCTAAACCTGTCTGGTATCATATCCAGTTGTCTAACACGGAGTCGCAAGCCCAGACCAAAATTCTAACCACTGGGTTTTTAATCTTGGTTAACTGGGTCTACTTGGTGAATGAAGACACAGGGATGGTTACTGAAATCCCCTTGCTCAATGAAAAATCATGGGTGTCAGCCTATAAAATTACTTTGCAAGCAGACAGCCGCTACCACCTTCTTATTCGCTCTAAAATCCACGTAGGGGCTAGCCATATCGCAGATTTTCACCTAGCAAATCTAGAAGATTTTTGGGGCCATGATAGCGAATATCGCATTTTAAGTGTGCTCTTTTATGCGGCTCTCTTGACCATTGGTTTTTACAATTTATTTTTGTTTCTTTCCACTAAAGACAGTCTGTATCTTATATATGTCTTGATGCTCGGCGCCAGCCTGTTTTTTATTGCCTCCATTGACTCCATGGGTTCAATCTACTTCTGGCATTGGGAAAATACTGCATATTATGGCTATGCCGCCGCTCAGGCCTTTGGCTTTTTAACCCTACTCTTTGCGCAAAAGCTGCTTTCTGCGGCGGAGAATCTTCCTAGATTTAACCAGTATCTGAAAGCTACCATGGGGCTTTTTGCCCTCTGCTTTGCCTGCTCTTTGCTCTTGCCCTTACAGTATATCCAGCCTCTAGTTGCCTTTGCAGGCTTAGCCTTACCTATATTACTACTTTTATTAGGCCTTTTATCTTTAAAAATCAACCGACGCTTAGCGAGCATTTACCTAGTTGCTTGGTCTGTTTATTTGGTGGCAATCATCACCAACACCTCTTTTGTTTTTGGCTTTCCCATCTTTAATCTTACTAACGAGGCCAATGGCTACCTGCTAAAATTTGGCTCCTTTTTAGAAATCCTACTCTTTTCATTCGCTTTAGCCGATCGCATCAACGGCGTGCAACAAGAAAGAATCAATGCGCAATCGGCATTAGCAAAGAGCGCCGATGAACATGCTCATTTACTAGAAACTATGGTTGTCCAAAGAACCAGAGAGTTACAAAATGCCAATGATACAAAAGATAAGTTCTTTTCTATCATTTCCCATGACTTGAAAGGCCCCATTGGCGGCCTGGCCGTCCTCTTTGGTGAAGTTTTAGAGCCGGAAGAAACCATTGAGACAGAACTCTTTAACCGAATAAAAAACTCAACGACCTCCACCTACCAGTTATTAGAAGATTTGCTTTACTGGGCTAAAAATCAAAAGGGAGAGGTAGAATACAACCCCTATCACTTTGCTTTGATCAACTCGATTTATGAGTCCTTAAATCTCTACGAAAACCAAGCTGCACAAAAAGAGATCCTGCTCAATTTAACTGGGGATGCCTCCTATTTTGTTTTCGCAGATGCGCCCATGGTCACAACCATCATTAGGAACCTCGTTAATAACGCCATCAAATTTACCAATAAAGGCGGTAAGGTGGTCATTAATATAGAGAAGGAAGGCGGATATATCAAAACCACCGTTAAGGATAACGGGGTTGGTATTAAAACCCCAACTTTAGAAAAACTTTTTAGAATTGAAGAAAAGGTAAAGTCTTCTGTAGGAACCCAAAATGAAACGGGCACAGGTTTGGGTCTGATCATGTGTAAGGAATTTGTAACCCGTAACGGTGGCAAAATCGGCGTAAACAGCGAGCTTACCAAAGGCACAGAGTTCTGGTTTACCCTGCCCCTAGGCGACGCAAATGCCGAGTCTAAAGAGTGGTCTCAGTCGGCTTGGCTACAGCGACTGGAATCCTTTAAGATTCTCGCTGTGGAAGAAGACCTTGTGCAGTTTAATAGCACCAAGCATATACTTGAAAAACAGGGAATTACCTTTAAGCTGGCAAAAAGTGGCAAAGAGGCTTTAGAGATGCTGGAAACAGAAAGATTTGATTTGGTTCTGACAGCGGTGGAAATGTTGGAAATGGATGGGTTTCAATTGACCAAAGAGATCCAAAAAAACATCCGCCCTCTCCCTTGGGTTGTGCCCCTTTCCCACTATAGTATGAGTGGTTTAGAGCAAAAGGCAGAAGAACAACTTTTTGAATACAGTCTAAATAAACCCTTAGACCAATTCGCCCTGCAAAAACTGCTGCAAGAGTTACTTACTAAGTCACCCGAGCCTAACGACTAGGCTTGGTTTTTAGCTCTTTGAGGTAAAAATTTAACTATCAAATAAATCATCTTTTCCTTAAGTAGTAGTTGGAATCTTTCGCTTTATGTAATTGGTCTTTTATTGCTGCTCTACTTCATTAAAAATATCTTCGAAATAAGCATCTGCGTCTAAAAGGGAAAGCTCATCGATCAAACCTTGGAGGGTTTTTTCTTGAGCTTCGTCTAACCTACCATATTCTAATCCGTATGTGTAGGCTCTCCGACTTAAAAACTGGGATTTGTACACAACCCTAGCTGGAATAACAAAATGCTTGAAAAGCTTTTCATTGTCAGGAATAGAAAACCTAATATCAATCCTTTGGAACTTACTTAAGATATTGCTACCGATCATAGAAAGGCCACTTAGAGAAAGCTCACGCAATGCCCCTAACCTTTCATTTTTTAGGTTGTCGATAATATCCATCTCAACCATTAAATCGGATCTATGATTTTTTCTAGTAAATTCTACTTCCATATTCACCTCTTATCTAAACATATAATAAACTATATTATATATAAATAGCAAGATAACCTTTAGGGTTTTTTACGAGTTCTTTCTACCTGTTTAAAATACTAGGGGAGTGCCACCTGGGGATGTAATTTAGATTACATTGCCTAGTCTGCGAAGGGAAAAAGGAGGGGTTTTTGATCAGGAATTAGGGTTTACTCCTTAGAATTTGGAACTGGAACTGGGGGTAGTGGTTTGGAGCTGGTCTCTTAAAGATTAGATTCTAGAGATCGAAGTTTAGAGATAGGGAACCAAGCCCGCACCTGCCCTCATGTCTCTGTTTCTACCTTGTATTCTTCTATAGTCATGAAGCCCTTTTTTTGCACCCGATTGATGATGCGCTCCTTGTGGCTTTTCCAGCCCAGGCCTTTACGGTGCCACTGCACAAATAACAGAGCTTCTTCCTTATCGACCCCACTTAAAATGCTCAGCTTTTCAAAAAAGGTTTGGTGGGATGCACTAAAATGATTGCCCCCGGAAAGCAACATGATCACTTCAATTAAAATAACCCTTAAAACCTCAGGGCTAAAGCCAGAAAGGCCTTCTAAAGGTGGAGCAATTTTATTTTTGAGGTACCTTACCAACTCCAACTGGTCGTTTTTATCTTTAAGCAGAGTAATCGCATACTTTAAATATCGCTGTTCAAAGGCTTCCACCTCAGCATCGATGAGCACACAAATCACCAGAGTTTTGGCATAGAGGTATTTTTGTTGTTCCCCCAGTTCCTTTAAGGGAACCTTTTCCATGGTATCCCCTTCAAAGCCTTCACCATGAATCAACAGGGCTTTATCCCCATTCCAAGCAATGCCTTCCTCGCTCCAAGCCATAATCACTTCTTTCGTCTCTTCTCTAATGCTCATGATTTCAGTAAGACGAGCCAAAAAGTCGGTCTCGTTGGCTGAAAGATGCACATCAGACACGATAATTTCAATGACATCTAAAATGACATTGACCAAAGTAAAGGGTGCAAAGGATGCTGGTGGCGGTTCTAGGCGAGGGGGGTCGTTATCTTTAATGCGGCCAAGCAACTGGGTCTTATTTGCTCCGTCTGGCAGAATCTGTAAGCCATCTTTAAGGTACTGGATCTCAGCCTCTTTGATCTGGCCATCTGCAAGGACTGCCGCAATTACTAAGCGGACATACCAGTTCTTTTGTTCATCAGTAAAATATTCAATCGGGACAGATAACATATGCTTTAAACGTGCTTTTTAATGAGTAGTAGAGTGTTTTTTGCCAAATCTTTGTGGCTGAACTTATCAAGATCAATGGGCTTTAATCCCAATCGACCTGCAAATTTTTTGATCAACTCAACCTCACTTTCTTCTAAATCTTCGTCAATTCTAGCGGCAGCGCCTAAAACCAAAATCAGTAATTTTTTAGCGTCAGCACTATTTAAGTTGCTGCAAATACGCTCTAAGTGTTCGTCTGGATCTTCTTTCGAATGCAAATCAACCTGATTGGAGTTAATCCCCGCCGCTTCCGAAACGGCTGTGAAAAATTCCAACTCTCGTTTGTGAAATTCACCATCAGCAGCACACATCATGGCTAAAGCTTCTAAGATTAAGATCTTCTCTTCTTCTGTTACTGATTCGGACATATTAATCTTCTAATTCATTAATTAATTTAGCTATTGCCCCCCAGACCCGAATTTTTTGGGCCTTAGGGTAAAAAACTATCATGCCCAGATACCAGCCCTGTAGCACTTGAGCAGGGAGGGATTATCTGGGGCAATATTCATTTTGTAGAGTCAAGTTATCTTTAAGCTGGGTTTTCACGTAACCTTCTATTCATTTTGTAGAGTCAAGTTATCTTTAAGCCGGGTCCTGTCCCCCTTACGGTCGCCCTGCAGGGGTGGCAATCATTTATCTAGGTCTACAATTACTCATAGACTCGAGCATCCTACCCGGCAGCAAGGACGAGGAGCCCTTAGCGCTGCCCTATTTGGACTTGCTTCAAATGGGGTTTACCCTGCCGGGAATGTCACCATTCCCGCGGTGGGCTCTTACCCCACCATTTCAACCTTACCTGTGCAATAAAGCCATCGGCGGTATATTTTCTGCGGCACTTTCCATAGGGTTACCCCTTCTGGCCGTTAACCAGCATTCTCCTCTGTGAAGCCCGGACTTTCCTCTCCTATCAACTCTAATTACTTAGATTTGATACAAGCGATTGCCTTTCCAACTTGACTCCATTAAAATCCTATCATTCAACTTTAATTTCAACAAGCATGATTGCCAGACTCAGCCTCGCCATTCCCCACTCAAAACCCTTCGACTATTTAGTCCCACTGCGTTTAGAGCTTCAAATAAAACTTGGTATGAGGGTACTTGTGCCATTTGGGCCAAGGTTCCTAGTCGGGGTTGTAGTGGAATTAGGGGTGGAGTCTGAGTTTAAAAAGCTCAAAGAACTGATTGAACTGGTGGACTCCGAGCCCCTTTTTGACGAAAAACAGTTGGAGTTTTTTAGCTGGGTTAGTAGATATTACCTTTGTAATTTAGGCCTAGTGCTAGAAGCGGCAACGCCCAAAGGCATCAAACCCAAGATTCAGTTTTTCGCAAATGCGACAGAGAAACTAAAAGACACCAGCTGGTTTGAGCGGGTTCAGGGCAAACCCCTGGGGCCTACCCAATTAAAAACAGCGCAAAAATTAAAAAAAGCAGGTGAGGTGACACTGGTCGCCACCGCCAAAAAAGCAGAGCTGCTCACCTTAAATTTTTACAGCCTGCAAACAGGCGCAGTTCAGCCCAAAAAAGCCAGCCAGAAGATGCTGGTATTTGAGGCTTTTGCACAAGGGGCAGATTTAGAAGAGTCTATTTTAATCAAACTAGTACCCAAGGCAACTCTCACTAGATTAGTAAGAGAAGACTACCTAGTTAAAGAGAAAAAACCCCTAGCGCCCGGGCCCAAAGAAATCAAATCTGAGTCCTTTTTAACCCTCAACGAAGAGCAGGTTGCAGCCTTTGAACCTGTGCAAAAAAGCCTAGAAGGCAACCTGTTCAACAGCTTTTTACTCTACGGAGTAACAGGCAGCGGCAAGACAGAAATTTACCTCCACGCCACAAAAACAGCCCTTACCCAAGGTAAATCGGTGCTGATCTTACTGCCAGAAATTAGCCTTACGCCCCAGACTGCCGCAAGATTTGAAGACAGGTTTGGGAATAGGATTGCCATGCTCCATTCAGGGTTGAATGATACAGAACGTGCCTCAGAGTGGGAAAGAATCCTAAAGGGCCACGCTGATTTGGTGATTGGTGCTCGCTCAGCCCTCTTTGCGCCCTTAAAAAATATTGGTTTGATCATTGTCGATGAAGAGCACGATCAATCTTTCAAACAGCAGGAAGCGCCCCACTACAACGCCCGTGACCTCAGTGTGAAATACGCTTCTGACCACAAGGCAACCGTGATACTGGGCACGGCCACCCCAAGCATTGAATCCTTTTACAATGTAAAAGAAAAAAAATACCAGTTATTGACCCTAACCAAACGAGCCTCAGAGCAAGAGCTGCCCCCGGTGGCAGTAATCAACCTCAAAGAATCCCCTAGGCAACTGGGCGTGTTTTACCTCTCCACAGAGCTTTACACAGAATTAAAAAGCAACTTTGAATCGGGAAAACAGGCGATTTTGTTTTTGAATCGTCGTGGTTATTCCAACATGCTCACTTGTAAAAACTGCAACGTGCCTGTGCTTTGTAACCACTGCTCCATCACCATGACTTGGCACGCCAACAAGGGGGCCTTAGTCTGCCACTCTTGCGGCGCAAAAGGATACTACCCCAAGGCTTGCAGAGAATGCGGCCATGAAAAATTCCAAACCGATGGCATTGGCACCCAGCGAGTAGAGCGGGACTTACAGAAGCTATTCCCAAAAGCAGCCTTCTTGCGCATGGACCGAGATACCTTGAGTAAAAAGGGAGACCTGGAAACCAAAATGGCTTTGATTCACGATAATAAGGTGGATTTTGTAATAGGTACCCAACTCATAGCCAAGGGCCACGACTTTTTAAATGTCGGCTTGGTGGGGATTTTAATGGCTGACATGAGTATTAACATCCCTGATTTTCGCTCTTCGGAACGGAGCTTCCAGCTTTTTAGTCAGGTTGCAGGCCGTGCAGGTAGAGGTGGGGAGGGAAAGGCTTTTATCCAGAGCTACAACCCCAATCACAGAACCATCCAAGCAGCCTTAACCCACGACTATGAAACCTACTACAACGGGGAAATTATAGAGCGAGAGCTGCTGCAAAAGCCCCCCTTTGCAAGGTTGATCCTCATTAAAATTAGTCATGAAAAAGAGCAGGCCGCAGGCATAGCCGCAAAAGAACTCAAAGAATTAATGGCCCCCCTAGCAACGCCCAGTGAGTTGGTATTAGGGCCAATAGAGTCAGCCATTTTCAAGCAGGCCGACCGCTACTACTACCAGATTATCATCCAAGGAAAAAACCTAAGCCACATCAAAGCCAAGCTGAGCAACCTTCTCTGGGGCGGAGCATATTCCACCACCGCCCGCATCACAATAGACGTCGACCCCGCCATGATCTAGGGCGCCAGCGCCTTTACAAGGTCAGAGGTTGGGGCTCACATCTTCGTAGTATAAAAACAGTCTTGTTTCCAAATCCTTGAACCTCCTTCGGAGGGTTTCAGGGCTATCTTTTTTTGGTGGTTTCTTTTTCTGCTTTCAGGCCTTTCAGGGGGTACCTTGCAATACTTCGGTGGCCTCTAAGTAATTTTTAGGCAAAAAAAAGGGAGCTAAAAAGCTCCCTGATTTCTTCTGTTCCAAAGTTTGACCCTAATGAATGGGGCCTAACATTCGACCTTAACTAACTAATGAGAACCAATG
Organism: uncultured bacterium; assembly: GCA_965602905.1. Classification (GTDB taxonomy): domain Bacteria; phylum SAR324; class SAR324; order XYD2-FULL-50-16; family XYD2-FULL-50-16; genus JASJGK01. The sequence continues at coordinate 30,086 of CBFCZY010000012.1, read as the reverse complement.
TGGCCTGTCGTCATATCAACACGGATGATCCGTTTGATCTTCTGGGGAACATCGTAGATCAACAGGGTTTGGCCTGCTGCTATATTCATCGCTTGTTTGCCACCAACGACAGCAAAAACTTCCAATTGGCCGTTTTTGTAGTTCACCTTTTGGAAAGGTTTAATGGTAGCCTTAATCCGAGCGTAACCCCGTTTGTTTAGCTGAATTCCATCGGGGAAGATTAACTTATCGTTATCTAAGCTAATGAAGACCATTCCCTTTTTGCCATAGTTTTGTTTGGTCCTAGAATCAATCAATTGAATCGAGAAAAACATCTCTTCAACTTCACCCTTTGCAGGGATGGTAATCTTAGGATTATCGGGCTTAATGGAAACCTGATAAGGCATTTTGCTTAATTTACTTTTAAAGTCACCATGCTTAGAAACGCCTTTTAGGCGGTAGCCTGCTTCTAGGTTAATAGAGCCATCTTCGTTATCCACAGAGACTTTACCCTCAGAAAGAGCAATATCTAACCTTCCCCCAGTTTGGCTAAAGGCCACGTTTGTCCCTTTAATACCAATGGTGGCAGAGGGTGTTTCAACCAAGGTGTTTTGTTTCCCCTTGGAAAAACGGCCCCAGAAAGAACCTAATTTTAGTTTAAAATTGTAAAAGAAGCGGCGGTCGCCTTCGGTAGACTCTTGGGAGCGTTCAATAATAAAGCGGGTGTCTTCAAACAAGCGAATCTCACTACCATCACGAAAAATAATGGTTACTCTTGAAGATCTACCTGTGACCACAACATCTTTATCATTTAAAATTAGACCTGCACGGCCTGGAATTTTTCTTGATTCTCTTAAAACCTGCACGTTGCCATCAAGTTTACCAAAACTTGCGACAGCATCAATTGCCATTACTTCTGGGGAAAAAAGTAAAAAGGTGCAGAGGAGCGTAATAAGAGTAAAGGACATACTTTTCATTTTTCAGTTTCTTTTAAAGATTATTACTATAAGGCTGCAACAAGTGTGCAAATAAAATATAGACTTAAAATTCAGTTAATTATGGGAATAGTCTATATTTTAGCTTACTTTATTCGTCAATTTGGTCGTTTTTTACCAGTTTGTAGTCTCTAATACCAGACTCCAAAATAGATAGATATACTTTATATTGACACATCCCCAAAATTTCATCAAATAAATCCGCCCATTCCACAAAAACCAGATTATTTGACTCTTCTAATATTTCGTAGATACCTATTTCAAAAAGCTCATCGGCCTGTTCTATTCGATAAAGGTCCATGTGAACAACTTCAAAATCAGGGCTAGAATAGTGATTGATTAAACTAAAGCTTGGGGAGGTAACCTCGTCTTCACTTAACCCCAAGCTTGCTGCGGCCAATTGTTGAACAAAGTGAGTTTTCCCAGCCCCAAGGGTGCCTATTAAGGCTATATTCTTACCCTTTAAGCCTTTAGGTAGATTATTAAATTCAAATAATAGCTCAGAAATTTTCATTTTTCTCTTATTTTTTAGCTTAACGAAAAGCAAAGTTTAAGATAACCTACTTAGGTTCGCCAGTGGCAAATTAAAAATTTAACTTTTTTACCCTAAATATAAAAAATGGCTGCCAATAACGCCTTCATTCACTTTATTGATCTCCTCTCCAAAGAGGTTGAACCCGATGAAGTTGAAGCTTGGGTATTTAAGTTAAAACTCCTAGACTATAGTAATGAAAAGGTAGTTTTAGGAAACTTAAACCAATTCTTTTGTAACTTCATTCAGTTACACCACGGTGATCTGATCAGAAAACTCCTTTTAATAGCCTTTGGCAAGATCGGTTTAAGAGAAGATTTTACCCTAGACATCCAAAAAGCCGACCAAGTTGAAACCAATGCTAAGCCTAAATCCAGTGATTTAGACAGTCATAGTTCCACAGGTCTAAACCCCCATTTTACCTTTAACCAGTTCATTAACGGTGGAAATAGCGACATGGCCTACGCCGCGGCTATTGCTGTTGGTGAAGACATTAAAGAAAATAAATACAACCCTCTTTTTATGTCTGGTGATGTTGGTTTGGGGAAAACACACCTTTTACAGGCGATTGGTTTAAGGGCAAAAGAGAAAAATCCCGACCTGAAAATTTTATATGCTACTTCAAAGGATTTTATTAATGAAGTGATTGAAGGCATTCGCTTTCAAAAAATCCAGCAGGTTCGAAACAAATATAGTCTTGTTGATCTCTTGATGATTGATGATATCCAATTTTTGGAAAATAAAGAGAGTACCCAAGAGGAATTTTTTCAGATTTTTAATGATCTAATCCAAAATAACAAACAGATCATTCTAACTTCGGACAGATATCCCAGAGAGATCCAAAATTTAGAAGAAAGATTAGTAAACAGATTCAACTCAGGAATGGTGACTCGAATTTATCCCCCTGACTTTGAAACTCGGGTTGCTATTATCCAAACCAAAACAGAACAAAAACAAATTGAGCTTTCTTCTGATATTATCGATTACATTGCAGGTGCAATTAAATCTAACGTTAGAGACATTGAAGGAATCTTAATTCATATTGAAGCAAACCTTTCCTTATTAGGCGCTGAAATTACCATTGATGCTGTAAAACGCATTATTAAGGAAGTTTTAAACCTAGAAGGGACACCTAGAACCATTGAAAACATCATTAAACTAGTAGGTCAAAAATTCAATATTAAGGTGGCTGATTTAAAATCAGACAAACGAACCCAAGAGATCAGTAAGCCTCGTCAGATTGCTATGTATGTTTCCAGAGAAGCAACAGGCCTTTCTTTTCCAGCCATTGCCGATCATTTTGGCGGTAAGAATCACACCACTGTAATTCAGGCCCATAAAAAAACAAAAGAATGGATTGAAAAAGATCCTGAAATAAAACAGACAATAACAAGTATTTTAAGGGAACTCGGTTAGACTTATTTTACCACTTAAATTTCTAAAAGTTAAAACTGTGTTTTACCTGTGTGTAAATCCAAGGTTTTAAACAGGCAAAGTAAAAACAAATTGAACCTGTGTTAAACTCTACTTTTTTAAAAATAGAGAAACATAGAAAAGAACAATAAAAACAAACTATTAAATTTTAAACTATTTTTAACAAGCCCTACTACTACTATGAAAGTAAGAATTAAAAAATCTATTCTATTAGAAGCTTTACAACTTGTTGTTTCTATTTCTCCAAAAGCTACTACCCAGCAAGTTACCAATAATGTTTTGATTGAAGCTAGTGATTCCAAAGTTACTTTTAAAGCTACCAATTTTGAGCTTACATTTCTTGGTGAGTTCGAAGCTAACGTTGAAGAAGCTGGAAGCATTTGTATTCACACCTCAAAGCTTTATAATCTAGCTCGGAACTTTCAAAGTGAAGAGGTTTCATTTGAGTCTAACCAACAAAATTGGGTCTTTATCACCAGTGGAAACACTGAAGTTAAACTCCCTGGAATGGACCCTGAAGCCTTTCCACCTATTGAATTTTCTAATCTTGCACAAAGTTTTTCAATTGCGGCCCAAGAGTTTAAAACTAATATTGACCGCATCTTTTTTGCTATTGGCGAAAATGAATCTAGAAGAAACCTAATGGGTTTTAATCTAGAGGTTATTAACCCAAGAGAAATCAGCTGCAAGGGTGCCGATGCTTTTAGAATTAGTTACAATAAAATTACCTTTGAAGAAGATATTGCAGCCGTTGGTAGCATCATTATTCCTAAAAAATCCTTAAGTGAAGTTAAGAAGATTATTGATAAGGTATCTGAGCCAATTCAGATCTTTTTTGACGAGAATACCTTCCAGCTGGAAACAGGTACCGTTAAGTTTAAAACACGCCTCATTGAAGCCGATTACCCGAATCTAAGCACCATTTTAGATACTGTGGGCCCAAATCAAATTGATCTACCTAAGGGTGAACTTTTAAGGGCTGTAAGGATCTTAAATACCCTAACGGATGATGATCCAAATGCTGTAGTAAAATTAACTCTAAAGCCGGATCATGTGGTTATTGAAAGCCAGAAATTAGAAATGGGTGAAGGTATGGATGTAATCTATACAAACTACGAAGGGGAAGAGCTTTCTATTGGTTTAAATATCCAATTTTTACTCGATGGGATCCAAGCTTTTGATTCTTGTCCAGATGAAATGGTGACCTTTCATATTTCTGGAGCCATCCAGCCTTTATTTTTAGTTTCTAAATCTTGGCCAGAGTACAAAACCGTATTGATGCCTGTTAAAATCAAATGGTAATAGAATCTTTACGCCTTTGGAATTTTCGCAATTACAAAGATCTAAAGATTAACTTTGAGCCCCAAGCAACCCTCTTTTATGGGTTGAATGGCCAAGGTAAAACCAACTTAATTGAAGCTTTATACCTACTCACTCATCTGCGTTCCTTTCGCTCATCCAGCCTTGAACCTCTGCTTTATTTTGGAGAAAAAGAGGCTGTTATTGAAGGGATCATAAAAAAAAGGCAAACAACCCACGAAATTAAAATCCAAATTCTAAGAGGCAACAAAAGAGTTTGGGTGGATGGTAAGTTACTTTCTTTGAGTAGTGAATTTTTACAAAATTTTTTCTCACTGCTTTTTGCCCCTGACCAACTAACAGCCTATAAAGAAAATCCCCAAGAAAAGAGATCTTTTTTTGATCGGGCTTTGTGTTTGCTAGATTTGTTTTATGTGGAAAATTTAAAAGAATTTAACCGAGCGAGAAAGCAAAAAAACATACTTTTAAAGCAGGGTAGAGACCAAGAAATAACCGTTTGGAATCAATTGATTTCTAAATCAGCACCCAAGTTGATTGCCCAAAGAAGATTGCTCATCAATGAAATTAATGAATCCATAGGCGATGTTTTTTCAAAACTAACCCACAGGACAGATAAATTAGAAATTCATTACCGTAGTGACCTGGAAGAAAAGACAGATTTAAGCCCAGAACAGATTTTTGAATTTTACCAAAGTAGACTTTCCCAAGAAAAAGAATTGGGTTTTAGTCTCCCTGGACCACAAAAAGATAGTTTTTGGATGACTCTCAACCAAAAAAAAGATAAAATGACCTTTTCCCAAGGAGAACAAAGAGTTGCTTTTTTAAGCCTACAATTTGTTTTGCGAAAGGTGCTAAAAGAGAAGCTAAATTTTACCCCTATCTTACTTTTGGACGATGTTTTTTCCGAACTGGACCCAGAAGTTAGAAAACATAGCTTAGAAGAAATTTTTAGTAAGAATTCACAGGTATTTTTAACCGCTGCTAGCTGCGATGCCGATTGGTTTGATTCCAATCAAGCAATCAAAGTGGAGCAAGGTTGTATAACAAGATAAGACAAACCCTCTAGGACTTTACAAGATGACAGACACTGAAAAATCATCATATGATGCTAATAATATTGAACAACTGGAAGGATTAGAAGCTGTTCGCCTACGCCCAGGTATGTATATCGGTGGTGTGGACTCCTCAGCGTTACATCACTTGGTGTTTGAAATTGTAGATAATTCAATTGATGAAGCAATGGAAGGCCATTGTTCTGAAATTGAAGTTGATATTTTGGTAGATAACTCCATTCGAGTTAAAGATAACGGTCGTGGGATTCCAGTTGGAATCCATGAAAAATCAGGTCTACCAGCTGCAACCTTGGTAATGACTAGCCTCCACGCAGGTGGAAAGTTTTCCAATGAAAACTATAAATTCTCAGGTGGACTCAATGGTGTTGGGGCATCTGTTGTAAATGCTCTGTCTGATGAAATGACCATGACCATCTGCAAAGAAGGAAAGATTTATAAACAAACTTTCTCCAAGGGAATCAAAACTTCAGAGTTAGATATTATTGGCGATACCGACGTCCAAGGAACAGAGGTGATCTTTCACCCTGACTCAACCATCTTTGATGAGGTTCTTTACAATTACGATATCCTAGCCAACAGACTCAGAGAATTGGCATTTTTAAGCCCCGGTTTAAGAATCAACCTTGTAGATGAACGAGATGACAAGAAAAATGAATTCTACTACGAAGGGGGAATTAAAACCTTCATTGAACACATCAATAAAAATAAGCAGGCTCTACTCCCCACCTCAGTTTACGCCAAAGGTGAGCTAGAAGGCATTGAAGTTGAGGTTTGCTTTCAGTATAATTCCAGTTACAACAGTAACATCTATACCTTTGTAAACAATATTAACACCATTGATGGTGGTACCCACGACACGGGCTTTAGGCAAGCTTTGCTAAGGTCTATCAATAACTACGGTCTTCAAAGTAAGCTCTTTAAAACCAACGATGACAAGGTAAGCCAAGATGATATCCGTGAAGGATTGGCAGCCATTGTTTCTGTTAAAATTGCAGGGCCACAGTTTGAATCTCAGAAAAAGATTAAGCTTACAAACCAAAATGTAAGGGGTGTTGTAGATAAAATTGTTTCAGAACAACTAAATACCTACTTAGAAGAAAATCCAGCAGCAGCTAAAAAGATCATTGAAAAGTCGATTGATGCCTTACGTGCAAGGGTTGCAGCTAAAAAAGCGAGAGAATTAACTCGTAGAAAATCAGCCCTTGAAATCAGCAGTCTTCCAGGGAAACTAGCCGATTGCCAAGAAAAAGATCCGTCACTTTGCGAACTCTACCTAGTGGAGGGCGACAGTGCGGGAGGAAGTGCCAAGCAAGGGCGCGAGCGTAAGTTTCAAGCAATCTTACCTTTGAAGGGTAAGATCTTAAACGTGGAAAAAGCCAGATTTGATAAGATGCTTTCTTCTGATGAAATCAGAACCATGATTACAGCCATGGGAACCGGCATTGGCAAAGATGAGTTCAATATAGAAAAATTACGTTACCACAGAATTGTTATCATGACAGATGCCGACGTGGATGGTAGCCACATCCTGACCTTGATCTTGACCTTTTTCTTCCGTCAGATGCCAGATATCATTGCTAATGGGTACCTTTATATTGCCCAGCCTCCCCTATATAAAACCAAAAAAGGTAAGGCGGAAGCCTACATCCAAAATGATGCTGACTTAACAGAAAAGCTCTTGGACTTGGCTTTGGATAAAATTAAATTTGCCCGTGGCGGCGAATTAAAAGAATTTTGTACTAAGGTGATTTCTCTTAGAAGCCAAAAGAACCAGCTTACCCACAACCCGAAGTTGAAGGTAATGGTCGACCTCTTTTACAAGAACAACCAAAAGTTAGAATCCACCAACTTGAGCCTTGTTTACAAGGTAATGCAAGACATGCTCAAAGAAAACCCTGAAGAGGGCCTCATGGTTCATCTTCAGCCAGAGCGGGAAGAAATGGATATCCTTTACCAGGATAAGAGATTCCCAATCGACCAAGAAGACCTGGAATCTTTAGATACTTATGTATTTAATAAAATTCTAGACCGCTTCATTGAATTGGATGAATTAAAAGAAGATGGTAACTTTATTATCTCTGACGACAAAGACGAAACAATGAGATTCTCAGATGCCATCTCATTAGTGGATCACATCATTTCAGAGGGAAAAAAGGGTGTATATATCCAGCGCTACAAGGGACTAGGTGAGATGAACCCTGAGCAGCTTTGGGAAACCACCATGGACCCAAAGGCCAGAAAATTCTTACAGGTTTCCATTGAAGATGCTGTTGAGGCCGATGAGGTTTTCACCACTCTCATGGGTGACCAAGTGGATATCCGCCGTGCCTTTATCGAGAATAACGCTTTAAAAGTTAGAAACCTCGATATTTAAGTAATTTCGAATTTTTGGGAGTTTTACTCCCAAAAATTTGAAAAAATTGGTTTAAACCTATGAAAGGAATTATTTTAGCAGGGGGTTCAGGGACAAGGCTTTGCCCAGTTACCCAAGCAGTATCCAAACAACTGCTCCCTGTTTATGATAAATCCTTGAATTATTATCCACGTTCTACTTTGCTGCTTGCAGGCAGTAAAAAAATCCTTAGAAGATTATCCTCTATCCAAGACTTAAAATTCGGTTACCCAAAAGAAATCGCCTTTGAGCAGGACTGGATGAGTGTCACTTTAAAACATTGCAATAAGTAAATAAAAAGGTTGGATATCAACAAGAATCAGAAAATTTTAGTGGTCGGAGGTGCTGGTTATATTGGTAGTCATGTAAGCCTTTGTTTTTTAGAAAAGGGTTACCAAGTCACTGTTTTTGATAATCTTTCTACTGGATTGAGAGAAAATGTACCCCAAGGCGCTGACTTTGTTTTAGGGGATATTGAAAATTCGGATCACTTAAATAAAGTTTTCAAATCTGACTCTAAAAGTGAGTTTGTAGGCGTGGTTCATTTGGCAGCCCTGAAGGCTGCGGGAAACTCTATGAAAGAGCCGGGTCTCTTTGCCAAGAGCAATATCTCAGCTACGATCAACCTTTTGGATGCCGTGGCAAATACGGATATTAAGCACTTTATTTTTTCTTCTAGCGCCGCTGTTTATGGCGACCCTGTTTACTTGCCCATTGATGAATTGCACCCGAGCAAACCCAATAACTTTTATGGATTTTCCAAGCTGGCCATTGAGGATTTATTAGGCTGGTTTGAACAGTTAAAGGGAATCCACGCAACAAGTTTAAGATACTTCAATGCTGCTGGGTATGACTCTGAGGCCCGCATTGGCGGAGTGGAACATACCACAGAAAACCTCATCCCCTTGGTGATGGAAGTTGCTGTTGGCAAACGGGAAAGCTTGAAAGTTTTTGGTGATGATTACGATACTCCCGATGGAACCTGTGTTCGTGACTATATCCACGTTACAGATATCGCCTTGGCCCATGTTTTGGCCTTTGAACGCAGTCTAAAGACCAACGAGTCTTTGACGGTCAATCTCGGATTGGGCAAGGGATTTTCTGTTTTTGAAGTAATTGAGATGGCTCGGAAAATAACAGGTCACCAGATACCTACCGACCTTGTAGAAAAAAGACCTGGCGACTCACCGACTACCTTTGCCAAGGTAGATTTAGCCATGGAAAAGTTAGCGTGGAAAGCCACACATTCCAGCTTAAAAGAAATTGTAGAAACCATGTGGAACCAGTATCACAGGGTTTGTGTCACGGGTAAAACCAAATAAAGATTTTTTTCTAGGCAAGTGGAAGCCTTTGGGAGCGAAGGTGACGTCTTTATTAGGATCTCCAAATCAGGTACTCTCAGAATATCCTAAAAGCCTTTGCAGCCGCTAAAGCAAAGGGCTTTTTACAGTTGCCTTTCCAGGGGCCGCAGGTGGAAAAATGAAGGATGCCGTTGATTTATGTATCCCAAGTGCCCAGCGATGTATCACCGTAAATTCAAGAGGCGCACATTTTGATTGGTCACAGCTTATGTGAGTTTTTAGAAAGCCGACTCTTTGCTGAAAAGTAATTTTCTTTAAAAATCCCTAACCTTGAAACAGATACCAGTCTAAGGTTTTCTTGATTCCTATCCCAGATTTCCACTCAGCCTCCCAACCTCAATAGACTCGCACAAGTCCAACTTTTTTAAAATTACAAGTCAATGGCTATGAAACTCAAAACTTTACAGTACTCCATATTTAGGATGTAATTGGATGAAAACCCCATTTGAAACAGTATTTGTATGATTAATGATTTTTATAAAAAGTTTGAAGATCGCTTTCGTGGTTCTCGTGACGTAATAAAAGGCAGGCTGGAAGCCTACCTACCCTTCATCAAATTTTTACCCACTTTGTATCCAGAAGCGCCAGCTCTTGACTTGGGTTGTGGCCGAGGGGAATGGATGGAATTACTCAAGGAAAATGGCTTTTCTCCCCAAGGTGTTGATCTTGATGAGGCCATGCATGCCCTGTGTCTTGAGTTGGGTTTTAAGGCCACTTTAGGCAATGCCATTACCTTTTTACAAGAGATGCCAAGCGAGAGTCAGGCTGTTATTTCTGGCTTTCATTTGATAGAACACATCCCCTTTGAAGCCTTGCAACTCATTGTCAAAGAAGCCAAGCGTGTTTTACTGCCTGGGGGAATTTTGATTTTAGAGACGCCAAATTCTGAAAATATCTTGGTTGCCTCCTCTACCTTTTACCTAGACCCGACTCACGATAAACCCATCCCCGATGCTTTGGTCAGATTTTTATGCGAATCCGAAGGCTACGGCCGAGTTAAAATTTTGGGCCTCAATGAGACCAGAGCCCTTGATGCTGTTGGTGAAACGACTGTCGTTGAATTATTTACAGGCGTTAGCCCCGACTACGGCCTCGTTGCCCAAAAGTCTGCCTCTGCTGAAATTTTGGCTCACGGCGAAGCTGCTTTTGAGAGAGAAATTGGCGTTGGTTTGGTGCAATTGGGACAGAAATATTTTGATGAACAACAGTCAAAGTATGCCCAGATCCAAATGACTTTAGACATTATGCGAGCGGAGCTGACCGTAATTCACGAAAGTGTATCTTGGCAAATGACCAAGCCTTTTAGGTTAGCTGGGAAAGTTATCAAAAGACTATTTGGGCCTGTGAGGGGATAGCTGCTTTAAGGCAAACCTTAAGAAAGGATTGCTTTAAAAAGTTGCTTTGCACTTTGCGCCCAAGTTAACCAAGGCATATCCGTGGATTTTTGATGTTGATTTTCTTTGTATTCACTTAGCCATTCTTTAACGGCCTCACTTAAATCTACAGCTTCAAAGCCTGTAAAATATTGGGCATATTCCTGGGCCACTTCTTCAAAAACAGGTAAATTTCGTGCTAAAATAGGCAGTTTATGTTGCGCTGCTTCAATGAGTGGCAAGCCAAAACCTTCCCCTACAGAGGCTGCAAGCAAACAGGAACAAGACTTATAAATCTCTTCTAAAAACTCGTCACTAATGCCGTTGAGCCAAAAAAGTCGTTTCCCTAATTGGGGGTGAGTTTTAATCTGGTCGGTAAGTTTTTGAATGTTCCAACCTTCCCGACCTACCAGTACCAAAGATACATCTAGGTCTTCATCCCATAATAATTCAAAAGCGGCGAGAGTTTGCACATGTCCTTTCCTAGGCTCAATGGTGCCGACACTTAAGAAGCTGGTTTGTTGCTTTATCTTTTCCAGTGTTTTGTATTCATCTTCGGAAATGCCTTTTGAGGGGGCGGAGTTTTCAACATCGGCACCTAAATGGAAAAATCGGTTTTTAAGCGGTCTGGCACTTTGATCGACGTTGTCTGCCATCCAAAGATCCAGTTCTTTAGAAACGGCATCTGAAATACAAATGACACCTTCGCCTTGGGTTACATTTTCAAGCCATTCCTGGTGAACCTCTAGCATGCCTGCGGGGAATACATCTGGTTGTAGAACAGGCAACAGGTCGTAGATAACAAACCAAACCTTAACGCCGAGGTTTTTTAATTTTTCGTAATAGTCCTTTTGCGCCATGACCACATGATGCTGTAAATCAAGACCAAGAAAAATATCTCCCCCTTGGAACTCGATCACTTCTTCGTCAAGATTCTCAGCTATTTCACCAGATAATTTAGCAGTAAAATTCTTTGCATAGCGGTATCCATGTTGGGTTGTGGCATATACCAGCTCAATTTGAACTCCTGCAGGGGGCCTTTTGACCCATTCGGTAATGATGCTTCTTACTACCCTTTGGATTCCTGTTTTTGCATCCTTTGTAACCAACTCAGAAATATCCACAAAGAGAGTCTTGGCTCTTGGTAAGGGGTGATTCTGGGCAATGGCCGCTGCCATCTGGAGGAGGTTGAGCTCCTTTTCAAAATCAGCTAGACCTTTCATTTGTGCAATGACAGCTTTGCGCAAGCTCGATGGATCTTGCAAGGCTAGGGGTTCCCTCTTGTTTTCTCGCACAAAAGTTTCCATTGCCGTGATTGCCAGTTTGGCAGTCGCTTCCCAAGAGAATTGTTTTGCAAACTGGAGTCCTGATTTTTCAAGGTCTTGCCTAAAATCATCATCTTCCAGAACCAGCTGGATTTTTTTAAGTATCTGGGTCACGTCAAAGGGATCGAAAAGGGCATCTTCACGGCCAACGACCTCAGGTAAACTGGAGCTGTTCGCCGCAATAACGGCCTTCCCACATTTCATAGCCTCTAGGACTGGAAGCCCAAAACCTTCATGCCAAGAAGGAAAAACAAAGGCTTTACAAAGGTTGTAAAAAACGACGGCTTCGGTATTTGTAACATCTTCTACAAGCAAAACCTCATGGGGCGCTAAGCCACAGGAGGTCACTTTTTTCTTAAAACGTGCCCTTTTCCCCTTGGAAAAATAGCCTACAAGCAGCAATTGATGCTTCTCTCGAAGGGCTTTAGGTAAGCCTGCATAGGCCTCAATCAGACGGATATGATTTTTACGGTCATCAGCAGCGCCTAAGTATAAAAGATACTCTTTGGTGATTTGAAATTTTTCTTTGAAGGCTGTTTTTTCAGCCTCGGATATTTCTATCTGACAAAAACTCTCGTCCACTCCCGCATAGATGGTGGTGATATCTTGATCTGAAAAAGGTAAATGTTCTACTGCTTCGTTTTTAGAAGAGTTAGAAATCGCCAAAAGAAGGTCTGCCTTTTTAAAGGTTTCAATGGCTTCCCAGTACCATCTTGCAAGAGAAGGGGTTGGGAGGTAAGTTTTTGGGTCAAGTAAGGGGATCAAATCGTAGAGAATGACCGCAGTTGGGACCGTTTCTAGTAAGTTCCCAATGGAACATGTGAAATCCTCCTTAAAACCTTCGAAGAGACTGGTGACTAAAACAAAGTCAGGCTGAAGTCCCTTGATAAAGGATTCTCGCAATAATTCTACCGCTTGACGCCTAATTTTATGCTCAGGAAACTCGGCGGAAAGTGGGCCTGCGGCGCTCCAGACCTTGATGTTTTCCTGTGGGATCACGCCATCAAAGGCTTTGCGTATCGGTTCAATGGAATCTGAAAAAAGACCATTGAGGGCAAGGATAATTTCATGGTCACCCTTAATTTTGACTAAAGCCAGGGCCAGTGAAAGGGTATAGCGACCAATTCCCCTATGCCTACTTTCTGTTTGCGCCCCTTGCATATCAATAACTATACGCATTAGGCCTCATTTTTCTGATGCGAGGTGGTCTCACTTAAGTCATGATATACTTGGCGTGCACTGGCAGAGAGGTCTTCATAGGTTACCCTTTCGCTTAAGCGTTTTCCAAAGTGAAAACGGTAAAATCGAAGTTTTAATTTTGGGAAGTATTCCAGTAGTCTTTTGGCAAATCTCACGAGGCCTGGGAAAAGGAAAACCAAGGCTAGGGTGTTTTTTAAGCCCCAGATGATGCTTCTTTTGGGGAGGCCCTTAATCCAATGGATTATTGCAGCTACTTTTTTAAAGATTTGCAAGGCATCCCCCGTGAAAGTGAGGGCTTGCATAAATTCTTGGGGTTAACCTGTTAAGTTCAAGAGAACCAGAATCGTTGTTTGCTGATTTTAGGGACAAAGGAGGGGTCATAGTGAATCAATTTCAATTTTTGGTTCAATCCAGTTGGTTCCCTGAAATTGGGCCTTATTCACATTGATAATATCAAAGACCACCGCCAAATCCAACCAAGCATAATTTTCAGTCAGGTGGGTCGCTTCGTCGTGGAGAGCGATAGAAACAGCGTAGCTACCAACGCCGAGGTTGGCGTCAAAGTGGATGTTAAACAGGAATTCATCCCCCACTTTGGGGTGCAAGTGTTGCTCTGTGTGCCAAGTATTTGTTCCGTAACAGGTTTGCCCTAAACGGTCGTTAATAGCGTATCCCAAAACTAAAGAGGGGATTTCTTCATAGACCTTAACCTTAACCTGCAAATTTACAGCCTCACCAACTTCTATAAACTCAGCGGCCTGACCTTTACTGTTATAGAGGGCAATCTCTTCGATTTGGGCTTCGCCCGTACCTGAGATGGTTTTTGTGGTTCCGTCGGCTAGGGTGGTAACCTCTACGGTAGAGTTCTCTTTTTCTGCAATGAGAGCGTTATAAAAATCAAAGATCTCAGCTGGGCTACCATCTTTAATGATTCTGCCACCTTCGAGTAATATAGCGCGGTCGCAAAGGCTTTGGATGGCCGATTTATCGTGAGAAACGATCAAAAGAGTGGTCCCTTCTTCTTGGAACTGGCGAATTCTGGCAAAGGATTTGTGTTGGAAGTAGGCGTCTCCAACAGACAGGGCCTCATCAATGATTAAAATCTCAGGGCGAAAAGCCGTGGCAACAGAAAAGGCCACTCGCATTTGCATACCGCTAGAGTAAGTCCGCATGGGTTCATCAAAAAAGTCACCGACCTCAGCAAAGGCTTCAATTTGAGGCAGAGCCTTTGAAATTTGTGCGTTGCTAAAGCCCATTAACCCAGAGGCGTGGACTGCGTTTTGTCTGCCTGAAAGTTCAGGATTAAAGCCCATCCCCAGTTCTAAGATAGCTGCAATGCGCCCTGTTACGTGAATGCTGCCTTTGGTCGGCTGCATGGTTCCTGTAATCATTTTAAGCAGGGTGCTTTTACCAGCGCCATTGTGACCGATGATCCCTAAGGCTTCACCTGGTTCGATTTCAAAATTGATGCCCTCTAAAACCCAGATCTCTTCTTTTGGTTTTACGGGGACGCCAAACCACTTGGCAAAGCGTTGCAACTCAGAACGATAGTGGACAAAGGCTTTTCCCACATTTTTTACTGACATCAAACTCATAACACATCCACCATTTCCGCACTGGACTGGCGAAATAAAAAGAGTGCAAGACCCAGTAAAAGAAGCGACCCACCAAAAACGAACATGAGCCTTTGTAAATCAGGTGTAGCCCCGTAAACCAATACTTGGTGGTAGGCTATAACGATATGGTAAAGGGGGTTGAGATCCATTAAATATTGAAATCGTTCTGGTATGATATTCACAGGGTAAACGATGGGTGTACCCCAAAACAATACCTGTAACACAATGGGGACCACTTGGCCGATATCACGGAGAAAAACATTTAAAACCCCTAAGATCAAACCGATGCTTAAGCTTAAGGTCGCGAGGATAACCGTTAAAGGGATGATCCAAAATAATTGTAAGGTTAAAGCTTGGCCCAAAAGACCAAAAACCCCAATCATGGCAATAAACAGCATCACGTTATTGAGTAGGCAAGAACCCAGTAGAATACTCGGTAAGGTCACCCTAGGAAAACTCATTTTTTTCATGAGGCTGCCCTGTTCTAAAAATAGGGTTAGCCCACGACTTACAAGCTCTAAAAAGAGTGTCCAAGCCAGCAGGCCCGCCATAAGGTAAACAGCGTAACCATATTTATTGTCAATGCCTGGTAGTTTTGCTGCAAGAACATTAGAAAGGATGAGGGCGTAGATAGCAACTTGAGAAAGGGGATTGATGACAATCCAAAAACCGCCCCATTTGCTTCGGGCAAAGCGAGTAACCAGTTCATTTTTTATCGAACTTAAGACAAAGTTACGGTACTGCCATAGGGCACGAAACATGTTTAACATTTAAATGTGTCTCAAAGGGGGGAATGGTTATTCAACTTAAATTGAGCCAGAGGATTCAGTGAAGGAAACAAGTGCCTTGTTTAAAAGGCTTTATACTCTTCCGTAAATATCTTCTAGCCTGACAATATCATCTTCTCCAAGGTAGTCGCCGCTTTGCACTTCAATCATTACCAAGTCCATAATGCCTGGATTTTCTAATCTATGCTTATGGCCCGCAGGGATATAGGTCGATTCGTTGGTTTTAATAAAGAGTTCTTGCTCACCATTTACAACCTTGGCCATACCACTCACAACAATCCAATGCTCTGATCTATGATGATGCAACTGGAGGCTCAATTGACCGCCAGGCTTTACTTCAATCCGCTTCATCTTGTATTTTTCCGCTTCTTCTAAAATAGTGTAGCTACCCCAAGGGCGGAAAACAGTTCTGTGAATTTTGTGGGCTTCATGGTCGGTACTCTTTAATTGAGAGTAGATCTTTTTAACATCCTGTGTGGCAGACTGGTCGGCGACCAATAAAGCGTCTGGAGTATCAATGATGATCAAATCTTTTAGACCAATGGCGCCAACTAAGCGTTTTTCACTTTGGATAAAGCAATTGGTTGTATTGTGAAGTAAGGCTTCACCTTTAACTCTGTTTCCATTTTCATCGGCTTGGGTAAGCTTGCTTAAGGTAATCCAAGAGCCAATATCACTCCAGCCAATTTCGCAAGGTACAACGGCAACGGACTTTGAATTTTCCATTACAGCGTAGTCGATGGAGTCCGATGGCACTTCAGAAAAGCTTTCTAGGTCCAGTTCGATTTGGGAAAATTTTTCCCCAGAGGCGATGTTAGATTTTTTAAAACAGGCTTCTGTTTTTTCTAAGATCTCGGGGCAATGGGCCCTCATAGCCTCTTGCATGGCAGAAACTTGGAAGCAGAAAATCCCTGAATTCCAATAAAAACCACCTTGCTCTAAGTACTCTTTTGCTTTTTCTAAATTAGGTTTTTCCACAAAGCGTAAAACTTCGTTGCCCTTAGCTTCAATATAGCCATAACCTATTTCAGGTGCATCTGGTTGGATACCAAAGGTAACTAATTTCCCCTCTTTGGCTAAGTCTTTGGCTTTGGTAACTGCCTCGGAAAAGGCTTTTGGGTCGGCAATCAAGTGGTCTGCTGCTAGAACTAACAACTGTACTTCTTCGCCGTAATTTTCTAAGGCGTAAAGATTAGCCGCCGCAATTGCAGGGGCTGTGTTTCGGCCGACAGGCTCTAAAACAAAATTAATCTTTAGGTTTTTATCATTAACACTGGCAAGCTCATCCTCTGTTTTAAAAAAGAATTCACGGTTGGTAATCACTAGGATTTCTTCTACATCAGGTAGCCCAGCACCGAGTACGAAAGCCTTTTGTAAAAGGCTTTGGCCATCGGAAAGCTGAATAAAAGGCTTAGGATGCAGTTCGCGGGAAACGGGCCAAAGTCTGGAACCAGCTCCACCGCATAAAATCGTAGGTATTAATTTCATGAATCCTATTTTAGGGGACTGTTATGGTAAATATTGCCTTTAAAGACGCTTGATATCTTCTACTACCATCAATTCAATCAATTCCTTAAAAGTAACCTTTGGTTCCCATCCAAGGATATCCTTGGCTTTTTTAGGGCTACCGATTAAAAGTTCAACTTCAGCAGGTCTAAAGAATTCAGGCGAAACTTCAACACGAACTTTTCCTGTTTTTGAATCAATACCCTTTTGGTCAACGCCTTCGCCTTCCCACTTGATTTCAACATCAGTAGCGGCAAAAGCAACCTCAACACAACGCTCAATGGTGTTGGTTTCGTTTGTGGCAATCACATAGTCGTCTGGTGTATCATGCTGTAGCATTTTGTGCATCAACTGTACATATTCTTTAGCGTAACCCCAGTCACGTTTTGCCTGTAAGTTGCCAAGAGTTAAGATTTCCTGTGTCCCAGCTTGGATTCTTGCGGCAGCCATTGTGATTTTACGAGTTACAAACTCATGTCCACGAATCGGTGATTCATGGTTAAATAGGATACCTGAGCAGGCAAACATATCATAAGATTCACGGTAATTGGTTGTGTACCAATGAGCAGCAAGTTTTGCTACGGCGTAAGGTGAGCGTGGGTAAAAGGGAGTTTCTTCTGTTTGAGGGATGCTTTGAACCTTACCAAACATTTCACTTGTAGAAGCTTGATAGAATTTAATGTCTTTGTTTACCAAGCGAATGGCTTCTAAAAGTCGTAAAACACCTAAATCGTTTGTTTCAGCTGTAAACAGAGGCTGGTCAAAAGAAGCGCCAACAAAACTTTGTGCAGCTAAGTTGTAAACTTCATCAGGCTGGATCTTATCAATGGTGCGGATGATGTTGGTTAATTCTAAAAGCTCAAAAGAAACCATTTTGATGTCGTCAGCGACACCCAAATAGTCTAAATTACTAGTATTGATTCCTGCGCTACGGCGGTATGCGCCATAGACTTCATAGTCTAGTCCCAAAAGGTGCTGCGCTAAATATGCGCCATCTTGACCTGTTATCCCAGTAATTAAAGCTTTCTTTTTCACTCAATCCTCACAGTACTTATAAAATAATTAAAAAACCCTTCTAGGTTCTTTCCTAACAAAAGAATCTCATTTATTATCATGAAGGGAAATTAGTTGTCTAGGTCTAGTTGTAAAAATGCCTATATGAAAAAAAATCTACAGGATCAGTTTGGTACAGCAATAAAAAATGTACTTTCAAAAACCAACAGAAATGAAAATTCCTGAGAGGGTTTTAAACCTTTAAGAAAATTCATTTTTCAGCCCCTCCCCCTAGCTAAGGAGTTATTTAGGCAGCGGTCTGATCTGGATTTCATGGATGATCCCTGAAAAAGGCCTTTTGCCAAAGGGGAAATTCCCAATCACTACAGGTAAAAGGGTATTGCGCAGCTTAGTTGTTCTCTCTTGATCAACAATGAGTTTTCCTTCTAGAAAAAGCTTGATTTTTGACTTTTCTACTCGAATCAAAAGGTTGTTTTTTTGCTCCGCTACGAGGTTAAAACTGACAGCTTTGCTCCAGTTGTTACCGTCTCCAAAACCAAAAACAAAACGATTTTGATGGTGGGCATCCTGCTGAATCACAAAACCAGAACGATCAAAATAGCCTGGGTGATTGCCTACAATGTTTGCATGGTCAGCCTGATGGCCCTGAGGCGTAACTACCGCGTGTATTTCAAACTCTTGGGGGATAAAAACAGAGGCGGCCTTTTTCCCTATTATGGGGTTTCCATCTAACTGCAAAACCCCCTCCTTAGATTTGGCGTCCAATTGCGCCTGCTTAGATCCAGTTCCACATTGAGACTGCAAGAGTAAGCTTTCAAAATTTGTATCCACCAAACGGTAGGATTCAGCCGTGGCCAAATAAATGCTACTGGAGAAATTTTTCTTTCTAGGGGCCTCAAAAAAGATCCAATCTGCTTTGCAGTCGGTTACAATACTGGGGTTTTCGCCCAGTTGCGTGAGGTTCTCTGAGGGGCTGGGCCAAGATTTGGGCGAGGGATAAGCCAAAAACTTATCATAACAAGCCCGATCACCAGAAATCACACCGAGGCTACCAGAACCAATTTCTTTGGCGTGGCTGCCTAAAAAGGTTAAGTTTTGCTTGAACAGAGTGCTCTTGGGGCAAAGAAGTAGGTTTCCAGCGTTTCCGATGTAAGGGGTATAGATAAATAAAATTAATGAGCTGCCGCTTGCAACAATTACCCCTGCCGTTATCACTAAAGCTAAGGGGCTCATTTTTTTTGCAGCTATTGCCTTTGAATCGGGTTCATCAAGAATCGCCCGCCTGCTGAGCCAAATCAAGCCAATGAAGGCAACAATAAAACTATGGAGAAAGGGCTTTACATGGGAAAGCTTTAGAACATCAATCATATTGATTAGAATATGATTGTGTCTGGACCATGTTTTATCTGAAACACATTGGTAGTAAAAATCTGGATCTTTCTGAATGACAGCCATCCTTGGGCAGTCGGGATCACTTTGAAAAAATTGACCGTAAACATCCCAACCATATAATACCCCTAGCTGGGGCAAGGCAAAGTAAATTAAGATACTCAAGCTCAAAGCCAAGCGAAGCTTAGATTTGAATAAAAAAAGGACCAGCTGCTTCATTTCACGAGGATAAACAGCCATTAGCAAAAAACTACAGGCAGGCAACCAAGGCAGCATCAAGCGTGGGCCCCAACCAACCCAACCGTAGGGAGCGTACCATTTGGAAAGTCCCAGAGTAAGCCCAAATAGCACCGCCATTACAATCAACGCAGGGAAACTGTAGGCCAGTTTTTCTCGCCACAGAGCAAAGGGCTTCTTTAAAACCAAGATCCAAATGCCAATGATGATAACACAAAAGAAGAAGGCGTAAAAGAGGACCCCAGTATTGAGCCCCACCAAAAGGCCTGCGAAAAAATTGGCATGAATCGCTAAGGTTGGAACATGGAGCTCCTGATTCATATTGGCAAGGTTGAAAATCGAGCCATATCGGGAATAATTAAAGGCAGAATTTATTGCAAAAGAAAGCACAGAACCTGCGCCCAGCCCCGCCAACTGTGGGATATAGGCCTTTGGTTTTTTAATTAGATCTTGCCCCCAAGCGCCAAGCGCCAATAAAACTAAAAAGATAAAGGCAATTTCTTTTGTGCTGCCTGCCAGTACAAACCAGAATAGGATCCAAAAGGCGTTTGATTTTTTTAGGCAAACATAAACAAAGACAAGAGTTATAAAGGCCGCTGTCATTTCATTGAAGCTAGAAATTCCATACCAAAGCAAACCGCTAGAAACAAAAGCTGATACAAATATCCAATAGAAGGCGAGCAGGTTTTTTCGGTAAAAATACCACCCTGAAAGGAGCAAAATTGCGTAAAAAGAATACTGGTTGATTTGTATCAACTCTAGTATCGTTGCCTCTTGGGTGAACCCCGTTAGCAGAAACCATGATGCAGAAAGATACTGAAAAAGTGGGAAGGTAGAAAGCCCAGCACATTGAAACGCCCCTAGACTGTAGCATTGGATCGCTTCATATGCTCCAGCGATAACAAAGCGTGTATCAGAAATAGGAATTCCAGAATATATACTCTGCTTTGCAAAAAGAGAAATAAAATGAGCACTGCTAAGGGCAACAAGTATTTTGAGCCAATTTTTACGCAAAAAGCTTAAGAGTAAAGTTGCATTCATGGGGTCTCTAAAACAAGAAATATTATGGTGAAAGTGTAGCTTCAATAGGCGACAGACACTACCAAACTGAGGCCAGTTAGGCTAGTGTTAAAGGGGCCATTAAATAAGGGGTGTGCAGAGACATTGGGGCTGATTTCCCTGAGGGGCGCAGAAATAATAGTGAGAAGTGTTTTAGGTTGGTAAGGCCTTCTTTTTTTTGGCATTTGGCGGGATGATAGGCTCATGCCAGCGCAGTAAAAAAGAAGACCAAGCTTTTTGGTTGATCAAATTTCTATTATCCCTTAGAATCTTAAACTCATACCTAGTGAGTAGAATTAAAAAAAGACTAAAAAATCTCTCTCTACTG
This sequence comes from uncultured bacterium, assembly GCA_965602905.1. GTDB lineage: Bacteria > SAR324 > SAR324 > XYD2-FULL-50-16 > XYD2-FULL-50-16 > JASJGK01. Next base: position 9,165 of record CBFCZY010000012.1, on the reverse strand, counting down.
TCAACATCACGAACTAAATTTTTTTCGTCTTAATGGAAGAACCCTATGCTAAACAACATCACAATTTTTGATTGCACCTTACGTGAAGTCGGATATCAGACAGGCTGGAATTTTGATAAAGAATTCGTCAAAGATTTGTACACTTTTCTACATGGAAAAGGCATAGACTACATGGAGCTAGGTTTCTTTCACGATGAGAAAGCCAATCCAGGCCAAGGAATTTACAGATTCTGTTCCACTAAGAACAAAGAGATTAGTGATATTCTAGCACCCATTAAAAACTACACAAAATTCTCAGCTATGATGGACATCCAGCGTCCACTTTCTGAACTCCTTCCTAGAAAAGACAGCATCATTGATGCAGTACGGATTTTGACTCGGTCTCACGAAACAGATCTTGATGTGTTAGAAAAACATGTCGATGATGTAATTGCAAAGGGTTATGAAGTTTTTATCAACTTCACCAGTGCTGGCTACAACACACCTGAGAAAAATCAGGAGTTTATTGATTTTGCAGTACGTAAGGGAATTAAATCCATCTACTTCGCTGATACCGAGAGTGTATTTACAGCGGAATTTGTGATTCGTTCTATGGACCAAGCAAGAAAATCGGGCATTGAGCCAGGGATTCACTTGCATGATAAAAATGGAACGGCAAACATGTTGATGGAAGTTGCCCTTTCTCAGAATTGCCGATTCACAGATATTACTTTACTGGGCTTAGGTGGTAAATGGCATGATGGAAACGTAACTACAGAACACCTACTGAATCGTCTTGGTATTACTGGTGGCTACGAGCTAACTAAGTTAAAGACTTCAATGATCCAGCAGTTGATCAAGTATAATGAGCACACTACAGCTGTGATCGAGTCTTAAAAATTAGCTAATAGAACGGCCTATTTAATATATAATTTCATAAATCATCATTGGCCGTTTCACTCTGATGATTACAGTTAAAAACAAATTATTATATGAGAGTTGCAGACTACATTTTTAAAGCCATTAAGGACATGGGCGTTGACCACCTATTTTTAATTACAGGTGGAGGGGCTATGTTCCTCAATGATGCCGCTGGTCGCTCAGGACTAAAGTACGTTTGTAATCACCACGAGCAAGCATGCACCATGGCCGCAGAAGGTTATGCCCGTATGACTGGGCTGCTGGGAGTGGCATCGGTAACAACGGGGCCAGGTGGAATCAACGCCATGAACGGCCTTTTTGGTGCTTGGACCGACTCTGTACCCATGTTAGTTATTTCAGGGCAGGTTAAAAAAGCAACCTGTTTGGAAACCTACAAGATTCCCGGGCTGCGCCAATTGGGTGACCAGGAAGCCGATATTATCCCACTCGTTGAGTCTATTACCAAATATTCCATGAGTGTGCATGACCCTAAGACCATTCGCTATCATTTAGAAAAGGCAATCTATCTAGCTACTCACGGCCGTAAAGGGCCTTGCTGGATTGATGTACCCATTGATGTGCAATCTGCTGAGATCAACCCTGATGAACTCGAAGGCTACACTCCTGATCTTGATTTACCCTTTGCCGCTGATCCTAAAGCTCTAGCTGAAATGAAAAAGCGTTTGCTAGCTGCAAAGCGCCCTTTGATTCTAACTGGAAACGGTGTGCGAATCGCTGACCGTGTTGAGCAAATGCGGGCCCTTGTTCATAAACTGGGTCTTCCTGCTGTAACTTCTTGGACCAGTATGGACCAGTTTTCCTCAGACGACCCTCTTTATTTTGGCAGAACTGGCCAAGTTGGTGACCGATCTGGGAACTTCGCCCTCTACAATTGTGATTTTATCATCACTCTTGGGTCACGTTTGAATATTCGCCAAGTCAGTTATGAATGGGCCAACTTTGCGCCCAATGCTTACCGTGTGCAGGTTGATATTGACCAAGCAGAATTAGATAAGCCCAGCAACTTGCCAAATCTGAAACTTCGAGCTGATGTCTCTGACGTTTTAGACTACTTAGAAAAAGAAGTTGATGCCCTGCCCAACCTAGATCAGCGTTGGCGTGACTGGGGTGTAGGGGCGAAAAAAGCCTTACCTACTGTATTGGATCGACATCGCGCGGGGCCTCTTTTAAATCCTTATTTGTTCATGGAGCAGCTCTCGAAACAACTGGACGACAAAACTACGGTTGTAACTGGAAATGGTGCTGTAAGTGTTATTTTACAGGCTATGGAAACTCGTTACGGCCAAAGATACCTATATAATTCAGGTTGCGCCTCCATGGGTTACGATCTACCTGCCGCTCTTGGCGCAGCCTATGCAGAAGAAGGTAGGCAAGTGGTTTGCCTCGCTGGTGACGGCAGTATGATGATGAATATTCAGGAATGGGAAACCCTGAAACATTCCAAATTGCCTGTTAAGTTATTTATTATGAATAATGAAGGTTACCTTTCCATTCGCCAAACCCAAGATGGTTTTTTCGACGGATTTCGAATGGGTAGTGATTTAAACAGCGGTTTGAGCTTTCCTGATTTTGCAAAACTGGCAGAAGCTTGGGGCTTACCAGCTCGCCAAGTAGGCTTTACAGATTATAAAGATGGCATCACTTGGGCCCTAGACCAAACAGGCCCCTGCGTTGTGGAAGTGATGGTAGACCCAGATCAGGTGTTTGAGCCTAAGCTTTCTAGCAAGCAACTGCCTGATGGCACTTGGGAGACAGCTGGATTTGATCAGATGTGGCCATTCTTAGAAGAAGAGGAATTGGCTCCTTGGAGATTTGAGGACTAATTTGTTAGCTCTGCTTCTTGGCTGAGCCCCATTTAGGGAAACACAAAGCGCCAAGGCCAGACCACAAAAATAGAAGGATTCTCACGAGTCTTAAACAGACTCGTGGAATGCTGCACTCTTAAGGAGTCTACCTTCGCCAACTCTTAAAACCCCTTTAAATTTGACTGGCTACGCCAGTTTCTAAGCCCAAAAGACATGCTTTCTGATTGATGCATTTTCAGATGTCCGCTAGGTTCAACTCAAAGCAAGATAGAAATAAAATGGACGAGGAAATAATGGCCCCAGATACTTTTGTGGGGAAGATAACCAACCTAGTGAAGGCCTTGTTAAAAAATAAATTTTTCTTATTTTTGCTTGTCGGTGGGCTCAATACCCTATTTGGATATGGGCTATTTGTTTTGTTAATCTATGTAGGCTTCCACTACGTTTGGGCAAGTTTGATCGGGACAGTGTTGGGAGTGCTCTTTAATTTCCAAACAACAGGAAAAATCGTTTTCAAAAACAAAGATAATCTGCTGATATTTAAGTTTATCTTAGTTTATGTATTGCTTTTTGGAATTCAAATTGGCTGCTTGAGGCTCTTTGAGTTGGCGGGCATTACCCCTATCATAGCTGGTGCAATCCTCATCCTTCCCATGGCTGTCGTTGCTTTTATTTTAAACAGACTGCTGGTTTTTAAGAAAGCGGCAGATCCTGAGACCATTACAGAGGAAGGGAAAGAAGAGCCCTAGTTGCTCTCCCTAAGATTGGGGCTACTTACAAAGATCAGAAAGTTCTTCCAAGCCAGAAATCACCTTTACCTCTAAGGCCCCAAGGGAAGACAATTCCCCATAGCCATAATCGGCAAAAACAGGTTGCATGCTATGTTCGATAGCAGCTGTGATGTCTGATTTTTGATCCCCTACCAAATAGGTATTTTCCAGATTCATTGGGTAAAGAGAAAGCAGGTACTCTGCCATTTGAGCTTTTTCCAGTGTTGAGTCTTCATGGTAATCCGAGGTGATAACCAATTCAAAATGACGATCTAGGCCGGATATAGATAGGATATTCAAGCTGCTCAATTTGGGCTTATTGGTAACAATGAAGAGGCTGTAGCCACGCTTTGCCAGCATTTCCAAAGTTTCATGGGCCTGAGGGTAAACTTCAAATTCTTTAAAGCCTTTACTGTCGTAATATTCCCTGAAAAACCCAACAACCTTTTTTAGTTCTTCTTCGCTAATTTGGGCAAAAATTTGCCTTACAATGATCTCAATGCGAGGCCCCAACATGGTTCTAATAACAGCAATGGGAGTCTTTTCAAACTCTGCTATTAAATTGGTCGAAGAGAAGGCAAATTCCAAGGCAGCTAAAATGCCTGGCCCTGAATCCACCAGAGTTCCATCAAGATCAAAAAGTACGGCCTTATCCAAGGGTTACTCTCCTAGTTCTTTATCAAAGTTGATGCGTTCCCGCTCGATAACTAAGGGCTTTTTGATGAGTCTTGTGTGAATGGAAGCGATGTATTCACCGACGAGGCCAAGAAAAAGCATTTGAATGGAGAAGAAGAAAAACCCCCCAACCAGCAAGGGGGTGATCCCAAAGGGGACTTCAGCCCAATAGAGGATTTTATAGACCGTATAACCAATGGCTAAAAACATACTGAGACAAGAAGAGGCAAAACCAATAAAGGTAACAATCCGCAAAGGGGCTTTCGATTGGTAGGTTGTACCCAAAAGAGCCATGTCAAAGAGGGTAAAAAAGTTATTGGTGGACTCTCCCTTTTGCCTTACTGGTTGGTCGTAGGGAACCCTTACAATATCATAACCAAAATCAGAAAGTAGGCCCCTGAAATAGGGATTGGGGTCGTCATAGTCGTGAATTAAATCGACAATTTTTTTGTCGTAAAGGCCAAAGCCTGTAAAATCTTTAATCACAGGCGCTTCTGCAATGCGGTCTAGAATCTTGTAGTAAAGCTTGCGAAGTAAAAAGATGATCCAGTTTTCCTTGGATTTCCTTTTTACGGCAGCGACAACCTTAGCCCCAGCTTCCCAGTGTTTAAGGAATTCAGGGATCATTTCTGGTGGGTCTTGGAAATCTGCAACTAAACCAATGATAGCGTCGCCTGTAGCTTGGAAAATAGCGTGAGCAGGGCTTTTTGACTGGCCAAAATTCCGAGCATTTAAAATCACCTTCACACGGTTATCTTCGGCGGCGAGTTTTTTTAGTAAGGTTGGGGTAGAATCCTTAGAGTCGTTATCAATTAAAATGTGCTCGTAATCGTACTGAGGTAGGCCTTCCATGACCTTTTGCACGGCATGGACAATGTCTTCAATGTTTTCCTCTTCGTTATAACTGGGAGTTATAATGCTTATTTTTTTTTTCATAACTGAGCTTGGATGAGGAATTTTGTTTTAAATTTTTTAGGGTTTGGCTTTTGCTTGTTCTTAGCTCTTAAATTGCGAAAACAACAGTATCAAAATAGTTATACATGTAGGTTCGTAAATAAAATCTGTAGTCTGGGTTCATTTCGTTGATCTGAAGAATCAGAGTCCAAAAATCTGTGGGACGATGGTAAAGCGAAAGGGTCAAGATGGGCTTATCTTTTTGGATCGTCTTTCTGGCCCCCTTTAGAGCTTCATCTTCAGCGCCTTCAATATCCATTTTAATCAAGTCAGGGGTAAAATGAGGCAGGGCTTCATCAATACTAACACACTGGATAACAACCGTGTCTTGGGTCTTCGAGTCGGCGCCAACAATTTGGCCCGCTTCGCCATCTGCGGAAAAGGAAAGTTGGTCAATGGAAGACCAAACGCCACAGGGTAGCAAAGAGAGGTTCTTAATTTGCTCAAATTCTAGGCCACGGCTGGCTAAGGGCATATAATTTTTCGGGTCAGGCTCAAAGGCAACATAGGCCTCAACAGGGCAGGCCTGAGAGAAGTCATTTAGGGTGTCGCCATCAAAGGCACCACAGTCGATAATTCGTTTTATTGATGAAAAATCAAAGAGTTCTTTTTCTAGGTATTGCGGCCCGCTTTCAAGGGTACACTGTGATTCTGTCCCGCCACTGCGCCTAAATTCTAGGAATTCCTCAAATACTTTTTTGCTTTTTTCGTCGCCTAAAATAGCAAAAACCTTTTCTTTTTCTTCTGCCGTCGGTTCTGTTTTTACGTCATTGCCCCAAAAGAGGTCGATTCGCCCATCCAACTCTTCGCTAATATCCAGCATGTTCAAAACTTGAGGAAAGTTTTTTTCCAGTAGCATGGGTTTGAATTGGGTAAGGTCGACAGCACGATTGAAAATAGATATTAGAACAGGAACGAGCTCCAAACTAGACCAGTTTACTTCTGAGAATTTGTGGATAGGAATGCCCTGCATTTGCCCAGACTGGTTGGCATCCAAAATATAGGCAATTTTCTCAGCGCCCAATAAATTGATTAATTTATTGCAGTTATTTCCTGCGCCATAAATGGCAATTTTTGGATACTGATCTAACATCAAAGATTCTCGATAATTTTAGTTGTTTTTTGAGTCAGCCTACCTGACAAAGCAGTTTTTATCAATAAGAAACCATGTCCAGCCAGCTCAAAAAGGACTCGACTATCTAAGGATTTTAGTCAAAACTAAGGGCACTATAGCTTAATATTATAGACCAATTATTTAAAAGAGATTTTTATGAACCTGAAGATACATAAACTCCAAGAAGCACAATTGAAAATCCTTTGGGAGAAGTGGCAAAATGCCTCTATATTTATTTCAGGGGGCACGGGGTTTTTTGGAAAATGGCTACTAGAAAGCCATCTTTGGTTGGTGGAAAACCTCAGCCTCAAGACTCAAGTTACCATTCTTTCACGAGATCCAGAGCGATTTTTAAAAGACTTCCCTCACTTTGATCACCCCTCCATCTCTTTTATAAAAGGGGATGTAAGGGAGCCTTTAGAGTCTACAAAAACCTTTGATTTGGTGATTCACGCAGCCACAGAAGCGAGCGCCAAGCTCAATGAGGAAGACCCTATGTTGATGATGGATGTGATTTTAGAGGGAACCAAAAACATCTTGAATTTTGCCGCAAAGAGTAAGGTTAAAAAATTCCTTAATGTTAGCTCTGGTGCGGTCTACGGCGAGCAGCCCCAAGAAATTGATTTGATCCCAGAGACTTACCAAGGCGCGCCTGACGCCACTAACCCCACAACGGCTTACGGAAATGCGAAACGGACGGCCGAACTCTTTGGCTTTATCTTGGGCAAGCATCACGGTTTTGATTGCGTGGCAGCCCGTGGTTTTGCCTTTGTGGGACCCTATTTGCCCATAGATACCCACTTTGCTGTGGGGAATTTTATTGGTGATGTTTTAAAAAACAAACCCATTTTGATTAAAGGGGACGGGCTGGCAATGAGGTCTTATCTCTACGGTGAAGATCTGGCCATTTGGCTTTGGACTCTCCTCTTAAAGGGGAATGCAGGCGAGGCCTATAATTTAGGCTCTGACCAAGGTTTGAGCATTGCAGAACTTGCAAATATGGTTTCAGAGTCTTCACCTGAAAAACTGGAAGTGCAGGGACCAATGACAAAAGCCTCCAGTGATTTAAGGCATAAGTATCTGCCCAGTGTGAGCAAGGCCAAGGCTTTGGGGCTGGAGGTCTGGACACCTCTAAAAGATTCTATTAAGCTGACGTACCTGTGGAATCAACAGCAAAGCTAAAGAACAAAAAGGTCTAACCATGCCCAACCAAATGAATTTTTTTACCCACTGGCGCAACCGTTTTTTGCTTTGGCTGGGTCTTACCTTTGCCATTTGGTGGGCTGGTGTGGGGCCTTCTGATTTCTTTGCTCTGCCTGCTTTGTTTTGTTTAGTTGAAATTGGCATCTGGATAGCAAAGGGTAATTTCTACGAAAATTTTGGTAGCCTGCAAAGATTACTGGTTCAAGTTTTAGCGGTTAAAAAAATCCGTACCCTTTTGATTGGCTTTTTTGTTTTGCAAGGGCTGCTTTGGCTAGCCATTGTTATTCTTCGTTATTATGCCTTTCAAATGTCCACTTGGGACAGTGGGATTTTTTCGAATCTACTCTATAACGCTGCCAATGGGGAACACTATAGCTCCATCTTGAAGATGCACAGCTTTGGGATTCACTTCTCCCCTAGTTTTAGTTTACTGGGGATTTTTTACAAAATTTACCCCTCCTTTCACTGGATGATGGCTGCCAAACTGGTTTGCTTTGCTGTTACTCCTTTGGTCTTTTATCGGGTTTTAGTTTTTGAGTTAAAAGATAAGGAGCAAGCTCGATTTTGGGCCTTGATTTTGACCAGTGGTTGGCTTGTATTATACAGCCCTGTGGTCAATTCTATGAGGTTTGAATTCCAGCCAAATAGCCTCTCTCTACCTTTTGTTGCGGCCTTTTATTTGATGATTAAGAAAGACCGCTGGGTCTGGGCTGCTCTGCTGGGAGTTTTTCTCTTGGGCTTTAAAGAAATCCTAGGGGCAGTGTTGATTGGTGTGGGTCTGCACCGTTTTCTAATTAAAGAAAGGCCTGTGCAAGCTGTATTTTTAATGGTTATGGGGATCCTGGCCATTTACGTAACCATGTTTCAGATCATGCCTTACGTGCGGGATTCAACACCTGTGTGGAGTATCAGGCTGATAGACCCCTTTGCCGAGCCCTTAAAAAAGATTCTTTATCTATTTAAGCTCCTAGTTCCTTTAGGCTTTCTGCCTTTGATCTTCTGGCGCAATGGAATTATGGCTGGGCCTGCCATTGGTGTGAACCTCATAGCGGGCCTGCCCACCATGTTTTCGGCCCACTATCACTATGATGATGTCAGTGGAACCTTGCTCTTTCTAAGTGTAATTATATCGATCAAAGACCTTAAAAAAACAGGTCTGCCCTTTAAATTGCCTAGGGGCAAAGGCTTTCAAATTTTCATATTGCTGGCCATTACCTTTGCTGTGACCGAGCTCCCACGGAGTGCCCCAAGGTATCTCTTTGCGGCGCTTCCTGAAAAAATGCATTTTGAAGTGGAGAGTGAAATTGTACGTTTTAACGCTGCGCACCCAACGGCAGAACTGGCCGTGCAAGACTACCTCGGTCCTCATTTTATGCGGCGCAATGTCCAGATTTTAAGCCAACAGATCTTTGGCCTAAAAGATGAGCATGCTAAGGTCCCAGAGCTTATTGATGGGAAACCCATCAGCTATATCCCCTGTGATGAAGACTTCACCAAGGTAAAACCTGCGGGACATGTGGACTATTTGGTGCTTTCAAGGTCGGTGAGTGACTACCAAATCCCTAAGATAGAGCAGTGCATCTCAGATATAGAGAAGTCGAGCCAATTTCGCAAAATTTCAGGATACCAGCACTTGATTATATTTGAAAAACTAGGGAAGTAAGAAGGCTAGTGGTTGGCGGGCGCTTAGCCCACAAACCACAGCTAAAAACTACGATACTAA